>NZ_SWCI01000009.1 GCF_005116715.1 Ferrimonas sediminicola | reverse complement strand
TGACCAGGTCACCGCTTTTACCTTGAACTCCACACTGTACTGTTGAGTTCGTTTTCCTGTCTTGTAGGCAGGCATTCTGACACCTCAATCTATCGATTTTGGTGTCCACTAAAACGGGTCAACTTCATTGTCCGCTTAAACGCCTTGTTAGAACACGTTTACTAAAAACTAGGTATTAGTTAGTTGCTTTACTTTTTGATTTACAAAAATAAATATATTTGACGAGAACATACCTACAAGTATTGCGACCAAAGCCATTGAATAAAATGCATCCTCCCCTTGCGCCGGAAAAGATACAACTTTTTCGCCGACCTCTTTACTAACTTTCTCTACATATGGTGACACTAAAGTGAGGAATACTTTGCTTTTTATTCCCATCCACGAGAATGCAGCGATAAGGCCGGACGAAAAAATAATCTTGTAATATTCATTAGTTTCTTCACCTGAAATTAGGACACGTGCATATGCTGCGAGCGCTCCGAACATAAAAGGAACAACCAGCAAAAGAATAGCATTTATTGCTTGATTCCATACTTTTAAAGTCTCGCTATTAATAAGAAAAACATGGGGGTTAAGATAAGCTATATAACCTAAGCCGAATAGAGCCCCGGTAGCGGCATATACAAACGTAATTTTCTTGTAGGTAAGGAGTCTAGATGCTTGGACTATGGTAGAGTGTTCCGATTTTTGAACAGGTTTTTTTTCGTTTGCAGGTTCTTTACTTTTGACGGCGTTTTCCAGATGACTAACTTTCTTTTCTTCCATAGTTGGAAATTCCTAGATTTTGATTTAGTGTTTTAACAGCTATTTTTATGCGGCTAATCGCCGCCTTTCACTCGGGACACTCTTGCCGCATATCTGAAAGCCGCAGCCGTAAGTCGTTGAGATCATTTTCCAAATATATCAGTAGATTAGGTCGAGCTCAACGCCCTTAGGTGCGTGTTCATCAGCACGAAAGGCGGATCTGCTCGAAAAAAAGCGGCAAAGCCTTATGTGGTAAACGTCAATGACCGGTACTAGCGCCGGAGCGGGTAGCCCCCGGGGGGGGGGCCAGGCGCAAGTAAGCCAGTGACAAGCTGTTGGCTCCTGATGGCACGCATCAACTAATCGGAGCCTCAACTCGCAACACCACCAAAACTGTCAGAGTACCGTTTTATACAGAATACTGCCCAATTGGTACCCTGGCTGTTATGGCATCTAGCGCTTTGTATCTTTGTTCCAGCCAACTTGTTGCCAAGTATCACCCTCACGCCACACGACACCTTCAGAACGACGCCAACAAGACTCACTATTATTTCCATTAGGCCATGTGTTTCTTTCTGCGATCATCACCCAAAGAGGCTCAATGTCGAACTTGCCTACATAGTAGTTAAGAGTTTCTTCATCAATTACTACTGCGGTTTGATGCTCAAAAGGTTTGTGAGCTTGGACTACAACATCGCCAAATTTATTTAACCATATATAAGGTTCACTCTCAGACATCGACAACTCAAGTTCATCGGCAAACCACTTTTGTGGCATATAGCTGGAAAAGCCATCAGGAAGGGATTTATCCAAATGACTCTCCCAGTGGTAGTTGGCTACAGGGATTGCAAATTTGCAATCATCAGGAGCATTCCATAAACACTCCGAGAACTTTTCAGACTCCCATGTATTACGCCAATGTGCTTCATGAAGATATGGCCCATCGGTAAACTCCCTTGGTTTAAAGGAGTCAACATCAAGGCTTTGTTTAGCTTTAAGGAATTCTGCTAGTTTTCTTGCTTTTCCTTTCTTTAGAAATACGCAATAAAAGAACCTAAATTCCTCGTATCGCATCCCATGCAAGCCTTGTCTAGGTCCTCGATATTTATCACTAGCACAATTAAATTCATACAATACACGCCAGTTTTTACCGTCTTTATCAAGCCTCGATAGGTTCTCTACTATCGACGTCGTCGGGTCTTCCTCAAATGGCCACTGCTTCAGGTTTTCTTCGGCCACTTTCGGGAGTTTGATAATCGGCTCTACAATCCAACCCTCTGGTCGAGCGTCTGGCGTTTCAAACGGCAGAATAGTCGGTTCAATATTTCTACGAAAGTCATGATTGCTGTACCGATAGACAAGCGGTTCTTCAGGCCAACCTTGGACTAACCAAAAATTATCTGCCAGCCTAGCTTGAATTTCATCCAGAGCGATACGTTGGTACTTTTTTCCTATCCGTTCAAAATCATTATCATATCTAGAATAACTCGTACCATAACCATCCCTAGGAAAGAGTTCTGAATTCCAACCAAGTTCATAGGCTCTTTTGGTTATCCAAAGTCGGCATTGTTGAACGTCAACTTTGTCAAAGTCTTCATAGTCGCCGTCATCTCTAAAATAGTCCGCCGAAAGCCTTTCTCTCTCATCGACATCTAGCAAGCTTTCTAAGCGGCGGAGGATATTAACTTGAACATCCTCCTGAGCAGAGCCTTCGTTTTCGGCCTCCTCTTTGTCGGTCTCATCCTCAAATAGGCAAAAAAGTGCCTCTTTAGAGAAACTGGACGCTTTCTCATATTCTTCTAACGCCTTAACACGCTCGCCGTGAGGAAATATCACTTCCTCGACGAAAGCTCGCTTTAATTCTTTCTTTGAAATTGGCTTTGGTTGAGAAAGGGGGGTTGTCGAAAAACTTCTAACACGACCTGGAATACTATATTTTCCGAAGTCACCCCATTCACTTGAAGCCGAATTTAAAATTTCTTTACCACCTTTTTCTTCAGAAATTTTCTTCACTTCCTCCTCAGTCAAACCAAACATTGGCGCATCAGAACCCAATGGGTGATAGCAATCCTCAAGGTTAATATCGCTGCTCAGTGCACTTTTGCTATCAGCGAGTTCAATGATCCCCAATGCGTAGTCTCTGGTAAGCAGGGCAACTGGTGGCTGTTTATTTGCAAAAATCTTCACAAAGACTTCACGCGAGTAAATATCCAGACGCTCAGAACTTTGATCGATGCAGCAAGCGCCAAAGGCTGCCGCATAGAGTCGCTCTACCACATACGGATCATCGCAATCGTACATTTTTTCAATCACAAAGCCAAATAAGCTTGAGTTGACCAAAAATAACGTCGTTAATGCTTTGGTCGCTCGATCACGCAATGTCTGGTGGGACGACGACAAAGACCACGCCAGAATTATTGAAGCTAACTCCATGTGTTTAACGTCTGCGGATCGATTACGTATAGACAAGGCCCAAGAGACAATCCTGTCTACTTGATTGAACTCTTCTCGCGAGGCCCTATTTATCCAACGTGTCCAGTGACTATCTCTTTCTGGCATTAACCACTGCTTCAGACGGCAGTGTAGGCGCAGAGCATTGAATGGATGATCAATTGTCATCGACACTTCCAATAGCAGCCCCAGAGATTCTACATGACAGTAGTCCAATCGGTTCAATAGCTCTCGAGTAGTATCTGAAAAGGCATCCACACATCTCCATTTGAAACTTTCACCAAAGCTTTCTTGAAGTAGCTGATCCCTTTCCCAATGCTGCTCCCAGTCTGGTAGTGCCTTAACAAATTCGACGCCAAGCTTCTCAGGATAGATTGTGGATAGAGCGCTAACCAATCCCGCATACTCATAACGGAAACCAGAGTCTGATTGCCCATCATAAAATAGGAAATTGAGAGGCCCGCCCGCATCGAAAGCTATATTTGCTTGATCTCCGGCCACCTTCGAAACCAAAGATGTTGCCATGAGATGGTCTTGGAATCTCTGAAAGGAGAAGCGTATTAGTTCCGGTGGCGGATTAAATGGATCAGCCTCTTTCGAATAAGGCGGTGGATCGCGCCGAAACAAACTTGTTTCTATTAATACTTGCAGCCAAGTCTTTCCCTCTGGCGGAGTCCTGCCCTTAAAGCTGTCATCTGCAAATGTTGTCGCCTCTCCGATTTCAATGAAGTCGCAACCATTCGTTGCCATCTTATCAGCGACGAGGCCAACACACTTTTTGATAGAAGCAGAAATAGTATCTGAATTTGTTGCTTCTACCCCCGTTCGCCAACTCAGTGCATCGAGATACAGCGCCATTATTTGTGATATTCCGTTCAGCCCGCGAGGAAATTCTGTAAGTCCTTTCGCATGCAAAGCCTCACTGGCACTTTTTAGGAAGAGCGGGTTACTAAATTCCGGCGATAGCCACGGTGTATTCGGTCTAGCTATACCTTTGGTATCAAGGTATCGGATTGCCGCTCGTTCCATCTCCTCTGGGCTGGAAAAGCCTTTGATAAAGAATTTTGGTAATTTATCCGATAAAGTGTCCGGAACTGCATACGGAAGATACTCATCGCGACAAGAGAATACGGCGGACAAATGGGAGTATTTTTGAATCGCGTTTAAAACTTCCGGCAGATTCTGCCTCCAATATTGTGCACCAACGCCTTCGTTGATTGCGTCGAAGAGCAGAATAGTCCGTTCTCCTTTACGCTCACCGGCTGCGCTAAGAGTTCCCAAAACATCCTCTACGGTTCTGCCTTCTAGACCCAACACACTACCGATTTGTTCCCAGAACACTGACTTTGAAAGGCTCTGACCTAACACTAGAACTGTTGGAAAACCCGCACGAGTACGCTGTTCTGCCACCAACCCAAGAATATGAGACTTTCCTGCCCCTGCTGGTCCATAAACTACAGCACACCGGAGAGCTTCAGCTTTAAGATTACGGTCACGAAAGATATCGCTTAATGAGGAGCAGGAAGAGGAAATATCGCGGAGACTTCGGGACAGAGTTTCCAGTTTACTTTGGTCATCCTTTGCAAGAATTTTCTTGTCTATTGAAGCATACTGCCTTTCAAGCGTCCAAACTGCACTGTGAAGACGTTCTAGAATCGAGGTTGCCGAATCAATGTCCCATTCTTTAGTAAAATCCTTCGTAAACGAGCCCTTAAGTTCCACAAGTTTTAGCCAAGCGTCATTTGCTATTAAAAGTGCGTCGGCGTCTGGTGCATGCTCTGTAGATATAAGCTCTATACTTGGAATTCTTGCCTTCTCAAGTTCGTTGAAGGCATTTCTCAATTTTTGAGCAATACCTGGACCACGGGCCATGGTGTCGAACAAGGCTTCAATAGACACTTCGACGTGATCATCAGGGTTGAAACGATCATCTAATGCTCGCTTTGCCACATCAATTTGATTTTTGAACCAAGTATCGTTCAAAACGTCGCCACCAAACCAATGCTTGATCAAAGCGGCGTTCTCTTCTCGAAGGAGCATTTCCTTTAAAGTGGTTTCGGACCAAAGCTCAAATTCTAGGTCAATTGACTTTTCTTTTGCCCAGATTTTCCACTTTTGTACTCGGTCATCCCACTTTTCTCGTTGAGATTTACCTTGTGTTCCCCTAGCTGGCGTTAAGTCTTTTGGTAATGCAAAAATATATGTTTGAAGTTCGGGGTGCACCTTCAACGCTTGTTTTACAGATTCATCCATTTGACTCCATTGGGAGTCACTAATTGAAGTGAAATACTTCGCTTGATAACCAATTTTTCGCCCATTGTTTAGAATCCAGATCGCTTCTACACCTCCATCTCCCCCACAACCATCATTGGGTTGGAAGTCGACCCCATTTTCAGGGTGTTCACGACGAGCAAGAACACAAATCAAGTCTTCAAAGGACTCTCTTGGCCCTTTATTGAAGGGATTAATAGAGGAAAAATCAATCAAGTTTGTATTTCCTTTTTATTGTCTGAAAGGTAGGTACCGTAGATCACTTTGATACAGCGGTTGTTGGCTTTCGCAGGCTCCGATTGCCTCGACAGTGGGTTCCAAGACCAACGGTTCAGAATGGATTGAAATAAAGTTCATATCAACCCAGTTCAGTCCGCAAAAGTCAACAACAGACAAACGGCCGCAGTTGGCGCCAATGGTATCCTTTCCTCATAACCTGCAAACCCAAACACTCAACTCTTCAACTGTAGATAGCTGGGTCCAACAAACGACCGTTAAATGGACCCAGAGAAAGGCAGCGCTGAGTAGGGTCATCAACCTAGGGATATGCTTTGCTGGGCCCGTTGAGACGATGAACCCAGGTATGTTGAACCTGCAGTCATGGCTGTTTACTACAATGATCGCTATTGGCGCCATAGCAGCCTAAGCTCGCTTCTATCAAAATGCGCCGCTGGGCCAGAAGGAGCGACCTGGTGGACAGGTGTACAACCCGCAGCGCCATGACGGCGCTAAAACCTTGACGCCACTATGGCCCAGGGGCGGTCTTGGGTCAGCACCTGTGTCTGTTCGAAGCCCAGCCCCTCGGTCAGCATCTGCAACACATGCTCGACCCGGGTGGAGCGCTTGTCGATGCGGTGGGCGTCGCTGGCCAGGTAGTGGTAAGCGCCCTTGTCCAGCAGTTCCCAGGCGACCCGCTTGATCTCGACACCGAAACTGCCCCCCAGGGCGCTCAGGGTCCCCTGCAGCCAGGCCCCGGTTCCCTTGAGGGTCAGCGCCAGGCTGGGATGGGCGATGATCTCCCGGTTGCGCTCCGGGTGGGCCACCACCGGCTGCACCCCCTGACTGCTCAGCCAGCGCAACAGCTGGGCCGTCCCGGCCGGCACGTGGCTGTAGGGCATCTCCAGCAGCAGCACCGGCCGCCCCTGTTCGGTGCTCCCCAGCTTGGGCAGGCCCTTCCAGGCCTCGCCGAGAAGCAACTCCGGCGCCATGCGCACCTCGGCCCCCAGGGCAACCTGCAGGGGAATCGCCCTCTGGGCCAGGGCCTTTTTGAAGCGATGAAAGTGCGGCGTCAGCGACTCCAGGGTGTTGGGGTAGTGGCGCAGGTGGATGTGGGGAGTCAGCACCGAGTGGGTGATCCCCTGCTCTACCGCCAGTTGCGCCAGTGCCAGGGCCTCCTCCATATCCCGGGCGCCGTCGTCCACCCCGGGCAACAGGTGACAGTGAAGATCGATCATGGCATGCCCGTCCCATAGTAGCTCTGGTAGCGCTTGTAGGTCGCCAGGTCCTTGGGCACCCCGTTAAGCACCACCCCGTCCACCCGCGCCTGGGCGGCGAACAGCCGCCCCAGCGAGCGGGCGATAAGATCACGCCTGGCCTTGCCACACTTGACCACGTACACCACCGAGTCCACCCGGCGGGCGATCACCAGGGCGTCACTGACCACGTCCACCGGCGCCGTATCCACCAAGATTCGATCATAGTGGCCCTGCAACCGCTCCAGCAGGGTGCTGAAGCTCTTGGAGGCAATAAGCTCCAGGGGGGTGGAGACCCGGGTGCCGGCCACCATCACATCCAGCTCGGTATCGGGCACGGTGTACAGGCAGTCGTTCAGCTTGTGGGTGCCGCTGAGCAGATTGGACAATCCGGGCTGATAGTTGGGCAACCTCAACATCTCCCCCACCACCGGCTTGCGCAGATCCGCCTCGATCAGCAACACCCGCTCCAGCTGGGACAGGGCCAGGGCCAGGTTGAAGGAGCTGGTGGTCTTGCCTTCGCCGGGCACCGTCGAGGTCACGCACAGGGTCTTGGCGCCATCCTCCACATGGGTCAGCAGATAGCCGGTGCGCACCGTTCGCCACGCCTCGGAAAAACTGTGGGCCTCCTTGGAGAAGAAGTGGTCCGCCTTGAGCCTTTTTCGCGCCTTCTGCTGGGGGATCGCCCCCAGCAGCTTGGCGGAGAGTTTGCTCTCGACCTGGTCGCCGGCGGTGATGGTGTCGGTCAGGGTGTGGTAGACCAGGGCGAAGGCACACCCGAGCAGTCCCGACATGACCGCCACCATGATGACGATCAGCTTCTTCTTGGGCTTGGAGGGATAGAGGGGCGGTTCGGCCCGGTCGGTGAACCGGGCATGGGCGGCATCAAAGTCGGCGACGGCGCCGGTCTCCTTCATCCGGTTGAGGAAGGTCTCATAGATGCGGCGGTTCGACTCCACCTCCCGCTGCAGCTCGCGGTACTCCACCTCGACCCGGCTCTGCTCCTGGTACTGGGACTTGATGCCGCCGAGCTGGCGCTCCAGGGCCATCACCGCCGAGTCCAGGGTCTGGAACTCCTGCTCAATGCCTCGCACCAGCTGGCGCACCTGGGCACGCATGTTGGCGCGCACCTCGGCCAGTTGCGCCTTGGCGGCAATCATCTTGTTGTGTTTCGGGCCATAGCGCCGGGACAGCTCCGCCACATTGGCCGAGGCGGTGACCTCGGCCTGCTTGACCTGCTCGATGAGCGGGTGGCCGCTGATCTCCGCCAGCCCCTCCAGGCTGTCGATGTTGTCGCTGCCTTTACGCCTCACCAGGTTCAACAGGGAGCGGGCCTCCTCCCGCCTCTGCCTGGCCAGCCCCAGTTGCTCGGTCAGCTCATTGATCTCCTTGGAGGCGGTGCCCACGGAACCGTCGAGCTCCAGCAGCCCCTCCCTTTCACGGAACGCCTGCAACTTCTCTTCCGAGTTGCGCAGCCCCACCAGCAGCTCGTCCAGGCGGCTGCTGAGCCATTCGGAGGCCTTGCGGGTCACCGCCAGCTTGGCCTCGAGGTGATTTTCGATGTAGATCTCGCCCATGGTGTTGGCCACCAGCGCCGCCAGGCTGGGGTTATGGGCGTAGAAGCCCACATCCACCAACTGGGTCTGGGGCACCGGCGACACCGTCAGCCGCTTGGAAAACTCGTAAAACAGGCGGACCTTTCTCGTCGCCAGGCGCTGGGCTTCATCCACCGACTCCGGCGTCAGATCCACCGGCAGCCAGGAGAGCCAGCCGCGCACCACCTCCATGGGATCCTGGTTGGGCGCCGTCGGTATCAGGCTGAGTATCTTGTCCTGCCAGGGGGGACGTTCGGGGATAATGAACTCCGGATGCCGGGTCAGTTCCAGCCGATCGATCACCCGCTCGGCCAGGTGGCGGCTCTTGATGATCTCAAACTGGGTCTTCAGGTACTCCTGGCGGGAGGAGTCCAGGCCATAGACATCTTCGATGGACACCGCCTTGGCCTGCTGCGACTCGAGCAGCAGCCTGGCCTGGGCCCTGTACATAGGTTGCACATTCAGCAATACCGCGACGGCGATGGCGGTCACCAGCATGGAGAACAGCAGGATGCGCCCCTTGTACCGCCACAGCACCCGGAAGTACTGAGTCAGGTCCAGATCCCGTTCCGAGGCGAAGGCCTCCTTATCCATCTGGATCGCCATGTTGGACATCTGCTCTCCCCTCAAAAGAAGCTGTCTTTAATCAGGATGGAATCGTCCGGATAGACCGAGGTGGACATCGAGACCCTGATGCTCTTCTCCTGGCCACTGAGGATACGGTTGATGGTCATATCCTTGATGGAGGCCCTTTCGGTCAATCCCCCCGCCAGCGCCACGGCACGCTCCACCGTGAGTCCCGGCTGATAGGGGTAGCCGCCGGGCGCTTTCACCTCGCCGTAGATGTAGAAGGGACGATACTCGGTGATGCTGATGTGAACGCTGGGATTGATCAGGTAGTCACCCTTGAGTCCGCTGACGATGCGGCTCTCGAGCTCGGCCACCGTCAGCCCCTTCACCTTGATCACCCCCAGGTAGGGGTAGTTGATCACCCCGGACTCCCCCAGCCGGGTCTGCAGGGTCAGATCATCCTCACCATAGACGTGGATGGAGATGGTGTCGCCGGAGCTGAGCCGATAGTCGCCGGTGGCGGCGGCCACCGGCAGGCACAGTACCAGCAGCAACAGGACACTACAGAGAGAGGCGCACTGTTGCCAGGAACAGGTTCTTGTCATAGTTGAGCCTATCGATGTTGGAGCTCTGGTCCGCGTAGCGGTACTCGAACTCGGTGGAGAGCCAGCGCTTCCAGATCAGGGTGGCTCCGAGGGTGGCTTCCCACAGCTCATCGTCCCTGTCGATGCCGGTGAAACTCTCGTCCAGGTAGCGGATGGCTGCCAGGGTGGAAAGGCGGCTGCGCCAATCGTGGGTCCAGCGCACCCCTAAACTGTTCTCCTCCACATAGTCGCCCAGGGTGTCCGGATCCTTGGCCCGGCTACCGCCGTCGATGGTAAAGGTGGAGTAGCTCCTGGGCTTCCAGTCCACCGCCACGTTCCAGGCGACGCCATCGAAATCCTCCCGGCTGTCGGCATCGAAGTTGCGGTCCTCATAACCCAGCTTGACGGTACCCGAGGTTTTGCTGGTGGCATCCCATTTGAAGCCCACCAGCAGACGCTGGTCGAAGCTGTCCCTGGAGGGCTCCCCCTGGGCGGAGCGGTCGTAGCTCTTGTCCTCCCCGTCCCACTCGAACAACACGCTGGTCTTGGGCCCCAACCGCCAGTAGACGGTGGCCCGCCCCAGCACGCTGTCGTAGTCCCGGAACTGGGAGATGGTCTCCAGGTTGGTGTAGTTTTTGTCGTAGTAGCCCAGTTCCAGATCCAGGTTGATCTTGGCAGAGGGGACACCGAAGCCGTAGATCAGGCCGACATCGTGCACATCAAACTCGGCCACCTCATCGAAGTCCTGGCCAAAACCCTCGGTGATCCCCTCACCCCTGGCCTCGTGGTCCCGGTAGTAGGTGTAGTTGAAGTTCAGGCGATGACGACGGGTGAACTCGTGGTGGATGTCCAGCTTAACCCTGTGGTCGGTGAAGTCATCCTCGCTGCTGTCTTCATAGTTGCCATCTGTCACCAGGTAACTGAGCTGATAGCTATTGACCTGGTTTCCGGCATGGATCAGAAACTCCGGGCTCACCTCCCAGTACCAGCTGTCGATGGCATCGGCACTGGAGTGGGCGGTGTTATCGTCATACCCCAGGCCCACCCCCAACTGGGGCATGAACTGCCACCCCTTGCCCATCTCGAGATTGGCGGGTTGATACTCGCCTGCGCCCACGGTAAAAGGCAGTAACAGGGAACCGGTTAGCAACAGTGGCGTGAGTGCTTTCATGGTGATCATCCTTCCTTAGTAAGCGTTGGAGCTTGTAAACCCCTGAAAAACAGTACGAATAACAATCTTTATATCCAGCCATACCGACCAGTTGCGAATGTAGGCCAGATCAAACTCCAGCCTTTTCTGCATCTTTTCCAGCGTGTCTGTCTCCCCCCGCCAGCCGTTGATCTGCGCCCATCCGGTGATGCCCGGCTTCATGTGATGGCGCAACATGTAGCCATTGATCAGCGCCCGGTACTCCTCGTTATGGGCCACCGCATGGGGCCTGGGGCCGACCACCGACATCTGGCCGGCGAGGACGTTGAAGAACTGGGGCAACTCATCCAGCGAGGTGCGGCGCAGGAAGGCGCCGAACCGGGTGACCCTGGGGTCGTTGCGGACGGCCTGCTGCACCACGGGGCCATTGTCCTGGGAGGTCATGGAGCGAAACTTCCATACCTCGATCTTTCGGCCATCCAGGCCATACCTGTGCTGCTTGAACAGCACAGGTCCCGCCGACGTCAGCTTGATGACCAGGGCGATCACCAGCATCGGCAGGGCGACGATCGTCAGTATCACCGTGGCCAGCAGGATATCCTCCACCCGCTTCACCCAGCTGGTCAGGTCATCCAGGGGCGAGTCATAGACACTGAGGGACTGCACCTCACCCACCTCATGCCAACGGGCATACAACAGGTTGTAAACGAAAAAGTCCGGAATGATGTGCACCGAGGCGGTGCTGTCCCCGCACATCATCAGGATCTCGGTAATCCGCTCCTCGGCCCGCATCGGCATGGCGATATAGAGCACGTCCACCGCATTGCTGCGAGCCAGCTTGATGGCCTGATCGATATTGCCAAGAAGAACGGGCTGCCTCTCCCCTATCCCGTCAAACCGTCCCGGCTCCCGATCGTCGAAGAAGCCGATAAGCCGAATCCCCAGCTGCGGATTCTCCTCGAGGCTCCTGGCCATGGCCAGGCCCGAACGGGTGACCCCCAGGATGGCGGCGGTCTGGGTGTTATAGCCCCGTCGCCTCAGGGAGAAGATCAACTGCCGGCCCAGGATACGGAAGGTGCCGAACACCAGCAGTCCGACCACCGCCCACAGGATCAGGATCTCGCTGTCGATGGACAGCCTGGCGGGCACCAGGTAAGAGCAGGTCAGCACAAACAGCCCCGCCAGAAACCAGGCGGCAAAGTTGGTCGCTAGCAGTTTCATCAGCCGGGTGGAGCGCCAGGAACGATAGAGGGACAGGGATTCAGCAAAGAAGGAGAACCCGGCAATGGCCAGGATCGAGGCCAACAGGGGGTCATCGAGTTGACGCCCCGCAACCGCCTGAGCCAGCAACAGACTGAAGGGGACGATGACCATGTCCACCAGGCGGAACAGCACGGCGAAGCCGTGAAACCGGGTGAAGCTCATTCCCTTGTGTGGCGGTGATGCTGAGTGCATAGCCGTTGTCCCGCTCCCAGGCAGCAGCCGGACCCCATGCCCGGCGTCAAGGCGCCATCCCTGCTTATCCCATCCCTGTACCTATAAAGCGTAGACGAAAATTTTCAGTGGAAACCAACAAATTAGACCGGGAGCCTCAAGGGTTGCCACCACCCTGCCCGTCGCCGGTCAACAGCCCTTTGAGCTCATCGGTCTTGCGCCGCATCAGGGCCTCGTCCCCCCTGGACTCCACATTGAGGCGCACCACAGGCTCGGTGTTGGAGCTGCGCAGGTTGAAGCGCCACTCCCCCTCCGGGCCATCGAAGCTCATGCTGATGCCATCGGTTTCATCCAGCTCCCGGGCCTGGTGACGATAGTGCTGCACCACCCGGTTGAGGGACTTGGCCGGAGCCGGCAGCCTGAAGTTGATTTCGCCGGACGAGGGGTAGGCACGGATCTGCTGTTCCACCATCTGGGCCAGGCTCTGACCACGCCGGCTGATCAGCTCACACACCAGCAGCCAGGGGATCATGCCGCTGTCGCAATAGCCAAACTCTCGGAAATAGTGATGGGCGCTCATCTCGCCGCCATAGAGCGCGTCCTCGGCGCGCATCCGCTCCTTGATGAAGGCGTGCCCGGTCTTGGACTGGATCGGCACGCCGCCGCCCTGACGAACCACCTCGACGGTGTTCCAGAGCAGCCTCGGATCATGAATGATGCGGGCGCCGGGATGACGGGCCAGGAAGGCCTGGGCCAGCAGGCCGACGATGTAATACCCCTCGATAAAGCGGCCCCGCTCATCGAACAGGAAGCAGCGGTCGAAGTCGCCGTCCCAGGCGATTCCCATCTGTGCGCCATGGGCCAGCACCGCCTCACTGGTAGCCGCCCGGTTTTCCGGCAGCAGCGGGTTGGGAATGCCGTTGGGGAAATGTCCGTCGGGCTGATGGTGCACCTTGACGAACTTGACCGGGACGCCGCGGCGCTCGAACACCGACTCGATGGCGTCCACCACGTGACCGGCGGCGCCGTTGCCGGCGTTCATCACCAGGGTCATCGGCTTCAGCACCGAGGTATCGACGTAGCCGAGCAGGTGAGCCACATACTCATCCAGCGGGTTGCAGCCGCGCAAGCGGCCCATCTGTGCCGGAGGCACCTCCTCGAACCTGGCCTGCTCCGCCAGGCGGCGGATCTCATGGAGGCCGCTGTCGCCTGAGATCGGCCGACTCTGACTCCGCACCAATTTCATGCCGTTGTAATCTTTGGGGTTGTGGGAGGCGGTCACCTCGATGCCGCCGTCGGCATCCAGGTAGCGGGTGGCGAAGTAGACCTCTTCGGTTCCCACCATGCCGATGTCGATAACGTCGCACCCCTCCTCCATCAGCCCGCGCGCCAGCGCCTGCTTGAGTCCGTCACTGCTCAGTCGCATGTCGGCGCCCACCACCACGGTCTGGGCGTTGAGGTAACGGGCAAAGGCGCGGCCAATGCGCCAGGCGATGGTTTCATTCAGTTCATCACCCAGGCGCCCGCGGATGTCATAGGCCTTGAAGCAGCTGAGTCTCTCCATGGATCATGTCCGTCCGTAGTTGTCCTGCAGGCGCACGATGTCATCCTCCCCAAGGTAGGACCCCGACTGCACCTCGATAAGCTCCAGCGGCACCTTGCCCGGATTCTCCAGGGCATGGACCACCCCGACAGGGATGTAGGTCGACTCGTTTTCCGTCACCAGGAAGGTGCGCTCGCCGTTGGTGACCCGGGCGGTGCCCGACACCACCACCCAGTGCTCGGCCCGGTGATGGTGCATCTGCACACTCAGCTTGGCCCCGGGTTTCACCGTGATGTGCTTGACCTGATAGCGCTGGCCATGATCGATGGAGTCGTAATTGCCCCAGGGGCGAAACACCTTGCGGTGGCAGATCACCTCCTCCCGGCCCTGGGCCTTAAGCTTCTCCACCAGGTGCTTAACCTCCTGGGCCCGCTCCCGGCGGGCCACCAGCAGCACATCCTGGGTGTCCACCACCACCAGGTCGTCCACCCCCACGGCGGCAATCAGGCGATCATCCCCTTGAATCAGGCAGTTATCGCAATCATGCAGCAGCACATCGCCGCGCAGGGCATTGCCACGTTCGTCGTGCTCGCGTACATCCCACAGGGCGGACCAGGCCCCGACGTCGCTCCAGCCGGCATTCAGCGGCACCATCACCGCGGCCTCCGTATGCTCCATCACCGCATAGTCGATGGAGTCTTCCGGGCAGGCCTCGAACGCCTCGGTGGCGACCCGGACAAAATCCAGATCCCGGCTGATGTCAGAGACGGCCCCCTGACAGGCGCTCAGAATCTCAGGCCGGTGTTGTCCCAGCTCCTGCAGGTAGCGGCTGGCACGGAACAGGAACATACCGCTGTTCCAATAGTATTCACCGCTGCTGAGATAGGCCTGCGCCCTCTTTGCATCCGGCTTCTCGACAAACTGACTGACCCTGAAGCCGCCGTCACAGGCGTCACCGCGGCGGATGTAGCCATAGCCGGTGTGGGGGGAGTCGGGCACCACCCCAAAGGTCACCAGGGCCCCGGCCTCCGCCAGGGGGGTGGCCGCCTCAACCGCCCGGGTAAACGCTTCGGTGTCGGTAATGACGTGATCCGCCGCCAGCACCATCAGCAGGGGATCCTCCTGCTGTTGCAACAGCGCCGCCAGGGCCAGGGCGGGGGCGGTGTTGCGCCCCACCGGCTCCAGCAGGATCTGTCCCACCCGGCCGATGGCACGCAGCTGCTCCGCCACGATAAAGCGGTGCTCCTCATTGCAGATCACTGTCGGTGGAACCGTCTCCAGGTCCCCCAGGCGGTTGAGGGTTTCCTGCAACATCGACTGCTGTGCGGCCAGGGGAAGAAACTGTTTGGGAAACAGGGTGCGGGACAGGGGCCAGAGTCGGGTGCCGGCACCACCGGCCAATACCACGGGGAGTAGAGTCGCCATCGTTGTGCCTGCTCCATTGCCATCCGGCCCCGGCGCGTCGGGACCTCATTGATCCATGGGCTAAAGAATAGCAGCGGATTTAACACGCGCCGCCGAGAGTGGGAAAACACGCAGGAAACCCATTCTCGGTCTAAGCTAAAAATCAGGTGCTTGCAGCGATATGAAATGAACGGTGGCGAGAGGGAGGTAAGGTGAAAACCAAGGTAATGGTGTCTGCCATCGACCAGGGGCTGCTGAGTGCCTTCAACTTCGGTCTAAACCTGCTGCTGATTAAGTTTTGGACTCCGGCGATGTTCGGCGTCTACTCGATCCTGTTTACCCTGGGCTTCGTGTTCATCAGCCTGCAAAATGCCCTGATCAACACCCCCTACTCGGTGCTGATTCCGGCCCGAAAGAACCCCGACGCCCTGAGGCGTGCCCTGTCCCAGGGCAACCTGATGTTTCTGGTGTCCCTGGCGTTGCTCTGCCTGCTGCTGCAGTTGCTGCCCGGCTTCAACCAGTCCTATGCCTCCCCGCTGCTGATCACCCTGTTCTTCGTCGTCCGGTTGTTGCGGGAGTACCTGCGCTGCCGATGGTCCGCCGAGCTGGACCTGATGCCGGTGATGTGGGCCGATATGGCCTTTGTCATGCTGTTTGCCCTCGGCGGCGCCTGGCTGTGGTGGCAACAGGGGTGGGGCGACTTCTCGCTGAATCAGCTGCTGTGGCTGCTGTGCATGAGCCAGCTGCTGAGCCTCTGCTACCTGCTGGCCAAGGAGGTCCCGTTATTGCGGCCCCTGGGGTGGCGCAGGCTGGCACGGGTGTATGCCCCGGTATGGCAGCAGTCCCGCTGGTCCCTGGTCGGCGTCACCACCACCGAGATTCAGAACCGTGGCTACATCTTCGTGGTGGGGCTGCTGTTCGGTTCCGCCATGGTCGGCTTCATCCAGGCCGGCCGGGTGTTTTTCGGCCCCTTGAACATCATCACCTCCGCCTGGACCCGGGTGGCCAAACCCACCCTGGCCCGTCTCAACGCCGAGGGGAACCAGGGGGCCTTTTTCAGGCTGGTCCGCCAGGGGCTGCTCGGCTTTACCCTGTTCAACCTGCTGTTTGGCCTGACCCTGTGGCTGTTCTGGCCACTGATGGATCGGCACCTGTTCTCCCATGAGTACCACGGCGTGGGCTGGGTCACCCTGCAGTGGGCCATAGTGACCCTGCTGTTTCACCTCAGGGCCACCAGCAGCGCCGCCATCCAGGCGCAGAACCGCTTCAAGCCCCTGGCCAAGGCCACCTTGTGGGGCGCCGCCTTTGCCCTGACCACCCTGGCCATCATCGGCCTCACCCATGGTGGGGAGTGGGTGGTGCTGTCGGTCATTCTTGGGGAGGCGGTGGCCTTCGGGTACATCATCAAGCTGCTGCAGCCCCAGCCGCCTCTGCCCCTCAGCCCGAGGGTGACCCATGATCCTTGAGCGCCTGTTCAACTGGTTTGCCGGCCGGGACAGCCGGGTGTCTACCCTGAACAACGTGCTGGCGGTGCTGATCATCGCCTTGGTGACCGCCCTCTCCTTCGACGTCCTGACTCCTCAGCTGGAGGCGGCGGTAGAGCTGGAGGATCTCGACCTGAGCGCCCACTCCGCCAGCACCTCCACCGGCAACAGGTTCAATCAGCTGTTCTGGATTGCCCTGATGGGGCTGTCCGTGTACATGGTGGCCCGCCAGCCCGAGCGTTTCCAACGGATCATCCTGGCCCAATGGCCGCTGCTGCTCATCGCCGCCCTCGCGCTGATCAGCGTGCTCTGGGCCCTGGCCCCGGGGATCGCCTTTCGCCGCTCTGTGCTGCTGATCTTCGTGATCACCACCATCTTTGTCGGGGTCTGTTACCTGCGCAGCCCCTACCAGCTGCCATTGATCGTCTATCGCATGGGCACCCTGGCGCTGGGGCTGAACCTGGTGGCCGTGGGCCTGGGCAGCTTCGACATCGAGGGTTACTTTTACGGCATACACGGACACAAAAACGTGATGGGGGCGGTGGCGCTGACGGCCCTGTTTTTCGGCATGGCGGTGCGCCACTTCCACAGGGAGAGCATCAGCCGTTTCTACAACAACCTCTACCTACTGCTGTGGTTTGGGCTGCTGCTGCTGTCGGTTTCCAAGACCTCCATCGGCCTGCTTTTTCTGGTGCCGGGGATCATCTTCGGTGCCCAGACGCTGTCCCGGGGCTTCAGGCTCAACCTGGGGTTGCTGATGTTGGGGGTGACCCTGGTGACTGTGCTGTCGGTGTTTATCCTGCTGGCCTGGAATGACTGGCACATCAAGCAGTTTCTGGCACTGTTCATGTCGGACACCGGCTTTACCGGGCGGGACTATATCTGGGCGTTCCTGCTGGAGCAGATCGACAAGCGCTGGTTGCTCGGCCATGGCTACGGCTCCTTCTGGGGGATCGGGCTGAACTCACCCAACATCGTCCACGGCCGTGGATTCCTGACCCTGCTGAACCAGGGACACAACGGCTACCTGGACCTGCTGGCCAAGCTTGGGGTGATGGGCCTGATGGTCTATCTGCTGGTTATTGTTCAGTTTGCTCGTCAGTCCGGTGCCATCCGGGCGCAACACCCCGGGCTCTTCACCCTCTGCTGGATCCTACTACTATTAACCCTGTTGCATAACATCACCGAAAGCAGCCTGCTGCGCGGCAGTCACTCCCTGTGGGTGATTCAACTGCTTATGCTGGCCCTTATTGCCCGGCTTTACATGGACAAGGAGAGAGCCCGATGACGGCAACCATCAGCGTCTGCCTGTGTACCTACAAGAGACCCCAGTTGCTCGACACCCTCTCCAGCCTGCAGGCACAGAGACTGCCACCGGGTGTCGCCATGGAGATATCCATCGCCGACAACGACGCCCAGGGCTCGGCCAAGGCGCTGGTGGACCGCTTCCGGCGCAGTGTGACCTTCAAGGTGCTTTACGAGGTGCAACCGGAGAAGAACATCTCCTGCGCCAGGAATACCACGGTCAAGAACGCCTCGGGTGACTGGCTGGCCTTCATCGATGATGACGAAATTGCCGAGCCCGATTGGCTGGCTTCGCTGTTGGCCTGCGCCCAGGCCCACGACGCCGACGTGGTGCTGGGCGCGGTGCAGATTCACTATCCGCCTCAGACGCCCGAGTGGATCCTGGAGGGCGACTATTTCCGTAAATTCACCCCTCCGACCGGGACGGTGATGAATGTGGGCTCCACCTGCAATGCCCTGGTGAACCGGCGGGTGCTGCCGGATCCCGAGGCGCCTTTCGACATCAGGTTTGGCATCACCGGTGGCGGTGACACCCAGTTCTTCAACCGCATGCACCGCTCAGGGGCCAAGATCGTTGCCTGCCGGGAAGCCAGGGTGTCTGAGACCGTTGAAGAGAACCGACTCAACCGGGACTACCTGATGCGTAAGGCGACCCGAATCGGTGAAACCTATGCGGTGATCTTCTTCTCCGCACTGCCTCTGCCCGCCAGGGTGTGGCACTGCACCCGGGCGGCGGCCCAGGCGGCCGTTGCCGGAAGCCTGGCGCTGGTCTGTGGGCCACTGAGTGCCAGGCGCAGCTTCCGCTACCTGATGAAGATGCGGGCAAACTGGGGCAAGGTGCGCTTCTTCATCAATACACCTCCGGTTGAGATCTACAAATAGGGGAGCCGATGCGAATCCTTCACCTGGTGAGACAGTTTGCTCCGGCCGTCGGTGGACTGGAGAACTTCGTCCGCTGCCTGGTCCGGGAACAGCGCCGACAGGGGGTGGACGCCCGGGTGCTCACTCTGGACCGGGTGTTCCACCAAGACCAGCCCCCCTTGGCCGATCAGGAGCTGGTGGACGGCATACCGGTGATCCGCATCCCCTACCGGGGCAGTTACAAGTATCCCCTGGCGCCCTCGGTGCTCAAACACCTGGCCAGCTTCGACCTGATCCACGTCCACGGCGTGGACTTCTTCGCCGACTTCCTGGCTCTCACCCGCCGCCGGCATCGCAAGCCCCTGTGCCTCTCCACCCACGGCGGCTACTTCCACACCAAATTCGCCCAGAGTTTTAAACGGCTCTACTTCCAGCTGATCACCCGGTACACCCTGAGCGCCTACACCAGGGTATTTGCCTGCAGCGTAAACGATGAGGCCCTGTTCCGCCCCCTGGCCGGCGACCGGCTGCAACTGCTGGAAAACGGCGTGGAGCTGGACAAGTTTACCGATGCCGGTAGCAAAGCCTGGACTCCCCATCTGCTCTGCCTGGGGCGGTTCTCGGACAACAAACGGATCGACCGGCTGCTGCTCGTCATGGACAGGCTGCGGCGCCGACACCCCGACGTGCGGCTGTCTATCATCGGACGCGACTGGGACGGCAACCTCGATGCACTGCTGGCGCTGAGGGCACAGCTGCAGCTTGAACCCTGGGTCAGCATCGAGACGGACCTCGACGACGCGGCGATCCGGAAGAGGATTGGTACAGCCAGCTTCATCGTCAGTGCCTCTGAGTACGAGGGGTTCGGCCTGACTCTGGTCGAGGGGATGTCCGCCGGACTCATTCCCCTGGCCTCCCCCATCCCCAGCTTTCGCCGCATCGTGGAGAGGGCCGGGATCGGCACCCTGGTGGATTTCGACGCCCCGGAGGCGGCGACCGATCAACTGCACCAGTTTATGCTTGGGTGCCGCGACGGCTACCCACAGCTGCGTCAACAGGCGATGACCGCGGCACAGCGCTACGCCTGGCCGGGGCTGGCCAGCCGCTTCATCCAGGCCTACCGGGAGCAACTCACCGTGCCCAGGGTGATCCAGGGGGTCGCGATGGACGCCCGCAGTGGTGAAGAGATCATCCACCACCTGGATGACGCCATCGACAGCCATACGCCGGTCAAGATGGCCTACGCCAACGCCCACACCATCAACCTGGCCCGGCAGGACGGTGAGTTTCGCACCATCCTCAACCGATTCCTGGTGGTCAACGATGGCGTCGGGGTGGAGATCGCCAGCCGCTGGAAGTATGGCCGAGGCTTCCAGGAGAATCTCAACGGCACCGACTTTACCCCAAGGTACCTGGCGGAGAGCCGCCACCAACTGCGGGTGTTTCTGCTGGGAGCGGATCAGCAGAGTGTTCAGGGCTGCTTTGAGGTGTGGCGCAGCCGGTTCCCCCGGCACCAATGGGTCGGTTTCCATCACGGCTTTGCCCCGGAGTCGGCCCAGGCCGGGATCTGCGATACCATCCGCCAAAGCGGTGCCAACCTGGTGGTGGTCGCCATGGGCAATCCCCGTCAGGAGCAGTGGATAGAGACGCACCTGGAGGCCACCGGCGCCACCCTGGCCATCGGCGTCGGCGCCCTGTTTGATTTCACCGCCGGCAGGGTCAGCCGGGCACCGCCGTGGATGAGAGCCATTCGGGTCGAATGGGCCTATCGGCTGGCCCAGGAACCCAGGCGGATGTGGCGCCGCTATCTGCTGGGCAATCTCAGCTTTCTGTTCAACGCCTGGGGAGATCAATCGTGACCGGCACCCCTGATTCCAGCCAGACGAGAACGCGTAAGCGGGTGCTGCACCTGGCAGTGGAGTACCCCTCGCTGAACCGGGACTCCAACACCCCGGCCGTGCGCCATTTTATCCGGGCCAACCCTGATGTGGACTACCGGGTGTTTGCCCTGAGGCGCACCAGCAACCCTTTTGCCGTCAACGCCCTCGAAGGGGATGACGAGGGCGATCCCAAGGTTACGTCGATGCAGTACTGGGGACTGCCCTGGGGCATGCTGCTGTTCCTCTCCATGACCCTGCTGGCCTGGCGCATACGCCGCCAGATTCGCCGTGAGCGGCTCCACGTCGACCTCGTCCATGCCCACAAGTTTGCCTTCGAGGGGATCGCCGGCTGGTGGCTGTCACGTTGGCTTGGGGTTCCCCTGGTGCTGTCGGTCCGAGGCGAGGCGGAAGCCAAGATCCTCAGGTTCAAGCCCCACTACGACCTGTTTTTCCGCCGCCAGCTCCGGGATGCCGCACGCATCTACTATGTGTCGGCCTGGTTCAAGCCTCTGCTCAATGCCAGATTCACCATCGACCCCAACAAGCAGAAACTGCTGCCCAACTTCGTCGCCGAGCGTCACTGGGTGATCACCCCGGACTTCAGGGAGGATCACCTGGTCAGCATCATGGATCTCAATGTGCTGAAGAAGAAGGGGCTGGCGAAACTGCTGACGGCGGTGGCGCGGTTGGCGCCCCGCCATCCCAAGCTGAAGCTGGACATCATCGGCGGAGGCAGCGGTGCCGCCATGCGCCAGGCCCGGCAGATGATCGCGGCACAGGGGGTCGAGGACAGGGTCACCCTTGTCGGCGAGATGGACAACACCCAATTGCTGGCGCAGCTGCCGCGCTATGGCGGCATGGTGCTGCCCAGCGTGGATGAAACCTTCGGCATGGTCTACGTCGAAGCCCTGATGAGCGGCGTGCCCATACTGCACTCCAAGGAGACCGGCATCGACGGCTTCCTGGAGGAGATCCCGGCGCGGGTGATGGCCGATCCCTATTGTGATGACTCGGTGGCAGAGGCGATGGAAAGGCTGCTGAGCAGCCAGAGAGATTACCGGGAATGGCTGCTGGCCCACCAGGATGTTGTTGCCGAGAAATTCAGCCGACGCTCCCATATCGAGGAGTACAACAGGGATCTCAGCCTCTCTACCCTGCTCGGCACCGTCGGTGATGCCGTTTCCTGAGGCGCCGCTCGTCGTCAACGCCGAACACCCAGGACACAGAGTGCCCCGGACGCGCACAGCCCCCTTTCCGGTGCCGGGTGGCACAACCTAATTCAACCAAGATCAGCGGGCTTCAAGGACTTTCATCCTGACTGGTTTCACCGGTCAGGGGCAGCTTCTGACTCTTCGCCGGCCTGATGGGAACCAGGGACGACCGAAATCCCCACAGATCTTTCGCAGCCCGGAGAAGGACATAGCCCAGTATCACCCAGGCATGCCATTGAAGCAGCTGCGCCAACTGGACACCACCAGCCAGCCAACACACCAGCAACAGCATGATCAGCAACAGCCCGTTCATCAGATGCAACGGCATCCCCTTGCGCTCGCCGCCAAACCGGTAGGTCACATAGGGGATCCACTTGGAGACACTGTGGGTAAAGCAGTAGAGGGCGCCGACCAGCGATGTGGAAAAGATCACCAGATAGCCGGCGGTTCTGGCCAGCTGCAACAGCAGCATCGGCACCACTCGACCCCGCTCCCGGATGCGGTTGAACCAGGCGAACACCACACGCACCGCCACAAGCAGTGACATGAAGACCATCCACACCGCCGCGGCGCTCTCCATCGGGGTCGGGGCCAGATTGCTGGTGATCCAGCTCAGGTCCCTGGCCAGCCAGGCGCCCGGAAGGGCAAACAGGGCCGCACAGCTCCAGGCAAACCATGGACGGAAGGCCTCGGCGAGTGACCCATACTCCGGACTGACCTTGGGCTTCTCCTCGTAGAGCAGTCCCAGCCGGTCATTTTCGAAATAGCCGATCTCATAGGCGCTGAAGTAAGCCAGCAGGAAACAGAACAGGCTGGCGGCAACCGACAGCGGCTGAGCGCTGCCCAGGGCGAACACCAGAAGCAGCGTCAGGTAGTCGTGGCCGAAGATGACGCGGCTGATGTAGCTCTCCGTCGGCCGCTTAACCTTCTTGGTATACACCAGCGGCAGCATCGGCTCCAGCCCGGCTCGCAGGGGTCGGCTCTCGGGCCACTGACACAGCAGACCGACAGAGCAGGCTTCCAGCAGATCCCGATCCAGCAGGCTGTCGGTCAGGCACCAACTGGCGGCCAGGCGCTCCCGCCCGAGCAGGCCGCGAAGCTCCGCCGCCTTTCCCCTCATCCTCAGCTCCACGGTGTTGTCCAGGGTGGAGCTGAGCAGCAATGGCCACTCCAGCTTTGCAGCATCCAGTATCGGGCGAATAATGAAATCGAAGCCAAAGCTGACCAGATGCACCGGCCCCCTGTGGCTTCGGAGCAGCGCGCACAGCGGCTGATTCAGGTAATCCGGCCCTAGGGAGTGGGCGGCCCGCTGCCACTGGCTGCGGCACCAGGGAAACAGTAAGAGGACAACCCTGATGCGCAACAGATCCCGCGAGTGCCGGTGTCCCCCGCGGGTAAACCAGCGCCACGGCTGCAGCAGGTCGAGCAGCTGCAATACCATGGACACCAGCAGCGCCGGGCGAACACAGGCAATAAACTGTTCGGTGGAGTTGGCCAGCCACAGGGTGTCGTCGAAATCCACCAGCAGCAGTGCCTCCTCCGGGCAAGCTGACAGCCTGGTGGCCAGCTCCCCGGGTGTGGTTCGGGAGAAGGATTGCTGCGCCTTGGTCTTCGAATGTCCCAACGGTTTCTCAGGATCCGCCACTCACCCTCCTCCGTTTTACCTGTGCCATTTCGCTAAGTTTAGGCAGCCTCCAAACGAGGCTCCAGCAAAGCGGGTAAATTCAGCGGCGGGTTCCCGCTGTATCTTCCTCTCAGACAGGATCTATTCCGAGATCTGGATCACGCAAAAATCCTGCTTAAGACAAACATTCATTACTGATAAAGAACGTTTTACGCATGGTAAATAACAAAATTTTTACCACTCATGGATGTCTCTGTTTTAAGGTTGGATAATTGCACTTTTGCTTCAAAATAACCCAATAAATCCAAATATTAGGTTGTTTTATGATCTCTTGTTGGGCATTCTAACCTCGCCTTCGGGCCCTGGGGTCGCTCGCACACCATAAGGGTGGTTACGCCAATGTTGCGAGCGACAGGTATATCCACGACAGCAGACAAAGGCAAACTTGGCGAAAGCCAAGGACGCAACATTTCCGGTCTAAAGGCTCCGGCCCAAGATAGCGGGATTACCTCATGTCGATGGTGTACTGTGGACACACAACTCCTTGTAAAGAAGAGAGGTTGTGTCTTGTTGTCGCAGTCCCTCACTGACGTTGCCGTTTTGTCTGCCTACTTTTGAGGCTTGTCATGATTGCTCGGCAGTTTTTTTGGGGGAAGTCACTAAGGCAGGGTGGCTCGCTAGCGCACACCTTTGTTTTTATTTTCCTTTTCTCTATTTTTTTCACTTCGACCGTTTCGGCATCCGACGCCGTCTATTTCAGCGGTAAACATGCCTACGCCAAAATCGATACCTGGAAGCCCAGTGGCTCCTACAAGGTCATGGCCTGGTTTGCCGAGCTGGATCCAACCGCCAGTAACAGGTCGATTCTCCTCAGTTCCTCCTCAACCAGAGAATTTCTCTCTTTTACCCACAATAGCGTACAAGGCCAGTGGGGAGGAGAATACCCCGGAATCTGGAACAAATTCGACTTCAACGCCTCCCGCTACCTGGAGATTCAGGTGGATTACGGCAAACTCACCGCCAGCGACGGTGTGACCAGCGCCACTGTCTCCAACAGCGCCATCACCCCGACCGCCGTCAGCTTTGACCGGCTGTTCCGCCGCGGCAATAACGATTACTCCCAGGGTGCCCTGCAGGGGCTGGCGTTGATCGACCTGGGAAATGCCGCCAACTCGCGCGCCTTCGCCTTCCATCAGGGACAAGGCATGACCGAGGTGGGTGGCAGCGCCTCGTTCGCGCCCCTGGTAAAGGTCGGCAGCGGCGACTGGCGCACCGGCCCCCATACCATCGGCAACCCCTCTGCTGAGCATTTTGATGACGGCCAGTGGGATGCGGCATTCGGCAACGGCACGGTAGACCCGGTCGAGCCCACCGATCCGGTGGAGCCGACCGACCCGGTGGCCCCCACTCCTGCGACCCAATCCGCCGCCGCCCGCTTCAACGGTACCAACGCCTATGGCGAAATTGCCTCTTGGCAGCCCACCGGTAAGTTCCGGGTTATCGCCTACCTGAGCGAGCTGGATCCTGCAGCCGGCACCCGCACCATCCTGCTGAGCGACTCCCGCTCCAAGGAGTTCATCGGCCTGAACCACGGCAGTGTTCAGGGACAGTGGAACGGCCAGTTCCCCGGCATTTGGAACAAGTTCAGCTTCAACACCACCCGCTACCTGGACCTGACCGTCGACTTCGGTAAGATCACCGCCAGCGACGGACTGGTGACTCACACAACCAGCAACAGTGCCATCGACCCCACCAGCGTCGGCTACAACTGGTTGATGCGTCGTGGCGGCAAGGACTACTCCCAGGCCGGTGTTCAGGCGCTGATCCTGATGGACCTGGTGAATCCTGCCAACTCCCGGGCCTACGGCTTCGACAACGATCAGGGCCTCGCAGAGGTTGGTGGTGCCAGCGGCGTGAATAGCCTCAAAGGTGTTGGCAGCAGCGACTACTCCGCCGGTCCCCACCTGGTGACCAATCCCGACCGCAGTGTCTTCAGCGATGCCGATTGGCAGGCAGTTTTTGGCAGCGGCGATAGCACCGACCCGGTGGATCCCATTGACCCGACAGATCCGACTGATCCGACCGATCCCACCGATCCCGTTGAGCCTACACCTCCTGCGATCGCAGCTCAGGCGGTTCGCTTCGACGGTGTCAACAACTACGGTGAAATTGCCCCATGGCAGCCCAAGGGCAAGTTCCGGGTTGTCGCCTGGCTGGCCGAACTGGACAGCGACGCCGGTGCCCGCAGCTACCTGCTGAGCAATTCCGCCACCTCGGAGTTCATCGGCTTTACCCACAAAGATGTGCAGGTGAAGTACGGCAGTGACTTCCCCGGCGTCTGGGGCAAATTCGACTTCGCCGGCCAGCGCTACATCGATGTGACCATCGACTACGGCAAGTTGACCGCCAGTGACGGTGCCACCACCGCCTCCGCCAGCAGCAGCACCATCGACCCGACTGCGGTTGCCTTCGACTGGCTCTACCGCCGCAACGGTAGCTACTCAAAAGGTGCCCTGCAGGCGATCAGCCTGATCGATTACGCCGACCCTGCCAACTCACGCACCTACGCCTTCGACGCCGAGCAGGGCATGGTGGAGTTGGGCGGCAACAACGGTACTGTGCACAACACCAGCAGCTCTGACTACTTCCAGGGCGACCTGACCGTGTCCAACCCCGAGCCGACCCACTTCGGCCAGGCTCAGTGGGACGCGCTCTACCCTGCCGGTGACGGCGCTGAACCGACGGATCCGACCGACCCCACGGACCCGACCGACCCCACAGACCCAACCGACCCCACGGACCCTACTGATCCGGTTGACCCGGTTGATCCCCCGGTCACCAACCCGGATGCGGACCTGCTGCTGCCTGCCGACGCCAAGGCGGTGCAGTTCAGCGGCAACGGTGCCTATCTGGACCTGCAGACCTGGCAGCCCGGCGGTGAGTACCGGGTGGTTGGCTGGCTGGATCAACTGGACAGTAACGCCGATGCCAAGAGCTACCTGGTGAGCGGCAATGGCAACTACCTGGCGTTCAGCCACCACAGCGTGGAGGCCAAGTTTGGTGGATCCGTGGTTCGTATCGACAACCGCTTCGCCTTCGACCAGACCCGTTACGTAGAGATCAACGTCAAGTCGGGCGTACTGACCGCCTCCGACGGCCAGACCACGGTATCCGCCAACAACGGTGCGGTATCCACCAGCGCCAGCTTTGATGCCTCTTTCCGCAACGGCAGCAGCTACAGCAGCGGTGCCCTGCAGGCCCTGGCCCTGATCGACTACAGCAACGACAGCAATGTCCGTGGCTACACCTTCAACGCCAGCCAGGGCGTGATCGAAACCAAGAGCAACAGCACCGACGCCAGCTACCTGGCCAATGTGGGCTCCGGCGACTTCCTGACCATCAGCCAAAACGTGGTGGCCCCACGCCCTCTGCTGGCCACTCAGGCAGAGTGGGACGCCCAGTTTGAGAAGGTGTATGGCAACGGCAGACCCTTGCTGAACACCACCAATGGTAACGATCAGAAAAAGTTTGCCTGGGAGGGCCACTACTGGTTGCGCTCCTACCTGACCATGGCCAAGACCTTCAACGACGACAAGTACCTGGACTACGCCGTTGAACTGATCGACCACATGTTCAACTACACCGACGAGAAGCGGGTTGCCCGTGGCGAGCTGAACCTGGGCAGCCAGCCCTATAACCTGGCGCCCAAGTACTACCTCAACAACCCAGGCAAGGCCGCTCCCGGCTGGCGTCGCCCCTACAACGGCTGGCGTATCGAGGTCCTCAGTGACGGTCAGATCCTCAACGGCATCACCCGGGTGGCGGACTACATCAAGTCGGCCAACAAGACCCAGTACACCGCCAAGGCGGACCAGTACCTGGCCGAAGCGGCGCGGATCATCCGCAGCCACGACTCCTCCTACAGCACCACCAAAAACAGTGCGATTCAGGGGTCCTACTTCTACGTCAACTACAAAAACAGCGACTACGGCGACTCGGGGCTGTTCTCCAACCCCATGCCTTACAACCACGACATGACCATGGGCATCGCCATGATCTATGTGAACAAGTGGCTGGATGGCGGTGAGCCTGTGATGGCCCAGCGGGTCCGGGAGATCCAGGGCTTCTTCAAAGACCATCTGCGCTACAACAGTGACGGCACCTGCTCCTGGGACTACGCCTTCAACAGCAGCGGTGACAACAAGCTGGAGGACGTAAACCACGCCCACCTGGATGTCGGCTTCATGGTGACCGCCTACAACGAGGGCTACGCCTCCGATGACAGCGACCTGAGGTGTCTGACCAAGACCCTGACTGACAAGGTGTTCATGGCACCCGGCATGCTGCACTACGACGTCGCCGGCGGCGGCATCAGCGCCCGCTGGGACCAGATCGCCACAGGTTACGACTGGTCTGAACTGGCGCCCTGGGATGCCCGCGTTACCGAGATCAACAAGCACGTGCTGCGCCAGTACGGCAAGGTCACCTGGTACCGGCCCTACCTGGCCTGGGCCCAAGTGCTCCACTGGCAGAACAAGTAACCTCTCCCAACACCAAGGCGGCCTCAGGGCCGCCTTTTTTGCGACCTCAGAGGAGGGAGGGCCAGCAAGAAGCCCACTTAAGGCGCTGGACTACGGCGTTCGCCGGAGGGACATTGTGCGAATGCCGCTGGAGTGCTTTCAGAGAACAGCTACGCAAAAAACCGACTCACGAAACTGAGTCGTTTTTTTAAGTAGTCGGCCAGAGGGATTTGGCCCGGTCGGCGTCCCGGTCCGACCCAAAGCGCCCCGCGCGTTTCAGGGTCGAAATAACGAAAAAAGGCCCTAACTTACCGTTAGAGCCTTTTCTCAAATAGTGGTCGGCCAGAGGGATTTAACCCGGCCGGCGCTCCGGTCCGACCCAAAGTGCGAAGTACTTTTTAAGGGGCGGAGAAAGCAAAAATCCCGCAGTCCTTCCGAACTGCGGGATTTCTTGAAAAGTGGTCGGCCAGAGAGGATTCGAACCTCCGACCCCCGACACCCCATGACGGTGCGCTACCAGGCTGCGCTACTGGCCGACAACGAGGACGCATATTACCCTGTCCCCGGGGAATTGCAACCTTTGAACGCCCGAGTGCTATATCTTTACCCAATTCCTCACTTCAACGGTGAATATTACGACAAACATGCTGGAATCCGGCGATCTTCGGCAAGTCGGAGCATCCGTGTCCCTGCGAGCCAGGACGCTGGGCTCCGGCGTTCGCCGGAGTGACATAGTGGGAACACAGCCCAGTCAGCCGCCGGGGTGCAAAATCCACTCACCTGACGCCCCCTAGAGACGCGACCTGACCCACCGCCCCCGGCCAGGGTCCGATCAAAAGCGCCCCGCGCGTTTCAGGGTCGAAATAACGAAAAAAGGCCCTAACTTACCGTTAGAGCCTTTTCTCAAATAGTGGTCGGCCAGAGGGATTTAACCCGGCCGGCGCTCCGGTCCGACCCAAAGTGCGAAGTACTTTTAAGGGGCGGAGAAAGCAAAAAATCCCGCAGTCCTTCCGAACTGCGGGATTGCTTGAAAAGTGGTCGGCCAGAGAGGATTCGAACCTCCGACCCCCGACACCCCATGACGGTGCGCTACCAGGCTGCGCTACTGGCCGACAAAACTGATTTTTCACTCCAGAGCTCGCAGTTGCTTCTGAAATGTTTTGACCCGGAGTACCAAGGACTTTTCAGGGTCGAAAGTCATCGAAGATCTTTTCTCTTCAATGACTTTAAGAAAAAGTGGTCGGCCAGAGAGGATTCGAACCTCCGACCCCCGACACCCCATGACGGTGCGCTACCAGGCTGCGCTACTGGCCGACAACGAGGACGCATAATACTCCGTCCCGGCAGATTTGCAAGGGCCAAAGGTTCAAATGGTCTATCTTTGCCCAGCGCCGTAGTCAAGCGCTGCATTTCACATCAAAGCCTGATTATATTGTGTCTAAATGACTAAAAATTAACGCATTGAATCGCCGTCCGGGATCCGGTTCAAAGCAAAAAATGGTGACTGAGTACCTTGAACAACTCGGTCCCCTGGCGCACGCTCGCCGAGGCAAAGTGCAGAACTGGGATCACCGCCTCGGGCAGCGTCAGTTCCCGGCTCTCCCGGTCGCCGGTCATCAGGGCATCGAAGTGCCAGACCCGCGCCAGGGGCTCGCCGGGCGCCAGCGGTTGCCCCAGGGTGGCCAGGTATTCAATCTGGCCGCCACAAGGACTGTAGACCGCCCGGTAATCGTCCAGGTAACAGGCATACTGAGTCATCTCCGGCAGCGGGACATCAAACTTGGGCAGTGCCCCACGATGCTGAAGGTAGCGGACGATGCCCAGGGCATCCCGGTAGGCATCCTCCACATTCAGGTACTCCTGGGATCCCAGCTCCAGGGTAAAGGCATCCACCATCACCGGAAACGCCCTGCCCTGCTTGGCCAGGGCCTCGGACAGCTGCCACCAGGGGCTGAAGCTGGCCTCATCCATGGCCCCGGCAAAGTCACTGGGGATCAGGATGTTGAGAGGAATATTAAACAGGTGCGCCCGCTCCCTGGCGTACTCGGGCACATAGAGGTGGCGGGCGGAGATGGGACCAGTGTGCAGGTCCAGCACGATGTCTGCCTCCAGGGCCATCTTCTGCAGCCTGAGCGCCAGGTGCTGACCGCTCTTGACACCGAAGGGCGATGCCAGCTTGTCCTCGATCTGGCGGGCGATCCCCTGCCGCAGGGCCTGGGCAAGTTCCTGCTCACTGGCGTCCGCCATGTCCCGTGCCAGTTGCTGCACCAGTGCCGGATCGAAGTGATACTGACGGTTCCAGTTCTCGCCACTGACAGGATCGAAACGTCCCAGGGTGAACTCGCCGCTCTTCTGATTGATGCCCAGGGGATTGGCCATGGGAACCAACACCACATCCCCAAAGGGGGGATGGGTCTTAAACAGCTGCACCAGGTGGTGGATCACCCCGTTCCCCTGCACCTCGGCACCGTGGACATTGGCCTGGATGTAGGTGCGCGGGCCACGTCCCTGCCCCTGAAAACGAATCACCGGAACGGTGATATCCGTCCCCGTCGCCTGTTGGCCCACAACCAGTGATTGGGTGGTGACTGTCATGACCTGCTACCGCCTAGAGGGAAAAGCCCCACACTAGGCCAGTGTCCGGTGAAAATCCAGAGTCATGACGCCATTTGGGTTTGAACGCCAAACTGATACACTGAGCCCTTGCGGTATGAAACGGATAATGACGGAGCGACCATGTCGTTAGCGGACCAGCTTTTGAAAGCGGGCCTGGCCGATAAGAAATCGGTACAGAAGGCCAAGAAAGAGAAACACAAGCAGCGTAAAACCAAGCAGGCGGTGACCGATGAGTCCAAGCAGCTGGCGGAGCAGCGCAAGCGGGAGCAGCAGCAGCGCGACCGTGAGCTGAATCGCCAGAGGCAGGAGGAGGCCGAGGCAAAGGCGATTCTCGCCCAGATAAAACAACTGATCGACACCAGCAAGCAGGATCGCAGCAGAGGCGACATCGCCTACAACTTCAGCCACGATGGCAAGATCACCAAGGTCTATGTCACCAAGGCCCAACAACAGCAACTGATTGCCGGCCAACTGGGCATCGTCATCCAGGAGGAGAGCTATGAGCTGGTACCCTCCAAGGTGGTGGAGAAGATCGAACAGCGTGACCCCGCCATGGTGATTCCTCTGGCCAAGAAGGAGGAGAACACCCCGGAGGAGGACGACCCCTACGCCGACTACCAGATCCCCGACGATCTGATGTGGTAACCCAGAGGGCCGGCCCTTGCCGGCCCCTCTTTTTCCCGCCCGCCATCGAAATCGCCCAATGGCTGCTCAACTCTGACTCAGTGTGCCAATCGACTCTTGCCAAGGCTCAACACCGCCGTTTACTTGACCAGGATCACACAACAAATCTCTGACAGTGCAACAAAATATTGACGGTGATAAATTTTCCGGATCAATATTCGCCAATGGATTTGGGTGGTTGAACAGGAAGCAGGGCCAGAGTCTGTTGGCCCTATTTGTCCTTTTACTCCTGCCGTTCTGGACTCAGGCCGGAACCGTGGAGATGCGGGTCTTCTATATCGAGGACGGCGGCAGCGACCTTGCCGTTTACGACATCGCCCGGATGAGCCCCGCTCAATGGCACCCTCTGACGGACAACACCGCCCGCTTCGGCCTGTCTGACTCCACATTCTGGCTGAAAGTCTCCCTTACCAACCACTCGGAATACCCCAGGACCCGGCTGCTGGAGTTTGGCTCCGCCACTCAGGACTACATCGAGGTCTTCTCCGAGCTGGCAGGCCACCACTCGATGGGCGACCGGGTCCCCTTCAGCCAACGGCCGCTGCAGAGCGTTACCCCCACCATCGAACTGACCCTGGCCCCCCACGGGAGCAGCGATGTCTGGGTCAGACTCGATACCGCCAGCGGCTTTTTCGAATGGATACCGGTGCGGCTGCACACCAAGGAGGAGTGGGCTCAGACCCAGCTGGCACAAAACTTCCTGCTCGGCATGTTCTTCGGCTCGCTGGCGATCATGCTGGTGTATGGACTGACCCTGTCCATGGTGTTGAAAAACATCAACTTCATTACCTACAGCGCCTATCTGTCTGCGGCACTGATCTGCACCTTCGTCTATTACGGCTTCGGTTTCCGTTGGCTGTGGCCCAGCTGGCCCACCCTGAATTTCTGGGCACTGCAGATCAGTTACACCGGCCTGATTCTGACCTCGGCCCTGTTTGCCGAACGCTTCCTCAACATTCGTCAACACTACCCAGTACTACACCGGCTACTGCAGCTGCTCAGCGGCCTGCTGCTGGTGGCCATGTTGCTGACCCTGACTGGCGTCCCCCGGGCCACTATGGCGATGCTGGTGCCGCTGTCGATGCTGATCCTGGCGCTGCTCAGCGGCTGTGCCGCGGTGACCGCCTGGCGGCTGCCCGGCTGGACCAGTCTCCTGTTCCTACTGGCCTGGCCCAGCCTGCTGATCTGCATCGGCCTGAGCTTTGCCAATGCACTGAACTGGGTGCCCATCGCCCTGGATACCAAGTATCTGCTCAGCGGCCTGTTTACCGTGGAGATGCAGTTGCTGGGCATCCTTATCTCCAGGCAGTTCTACCGACTTAGAAACGATCTGCTCAGTGCCCGCAGTGACACCTCCCGCCAGACCAACCTGGAGGTGATGGCCCGCAACCGGGAGCTGGAGGTGCTGAATCAGAAGCTCAAGGAGCAGGCCTACCGGGATCCGATGACCGGTCTGAGAAACCGTCGCAGCTTCCGCTACGCCCTGGACAAGCTGGAGATCGAGGTCAGTGGCCAGGCCCGGGCCCTGGTGCTGATCGATCTGGATCACTTCAAGTCGATCAACGACCGCTTTGGCCACCAGGTCGGTGACAAGGCGCTGAAACACGCCGCCGGGATCATCGATCGGGCGGTCTCCCTGGTGCATGGACAGTGTTTCAGGGTGGGGGGTGAGGAGTTTGCCGCCATGTTGACCGCGCCGGACCAACCCGGGCTGGCGGCCCAGTGCGAGATGATCCGCCTGCGCCTGGCCCAGGCTCCCCTGACGCTGACGTCCGGTAGCCTGCCCATCACCGCCTCCATCGGCATCAAGATGGTGGATCCAGGTCAGTTCGAATCCTCCCGGCAGATCTACCAGCAGGCGGATGCCGCCCTCTACCGGGCCAAAAGGCTGGGGCGAAACCGGGTGTGCGAAGCGGGCATTGGCAGCGAGTTCAGCGACACTCCCCTGCCCGCCTGACCCCGGCGGCCACAGGGCCCCAACCGGGGTCCCGTGGCATCGCCCAGACTACTCCGGCACGATCCACCGCACCCGGAAGTTAGCCTGTTCATCCTGGGCCAGCTTGTCGGTGAGCCAGGGAAGCAGTTTCAGCATCTGCTGCTCGAGGGTCCAGGGGGGATTGATGACAATCATGCCCGAGCCAGTCATGCCAAACTCGTGGGTGTCACCGGTGACGTTCAGCTCTATCTGCAGGATCTTGCGGATCCCGCTGGCTTCCAGGGCCTTCTCCAGGCGGTTGATCTCCTGGCGACGCACCACGGGATACCAGATGGCATAGGTGCCGGTGGCCCAACGCTGGATCCCCTGTTTGACCCCCTTCACCAGGTCCTGGTACTCCCCCTTGAGCTCGTAGGGCGGGTCGATAAGCACCACGCCGCGTCGCTCCTGCGGTGGCAACGACGCCTTGAGGCGGGCGTAACCATCCTCCTGATACACCCGAACCCGACGATCCCTGGCGAACTCCTGTTTCAGAAGCGGAAAATCACTGGGGTGCAGCTCGGTAAGCACCATGCGGTCCTGGTCGCGGATCAGTGCCCGGGTCAGCAACGGACTGCCCGGATAGTAACGCAGGTTACCACTGGGGTTGAGGGCCTTCACCGCCTTCAGGTAGGGGTGCAACTCCTCGGGGCAGTCCTCTCCCCACAGGCGGCCGATGCCATCGACATACTCGCCGGTCTTCTCCGCATGCTCCGAGGTCAGATCGTAGCGCCCGACGCCGGAGTGGGTGTCATGGGCGACGAAGGGCTTCTCTTTGCGCTTAAGGGATTCAAGGATCAACGCCTGCACCGTGTGCTTAAGGACATCGGCGTGGTTGCCAGCATGGAAACTGTGGCGGTAGCTCAGCATGGTGTTTGAGGCTCATGTGGATTGCAATCGGCGCAGTATATCAACTTGCCCGCAGCGCAGGGACACAAATCTGCCGGTTTAGGCCCAACTCGTGACAGGCTGATTATACTTTACCCCACGGCTTTCGGTTGCCCGCTCCGTTGGGGCGCGAGCGCAAACGGGAGAGGACCATGACCAGACACTTCTACCTCGCCAACAGCTTGTGGGAGCTGGGCCAGATCGAAGCCCAGCTGGAGCGGCAGGGCCTCAGCCCGGCCCAGATCCATGTGGTCAGTGACAAGGGCAATCTGGCGACGCGGTTTCACCTGCAGAATGGCAGTTCTCTGCTGTTCCTGGAACTGGCCCACTTCACCCTCAAGGGAGCCAGGATCGGTGCACAGCTGGCGCTGCTGTGCCTGGCGCTGGCCAGCCTGTTTGACGTGGGCAGCAGCAATGTCGGCTGGCCCCCCTTCCTGCTCCTCTCGGCCATCCTGCTGGGGTTCTGCGTCTGGGAAGGAGGCCTGATCGGCATCTGTGCCCCCTACCAGCTGCGATGCCGCTACCACCACTCCATCGAGCGGGGGCAGCACCTGATGCTGGTGGATGTGGAACAGGCCCAGGAGGCTGGGCTCTCCAGGGTGCTCGAGCAACACCCTATGGTTATACCCCTGGGCCGAGGTGCTGGGGTGGAGTCCGGCGCGGTGCGAATGCAGCACTGGTGGCTGAAGCACCCGTTGTGGTGACCGCCAGTTCAGGGGGGCCTCCGGACAGATCCCCCACGTCAGCGTTCGAAAGCGCGCTCATAGTCCGGGCTGACAGCCCGACTCAGTCTCCGATAACGAAATGGGTCAGACGCAACAGCTGGGTGTAGTCCGACTCCATTGCCATCAGCGCCACCAGCACCAACAGCGTCAGGGGGGGCACCAGGATGGCGTAGATCAGTGCCAGCCTCTCCCACATCATGTGCATGAACACCGCCACGATCAGCCCGGCTTTGAGTAGCATGAACAGGATGATCAACGACCAGCGTAGCATCCCCTGCAGACCAACGTAATCCACCATATAGCTCATGGCGCTGAGGACAAACAGCAGCCCCCAGATCTTGAAGTAGAGGCCGATGGGGTGCTGCTGTCTCAGGTCACTCGAATGCATACTCCCTCCTACCACAGATAGAAGAACGCGAAGATAAAGACCCAGACCAGGTCAACAAAATGCCAGTAGAGGCCGGCGGTCTCGACGATGCCGTAGTCGCCGCTGGCCTGGTAGTCACCCCGGCGGACCTTGTTGGCCACCACCAACAGCAGGATCACACCGATGGAGACGTGCAGGCCGTGGAATCCGGTGATCATGAAGAAGGCCGCCCCGAACTGGGAGGCGCCCATGGGGTTAGCCCAGGGGCGCACCCCCTCTTCAATCAGCTTGCTCCACTCGAACGCCTGCATCCCCACGAAGCTGGCCCCCAGCAGTGCGGTCGTCACCATCAGCGCCGCCGCCACCTTGCGGCTTTTGCGATAGCCGTAGTTGACCGCCATCGCCATGGTGCCGCTGGAGGTGATCAGGATGAAGGTCATGATGGCGATCAGCAGCAGTGGTACGGTGGCGCCGCCCACGGTCAGGGCAAACACCTCGGAGGGCACCGGCCAGGGGACGGTGGTGGACATCCGCGCCACCATGTAGCCCACCAGGAAGGAACCGAATATGAAGGTGTCACTGAGCAGGAAGATCCACATCATCGCCTTGCCCCAGGAGACCCGGAAGGTACGGCGCTCGCCGGACCAGTCGCCCACCAGCTGTTGCAGGGAACTCATGTTAGCCTCCTACGTCTATGCCACACAGGGCCGCCAACACCTTGTAGGTGGCCGGCGGCCGACTGACCAAGGCGAACAGCACGCACCAGATCAGGAACAGGTAGTGCCAATAACGGGTCAGCAACCTCAGTCGCCGGTCGCCGCTCTCCCGCCACAGCTGCGGCAGAATCAGGGCGACCACCAGCAGCGCCGCCAGCAGGTGCAGGGCATGCAACCCGGTCAACAGAAAATAGAATCCGGCAGCCGGCCCGCTCTGCAGGCCAAAGCCCTGCTCGGCGAAAGATTGCCACACAGACCACTGGCCGATGAGGAACAGCAGCGCCAGGGCCAGCCCCAAGGCCACCGCCGGCCGGCCTCCGCCGTCACGCCGCTGCAGGCAGGACAGCTGCATCACCAGGGAGGACCCCAGCAGCACTAGGGTATTGATCCACAGGGGGGTCAACCGGAACAGCGGCTGCCAGGGCTGTTCGGTCAACGGCTGCCAGTCCGGGGACTGGGAGCGGATGATGGCGGAGAGCATGAACAGCGTAAACAGCGAGGTGATCACCGCCAGAGCGACCCACAGGCCCACGGAACCGGCGTCCCTGTGGGCGCCCGCCTCGGGCAGCTGCCCCGAATCCTGCCAGGGCTTTTGCGTCAGGGTGTGCAGCAGTTTCATGGGCTGGCCTCCGACTGAAGGTTAGCCTTCAGGGCATCCCCACCCCGCCAGGGATCGGTCTGCACCACCATGTCCTCCGGGTGGCCCGGGACGCTGTAGTCGTAGGCCCAGCGGTAGACCACCGGCAGCTTGGGTCCCCAGTTGCCATGACCGGGCGGCAAGGTGGGGGTCTGCCACTCGAGGGAGGCGGATTGCCAGGGGTTGGGCCTGGCCCTGGGACCGCGCACATAACTCCAGGCCAGGTTGAACAGGAACAGCAGTTGCGCCACACCGACTATCAGGGCGGCGACGGTGATGAAGGCGTTGATGCTGTGGGCCTCAGGGGGAATGAAGGCGTAATCGTCGTAGGCGTAGTAACGCCGGGGCAGTCCCAGCACCCCCAGGTAGTGCATCGGAAAGTAGATGGCCCAGGTGCCGAGGAAGGTGATCCAGAAGTGCAGCTTGCCCAGGCCTTCGTGGAGCATGCGGCCGGTGACACTGGGGTACCAGTGATAGATACCGCCGAAGATCACCAGGATCGGCGCCACCCCCATCACCATATGGAAGTGGGCCACCACGAAGTAGGTGTCGGACAGGGGCAGATCCACCACCACGTTTCCCAGGAACAGCCCGGTCATGCCGCCAAAGACAAAGGTGAGTACGAAGGCGACGGAGTAGAGCATGGGCACCGTCATCCGCACGTTGCCTCGCCACAGGGTCAGCACCCAGTTGTACACCTTGATGGCGGTGGGTACGGCGATGATCAGCGTCGACACCGCGAAGAAGAAGCCGAAGTAGGGGTTCATGCCGGAGACATACATGTGATGGGCCCAGACCACGAAGCTGAGCACCCCGATGAAGACGATGGCCCAGACCATCATCCGGTAGCCGAAGATGGTCTTGCGGGCATTGACGCTGATGAGATCCGACACTATGCCGAAGGCGGGCAGCGCCACGATGTACACCTCTGGATGTCCGAAGAACCAAAACAGGTGCTGGAACAGGATGGGACTGCCACCGCCGTAGTCGGTGGCCTGTCCCAGTGAGATCAGTTCGGGCATGAAGAAGCTGGTGCCCAGCAGCTTGTCGAACAGCATCATCACCGCACTGACAAACAGGGCCGGGAAGGCCAGCAGTGCCATGATGGTGGCCATAAAGATCCCCCACACCGTCAAGGGCATCCGCATCAGCGTCATCCCCCGGGTGCGCGCCTGCAGCACCGTGGTGACGTAATTGAGTCCGCCCATGGTGGCCGCCACGATAAACACCGCCAGGGAGACCAGCATCAGCACAATGCCGCCGTCGACGCCCGGGGTGCCCTGTAGGATCGCCTGGGGCGGATAAAGGGTCCAGCCGGCACCGGTGGGTCCGCCGCTGACAAAGAAGCTGGCCATCAGGATCAGCACCGCCACCAGGTAGGCCCAGTAGCTGAGCATGTTCAGGAAGGGGAACACCATGTCCCTGGCCCCCACCATCAAGGGGATCAAGTAGTTGCCAAAACCCCCAAGGAACAGGGCGGTAAGCAGATAGACCACCATGATCATCCCGTGCATGGTGATCATCTGGTAGTAGGAGGCGGGATCGATGAAGTCGAACTGACCCGGAAATCCCAGTTGCAGTCGCATCAACAGAGACAGCACCAGGGCCACCAGGCCGACGGCCACCGCGGTCAGGGTGTACTGGATGGCGATCACCTTGTGATCCTGGCTGAATACGTATTTCCGCCAGAACCCAGTGGGCGCCGGATGGTCAAACTCCTGGCTCATACTCGCCTCCCGTCAGGGGCTGTCAGACAGCTCCTGGATGTACTGGATCAGTGCCTGGGTCTCGTCGTCGGTCAAGGGAAGGGGCGGCATCAGTGGCTGATACCCTTCAACCAGTTCTGCAGCAGGCTCGGTGATGGCCCGATGCAGGTAGGCCTCGTCGGCGATCAGGGTGCGGCCATCGGTCAGCGTCCGTTCACTCCCCGCCAGACCCAGCCAGCTGGGTCCCACTCCCGGGCTGCCGTCGAGGCTGTGACAGGCAATGCAGCCCTTGGATCGCGCCAGCCCTTCACCGGAGAGCGGATCGGCCGTGACCGCGCCCTCGGGGGCGGGGGGCGTCGCCGGCGCGGACTTCTCCCCTACCGGCGCCACGTCATCGGCCCCGGCGCTGCCGCCGCGCTCACGGATATAGGCGATGATGGCATCCAGTTGCAGTTCCGTAAGCGCCGGATAGGCAGGCATCACATTGGCATAGCCCTTAACCAGCCGGGCGCCCGGCTGGCGTATTGACTCGATCAGGTACTCCTCATCCACCGTCAGGGTGCTGCCGTCCGACAAGGTTTCCTGTTTGCCATAAAGCCCAAGCCAGCTGGGTGCCAGCGGACTGGACTCAAAGCCATGACAGGCCAGGCATCCCTGGGAACTGGCCAGGGTTTCCCCCTCCCTGGCCTGTGGGCTGAGATCGCTGGACCCTGACGCGGTCATACTGGCGGCGAAGGTAGGCAGTCCGGCCACCCAGGCCTGAAAAGACTCCGGCGACTCCACCAGCAGGCTGCCCCTCATGTTGAAGTGCCCCACCCCACACAGCTCGGCACAGAGGATCTCAAACTCCCCTTCCCGGGTCGGGGTAAACCACATGGAGGAGACGATGCCGGGCACGGCGTCGATCTTGTTGCGCATCTGGGGAACATAGAAGTCGTGCAGCACATCCTTGGAGCGCAGCAGCACCTTGACCGGCCTGTCCACGGGCAGGTGCAACCGGTTGCTGGCCACCAGGCGATCATCCTGACCCAATGGATCGGCCGGGTCTATGCCAAAGGGGTTGTCCGGGGTGATCCGCTTGATGTCGGTGCGCCCGAGCTGACCATCCTCGCCGGGCAGACGGAACTGCCAACTCCACTGCTGGGCCAACGCCTCAACCTGGTGGGCGTCCTCGGGGACACGGACCACATCGGAGTAGACATAGAGACCGGGCACCAGCATCACGGTGATCCCCAGGGCGGTTAACCCGGTCAGCCACCCCTCCAGCCTGGCGTTTTCCGGCTGGTAATGCGCCTGCCGCTCCCGGCGGTAGCGATATCGGTACACCGCCCAGGCCATAAACACCACCACGGCAATAAACACCAGGCCGGTGATGACCAGGGTGAGGGCAATGGTCAGATCGATGTTGCCCCAGTTGGAGGCCAACTCGGGCAGGCGCCATCCCCCGGCAAAATGAAACCCGAGGGAGAGGAGCAACAGGGCGATCAGGACGATGGCTATGGTCACAGGCGACATCCCATTTACCGCAATGACAACGGGGCCGGGCAGAAGCCTGAGCTGCAAAAGGTTTCCACCTCAGCGATAACCACTAAGACTAGAAGCGAATCTGGCACAGTGCCAAGGCCGACAGTGCAAAGCCCTGGTCAACGCCGAGTATTGGCGCCAATTTTGGAACAGTGAGTTCTCTCTTTTTTGGCGACTTTTTCATCAATCCCGATGGAGGCACCGCCAATATCTGGTATGATTCACGCCACTGGATGCGAGGGCGCAAGCCACACCAACACAGAGAAAAAAAGCCGGTGCGCATCGAGAATTGCCAGTTACATAAGTGACTTGGAGTGCTTAACCCAGTAGATGAACCTCAGGCCCCATCCCGGCCTTGAGGGAAGAGCCGCCCCAGAACAGCAATAACAGCAGGCCGGTCTCACCCATCATTGTGCGAATACAAGAACGCAGAGTTCTCATCTTGCGACCACGGTGGGAACGTGCACCGGAACCCGGGTCCATAGCCCGGCTTCGCACCCTGGCCCACGGCGCTCCCACTGCCTCTGGCACACCCTACAACCTCATAAAACAGGACAGTTGTCATGAGTCTCGCCGACAAAGTTTTGGCCGTTAACAACGATCTCCCCATTCGTACCGAACAGCCGGTACACAGCGGTAAGGTGCGCAGCGTCTACTGGCTCACCGCCGAAGACAGCGCTCGCCTGATCGAGGAGAAGGGCTACGACGTGGCCGCCGATGCTCCCCTGGCCATCATGGTGATCAGTGACCGCATCAGCGCCTTCGACTGCATCTGGCATGGCGAGAATGGGCTGGCCGGAGTGCCCGGCAAGGGGGCCGCCCTCAATGCCATCTCCAACCACTGGTTCAAGCTGTTCCGTGAACAGGGCCTGGCCGACAGCCACATCCTGGACATCCCCCACCCCTTCGTGTGGATCGTTCAGAAAGCGCGCCCGGTGATGATCGAGGCGATCTGCCGCCAGTACATCACCGGCTCCATGTGGCGCAGTTACACCAAGGGTGAGCGCGAGTTCTGTGGCATCCAGCTGCCCGAGGGTCTGGAGAAGGACCAGAAGCTGCCTGAACTGCTGATCACCCCCTCCACCAAGGGAATTCTCAAGGGGATTCCCGGGGTGCCGGAGGCGGACGACGTCAACATCACCCGTCAGGACATCGCCGACAACTACCAGGCGTTCAACTTCCGTGCTCCGGAAGACATCGAGCTCTACGAGAAGCTGCTCAAGGAGGGGTTCGATCTGATCAGCGACACACTGGCCAAGCTGGACCAGGTGTTTGTCGACACCAAGTTTGAGTTCGGCTATGTCACCGACAGCCAGGGCCAGGAGAAGCTGATCTACATGGACGAAGTGGGTACCCCCGACTCCTCGCGGATCTGGGACGGCCCCAGCTACCGCGATGGCATCGTGGTGGAGAACTCCAAAGAGGGGTTCCGTCAGATGCTGCTCAGCCACTTCCCCGATCCGGATATCCTGCTGAACAAGGATCGGATGGCGGAGCGCCAGGCCCTGGCCCGGGATAACGACCTGCCCGAATCGGTGCTGATGGAGGTGTCCCGCACCTATGTGGAGATCGCCGAGAAGATCACCGGGCAGGAACTGTTTCTCTCCGACAACCCCAAGGCGGAGATCATCCAGATCCTCAAGGAGCAGTACGGCCTGATCGACTGATCTCTTCGTCCGGCAGGCCGCCCGGGCGGCTTGCCGACGCCCCCGCCCCGGTTACTGCAGAAAACCCGCTTCGTGATCGATATATGAGTTTTGCTTAATTTAGATATTTCTTATATACAAGACGCAGCAACCGCTTTATCCTTGCCCGCACACCCATTTTCGCAAGGAAAACACCATGTCTTCGTTGAAAACCCTGCTGGTCGCAGCCCTGTCCCTGATCCTCAGCCTCAACCTGGCGCCGGCCCAAGCGTCTGAGCGCCCCCTCGACAGCCAGGCATTGGCCGGCGTTACCCAGGGAAAAGCGCTGTTTGATATCAACCTGGGAGAGCTGGAGAAGCTGCCTCTCTATCTTCAGGTCATCGAGATGACCTACGACGGGCTGGTCGCCCAAGGCGTAACGCCGGAGTTTGTCATCGCCTTCCGCGGCGCTGCGGTGCAGTTTATCGACAACAGCGACGCTACCGTCCCGGCCCGCCAGCAGATCGCAGCTCAAATCAAACAGCTGCACACCAAGGGGATCCGCCTGGAAGCCTGCTCCATCGCCACCGAGCTGTTCGGAGTCGACAACGGCCAGCTTCTTCCGGGCATCACTCCGGTAGGCAATACCTTCATCTCACTGATCGGTTACCAAGCCCAGGGCTACGCCACCGTGGTGATAATGTAAACGCGAAGGGGCCCCACGGGCCCCGGACGCTACACCTTGAACTGGGCGACAATCTGTCGCTGCTCGACCGACAGCTGCTGCAGCTCCTCACTCAGACCGGCGGACGCTTCCGCCTCGGCGGCGATGGAGCGACTGGCTTCACGAATGTTGCTGACATTCTGGCTGATTTCATTGGCCACCCCGCTCTGCTCGGCAGCCAGGTTGGCGATGGTGGCACCGTTGTCGGTGATGTGACGGATATGGGCCACGATCACCCGCAGCGCGTCGTCCATCGCCTGCACCTGGTTCACCGCCTCCAGCGCCTTGTCGTTGCCGCTGCTGATCGCCTGCACCACATTGCGGGTGCCCCCCTGCAGCAGTTCAATCAGGCGACGAATCTCCTCCACCGACTGCTGGGTGCGCTCCGCCAAGGCACGCACTTCCGAGGCCACCACCGCAAATCCCCGGCCCTGCTCACCGGCCCGGGCCGCCTCGATGGCGGCGTTGAGCGCCAGCAAGTTGGTCTGCTCGGCGATCTCCTGGATCACCTTGAGAATCGACTCGATGTTCCGGCTCTCCTGCTCCAGCTGACGGGCCATGGGCATCGCCTCTGAGACGTCCTGCACCAGGGACTGCACCGCCGTGCTGGTGTCACCCGCCACCTGCTGACCGGAGGCGGCAGCCTCACCGGCGGCCCCGGCGGCGTTGGCGGCCTGGGCGGCATTTTCCGAAACGCTGCCGGCGGTGGCGGTCATCTGCTCCAGGGCGGCGGCCACCTGCTCCATCTCCATCAGCTGCTGCTGACTGCTGTCGCTGGTGCGCACGGCAATCTCCGATGCCTGGCGTGAAGTCTGTTCTCCGCTGACCACCGACTGGTCGATGGCACTGACCGTGTCCTGCAGTTTCTCCAGGAACTGGTTGAAGCGGTGGGCAAGCACCCCTATCTCGTCGCGACTCTCCAGCGTCAGCCTCTGGGTGAGGTCCCACTCCCCGGACGCAATGGTGGTGATCCGTTCGGTGACCTTCTGCAGGGGCTTTACCAGTTGGCGGGTGGAGATCCCCACCAGCAACAGCGCCAGCAGCGAGATACCCAGGGCGACAACCACCTCCTCCCACAGGGCGTCGCGACCCAGCTCGGTCAGTCGACGATCCAGATCCGTGGCGGCCGCCAGCACCCGATCGGAGGGGGCGCTGATCGCCAGTCCCCAGTCGGTGGCGGCATCGCCGAAGTGAATGGGGACCCAGCTTCTCAGCTGGGCGCCATCGTCGCTCCACTGGGTCAGGGGCTGGCCGGCACTCTGCCAGCGCTGTACCTGCCCTCGGCGGATCAGGCCCGACTCCGGTAGCGGCGCCCCCAGGCCATCGCTGCCTCGATCCCAGGCCGCCACCAGTCCCCCCTGGCTGAGGAGAGCGACTTCGCCCTGGCCGTCAACCAGCCGCGCATCCACCGACTCGATGATCGGCTGCAGGGCGGCCAGGGAGATATCGATGCCGATCATCCCCACGGTCTCATCACCCTCCACCAGGGGATAGGTCACCGAGGTCATCAACATCTCCTGGTCACCGACATCATCCAGGTAGGGATCGAGGACGCAGGCCTTGTGCTCGCGCAGGGCGCAGCGATACCACTCACTCTCGGCGATGCCAAACTCGTTCAGGTCGGTGACGTGCAGATCCGACTCGAGCATGGTTTCCAGTTCGAACTGCCCCTGGCCCGCCCTGTACCAGTAGGGGGTGAAACGACCGACGCTGTTCGAGGCCAATCCGGCATCATCGACAAACTCGGCATCTGCCCCCAGGGCATCCCGGTTCATCACCATGTAGACACCGAGGATGTCATCGTACACGGACAGGTTGTGCTTCAGGAACGCGACCAGCCGATCCCTCTGCAGGGCGCCGCTCTCCCCGCTTTCACGGGACTGTGCCCTCAGGAACAGCGCTCCCTGCGCCAGGGCACGGCCCCGGATCAGGTTTCTGTTGATGATCGACTGAATGACTTGAGACTGCTCTGCGGCCAGGACCTGCAGGTGTTGCTCTGCCGACTTCTGCAGATTTTGCGCCGTTTGGTCGCGTGAGATGGTCTGAAGCTCATCGGAATGGTAGAGAGAGAATGTAACCAGGATGCCCAACGCCAACATCAGGCAGCTTCCAGCAATCAGTGAGATCTTGCGGTGAATATAGTGTGTCTGTTCCATCGTCCTACAGCCGCCCGGTACCGTGACTAACTAACGAGATGGAAGCAAATGTATACAGATGTATTTACAGTGTAAACAATGACGTTCTCCCATCGGCTCAAGGCATTAGGTGAATCACATTCTGGAAACAGGTTCATTTACAAGCACAAAAATCGCTCACCACCGAGTTGCAAGCAGCCTAGAAATTTGGTTGCCCATACAACCGCTGGTGACTGAACCGTCCGCGCCAGGGCGGCAGCACCCGCTAGCGCTGGCTGCCGCAGTTCAGCTTGAGGGAGAAACCCGGCGCGGTTGTCAGCGATTCTGGCCGGCACACAGCCCGCAGCAGTTGCCTTGCCTGGGCGCGAGTCGGGGGCGCCCCGTCCGTGCCATAGGCCCAGAGGTAGAACGCGTCGAGGGCTGCAAGGGACTCGCCCTCCAGCCCCTGTCGCAACCGCCGATGCCCACCCGGTTTGCCGGCGACATAGGCCTCCAGGACCCGGGACATCCCCAGCGGATCCTGACGGGAGAAGGAGCGCCAGTAACTCCGCCTGAGCCGCCTTTCTTCGGCCCCGCCCTTTGCCCCTTTGAGTGCCAGCGTCAGGCTCGTGAGCGACAGCAGAGACAGCACCACCAGGAACAGCAGCATCTGCGCGCGTCGCTGGTGCCACAGCCGGTAGAACCACGGCGGCAACGGGCCCCCGGCCTTCCAGGTAACCGCCGCCACCTCGGCACTTTCCAGCCGGGAGTGGTCCAGGTTCCACCAGCTCACCCTCTGGGGTGAGATGGTGAAGGTTCCGGGGCGCTGGACGATGTAGGTCACCTGCTCGGTGCGGCGACCCACCGGCTCTCCCCGGCTGTTGCGGTAGTTTTGGAGCTGAGCAGGCCTGCGGTATTGACTGGCTCCCTCCAGCTCCGGCAGAGACAGAGACGGCAGCAACATGGCATCCACTCCGGAGGCCATGATCGAATAGGTCAGTGTCACCGCGTCCCCCACCTTGAGATCATCCTCGGCGTCGATGGCGCTGTGACTCAGGGTCAGTTGAGGAGTCACCAGCGGCTGACGCCCCTCGGGCCATTCGGGTGGCCGCCGGACATCGATACTCAGCGGCGCCGAGGCCACCGTCACCTGGCGATACCGGTCACTGGGCCGATCGTAATAAACCAGCTGCATCTCGATGGGAGCCAGAACCAGAGTCCCCTGCCGCCGGGGGTAGATTTCGAACTGCCGGGTCAATATCTCTTTCGGACGATCAACCTGCTTCTCCGTATCCCGGTCAAACTCCTGGCCGGGATCATGGATCACCAGGGCGTCCTTCAGCCCCGGCTGGCGCAGCGCCACCCGCCCCCAGAGGCGCCCATCCAGGGCCAGGGTCAGCTTCACCGGCAATCGACCGTTGACGTAGTAGGGGCCCGCCTGCAACAGTTCCAGCCGAACCTCCACCCCGGGGTCGCTGCGGTTGATGCTGACCACGTTGGCCAGGGCCAGCAGCGGCATCATCGCCACCAGCAGGATCCAGCCCCTCACCGCTGCGCTTCCTCAAGGGCGCGCCGGTACTCCATGGCGAACTTACGCTTTAAAAATGGCTGGGGGCTGATCTGCAGCTTTCTCAGCCAGGCCTCTTTGGGTATCCCCTGTTGCATGCTCTCCTCCGCTGTTCGCTCCGCGCCCTGCCGTTGTCCCTGACCATTGGCCCTCCCCCGGCTGTCACCCAGCTCCGGGGCCACCTGCTGCCTGCCATCGGCCGACTTGCGCCCCGAGTCCTGCTTTTCCATCTCGGCGATCAACGTCTCCACCACCTCCAAATTGATGCGGGCGGCCCCCAAACGGGGATTCTCCCTGAGTAGCCGACGATAACCCGCCTGGGCCTGGCGATAATGTTGACCATGGGCTAACGCGTTGGCCCGGGCGAAGGCGGCCAGTTCGCCGTTCACCTGCTGGTACAGCCGGGCACTGTGCCCGAAATCCCCGGCCGCGTAGCCGGCAAACGCCCGCCAGTGCAAATCCTCGAAACGGGACGCCGCCTCCCGGTATCGTCCCAGTTGAAACAGCAGTCGCCCCTGCTGGTCCCGGCTTAAGAACGCATCGGCCGCCCCCTGGGGGTAGAGGCCGCTGACCAGGATGAGCAGCAACACGGCGGCTAGGGGCCAAAAGCCCCGGAACCGGGCCAGTGGCCGCAGCCGGTCTCTCAGTCTGGACACCATCACAACCTCCATCCACGGCGAAACCACAGCAGCCCCAAAGGCAGCTGCAGCCACAGCAGCAGATAGCCGGCGTCGTACCAGGGCTGTTCACTGTTGCCGCTGCGCCTCATCTGCACCCCGAGCTCCCCGAGGATCTGCTCGATGTCGCCGTCATCATGGGCAAAAGGCACCAGCTCGCCTCCGGCGATCTCCGCCAGGGACGACAGGCGCCGCTGCGATTCCGGCGCTATTCGCCCTGGGTCCGCCACCTGCCATAGGAGCAGGCGGTGCGGACCGCCTGCCAGGTGCGCCTCGAACGGCCTCAACGCCTCGGAGGGGACATCATCGGTGATCAGCAGCAGGGTGGCCGGCTCACCATTATGGCTGAACAGCTCTTCCGCCAGGGGCAGCACCCCGGCCGGTCTATCCCCCTCACTGGGCATCACCTTAGGGTCCAGGGCATCCAGCAGGTGCCACATCATCCGCCGGTCGTCCGTAGCTGGCATCGCCAGGTGGGCGCTGCCCGCATAGGCCACCAGGGCGGTTTGGCCATCCCCCCGCCGCCTCATCAGCTCAACGATCTTCTGCTTGGCGCGGACCAGGCGGGTCGGGCTCAGGTCGGTGGCCTGCATCGACTCCGACAGCTTCAAGGCGATCACCAGCAGGGAGCGGTCACTGGCCATGGGCGCCTCGGTGCGATACCAGCTCGGTCCCGACAGCGCCAGGATGAGCAACATGAATTGACACAGCCACAGTCGCCTTGGGGCCCGGGCCCGAAAACGATCGCCGGGTACCGTCATCGCCGCAAGCATCTCCGAGGAGAGCAGGCCGCTCCAGCGGCCCATGGCCCCCCGCGACGCTCTCAGGCGGCGGTATCCCCACACCAGTGGCAGCAGTAACACCAGCCAGCCGGGACGCAGGAGATGAAACTGGGACAGGGTGGTCCAGTCAACCATCGGCCCGGCCCCGCTGCCGCCACCCTGACAGCCCCATAAGAGGCAATGACACCGCCAGCCACAGGCTGAGGGGCCAATGGTGCAGGCTGTGTTTCGGCCGGTGGACACGGCGGCCCCGCAGGCTCGGCTCCAGCCGGTTCAGCTCGGCATTGATGGCCAGCAACTGGTTGCGATCGGCGGCGCGAAAGTCCCGGCCACCGGTGATGCTGGCGATCTCCGCCAACTGGCGGAAATCAGGCTGGTTTTGGTCGCCGGATCCGGGGTCGCCAATGGCGATGGTGTGGATGCGGATACGGTGCCTGGCGGCCAACTGGGCCGCCTCCAGGGGGGGCACCATCGACGCGTTGTCCTTGCCGTCGGTGATCAGCACCAACACCCGGTTGCCGGTCCTGGCCTGCTGAAAGGCATGGACCGCCAGGCCGATGGCATCCCCAATGGCGGTCATGGAGCCGGCCATCCCCTGTTCACTGCTCATCAGCAGCTGCAGCCAGGCATCCAGGCTGTCGGTGAAGGGGGTTTGCAGGAATGGCTGGTCGGCAAACAGGATCAGCCCCAGCCGATCATCGCGACGCGCCTGGGCAAAACGGGCCATCATCTCCTTGACCCCCTGGACCCGGTCCATTGTTCTCTCTCCCTCGACAAAATCGGTTTCATTCATGGAGCGGGAGAGATCGATGGCCACCATGATCTCCCGCGCCGCCACCGGCAGCGCTACCGGCGGTGCCAGCCAGAGCGGCTTCGCCAGGCTCAGGCACAGTGCCACCCAGCCAGTCACAACCACCACCTGTTGCACCGAGGCTTGCCCGGGCACCACCCTGGCGACACCACCAAGCCCTCGGTGAAGGCACGCCAGTTCGTCAAACAGCGGAAAGCGCAGGCTCTCCTCCCTGATCTCAAACGGACGGCAGCAGTACTGAACCAGCAACGGCAGTGGCAGTAGCAGCAGCGCCCATGGATGGCCAAGCTCAAACATCTCTCCTCCTGTGATCGCGAACCCAATTTCGGACCTGACCCAGCAGTTGAGTCATCTCAATCTCACTGAGGGGATCGGGCATATAGGCCAGCCGGTACAGCAGTCCGTGGGCGCGGCCTGCAAAGTCACAACCCGGACAGCGGCTGTCCAACCAGGCCTCCCAGTCCCGGCCCGACAGAGGGGCCACCTCACGGCGACCGTCGCTGCAGAGGGCCACTTTACGCAGCAGGGCGGGAACCCTGGCGTACTCCGGTCTGGGGCTTGCGACACGGTAGGGAGGCAGGGCATCGAGCCAGGCCAGGGCCTGACGCCGATATCGGTTCGCACGGTATCTCAGGTAGCTGTTCCGCGCCCACCGGGCGGTGACGGCCGCCAGGCACAGCGCCAGCACCCACCAGCCATAGCCATGAAGCTGCCAGGCCAGCTCCGGCGGAGGCGGTGTTTCGACGAAGGGATCCAACTTGGGGTTGCCCCACCCCAGGCCAAACCGGTTCAACGGCCTGTCCCCAGGCTGGCGCGGAGCTGGAGGTCTGTCGGCTGGGTGGTGGTGACGGCGATCCTGGTCATGGGCAGGGTGTCCGCCAGGAGGCTGAACCGGGCGTCGAAGCGAAGCCAACGGCGACGGTACGCACTCGCCACAGGGCCGCCCCCGTCAAACCTGAGTTGACGATCACCGTCGCTGACCACAAGGTTATCCATCTGGGGCAGTTGCCGCTCCAGCGGGTCGCTGATCTGCAGCATCACCACCTGGTTGTCGCTGGTCAACGGCTTCAGCAGTTGGGTGTCTTCGTCGCCCCAGCCCAGGCCGTCGCTGATGAGGATCAGCAACCATCCTCTTGTCACCCGGGAAGCAATCCTGCTCAGCCAGGGGGTCAGCGTCTGTCCGCCGCCCCCCGCTACCGCCGTCAGCTCCTGGTTGAATCCCGCCAGCGCCGCCAGCGCCCGGCTCAGGTGCAGGCGGCTGCTGCCGGGAGCAAACATCTCGCTGCGCCTGTCGTTAAAGATGAGAGCCGCCACCCGATCGCCCTGGTGACGGCAGGCCCAGGCACACAATGCCGCCGCTTCCGCGGCGATGACCGACTTGGTTTTGCCCTGGCTGCCGAAAAACATCGACTGCCGCTGGTCCACCACCAACAGCACCCTTCGCTCCCTCTCTTCACTGCAGAGGCGAACATAGGGCCGCCCAGCCCTGAGGGTCAGCTTCCAGTCCAGGGCGCGGATGTCGTCCCCATGCTGATAGGGGCGCATCTCTTCGAAAGTGCTACCCTGCCCCAACAGCCGGGAGCGGTGGGCTCCGGGGTGAAGCCAACTGACCGGGGCGGGCGCCTTGGCGCCAAGAGACTTGGCCGCCTCCTCCAGCGCCATCAGTTCGGCAAGGCTCACATGGATGTTTCCCGCCACGGTTCAGGCCACCACGGCCTGGAGCAACAGCTCATCGATGATCTGGTCGGCAGTGACACCCTGAATCCTGGCGTCATAGCTGAGCAGCAGGCGGTGACGCAGTACCCGGTGCACCACGGCCCGAATATCATCGGGATCGACAAACCTCTTTCCCTGCAGGAAGGCGTGGGCCCTGGCACAGCGGTGGAGAGCCACGCTGGCCCGAGGGCTGACCCCCGCCAGCAGCCACCCCTTCAACGGAGAGTCTGCCAGCCGCTCCGGCTCCCGGGTCAGCATCACCAGGCCGACGATGTACTGGGTGATCGCCTCACTGACATGAACCTGCTGCACCGCCTTGCGGCCAAGTTCCAGCCAGCCAGGCGTCAGCGCCAGGGTTGCTCCCTTGCTCCCCTCCTCGCGATGCACCAGGTCGATGATCGCCGCCTCAGATTGCTCATCGGGGTAGGGAAGCATCACCTTCATCAGGAAGCGGTCCAACTGGGCCTCCGGCAGCGGGTAGGTCCCCTCCTGCTCCAGGGGGTTCTGGGTCGCCAGGACCAGAAACAGCTCCGGCAACCTGTGGGTACGCCCGGCGACCGTCACCTGGCGCTCCTCCATCGCTTCCAGCAGCGCCGCCTGAACCTTGGCGGGCGCCCGGTTGATCTCATCGGCCAGGAGCAGGTTGTTAAAGACGGGACCGGGCTGAAACTGGAGCCGGTGCTGTCCAGAGGACTGCTGATACACCTCGGTTCCGGTGATGTCGGAGGGCAGTAGGTCAGGGGTGAACTGGATGCGGCCGAAGTCGACCCGCATCGCCCGCGCCAGGCTCTTGATGGCCCGGGTCTTGGCCGTGCCAGGCATCCCCTCCAGCAGCAGGTTGCCGTTTGTCAGCAAGGCGATAAGCAGGGCCTGGGTCAAGTCGGTCTGCCCGATCACCGATTGATTCATGTGGTGCTGGAGCTGTTGAAACGGGGCCAGAGGGGTCGTCATAGTTTAGGCGCAGGTGAACTGAATTTGGCCTAGGACTTTAACCGGTCGACAGGAGAAGAAAATGGAGCAATCTCCCAGGTTTTCCGGGGAAAAATTTCACTCTGAGGCGACGGGATGGCCGCCGGCTTGGCCGAGGAGGGCAACCCTCTGGATAACGAGAGGGGGCAGCAGCCCGCCCAAGGCGGCCGCAGAGGCCGTCAGCGACCCGGGACCCTGACCTCTATATGCCGTGCGCCTCGGCCCAGCTCTTCAACTGCTCCAACACCGCCAGCGACGAGCGGCCGAACTCGGTTATCTCGTAGGCCACGGCAATGGGGCGGTCACTGAGCACCTGACGTCGCACCAGGCCTTGCTCCTCCATCTCCTTGAGCCTCTGATTGACCATCTTCTTGCTGGCACCACCGAGGATACGGGCCAGATCGTTGAAGCGAACCGGCCCCTCTTTCAGGTGCCACAGTATCGACCCCTTCCATTTGCCGCCGATGATCCTCATCCCCCGTTCGATGGGACAAGGCTCCAGACAGGGGGCAAGCGCCTGCTTTCGCCCCTGCTGATCCTGAGTCACTCTGGCCTGGGTCATGACCTCTCCTTGCGTGGTTACTAAAAGTATACTGGTTGACGATGGTAACCAAGGATACCAGAATGCGCATCAGAACAACATTCCCCCTCGCATTGGAGACCAGTACCATGAACGTTTTGCTGATCAACACCCACCAGCCCTACCCCTTCTCCGAAGGCAAACTCAGTGCCGCCATGATCGACCTGGCCGCAGAGATGGCCCGAGGTAAGGGACACCAGGTACAGACCACAGTGATGACCACCCCCTATGAGGTGCAGACCGAGATCGACAAGCACCTGTGGGCCGACCTGGTGATCCTGCAGATCCCGGTCAACTGGATGGGGGTCCCCTGGAGCTTCAAGAAGTACATGGATGAGGTCTACACCGCCGGCATGATGGGCGCCCTGTGCGAGGGTGACGGACGCCGCCGCGAGGATGCCGGCCGCCAGTATGGCAGCGGCGGCAAGCTCGGCAGCCGCTACCTGCTCTCCCTCACCTTCAACGCGCCGGCGTCGGCGTTTGACGACCCGGACCAGCAGCTGTTCCGGGGCAAGGGCGTGGACGACCTGATGTTCCCCATGCACATGAACCTGCGCTTCTTCGGCATGGCGCCCCTGCCCACCTTTTCCGCCTTCGATGTGATGAAGAACCCGAAGACCGAGCAGGATCTCATCCGCTTTCAGCAGCACCTGAGCCAGATCCTTTAAGGAGAGACACCATGAGTCATGCCCCAACCACCAAGTTGGCCGCCGGCCAGCCCTTCCCCGAGCTGGTTGTGACCCGCCCTGACGGAGAACCGCAGCGCCTGGGCCAGCCGCGCCCCGAGACCGGCACCGACTGGCATCTGGTGCTGGTCTACCGCGGTCGCCACTGCCCGCTGTGCACCAGGTACCTGAACCAGCTGGAAGGGTTCCGCGAAGAGCTGAAGGAGATCGGCGTGGACATCATCGCCGTCTCCGCCGATTCCAAACAGCAGCTGCTGGATCACCGCTCGACACTGGAGGTGAGCTTCCCCCTGGCCTGCGGCCTGACCCAGGAACAGATGGAGGCCCTGGGACTCTATGTCTCCCTGCCCCGCTCCGACCAGGAGACCGACCACAACTTCGCCGAACCCGGCCTGTTCGTGGTCAACGAGCAGGGCAACCTGCATGTGGTGGATATCTCCAACAACCCCTTCGTCCGGCCGGAGTTGCGGACACTGGTCAACGGCCTGCGCTGGATTCGCGATCCGGACAACCACTACCCCATTCGAGGCACCCGTCAGTGGCCGGAGTCGACGCTGATCTACAGCTAGAGCGGTATTGGCTCGATTAAGCAAAGAGGATGGCGTTTGCCATCCTCTGTCCTTTCAGTCCGTCGCATCGCCGAGACCTGGCCAAGCCCCGAACATTGAACCGTAGGGTTCAAGCGTCCAGATCCCGCCAGGCCCACCCCCGCTGCGGCAGCTTCCACACCGGCTCCTGGACAGTCGACTTGTCATGAAGCTGGCACCTCAAGGCACCCGTTCTGCCTTGATATCAGTACTGGGCTATCCTGATAGTTTCAGCAGACTCGAACTTGAGTTTGATGGCAGGTTGATGACTCATAAATTGTGAGCATGAGGTTTGCTTAATTGAGTATTGGCCAAGATCAATCCAAAGCCGTGGTTTTCAGGTTCTGAACCAGAGCACAAAGTAGAATACCGGGTAGATCATGTGACACCCATATCGCAGTCATCAATTCCTAAGGAGCGGGATACAGTCATGGACAATAACTTTAGCGACAGATTGCGTGAAGCAGTGGCTTATCGAAAGCAGACACGGCTTCCCAACGTCAACCTCATTATCTCTTTTGTCTCTCTCTCTACCCTTGCCTACATCGTACTTGCTCTGTTTGCCATCCCATCAGGAACCCTGCCTGATTACCACTTCGTAAACGAAGGCGGTGCAATAACCGCCCTGTCGGCAATCTATCTGGCGATGGCAAGCTCCTTCTCCATGGGCGCGCTGGCGGTAACCATTCGAGCCAAAGACTCCAACGTCTGGCCTTGGGTCATCATGACGTTGGGATTCGGAGTTCTGGCGTTGGATGAACTGCTTCAGTTTCACGAGCGCTTTGGCTCCGTCCTTGGTCAATACATGGAGTCCGGCATGTTCAGGAACTGGAATGATGTCATCGTCATACTCTATGGCGTTGTAGCGTTACTCATTGTGGCATCAATCTTACCGAGTCTAATCAGGTGCAAGATGTTGCCCGAGCTCTTTGTCATAGGTTTTGTCTTCTACGGAATCCACACGTTTATTGATGCGACCCAGGAACCAAGGACCGTAGTTTCTGCCATTTTTGAAGAATCCGCCAAACTCCTCTGCGTACTATTTTTAGCACTCGGATCATTTGTTGGCTTCCTCGGAATTTTATGGAACTTTAACCCTGCAAACAGTGCAGTGAAACGTTCATAGATAATCACACAGGGCCTCAAGATTAACGCCCCGCTTTGGTTTTATCCCTTGTGTAACGACACTGGTCGGCGCCGACCAGCCTGCTGGCATCGGCTGCAGGGCGCAGCCGTTGCTGGACACCTCTAGATTGACAAAGTTGGGCTTCCACAAAATGGGGGCCTTGTCATTGTCTCTCCTTCGTCCGGCCGGAGCTGCGGACTCAGGTCAACGGCCTGCGCAGGATTCGCCAACGGGCAACCGCTATCCGGGGCGCCCATTTGGGAACGGAGTAGGAGCTGAACTGCAGGTCATCGGTATTGGCTCGATAAAGGCTAGAGGATGGCTAAAGCTAGCCTCTTTTGGTTTAGGGTCTCCGTTTTGGTGCCAAAGCGCATGATTGGAGCTGTCCTTGGTTGGCGCTATTCGTACGACCATTTAAACAAAAGATGTAAGCTTGGCCCTTGAGCCAAGCTTACGTCCGCGGCCTAGCCCTTAGGTAAGGGTATATAACTGGAATGTATTACTCGCCAATTCACCACGAATGGTGATGGAATATTTCAATGTTTCTACAGAATCAATAAAGTCAGGCAAATTGCCAGGTGTAAACTGGTAGACCCCTTGACTTACTTCAATCATCTCTCCATCACAGCCTGTGGTTTTGGCGTCGCAAACAAACCGTTTCGCTTCGTGCCATGGAACTGAGAAAGAGGAATCCTTGTGTCCTGGAAAACCAAGATACATCACCTCATAGCTAGATGCCGCATCGGTGATTACCTGCCCCTGTTCATTGGTTAACCTAAAGTTTATGGACAAGGTATCTTGACTCACCGAGTCAACAGTCAACCGAATGCTGTCAGCCTGGCTCAATGTCACACTTGCATCCGGAATATCGGGAATCGTGGTTTCACTCCCATCGGAGCCACACGCCGTTACCCACCAAACTAGAGATGAAACTAAAATGATCTTTCGCATCCTGCACCCCCCCCTATTTGTGGCAACTATTGCAACTGCCATCATCCGCATGTTCGGGGATGCCCCCCAACTGCTCATGAGAAGAGTGGCAAGTCTGACATTCAACCTTGGCGTTCACATCGGCGGCAACATATCCATCGGGTTCAAGAGCGGTTGGCTTATGACAAGCTGCACACTCTACATTTCCCTCGGCACCTCTTTCAGCGGAAAGCGTGCCCACCAAAGATTGATTCAAAAACTCCACAGTAATAAAGGCGATTTCTGCGGTTATCTGAGCACAGCGCTCTAATTTAGCGGCGTGTTTAGCTCCAAACTTGCTCGCCGCAGACCAGTTGGTTACGGATGTATGGCAAAGAATTGAGTTGGCAACTGACTGGCCAATTAATTCGGCGTTGAGCAGCTCGCCATCGTCAGCTTGACGTGTCGGCGCACCGATCGAGTTGAGGAAATCGCTATCGCCCCTTGGCATCGGAGTCTTTTCGTAGTAACGAAAGACAGCGTCAATCACTGCGGCACGATCAACGCCAGCCAACATGTTGACAGCCATTGCGGAAGCATTCACACAACCACAAATTGACCCCCATCCGTTTACCCCCCCACCGCCATACACGGTGATATTTGTTGGAATAGCCGAGAAACGACATGCATCTTCATGGCCCTGACTGGCCAACTCCTTGACGATGGCGTCAAAGACACCATACATACACCCACCTCGGGCATAGCCGGCATAAGCATGGCGGGCCACTCTGATGGGATCGAGCTTTGCGTACGTCAGGAGACTGTTGCCGAGCTGTTGACCTCCCTCACTACCTATACCAATGGCCTCATCCGTCGGGCAAACATCAGAAGCGAGCAGAGCTGGCGATACCATCCCGACTCCCGCGGCCATTCCGGCAAAGCCAAGCATCTTTTCCATGGCCTGACGTCTATCTATGCTCATAATCATCTCTCCATAATGCTAGAAAACGCTATTCTGTATTTCCGAAATCCACAATACAGAATTATAATATCCTTAAATATCAACAACTTAAGTTATTGATAGGGAGATGATAGTACAAAAAGTTGATTACAATCGGGCATCGATCACACTTTTGATTCTGCCGATTCATCTTATGCTGCTTTAGGAAAAATGGGGCTATTCAGGATCAGGCGGTTGTCGTACTGGTAGCGATTCGCCCGGGCGCAGGTACGGCTGACCCCTGCCAGCCGGCTGCGCAGCCATCCCAGCTACACCGGTGGCCAACTTCGTATGCGGGGCGCCTCCCCCTTGTCCGCAGTCTCGTTAACGTCCGCCATAGAGAGAAGCTGACTTAAACCACATGAAAACAAGCCCTTCGCCAGACACCTTCTAAACTTGCCATTATGGTCGCAAACATTAGAGGATCTTCTCATGGTACGATTTTGGTACCCCCCCTCTTTACCGCAGAGTTTGCCGGCCGCGACCATGATCCAGTTAAAGTCTTGAGGTAGTGATGAGTTAGCTGAGAAATGAAGGAAGATCCAACCCTTCTCTTGTCTGCGACCAAGCCGGTGTCAGTGTGGCAAACAGGTGATAGCCAGGTGTCGCCCCTTCATTGAGGTTGGTTTGCACCATCACCACTGGGTCTCCGTCTAGCCCCTGAAGCATTCGGGAGGCGGCCCCAAAATGCTCCATCGAGATGTCTCCCCCTCCCAGCAGCGTTAGTACCAATGCACCAATCTGACCACCTTGGTCATGTGCCCGCTGTTCCAAGTCGCATACTGCCTTGTAGACCGCCAGCGGCACACTGTCATAGGGAAAACCCGTTTCAGCTCTCTGCTCGAACAGCTCTCCTTGGTCCAGGCATCGGCGCACATCTGCCCAATCGACACAGGAGAGGGAGAAACCGCAGCTCACATGGGCCAGCAGGTTCAGCACCGCGTGCAACTGAATTTGGCTTTTCAGCTTGTAGACCGGGGTATCACCCAGGGCGGCTCGGATGCAGCCTTCGCTCTCCTCATCGGTCTCCGTCAACAGGAACAGAGCCTCGACGGGAACACGCCTCAGCATTAAGCCAAGTTCGCCGTCATCGCTTTCATCACCCAGAAAATCACCATCGACAAAGAGGAAATGGCAGGACGCCTCGGTAATGAGCCCGGGTTCATCAGCCCGGTGGTGTTCAACATAACCCAAGGGCCAGTGGGCCAGAAAATCACTCACGGCGCTCTCCATCCTCGGCCCAATTGTTGTAAATACCTTCAGTAACTGACCTTGATTCATCTTTTTCTCTCCGCCTGCGGCTGGCTATCATCACAACCGGGCAACAGCAGTTATTCAAAATGGCCTAAATGAGATGTGGCTTCATCCGTTTGATGCAATGCACTGTTCGACGCACTCTGCTGGCACTCCATATTCAAGCGCACTGCTCGGGCCGATGATGATGCCGAACCATCTCACCGCGCTCCTTTCGCGAGTGTACCGATAACTCCCCCCTTTCGGAAAGCTGTGCTTCAACAGTGTGTTGAAGCACTCGTGTGACCCTCTTAACCGGGAAATTTTAAAAGCACAGACGTAGAGCAGGGTATCTGTTGCCGTAGTGAACTGGGTATGAGTCAGGCCCAACACCCGGTTACCGGCACAAAAAAGCCGGTGCGGATGCACCGGCAAACCACTACAGACAGAGATAGTCAGGGAGCGGGACGGCAATCCTCGATGACGATGCCGTCCCTGGGCAGGCTGCCGGGTGCCACCCAGGTCACCTCGGCCCCCAGCTTGAGCAGCGCCCGGGCCAGGGTGGCCACTTCGGACTCCGGCAGGGTCGGCTGGCCCTCAGGCTCGCACAGCAGGGTCAGGCGATCGTTGTGCTGGTGGCGCTCCACCCGGGCGCGGATGCGGCTCATTCCCGCCACCCGGTTGCGCAGCCTTTCCAGCTGCACCGGGTGAACAAACATCCCCTTCACCTTGGTGGTCTGATCCGCCCGCCCCATCCACCCCTTGATGCGGCCGTTGCTGCGGCCGCAGGGGCTGGTCCCTGTCATCATCGCCGACAGGTCGCCGGTGGCGAAGCGGACTAGCGGATAGTCGCGGTTGAAGCTGGTGACCACCACCTCGCCCACCTCACCGTCGGCCACGGGCTCACCGCTGCCGGGACGGACGATCTCCACCAGGAGATCCTCCGCCAGCACCAGCCCCTGATCCGGCTCACTCTCGTAGGCGATGAGTCCGATGTCCGCGGTGGCGTAGGCCTGGCGCACTTGGATCCCCGCCTCCAGGAACAGCTGGCGCAGGGGCCCGGGCAGCGCCTCGCCGGTGACCAGGGCGTGGGTGAATGAGAGGCTCTGGTCCTTCTCCGCCGCCCGGTCCAGCAGGATCTTCAGGAACGAAGGGGTGCCGCAGTAGCCCTGGGGCCTTAAGCTGGCGTTGATCTCCAGCTGCAGTTCGGTCTGGCCCGGCCCAGCCGGGATCACGGTGCAGCCGCAGGCGCGGGCACCGGAGTCGAGGATAAAGCCGCCGGGACTGAGGTGGTAGGAGAGGCAGTTCTGCACCAGCTGCCCTGGGCGAAAGCCGGCGGCATAGAAGGCCCGGCCCATGCGCCACCAGTCGTTGCCGGTGTTCTCCGGCTCGTTGATGGGACCGGGAGACTGGAACAGCCGCTCCACCCTGCCCCCCTCCGGGTTGAGCCCGCCCAAGGGACCGCGCTCCTGCTGCAGCTCAATCAGCTGGGATTTGCGGGTCACCGGCAGAGTGGCCAAGGCTTCCCGGCTGTCTAATGGGCCCTCCAGCTGCGCCAGCAGCGCCCCGTAGTAGGGGCTGCGGCTGCGGGCAAAACCGATAAACTCATCCAGTTGCGTCAGCAACCCCGCCTCACGCTCGGCAGGATCCAGACACTCCTTGTCATCGAAAAACTCGCTCATACCAACCTCCTTAGAGCCAGCGTTTGCGCCGCTTGTAGGATTTGAGGTTCTTGAAGCTTTTGCGCTCCTCGTTGCCGCCGCCCAGGTAGAACTCCTTCACATCCTCGTTATTCAGCAACTGCTCCCGGGTGCCGTCCAGCACGATCTTACCCGACTCCATGATGTAGCCGTAGTGGGCCGCCTTCAGGGCGTAGTTAGCGTTCTGCTCCACCAGCAGCATGGTGATCCCCTGCTCCCGGTTGATCTTCTCGATGATGGCGAACACCTCCTTCACCAGCAGCGGCGACAGCCCCATGGAGGGCTCGTCCAGCAAGATCATCCTGGGGCGGGCCATCAGCGCCCGGCCGATAGCCAGCATCTGCTGCTCACCGCCTGACAGGTAGCCGGCCAGGCCGGTGCGCTCCTTCAGGCGGGGGAAATAGTCGAACACCATCTCGATGTCCGCCGCCACCTCGTTGTCGCTGCGGGTGTAGGCCCCCAGCTTGAGGTTCTCGATCACCGTCATATCCTCGACGATGCGACGCCCCTCCATCACCTGGAAAATGCCACCGCGGACGATCTCCTCGGCGTGAGCGGTGTCGATGCGTTGGCCCATGAAGTGGATGTCCCCCCGGGTCACCTCGCCATCTTCGGTCTTGAGCAGACCGGAGATCGCCTTGAGGGTGGTGGACTTGCCGGCGCCGTTGGGGCCCAGCAGGGTGACGATCTTGCCCTGGGGCACCTCGATGCTGACCCCGCGGAGCACCTGGATCACCTCGTCGTACACCACCTCAATGTTGTTGACCGCCAGCACCGGCGCTTCGGTCTGAATCTGAACTGCAGCTTCTGTCATGGGGACTCCTCATTCCTTGACCGGGGCGCCGGGGCGCCCCACTTGCTTGTTGGGTTGACCGGCTCAAAATCCCAGCCAGTCGTCACGGCGCTCCAGGGTCATCTGGCTGACCCGTTCGACCTGAACGTTGCCGTCGTTGTAGTTACCCTTGTAGATGTTCACCTGGTTGATGCCGCGGTGATCCTCTTCGCTCCAGTTGGCGGCCAGACACACCCCCTCGAGCCCCTTGGGCACCCAGTTGTCGCGGGCGTACATCCCCTTCTTGATGTTCTCACCGGTGATGCCGCCGTTGGCCTTGGCCCACTCCATCGCCTCCTTCATGTAGTAGGCGGAGCACACGCCGCGAATGTAGTGGTGCAGGCGCTCCTCCTTGCCGGAGGGATCGGAGACCCTGGAGATCGCCCGCACCAGCTTCATGCCGGGGACATCGTCGGTCCAGAACGGGGTCATGGTGGGGAAGATGTAGTCCTTGATCCCCTCGCCGGCGGCCTCGAACACCTTCTTGTCGCCGCCCCAGATGTTGGACATGAACTGGATGTCGGTGCCCACGGTGTTGCAGGATTTCACCAGGGACAGTACCGAGCCCCCCAGGTTGCCGATGTAGCCGTAGTTGGTGCCGGAGCTCTTCAGGCTCAGGCACTGGGCCTTGAAGTCACCTGGCTTCATGGAGATCACCACCGGAGGCATCACCTCGAAGCCCAGCTCGGTGGCGTAGGCCGCACAGGCCTCCTTGGGCGCATTGGGATAGGGGTGGTTGGCGCCGATGTGGGTGAACTTGGGCTTGCCGCCGTTACCCTTGGCCTTCCAGTCTTGGGCGGCCCACTGCACCAGGCCACGGCAGGCGTCGGAGTAGGAGGCGCCGTAGAAGAAGTTGTAGGGTGCCGGCTTGGAGGTGTTGGGGTTCTTGCCCTGAGGATCGGTCAGGTGACCGGAGTAGGAGGCGGAGTAGACCGGGATCTCATCCTTGGCGACGAAGGAGATCAACGCCTCGGTGTCGGCGGTGCCCCATCCCTGCATCGCCACCATCCCCTTGCGGGATTTCCACTTCTTGTAGGAGGCGATCGCCTGGGGCACCTTGTAGGCGTAATCGATGGTCTCGAACTCCAGCTTGGTGCCGCTGATGCCGCCGTGCTCGTTGATGTAGGTCATGGCATCGCGTACGCCGTCGGCGTACACCTTGCCCACGAAGGCGGTGGGGCCTGACATGTCGGCCAGGTGGCCAACGAATACCGAGTCCTCGGCCAGGGCCGGCGCGGCCATGGTCAGGGCCGCAGTGGCGGCAAAGAAAGCAGATCTCTTATACATAGTTATCGTCCCTTGGTTTACGGGCGCCACAGGCCCGATTTCCGTTGTAGGGGACGCCCGACCGCCCGGCGCCCCCGCGCACCCCTCAGCACACCGAGGGGCAGAATTTGCGGTTGCTAGTAGGCGAAGGGGTAGAACTTCCAGTAGTTCTTGATCTGCTGCCAGCGGTGGGCCAGCCCCTGGGGCTCGAAGATTAGGAACAGGATGATCACCAGGCCGATGGCCATCTCCTTGATGTAAGCCAGGCCGTCCACCACCATGGGGATGTTGCCCCACTCGGTCATCTTCATCAGGCCCACGCCCCCCTCCAGAGCCTCCGGCAGCAGCACCATGAACACACAGCCCATCAAGGTGCCCTTCACCGAGCCCAGGCCGCCGATGATCACCATCGCCAGAAACTGCACCGACATGAAGATGGTGAACCCCTCGGCGGACACGTACCCCAGGTAGTGGGCGTACAGGGCGCCGCCGATGCCGGCGTAGAAGGAGGAGATGCCGAAGGAGAGCAGCCGATACTTGTTCAGCTTGACCCCCATGATCTCCGCCGACAGGTAGTGATCCCGCACCGCCACGAAGGCACGGCCGTCGCGGCTGCGCATCAGGTTGCAGCCCCACAGGTACATGAACACCAGGGCGAATAGGGCGATATAGAAGAAGCTCTCGTCGGTATCGAACACCATGCCGAACAGGTTTACCGGCTCCGCCATGGACCCGGCGCTGCCGCCGGAGAACCACTCGGCTCGGCCAAAGAAATCCTCGATGATGAACTGGGCCGCCAGGGTGGCGATGGCCAGATAGAGCCCCTTGATCCGCGCCGCCGGCATGCCGAACAGCATCCCCACCCCCATGGTCAGGTAGCCCGCCAGGGGGATACACAGAAACACCGGAATGCCGAAGCTGGTGTTGAGCCAGGCGGAGGCGAAGGCGCCGAAGCCGAAGAAGGCACCGTGGCCCAGGGAGATCTGGCCGGTGTAGCCCACCAGGATGTTCAGACCCAGGGCCGCGATCCCCAGGTAGGAGATCTGGATGAACAGGGTCAGGTAGTAGGCGTCCAGCACCAGGGGCGCCAGACAGGCCAGGGCGATGGCCGCCACCGTCACCCAGTGGATGGTGCGGGTCTCGAAGATGGTGTTGTCCTGCTTGTAGCTGGTGCGAAAATCGCCGCAGGGTCGCATGGCCGGGCTAGACATGGCGCACTCCTTTCACAATAAAACTCATGGTTACTTCCTTTTAAATCCGCTCGATGTCTTTGGTGCCGAACAGGCCATAGGGCTTGAACCACAGAATCACCAACAGCACATAGAAGGGCGCGATGTCATACATGTTGCCGATATGCAGGTACTGGCTGTCGGCGAACTCCGCCAGGTTCTCCAACACGCCGATGGTGATGCCGCCGACGATGGCGCCGACGATGGAGTCCAGGCCGCCGAGGATCACCGCCGGGAACACCTTGATCCCCATCACCGACAGCGAGTCGGAGACGCCGTTGACCATGCCGATCACCACTCCGGCGGTGGCGGAGACGGTGGCGGCGATGCCCCAGCTCATGGCGAACACCTGCTTGACCGAGATCCCCAGGGACTGGGCCACCTGCTGGTCGAAGGCGGTGGCGCGCATCGCCAGGCCATGCTTGGAGTGGGTGAAGAACAGGTAGAAGCCCACCATGATGAGGATGGCGATGCCGGTGCTCATCAGGTACGCCAGCTCGATGTTGAGGCCGAACAGGCTGATGCTCTGGGTGTCAAACACCTGAGGGTAGCTCTCCGGCGCCACACCGAAAATCCACTTGGTCAGCGACTGGAAGAAGATCGACAGGCCGATGGTCACCATGATCACCGAGATGATGGGCTCACCGATCATCGGCCTGAGCACAATCATCTGCAGCGCCACCCCGAACACCGCCATAAAGGCCAGGCTCAGTAGGAAGCCGACCAGGAAGGGCAGCTGCAGATAGACCAGCAGCGCCCAGCAGGTCCAGGCGCCCACCAGCAGGAATTCCCCCTGGGCGAAGTTGACGATCTGGGTGGACTTGTACACCAGCACGAAGCACATCCCCACCACACCGTACAGCAGGCCAACGATCAGCCCGTTGACCACCAGTTGCAGTAACAACTCGAAATTCATGATGCTCTCCTTTGCTCGGTATCGGGCGCCTGCCCGGAAGGCGGGTCGATGAGGGTGGCCACCTCCAACTGGGTCTGTACCCGGGTGTTGGAACCGTCCTGGAAGGTGATCACCGTGTCGATATCCACCCGAGTCTGGTCGTCATAGATCGCCTCGATGATGTCACCGTACTTCTCGGCGATGACGCCGCGGCGCACCTTGCGGGTCCGGGTCAGTTCACCGTCATCGGCGTCCAGCTCCTTGTAGAGCAGCACAAATTTGGCGATCTTCTGCGCCGGCGGCAGGCTGGCGTTGACTCGCTCCACCTCTTCGCTGAGCTTAGCGTATACCTCGGGCAAACTGGCCAGGTTGATGTAGTTGGTGAAGGCCAGCCCTTGCTGCTCCGCCCACTTGGCGACAATGGAGAACCGGATGCAGAGGATGGCGGACAGGTAGGGGCGGTTCTTACCCAGGATCACCGCTTCGCCGATGAAGCTGGAGAACTTCAGCTTGTTCTCGATGTACTGAGGCGAGTACTGGATGCCGGTGCTGGTGTGAGCCAGGTCCTTGATGCGGTCAATCACCACCAGGTGGCCGGACTCCTTGAAGTAACCGGCATCGCCGGTGTGCATCCAGCCCTCCTTGACGTCCTCATCAAAGGCGGCCTGGTTGCCCAGGTAGCCACAGAACATCCCTACGGTCCGGGCCACCACCTCCCCCAGTCCCTCGGCATCGGCGTTGATCACCTTCACCTCGGCGTTGTCGAAGGCCACGCCGACGCTGTCATAGTCCACATCGTCAGCATGGTGAATGGTGTAGGCACCACACATCTCGGTCTGGCCATAGAGCTGACGCAGGGGCACGCCGATGGACTGGAAGAAACGGAAGGTGTCCGGGCCCATGGCGGCGCCGCCGGTGGCGGCGGACTTGAGGAAGGAGAAGCCGAGGCGATCCCGCAGCGCCTTCATCAGCAGCCACTCCGCCAGGGTCGACTTTCTGCCCTCATCCAGGGCCTTCTCCGCACGCTTCATGGCGAACTCGTACAGCTTCTGCTTGAGTGGGGTGGAGTCCATCATCCGTGCCTGCACATCGGCCAGGATCTGTTCCCACACCCTGGGAGCCAGCAGCACGAAGCTGGGGCCAATCTCGCGCAGGTCGGCCATCATGGTCTCCTGCTCCTCGACGAAGTTGACGATCTGGCGGGCGATAAGCGCCTGACCCACCGCGTACACCTGCTCCATGATCCAGGGCAGCGGCAGCACCGACACGTAGTTGTCGCCCGGGCTGCGGGGGTCTGCCCTCAGGTAGGCGCTGCAGTGCTGGACGAAGTTGCCCCCCTGCAGCAGGGCGATCTTGGGCTTGGAGGTGGTACCCGAGGTGGTGCAGTAGATGGCCACCTCCTCCGGACGGGTGGCATCCACCATCTGGTCGAACCGCTCGGGATGACGGTCCTCCTGCTCGCGGCCGATACGGTAGAGATCCTCCACGTCCACCAGCCGCGGGTCGTCGTACTTGCGCATGCCGCGAGGATCGCAGTAGACGATGTATTTCACCCCGGGGATCTGATCCCCCAGCTCCAGCAGCTTGTCGCACTGCTCCTCATCCTCGGCGATCACCACACAAGTACCGGAGAGCTCGATGAGGTAGGCCACCTCCTCGTGCAGGGAGTCCTGGTAGATCCCCACCGAGTAGCACCTCAGGGTGTGGGCCGCCACCTCGCCCCAGACCCACTCGGGCCGGTTGTCCCCCAGCAGGGCGATGGTGTCCTTGGCCTGGATCCCCAGCTTGGTCAGGGCCAGCGCCATCCATTTCACCCGGTCCCGGTAATCGGCCCAGGTGAATTCGTTCCAGATGCCGAACTCCTTCTCCCGCATCGCCACCTCCCCGGGCCAGTGCCGGGCGTTGTGGCGCAGGATCTTGGGAAAGGTGTTCAGCTCACCCATCTCAAAGCCGTGTTCGGCTGCGTTAAATACCTGACTCATCAGCCTGCCTCCTGCATCTCGTCGTCCTCCTCCAGCCCGAGGTAGGCGCGCTTGACGTGCTCATCCGCCATCACCTGCTCCGGCAGGCCACTGATCAGCTTCTTGCCGAAGTCCAGCACCATCACCTCGTGGGAGATGTCCATCACCACCCCCATGTCGTGCTCGATCATCACCACGGTAATGCCGAACTCCTCGTTGAGGTCGAGGATGTAGCGGGCCATGTCCTCCTTCTCTTCCAGGTTCATCCCCGCCATGGGTTCATCCAGCAGGATCAGCTTGGGCTTCAGCGCCATGGCCCGGGCCAGCTCCACCCGCTTGCGCAGGCCGTAGGAGAGGGTGCCTGCCACCGACTTGCGCACATGGGTGATGTCGAGGAAGTCGATGATCTGCTCCACCTCACGGCGGTGGGTCAGCTCCTCCTTTTCCGCTGGCGACAGCCAGTAGAGGGGGCCGGTGACCCAGTTGTTGTTCATCAGGTGGTGACGGCCCACCATGATGTTCTCCAGAACCGTCATGTGGCCAAACAGGGCCAGGTTCTGGAAGGTGCGGCCGATGCCCAGATCGGCGCGGTCATTGGGTCGAAGGTGAGTCACCTCGCGGCCGTCAAAATGGATGGCCCCTTTCTGGGGACGGTAGCGACCTGAGATGCAGTTGAGCATGGAGGTCTTGCCGGCGCCGTTGGGGCCGATGATGGAAAACACCGATCCCCTGGGCACTTCAAAACTGACGTCGGTCAACGCCTTGACCCCGCCGAAGGCGAGAGAAACGTGCTCGACTTTGAGGATGGAATCTGTCATTCCCAAACTCCTGATTCTTGGGTGGGGGCATCCGCTGCCCGGTTGAAGTCGTGCAGTAGCGTTGCGGCGGGGAAAATTCCCCCCGCCGCACAAAGCGTTACAGGGCGTAACGCATGGAGAATTGGCCGTAGTAGGAATCGGCATCGGCATTGTGCATCTTGAACTGCCCCACCTCAAAACCGACCGCCAGTTCCTTGGTCAGATTGTTAAACAGGTTGACGCTCCACTGGCTGTTATCGGCGTCGCCCAGGTCAGTTTCGGCGCGGCCATACATGAAGGTGCTGCGCAAGGTCTCGTTCCACCAATGACGGTAGGCCGCCAGGTAGGCGGTGGTGTCCTCCACCTTGCCATTGACCAGGTCCTTGGCCAGAGCTACGCCAACATAGCGGCCCACCTCGCCGAAATGCACCTGGAAGCGGAAATCGTCCTTGCCGAAGGTGTTGATCTTACCGGCGACAGAACCACCAAAGGCGGTCTCGCTGTCGTCCTTATCGATGTTCAGTTCGCGTCCCATCGCCGCCAGAGAAAGGTTGCCCCAGTCCCCCGTCAGGGTGTACTTGGCGATCACATCGGGGATGTTGTCGTAATCTGGCGCGCCGCCCTCGGACTCTGGGTTTTCGATGGAGAGCTGCAGGCCGCCGTTGGTGTAGCGCAACTGCCCCTGGCGGATAAACACCAGGCCCACGGTGGCACCGGCAAAGTCGGCGGTCTCCGGGATGGCGCTGGTGTTCATGAAAGTAGACCAGGTCTGGCCGGCCAGCACATTTTTGTAGTTGATGAAGGCGTGACGGATTCTGGGGTTGGCAGAGTTGGAAATGACCTGGGTACCGCCGCCGCCGTAAAAGTCCATCTCGATGAAACCGGTGAGATCACCGTGCACATACTTGGTGTTGAACCGGGTCTCGTTGGCGAAGACGCGGAACTGGGAGGCGTTGTCCTCTCTGGGGCTTCCCGAACCAATCCAGAAATCCTTGTAGCTCACATCCCCGTCCACATAACGGGCATCCATCTTGATGTAACCGCCGAAGATCAGCTTGTCATCGTCAGAAAGCTTGATCTCGTAACCGGAGAGGGCACTGCCGGAAAAGGCCAGCAAAGCGCCGGCCGCAGCCAGCTTCAGTGAGTGTTTCATCATTACTATCCCTTGTTGTAGTGGTGTCCTAAACATCGTGAAAGGTGACCTCAGTCACAATTGGGAATAGGTATTAAGTCGGAGGTCTTAATACGAAAGTCTTAGGCGATGGCCGAGACTGCGGGGTTACACTGGGGCAAAAGCCGGCCCAGGGAAGCAGCGGGCCGCCACAACCACAATAGGGACTGTTCATGTTTCCAAACTGGCTCCTGGTGCTGATCAGCCTGGGCTACATCGGCCTGCTGTTTGCCATCGCCTTTCTCGGTGACCGCTACCGGCACAAACTGGCCCCCCAGCAGCACAGCCTGATCTACGCCCTCTCCCTGGGGGTCTACTGCACCTCCTGGGGGTTTCTCGGCACCGCCGGCCAGGCCTCCCGTGGGGATTTCTCCTACCTGCCGGTGTACCTGGCCCCGATCCTGCTTTTTGTCCTGGGCTGGCCCTTTATCCAGCGGATCATCCGTGTCTGCCTGAGGCTGAACATCACCTCCATCGCCGATCTGCTGGCGGCGCGCTTTGGCAAGTCGCAGAAGCTGGCGGTATTGGTGACCCTGGTGGCCCTGTTCGGCACCCTGCCCTACATCGCCCTGCAGTTGAAGGCGATCGTCAACTCCTACGAGATCCTGCGGGAAACCCTGACCCTGACCTCGTGGCAGCTGGGGCTGCTGGTGACCCTGGTGCTGGCGGGCTTCACCATCATCTTCGGGGTGCGGGCCATCGATGTCACCGAACGCCATCCTGGGGTGATGGTGGCCATCGCCTTCGAGTCGCTGATCAAGCTGGTGGCCTTCCTGGTGGTGGGGCTGTTCGTCTCCTTCGTGGCGTTCGATTCCCCCGCCCAGATCTGGCAACGGGCCACGGCGGCCGCGGCCGAGCCCGCCTTCACCGGTCACAGCCTGGTGTCCATGCTGGGGCTGACGGTGGTCGTGGTGTGTGCCTTCCTGTGCCTGCCCCGCCAGTTCCAGGTGACCATGGTGGAGATCAAGGAGCCGGCGCAGGCCAGGCTCAGCCGATGGCTGTTTCCCCTGTATGTGTTGGTGTTTGCCTTCTTTGCCGCCCCCCTGGGCCAGGCCGGCGCCCTGCTCTACGGCGACACCATGAGCCAGGACGCCTACGTGCTGTTCCTACCCGCCTACCATGGCCACCTGTGGCTGAGCCTGCTCAGTTTCCTCGGCGCCATCTCCGCCGCCAGTGCCATGGTGATCATCTCTACCATGGCGCTGAGCATCATGCTCAGTAACGAAGTGGTGTTCCCGGCCCTGTTCCGCCGCAGTGCCCTGGAGGAGACCGATTTCCTGAGATTCAGGGCGCGGCTGCTGCTGGTGCGCAAGGCCCTGGTGCTGGCGGTGATCTTCCTCGCCTTCGGCATGTTCCTGGTGACGCCGCCTCACACCCTCTCCTCACTGGGAGAGGTGGCCTTCGGTGCCATCGCCCAGATTGGCCCGGCGCTGTTCGCCGCGTTCTGGTGGCGCAAGGTGAGCCTGGCGGGGGTGATCTCCGGCATCGGCGCCGGCTTCGGCATCTGGCTGCTGTTCAACCTGATGCCGCAGTTGGGGGCCTATGCCCATCCGCTGGCGGACTCCCCCTTCGGCGCCACCACCATGGCCACCCTGCTGGGACTGGCGGTGAACGTCATGATGATCTGGCTGATCTCGGCCTTCAGCCGCCAGACAGTGAAGGAGCAGATGCAGATGGAGCTGTTCTTTGCCCGCCCCGACATCCGCGAGAGGCTGCCAATCAAGGCTGGCCGCATCGATCCCAAGGAGCTGGAACTGCTGGCCGCCCGCTTCGTCGGCTCCGACAAGGCGACCCGGGGGTTCGAACTCTACTACCGCCACCACCCCAGGCTCCGTGAAGGACGCCAAAGCGTCGATCAGGAGCTGGTGCTCTACACTGAGAACCTGCTGGCCACGGTGATGGGATCGGCCTCCGCCCGGCTGGTGATCTCCTGTGCCCTGCAGGGGCGGGACATCGCCCTGGATGAGGTGGCCCAGCTGATGGATGAGGCCACCAGCCAGCGCACCGCCCTCAGCCGCGAGGTACTGCAGAGTGCCATCGAAAACGCCTCGGAGGGGATCTCGGTCACCGACAACGACCTCACGCTGGTAGCCTGGAACCGCCGCTATCTCAGCCTGTTCAACTACCCCGAAGGGCTGGTCTACCCCGGCTGTCCGGTGGCGGATCTGATTCGCTACAACCTGAATCAGATGAGCGACGATGCGGACGAGGTAGATCGCCAGGTGGCGCGCCGGCTCCATTACCTGCGCCAGGGCAGCCGCCACAGTTCGGAGCGGCAGCTGCCCAACGGCACGGTGATCCGCATCGAGGGCAACCCCATGCCCGGTGGCGGTTTCGTGATGCTGTTCTCCGACATCACCGTTTACCGAGAAGCGGAAGCGCTGTTGACGGAGAAGAACCTGGATCTGGAGTCCCTGGTCTCCGAGCGCACCAACAAGCTGGCCCGCGCCAACGAACAGCTGGCCCGATCCAACGCCAAGCTAGCCGCCGCCCGCGAGCAGGCGGAGGCGGCCCACCGGCAGAAGAACCAGTACCTAAAGGCGTGCAGCCATGATCTGCTGCAACCCCTGTCCGCCGCCCGGCTGTTCTCCTCCACCCTGATGGAGGAGGGGGGGCTCACTGCCAACCAAAGGGCCGGGCTGGAGCAGATTGACCGCTCACTGCAGGTGGCCAATGAGCTGCTGCTGGACCTCAATGCCATTACCAAGATCGAGAGTGGCACCATAGTGCCCAAGCTGGAGTCCTTCCCGCTGCAGACGCTGCTGGACAGCCTGGTGGGAGAGTTTGGGGCCCTGGCGCCCCGCTACCGGGTCACCCTCAGGGCGGTGCCCTGCAGCGCCTGGGTTCACAGCGACCGGCAGCTGCTGAGACGGATTTTGCAAAATCTGCTGTCCAATGCCCTGAGGTACGCCAGTGGCGGCAAAGTGCTGCTGGGCTGCCGCCGTGGCGAACAACTGGAGATCCAGGTGCTGGACACCGGCCCCGGCATTCCGGCCGAGAAGCAGCAGCTGGTGTTTGAGCAGTTCACCCGACTGGACGGTAACGGCACCGGTCCCAGCGGCCTGGGGCTGGGTCTCAACATCGCCCAGGGCCTCAGTCAGCTGCTGGGACACACCCTAACCCTCGACTCCGAAGCTGGCCGGGGCTGCTGTTTCTCCCTGGCCCTGCCGCCGGCACGGCCACAGCTCCAGCCGGCGCCGGCCAGGGCCAGCGCCTTTACCCTGCAGGGAGTACGGGTGCTGTGCGTCGACAACGACCCATCGGTACTGGCCGGCATGGAAAACCTACTGAAAAGCTGGCACTGCAGCGTCTTTGTCGCCGACAGCCTGGCCAGCGCCGAAGCCCTGATCCGCAGCCGTCATGGCGAGGTGGACATCATGCTGGTGGACTACCAGCTCGACAACAACGAGGACGGTCTCACCGTGATGAAGCGGATGCAGCAGCTGTGCGACCGTCCGATCCCCGGGATCCTGATCAGCGCCACCACCGACGAAGGGGTGGTGGCCCAGGCCAAGGCGGGCGGATTCGGGTTCCTGCGCAAGCTGGTGAAACCCGTGGCACTGCGTGCGATGATGAGCGCCACCCTGGTGCGGGAACTGCAGCAGAACTATGCCCAGGCAGAAGCCCAGGAGTGATCACGGCGGCGGCCTAGGCCGAGGTCTCCGGCTGCAGCTGTTTCATGGCGATCACCGCCTGGGTACGGGTGCGCACCCCGAGCTTGAGAAAAATGGCGCTGGCGTGGGCCTTGATGGTGGCCTCCGACAGACCCAGCTCCTGGGCGATCTGCTTGTTGAGCAGACCGTCGGCGAACATCATCAGGATCTTGTGCTGCCTGGGGGAGAGGCTGGCGATCTTCTCCTCCACCCCATCACCGGCACCCTCATTCAGATCGGTGCCCTCGGGCAGCCACTGCTGTCCGGCCATCACCGCCTCGACCGCCTCGATCATCCTGGGCACCGGTTGGGACTTGGGCACGAAGGCGGCGGCACCGCAGCGGACACTCTGGGCAATGGTGCGATTGTCCTCCTGGCCGGAGATGATGATCACCCCCAGTTCGGGGTGACGGGCTCGAATCTGCACCAGGGTATTGAAACCGTGGGCATCGGGAATGTTGAGATCCAGCAGCAGCAGGTCGGCGTCGCCATGTTGTTCCAGCAACTCCTGCAACTGGCACACCGACTCCCCCTCCAGCACAGCGGCATCGGGGAACTGCTTCTCCAGCACCGAGAGCAGGGCCTGACGAAACAGCGGGTGGTCGTCGGCGATGATGATTTTTTCCGGTTGATACATATGGCGTCCTTGTGGGTGCGCTGATGCCACCTCGCGCAGCGGCGGGCAGTTTACATTGGATACCCCAGGCGCCCAGGCACCTATCCTTGGCCTAACAGATTAGTCTGAGTCTATCGAATTGACCCATCTGGGCCATTAGACCTTTAGTCAATTCAACGTTACTGTTACAGCCGCAGTTAACCTAAATCCTATTAGACTATGATTCAATACCCTTGAGGCCTGAGCAGCCCCCCCGTTGACCCGGGTTGGCCTGTGACGGCGCCCTCCTCTGTCGGCAAAGGGTAATGCACCAGCTCTCACCATGGGGTTGAAACCTGGTGTGCCTCTCTCGGAGAGAGCCAGCACACTTCACTGAATACCAAAGACAGGTTATGCACAGTCGATCTCTGCCGCTCCTTGCCTTCGCCCTTTTGCCCACCCTGGCGCTGTCCGCCGAGGTCCGGCTGCTGACCTGGGAAGCCTACCTGGCGGATGAGGTGGTTAGCGCCTTTCGCCGGGAAACCGGCCACACCATCCGTCAGTTCTTTATCAGCTCCGATGCCGAACGCAACGCCATGCTGCAGGCGGGAGGGGCCACCCTGTTTGACCTGATCATGGCCGACAACACCGCCACCGACGAGTATGCCAGCCAGGGGCTGATTCAACCTATGGCTGGGCGGGTGGCTAACCTCAGCCACATCGACGAGCGCTGGCAACAGGCCTGCGGGGAGTATGGCGCGGCCTACAGCTGGGGTACCCTGGGCATCGCCTATCGCTCCTCCCTGGGGGTACAGATTGACTCTTGGCATCAGTTGTTCGATCCTCCGCCCCCCTTCCGAGGAAAACTGGTTGTCCTGAGCGACTACCGAGAGTTCACCGCCGCCGCCCTGATGGCCCTGGGTTTCAGCCCCAACAGTTCGCAACGGACAGAGCTGGAACAGGCCTTCGCCCTGATGGGGGAACAGAAGGCGCATCTGCTGGCCTACGACTATGGCGTCTCCTATGCGCTGAGCTGGCAACAGGAGAGTGAAATGGCCATGGCGCTAGCCTACTCGGCCGACGTGGAAGAGATCATCGACGCCACCGGCCAGGAGGATTGGACCTATGTGATCCCCAAAGAGGGAAGCCTGCTGTGGGTGGATTGCTGGGTGCTCCCCGCCGGCCGTCCGGTCAGCGAGGCGACGCTCGCCTTCCTGAACTTTATCAACCGCCCCGATGTTGCCGCGCTGAACGCCGAAAAAGCGCAGATGCCCACCCCCATTAGTGCCGCCAAGGCACTGACCTCAGAGGCTTACCAGGGAGATCAGGAGCTCTATCCCACCGGCGAGGTGTTCGACGGGGCTCTGTTGCTTAGGCGCCGCGCCAACGAGACCGAGCGCCGAATAATCGAGGCGGTCGACGCCCTCAAGCACAACTAGACTTCCAAGGTTCGCCGGCCCCGGCCCGTAAGCCGGCGACCCGACGTCCCCCCTCCGGGTCGGCCCTGACCGCCATTCTGCCGGACAGCTCACACTCCAGGTTAAAAATCCATCGACCAGAAGTTACTTATACATATAATAAATTTAGGTTATTGGTGATAGTGGGGGCACAATGAAGATGTTCAGCACCACCCTGTTCATGACCCTGCTGCTCTGCCAGGGTGCCAGCGCCCACCCGATCTTTGCCGACACCATGAAACGGCAACTGAAGCTGTACAGGGTGGAGTGCACCGCCTGTCACAGCAAAGGGGAGCAGTACCAGCTGCGCAACGGCCTGGGACTCAGATTCGAAGCCGAGCTGCCGGAGAGCCTCACCTGGCAGTACCACTCGGTGTTGGCCATGGGCAACCCGGAGGCGATACGCTCGCACGAACGCGCCATGGCCAAGCGCTTCTCGTTGATCCTGCTGAAGCTGGGCCGGGAGCCGATAGGCGACAGATCCCTCACCGAACTGCTGCTGTCCGGCGACATGCAAGGGGTTCACCCGGCCCGCTAAGCCCACCGCAGAGTGTTGCTAGTCTGTTTCAGAATCTATGGCGGCGTAATTCTGGTCTCTCAATGCCCAGAGCGCCCCGCCCATTTTATCCGACGATTCATCCGCATTTGCCGAGTATTAATAGAAGTTCACTGGGCCCTGCCACGTTATTTTCAACAAATTTAATTCTTGTCCGTTGAGCGAAATAGGAATCCAAGCATATATCCCCGCCCCACAGCTTAATCATAATTACAAGCAAAGTTTACCCAGCCTAAACGGGATACCTGTGACCACGCTCCCTTTATCACCAATTACGGAAAAGCGGCCAAAATCGCGGCACTGACGAGTCAACCTCCCGTTAACACCGCATCGGAGCGGATTACATTGCACTATGTGCAAGACGCGTTTTTCACTATTGGAAAGATGGGAGCCCCCCTGCATTAAAACGGTTGAAATATAGCTATTGCTCCCTTCTTAATTCTGTTTGAACTATTTTATTTCCTGCCCAGTTTCTCTTTATTCCGCCTTGCCAACTTGGCGAGGCATATTAAAGGACCTCTTATGTTAGACAGACGTTCATTACTCAAGATGGCGGCAGGGAGTGCGGCTCTGACGCTGATCCCCAGCACCAGTCTGCTGGCCCAGACCCAGGGCAAGCGCATGGCCATGGTGTTCGACGTTCGCCGCTGCACCGGCTGCCTCTCCTGCAGCGTATCCTGCTCCATCGAGAACCAGGTACCCGAAGGCCGAGCCCGTACCCGGGTCACCCAATCCTCGATGGAGACCGCCGACGGCGTCGCCACCCTGGCGGTACCCAACCAGTGCAATCACTGTGACAAACCCTCCTGCGTCGAGGTGTGTCCCAAGAACGCCACCTACAAGCGGGAAGAGGATGGCATCGTGGTGATCGACTACGACAAGTGCATCCACTGTCAGCGCTGTGTCAAAGCCTGTCCCTACGGCGCCCGCCGCAAGGATCCCAAGTACAAGACCGCCCCCGAGAAATGTAACTTCTGTGTGCACCGCCTGCAGCAGGGCCTGCTGCCCGCCTGTGTGGAGACCTGTATCGGCGAAGCCCGGGTATTCGGCGACCTCAACGACCCCAACAGCGAAGTGGCCAAGCTGGTTCGCGACAACAGGGTCTATGGCATGCTGCCCGACTCCGGCAACCTGCCCAGCATCCTCTACATCGGCCTGCCCCAGCCCAGCGATGACAAGAAGATACTGAAACTCAACCACCTGGAATGGCAACGATAGGAGATGACGATGGACAGAAGAAGCTTTATCACTCGCGCCGGCATCGTCACCGCCGCCGCGGCCACAGGCACTGCCTGCAGCTCCACCCCCAAGGATGGCGAGCCCGCCCCCCTGACCGTGGCCAAGAGCAACGCCCGCTTTGGTAACCCGCTGCCCACCGAGGCGCAGTTGGGGAGCGACGGCAAGCTGCACAAGACCCCGGGCATCCGCACCATGTACACCCGCTGCTTCACCTGCAACAACATGTGTGGCCTGCGGGTGCGCATCGACGAAGCCAACGACAAGGTGCTCAAGGTCGCCGGCAACCCCTACTGCGAGATGAACTCCGGCTCTCCCCTGCCCCTGAGCATGCCGGTCCGCGACAGTTACGCCGCCCTGGCGGGCAACGCCGGACTGGAAAACCGCGCCACCACCTGTGGCAAGGGCGCCAGTGGCGTGGGCTGTGTGGACGATCCCCGCCGTGTCACCCAGGTACTCAAGCGTGTGGGCAAGCGTGGCGAAGGCAAGTGGAAGAGCATCAGCTATGAGCAGGCCCTGACCGAGATCCTCGAGGGGGGCGACCTGTTCGGAGAAGGCCAGGTGGACGGCCTCAAGGCGATCCGCCAGTTGGACAAGCCGGCCGTGCCCGGGTACCCCGAGTTTGGCTCCGCCGCCAACCGCCTGCTGGCCACCTTCGGCGAAGAGGACACCCTGCGTGGCAGCCTCTACGCCCGCTTCATGCGCCAAGCCTACGGAACCGTCAACCTGGTGACCAAGCACGCCTACTGTGGCGCCCCCACCGGCATCGGCTACGGCCTCGGCCTGGCCCCCGGCCTGGAACCCGGCCTGGGCGACATCGACTGGGACAACGTCGAGTACGCCATGTTCCTGGGGACCGCCCCCGGCTCCTCAGGCGCCAGCCTCAACCTGCTGGGTCGCAGCCTGGCCGATGCCCGAGTGGAACGTAGCCTCAAATACACCAGCGTCGATCCCCTGCTGCGCACCGAGGTGGCCAACGACACCCGCGCCCAGTGGCTGCCGATCCGCCCCGGTCGCGACGCCGCCTTTATGATGGCGATGATGCAGGTGATCTTCGCCGAGAACTGGTTTGACGCCGACTTCCTGGCGCTCCCCAACGCCGATGCCGCCAAGGCTGCCGGTGAAGTGAACCACAGCAACGCCAGCCACCTGGTGGTCACCGACGCCAACCACAAAGACCACACCCTGTTTGCCAAGGCCGCCGACTTCGGTGTCGGCGGCGACGAAGCCGTGGTGGTGGAGAACGGCAAACTCGTCTCCGCCAACCAGGCGAAGAAAGCCGAGCTGTTGGTCGATGGTCTGTTTACCGACGCCAACGGCAACCAGGTCCAGTTGACCTCCTCCCTGGCCCTGCTGAAAGCCCAGGCCAACCGGGCGCCTCTGGCCGAACTGTCCGCCGATTGCGGCATCCAGCAGTCCCAGATCAAGCAAGCCGCCAAAGACCTGACTCACCATGGCCGCAAGGCCACCGTGGTGACCAACTCCGGTGCCAACAGTGGCGACGCCATCATGGTTGGCTGGCTGGTCTCCACCATGAACACCCTGATCGGCTCCCACGATGCCAAGGGCGGAACCGTCTACCCCAATGGCGCCTACTGGGGCTTCGAAGGCAACTACAACCTGGGCGGCTTTGACGGTGAGCTGGATGTGAGCGGCGACATCAACATCTGCCGCTCCGGTGCCTATGAGGACTCCACCGAGTACAAGCAGAAGCTGGCCAAGGGTGAGAACCCTTACCCCGCCAGCGACATGTGGCACAACCTGGTGGCCGGCTACGCCTCCTTCAACGCCGCCGAGGCGCTGACCGCCCACACCAACGCCAACCCCTACACCGCCAAGGCCCTGTTCAACTGGCGCAGCAATGCCCTGTACAGCGCCGCCTCCATCAGCAACGATGTGGAGAAGGCGCTGGTGGACACCGACAGTCTGCCGCTGTTTGTCGCCATCGACTGCTACATGAACGAAACCAACCGCTACGCCGACTATTTCATCCCCGACCGGGTGATGTACGAAGAGTACGCCGCCGACCGTATGTGGGGGGCGTTTAAGCTGGGCGTGGTGGCCGGTGCACCTCTGGTGACCCCGCGTACCCCCAAGAACGCCAAGGGCCAGCATATCTGCATGGAGCAGTTCATGATCGACCTGGCCATGGCGATGGATCTGCCCGGCTTCGGTAAGGGTGCCATCCCCGCCGCCGACGGCCGTAAAGTGGACCTGCTGACCTTCGAAGACTGGCACTCCCGCTACCTGGCCAACATCGCCGCGCAGTGCAGCAAGCTGCCTGCGGTCAGCGATGAGGACCGCGAGTGGGCGGCCCTGGAGTACTCCATGGCGCCTCTGCGTCCCCGCCTGACCGACGAGGAAGCGGCCAAGGTGGAAGCCCTGCTCTCCCGCGGTGGCTACTATGAGGAAGCCGAGAAATACGACGGCGACTTCATCAATGGCGGCGGCGGCAAGTTCCTGCAGATCTACAACGCCGACATGGCCCAGCTGCGCCATTGCCACTCGGGTGAGCGTTACCCTGGCGTACCCTCCTACGAGCCCAAACGCTTCTGGAACGGTGACACCTGGGAGCAGCACTGGCCTGAGGAGCAGTTCCCTCTGCTGTTCTCCAACTACAAGCCGACCCTGCGCTCCAACTACTCCGCCGCGTTCGATCGCTGCGCCGAGCTGACTCCGCAGAACTTTGTGTACATGCACATCGACACCGCCGCCGAGATGGGGCTGACCGATGGTGACAAGGTTCGGGTGGTGTCTGGCAACGGTACGCCCGCCGAGGGCGTGCTGCAGGCGGACTCCGGCGTAGCCAAAGGCTCGGTGTGTGTGTCCCACTGCTTCGGCCACAAGCAGGGCTACGGTGCAGACACCCGTGAGATCGATGGCAAACTGATCGAAGGCATCGCCCGCCGTGGCGGCGGTACCGCGGTCAATCAGATGATCCCCGCCGATCCGACCCGTCCCGGCAAAGTGGCCATGCTCAATGACTACTACGCCGGCACCAACTGCCGTCAAGGCATCCCGGTACGAGTGGAAAAGGCGTAAGGCGGATTCGTCTTTGCTAGGACCAAGGCCTTCTAGGAAAGTCTACTGACCTGCAGCCCCGCCAATAGGCGGGGCTCTTTTTTAAGCCTATAAAGCGAAGGGGAACCAATCGGCCCCCCTTTCTAACGACCTCAGCAATTGACATTACAGTCGATAGGTCAGGCTGAGGCTGACGTTTCGCTCCTCACCAGGCATACCGCCGAGGAACATCGCCTTCTCGTAATAGGTCTCGTCGAACAGGTTGTCCAGGTTCGCCTGCAGCTTCCAGTCACCGGCATCATAGGCGATGGCCGCATCCACCTTGGTGTAGGCCGGCACATGACCGTCAGGGATACCGAATGCGCTGGAGTGGGTGCTACGCTCATCCACGTAGGCGGCGCCCAGGCTCAGACTCAGGGGCTGGTTCAGGTTGAACCACTGGGCATCGTAGGTCACCCAGGCACTGGCGGTTACCTTTGGCACCCCCTTCTGGGGTAGGTCGTAGTCGCTGCGGTTGGGGTCCTTCTTGTCCCGGGCATCCTGGTACATGGCGTTGATGTTCAGCTTCCACTGCTCATTCAGGTGAGCGTTCATGTCCAGCTCCACCCCCTTGGTCTGCTCCTCACCGTCATACAGGTACTTGGGTACCTCGGGACCGGTCACCCCCTCTTCGTACAGAGGGTTAGTGAAACGCAGGTTGGTACGGGAGCTTTCGAACACCACCAGGGACGCCAGAAGCTGATCGTCGAAGCCTTTAAAGCGGATGCCGAAGTCATTGCTGATGGACTCGGAGTCCTTGCGGTCGGTGTCATCACCGGCAATGCTGCCCAGGATGCTATAGGCGGTGCGCCCCTTGGAGTGGTTGATGAACAACGACAGGTTGTCGGTCGGCATATAGGTCGCACCCAGGTTGTAGGTCACGCCGCTGTCCTTGGTGTCCTCTTCCGGAGTGAGCTGGGCCCGGCTGGCACTGTAGCGTGGGTCCACACCGAAATGCTCATAGCTCTGCTCAATCTCGTTGAAGGCCAAGCCGATGCGGGTGGTCAGGCCCCAGTCCAGGTAGGCCACATGCTGAATGCCCACGCCCCAGGCGCTGACGGTCTTGTTGTAGTTGGCCGTCATCAGGGGGTCGTAGTCTTCGAAGCTGCCATCGCCCCAATTGGGATTGCGCAAATCATAGATGTAGGGCAGTTGGCCCTGGTAGATCACCTCCCCATCGGAGTTCTTGATCACCTTGTCGGCGTCATAGATGGAGTACTGCTTGAAGCGAATATCCCGGTCTTCGTAGTTGGCGTTGACCAGCAGCTCGTTGTCGATGTCGCTCAGGCTGAAGTCATAACGCAGGTCGGCGAAGTACTGCCAGGAGGACTCATCCGCCTCCACCTTGCGGTACTCCTGACGTCGGGCCGCATAGGGGTAGAGTACCCCGTCCTCCACCAGGGGCGCTCGAGGATCGGCGTTGATGGTGCCGCGGCGATTCCAGTAGACGTAGTTGTAGGCGCCGGTCTGACGGGCAAAGCCACTGTCGTAGTTGCGATACTGCAGTTGCTGGTTGAGGAACAGCTCCGGAGTGAAGTGGATGTTGTGGGTCAGCTTGAACCTGAGCTCCTCCCCTTCGTTGTCCCTGGCCATAGGGGAGATCAGATTGGAGTCCCCCAGATCGACAGGTTCCAGGCCGTCTCCTGAGGCCAGGGAATCGGCCAGTTGCTGACGCTGCTGGTCGGTCAGTTGCAGGCCAACGCCGTTAGGGTCGTTGATGAGATCCTCCCAGGTCACCTCGTCCGCCAGTGTGCCGCCGGTGGACTCGGCGCTGTAGATGCGGATCGGGTGGCCGATGGAGTCCACGGCGATGGCATCCTTGATGTAGGCCACGGAGAACAGCAGGTCCTGATCGTCGCTCAGCAAGCCTTTCAAAGAGGCATACACTTCATCGCGATCGGTGCCCACACCACGATAGCCATCACTGCGAGCGCTCTTGGCCACCAGACGATAGGCGGTGTTGTCACTGAGGGCGGCGGTGCTGTCCAGGGCCAGGGAGTAGGTGTCCCACTGGCCAATTTCGCCGGTAAACTCGTGGCTGGACTCGAACTGAGGCTTTTTCTCAATCAGGTTGATCACCCCACCGGCGCTGCCCATACCATAGAGGCCGGTGGCTGGCCCCTTGAGTACCTCGATGGATTCCACGTTGGTCATGGAGCGGGTGGGGTTGAAGGTGTTGCCCAGACCGGCACCGCCGTACATGCCATCATAGGTATAGTTGGCACCCAGGCCACGGATCACCAGGTTGTCACCGATGCCGTAGTTATTGCCCGCCTGAGTCAGGCCGCTGATGTTGCGCACCAGATCCTGCAGCTTGTCGGCTCCCTGGGTCTGGATCAGTTCCCTGTCGATCACCACCACCGCCGCCGGGGTTTCCATCAGGGACATGTCGGACTTGGTGGCCAGACCGGAGTTCATCACCACCTGATTTTGACGACCATAGACGGTAATGGTCTCAGGGTGTGACTCCACGTTCTCGTCAGCGGATTGCGCCACCTGGGGCATCAGGGTTGCCGTGCAAGCCATGGCCAACAGGGAGTAACGAAACTGCATCTTTGTAAACCTCTGCAAAAAACAAGAGGCAATGATAATCAATTTCATTCGCATTTCAATGCGGTACTCTGCTGAGCGGCTTAAGTTAAACCACTTCCCGCAGTGGCAGTGAAAAATCCGGTATTTTTTCACCTATTTCTGTTGCTTTGGCGAGTGCCTCTTTGCCTGGATGTTACGGATGGCCAGCAATGGCTGTTGCACCCACGAGCTTTTTAATCGAATCTGACATGCCACTTAAGATTTGCTGACATTCACCAGGGGTTTCTACCCTACCAGGTCACAATACTCAGGCCACATGGGCACCATCTTTCTCAGCATTCCCTTCTCTGTTAACGGGTTCTCTCTAAGGAAACTGCGCGTTCACCGGCACAGGCCGTCATAACCACTGACAACCGTTCAGGCAACCACCGGACTCACACCCTGGTCACATTCAGCGCCGCCGCTTTACATCAGCAACAACCCTCGCCCATTGACCAACATCCCACTTTGGCCTGAATGGTCGACACTGGGGTCTTCAAGTGATCGACTGGAATTTCGAGATCACACAACGGCGATCTGGCTGGCACAGATCATTGTCTGCCGATGGCGGCAGGCATAGGATGAAACCATCCAGCGAAAGCAGCAACGAGGCGCTTATGGACAGGCCAAACCCTTCTTTTCTCCCGGGGACCGCTCATGATTGAGCGCTTCTCTCCCTCCAGAGACGGCTTCCTGCGGGGACACGGGCTGGTGGTCACCAGTGTTTTCCTGCTCACTACCATCCTGTCCATCAGCCTCACCGGACAGATGGCGGGAGGCCTGTTCGTCGCCGGCGTCATCAGCGTGTTCTTCCAGGTCCGAGACAAGGGCAATCATGCCGTCGAAGTAGATCCTCACACCCTCTCCGGCATGATGGGCGAACTGGGAGACAGTCCAGAGCGGGGACGCATTGCCCTGGCGCTGGAGGAGATCGACCTGTCGCGCTCCCGCCACCGGACCTGGCTGGACACGCTGTGCTTCAGCTATCGGGTGCACACCCACAGCGGCCGCAGCGTGGTGGTCAGCGGTACCCTGTTCGGGCTCACCGAAGCGCCCAGAATCCACCGGCAGATTCTCGACCTGGTCGACAGGCTGCAATCAGGCCAGGGTGGCGAACGCTCATTCATGGCCTGATCTCTCACTGATGGCGCCCACGACCATCGCTCCCCTGGCCGGATTTTTCCGAACCGGGTTCTGAGATTGATTTGAAGGGGCAGTCACAAAAAAGTAATATGCTGACCGGCGAAACTGGCTCTTAGGAGTCATAGAGATCCTGGGAAAAATGGATTTGACCACAGGAGTGTTCGCTTTATGGTCCGGTAGCCAATCCGGCTGAGGCCGATGAATCAAGGAAAGATGCGATGACAGAACAACAACCCAAATATCCCCTGCCCATTTCCAGCATCCCCATAGGATGCTTCTCACCCCGCAGCGGCAACGCTGAGCAAATTTTGCCTATCCATCACCCAACCCTGATTTGTTTGTCCTGACGTACAGCTCCACAGAAGAGCCGTAGGAGATATACTATGAAACGGATTCTTACCACCGCATTTCTGATCACCAGCCTGCCGGTGATGGCCCAACCCCAACCCGTCACCCCTGTGGGCACCTGGTGCCAATCCAATGACTACGGCGTCAGCTGCTTCCAATACCTGACCTACCAGGCTGACGGCACCCTGCTGACCCAGGGCCAATACACCGAGATGGGCATGGGCTTCGAGGGTGACGCCACCTGGAGCCAGCAGGGCAACCAGGCCTGCATCAGCGAAACCCGCATCGACACCTATAAGCTGGGAAGCGGCACCTGGGTTGGCGAAGCCTACATTCCCGCCCGCTGTGACACCGTATTGACCATTGACGCCGATCATTTCCGCTATCGAAAGCCCAATGGCGAGCTCGAGCAGCTGTTCCGGGTGGACCCGGATGCCCCTAAGCAGCTGGAGTTGACCGCCGGCGGCCACTGACCCCGCTGCTGAGGAACAAATTTCGAGAACTCGTCCACTCCTTCTGGTCTTAACTGATCGAAATCAAGATAATATGAACAATTTGAAATTAGTATGTTCCTGCTAAGCCGGGGAGAAAACTATGGGCACCGAACGCATCACCGTATCATTGGACAGCGATCTGCTGGGCGAACTGGATCAGCTGGCAGAGGATGGCGGTTACCGAAATCGCAGTGAGCTGTTCCGGGACATGATTCGGGAGAAGCGCAAAGACAAACTGCTGGAGGCCGACCCCTATACCCCCTGCATCGCCACCCTGAGCTATGTGTTTGATACCCGAAAACGGACCCTGGCCACCCGGCTGATGGAAAACCTCCACCAATACAGTCATATTGTCCGCTCCACCATGCTGGTCTGCCTGGACGAGCATTTCCGCATGGAGTCCATTGCCCTGGAGGGCAACGCCCAGAATCTCCAGGAGTTCGCCAACGTCCAGCTCAGTGAAAGCGGCGTACTCAATGGCTGCCTGCACCTGGTCCCTCTGGTGGCGGACGAAACCATCTGAGCGCGACCGGCGGCCGAGGGCACCGCAGAGGTCACAAACTCCGTCCCTTCGGTTGACTGCGAATTGTTATCATTTAAAATCTGTAGCGCACCCTCGAGGAGTTACAGATGGACAAGCACGCCAAAAAGCAACTCAAACGTCAGGCCAAAGCGCTGAAGAGGTCACTCAAACGCTCCCTGAAGGAGGCCGGCAAGGCCGCCAGGAAGCACCAGCTGGAACCGGTCGCACTGGACAAGAAGCGGCTGAAATCGATGACCGATCAGCTGGTAGCCCAGGCACTGGAACTGCCACCTGCCCAGGCCAGGGTGATCAGCCTGCGCCCCATGAACCAGGATCCCATGGCCTTTGCCCGCCGGCCCTTTAAAAAGTCCCCCTGCAAGCGTTGCCCGGCCCTACAGGGTGGTCTGTGCGCCTGCGCCATCAAGAAGCAGAAGCGAGCCGCTTAGGTCAGCTTCGATTCGCCCCACTTCGGGGTCCAAAGTGCGATGGGCCCCTGCAGCCTCCCCTCGGCATCCAGCTTGAGCCTGGCCATGGCCGCCGTAGGGAACTTGTTCAGTTCCGTGGTCAACCAGCGCCCCAGCAACTGCTCCATCGCCGGGTTGTGTCCCACCCAGACCTGAGTCCCTCCCCGGCCCAAAAATCGTTCCAACTGGGCGTAAAGCTCCTCAGCACTGGCACCGTAGAGCTCCGGCAGCACCAACAGCTGTGCCGACGGATAGGCCTGAGACACCGCCTCTGCGGTCAGCCTGGCCCGGCAGGCATCACTGCTGACGATCAGATCCAGCTCTTGCAGCCAATGGCCCAGTTGGGCCACCAGCTTAGGAAGAGCCCTCCTGCCCCGGGGGCTGAGCTCGCGCTGCCAATCACCGTCCACGGGCGACGCCCAACTGGACTTGGCATGACGTAGCAGTATCAGTTCCATCTTGCCTCCATTGTCTGTGGAAATATCTAAAGCCTCTCAGACAAATTTTGGGCCTATGGAGCGATTTTCACTGTATTTTCTTAAAAGCTATTGCCATTTCAGGAAATTTTTTTATTTTAACCAAATGCAAATGCGAATTTTTGTGCCACACTGTTGACGGCACATACTATTCGGTGCCGTGTTGATGAAGGAAAGGAGAGGATATGAAGTCCAAATTGTTACTGGCGGCCACCGCCGCTTCCGCACTGATGCTGGCGGGTTGTGCCAATAACGCCGAGCTGGAAGCCCAGATCAGCGCACTGTCCAACAAGGTGGAGAATCTGACCAGCGACCAGGCTCGCCAGGATAAAGAGATCACTGCCGCCAAACGCGCCGCCGCCAACGCTCAACGTGCAGCCGACGATGCCGCTGCCGAAGCGATGCGTGCCAACCAGCGCATTGACAACATCGCCGAGTCCTACCGTAAGTAAGGCCGGGCGTGGGCTGGCTAGGGCCAGCCCACCACTTTCGGCACCCCACTCTGCTCCGCCAGTGCCTCGGTCACCCACTCCTGGTTGACGTGGTTCTGCTCCATCATCCTCAGCTGTTCCAGCGAAAACGTCAGGGACTGCTTCTGACCGTCTTTTGAGGTCAGCGGCGAATGCACCTCCAGCATCACCTCCCCCTGGGCTCCTGTCGCCACCTTGATCGGCTGATTGATCACCCTGACCTGCTCTCCCCGCTTCACCAGGGCGAACAACTCCTCGATGTCGTCGGGCCACAGGCGAATGCAGCCGGCACTGACCCGCAGGCCAACACCGAAATCCTTGTTGGTGCCATGAATCAGGTACTGGCCCTGGTCGAAGCCCAGCCTCAGGGCAAACTGTCCCAAGGGGTTGTTCGGGCCGGCGGCCACCACCTGGGGCAGCTCGATCCCCTGGGCCAGGTACTCTGCCCGGGTGGAGGCCGTCGGGGTCCAGGTGGGGTTGGGGGTTTTCTGGGTCACCCTGGTGACGCCCAGCGGCGTGTCGTTACCGATGCGGCCAATGCCGATGGGGTAGACATGCACCTGTTGGTCATCGAAGTGATAGAGCCTGAGCTCCGCCAGGTTGATGACCACCCCTTGGCGGGGCGCATCGGGCAGCAACATGTAGGTGGGCAGCTTCAGCTTGGTGCCCGGAGCCGGCAGGAAGGGGTCCACGCCGGGGTTAAGCTCCATCAGGGCGATGAGGCCCACCCCATACTTCTCAGCAATAGGGGCCAGATGCTCTCCAGGCGCCACCGTATGGCCCTGCGGCGTTCCAACCAGCCGGACCCCTTCCGGAGGCAACGGATAGCTGACAGCCGATACCTGAGCCGCACCCAGCGACAGTGACATAACCAAACCCTGTATCCAGCCCTTCACTCCGTCTCCTCGACAAAAAAGCCCGCGCTCTGCGGGCTTTTATACAACAAGCTGGCGCGTTAGGCGACCACTTCCGCCGACTCACGCTTCTCCAGGCGCACGGCACACACTTTGAACTCAGGGATCTTGGCATGGGGATCCAACGCCGGATTGGTCAACCGGTTGGCGGGCGCCTCCTCGAAGTGGAAGGCGGTAAACACCACGCCCGGCTGAATCCGCTTGGTGACAAAGGCATTAAGCTCGATCTCACCCCGACGGGTGGTCAGCCGGATAGGGTCGCCGTTACCTATGCCAAGGCGCTCCGCATCGGCCACCGAGATCATCGCCGTGGGACCGGCCAGATCATTCAGCCCCTGGGTCTTGCGGGTCATGGTGCCGGTATGGAACTGCTCCAGCAAACGGCCGGTAGTCAGCACCAGAGGGTACTCCTCGTCAGGCAGCTCGGCGGCGTACCTGAACGGAATCGGTTCCATGAAGGCACGCTCACCGATGGCAAAGGTGTCCACATGCATCACCGGCATGCCGTCGCACTTGTCGTCGACACAGGGCCACTGAATGCCGCTGGTGCCAACACGGTCCCAGCGGATGCCGGCGTACTGAGGCACTGCCAGGTTGATCTCGTTGCAGATGGCCCGCTCATCTTTGTAGCGCCAATTGGCCCCCAGGGCCTGGGCCAGCAACTGCAGGATCTGCCAGTCGCTGCGGGCCTCGCCCGGCGCGGTCACCGCCGGGTTGAGCCGCTGAACCCGGCGCTCGGTGTTGGTGAAGTGACCGCTCTTCTCCGCAAAGGCGAAGGCGGGCAGCACCACATCGGCCATCCTGGCGGTTTCGGTCATGAAGATGTCCTGAACCACCAGCAGGTCCAGGGCCTTCAGCGCCTTGATCACATGGTGCTGATCCGGGTCGGAGAGCACCGGGTTCTCCCCCATCACGTAGAGGCCGTCAACCCGGTCATCCAGGATGGCATCCATCACCTCGGTGACCGTCAGGCCGCTGTTGCCGGACAGGTCGGTGTGCCACAACGCCTCGAACTTCTCCCGCACCAGCGGGTCTTCCGGATTCTGATACCCGGGCAGGTAGTTGGGCAGCGCCCCCATGTCACAGGCGCCCTGCACGTTGGACTGGCCCCGCAGCGGGTTGATGCCGGCCCCCTCCACGCCGATGTTGCCGCACAGCAGCTGCAGGTTGGCAATGGCCCGGACATTGTCGTGGCCGGTGGTGTGCTGAGTGATGCCCATGGCGTAGTACACCGCCGTCTTGTCGGCGGTGCCGATGAGTCGGGCCATCTCCCTCAGCTGGTCTGCCGGCACGCCGGTGACCGCCGCCACCTGCTCCGGCTGGTAGTCGGGCTTCATCACCTCGGCTTTAAACGCCTCGAACCCCTCGGTACGGCGGGCCACGTAGGCGTCATCCTGCCAGCCGTTGACCAGGATCTCCCGGGCGATGCCGTTGAGCAGCATCACGTCGGTGCCGGGACGGTGGCAGGCATACAACTGAGCATGATCCGCCAGGCCGATGCGTTTGGGATCCGCCACCATCAGGCGGGCGCCGTAGTGGCGAACCGCCTGCTTGATGTGGGAGGCGATCACCGGGTGCGCCGCCGTGGTATCGGAGCCGATAACGAAGATCAGGTCCGACTTCTTGATGGAGGGGATGTCGTTGGTCATGGCGCCGCTGCCCACCGCCGCACGCAGACCACTGACGGTGGTCGAGTGACACAGGCGGGCGCAGTGGTCGATGTTGTTGGTGCCGATCACGCTGCGGAACAGCTTCTGGAACAGGAAGTTATCCTCGTTGGTCGCCTTGGCGGAGGCGAAACCGGCCATGGCGTCGCCGCCCTTGGCCTTGATGATGGTCTCGATCTTGGCGGCGATAAAGGCGATGGCGTTGTTCCAACTGGTGGGCACCAGCTCACCATCCTGACGGATCAGCGGTTGGGTCAGGCGCTCGGCGGACCCGATGAAATCGAAGCCGAAGCGGCCCTTCACACAGAGCATCCCCTCGTTCACCGGCGAACCCTCGACGCCGGTGACCTTGACGATCCTGTTCTGCTGTTCATCCACATGCAGGCGCACGCCACAACCGACGCCGCAATAGGTGCAGATGGTGTCCACCGTCTTGAGCTCGAGGGTGCGACCCTGGCTGCGGTCGCGGGCGTCAGTCAGGGCGCCGACCGGGCAGGCCTGGATACAGGCACCACACTGGCTGCAGTTGGAGTTGGCCATCAGCTCACCGTCGTTGAAACAGACGCGCTGGTGCGGGGCCCGATTGTCGAAGCCGAGCACCCCGTGGACGCCGCGCTCGTTACAGGCCACCACGCACTGGCCGCAACTGATGCAGCGATTAGGATCAAAGTTGATAAAGGGAGCACTGGAATCGATGCGTTTCTGCTGCGCCTTGGAGTAATCCAGATCCTCGTCGCTGATGCGATACTCGGTGGCATAGTCTCGCAGGCCGCACTGGGTGTTAACCTGACAGCCGCACTCCAGGCAACGGGCGGCTTCGGCGATCGCCTTGTCCACGTCGAAGCCCAGCTCCACCTCGTCGAAGCTGTCCCGGCGCTCCTGGGGCGGAATCTCCGGCATCAGCAGACGTCCCTGCTTGGGCCAGTGATCCAGGAAGCGGGCTTCCACCTCCTTCAGACTCTTGGCCTTGCGGGCGTTGAACTGGGCCTTGGGCGGCACCACCAGCCCCTGCTGCAGGAAGGCATCAATGGCAACGGCGGCCCTCTTACCATCGCCAATCGCCTCGACGGCGGTGGCCGGCCCCAGGCGGAAATCACCGATGGCAAACAGGTTGGCCATGCCGGTGTGCATGGTGGCCGGATCGGCGTCGGCGGTGGTCCAGCGGGTCAGCGGCAGGGACTCCCCCTTAAGCTGACTGGCTTCAGAAGCCAGCAGTTCGGCATCGGGCTTCTGGGACACCGCGGCAATCACGGTATCAAACTCCATCCAGCGGAACTCGCCGGTGGACTCGGGGCGGCGACGACCTGAGGCGTCCGGCTCGCCCAGCTTCAGGGTTTCCACCTTCACCTTGCAGACCCGGCCATGCTCATCGGCCTGGTTCTCTACCGGCAGGGAAAGGAACTCGAAGTCGACCCCTTCGACCTCGGCCTCGTGAATCTCGTAATCTTCGGCGGGCATGTCTGCCTTGGTACGGCGATAGAGGATGCTGACCTTGGCCCCCTGGCGCAGGGCGGTGCGGGCACAGTCGATGGCGGTGTTACCGCCACCGATCACCGCCACACGCTTGCCGACGGGCACATCCTTGCCCAGGGCGAACTCCTTCAGGTAGTCAACCCCCAACATGCACCCCTTCAGGTCGGAACCGGTGTAGTCCATGGCCACCGCCTTCTGGGCCCCTATGGCCAGACAAACGGCATCATATTCCTGGCTCAGCTGGTCCAGGGTGAAGTCGCGGCCCAGGGATTGGTTCAGCCTGATCTCCATGCCGGCCCGGCACATCAGCTCGATCTCCTGATCGAGGGTGGCCTTGGGAAGGCGGTACTCCGGAATGCCGTAGCGCAGCCAGCCGCCCGCCTTGGGCATCGCCTCAAACACCACCGCCTCATAGCCGTTGTGGCTGAGGAAATAGCCGGCGGACAGGCCGGCGGGACCGCCACCGATGATCGCCACCCTCTTGCCCTTTTTGGGGGCGATGGGCGCCAGGTACTGCTGGTCGTTGAGATCCAGATCGGCGGCGTGACGTTTAAGCTGGCGGATCGCCAGCGGCTCATCCACCAGGGTGCGGCGACAGGCGCTTTCGCAGAATGCGGGGCAGACCCGGCCGATGGAGAGCGGCATCGGCAGGGTGTCCTTGATGGTATTGACCGCCTTGGTGTGATCCCCCTGGGCGATGTCATACAGGTATCCCTGGATATCCACATCCGCAGGACAGGCCACCTTGCAGGGCGCTTCACAGTCGGCGGTGTGGTCGGACAAAATGCGTTTCAGGGCCGCCCGGCGGGTTTCGGTCAGTACCTCGCTCTGGGTCTGTACCCGGATCTCCTTGGTGACCGAGTAGCGGCAGCTCAGGGTCACCTCACCGTCCACCTCTACGGCACAGAGGCCGCACGCCTGCTGGCCTTCGCCGTTATGGCCACCGCACAGAGAGGGCACCTCAAAGCCGGCGGCCCGGCAGGCCTCCAGCAGATTGGCGGACTCCTCAAGTTCAACTTCTTGATTGTTAATGGAGATCTTTATCATTTTTTGCTCTTCTCTGGCCGGTGTCAGCCGCACCGGCCTACTACTACAGAGGTAATTGTCAGGAAAGGGTCAGCTGAACTCCATTCCTGATCGATCAGGCTATCAACCCCCCAGCCTGGTTTGAAGAAACCCTGAGTGCATCCGTGATCTCAGTCATAAAGACTGCAAGAGGTAAGACCAATCTGGCCGTGATGACTTGGATTCAGGAAACGGCGGGAGTGAGAGAACAAAGATTTTCACCAAACCCCTATAGATTATAGGGAGATCACGCCAATTTGACCGAGTACCCCAACCAACACAGCGAACAGGACAAGGCAAGAGCCGTCGGTCTCTGGGCCGATGGCCAGGCCCGCTTCCTCCCTCTTCGCGCCGAGCCGGGGATTCCCCGAAGGGCCCGTCTCGGCAATGCCAACGGCAAGGAGATCATAAGCGCGCACCGGTGGGAGTTTTTGCCCCGCTCTGGTTGCTTTTTGCGATTCCGTCCCCATCTTCAGTGGATAGAGTATTTCAGGCTGGAAAGGGCTTATGCAGCACGAAGAGATTGATCTGGTTCATGAAGAGGAAAACACCACCACGGAGTTGATCGTTCCCGATGAGCAGCGGCCGCAGCAGCTGCTGATCATGCCCATTCAGAACCGCCCCTTCTTCCCGGCCCAGGTGATGCCGGTACTGATTAAGCAGGGGGATTGGAGCGACACCCTGAAGCAGGTCAGTCAGAGCAGCCATCAGATGCTGGCCCTGTTCTACAGCGAAGATTTCGACCGAGACCAGGAGTTTAATCCCGACACCCTACCGGAAACGGGTTGCATGGTGCGGGTTCACCAGGTCAAGGAGAGCGACGAGGGCGATATCCAGTTTATCGCCGAGGGGATAGAGCGGGTCCAGATCGACAGCTGGGTGCGCACCGAGCATCCCTACCTGGCCAACGTCAGCTATCCGGGTGAACCCGTGGGAGAATCCAAGGAGATCAAGGCCTATGCCATGGCATTGATCAGCGCCATCAAGGAGATGCTGCCGATCAACCCACTGCTGTCCGAGGAGCTCAAGGACTATCTCAACCGCTTCGGGCCCAACGAACCCTCCCCGCTGACCGACTTTGGCGCCGCCATCACCACCGCCCCCGCCCCGCTGCTTCAGGAGGTATTAGACAGCGTCGAACTGCTGCCCCGCATGCAGAAAACCCTGGCCCTGCTGAAAAAGGAACTGGACGCTTCCCGCCTCCACAAGGAGATCGCCGAAGAGGTCAACCGCAAGATCAGCAAGCATGAGCGGGAATTTTTCCTGCGTGAGCAACTCAAGGTGATCCAGCGCGAGCTGGGCGTAGCCAAGGATGACAAGACCGCCGATCTGGAGGAGTTCCGAGCACGCCTCAAGGGCAAGACCCTGCCCGAAGCGGTGGAAAAGAAGGTCAAGGAGGAGATGCAGAAATTCTCGGTGTTGGAGTCCGGCTCCCCCGAGTATGGCGTCACCCGCAACTACCTGGACTGGATCACCCAGATGCCCTGGGGGATCACCGGCACCGACAAGCTGGATCTGGCACAGGCGCGCAAAGTGCTGAATAAGCACCATGATGGCCTGGACGACGTCAAGGACAGGATCCTCGAATTCCTGGCCCTTGGGGCATTCAAAGGGGAGATCAGCGGCTCCATCATCCTGCTGGTGGGCCCGCCCGGAGTGGGCAAAACCTCCATCGGCCGCTCCATTGCCGAATGCCTGAGTCGCCCCTTCTACCGGTTCAGCGTCGGCGGCATGCGAGATGAAGCGGAGATCAAGGGCCACCGCCGCACCTACATCGGCGCCATGCCAGGCAAACTGGTGCAGGCGCTGAAGGAAGCGGAGGTGATGAACCCGGTGATCATGCTGGATGAGATCGACAAGATGGGCGCCAGCTACCAGGGCGATCCCGCCTCCGCCCTGCTGGAAACCCTGGACCCGGAGCAGAACGTCAACTTCCTGGATCACTACCTGGATCTGCGCATGGACCTGTCCAAGGTGCTGTTTATCTGCACCGCCAACACCCTGGATTCCATCCCCGCGCCTCTGCTGGACCGGATGGATGTCATCCACCTCTCCGGCTACCTGGCCGAGGAGAAGCTGGCGATCGCCAAACACCACCTGTGGCCGCGCCAGTTAGAGCGGGCCGGCATCAAGCGAGGCCAACTGAAGATCACCGAACCTGCCCTGAAGAAGGTGATCACCGATTACTGTCGGGAGGCCGGTGTACGCAGCCTGGATAAGGCCCTGGCCAAGCTGGTGAGAAAGTCGGTGGTCGAACTGCTCGGCAATCCCGAACAGAGCATCTCCCTGGGGCTGAAGTCGATCCCCACACTGCTGGGGCCCGCCAAGTTCCGCGAGGAGCAGGCCCTGTCAGGAGTCGGCATCGTCACCGGCCTGGCCTGGACCTCCATGGGGGGGGCCACCCTGCCGGTGGAAGCCAACAGCATCCATCAGCAGAGCCGTGGCCTGAAGCTGACCGGCCAGCTGGGCGATGTGATGAAAGAGTCGGCGGAGATCGCCTTCAGTTTCGTCAGCAGCCATCTGGCCAAGTACGGAGGCGAGGAGAACTACTTCGACAAGCGCTTCGTCCACCTGCATGTGCCTGAAGGCGCCACCCCCAAGGATGGCCCCAGCGCCGGGATCACCATCTCCACCGCCCTGCTCTCCCTGGCACTGGGCAAGGCCCCCAAAGCCAAGCTGGCGATGACCGGCGAGATCACCCTCAATGGCTATGTGCTGGCGGTGGGCGGCATTCGGGAGAAGCTGATCGCCGCCAAGCGCCAGGGAATCACCGAAGTGATCCTGCCGCAGGAGTGCCACGGCGACTATCAGGAGCTGCCCGAGCATGTCCGCGACGGGCTCAGCGTCCACTTTGTCAGCCACTTCGACCAAGTGGCCAAACTGGCGTTCGCTTAACTCTCAAGGAGATCGAAAAAGGGAGCCGACGGCTCCCTTTTTCAGTTCACGGGCTCTCCTGGATTCAGCATGCCAGGCCCGGAATTGTCGCGGCCTTTGGCCTTACTCGAAACGGCGCGGCCGCTTGGTCTTGATGGTGCGGATATAACCGTGCCAGGTGGCGTACCCCAGCATCGGCATGATCACCAACATGCCCACTCCGGCGGTGGCAAACCCCACCACCACACAGGCGGAGATGATCAACGCCCACACCACCATCACCCCGGCATTATGGTAGACGGCACTGACGCTGGTGCTGATGGCGGTCATGATGTCTACCCTGCGCTCCATCATCACCGGGATGGAAAAGGCGGAGAACGAGAATACGCTGACGGTAAACAGCAGGCCGAACAGGGTGCCCAGGCTAAGGAAGGGCAGGAACTGTTCGATGTGAGCATCCTGGTTGATGGGATAGAGGGCATGTATCATCGCCGCCACCCGCATCCAGAAGATCATCATCACCGCCAGCAACACGGCGAATCCCCACTCGGAAACGCCATTGCGGCGAATGGCGCGGATGGAGTGGAACAGGTTGGGCCGTTTTCCCCTCTCCAGTTGCCAACTGACGTCATACAGCCCGGTGGCCAGGAAAGGACCCGCCAACATGAACACCACCAATGAGGGCAGAATCACCAGGTGAGTGCCCTGAATAAACACTGCGGCCCAGATGGCCACGGAGGCGACTGTGAAACAGAAGCCATAGAACAGGCTCACCATGGGCGCCGCGATAAAGTCGCGTATAGCAAGGTGCATCCAGTGGAAGGGATCACTGTAGTTCAGAGAGTTATGAGGAATCACCCGGGCAAAGGCCGGTGTCCGGGATGCGGATTTCTGTCCCCCCTTGGGGACGGGTGCTGTCTGAGGCATAACCACTCCTTGTCGGTCCTAAGACCGTTTCGACTAGCAACAAGCACACCGACTTCGGTTGTGCTCCACGACGGGAGCAGGGCCGTGCGTCGGGTACCCCTACAGTCAGCATAGTCGCTTCGGAGTGAGTTATTCGGTTTGGTGCAGGCTGTCAGCGCGTTTCAGGACGATCGGACTGGTATTCGGGCAGCTCGGTTTTCAGGGTCAGGAACACCAGGAAAATAATGGCCAGGGGCGGGATAAAGGCACTGAAGAATCCAAGTACCGAACAAGCCAGCGGAGAGGTGACTTTTTTTCTGGCCAGCAGATAGGTCAATACCAGCATCACCAGGGCAAACCCCATCAGATTGTTGGCACTGAGACACGAGACCAGACTCATCCTATTTTCCCTAACAAAAACATGGATGCCCCACCGCTTTTACAACGATTCAACATCCTGATTATAAAGAAAAGTTTCTATTATTCAGCCTGCCCAGATTGTACCAGAAGCCACAGTTGATTGCGCCTGCGCGCCGTAAAAAAGCAGCAACCCCTGCCCGTGAGACCGATCACAGCCCATCCTGTTGTTATGAACTCCATCCACTGAGGTCTATGCCCCCTTCCGGTAGCGGGCGGCGCTGATGAACTGCCCGAAGGACTCACACCAGATGATGGCGGTGGTGTACTCCTCCAGGCGGATCCCCTCAGGCAGGGTTAACATGAAGTTGCGAAACCGCGCCACCCTGCCGACATCCACCATTTTATGTCGATGGTCCAGGAATCCCGCCTCGGTGTCGACAAACTGCGGTGACAGATAGAGGCGGTAGGTAGGCCCGGGGGCCAGCTCGCCCTCCAGGGTGATTCCCTTCGGGGACAGGTACAGCGTGCCTTCGCCCCAGTGCAACAGATCGCTGCCCTCCAGGCCTCGGCGAAACTCGCCGCGGAACACGGCCTGGTTACGAAGCCGCTGCAACGCCCATTCCGGCACCGGGGCCGGCTGAGCCAGTATGGGCAGCAGGTAGAGCCCCAGCATCACCCCTGCAGCCAGTGTTAGCAGATGGCTCAGGGTCAAGAGAGCCGTCCTCATCGTCACTCCCGCCTCCGCGCACTCAGACCGTCCCCGTGCAGACACAGACCTGTCGACCACCGTCGGGATTTCACCGAAGAGGCAGAAACCCGGTTCACCCAATCCGTCGCACGGTTTGACTTTGGTGTAACACCAGGCCCGTGGTAGCGTGTCGCATAACCGAAATTTACACACGATCCCAAGAGCTTATGCATCACCCCCAGTTTCATTGGTGGGACATGAGGCGCGCCTCCGCCATACAGCGCCTACTGGTGTTCCGTACCTTCGCCCTCGCCGCCCTGGCGATACTGTTGCCGGCGGCAGAGTTCTTTGTCGATCCCGATATCGGCTACCCGGCCCTGATCCCCATCATTACGCTGATGATCGTCTTCCACATCTTCAGCTTAATCCGCTACCGCCATAACATGGTGATCAGCACCATCGCCATGCTGGGCCAGGTCCTCGCTGACCTGTTGTTCCTCACCCTTATCCTCAACAGCACCGGTGGTGCCACCAACGCCTTTGTGTCCCTGCTGCTGCTGCCCATCGTCTTTGCCGGTGTCAGCCTGAGCATCCAAATGCTGGGCATGGTCACCCTGCTTGCCATGGCGGCCTACAGCTACCTACTGCTTACCATGCCCGAACACGCCATGCACATGATGGACATGAAGCAGCACTTCATCTTCATGGGGGCCAACTTCTTTATCTCCGCCCTGGTGATCGCCCTGGTGGTGGGGGCCATGGCACGAATGATTGCCGACCGCGAGCGGATGATGGCGAACCAGAGAGAGGAGCAGCTGCGCCAGGAGCAGCTGTTGGCACTGGGCAGCGCCTCCGCCCAGGTGACCCACCAGCTGGCCACCCCACTGGGGCACATGCAACTGCTGTTCGATGAGCTTAGAGAAGCCTATCCCAAGGAGCCTGTAGTCGAGGAGCTGGCCCAGCCTCTGGCGCAAACGGCACGCCACCTGGATTACTTCCGAACCCTGGCCCAGGCGATCCGGGAGGGACGTTCCGAACAGATAACCATCAATCAACTGCTGTCGAAGCTGGCCGACGCGGTGCTACTCCATTTTCCGGAACAAAGCCTGGAATACCGGAGGACCGAACTGCCGGGCACCATCCAGTGCGATGCGATGCTGCTGCCCGCCCTGCTTAACCTGGTGCAAAATGCGGTGCAGGCCAATGAAAGCCGCGGTGCCAAACGGCTAAATCTGGACTGTTCGGTCGAGCAGGGCCGCTTCACCCTGATGCTGAGAGACTTCGGTCCGGGCATCGGTGACCACAACCTGGCCCACCTTGGCGACGGCCTGCAGAAGAGCGAGTCGGGTCTGGGGATGGCGCTGATGCTCTCCAATGCCACCTTTGAACGGCTCGGCGGTCACCTGACCCTGTCTAACCACCCCGAAGGCGGCGCCCTGGCCCGCGTGACCCTGAACCTGGAGCAACAGAATGAAACGCCTGCTGATCGTTGAGGACGAGGCCGCCTTCGCCGCCATACTCTCCAGGCGAATGGCCAAACAGGGATTTGAAACCCGCACCGCACAGACCAGCACCGACGCCCTGCTGTGCGCCAGGCAGTGGCATCCAACCCACCTGCTGCTGGACATGAAGCTCGCATCGGAAAACGGATTGGAGCTGCTCAAGCCCCTGCGTCAAAGCCTGCCTGACGCGAGAATCGTGCTGCTCACCGGCTTCGCCAGCATCGCGACCGCGGTGGAGGCGATCAAACTCGGCGCCGACCACTACCTGGCCAAACCGGCGGACACCCACACCCTGTTGAAGGCGCTGACCGAAGAGGGGCCGCTCGAGGAGGATCTGGAGGAGGAGAGGGTGATGTCTCCGGACCGGCTGGAGTGGGAGCACATTCAGCAGGCGCTCAACGCCCATGACGGCAACGTCTCCGCCACCGCCCGCGCCCTGGGGATGCACCGGCGCACGCTGCAGCGAAAGTTGCAAAAAAAGCCGGCACATCGCTGATGGCCGGCTAACACAGAGAATATCCTTGTGCAGGAAGGTGACGCTTACCTGACGTACCATCACCCGATACCATTTTCTGCTCCTGTGCCGCTGGCTTCAAGCCCAGAGTCGCCAACTGCGACAATCTGCCGCACCCGCCGTCAGCAGAGGGCTGAGGTCGAACAATTTTAATCAAAAACAGTTAATTACAATGTTCCCATTGTTGCGGTTTGACTTCACCATCACAGGCCCCTATTTTAACTTTTCTCCAACATCCACCCGTGACTGGATCCCATGCCCGAAAGGACTTTCCGATGATGACTCCCCTAGCCCGCTGCCGGAGCCTGCTGCTGGCCGCCGTGACGCTGCTTCCAGGACTGGCTGACGCCAACCCGGCAGCGCTGACACCGTGCTATCTGGATGGCCTGAATGAACAGGTACAATGCGGCAGTCTGCGCCTTCCCGAGGACTATGACCGGCCGCAGGGACGCAAGATTGAGGTACATTTTGCCCGCATCCCCGCCATCAAGCAGGTCCCCGGGCTCAAGCCGCTGCTGGCGATCACCGGCGGACCCGGGCAATCGGCCCTGGATGACGCCGCCCTGTTCGAGAAGGTCTTCAGCCGCATTCGTCAAAAACGGGATCTGATTCTTATCGATCAGCGCGGGACAGGGCGCTCCAACCTGCTCAGCTGCGACGACCAGTTGTTCGACGACCCGCTGGTCACCAATGACGAAACCCTGGATTACCCGAGGCTGCTGGGGGAGTGCCTGGAACAGCTCGACGCCGATGTGCGCCACTACGACAGCCTCACCGCCCTCATGGATTTCGAACAGATTCGTCGACACCTGGGTATCGACAGCTGGCACCTCTATGGCATCTCCTACGGCACCCGGATGGCCCAGCTCTACATGCGCCATCACCCCCAGGTACTGAAGACCGTCACCCTGGACGGGGTGGTGCCCATGGATCAGCCGGTCGTCACCATCAGCGATGCGGTCACCCGGGCCAGCGAGCTGCTGTATGAAGAGTGCCACCAGGATCCACACTGCCAGTCCAGATTCGGCGATCTGAAACAGAAACTGGCCGACCTGCTGAACCGGCTAAAACGGCAGCCGGTGGCGCTGCCGGTCACCGATCCCATCAGCGCCGAGCGGACCACCTTCCTGGTCACGCAGAACAAGTTGCAGGGTGCGCTGCGCATGGCCCTCTACTCCCCCTCCAGTCGAGCCCTGATCCCCTACACCATCGATCAGGCCTGGCGGGATAACTTCCAGCCGCTGCTGGGGATGCAGATGACCTCGGAGAGCGATGGCTTTGGCATCGCCTTGGGTATGCACCTGTCGGTGATCTGTGCCGAAGACCAGCCCAGGCTGTCCGCCGCCGAGGCAAAGCGACTGTCGCAGGCCTCACTGACCGGTAAAACCATGGTGAACCTGTTCAGCACCGCCTGCCAGCTGTGGCGGATGCCGGCAGTGGATGAGGCGTTCGGTGCTGCCTTGACCAGCGACATCCCCACCCTGCTGCTCTCAGGCGAAAAAGATCCCGCCACGCCCCCCGCTTGGGGAATCAAGGCCCAGGCCGGCCTAAGCAACAGTCTGCACCTGATCGCCCCCTATGCCACCCACGGCGTTGCCTTCCAGAGCTGCGCTCCCAGGCTGATTCAGCAATTGATCGACTCGGGTACCCTGGCCGAATTGAACGGCGAGTGCCTGCAGACGGATACCCGCAGGGCTTTCTACCTGAACGCCAACGGCGTGGAACCGGTAACGAGGTTAAAATGATTGAAGTTCAAGGACTAAGGAAACGCATCGGCAACGTTCAGGCCCTCGATGGCCTGAGCTTTCGCGCCGAAGATGGCCAGATCACCGGCCTGCTGGGACCCAATGGCGCCGGCAAGACCACGGCACTGCGCACCCTGTTTGGGCTGCTGAAGGCGGACGAAGGGCGGGCCCTGGTCAATGGGTTGGACGTCCAGAGCAACACGGTGGAAGCCAAACGCCAGCTGGGGCTCTTTCCCGACCCGTTCGGACTGTATGAGCGCCTCACCCCCAGGGAGTATATCCACTACTTCGCCACGGTGAATGGCCTGTCCAAAGCGGAGGCCCGGCGGGCGACCGACGAGGTGCTGGCCCAGATGCAGATGCAGGAGATCGCCGATCGCCGCTGTAAGGGATTTTCCCAGGGGCAGAGGATGAAAACTGCCCTGGCCCAGGCCATTGTCCATCGCCCCAACAACATCATCCTGGATGAGCCCTCCCGCGGTCTGGATGTGATGAGCACCCGTATCCTGCGCCAGACGCTGAGCGATCTGCGGGATCAGGGGCACTGCGTGCTGTTCTCCAGCCACGTGATGCAGGAGGTGGCCGCCCTCTGTGATCAGGTGATCATCATCGCCAAGGGCAAGCTGGTGGCCCAGGGCAGCCCCCAGGAGTTGTGTCGGATCACCGGGCAAACCTCCTTGGAGGAGGCGTTTATCCAGTTAATTGGCACCGATGAGGGGATTGCCGCATGATGTCTCGGATTCTGACCCTGTTTCTAAAGGAACTGAAAGATGGGTTGCGGGATCGCCGCTCGGTGATGGCCGCCATGTCCTATGCCCTGACCACTCCTCTGGTGTTTGCCGGGATCTTCATGATCACCATCAGCGACATCTCCGAAAAGATGGAGGTGCCCATCACCATTGAGGGGGCCGACCACGCACCCGATCTGGTGCGCTTTTTAGGAGCAGTGGGCATTGAGCACGATCCCCAGGAGCCCCTGGGGATCACCCTGACCATTCCAGCGGCCTATGCCGAACAGATGAGCCGGGGCGAGCCCGCCGAGGTACTGCTCACCGCCGATGCATCCCGCAAAGAGCTCGCCCAGCCCCTGGGGCAGATCAAGAAGGTGATCAGGGCCTACGCCGATGAGATGGCCTCCCTGAGGCTGGTAGCCAGGGGGATCAACCCCAAGGTGATCCAGCCGGTGGAGCTGGTGTTTCATGACAAGGCCACCAACGAATCCAAGGCCAGCCTGATCATGGGCGCCATGCTGCTCTCCATCTTACTGTCGCTGTTTATCTCCGGCATGAATGTGGCCATAGATACCAGCGCCGGCGAGCGGGAGAGAAACTCCCTGGCACTGCTGCTGTGCCAGCCCGTCTCCACCCTGGAGATCGTGCTGGCCAAAGCGCTGACCGTCACCAGCTTCGCACTGCTCGGTCTGCTGCTGACCATGGTGGTTTCTGTGGTGGTGTTTGCCCAGGTCCCCTGGCACGAACTGGGCTTCAGCCTCAAGTTCACCCCGGTGGTTGCCGGGCTGATTGTGGCCATCTGCCTGCCGGTCGCCCTGTTTGCGGCAACGGCTCAGCTGTTCTTCTCCTTCTTCGCCAAGTCGTTTAAGGAAGCCCAGTCCTACCTGACTCTGCTGCTGTTTATCCCCATGGCGCTGATCATGCTGCCCACCTTCGAACTGTTTGGCGACGTGCTTAAGTGGCTGCCCATCTCCGGTCAGCAGCTGGCCATTACCGAGATGATCAAGGAGCAGCCGATCCCGCTGGCCGAACTGGCGGTCAGCAGCCTGGCCACCCTTGGCCTGACCCTGATGCTGATCTGGGCAAACGCCCGGGCCCTAAAGAGTGAAAAAGTGGTGTTTGCCCTCTGACACCAGGCCAGATAAAGCAAAAGAGGGACGCGGCGGCGTCCCTCTTGCTGTCTAATGACGGGATTAGCCCTGGCTGGCTATCAGGGCCAGCGTCTCCTCCCTGGTTGGGATCGAGCTTTGAGCACCGAGCCGGGTAACCGACAACGCGGCCGCAGCCTGACCGAAGCGAATGGCGTCATCGACCGACTGGCCCTCGAGCAGGGCGGTCACGAACCCTCCGTTGAAGGTATCGCCGGCGGCGGTGGTATCGATGGCACTGACGCGGAAACCTGGCACCAGCCTCTGCGCTCCCAGGTGGCTGAGCCAGACGCCGCGCTTACCCAGGGTGATGATCACCATCTCAATACCAAACTTCTGGTGCAGGCACTCGGCCGCCTTCGCCGCCGCCTCATCGTTGGCCACCGCGATACCGGTCAGTTGTTCCGCCTCGGTTTCATTGGGGGTGATGATATCGACATGGCGAAGCAAAGCGTCGGGCAACGCCTTGGCCGGTGCCGGGTTGAGCACCACCCGGGTTCCGGCGGCCTTGGCCAGCTTCGCGGCCTCTATCAGGCTCTCCGTTGGCGTCTCAAGCTGAATAAGCAGCAGATCCGCCTGTTCGATTGCCTGCCTGTGAGCCGCCACCCGGTCGCTGCCGAGGGCCCCGTTAGCCCCGGGCCAGATGCCGATGTTGTTCTCCCCCTGGGCATTCACATAGATCATCGCCAGACCGGTCGCCTCTCCGGGCACCGAATCAATGGCAGAGGTGTCGATGCCATCCGCCTCAAACCCCTGTTTCATCGTCTGACCAATGGGGTCGTCTCCGATGCAGCCCACCATGGCCACCCGGGCGCCGAGCCTCGCCGCCGCCACCGCCTGGTTTGCCCCCTTGCCGCCGGGAATAGTCTGGTAATTTTCCGCTTCCAGCGTCTGTCCCGGCCGGGGAAACTGGGCAACCTGCAACAGGTGATCCACGTTAATGCTGCCCAATACGGTGAGTTTGGCCATCTACTACTGCTCCTAGAAAGTCTGTTGCCGGCAAAACAGCTGCCGTTAGTTGATGAGGCTAATGGTAGATCAGTGAACCGAGACCTCAAAGCGTCACACATCCATCTGCGTTATTCTGCACCAGTAACAACCCTCAAAACGATCAGCAGCGAGACGAATGTCTTTCGGCAGCATTTATCTCCTTTCAGATTCACTTTTCTGCCACTTTAAACTAAATGTTTAGGGTCAAGATCAAATATTAATCACGAGGAGTGTTCGTATTTGAAATACCGAAACTGTAATTCACTTGTTGAATCAGCACCAACATCAACAAGAGCTAATGTAATTGTGTAGCTTTTACCCTAGTCAGTGACCAACATCCATCAAATCAAGGTTAATTATTTTCGCTAAACCACAGATATATGTGAATAAATTCGCAATAATAGACATTGAGCATGAATAGATATTTCCATCACGTGATCAAAGTCACTTTTCGCGTAATTTAGCAACAAACTGCAAACAGGAATACGTTAAAGTTGAGGCGCATTTTACAATAATAAATGGGTCCAACTGATGAATAACATTCCAACGATGAAAGTGATTTCGCCTGCTATATCTCCCCCCCCTTCTTGAACACCATGTAACTCAAGCTCTACTAAAAACCACTTTTAAATCTGAGTTCGGCCTTTTTAAAAATTGGCTGAAGAATTACTGATCGGAAATAGACGCAATGATTAAAAAATCAACCGTTGCCATCGCCTTAGCTGCACTGTTTGGTGCGGGTTCAGTTCACGCTGTGACCCTGGAGCAAAATGGTGAAGGGGACTACCTGCGCTTGTATGGCGAGGTGGGTGTTGGGGGTCACATTGACACCAATCCAGATTACAACCACGACGAGTTTTACGATACCAAGGGCTACGTCGATGACAGTTTCGCCACCATGGGCGTAACCGGTCAGCGCAAACAGTTCACCTATCGCCTCGAACTAGACTACCAGCGCCGCAACTGGCTGGGTGGCGACGGCGAGTTCGAACTGGACATCGACAAGATGTACGTTGGCTACGCCTTCAATGACCAGCAATGGATCGAAGTGGGCCTAACCGACACCGCCTTCGACGATTACGATCACTTCGGTGATTTTACCTTCAACAAGTCTGTCGAAACCGGTGAAGCCGGCGATCAGGAAAACACCGTCAAGTACCAGGCCGAGTTTGAGCACCTTATCTTTGGCGCCTCCTACTCCTACGAGGGTGAACACAAGAGCGGTGCCCTCCAGGGTGACATCGTCAACGGCTACGTTGGCTGGATGTCCGACTTCCTCTCAGTAGTAGTAGGCCTGGAAGCCCGTGGCGGCTCCGACGGCATCTCTAAGTACGGTGAGCAGCAGCAGGTTGGTCTGGGTGTACGCCTGCAGGTCATGCCCAAGCTGACCCTGGGCTTCAACGGTTTCCTGGAAGATGAAGACCTGGCAACCCGCAAGAGCGGTGACGGTAGTGTTTACCTAGACTATGAGACCTTCCGCAACTACGGCCTGACCCTGACCTCCAAATACGACCTCAACGATCGCTGGGAGATCATCGCCTCGGCAAATCACGAGGAGTATGAGGGCTGGGACCTGATTGGCCCGAACTTCGACTACAGCGAGCAGCCACCCGAATACGGCAAAGAGCGTCGTTGGGCCAGCCTCGGCTTCAACTACCGCCCCGCCAGCGACATCGTCCTGTCTCTGGAAGGCCGGGTTGGTGAAGCCCCAGAGGCGGCATACGCCTACGCACGCATGTACTTCTAGTCCTAGTTCGAGTCCAATATTTTTATAGAGTTTGCTATGAAGAAAAGTATCCTCTCGCTGGCCATTGCCAGCACCATCAGCATAGGCGCACACGCTGGCGTTGAAGACCTGCTGATCACCGAAATGACACAGAAAGACTACGCGGGAGACGCGGGGTCTGTTGAGATCACCAACACCCACGCCACCGACGCATTCACCTTTAACGATGACACCAAAGCCTTCCTGCGTGGTAACGGTAAATACAACAATGAGCTGAAAAAGGATGACGGCACACCCCTGCTGTCCGGCGTCACCATCGAAGCTGGTAGCTCATTGGTCATCCTGAATAAAGATGCCAGTGATGCCCACAAGCAAGCGGTGATTGACAATGGCGGTACCTTCGTCATTGGTACCGGCGATCCAAACACCAGCTACTCCGATTTCTACATGAGTGGTAACGATGGCTTCTATCTGAAGAATGGCGATACCGTTATCGACCGTGTTGGTGGCGAAAATGACACCTCTGTTTGGGCAGCAGATACCACCTTGGTTCGTCGATTCGACGCCGATGGCAATGTGCCGGCCCCTTCCGCCAGCTTTGATGCCTCCCAGTGGGAAGAAACCTCTCCCCTGACCACCGCTACCCTGGGTAAGCCAAACTACGCCGAAGCCTACGTCCCCTTCGTCTGCGAGAACCTGACTAACATCGGCGCGATTCAGGGCACAGGTTTCACCTCGCCTCTGGTTGGTCAGGACGTCGCCGTAGAGGGCGTTGTTACTGCAGTTGTGTCCGTGCCAAACAAGGGTTTCTACATTCGCGACCTACAAAGCGACAACGATCCTCTGACCTCTGACGGCATCTTCGTCAAGAGTGGCAGCGCCGACAGCCAGCTGGTAGGCCGCACCGTATGTCTGGGCAGCACAGTAGCCGAATTTGACGGCCAAACTCAGCTGGCCGCAGATAAGTGGGAAGTCAGAAACTCCAACTTCACTGACACCGCTGCAACCACAGTTGAAATTCTGGCATCCGATGAGGGCTCTTTTGATAAGACCCTGGAGCGCTACGAAGGTATGCTGGTTAGCCTGCCAGCGGATCTGGATCCTCTGACTGAGGGTAACCAGGACATGCGTGTGTCACGCAGCTTCAGCTACAACTACCTGCCGTCGCCCAACGGTCGCAACAACCTGGTCGTGGCCTACACCCGCCCCAACGTGCAGCCCAACCACCTGCATGTTGCCGGCAGCCCGGAGTCCAAAGCCGCAGCTGAGCAAAACGATGACTACCGTCTGGTTATCGAAAGCGCCGAAGTGTCCCGTAACAATGAGTTGCCCTACTACCCGGCCTTTAACAGTGACCCTCACACCAACTACATCCGCATCGATGACAGCGTCGTCGGTATGGAAGGTGTGATCAGCCAGTACAAGACCGCTCTGGACAACGCCACCGGCGAATATGAGCAGGATTACAGCCTGACCGTCACCAATGAGCTGACCAGCGACAACTTCATCCACAACCTGCCTCGCACCAAGAGCCCAGCTCTGGGTCAAGAGGTGGAGAAGGATCACTTCGCTATCCGGGTAGCCAGTCAGAACCTGTTCAACTTCTTCAATTCCCCGTTCGGTGGTGACAACAACAACTTTGGTCAGAGCCGTGGTGCCGAGACCCACGATGAGTTTATCCACCAGAGAACCAAGCTGGTTGAAGCGATCCGCTCTCTGGATGCCGATGTGCTGGCTCTGATGGAGATGGAGAACAACGGCTTTGGCGAAAACAGTGCCATCGCCGAAATGGTGAACCAGGTCAACATCGAGTATGTGGATGAGCGTGCCCGTGACTACAACGGTCCTACCTCCACCGAGAACCGCTACGTGTTCGTTGGCTTTGACCACAACGGCAACCAGATTCTGGATGAACTGGACGCCATCGGCGCCGATGCCATCGCCACCGGTATCATGTACCGCCCCAGCAAGATGAGCATTGAGCGTACCCGCGTACTGCCCATGCCTCAGCAAAAGGCCCCCACCATCGTCAACGACAACGGCGAAGTGATTAAGGACCAGTACGATGAGATTCTGGAAAATGGCCAGAACTATCACCGTGATGCCCTGATCGTGACCTTTGTGGTTAACCAGACTGGTAAGCGCCTGACCCTGGCGGTGAACCATTTCAAGTCAAAGGGCTCTACCTGCTGGGAAGACTGGCAAGGTGTTGAGTTCGGTGACGCTACCGAGTGGAACAACCGCGAAGCCCCCGATCTGGATCGCCAGGGCTCCTGCGCCGAGTTCCGTGTCGCCGGTGCGGTACACCTGGGTGAAGAGATGGAAGAGGTTCCCGGTGACAAGATCATCCTGGGTGACCTGAACGCCTACGGTAAGGAAGATCCACTGCTGGTTCTGACTGAGAACCCACGTAACAAGACCCTGGTGACAGCCAGCCACACCTTCATCGGCAGCAAGCCTCAGTTCAACGAAAGCGGCTCTTTTGCGACCATCACCAAGACCTATGGTTACGTTGATATTGTTGGCAAGTACTTCGATAAGAAAGAAAAAACTCCCTGGAGCTTCTCCTTCAACGATGAAGTGGGTTCCCTCGACCACATCCTGATCTCTCCCACTCTGGAAGATCGCGTGATCGATGCCACCGACTGGCACATCAACGCCGCCGAATCCAACCTGTACGACTACAAGAACCAGTACAAGGGAACCATCGACGGCAGCGGTGCGCACAAGTTCTACAAAAACGACATCTATCGCTCTTCTGACCACGATCCTGCGCTGATCACCCTGAGCTACATGCCTGGTGAAGCCGACCCGGGTCACGCTCTGGTTCTGCCCAAGCTGAGAAAGCTGGCCAAGGTTCCCTACCAGGTTCCTGTTGCTGCTGGCGCTCTCAAAGGCGACGTAGCCACCATCAAACTGAACCCCGACGACGACGAAGCCAACTTGGACCTGCGCCAGATGGTAGAGCCGAACGTGGTGCTGACTGAAGATGGTCAGGCTCTGGTGACCTTCGAGGTCTTCGGTGCCCCATCCGCCCGCTACAACGCCACCGTTGCCCTGGAGCGCGACGGCAAAGTGGTGGCGGGTTCGAGCAAGACTCTGAAGATCGACATCACCAGCCGTGACTCCCTGGTTGCGGACATCGTCGAAGAGGAAGCGGACGGTTCCGGCGGCAGCACCGGCTTCATCAGCATGCTCTCCCTGTTCGGCCTGGCCGCCCTGCGCCGCCGTTTTCGCAAGTAAGAGTTGATCTCGACATTGAAGCGCCTGCCTTTGGGCAGTGCGCTTCGAGTCATGAAATTTAGAGTGATAACACTATGACGATTAAATTAAACGCAGTTGCCACCGCGACTGCCATGATTCTGGGCACCCTGTCCACAGTCGCAAACGCTAACCTGGTCATTACCGAATACGTTGAAGGCAGCAGCAGCAACAAAGCGCTGGAAATCTCCAACGTAGGCAACAGCACCATCGATCTGGACGCTAACGTCTACAAGCTGAACCTCTACTTCAACGGCAAAACCGAGGTTGGAAAGACTGAAACCCTGACCGGAACCCTGGACCCCGGCAAGAGCATTGTCTATCACAACTCCAGTGCTGCCGATGCCTTTAAGGTTGACACCGCATCCGAAATTACCTGGTTCAACGGAGACGACACCATTGTCCTGACCAAGGATGATGCAGTGATCGACCGCATTGGCAAACTGGGGGAAGATCCTGGATCCGCCTGGAGCGATCCTAACAATGCCGACTTTTCCACTGCCAACAAAACTCTGCGCCGAAAAGCCAGCGTCACTGAGGGCGACAAAGTGGCCGACGCTGACTTCCCCGGGTCTGGTGACCAATGGGTTGTTCTCGATCAAGATACCTCTGACGGCCTAGGCTGCGCAGGCGAAGCTGCGTGCAGTTCTGAAGCTACTCCGGGTGTACTGCTGATCACCGAATACGTTGAAGGCAGCAGCAGCAACAAAGCGGTAGAGATCTCCAACGTGGGTGGCACCGCCATCAACCTGGACGCCAATGTCTACAAACTGACTCTGTTTGGCAATGGCGGCACCGATCCTGGCAACACCGAGACTCTGACCGGCACCCTGGAGCCAGGCAAGAGCATCGTATTCCACAACGCCAGCGCTGCTGATGAGTTCAAAGTAGGTACCGCCTCTACAGTAACTTACTTCAATGGTAACGACGCCCTGGTCCTGACCAAAGACGACGTGGTGGTCGATCGCTTCGGTAAACGTGGCGAAGACCCGGGCTCCGCCTGGTCCGATCCAAATGATGCCAATTTCTCCACCGCAAACAAGACTCTGCGCCGTAAGGCCAGCGTGACAGAGGGCGATGCTGTAGCTGAAGCTGATTTCCCCGGCACCGACAACCAGTGGCTGGTCTTCGATCAGGACACCTTTGATGGCCTGGGTTGCGCTGGCGAAACCGCTTGTCCTGCAGAACCTGAGCCAACGGATCCCTGCACCGGTTGTGAAACCCTGACTCCGGTCGCCGATCCCAAGACCTTTAATGGTGATGCGTACTACTCCAACGTTCTAAACGGTGACTTCAAGACTGCTGACGATCTGAAGAAAGCCCTGTCCACCATCATTGCGACTGGCCACAAGCAGCTGACCTACAAGCAGGTCTGGACTGCACTGACCTATACCGATCAGGATCCAGGCAACGACAAGAACGTCATCGAACTGTACACCGGTGCCTCCATCTCCAAGCACGACAATCAGACCAGTGGCAGTGGTGCGGGCAAGTGGAACCGGGAGCACGTCTGGGCCAAGAGCCATGGCTTCCCAAGCGAGTCTCAGTGGGGTTACACCGATGCCCACCACCTGCGCCCCGCCGACACCGCAGTCAACACCAAGCGCAGCAACAACGACTTCGGTGAGTGCAGCGACTCCGGTGAAGAGATCGTCTTCGACGGCCGCGGCACAGGTAACTACCTGGATACAGCCAAAGACTGCTTCGAGCCTCGCGACGCCATCAAGGGTGACGTGGCCCGTATGATGCTTTACATGGACACCCGCTATCAGGGTAGCGACGGCAGCATGCCCAACCTGACTCTGGTCGATCGCACCACCACTGCTGATGAACTGTCCGCCAACGCGCCAGTACACGGCACCCTGTGTCTGCTGTACAAGTGGCACCAGGATGATCCAGTAGACGCCGCCGACCAACAACGTAACGATGCGGTATACACCTATCAGGGCAACCGTAACCCCTACATCGACCGCCCCGAGTTGGTAAAAGAGGTGTATGGCGCTGCCTGTGGCGATGGGGTCCCCGCCCTAGTGGTAGAGGGTGAAATCACAGCACCTGAGAGCGTCATCGAAGGCGCTGCCTTCACCTTGGATGCCTCTGCAATTACTGCGGGTGAGGGCAAAATCCTGACCTTCAAGTGGGAGCAGATCGCCGGTGAAGAGAAAACCCTAGTTGGCAACGACGCGGTACTGTCTCTGACCGCCCCCATGGTGAAAGCCGACACCGCGCTGCAGTTCACCCTGACCATTAGCGACGGCACCCTGGACACCACCGAGGTCATTAACCTGCCCGTGACCAACGTGCCCCTGACTCTGGACATCACCTTCGACGGCAACACCAAGCTGACCGAAGGTGACAGCACCAGCATCACTGCCACTGTAGCCAACGCCCCCGAGGGCCTGACCTACAGCTGGAAGCAGGTGTCCGGTGCCACTGCCGAGTTTACAGCCAACGGCCCGAATCTTGATGTGACCTCTCCTCAGGTAGACATCAACCAGGCTCTGGTGTTCGAGCTGGCTGCCAGCAACGAAGACGAAAGCTACAAGACCACTGTTAGCATCGACGTTCAGAACACCGAAGAAGCCGGCTGGAGAAAGCCTGACGGCGCAGGCAGCTTCGGCGGTCTGATGACCCTGCTGCTGCCGCTGGTGTGGCTGCGTCGTCGCCAGTCCTAAGCCGTTGAGTCGATGAGAAGCAGCACCGAGAGCACTCTGGGTGCTGCTTTTTAATTGGACATACGCTGCTTTCTCTCCGGGCTTGAGCATCATGCACTCCCCTTCTACAGGGAAACACCAGTCCCAAAGACAGTGGCGACGTTTCATCTTTATATTGAAGGATTACCATGAATCGTTCACTCCGTCCTTCCAGCCTGCTTCTTTCCGGCTCAGCCCTCGCCCTTGCGCTGGTGTTAACCGACTGTGGTAAGAAACAGGAGGAAGAGGCTCCTAAGGTGACCGCATCGGCCGCCTGCCTCGCCGCCGGCGATGATTGCAAACGCTTCACCCTGCTCCATACCAACGACCACCATGGCCGTTTCTGGCACAGTAAAAGAGGTGAGTATGGTATGGCGGCGCGAAAGACCGTCATCGACCAGATCCGTCAAGAGGTTGCCGAACAAGGTGGCCAAGTGTTGCTGCTCTCCGGTGGCGACATCAACACCGGCGTTCCCGAGTCCGATCTTCAGGACGCTGAGCCTGACTTTATCGGCATGAACCATATTGGCTATGACGCCATGGCCGTGGGCAACCATGAGTTCGACAATCCCACGTCCATCGTAGACAAGCAGCGCGACTGGTCCGCCTTTCCCTGGCTGTCGGCCAACATCTATCGCCAGGTCGACGGTGAGTGGCAACTCTATTTCGAACCTTACAAGCTGTTTGAAGTTCAAGGGTTGAAACTGGCCGTAGTAGGACTGACCACAGAGCAAACCGCCGAGATCGGTAACCCAGAGTATGTACAGGACCTGAAATTTACCTCTCCTCAGGAGGAGATGAAGGGCATCCTAGAGGAGCTTGAGGAACAACATCACCCGGATCTGGTCTTCGGCCTCACCCACATGGGTCACTACGAAAATGGCGGCCATGGCAGCAACGCTCCGGGTGACGTCGCCCTGGCCCGCAGCCTTGAGCCTGGTCAGGTTCAGGCGATCATTGGCGGTCACTCGCAGTTACCTGTCTGTATGGAGGGGGAGACCGGCGAGTACGTGGAGGATTACGGCCGCGATGAGGAGTGTAAGCCGGATCGCCAGAACGGTACCTGGATCATGCAAGCCTACGAATGGGGCAAATACGTCGGTCGCGCCGACTTCGAGTACTATGGTGGAGAACTTCACCTGGCAAACTACCAACTGGTTCCAGTGAACACGGCCACCAAGTTCGGTTCCATGTATCCGTTTCAGATGCTCACTCCGAGAGATCCGCAAACCCTCGAGCTGCTGCGTCCCTACCAGAACAAGGGCCAGCAAAAGCTGAAGGAGAAGATTGGTGTCGCGGAGGATGATTTCATCGGCAAGCGTAAGATCGTGCGTTATCAAGCCACACCCCTAGGGATCATGATCGCCCACGCCCAGACTCAGCTTCCAGTGCCCGCAGACTTTGGCATCATGAACTCGGGCGGTATTCGCACCACCATCGAAAAGGGCCCGATCCGTTACCGCGATGTCCTCAAAGTGCAGCCCTTTGCCAACAGCGTGACTGTGACCGAGATGAATGGTGCGGATCTGAAGAAATATCTGTCCAAGGTCGCAATCAAGACGCGGGGATCCGGCGGCTTCGCCCACTTCAGTGGCATCAAGATGACCGTCGACTGTGTCGCCAGAGATGTGGACATCAAGTCTGTTGGCGGCAAGCCCTTCAGCCTGACTGGCACATATCGATTTACCCTCCCCAGCTACAACGCTGCGGGTGGTAACAAGTATCCAAAACTGGAGCAGGCTCGAAACACAGGCTTTGTCGATGCCGACATGCTGTATCAGTTCATCAAACAGCAGGGCTCCCTCAACCCGATGGACTACGACAAGGCGAAAGATGTTCGGTACACCAACTCCAGAAGTCCGTATGGCTGCGGTGGTTAACCCTTATCATCAGTTAGGATTAACCAGCTGATACCTTAGAACCAAAAGCAAAGCCCAACCATTCGGTTGGGCTTTGCTTTTGGGCGGGAGTGTTACTGCTCCGCTCCCCGCTCCTGCTGCAGCTCTTTCACCACCACCTGGATGGCCTCGGCCATGGAGAGCCCCTCTGCAGTTAAAGCCTGAATTCGCTCTACCGCCTTCTGCTGCTCTTCGTGGGTCAACCCCAACAGTTCCGACATACTCACCTCCCTACGCTCGAGGAACGCATTCTACCCTGTGGCCTCCTGCCGCTCCAGCGCCTTCTCAAGCCACATAATCCTAAAGGGATTCTCTGAGAGGCTGGCAGCGTTTGGAGGGATTCCCAGCCTAGCACCACCGTCCCCGCTGGCGGGTATCCAGCTCCTGAAACAGAGGCCACCAAGCTAAAAGACTAAGCCACTGGGCCCGGCCCCTGGCCGGGGTAACAGTCCCCGTAGGCCATGCTGGCACACGTCAGTACCCAGGCTCTTTGTTTGCCGAGCTCTTATGAAGTTCCTTTCATAAAAGCCACTGGATCCTGATTGTCATCAGGATGACGATTGTGCGTGTGAGGCGGAGTGAGACGCGCTTCGTTGCCACTGCCGCCGGGTGGGTATCGACGACAACACCGACACGTTCGGCACGCTCCGTTCCAGTTCATGCCTGTTCGGCTTCTCCAAGCACCGTCATGCCGGCGCACGCCGGTATCCAGGGTCTTGTCAAAGTAAGCACAAAGCCACTGGGCCCCGGCCTTCGCCGGGGTGACGATGGTGCCTGTGAGACGTCCTTTACGAGCTATCTGGAAGCTCTGTGGAGCAGAAACGAGAAAAGCCCATAGCGTTAGCTACGGGCTTTTTCGATTTGTTGGCGGAGTGGGTTTCGAGCGACCGAAGCGAAGCTTCGCAGCACGAGAAACGCGAGGCAGGCCGCCGAGCCGAGGGATTCACCAGGGATGGGTTCCACCACCCAAGGGGGCGATTGACTGCCAGCGCCCTAAAGCGTGACTCGGGTAGTCCACTCACAGCCAAAAACGAAAAAAGCCCATAGCGTTAGCTACGGGCTTTTTCGATTTGTTGGCGGAGTGGACGGGACTCGAACCCGCGACCCCCGGCGTGACAGGCCGGTATTCTAACCAACTGAACTACCACTCCGCCGAATTGGGCGCCTGACGCAAGAGACTGATTGGCGCTCTCACATCAAGGAAATAAGTGCCTGACGATGACCTACTCTCACATGGGAACTCCCACACTACCATCGGCGCTACTGTGTTTCACTGCTGAGTTCGGCATGGGATCAGGTGGGACCACAGCGCTATGGTCGTCAGACGAAATTTGT
>NZ_SWCI01000008.1 GCF_005116715.1 Ferrimonas sediminicola | reverse complement strand
CCGGCGTTCGCCGGGGTGACGATTGTGCGAGAGGCAAGGGCGCACTGCGGCGTTCCCGCTTCCCTGCGTAATTCCCGCGAACGCGGGAATCCAGGGTCTTGGGCTCCTCTCAGCAAAAGCCGCTGGGCCCCGGCGTTCGCCGGGGTGACGATTGTGCGAGGGGGGCAAGGGCGCACTGCGACGTTCCCGCTTCCCTGCGTCTTTCCCGCGAACGCGGGAATCCAGGGTCTTGAGGCTCTATCGGCAAAAGCCGCTGGGCGCCGGCGTTCGCCGGGGTGACGATTGTGCGAGAGGCAAGGGCGCACTGCGGCGTTCCCGCTTCCCTGCGTAATTCCCGCGAACGCGGGAATCCAGGGTCTTGGGCTCCTCTCAGCAAAAGCCGCTGGGCCCCGGCGTTCGCCGGGGTGACGATTATGCGAGGGGGACAAGGGCGCACTGCGGCGTTGCAACTTCCCTGCGTCATTCCCGCGAACGCGGGAATCCAGGGTCTTGAGGCTCTATCGGCAAACGCCGCTGGGCCCCGGCGTTCGCCGGGGTGACGATTGTGCGAGGGGGCCAAGGGCGCACTGCGGCGTTGCAACTTCCCTGCGTCATTCCCGCGAACGCGGGAATCCAGGGTCTTGAAACTCTATCGGCAAACGCCGCTGGGCCCCGGCGTTCGCCGGGGTGACGATTGTGCGAGGGGGGCAAGGGCGCACTGCGGCGTTGCAACTTCCCTGCGTCATTCCCGCGAACGCGGGAATCCAGGGTCTTGAAACTCTATCGGCAAACGCCGCTGGGCCCCGGCGTTCGCCGGGGAGACGGAGAGTGGGCGGTCAGGCGACCTTGATGGTGACGTCGCTGTAGGTGAAGTTGTTGTTGGTGCCGGGCACCAGTTGCTCCTCCATCTCCAGGGCGATGATGCTCTGCTGCTGGGGAGCCAGCTTGCAGTAGTAGCCGAACACCAGCTCGATCCACAGCTGCGGGTCTATCTCCCGGCTCTCTTTCAGCCAGGCGCCCTGCTGCGCCTGCCAGTGGCCAAGGGCGGAGAGGCCCTGGTCGGCCAGCACCGCCTGCTCGAAGAAGTGCTCCACCTCGTCCAGCACCCAGTCGCTGAGATAGGCCAGCACCTCCAGCTCGTCGCTCTCGACGCTGACCGCCTCGCGATCCCCGACCAGGGGCTCGGAGGGGGCCTGACGCCGCAGGTGCTGGACAATCTCCACCAGATCCTGCTCGATGGCGCTGCTGCGCACATCCACCAGGCCGCCGGTGACCATGGCGGGCACCAGTTTCAATTCCCGGGGCAGTTCGGGGGCGAAAGGCAGATCCTCGCGCAACTCATACTCGGGGTGCTTGCGCAGGAAGCGGGCCATGCCACGCAGCTGGTTGGCCTGCTTCACCTGGCGGCGCAGGCGGAACAGGCTCTGGCGCATCTTCTCGATGACGTGGGCCAGCCGGCCCAGCATGTTGCGGAACCAGTGCACGAAACCGGTGATCTTGCGGGCAAACTCGGTGGGGGCGCCGTCGAAGATCCACTGGTAGCAGGTCTCGGGGTCGATCTGCTGCAGCTCGTTGAGCAGCTTCTGGGCGTAGTCCAGCGCCTTCTGGTTCTCCCGCACCTTGGCGGTGAGGGTGGCCACAAAACCGAACTGGCTGGAGATGGCGTAGTGCATGTTGTCCAGGCTGGTGTTGAGGCTGTCCCTGGCGTCGAACAACAGGTCGTCCAGCTGGTCGAGGTAGTGGTCGGCGTCGTCCATCTGGCCGGCGATCAGCGAGTCGCGGTAGTCGATGATCACATCGTCCATGGCGTCGATCACCTTGCCCATGTCGGTGAGCTGGCGATAACCGCTCTGCTGGCGCATCAGCTTGTTGAGCAGCCGCTTGACGTCGGCGGTGAGGCGGTAGCTGCCGGGCTCGTCGTCGGGACGCAGCAGCTTGGCCTTCTGCAGGCTCTTCAGCTGGCCGTCGTTGTCGCCGTCGCCGCTGACGGAGCCGTAGACATAGGCCTCCGCCAGCAGTTCGTCCGCCTGCCCCATCTGTCGCAGCAGCGCCGCGACCTGATTGCTGTCGTAGAGGCTCATTACAGCAGCAGCTCCTCTTGGGGATCGGGCTCCTGCACCTCGGGCAGCTCCAGCTTCTCGCTGTCGTTGAGGAACTCGATCAGCAGGTAGATCAGGTCGAAGCGGGCGGTGGCGTACCAGGTGTTGCTGCCAGGGGCATGGCGCACCAGGTAGCCCATCTCCTCCAGCTTGGTCAGTACCGTGCCCAACTGGTCACGGATCTCCACCCGGTTGGTCTTGAACGGGGGCATGGTGGTGAGCCGGCGCAGCTGCTCCGCCAGGGTCTGGTCGTGCTCGAACGCCTCCAACAGCGAGGTGAACTTGAGGCTGTCCTTGGCGTGCAGCGGGGCGTCATTGCCGGTGGCCCGCAGCAGCATATCCAGCCACTCCACCAGGGGGCGGAAGTAGCTGCGCATCGAGCTGAACAGCTGGGTGATCCCCTTGCGGTTGCTGTCGTCCACCCTGTCGTAGCTGCAGTAGAAGGCGGCGGCGGTCTCGAAGTGGGTCAGGCTGCGGTCCAGCTGGCTGAGGAACTCATGCACCCGCTCGGCGTTGGCGGGGGCCTGCAGGTACTCGAACTCGTCCGGGTGGGCGGTCTGGCAGATCACCGCCCCGGCCAGCAGCTTCTCCACGGTCTGTTTGAAGATCATTGGGCGGCCTCCTCGGTAGTGGCATGGGTGCGTCCGGCCCGGGTGGCCAGCAGCTGCTCCAGCTTGGACAGCGGCACGTGGGCGCTGTAGATCTTGCTGTCCTTGAGCTTGTAGTGGGTCCGGTACAGGGCCAGCACCTGGCGGTCGGTGGAGGGCGAGGCCGACAGCATCTGGATGTGGTTGTCGTCGAACATCCCCAGCAGCAGCTCGATGTTCTCCGCCGCCAGCTCACCCAGCTCATCCACCGGCAGGATCACCCGGCTGGGCAGCTCGCCGTCGCCGCGCAGCATCCCCAGCAGACCGGCGAACAGGGAGAGCATCGCCAGGTAGGAGAGGCCGGTGGAGCTGACCTTCTTCAACTGACGGGCGTTGCGGGCCCGCTTCACCTGGCCCTTCTCGGTGATGACGAACTCCAGGTCGAACAGGTCGTTGTGCTCCAGCTCCAGCCCCTCGGCGGGCAGCACCCGGGCCAGCTCACGCATGGCTCGGATCAGCTCTTCGGGGATCTCGGAGGAGCCTTCACGAAGCTGGTCGCGGGACTGCTCGAAGCAGTCGGAGAAACTGCGCAGCGGCTGCCAGTACTCCAGCTGCTCCAGCTTGGTGACGGTGCCGACGCTGATCTCCGCCAGCGCCTCGAACTTGGCCAGGGCGGTGACCCGCTCCGACAGCTGGCGGCCCACCGACTTGATGCGGCGATCGAAGTTCTCCAGGTGGCGGTAGAACTCGTTGATCATGTTGGCGTTGACGATCACCAGCTGGCCGGTGGACTTGGCCAGCTGGGCGGCACTCTGCAACAGATCGCCGATGGGGGCGCGGTACTTGAGCACGGTCTCGCAACCCTCGAAGCGGTCGTTGTCCGCCACCAGCTGAGTCCAGGTGTCGAACAGGCTGCTCTTGCCGTGCTTGGTGCGCAGCACGTTGGAGAAGTGGCTGATCTCCTTGGTGAGCTTGCGCTCCAGGTGGCTGAAGCCCTCGTGGTTCTGCTCGATGAAACCGGGCAGCATCTCCGCCTGGTAGTTCTGCAGCTGGTCGTTTCTGGCCGGCTCCAGCCCCAGGGGCTCACAGACGGCGTTGACCCGCACCAGCCGCGCCAGCAGATCGTCGCTGCGCTCCTGCTGCTCCTTGTTGCGCTTGAGCACCGCCTTGTGTTCAGTCAGCTGATGCTCATGCTGGTTGCGGGCATGCTCCAGCCTGGTCCTGGATTCGGACAGGCGCTGCTGCAACTCCAACAGCTCGGCGGCCAGGGGCTCGCGCTGATTGTACTGGCTGGACAGGAAGTGCTGGTACTCGCGGGCCTTCTGCTCGAACTCGGCGCAGCGGTCCAGGGCGGCCAGCAGCTCCTTGCGCTCGGCCATCCGCTTGTCCACTTCGCCGTCCGGGTCGATCTTATCCAGGGCCTGCTTCTGCTGCTTCTTGTAGTCGCGGCGACGCTCGCGCACGCTCTCTTGCAGGGACTCCAGCTGTTCGGAGAGGGTCTCCAGCTGGCTGTCACGGTCGGTCTCCAGGATCAACCGGCGCTCCAGGGCGGCGTTGTGCAGCTCGTGCAGCTCCTCCTCCCCCTGCTCCTCCAGCTGCTCCAGCTTGTGGTCCAGCTGCTCCAGCTGCTTGGAGAGCTGCTTGCGCTCCTCATCCAGGCGGGTGGTGAGCTGCTTCACCGCCTCCTGGGCGTGCTGCTGCTGGCGCTCCTGCTGCTGCTTGAGCTGGTCAATCTCGGCGTTGGCGCGGCGCTCCTGCTGCTGCAGCTGACCCAACTGGGCCTGGTGCTGCTCCAACTGGCGACCCAGCTGCTTCAGCAATTCGTTAATTTGGTCAATCTGACCCTGCTGGTCGCGACATTGCTGCTCCAGGGTCTCCAGCCGCTGTTGCTGCTCCGCCTCGCCGCGAGCCAGGGGGTTGTTGTGCTGCAACGGCGCCAGATCCAGGCCGACGCCGTAGAGGGTGTCACTGCCCTCCCCTTTCCACTGGGGAGCCAGGTCGGTGCGGGCCAGCAGCTCGGGTGAGAGCAGGCAACCGATGTTCTGTTTCCAGCCGGCGGCCTCGCCGCGCTGCTCCAGGAACGCCTGCAGCGAGCCCTCGGCAGGGTGCAGCTGCTGCTCCAGGGCCTGGTACTGGGCCTTGAGCTCATCCAGGCGACGCTGCTCCCCTGAGAGCCGGTGCAGCTGCTGGTCGCGCTGACGCTCCAGCTGGGCGCCGTGCTGGCGCTCGTCGGAGATGAGGCGCAGCAGCTCGTTGTGGCGCCCCTGGGCCTCCCCCAGGGACTGGGCGGTGGCCTGCAGCCCCTGACTGATCTCGGCGGGCAGCTGGGGGTTGGCGCGGCTGTTGGTGTTGATGCGCAGGGCGTGACGCAGCTGCAGCTGCTGGTCCTTGAGCTCCAGGCCCTGCTGGCTCAGGCGCTGCTCCATCTGACGGCGGTTGGCCTGGTACTGCTGCTCCACCTGGGCCAGCTGGTCGGCGGCCTGCTGGCGGATGGTGGCCATCTGCTGCTGCTTGTCGCCCTCGCCCCGGGCCAGCTCCAGATCCAGCTTGCCGAGGAGTTCCTCAAACTTGCGGGCCACCTTGGCGGTGTCTCCCTCGAAGCTCTCGATGATGGCGTTGACCTCCTTCAGGCGCTGGCTGAAGGTGGCCTTCTCGTCGGCGCGCAGCTGGTAGGAGGCGGCGTCATCGTCGTCGTACTTCTGCTTGTCGTCGTCCAGGCGCTCGATGGTCACCTGGCGGGCGTGCACCAGATCGCTGTCGGCGGTGATGCTCTGCTTGAGCTCCCCCTCCAGGGCGTCGAACTCCTGCTCCAGCTCCTTGATGGAGGCGCGGTGGCTGGCCTTCTCCGAGGCCAGTGCCGCCAGCTTGTCCTGCAGCTCGCTGCGCTGCTCGTCGCACAGGGCCAGCAGGTGGCGCAGCTGACCGAGGAACTCCTCCAGCTCGCTGAACTGGCCCTGCCAGCGCTGGATCTTCTCCGCCACCCCGTGGACTTCGCGGCTGGCCTGGATGTCGCTGAGCCAGCGGCCAATCTCATCCTTGTTCAGTTGCATCTGCTCGCGGCTGTCGCCGGCGCGGCTGCGGGCCAGGTAGTCGGCGGCGATGGCCACCAGCATCTTCTTCACCGCCTCAAAGTCGAGGTTCTTCTCGATGGTGCCGTTGACTACCTTGTCGATGTGGGGCATCGGTACCTGGCCGAAGCTGAAGCGGCTCTGCAACTGGCGAACCTCGGCGGAGGCACGGCCGCCGCGCAGGTTCTGGATCACCTGGCGATACTTGTCCACCCCCAGGTAGTTGGAGCAGAAGGCGCCGTGGGCGCGCTTGTAGTTGCGCTCGATCTCACCCATCTTGAACGGTTTGTGATCGGCATTGATGAAGTGCTCCTGGCGGTAGGGGGCGTCGATCAGCTTGTAGTGGACGCTGCGGCCGTCTGAGGAGGCGATCATGCAGCACAGCTGCGGCTCAACCAGGCCGGGGCGCTGGTATTCGTACACCAGCTTGCTGGACTCCCGGGGCAGGTAGTAGTTGGCGAAGTTCTTCGCCTGGTCCACCTTGGAGACGATGTCGCCGGGGCGCATGCCGTAGAACAGCGGCAGCAGCCTCATCAGCGAAGTCTTGCCGGCGCCGTTGGTCCCCTCGAGCTGGGTGTGGCCGTCGAAATCGATCTCATTGACCTTTCCCTTCCAGAAACTGTCGATGATGATGATGCGACGCAGTCGAAACGCCTCTTGACTCATAGGGATACCTTATCTCCGGGAGCATGGAATTATTCGAAAATGAAACGGCTTAGGGTAACTCAGCGACGGGCCCGCGACAATACGCAACCCGCGCCAGCACTGGGTTTGCAGGCGCAACTGACTCTGTTTTGATCAGTTTGCGCCGATGAGGCCGCGTCAGGGGCTTTTGGTTGTCCGTCGCGACGCCCGCCCCAGGGTCAAAGACACTGGGCTCCGGCGTTCGCCGGAGTGACCGTGCTGGAGGCAGCTGCCGTTGATGAAACAACGGTCGTACAATCCGCAAGGCCTCACCACAACAGCGCCCGGCAGACGCTCCGGCAACCGCAAAAGCGGCAACAAAGCGCCCATCCACATTCACCCACCATCGTTTCCCTGGCGCACGCCAGGGTCCAACCCCACAACCGTCTCCCTGGCGCACGCCAGGGTCCAGTGGCTTTGAGGGACAACCCTATCTCCCCCGTGTGCACTAAGACACTGGGCTCCGGCGTTCGCCGGAGTGACTGTGTTAGAGGCAGCTGCCGTTGATGAAACCGCGGCCGTGCAATCCGCAAGGCCTCACCACAACAGCGCCCGGCAGACGCTCCGGCAACCGCAGAAGCGGCAACAAAGCGCCCATCCACATTCACCCACCATCGTTTCCCTGGCGCACACCAGGGTCCCACCCCACAACCGTCTCCCTGGCGCACGCCAGGGTCCAGCGGCTTAAGTTACGTCGAGCCCAGCTCCAACCCCTGATCCCAGTAGGGGGGCGAACCGAAGTAGCCGTCGATAAAGTCGATGAAGCAGCGCACCTTGCTGGCCAGCAGCTGACGGTGGGCGTAGACCGCGTACAGACCCAGGGGCTCGGGCAGCTGATCCGCCAGCAGGGGCACCAGCCGGCCATCGGCGATGGCGGGGCCGGCGATAAAGGTGGGCTGCAGGGCGATGCCCGCCCCCTCCACCGCCGCTTCCACCAGCACATCGCCGTTATTGCAGGTGATGCCATGCGCCTGCACCAGGGCTGCGGAGCGCTTGCCCAGCAGCAGATGGTCGTCACTGTAGCTGTACTTGAGGAACTGGTGCCGAGCCAGCTCCTCCAGGTTCGCCGGGGTGCCGTGCTCCGCCAGATAGCCGGGGGAGGCCACCAGCACCAGCTGGATGGGGGCGATCTTTCGGGCAATCAGCGAGGAGTCCTTCAACTGACCGATGCGAAGGGCGATGTCAAACCCCTCCTCGACGATGTCCACCCGGCGGTCGTTGAGGTGCAGATCCACCAGGACCTGGGGATAGGCTTTGCGAAAATCACTCAGCAGCCTGGGCAGGTGACGGCTGGCGAAGGACACCGGGGCGCTGATGCGCAGCTGGCCCCGCGGGCTGTGCTGCAGCTCCCCCAGCTGGCTCTCCATCTCCTCGATCTCCGCCAACACCTGCTGGGCCCGCTGATAGTAACCCGCGCCCGCCTCGGTGAGGCTGACCCTGCGAGTGGTGCGGTTGAGCAAGCGGGTGCCCAGCCGCTGCTCCAGTTGTGAGACGTATTTGCTCACCAGTTGCGGCGAATGCCCCAGCCGCTCCGCCGCCCGGGTAAAACCGCCTTCGTTCACCACGGCGATGAAGGTACGCATCGCCTCCAGCCTGTCCATGTTCCGCTCCCATTCGTTGCTACCAGCCATCATTGTCAACTCAGCGTTGATAATGATGCAACATCCACCCTATATATCACCAATCGAGAGAAAGTTAATCTGATTCCAACAGCTGAGGCGAGTGGTTGGCCCGGCGCACAAACCCAAACCCGAGGAACAGAGTATGAACCGCACCTTTGTGAAATCCCTTTTCGACTCCAACGCCGGCACCGCCGCCCTGGTACTGCGTGTCCCCACCGGTCTTATCCTGGCGGCCCACGGCGCCCAGAAACTGTTTGGCTGGTTCGGCGGCTACGGCCTGGAAGGCACCGGTCAGTGGATGGCCAGCATCGGCCTGGGGCCCGGCTACCTGATGGCCCTGCTGGCGGGCAGCGCCGAGTTCTTCGGCGGCCTGGCCCTGGTGCTGGGGCTGCTGACCCGTCCGGCGGCGGCGGTGTCCGCCTTCACCATGCTGGTGGCGATGTTCAGCGTTCACATCGGCAATGGCCTGTTTATGAGCAACAACGGCTACGAGTATGCCCTGACACTGGCGGTCATCGGCGTGGCGCTGGCCCTCCAGGGGGGCGGCCGACTCGCCCTGGACAACCTGGTTGCCCGCAAGCTGGGCCGCTGAGACACGAGAGAACGGCGGACATGCCCGCCCCTGCTTTGAAGGAGATCGGCATGTTGATCAATGGCAGCTGGAAAGAGAATTGGCAACCGGTACAGGCTAAGGATGAGCAGGGGCGGTTTATCCGCCAGAGCGCCTCCTTCCGTCACTGGATCACCCCGGACGGCGCCCCCGGCCCCACCGGCCGGGGCGGCTTCAGGGCGGAGCCCGGCCGCTACCACCTGTACGTGGCCTACATCTGCCCCTGGGCATCCCGGGTGCTGATGACCCTGAAGCTCAAGGGGCTGGAGGAGATGATCAGCGTCAGCGTGGTCAATCCCAGGCTGAGCACACAGGGGTGGCAGTTTGGCGGCTTCCCCGGCGCCACCGAGGACAGCGTCCATGGCGTCTGCTACCTGCACCAGCTCTACAGCCGCGCCGATGCTCTATACACCGGCCGGGCCACGGTGCCGGTGCTGTGGGACAAGCACACCGACACCCTGGTGAACAACGAGTCGGCGGACATCATCCGCATGCTGGGCAGTGCCTTCGATCACCTGACCGGCAATACTCTGAACCTCTGCCCCGAGGCACTGGCCGGTGAGATCGACGCCCTGAATGCCCGGCTCTACGGCGAGTTGAACAATGGCGTCTACCAGGCGGGGTTTGCCAGCAGCCAGCAGGCCTATGAGGAGGCCTACCACAGGGTGTTCAACATGCTCGACCAGCTGGAGGCGAGGCTGGGGGATGGGCGCTCCTACCTGTTTGGCGACACCCTCACCGAGACGGACATCCGCCTGTTCGTCACCCTGGTGCGCTTCGATGCCGCCTATCACGGCCTGTTCAAATGCAACCGCAACACCCTGGCCTCCATGGCGAACCTATGGGGCTACATGGGGCGGATACTCCGGCTACCGGGAGTGGCCGACACCGTCAAGCTGGATCACATCAAGGCGGGTTACTACTCCATCGAGACCCTGAACCCCGGAGGCATAGTGCCCCGTGGGCCCGAATCACTCTGAACCGAGCGAGGACAGAATGACCAAGCACTACGCCAGCTTCTTCCTCTCCCACGGCGGCGGCCCGATGCCGCTGCTGGGTGACCCGAGCCACCGGCAGATGGTGGAGCGGCTGCAAGCCATCGCCGAGGAGATGGCGACCCCGTCGGCCATCGTTATGGTCAGCGCCCACTGGGAATCGGACAGGCCTGCCATCACCGCTGCGGCCCGGCCGCCGCTCATCTATGACTACTACGGCTTTCCCGACGCGGCCTACCGGCTTCAGTACCCGGCCCCCGGGGCGCCGCAGCTGGCCGGGGAGATCCACGCCAGGTTGCAGCAAGCCGGCCTCTCTCCGGAGCTGGACGAACATCGGGGCTTCGACCACGGCATGTTTATCCCCCTGAGCCTGCTGTTTCCGGACGCCGAGATCCCCGTGGTGCAACTGTCCCTGAACCACAACCTGGATCCGGCGGAGCATATCGAGATGGGCCGGGCGCTGCGGGGCCTGGGGGATGGCCGGGTGCTGGTGATCGGTTCCGGTTTCTCCTTTCACAACATGCGCGCCTTCTTTGCCAAGGAACAGCGGGAGGGCAACCGGGCCAACGCCGCCTTCGAGCACTGGCTGATTGAGACCTGCACCAGCCCGGCCCTGTCGGAGTCAGAGCGCCGTGAGCGGCTGCTCCGCTGGGATCAGGCCCCGGCCGCCCGCTACTGCCACCCCAGGGAGGAGCACCTGCTGCCGCTGATGGTGTGTTACGGGGTGAGTGAAACCGCCGCACCGGAGCACCATGAGCTGGAGATCGCCGGCAAGCGCGCCAGCTTCTACCTGTGGTGACGCCGGGTGCTCCCATGCGATGATCACCAAGACACTGGGCTTCGGCGTTCGCCGGAGTGACCGTGCTGGGGGCAGCAGCCGTTGATGAAACCGCGGTCGTGCAATCCGCAAGGCCTCGCCATAAGAGCCCCCGGCAGACGCTCCGGCAACCGCAGAAGCGGCAACAAAGCGCCCATCCGCATTCACCCACCGTCGTCTCCCTGGCGCACGCCAGGGTCCAACCCCACAACCGTTTCCCTGGCGTACGCCAGGGTCCAGTGGCTTTGAGGGACAACCCTATCTACCCCGTGTGCACTAAGACACTGGGCTCCGGCGTTCGCCGGAGTGACCGTGCTGGGGGCAGCAGCCGTTGATGAAACCGCGGTCGTGCAATCCGAAAGGCCTCGCCATAAGAGCCCCCGGCAGACGCTCAGGCAACCGCAGAAGCGGCAACGGGGTGCCCATCCGCATTCACCCACTGTCGTCTCCCTGGCGCACGCCAGGGTCCAGTGGCTTTACCCGCAGCGGAGATGAACAACGTTTTCACCTTGGCGCCTTCTCCATTAGAAATAACACCGACTCAGAAATTCATCCTCCGACCACAATAAAGAACAACAGACGAAGAAAGAATATTGACCGAATGACGCCCTACCTTGCTGCCTGATGATTTTATATTAATTACACTTGCTTATAATAAGGCCATAAATCACTTTCCCAGAATTCAACAATTGCTTTTCCCGAAATACAGAAATTGCTCTCCCCCTTCCCTGCCCCAACACCCAACCCCCTCTGAAACCTCCGTCATTACTGGATCCAGCAGTACAAAGGCATTGACCCGAATTATAGAAAATGCATTTCCCGCCGGAGTAAATTCAGTCTGAAATTCACAATTATAAAAATTCAAAATCTCGGCGTGATGGCGCTCACACCCTATTTTAGCCTGGGGGCCATATACTGGATTCAACGAATGGACAGTTCCTATTCGTCCGAAGCCCCTTAGAGATAACTCTAGGAAAATAATCTATTTGTGCCTTCATTATAAATCGGCGCAACTGATCTCACATGCGAGTATTTCTCCTCAAGAAATACCATCAGGAGCGAACCATGTTAGATAGAAGATCGATACTGAAACTGATGGCGGGGGGCGCCCTGAGCGTCGGTTCCCTCTCCTTCATCTCCGCCGCCGATGCGGTGGCGGCCATCCGGTCCAAGGGTGGCAAACATCTGGCGATGGTCATCGACCTGCGCCGCTGCAACGGCTGCAAGGCCTGCGTTGTCTCCTGCGGCAACGAGAACGGCAACCTGCCCAAGGAGCACCGCACCGCGGTGTACCAGGCCAGCACTGAGGTTCAGGACAAACCCTACGCCTTCAACCTGCCGCTGCTGTGCAACAACTGCGACAAACCCAGCTGTGTCGAGGTGTGTCCCACCGGGGCCACCTTCAAACGGCAGCAGGATGGCATCGTGGTGGTGGACTCCACCGAGTGCATCGGCTGTGAGATGTGCATCGAGGCCTGTCCCTACGAGGGGGTACGCTTCGTCAACTCCACCACAGGCACCGTGGACAAGTGCAACTTCTGCGTTCAGCGCACCGCCCGCGGCCTGCTGCCCGCCTGCGTCACCACCTGTACCGGTGGCGCCCGCATCTTCGGCGACATCAACGACAAGCACAGCGAGATCGCCAGGGTACTGGAGCAGGAGAAGCCGCTGGTGCTCCAGGCGGCCAACAACACCCACCCCAATGTGTTCTACATCGGCCTGACCGAAGCGGAAAGCAACGCCCAGTTCAGCCTGAAATTCCCCCAACTGTGGCAGAGGTAACTCATTATGGATCGTAGACAATTCCTCAAAGCAGGGTCAGTTGCGGCCCTCTCCGCCTCCGGCGCCTCCAAGGCGGCACAAGCCGAGACCCCCACCAGCGACAAGGCGCTGGAGAAGTTTGCCCCCAACTCGCTCAAACCGGAGTTTGTGGTGGACGGCAAGACGGTGAAACCCGCGGAAGGCCAGCGCTTCGCCTTCTCCAAGTGCTACGGCTGCTTCAACGTCTGCGGCGCCCGGGTCAGCATCGACGAGGCCACCGATCAGGTGGTGCGCGCCTGGGGCAACCCCTACATGCTCACCAGCAACACCGAACCCTTCAGCATGTCGGTGCCGCCCAGCGAGGCGATGTTCCGCCTGGCCGCCGCCAGCCAGTACAACCAGGACAACGCCGCCACCCTCTGCGGCCGCGGCAACGCGGTACTGGACGCTTTCAGCAATAAGCACCGGGTCACCCAATGCCTGAAGCGGGTGGGCAAGCGTGGCGAAAACAAGTGGAAAACCATCTCCTACGAGCAGTTGATCAAGGAGGTCACCGAAGGGGGCAACCTGTTTGGCGAGGGCCATGTGGACGGCCTCAAGGCGATCCACGCCAACCCCAACTACGCCAACCCGCTTTACCCCGACTTCGGCCCGGTGAAGAACCAGCTGCTGGTCTCCACCTCCACCGAGCAGGCCAACCGCTGGGACTTCATGCACCGCTTCACCCACAGCGCCTGGGGCACCCCCAATGTGGGCAACAAAGACTCCTACTGCGGTCACCAACAGGCCGCCGGCTGGGGCCTGGGCTGCTTCGACGTGGTGGATGAGATCGCCCTGCCCATTACCGATTTCGAACACTGCAAGTTCGCCATCTTCATCGGCACCAATCCCGGTCTGTCCGGCAACAGCCTCAACTCCGGCTCCCGTCGCCTGGCCAAGGCCCGTGCCGAACGGGGAGATTTCAAGTACGTGGTGGTCGATCCGCTGTTGCGCTCCCTGACCTCGGAGACCGACACCGAGAATGGCGAATGGGTGCCGATCCGCGCCGGCGGCGACACCGCCCTGCTGTTCGGCATGCTGCAGTGCATCATCAACCACAAGCGCTACCGTCAGAACTACCTGGCCGCCCCCAGCCAGGCCGCCGCCGACAAGCAGGGCGAGGTGAACTACACCAACGCCAGCTACCTGGTGGTGAAGCAACCGGGTCATCCGCTGCACAACCGCTTCCTCACCGCCGAGGCGATGGGGCTGGGCAGCGCCGAGGTGAAGATGGTGCGCCGCGAGGCCGATGGCAAGCTGGTGACCAGCGACAGCGACCAGCAGGCCAGCCTCATCTACCAGGGGGAGGCCAAGCTGGCCGACGGCAGCAAGGTCAACGTGGAAACCGCCTTCGCCCTGCTGAAGAAGCGGGTCAACGAGCACAGCCTGGAGCAGTACGCCAAGCACAGTGGCGTGCCGGTGGCCAAGATCCAGGAGCTGGCCAGGGAGTTCACTTCCCATGGCCGTCAGGTGGCCATTGAGACCAACACCGGCTGTAACGCCACCGACGGCGGCCAGTGCGCCTACGCCATGGCGATGCTGGCCACCATGGTGGGGGCTCACAACGCCAAGGGCGGCCTGAACCACATGAATGGTGTCGGCTTCGGCATGATGTACGAGATCTACGACGGTCCTTTGTACAAGCTCAACGATTTCGCCCACGCAGAGCCGGTCGGCTTCAACGCCGAGCGCTCCGGCGACTATGAGCAGAGTGAAGAGTACAAGGCCAAGCTGACCCGGGGCGAGCCCCCCTACCCCGCCAATCAGCCCTGGAACAACACCTTCGTCCAGGAGAACAGCGGCGAGATGCTGGTGGCCCACGCCAACGCCAACCCCTTCCAGTTCAAGGCATGGTTCATCTGGTCCACCAACCCCATCTACAACTGCTCCGGCCTGAAGGACCAGGTGGTGGACTCCATCACCGATCCCGACCAGCTGGGACTGATCATCGGCATCGATCCCTACATCAACGAGACCAACGTCTATGCCGATTACCTGGTGCCGGACCTGCTGCAGTATGAGCAGTGGATGTACTCCCGCATGTGGGGCAGTGAATACATCGGTGACGTGGCCTGTGTGCCGGTGATTGAGCCGAAGACGGTGAAAGACGCCAAGGGCAATCCGGTGTGCATGGAGCAGTTTGTCATCGACGTCAGCAAGGCCCTGGGGCTTCCCGGCTTCGGCGACGACGCCTTCTCCGACGCCAAGGGACGCCGCTACGGCCTGCATCTGCCCCAGGACCTGTATGTGCCGCTGTTTGCCAACGCCGCCCACTCCGGCGAGGTGCTGCCCTCCCCCACCCAGGAAGAGATCCAGTTCACCAGCGTCGACCGCATCCAGGGCGAGTTCGCCAAGCGCCTCAAGCCCGAGGAGATGGGCCCCACCCTGTTTATGCTCACCCGCGGTGGCCGCTACGAGCAGCTGGAGCAGCGCTACGACGGCGAGTTCCTCAACCCCGCCATCCGCATGGATGTGCAGTTCCAGGTGTATAACGAGGCCCTGGCCCAGGTGAAGGACTCCTACAGCGGCGAGTACCTGGATGGCCAACCGGTGTTCGATGTGGACCGTTTCTGGGACGGCTCGGCGGTGCGGGATCGCTGGAGCGAGACTCAGTACCCCTTCAGCTTCTCCACCTTCAAGCCGCAGCTGCGCAACGCCTACTCGGCCCAGTTGCCGAGGCTGACCGCCCTGGGAGAGGCCAACTTCATCCAGATGAACGCCGAGGATGCAAACAAGTACGGCCTGAAATCCGGTGACCGGGCACAGGTACTGTCGCCCAAGGGCACCCACCTCGAGGGGGTGGTGCAGGCAGACCACAGCGTGGCCAGGGGCACCATCTCCGTGGGGATCGGCTTTGGCCACAGCCAGTTCGGCGCCCAGTCGGTGACCATCGACGGAGAGGTGATCCCTGGCCAGGCCGAGCGGGCTGGCGGCATCAACCCCAACCCCTTCAACGTGGTGGACCCCACCCGTAAGGGCGCCAGCCTCTACCGGGATCGCACCTTCGGCTCCACCTGCCGTCACGGGGTCCCGGTGGGCATTCGCAAGGTCTAGGAGAACGGGCTTGAACAGGGACGTTCGTCTCTCCTAAACGCAAAATCCGGAGCCAGGCTCCGGATTTTTTTGGTTATGGCCAGGGCTCCAGCCGCCCCAGGCTGTCGGCCAGGGGGTAACCCAGCCTGGTCGACAACTGCTGCGCCTGCTCCCGCAGCCGAGGCAGGGTGGTGGTAAGAGGCTTGCGTCCGGCGAGAATCACCAGGTTGCCATCGGCGGTCGGGCAGCTGTGAATGGCGCTGAAATGGCGGGTCAGGGCCCGGCTCAGCCCCTGGTGATGGCGGTGCTCCTCCCAGCAGTTGAGCACCAGCATGCCGTCATCCTTGAGCAGGGCGGCGGCGTTGTCGATAAAGCTCTCCCTCAACTGCACCTCATCCACCGAGTCGGCACCGTAGAGGTCGGCAAACAGCAGGTCCACCCGCTTGTGGTTGCCCTCGGCCAGGAAGGCGGCCCCCTCCTGGTGAACCAGTTCGATGCGCTTGCTGCGGGGCAGGCGGAAGTGGGTCAGGGCCATCTCGGTGACCAGGGGGCGCAGCTCCACCCCGGTGATCTTGATCCCCTTGACCGCGTTGGCCAGGGCGGAGATCAGGCAACCTCCGCCCACCCCCAGCACCAGGGCGCGCTTGGGCTGACAGAACAGCAGGGAGAGCAACATCGCCCGGGTGTAGTCGTGCTGAAGCAGCCAGGGCTGCTTGGTGAGGATGCGGCTCTGCTCGTCCGCCGGACCGAAGCTGAGGATGCGGTGAGGCCCGCGCTCTATGACCCGGACCTGACCCCACTCATCGCTGCCATCGAAAAGAGTTGTTTCGCTGCTCATCCATCCCCCCCACTGCTGAAGGTGGGCATTATGGGGCAGGCGGCGTGGTGACTCAAGCGGGGGATCCGCGCTCCCCGGTGACCGCCAGCTTGGCCTGGATAAACTCGCTGTGGCGCAGGTAGAGCAGGTCGCTGACCTTGCGGATCATCGCCTCCTCGTGGGGATCAAGCTGATTGTCCTCGTAAGCCACCCGCCACAGCCCCTCGATCAGCTTGAGCTTCTGCTTCAGATGCAGGTTCTTCTTCACCACATTGGTGAAGTTGTGGATGGAGTTGGCCTGTTCGGACTGGATCAGCGCCTCCTCAATCAGCTCCCTGGCCTCCCGGTCTGACAGCTGATGCAGCCCCTTGATCAGGTGCCACACCGCCTCCTTCTCCTCATGGCTGATCTGGGAGTCGGCCCGGGCCACCTCCAGCAACAGCGCGGTACTGGCCAGCTCGACGTTGAGCTCCTCGGCCACGGGGCTCTGGCCGGAAAAGAGGGATTTCAGACGACTTATCATGGACACAAACTCCTGGATTGCGGTTAGGGCCGGTTGACCTTGGGCGCCCTGCGGGCCCGGACTGACGACCGCCCATCGGCGTCGTTCGATGTGGACCTGGAACTTGTTCGACCACAGTGCGTCGAGGCAGGTTCCCGTTGAGATCGGACCCAGGCGGGTCAGTGCTTACTCCGGCCGCGGCCAGTGTACCGCCAGCCACAGGGTCGGCTGGTCGGGATCGGTCCAGCTGACCCTGTGTCTGCAGTGGGCCGGCAGCCAAGCGTGATCACCGGGTTGCAGCGACTGCTCCCGGCCATCCTCGAAAGCCAGCCGGGCTCGCCCCTGCAGCAGCAGCACCCACTCATTTTGGGGTTGATCGTACCACTCTCCCGCAGGGGTCACCTGCCCCAGGGAGGTAATTCTTTCAATTTTCACCCCTTTATTTTCGATAATGGTCTGAAACACCTCACCTGTTAAGTTTTCAGGCAGCTCGGTTAGCAGGTTATTCACAATTCACCACCCCATTTACCCATTGATTACATTTTGAGCCGCTTGACCTATCCCCCTTTCAGGCAACAAGTTTTGGCGAAGAGATCGGACCAACGCATAAGCTCGACGCATTAAATCATAAGAATGAGTTGTTTAAGTTAAGTCATCAGCAGATAGTGTCGATTAAGATCAATCAAACATCGAATGCGGGTGGACATGGCCTAGGGAAAATTGCCAAAATTCCCGACTCTGGCGGCCTGTCCGCCCAAGATAAAAATAATGCGTTAGGCAAATTATGAGCAATCAACAATCTCTAGTGAAAAAAATCGCGAGCGGCAGCCTGGTCCTGCAGATCCTGGTTGGCATCATCGCCGGTGTCGGCCTGGCCTCTGTGGCACCGGATTCCGCCAAATCCGTGGGTTTCCTCGGCGGCCTGTTTGTGTCCGCCCTGAAGGCAGTGGCGCCGATTCTGGTGTTCATCCTGGTGGCCTCCTCCATCGCCAACCAGAAGCGTGGCGAGCACACCAATATGAAGCCTATCGTCATGCTCTACCTGTTCGGCACCTTCGCCGCCTCCCTGACCGCGGTGGTAATGAGCTTCATGTTCCCCACCACCCTGGCCCTGGTGACCAACAACGCCACCGTGGCACCCCCTGAGGGGATCACCGAGGTGCTCAACACCCTGCTGTTCAAGGTGGTGGACAACCCGGTCAACGCCCTGATGACCGGCAACTTCATCGGCATTCTCGCCTGGGGGATCGCCCTGGGTCTGGCGCTACACAAGGCCACCGACGCCACCAAGCAGGTGTTCCACGACGTCTCCGAAGGGATCACCAGCATCGTGAAGGTGGTGATCCGCTTTGCCCCCATCGGCATCTTCGGCCTGGTGGCCAACACCATCGCCACCACCGGCTTCGAGGCACTGGGCGGCTACTCCCACCTGCTGGCGGTGCTGCTGGGCGCCATGGGCTTTATCGCCCTGGTGGTCAACCCCGCCATCGTCTACGTCAAGACCCGGCAAAACCCCTTCCCGCTGGTGTTCCAGTGCCTGCGCGAAAGCGGGGTGACCGCCTTCTTTACCCGCAGCTCCGCCGCCAACGTACCGGTGAACATGGACCTGTGTAAGCGCCTGGACCTGCATGAGGACACCTATTCCGTCTCCATCCCCCTGGGAGCGACCATCAACATGGCCGGCGCCGCCATCACCATTACCGTGCTGACCCTGGCGGCGGTGCACACCATGGGCGTGCAGGTGGATCTGCCGACCGCCCTGCTGCTCTCCATCGTGGCCGCGGTGTCCGCCTGCGGTGCCTCCGGCGTTGCCGGCGGCTCCCTGCTGCTGATCCCCCTGGCTTGCAGCCTGTTCGGCATCTCCAATGACGTGGCGATGCAGGTGGTGGCCGTCGGCTTTATCATCGGTGTGATTCAGGACTCCGCCGAGACCGCGCTGAACAGTTCCACCGACGTGATCTTTACCGCCGCCGCCTGCCGCGAGGCGGAGCGCAAGGCCGGCTAAACGCCGAGACGGCGACCGCAGGGGACTCATCTGAGTCCCCTTTTTTGTTCCCCGTCCCCGTGACTGGCGTACACTGAGGAGGAGTTGACCGAGCGGGAGTCAGTATGGCCAGGGAGTTGGGCCCCTTCACCTTAAGATGGCTCGATGCCATCGACAGCATCGAACCGCCCCTGTGGGATCGGCTGTTCACCGACGGCCAGCCCTTCCTGCGTCATGGCTTCCTGGCGGCCCTGGAGGCCAGCGGCAGCGTCGGCCCGGCCAGCGGCTGGACCCCCAGGCACCTGCTGGTGGAGACGCGGCGGCGGGTGGTGGCGGCCCTGCCCGGCTACCTCAAGCTGCACTCATACGGCGAATACGTGTTTGACTGGAGCTGGGCCCGGGCCTACGAGGCCCATGGCCTCAACTACTACCCCAAGTGGATGAGCGCCATCCCCTTCACCCCGGTGACCGGTCCCAGGCTAGGCCTGGCTGAAGGCGTCGACCGCCAGTGGCTGCTGATGGGTCTGTCCGATACCCTGAAGGCGCAGGGGGAGACGCTGGGCCTGTCCGGCATGCAGTGGCTGTTTCCGGACCGGGATCTGTCGGATCGGCTCTCCCGCCTGGGCTGGCGCCAGCGCCGCGACATCCAGTTTCACTGGCACAACCGCGGCTATCGCAGCTTCAACGAATTTCTCGCCAGGCTGACCGCTCGCAAGCGCAGGGGGATCCTCAAGGAGCGTCGCGGCTGTCAGGCGCTGGTGATAGAGCGGTTCGAGGGGGAGGCGATCACCGATGAGCTGTGGCGCCAGTTCCTCGCCTGCTACCGGCACACCTACGCCAAGCGCTCCGGTCACATCGGCTACCTCAACCTGGCATTCTTCCAGCAACTGTCCCGGCGCCTGCCCCAGGCCCCGCTGCTGGTGATGGCCAGGGAGGCCGACCAGGCCCACTGGTTCGCCGCCGCCCTCTACCTCAAGGAGGACAACGCCCTGTACGGTCGCTACTGGGGCAGTCTCAGGGGACACAAGGGGCTGCACTTCGAGCTGTGCTACTACCAGGGGATCGACTACTGCATCGACCACGGCCTGTCCCGGTTCGAGGCCGGCGCCCAGGGGGAACACAAACTGGCCCGGGGCTTTGAGCCCCACTGGACCTACTCCAATCACCTGCTCTACCACCCGCTGTTCGACCAGGCGGTGGCGGATGCGGTGAACCAGGAGCAGCGGCAACTGGACAGGGTGATGGCCCTCTACCGCCAGGCCCTGCCCTACAAGGCCCGATGAAATTCCAGCAGCAGGTTGTTGGCCGGCATGGTGTGGAGGGTGGCCAGGGTCATCTGCTGCCGCTGTGCCTGAGCCTCCATCGCCTCCAGATCGCGAATGCCGCTTAACGGGTCCCGCTGGATCAGCCAGCGGTCGAAGGCGGCGTTGCTGTCGCTGGTGTAGCGCCCTTGCCGATTGAAGGGGCCATAGACGCAGAAGCGGCCGCCGGGCTCCAGCACCCGCCCCACTCCCTGCCACATCTGCACCACCTGCTCCCAGGCCATGATGTGGCAGGTGTTGGCGGTAAACACCCCGTCGTAGCACCGGTCGGGCCAGTCACCGGCCACATCCAGCTCCAGGGGCGCCCCTAGGTTGGCCGCCGGATAACGCGCCAGCCGCGCCCTGAGACCCGCCAGGTACTCGCCCTGATCCGATGGCTGCCAGTGCAGGTGAGGCAACTGACGGGAGAAGTAGACCGCGTGCTGACCGGTGCCGCTGCCAATCTCCAGCACCCGGGTTGCGGGGGCCAGGGCCCGCTTCAGCACCGCCAGAATTGGCGCCTTGTTGTTTTCACAGGACTGGGAAAAGGGCAGGTTCATCGACACTCCAGCACAACAGGTCTCATTTTTCACATATTTGCGATATGAGTCACGTTAGATTAAGGTCTTCAGCATACCATCTACAGGACCAATAATGATGAAATCCACTCTTCTGACCGCCGCCGTGATCGTGGCCGGGATCGCCGGAGCCGGCGCAGTGATGATCAACCAGGGCCAGGCCACCTCCCCCGAGCTCTCCGCCGCCGACCAGCAGCAGTGGGCCGGCCTGGTTCAGTGCGCCGCCTACTACCAGATCGCCTCAGACGCCATCTCCGGCATGAATGCCCCACAGATGCAGGCGGTGGGTCAGCGCCTGCAGCAGTCGGCGCTCACCGCCGAGGAGCGGGCCGCCGCCCTGGGCGGCGCCGAGCCCGCCAAAGCGGCCATCGCCCAGGCCAGGGAGGAGCAGCTGGCCACTCTGCCGGATCCCGGCTCCCTGGGGCCGCTGATGGTCAAGTACAAGAGCCGTTGCCAGAGCCTGATGCAGGGGTAGGGGCGCCGAGCCCCCCTTTTTGAGCCCCATCGAGCCATTCCGGGCCCCGGTGCGTCACCGGGGCTTCCCCAACCCCCCTCTGATCTGGTAGCTTGAGTTCCCGAGAGTTTTACGGAGCATAATGCCGTTGATCCCTTCTCTTTTTAAAGTGGTAACCCAGGCCCAGTGGCAACAAGCCCAGGAAAGCGGCCTGATCCCCCCCTGTGGTGCCGACCGGGCCCACGGTCATATCCACCTCAACTACTACCAGTCCCTGGAGCAGGTGACCAACCACTACTTTTCCGAAGCGGACCAGCCCCTGGCCCTGCGACTGGATGGTGACCGGCTGGCAGAGCACATTCAGGAGTTTGAGGCGACCCAGGAGAAACCCTGGCCCCAGCCCTGTGCCACCCTGCCGAATTTGACCCTGGAGATGGTCACCGAGCTGCTGCACTTCGAGTTCCAGCCGGAATCCGGGCGCTTCACCCTGCAGGAGTAAGCCGGCAGGCCAGCCCGTGGGGTGCCGGCCTGCCCCGCTGATCCAGGCAGACGAACACCATGGCGTCGATGGAGGCGATCACCGCCTTGGTCACCTTGTTGCGCACCTCGCAGCCCAGGGTGACCGAGGTTCTGCCATGACCGGTGAGCTCCAAGCCAAACTCGATCACCTCCCCCAGGTAAGCCGGACGACGAAAATCGATGGCGGAGATGCGTTTGGTCACCAGCCTGGTATTGGCCATCTGGCAGGCGGCAAAGATGGCCGCCTCCTCATCGATCCAGCTGAGCAGACGGCCGCCAAACAGCATCTGGGCAGGATTGAGGTCCTCGGGCTTGACCACCCGCCTTGAGTAGTACTTCATCAGAGACTCCTTGAGTGTTAACGCCTCGCCGCCGGGATCAAGCCAGTTCCGTGCCAGGCCGTTAACGGCGGCGCATCCCCCCGAATCCCGATGGCCAGGCCGCCGCTGCGCCCCCATGGTGCACACTCCGCCCTTGTTCGATGCAGCCCCCTGGGGTATAGATCCCCTCATGAGCGACACTGCCCCCTCCGGTGCCCTGCACCGCCACCACTATCGCCGCGGCCCGGACTACCGCTGTGGCGACGATGTCTCCTTTGCCGACGTCCGCGACCAGTTTGGCCTGGCAGGGGTCAAGGTGGGACGCTGGGTCTCCCGCGGCGAACAGCGGCTGGCCGCCAACCTGGTGTTCGATGCCATGGCCGACCTGGCCTACATCCTCAATGTGCCACCGACGGTGATCGGCCTTCGCGGCCGGCTGCACCTGGCCTTCGGCACCGGCGGCACGCCCCAGAGTCAGGCCCATTACCAACCGGCCGCTCATACCCTGGCCCTGGCCAAAAACGCCGGGGCCGGTGCCCTGGCCCACGAGTACTGGCACGCCTTCGACCATCACATCGCCGCCAAGGCGTTTCACAACGAGGGACGGGATGTCGCCTTCGCCAGCCACCTGTGGCTGCTGCAACGCCCCATGGTGCCCCATCCGCTGAACCGGCGGCTGTCGGCACTGTTCAATGCGGTGTTTGCCCCGAACAGTGACGCCCACGGCGAGTTTGTCACCCAGGCCCTGGCGCTGGACGAGCAGCTGGGCAGGCGCTACTTCTCCCTGCCGACGGAACTGATGGCCCGGGCCTTCGAAGCCTGCATCCAGGATCATCAGATCAAGAACCACTACCTGGTCAGCGGCACCAAGCAGGGACAACTGGCCCGGGCAGGCGCCTACCCAGGCCAGGAACATTTACAATTGATTAACCTGGCCCTGCACCACTACTTTCAGCCCCTGGGCCAGGTCCTCTCTGCAGGGTGATCCCGATCACGCCCGGCAACACCCATCCGTGCGCCAGATCCCGATCCGGGGCGCTTTTTGATCCCGTGAGCAATTGTGAATTGTTGTTAACCGATACTGCCTCAGGGTGAATTGACCCCCACCCGGTTACCAAGTAGTGTCTAGTTTCGAACCTGATTTGGTGTTTTTGATATGAACCATCTGCGTATCGACATCGTTTCGGACGTCACCTGTCCCTGGTGCATCATCGGCTACAAGGCGCTTGAACAGGCGCTGGCGCAGCTGCAGGGGGAACTGGCCGCCGAAATTCACTGGCAACCCTTCGAAATCAACCCCCACCTGGGTGCCGAAGGCGAGCCCCGTGCCGAGAACCTGAAAAACAAGTACGGCTTCACCGACGCCCAGATCGGCCAGAACCAGTTGGTGCTGAACAAGCGGGCCAACCGGCTTGGGTTTGAGATGCATCTGGAGCGCCAACCCAATACCTACAACACCTTCGATGCCCACCGTTTGCTTCACTGGGCAGAACTGCAGGGCAGGCAGCCCAGCCTGCAGCAACACCTGTTCTACCTCTACTTCCGCGATGGCGGCAACCCCAGTGATCACCATGCGCTGATAGAGTGCGCCGTGGCCGCCGGACTGGACCGCGAGGGCGCCAGGGAGGTGCTCGACAGCAAACGCTACGGCGAGGAGGTGCGCCAGGCCCAGATGAGGTACGTGCGTCTGGGGATCACTTCGGTGCCCGCCTTTGTCATCAACGATGAGTACATCATCAGCGGCGGCCAGCCGGTGGAGACCTTCATCAACGACCTGCGGGAGATTGCCGGTCACCTGAGCGCCGCCTGACGCAGCCACCGACAGTCAGCACACAGAAAAGGGGGAATCCACTGGATTCCCCCTTCGTCGTTGCATCCCGCTTGACCCGGGTAGCGTCACCGCGTTCAGCTTACGCTAATGGGCCGCCAGGGTTTCAGAGATGGCGTCGTTGCCTTCATAGTTCTCCGGCAGACGGTGGGCAATCCCCTTATGACAGTCGATGCAGGTCTTGCCCTGCTCACTGGCGGAGGCATGCATGCGACCGGCCACCCCTTTCTGCTCGGTGAAGTCCATAAACTCGAAGTTGTGGCAGTTTCGACACTCCTGGGAGTCGGTTTTGCGCATCCGCGCCCACTCCCGCTCCGCCATCACCAGACGGTGATCACGGAACTTCTTCGGCGTATCGACGATGCCGATCGCCTTACCCCACAACTCCTTGGAGGCCTGGATCTTGCGCACCATCTTATGGGTCCAGTCCTTGGGCACATGGCAGTCGGGACAGGTGGCCCGTACGCCGCTGCGGTTGTTGTAGTGAACTGTGGTCACGTACTCCTCGTAGACGTTGGCCTCCATCTCGTGACAACCGATACAGAACTCTTCGCGGTTGGTCATCTCCATGCCGGTGTTGAAGGCGCCCCAGAACAGGATTCCCCCCACAAATCCCACCAGCAGCAGGCTGCCCAGGGCCTTGCCACTGGGGCGGCAGAGCCAGCCCCAGATGCGTCCGATAAAGCCGGGTAGTTTCATGGCCTACTCCTTATCCTTGGCAAACTGGCCCAGGCCCTGAAAGCTATTGTCCACCGGGGGCTTGGCATCCGCCTGGGTCACGTGGCACTGCAGACACAGGTAGCGACGGGGTGCCACGTGAGGCAGGACAATGCCGTCACGGTCGGTGAAGTGGGTGGGGCTGATCCTGGGCGCACCGGTAGTCAGGTAGTTATCCACGTCGTGGCACTGCAGGCAGCGGTTGGTCTTCTGGGTGATCTGGTAACCCTGAACCTTGTGAGGCACCAGGGGTGGCTGGTTCACGTAGTTCAGCGCCTTGCGGTCGGTCTCTTTCAGTACCTTCTTCAGGCCGGGCGCCTTGCTGGTCTCTGCCAGGGGGACATCCGCGCGCATGCCGAACAGGGTCTCTTCGGCGGCGAAGGCCGCCAGGGGGAGCAGAAGTGCGCCACACAGGGCAATTCGAAGTTTCATGGTGTTCTCCAATTCGTTTGACTGGGGGCCCCGGGGGGCCCTGGTCTCAATCAGGCCTTTTGCACCTTGACGGCGCACTTCTTGTAGTCGGTCTCCTTCGACAGCGGGTCGGTGGCATCCAGGGTCAGCTTGTTGACCAGGGTGCTGGCGTCGAAGAAGGGCATGAAGACCAGACCACGGGGCGGCTTGTTGCGCCCTCGGGTCTCCACCATGGTTTCCACCTCGCCGCGGCGGGAGCTCACCACCACCTTGTCGCCCCGGCGCAGACCCCGCTCCCTGGCATCCAACGGGTGCATGAACACCACCGCATCGGGGAACGCCTTGTACAGTTCCGGCACCCGCTGGGTCATGGTGCCGGTGTGCCAGTGCTCGAGAACCCTGCCGGTGGAGAGCCACAGGTCGAACTCGCCGTCCGGCGACTCCGCAGCCGGCTCATAGGGCAGCGCGAAGATCACCGCCCGGCCGTCGGGCTTGCCGTAGAACTGGAAGTCGCTGCCCGCCTTCACATAGGGATCGCTCCCCTCCTTGAAGCGCCAGCGGGTCTCCTGGCCGTTGACCACCGGCCAGCGCAGGCCTCGCTCCTGGTGATAGCGCTCAAACGGCGCCAGATCGTGGCCGTGGTCGCGTCCGAAGCTGGCGTACTCCTCGAACAGCCCCTTCTGGATGTAGAAACCGGCGGCACGGGCATCGTCGTTCAGCCGCGTCTCTGGCACCTGGTCCAGGCCGTAGCGGTTCACCTGGCCGTTGGCGTAGAGGATATCGAACAGGGTCTTGCCACGGTATTCCGGCTTCTGGGCCAGCAGCTCTTCGGGCCACACCTCCTCCACCTTGAAGCGCTTGGAGAACTCCAGCAGCTGCCACAGATCGGATTTGGCCTCGCCCGGGGCCTTCACCTGCTGGTACCAGAACTGGGTGCGGCGCTCGGCGTTACCGTAGGCGCCCTCCTTCTCCACCCACATGGCGGTGGGCAGGATCAGGTCGGCGGCCATGGCGGTCACCGTCGGGTAGGGATCGGACACCACCACGAAGTTGGCGGGATCACGGTAACCGGGCAGGCGCTCCTCATTGATGTTGGGACCGGCCTGCATGTTGTTGTTGCACATCACCCAGTAGGCGTTGAGCTTGCGGTCCTTGAGCATGCGGTCCTGCAGCACCGCGTGATAACCGGGCTTGGGCGGGATGGTGCCCTCGGGCAGCTTCCAGATCTTCTCCGCGTAGGCGCGGTGCTTGGGGTTCTTCACCACCATGTCCGCCGGCAGGCGGTGGGCGAAGGTACCCACTTCCCGGGCGGTGCCGCAGGCGGAGGGCTGTCCGGTCAGGGAGAAGGGACCGTTGCCGGGCTGGGAGATCTTACCGGTGAGCAGGTGGATGTTGTACACCAGGTTGTTGGCCCACACGCCACGGGTGTGCTGGTTGAAGCCCATGGTCCAGTAGGAGACCACCTTGCGGTTGGGATCGGCGTACAGCTCCGCCAGGGCGATCAGCTTGTCCGCCTCCACGCCGGAGAGCTTGGAGACGGTCTCCACGTCATAGTCGGCGACGAACCGCTTGAACTGATCGAAGTCGATCGCCTCGGAACCGCCCTTGCCGGGGTTCTTGGCCGCCTTCTCCAGGGGGTGCTCAGGGCGCAGGCCGTAACCGATGTCGGTGATTCCCTTGCGGAAGTTGGTGTGCTTGTTGACGAAGTCGTGGTTCACCTTGTCGTTCTGGATGATGTAGTTGGCGATGAAGTTGAGGATCGCCAGGTCGGTCTGGGGGGTGAACACGATGGGGTTGTCCGCCAGCTCGAAACTGCGGTGCTGGTAGGTGGAGAGCACCGCCACCTTCACGTGCTCGGCGGAGAGTTTGCGGGCACTGAGGCGGGACCAGAGGATGGGGTGCATCTCGGCCATGTTGGAACCCCACAGGACGAAGGCGTCCGCCTGTTCCAGGTCGTCGTAGCAGCCCATGGGCTCATCGATGCCGAAGGTACGCATAAAGCCGCCCACGGCGGAAGCCATACAGTGGCGGGCATTGGGATCGATGTTGTTGGAGCGGAAGCCCGCCTTGTACAGCTTGGCGGCGGCGTAGCCCTCCCACACGGTCCACTGACCTGAACCGAACATGCCCACGGCGGTGGGCCCCTTCTCTTTCAGGGCCACCTTGAACTTGTCGGCCATCACGTCGAAGGCTTCGTCCCAGGAGACCGGGGTAAACTCGCCATTCTTGTCGTACTTGCCGTTGAGCTTGCGCAGCATCGGCTGGGTCAGTCGATCCTTGCCGTACATGATCTTGGGCAGGAAATAGCCCTTGATGCAGGTCAGGCCTCGATTGACCGGCGCCTGGGGATCGCCCTGGACCGCCACCACCCTGCCCTGGTTGGTGCCCACCAGTACCGAGCAGCCGGTGCCGCAGAAGCGGCAGGGCGCCTTGTCCCAGACGATGGTGTCGTCATTACGGGTGGCGATGATCCCCTGTGCGGCGGCGGGCACGGCCAGGTTGGCCGCGGCGGCGCCGGCGGCGATGGCTTGCGCCTTAACAAAGTCTCGACGTGATAGTTTCATCATCTATTCCTTGAACCGTTTACGGTCAGTCGTTAGAAATTTTTTGGTGATAGATCAGAGAGGTCGCGCCTACACCCTGCAACCCCTTGATGTGATCGATGCACTCCACCTGGGCGTCCTGGTGGGTGTGGGTCAGCAACACCACCATCTTGCCGGAGGGGTCGTTCAGCTCGACGCTCACTCCGGGCAGCTCATTGAGGCTGGCTGCCACCGCCAACCGGTTCTCCGGCTGGGTGTTCACCACCAATGAACAGATGTGCTCAGTCATGGACAGGCTCCTTGGGTATCTGCAACGAGAGGGATTGACTGGGACAACGGGACAGGCAGGCGCCACAACCGTTACAAGCCGCTGAGAGAATCGGATGAGAGATACCAATTGACGGCTTGAAGCTGATGGCGGCCAGCTCGCAGGCATCGGCACAGCTGCGACACTCTATGCCCTGCAAGGTTAGGCAGGTGTCGTCCAGTGCCACCCGGTAAGGCCAGGGGGACTGCTCCGAATCCCGAAAAAGGGGCTCCCCACAGGCGGCGGCACACTGTCCGCAGAAGCTGCACTCCGCCTTGTCAAAGTCCAGCTCGGGGAAGCCCCCGTCGCCGATGACGATGACGCCGGTTTCACAGGAGGAGAGGCATTGGTGACAGCGCGTGCAACCGTCAACAAACTCTTCCTCTGAAACCAGGTGTGGCATCCGCATCACCTGGGCCTTGCGGCCGCTGGCCCTGCGCCACAGCGGAGAACGTGCCATCTTGTTGTCCCAGTCAAATAAATCAGGCACTCGCCTGAGAAATCTTCATACTCAAGGGCAATGTAACCGTTGGGTTAATGGCGGGGATATACCCATTAGGAAATAGATGAAGTTTCGATTGATCCTTATCAATAAAATGCCCTGTTTTGCTTGCCTTTTGAGGTCACAAATCGACCGTAACCCAGAGCACCCTCACACCCGGGCGACCGACCAACCAATCTGTTTCACATTTTCTCGCCATTTATCCAACCAGGTTAACGAAGCGGATTCCCCCACACAGCCAGGACCGTAACCTCGGTTTTGCCAGTGAAAACTTCCCGGCCAGCACCTACAATGCCGGTAGGGTGTCCCAATAACAGAAAAGCAAAACAGGAGAGGTCATGCCCCATATCAGAATCAGTGGCGTCGAGCGTCAACAAGTGATGCACATGAGCCAGAACCTGGTGGATCAGCTGGCGGAGGTGGTGGGGTGCCCCCGGGATCACTTCACCATAGAGCTGCTCCCGACGGAGTTCATATTTGACGACAAGATGGATGCCAATCGCTACCCAATCATCGACGTTCACTGGTTTGAGCGTGGCCAACAGATTCAGGACAAGGCGGCGGGGATCATCACCGGTGCCATTCGGGGTCAGTTGAAAGAGGAGGAGAAGGGGGTGGAGATCTGCGTCCGCTTCTTCCCCCTGGATCCCTTCAAATACTACGAAAATGGTGCCCATTTCGGTTAACCTGACCGGCGGGCGCGGACGAAAAAGGGGACCATCCGGCCCCCTTTCTGATTGACTGGCTTGGGCTTGACCCTACTTCACCACGATCTTGCCGGCGAAGATGATGGGGGAGAAGGTGCGTTTGAGGGTCTTGCTCTCGAAGCTGGGCAGGTTCATCTGCTCATCGAACTCGACCTTGTCGCCCTTCTTCACCTTGGTTTCCGGGGCCGCCGCCCACACCAGCTTGCCCTCCTCCTTGATCTGGACATAGGTGTAGCCGCCGGCGTTCATGGTCTCCACCACTTCGCCGTTATGAAGCTGAGCCGCGTGGGCAGCCGCGGCCATGCCCAGTGCCACGACGGCGGTACCCGCCGCCTTAACCAGAGTCTTAAACATGTTCGTCCCTTATATGGAGTCAGATAGGTGATGTTGCCATTAAAGCAGCTGATGGGACACAACACCACTGCGGCGGCGGCAAACGTTAGCTGTCACCCAAATTTGAAATAATTTCGGTATCGGCGGGAACTCCCTGCCTTGGGCGCAATCCCCTCCCGCCCCATCGCCTCCGTTGCTCCCCCCGGGTTCCCCCGGTAGACTGATAGAGATTTTTTATTAAAAACAGGGAAGTTATCAAGTGAACAGCGGAAAGTTTATCGCACCACTGCTGCTGAGCCTGTCGCTCGGCGCCTTCGCCCAGGGTGACGCAGCCAAGGCCTACCAGTCCTATCTGGACGCGGTGGAGGCCGGCGGAGGTCAGCAGATCACCCAGGCCGCCCGGCTCGCCTTTGATCTGGGCAGCAAGGAGTATGGCAAGGATTCCATCAACACCGCCAAGCTGGCGCTGAACCTGGCCAATCACACCCGGGACGACACCGAGGCGTTGGCGCTGCTGCAGCCCGCACTCGAGGTGTTTCAGCGCAGCTATGGTAACAACGCCATCGAGCTGCTGGACATCTACCTGGCGTTGCAGCAGCACAGCCGCCGCGCCGACTACCACGAAGAGTATGTTCGCATCAGCGCCAGCCATTACGGCGAGTCGAGCTACACCCACGGATTGATGCTGATGGACCTGGCCAACGCCATGACCCACAGCAACCCCCGCAAGGGGCACCGCTACGCCCGGATGGCGCTGCCGCTGGTCGCCCAGGAGAAGGGCGGCAAAACCGTCCAGCGGGCCGAAGCCGAGTTCCTCAATGGCTTGTACGCCCAGGGGTTTGACAGAACCGATGAGGCGATCGAGCACTTCGAGACTGTGGTGGCCCTGTTCAGGGAGCTGGACTACTCCCACCCCTACGCCCTGGCCGCCCACTCGCGGCTGGTGCCGCTGCTGGAGAAGAAGGACCGCAGCGACGAGGCCACCGCCCACTGCCTGGCCATCGGCCAGATGGTGCCCTGGCAGGACGACATCGAAGCCACCCCCCTCTATCGTACGCCTCCTCGCTGGCCCTCTGCGGCGCTGAAACGTCGCCAGGAGGGGGCGGTGGTGATGAAGCTCACCGTCGACAAGCAGGGCTTTGTCTCCGATACCGAACTGCTGGATAATCAGGGGCCTAAGGGGTTTGTCAAAGAGACCAAGAAGATGGTCAGCCAGTGGCGTTATGCGCCCAAGTTTGAGGATGGCAAACCGGTGGAAGCGATCACCACAGTTAGGATCGACTACAAATTAAACTGATCCAGACTGCCGGGCCGCCACCAATCGCTGAGCCTGGACAATGCCTGTCAGCACAGATAAAAAACGGGCCCCTTTCGGGGCCCGTCTCTGTTCCGGTCAGTGAGTGAGCACTGACGCGGGACAGCTTACCAACCGGTGACTTCGCGCAGGGCGGAGCCGATCTCGGCCAGGGAGCGTACGGTCTTCACACCGGCGTCTTCCAGGGCGGCAAACTTCTCGTCGGCAGTCCCCTTGCCCCCGGCGATGATGGCGCCGGCGTGACCCATCCGCTTGCCCGGAGGGGCGGTCACACCGGCGATGTAGGAGACCACGGGCTTGGTGACGTTGGCCTTGATGTAGGCGGCCGCCTCCTCTTCCGCGGTACCGCCGATCTCACCGATCATCACGATCGCCTCGGTGGCCGGATCCTTCTCGAACATCGCCAGGATGTCGATGAAGTTGGAGCCCGGGATCGGGTCGCCACCGATGCCCACGCAGGTGGACTGGCCGAAGCCCTCGTCGGTGGTCTGCTTGACCGCTTCATAGGTCAGGGTGCCGGAACGGGAGACGATGCCCACCTTGCCGGGCTTGTGGATGTGACCGGGCATGATGCCGATCTTGCACTCGCCGGGAGTGATCACGCCGGGGCAGTTGGGGCCGATCATGCGCACGCCCGCCTGGTCCAGCTTCACCTTCACGTCCAGCATGTCCAGGGTGGGAATGCCCTCGGTGATGGTGACGATCAGCTCGATGCCGGCGTCGATGGCTTCCAGGATGGCATCCTTGCAGAAGGGGGCCGGGACGTAGATCACGGTGGCGGTGGCGCCGGTGGCTTCCACCGCTTCACGGACAGTGTTGAACACCGGCAGGCCCAGGTGGGTGGTGCCCCCCTTGCCGGGAGAGACGCCGCCGACCATCTGGGTGCCGTAGGCGATCGCCTGCTCGGAGTGGAAGGTCCCCTGACCGCCGGTGAAGCCCTGGCAGATCACCTTGGTGTCTTTATTGATAAGAACGCTCATTACTGACCCTCCGCGGCTTTCACTACTTGCTGCGCGGCGTCGGTCAGACTGGTGGCAGCGATGATATTCAGACCAGACTCGGCCAGGCGCTGTTGGCCCAGCTCGGCGTTGTTGCCCTCCAGGCGAACAACCACGGGCACCTCGACGCCCACCTCTTCCACGGCACCGATGATGCCGTCTGCGATGAGGTCACAACGGACGATGCCGCCGAAGATGTTGACCAGGACCGCCTTCACATTGGCGTCGGACAGGATGATCTTGAACGCCTCGGTAACGCGCTCCTTGGTGGCGCCGCCGCCCACATCCAGGAAGTTGGCGGGCTGGCCGCCGTGCAGATTGACGATGTCCATGGTGCCCATCGCCAGACCGGCACCATTCACCATGCAGCCGATGCTGCCGTCCAGGGCCACGTAGTTCAGCTCCCACTGGGCCGCATGGGCTTCACGGGCATCTTCCTGGGAGGGATCGTGCAGCTCGCGGATGGAGGACTGACGGTACAGGGCGTTGGAGTCGATGTTGATCTTGCCGTCCAGGCAGTGCAGGTTGCCCTGGTCGGTGATCACCAGAGGGTTGATCTCCAGCAGGGCGAAATCCAGGTCCAGGAACATCTGGCCCAGGCCCATGAAGATCTTGGTGAACTGCTTGATCTGGTCGCCCTTGAGGCCCAGCTTGAACGCCAGCTCACGGCCCTGATAGGGCTGAGGGCCCACCAGGGGATCGATGGCAGCCTTGTGGATAAGCTCAGGGGTCTCCTCCGCCACCTTCTCAATCTCTACGCCCCCCTCGGTGGAGGCCATGAAGACGATGCGCTGACTGCCACGATCCACCACGGCGCCCAGGTAGAGTTCGTTGGCAATGTCGGTGCAGGACTCCACCAGGATCTTGGCCACGGGCTGGCCGTTGGCGTCGGTCTGGTAGGTCACCAGGTTCTTGCCCAACCAGTTCTGAGCGAACTCGCGGATCTCCTCCTTGCTGGAGGCCAGCTTGACGCCACCGGCCTTGCCGCGGCCACCGGCGTGCACCTGGCACTTAACCACCCACTTGTCACCACCAATCTTGTCGGCGGCTTCGGCAGCTTCCTGAGGAGTGTCGCAGGCGTAGCCCTCGGACACGGGCAGGCCATACTCAGCGAACAGCTGCTTAGCTTGATACTCATGCAGATTCATATGTTCTATCCATATAACGTCTTGTTATTCTGACCGTTTTCCGGCCAGGCATGGGGGTGACCGCCACGGGGTTCCGAGGCGGCCGCATTTTGCTTGTTTAGATGTCCAGCAGCAGACGAGTCGGATCTTCCAGCAGCTCCTTGATGGTCACCAGGAAGCCCACGGACTCCTTGCCGTCGATGACGCGATGATCGTAGGAGAGCGCCAGGTACATCATCGGCAGGATCTCCACCTGGCCGTTGACCGCCATGGGACGATCCTTGATGGCATGCATGCCGAGGATGGCGCTCTGGGGCGGGTTGATGATCGGGGTGGACATCAGGGAACCGAACACACCACCGTTGGTGATGGTGAAGTTGCCGCCGGTGAGCTCCTCGACGGTCAGCTTGCCGTCACGGCCCTTGATGGCCAGTTCCTTGATCCCCTTCTCGATTTCGGCCACGGACAGCTTGTCGGCGTCACGCAGGACCGGGGTCACCAGGCCACGGGGGGTGGACACGGCGATGCTGATGTCGAAGTAGCTGTGGTAGACCATGTCGTCGCCGTCCAGCGAGGCGTTCACCTGAGGGTAACGCTTGAGGGCTTCCACCACCGCCTTCACATAGAAGGACATGAAGCCCAGACGGATGCCGTGGCGCTTCTCGAAGATCTCCTGGTACTGCTTGCGCAGCTCCATGATCGGCTTCATGTTGACCTCGTTGAAGGTGGTCAGCATGGCGGTGGAGTTCTTGGCATCCAGCAGACGCTCGGCGATGCGCTTGCGCAGCCGGGTCATGGGCACGCGCTTGTCGGTGCGGCCGGTGAGTTCCACGGCGGGGGCGGACTCGGCGGCAGCGGGCGCCGTGGCGGGCTTGGATTTGAGGAAGGCTTCCACATCCTCCTTGGAGATGCGGCCGCCAACGCCGGTGCCCTTGATCTGGGCGGCGTCCAGGTTATGCTCGGCGATCAGGCGGCGTACCGAGGGGCTGAGGGCATCGTTGCCCTCGCCCTGCTCCGCCACGGCAACCGAGGCGTCGCTCTTGGCCTGGGCTTCCTCTTTGGTCACCTCGGCTCCGGGGGACGCGCCAGCCTTGAACAGGGCGATCACCTGCTCTGCCAGGACGGTGTCGCCCTCGGCGTGGATGATCTCGCTGATGACGCCATCTTCCGGGGCCACCACTTCCAGTACCACCTTATCGGTCTCGATATCCACCAGGTTTTGGTCACGGCTGACGCTTTCGCCCGGCTGGACGTGCCATGTGGCAATGGAGGCATCGGCGACTGACTCTGGCAGTACGGGAACTTTAATTTCGATGCTCATCTGAACCTTTCCTTGTGCAATTATTCTTCAATATTCAGGGCGGCATTCACCAGCGCCTGTTGTTGTTTGTTATGGACGGAGGGGTAGCCCACCGCCGGTGCCGCCGAGGCCTGACGGCCGGCGTAAGTCAGGTTGGCCCCTGAGGGGATCGCCTGCCAGAAATGGTGTTGGCTGGAGTACCAGGCCCCCTGATTCTGGGGTTCCTCCTGGCACCAGACGAAATCGGTTACGTGCTGGTATGCCTCGAGTACCTTGGCCATCTCCTCATGGGGGAAGGGATAGAGCTGCTCGACCCGGATCAAGGCCACGTTGGTCAGTTCACTGCGACGTCGCTTCTCCAGCAGGTCGTAGTAGACCTTACCTGAGCAGAACACCACCCGGTTCACCGCCTTGGGATCCAGTTCATCGAGCTCACCGATGACATTCTGGAAGGTGCCGTCGGCCAGCTCGGACAGGTCGCTGATGGCCAGCGGGTGACGCAGCAGCGACTTGGGCGACATCACCACCAGGGGGCGGCGCATGGGGCGGACGCTCTGACGACGCAGCATGTGGTACACCTGGGCCGGAGTGGAGGGCACACACACCTGCATGTTGTGGTCGGCGCACATCTGCAGGAAACGTTCCAGGCGGGCGGATGAGTGCTCCGGACCCTGGCCCTCGTAGCCGTGGGGCAGCAGCATGGTCAGGCCGCACAGACGCCCCCACTTCTGCTCACCGGAACTGAGGAACTGATCGATCACCACCTGGGCGCCGTTGGCAAAATCACCGAACTGGGCTTCCCACAGGATCAGGGTGGCGGGTTCGGCGGTGGCATAGCCGTACTCGAACGCCAGCACCGCCTCTTCGGACAGCACCGAGTCGTAGATCTCGATGGGCGCCTGATCGTCACTCAGGTGACGCAGGGGCATGTAGGTGGTGGCATCCTCCTGGTTGTGCAGCACCGCGTGGCGGTGGAAGAAGGTGCCGCGGCCGGAGTCCTGGCCGGTGAGGCGGATGCGGGTGCCGCTGTCGAGCAGGGTGGCATAGGCCAGGGTTTCGGCCATCCCCCAGTCCAGCGGCTTTTCACCCACCGCCATCAGCTCGCGGTCCTTGTAGGTCTTGGCGACTCGGGACTGCAGCTTGTGGGAAGCGGGCACATCGCAGATGGCGCGGGCCAGTTCGGTCAGCTTGGCCATGGGCACCCTGGACTGGTACTCGGCGTCCCAGTCGTGACCCAGGAAGGGGGTCCAGTCCACGGAATGAGCCTCCATGGTGCGCCACTCGGGTACCACGCACTCGCCTTTATCCAGCTGCTCCCGGTAGCCGTTGATCTGCTCGGTCACCTCCTCCGGGCTCATCACCTGCTGGTCGATGAGGCGGTCGGCGTACACCTTGCGAGGCGTCGGATGCTTCTTGATCTTCTGGTACATCAGAGGCTGGGTGGCGTTGGGCTCATCCGCCTCGTTGTGACCGTGGCGGCGGTAGCAGATCAGGTCGATCACCACGTCGCGGCCAAACTCGAAACGGAAATCCACCGCCAGCTGGGCCACGAAGGCCACCGCCTCGGGATCGTCGGCGTTGACGTGGAAGATGGGGGCCTGCACCATCTTGGCGATGTCGGTGCAGTACTCGGTGGAGCGGGTGTCCTCCGGGTTGGAGGTGGTGAAGCCCACCTGGTTGTTGACCACCACCCGCACGCTGCCGCCCACGCTGAAGCCTCGGGTCTTGGACATGTTGAAGGTTTCCTGCACCACCCCCTGACCGGCGATGGCGGAATCCCCGTGGATGGTCACCGGCATCACCTTGGCGCCGTTTTCGCAGCCGAGGCGATCCATGCGGGCGCGGACCGAGCCCATCACCACCGGATTGACGATCTCCAGGTGGGAGGGGTTAAAGGCCAGGGCCAGGTGGACGTTGCCGTCCGGGGTGGCGAAGTCGGAGGAGAAGCCCTGGTGGTACTTGACGTCACCGCTGCCCAGTCTCTCATCGTGCTTGCCGGCAAACTCGTCGAACAGGTTCTGGGGCTTCTTGCCCAGCACGTTCACCAGCACGTTGAGGCGGCCGCGGTGGGCCATGCCCACCACCACCTCTTTGGTGTTATGGTGACCGGCGCGGTAGATCAGCTCGCGCATCATCGGGATCAGCGCGTCGCCGCCCTCGAGGGAGAAGCGCTTGGCACCGGGGAACTTGGCCCCCAGGTACTTCTCCAGACCCTCGGCGGCGTTCAGCCCGCTCAGGATCCGTTTCTTGTGGTCGTTATCGAAGCTGGCCTTGCCGGAGACCGGCTCCAGCCGCTGCTGGATCCAGCGCTTCTCATCGGTGTCGGTAATGTGCATGTACTCGGCACCGATGGAGCCACAGTAGGTGGCCTTGAGCGCGTCCACCAGCTTGGACAGCTTCATGGTGTCACCGCTGGCCGAGGCGTAGGAGCCGATATTGAACTCGCGCTCCATGTCAGCCAGGGTGAGACCGTGGAATTCCGGGGTCAGTTCGGGTACGGGATCGCGCTTCCAAAGACCCAGGGGATCGAGGTCTGCGGCCTGGTGGCCGCGGAAGCGGTAGGCGTTGATCAGCTGCAGGACCTTTACCTGCTTCGCTGTCAGCTCCGGGTCGACCGCGGTCTTGACCGAACTGGTCTGCTCCATCGCCGCCTGACGGAAGTAGTCCTGGATGCGTCGATGATTCGCCTCCGGGCCTGCGCCGTTGGTGGGCAGCCGATCGAAGATCTCACGCCACTGCTCTGAAATCCCCTCTGGTTCGTCCAGGTAGAGTTCGTACAGCTCTTCGATATAACTTGCGTTGGCACCGGCCAGATGGGAGCTGTCCAGCCAGTCCTGCAGTGAGCCTTGTTGCATCTGTATTCCTTTATCAACCAAGCCTGGTTATGCCTGTTGCCTTTCTAAGGCATTGTTGTTGTTTTTGCCACTGCCCTTTAGTCGTAGTTATCAGGCTGGTGGCTAAAGGCACTATACAAAAAGGTCACGCTCTTCGCAGCCGAAGAGGTGACCTCAATATTAAATACAACGATAAACGACACGTTGCATGGTTACACCGCCCGTTGCAGCAGCATGGATTTGATGTGACCGATCGCCTTGGTGGGGTTCAGACCCTTGGGGCAGACGTTCACGCAGTTCATGATGCCGTGGCAGCGGAAGACGCTGAAGGCGTCGTCCAGATCCGCCAGACGCTCGTCGGTGGCGGTGTCGCGGCTGTCCACCAGGAACCGGTAGGCGTGCAGCAGGCCGGCGGGGCCGACGAACTTGTCCGGGTTCCACCAGAAGGAGGGACAGGAGGTGGAGCAGCAGGCGCACAGGATGCACTCATACAGACCATCGAGCTTGGCACGCTCCTCGGGGGATTGCAGATGCTCCCGGCCTGGGTTCTTGTCGTCATTGATCAGGAAGGGCTTCACCTTCTCGTACTGCTTGTAGAACAGGCTGAGATCCACCACCAGATCGCGAATCACCGGCATCCCCGGCAGCGGACGAATCTCCAGCTTCTTGCCCTTGAAGGCGGAGATGGGGGTGATACAGGCCAGGCCGTTCTTGCCGTTCATGTTCAGGCCGTCGGAACCGCACACGCCCTCACGGCAGGAGCGGCGGAAGGTCAGGCCGGGATCCTGCTCCTTAAGCATCAGCAGCACGTCCAGCACCATCATGTCCTTGCCTTCCGGCAGGTCCAGGGTGTAATCCTGCATGCTGGGCTTGGCGTCGGTCTCCGGGTTATAGCGGTAGACGGAAACTTGCAAACTCATTCCCTGTCACTCCTTAGTAGGTACGCTTCTTCGGCGGGAAGGCTTCCCGCAGCTTGGGCGACATGTTCACATCGCGCTTGGACATCTCACCTGTGATGGGGTCATACAGGGAGTGGCACAGCCAGTTGGCGTCGTCCCGCTCGGTGAAATCCTCACGGGAGTGGGCACCACGGCTCTCGGTGCGGAAGTTGGCCGCCTCGGCGGTGGCCAGCGCGGTCTCCATCAGGTTGTCCAGTTCCAGGCACTCGATGCGGTTGGTATTGAACGCCTTGGAGCGGTCGTTGAGCTTGGCGTTCTCAAGGCGGGCCTTGATGGTCTTCAGTTCCTTGAGGCCTTCGGCCATGGCGTCGCCCTGGCGGAATACGGAAAAGTTCAGCTGCATGCAGTTCTGCAGGTCCTTGCGGATCTGGTTTGGATCCTCACCGCTCTGGTTGTTCTCCCAGCGGTTGAGTCGGGCCAGAGAAACCTCGATGTCAGACTCGGAGGCTTCGCGGGCTTCGGTCTGGGCCGCCAGGGTTTCACCCAGGTGCTTACCGGCCGCTCGACCAAACACCACCAGATCCAGCAGGGAGTTGCCGCCCAGGCGGTTAGCGCCGTGGACCGACACACAGGCGATCTCACCGACGGCGAACAGACCCTGAACCGGCTTGTCACCCAGACCAATCACCTGGCCGTTCACGTTGGTGGGCACACCGCCCATCATGTAGTGGCAGGTGGGAATCACCGGAATCGGCTCCTTCACCGGATCGACGTGGGCGAAGGTGCGGGACAGTTCACAGATGCCGGGCAGGCGCGACTCCAGCACCTCTTCACCCAGGTGGTCCAGCTTCAACTTGGCGTGGGGGCCCCAGGGGCCGTCACAGCCGCGGCCTTCGCGGATCTCGGTCATGATGGAACGGGCCACCACGTCACGTCCGGCCAGGTCCTTGGCATTGGGAGCGTAACGCTCCATGAAGCGCTCGCCATCCTTATTGAGGAGGTAACCGCCCTCGCCACGACACCCCTCGGTCACCAGCACCCCGGCGCCGGCGATGCCGGTGGGGTGGAACTGCCACATCTCCATGTCCTGAACCGGCACTCCGGCGCGCAGGGCCATGCCGACACCGTCGCCGGTGTTGATGTGGGCGTTGGTGGTGGAGGCGTAGATGCGGCCGGCGCCGCCGGTGGCCAGCACGGTGGCCTTGGCCTTGAAGAAGACGATCTCGCCGGTCTCGATGTCGATGGCGGTGGCACCCACCACGGCACCGTCCTGATTCTTCACCAGGTCCAGGGCATACCACTCGGAGTACACCTCGGTCTTGTTCTTGACGTTCTGCTGGTACAGGCAGTGCAGCAGGGCGTGACCGGTACGGTCGGCCGCCGCCGCGGTACGGGCCGCCTGCTCACCACCGAAGTTCTTGGACTGGCCGCCGAAGGGACGCTGGTACACCTTGCCGTTGTCGAATCGGCTGAAAGGCAGGCCCATGTTCTCCATCTCGATGATCGCTTCAGGACCGGTCTTACACATGTACTCGATGGCGTCCTGGTCACCGATGTAGTCGGAGCCCTTGACGGTGTCGTACATGTGCCATTCCCAGTTGTCCTCGTGGGCGTTGCCCAGGGCCACGGTGATGCCCCCCTGGGCGGACACGGTATGGGAGCGGGTTGGGAATACCTTGGACAGCAGGGCACAGGATTTGCCCTCCTGGGAGATCTGCAGTGCTGCGCGCATGCCTGCGCCGCCGGCACCGATTACAATAGCGTCAAATTCGCGAACTGGAATACTCACTTACACACCCCACAGAATAACAACACCGGTGGCCAGGTAGGCCAGCAGGACAACGTTGATCACAAACAGGACAAAAGCACGAAGCTTGGCGGGCTTGATGTAGTCCGTGGCCACCTGCCACATCCCAATCCAACCGTGAATCAATACGCTGATCAGCGCCAACAGGGTGAACACTTTCATGCCCACAGACGCGAACAGCCCCTGCCAGGTGTCAAACGTCAGTGAGGGAGTGGTAACCAGATACCCCACCATGAACAGGACATAGGCCAGCAGCACCAGGGCGCTGGCACGAATCAGAACGAAATCCTGGACGCCGCTGCGTCCGAAAGTTGCGGCATTCTTTACCATAGCCAGGCTCCTGCCAGAACGGATACCACCAGAGTGATGACAAAGCTGACCTTGGCGGACGCATTGCCAGACTCCATCTCTTCAAAGTGTCCCAGGTCCTGGAACAGGTGACGAATGCCGCCGATGGCGTGGTACGCCAGAGCGGTGAGGATTCCCCACACGATGAATTTGACGAAAACCGTCTGGAAGTAGGATTGAACCTGGGCAAATCCTTGAGCACCGCTCAGGGACGTGGCCAGGAGCCATAGCAGGATGGCGAGGGCGACGAAGGTGATGACACCACTGACACGATGCAGTATCGACGCAATCGCCGTGGCGGGAAACTGGATCTGACTCAGGTCCAGGTACACAGGTCTTTGCTTATTCACAGCTGCTCACTCAGCTCCATTGAGCACTTTTTGTTATTTCCACCGAAACCGGGACAGTTGTCCCTACTCCTAGGTAGGCGTTTTAAACAGAAAACAGGCAATATGTTAGCCGAGTGATTGCTGGAAAATTCCGCATGACCTCACCGCTCTACTGCCTCTTTTCAGCGGCCCGCGCCCAGTATACATAGCGCCGTTTTTGATTACAAACATCACATTTTGCCAATTTATGAGATTTGCCACACAGATCCATCCGAACCGGCAGTGAGCTGAGAATAGCGTCCAAAAGTGCATGAAAGTGAAGCAATTTCGATTAAACATCCGACCAGGCAATTGATTTTTGTGATTGCTGTCTCTTAAAATGGGAACGACGTTACGGATAGATAACAAGAATGTAGTAAGGAGAACACGGTATGGCTGAATCTAAAGCCACACTCCAGGTTCCAGGCCAGGACGCGGTGGAACTGCCCATTAAATCGGGCACCGCTGGCCATGATGTCATCGATATCAGCTCCCTGGGTAAGCACGGGTACTTCACCTTCGACCCCGGCTTCATGGCCACCGCTTCCTGTGAGTCTGCGATCACTTTCATCGACGGCGCCAAGGGCGTGCTGCTTCACCGCGGCTACCCCATCGACCAACTGGCCACCCGCTCCAGTTATGTAGAAGTCTGCTATCTATTGCTGTTCGGTGAACTGCCCAGCAAGGCGCAGTTGGAGAAGTTCGAAAAGACCGTGACCTATCACACCATGGTCCACGAGCAGATCTCCACCTTCTTCAAAGGTTTCCGTCGCGATGCCCACCCCATGGCGATCCTCTGTGGTGTCGTCGGTGCCCTGTCTGCCTTCTATCACGACTCCCTGGACGTGAATGATCCCAAGCATCGCGAGATCTGCGCCTACCGGCTGATCTCCAAGATGCCTACCCTGGCGGCCATGGCCTATAAGTTCAACCTGGGCCAGCCGTTCGTTTACCCGCGCAACGACCTCTCCTTCGCCGGCAACTTCCTGCACATGATGTTCTCTGTGCCCTGTGAAGACTACAAGGTGAACCCGGTTGTTGAACGTGCCATGGACCGCATCTTCATCCTGCACGCCGACCACGAGCAGAACGCCTCCACCTCAACGGTGCGACTGGCAGGATCCTCCGGTGCCAACCCCTTCGCTTGTGTCTCTGCCGGTGTGGCTTCCCTGTGGGGTCCGGCCCACGGCGGCGCCAACGAAGCCTGCCTGGAGATGCTGGCCGAGATCGGCAGCGTCGACCGCATCCCCGAGTTTATCGCCCGGGCCAAGGACAAGGAGGACCCGTTCCGCCTGATGGGCTTCGGCCACCGGGTGTACAAGAACTTCGATCCCCGTGCCACCGTGATGCGTGAGACCTGTCATGAGGTACTCAAGGAGCTGAACATCCAGGATCCACTGCTCGACGTGGCCATGGAGCTGGAGCGCATTGCGCTGGAAGACCCCTACTTCGTCGAAAAGAAGCTCTACCCCAACGTGGATTTCTACTCCGGCATCATCATGAAGGCCATTGGTATCCCCACCTCCATGTTTACCGTGATCTTCGCCCTCTCCCGCACCGTAGGCTGGATTGCCCACTGGCAGGAGATGCTGAGCCAGCCCGGCCACAAGATTGGCCGTCCTCGCCAGCTGTACACCGGTGCCGCCAGACGCGATTACGCCGAGCTGTCTGACAGGGACTAAGGTCAGCGAGCCTTAAAAACAGAAAAACCCGGAACCTGATTCCGGGTTTTTTATGCCTGACGGGCACTGGGAGATTCGATTGCCTCAATCGGAAAATAGCCTCAATCAGAGCAGGTTAAGCAGCTCCATCGGGTGGTGGATGATCCCTTTGGGTGACGCCGAACGCAGGACATCCTCTGACCCGGCTCCGTAGGAGACCCCCACCCCGATGGCGCCAGCGCGGTTGGCCATCTCCAGGTCGAACAGGGCATCGCCCACCATCACCGCCCTGTTTGGCTGACAATCCAGTTCGGTGCACAGCTGCAGAATCATGTCAGGGTGAGGCTTGGACGCCGCTTCGGTGGGCGTACGGCTGGCATCGAACAGCGGCCGCAGTCCCGAGGCATCCAGCACCCGCTCCAGGCCCGGCCGCCCCTTGCCGGTGGCCACCGCCAGCCGGTAGCCCCGCCCCTTGAGCTCATGGAGCAGGGGCTCGGCACCGTCGAACAGCGGCGTGGGCACGTCGGAGCGCTCCAGGTACCAGCTGCGGTAGGTGCGGACGAAGGGTTCCAGCCGCTCAGGCGGCAGATCGGGGATCAGGGCCGCCACCGCGGACTCGATGGAGAGGCCGATGATGGAGCGCACCGACTCGGCGCAGTTGACCGTCATGGACAGCTCGGCGCAGGCCCGCTGCCAGCTGTCGACGATGCGATCCACCGAATCCATCAGGGTACCGTCCCAGTCGAAGATCACCAGGTCACAACGGCTCACGGGCGCTCCTCCGTCTTGAGGCGCTTCAGCAGCTTCTGCAGCCTGGGCTCCAACGGGGCCTCCAGCTCCATGGTGACCTCCTCCCCCGGATGGAGGAAGCGCAGCCTGTGGGCGTGGAGAAACAGGCGGTTGAGCCCCCTCTCCTTCATGGCGCGGTCGAAGCCGTCATCGCCGTAGCGATCATCACAGGCGATGGGGTGTCCCTTGCACTGGGTGTGCACCCGGATCTGGTGGGTCCGCCCAGTGATGGGGCTGGCCTCCACCAGGGTGGCGTCGCTGCCGAAACGCTCCAGCACCCGGAAACGGGTCTCGGAGGGCTTGCCGTCACTGCTGACCCGCACCATACGTTCGCCGGAGTTGAGGGTGTTCTTCAGCAACGGCTCATTGACCACCCGGTCGCGATCCTGCCACTTGCCCTTCACCAGCGCCAGGTACTGCTTCTTCATGGTCTTGCTGCGCAGCTGATCCTGCATGTGCTTGAGGGCGCTGCGGCGCTTGGCCAGCATCAACAGCCCGGAGGTGGCCCGGTCTAACCGGTGCACCAGCTCCAGGTGCTTCTCCTTCGGCCTCAGGGCGCGCAGGGCCTCGATCACACCGAAGTTGACCCCGCTGCCGCCGTGTACCGCGATGCCAGAGGGCTTATTGATCACCAGGATCAGCTTGTCCTCGTAGACAATGCACTCCTCCAGCTGGGCCACCTTGGTCAACTTGGCCGACGGCAGGGTCTCCTCCTGGGACTTTTCAGAGACGCGGATGGGGGCGATACGCAGCAGGTCGCCGGCCTGCAGTTTGTACTCGGGCTTGATCCGTTTCTTGTTGACCCGGACCTCCCCCTTGCGAAGCAGTCGGTAAATAAGACTCTTAGGAACCCCTTTAAGGAAAGTGCGCAAAAAGTTGTCAATCCGCTGGCCCTGATAGTCGGGCTCCACGGTCACCCATTGCACCTTGGGTGAATTACTCTGTGATGAATCAGTCATGGGCGCCATTGTACACCGAATCGCGCCACGGCGAACAATATCGAGATTGTCGATTGCCGCAGCGGGCGGAAGTTGCTATATTCTTGCGGTTGCAGCTTGACTAAAAGTTGGATTTTTAGCATGTCTGCACAGATTTGGTCCTGCTATCGGTTTTTTTACTGAGAAGTCAAACGATGCCAGGTCCGCGACAGCGAGGAACCCTCTCCTGCCAAAGGACCGGCACGACACTCCAGCCGAGCAGTTGACCCCCTAATAGGAATGCAAAATCGGAAACCGTTTCAGGTCCTCCGTCCGGTGGTGTACCGGGAAAAAATTTCAGTCGCAACGCCTCCCAAGGCGCGGCGGCAGCAGTTGTAAGCTGCACAGCAAAGAGAACAGGGGTTGAGACAGAGCATCTGCGGCGTGCCCGCAGCCAACCCCCCAGTAACCTGATGTGTTGATGGGCAAGGCCCCGGTCAACCAGTCGTGAGACTGCCTGCAATTTGATTCTGGGGTGCCGGTGCAGCCGACGCTCGACCTGAAGCGGTGACCAATGGAAAATTGGATCACCCAAGATGAAAAGAATGCTGATTAACGCAACTCAATCCGAAGAGTTGCGTGTTGCCCTGGTTGATGGGCAGCGCCTCTATGATCTGGATATTGAAGCTCCGGGTCACGAACAGAAGAAAGCCAACATCTACAAGGGCAAAATCACCCGCGTAGAGCCCTCTCTGGAAGCCGCCTTTGTGGACTACGGCGCCGAGCGCCATGGTTTCCTGCCCCTGAAAGAGATCGCCCGTGAGTACTTCCCCGAGGGATACTCCTTCCAGGGTCGCCCCAATATCAAGGAGGTGATCAAGGAGGGTCAGGAGGTGATCGTCCAGGTGGACAAAGAGGAGCGTGGTAGCAAGGGTGCCGCCCTGACCACCTTCATCAGCCTGGCCGGCAGCTACCTGGTTCTGATGCCTAACAACCCCCGTGCCGGCGGCATCTCCCGCCGCATCGAGGGTGACGAGCGCACAGAGCTGAAAGACGCCCTCAGCCAGCTGACCGTTCCCCAGGGAATGGGCCTGATTGTCCGCACCGCCGGCGTCGGCAAGGCTGCCGAAGAGCTGGAGTACGACCTGCAGGTTTTGCTCAACCACTGGGACAAGATCAAAGAGGTCTCCCAATCCCGCTCCGCACCTTTCCTGATTCACCAGGAAAGCAACGTGATCGTGCGCGCCATCCGCGATTACCTGCGCCGCGACATTGGCGAGATCCTGGTGGACCACCCCCGCATCTACGACGAGGCGGTACAGCACATCAACCTGGTGCGCCCCGACTACGTCAGCCGGGTGAAGCTGTACAAGGCCGAGGTGCCCCTGTTCACCCACTACCAGATTGAGAGCCAGATCGAGTCCGCTTTCCAGCGCGAAGTGCGCCTGCCCTCCGGCGGCTCCATCGTCATCGATCCCACCGAGGCCCTGACCGCCATCGACATCAACTCCGCCCGCGCCACCAAGGGCGGCGATATCGAAGAGACTGCCCTGCAGACCAACCTGGAAGCGGCCGACGAGATCGCCCGCCAGTTGCGCCTGCGCGACCTGGGTGGCCTGGTGGTGATCGACTTCATCGATATGGGACCGGTGCGCCACCAGCGTGAAGTGGAAAACCGCCTGCGCGACGCCGTGCGCCAGGATCGGGCCCGGGTCCAGATTGGCCGCATCTCCCGCTTTGGCCTGATGGAGATGTCTCGCCAGCGGCTGCGCCCCTCCCTGGGTGAGTCCTCTGCCCACATCTGCCCCCGCTGTAGCGGTCAGGGCGTGGTACGCGGCACCGAATCCCTGGCCCTGTCGATCCTGCGTCTGATGGAAGAGGAAGCGATCAAGGACAACACCGCCCAGATCGAAGCCCAGGTCCCCACCGACGTGGCCGCCTTCCTGCTGAACGAAAAACGCAAGGCGATCCGCATCATCGAAGAGCGGCACAAAGTTGAGGTGTACGTGATTCCCCATCCTCATATGGAGACGCCACACTACACCGTGGCCCGTCACCGCAAGGATGACACCATCACCGAAGCCAGCTACAAGATCGCCGAGGCACCGGAACCGGTGCTGTACGAGCCGCGCAAGCTGGAGAAGCAGGTTGCCGATCGTCCCGCCATCCGCGCCATGGAAGCTCCCAAGCCTGAAGAGCTGAAGCTGAAATCCAAGGCAAAGGAGGAGACAGCTAAGCCGCAGCCCAAGAAGGACAAGAAGCCCAAGGTCGAAGAGGAGAAGCCCTCCCTTCTGTCCAAGCTGGCCGGTGCCCTGAAGTCCCTGTTTAGTGGCGAAGAGGAGCAACCCAAACGGGAGGAGAAGAAGGAATCTCGCGATGCCAAGCGCGGTGACCGACGTCGCGGCGACCGTCGTCGTGGCGAACGCGGTGAACGCGGTGAGCGCAAAGAGCGTGGCGACCGCCAGGAGCGCGGTGAGCGCAAAGAGCGTGGCGACCGTCAGGAACGCGGCGAGCGCAAAGAGCGTGGCGACCGCCAGGAGCGCGGTGAGCGTAAAGAGCGTGGCGACCGCCAGGAACGCGGTGAGCGTAAAGATCGCCGCCGTCGTGACGACCGTCGCGACGAGCAGAAGTCGCAAGAGAGGCAGGAACGTCGTCAGTCCGAGCAGCAGGCCCGCTCTGAGGATACTCAGGAGCAGCCAAGCCGTCAGCGCCGCCGCCGCAAGGAGAGGGAGCCACAAGAGCTCGCCGAAGGCAGCGACGTCCAGGAGGCGTCCCAGCAGGAGAAGCGGGAACGCGAAGTGATGAAGGAGCGCCGTCAGCGCCGCAAGCTGGAGCGTTCCGTTCGACTGAGCGCCGAACCCCGCGCCGCAGAGACCGCTCCCAAGGCGGATGAGGACGCGCCCAAGGTTGAGGACGCGCCCAAGGCCCAGGAGGTTCAGATCGAGGCCGTTGCCACCGAGGTCACCCCACAGCCAGAAGCGAAGAACGAAACCCCGACCGTGGTCGTTCAGCAGAGCATGGACGCCAAGGCCGAGGAGGTCGCCCAGGCCGCCGATGCGGAGGGTGGTGAAAACGGTGAGGAGGATGAGCGAGACAACAACCGTCGCAGTCGCCGCAGCCCCCGTCACCTGCGCGCCGCCGGTCAGCGCCGCCGCCGCAAGCGTGACGACGATGTCGACGCCGACGCCGCCGATCTGGAGGCCGAAGCCCAGAAAGATCCGGTAACGGCCCGTTACCCCGAAACCACCGACCTGGCGGATGAGACCCAGTTGGAGATGTTCGACGGCGAGCAGCAATCCGCCCCGGCCGACACCGAAGAGCAGGCCGAGGCCCCCAAGCCCCGTCGCAGCCGCCAGCCGCGCAGCCGCAAGCCCAAGGCTGACAAGGGAGACACCAAGGCTGAAGAGCCTAAGGCGGTCGAAGCCAAAGCCGAGGCGGTAGAAGCCAAGGCGGAAGCCCCTAAGGCCACCGAAGCCAAGGCGGACGCCCCCGAGGCGGTCGAAACCAAGGTAGAAGCGCCCAAGGCCGAAGTTAAGGCGGAAGAACCCAAGGCCGAAGCCCAGGCGGAAACGCCCAAGGCCGAAGCCCAGGCGGAAACGCCCAAGGCCGAAGCCCAGGCGGAAGCGCCCAAGGCCGTAGAAGCCCAGGCCGAAGCACCCGCCGAAGCACCTAAGGCTGTGGAAGCGAAAGCCGCGGCGCCCAAGGCTGCAGGCAGCCGCTTTGCCAAGGCCGCCTTCTCCCAGGCCGCCACGCCCCAGGTGGAGGTGCCGGATTTCGAGCCTGTAGTGGTGCCCAAGAGTGAAGAGAGCAAGGTGGAAGCCAAGCCCAACGAGTTCGCTCAGAGCCGCTACCGCTTCTCCTCCAACGCAGGCATGACCAAGCCGACCGACGCCGAGTAAGCGCGCTCAACCCGCACAGAAACCGACAGCCCAGGCTGTCGGTTTTTTTTTGCCCGCGGTGTCAGCCGCTGCCCCGCATCACAATCTGTGCGCCTTTGCATCTTTTTCGATGGAAAGTCGCCCAAAACGTGGCTTGGATAACATCCTGATAAAAATCCTTTACCAACACTGAACTCCGCACCTTAGAGTGAAAACTAACATGGTAGTTAATCGGTTTTAGGAGTGATTCTCGATGAATCCCATCAGAGGCCTGCTTTTGGGCCTGTTACTCGTCTTCCTCTCCCCCCTGAGCCAGGCCGCCGACGCGGACTGGTTCACCCATGACAGTGCGGGCCAACCCAGGGTGACCCTCTACTTCTTCTGGTCCGAGACCTGTCCCCACTGCGCCGAGGCTCACCCCTTCATCGAGGAGGAGCTGCTGCCCCACTACCCCTGGATCGACCTCAAGGATTACAAGGTACAGGACGCCGGTACCCGGGCCCATTGGCAGAGGGTGGCCGAACTGACCGGCACCGCCCCCAACTCTGTGCCCTTTATGGCGGTGTGTGGCACCCCCATCGTTGGCTACACCAGCGAACAAACCACCGGCCAGTTCCTGGAGAACCAGCTGCGCGCCTGCTATCAGCGCCTGGGAGGCAGCCTCAGTGGCGTCGACATGGTGGCCAGCGACAGCCTCGACATGGATGCCCCGCTGGATCTGGGTGCCCAGTGCGGCGACGGTGAGGAGGGCACCTGCGGCGTGACCGACATGAACGCCCCTGCGGTGCAACCGGTGGAGCTGCCCCTTATCGGCGTGGTCAATCCCGAGAAGCTTTCGCTGCCGGCGTTGACCGTGGTACTGGCCGGGGTGGACGCCTTTAACCCCTGCGCCTTCTTCGTGCTGCTGTTCCTGCTCAGCGTGATGGTGAACGCCAAGAGTCGCGGCCGCATGCTGATCGTCGGCGGCATCTTCGTGTTCTTCTCTGGTCTTATCTACTTCCTGTTTATGACCGCCTGGCTAAACCTGTTCCAGCTGCTGGGGGACGGCGCCGACGGCGGCTGGATCATCCTGGCGGCGGGAATGCTGGCCATCGTCGCGGGTGGCATCAACATCAAGGAGTTCTTCCTGCAACGGGGCGAGATCTCCCTGTCCATGTCGGCGGAGAACCGCACCGGTTTGATCAAGCGGATGGGCAAGCTCTCCAGTGCCTCCAGCCTGGCGGCGATGATCGTCGGCGCCACCGTGCTGGCGATCCTGGCCAACGCCTACGAGTTGCTGTGCACCGCCGGCTTCCCGATGATCTACACCAGCGTGCTCTCCATGCATGAGATGACCGATAGCACCCGCTATCTCTACCTGGTGATGTATAACGTGGTGTACGTGATCCCGCTGGCGGCGATCGTCACCGTGTTCGCCATGACCATGGGCAAGCGCAAGCTGACCGAGAAGGAGGGACAGACCCTGAAACTGATGTCCGGCGTGATGATGCTGTCCCTGGGCGGTACCCTGGCGGTCAACCCCAACGCCCTGCAAAGCCCGGTAGTGGCCATCGGCATGATCCTGGGAGCCATCGCTGCCACCGCCATCATCGTGCCCATCAAGCGCCGCTGGGAGCGCAGACAAGCCTAAGGGCGTGCTGCCCCCAATCGGGCACTAAAAAGCCGGCTCACTGAGCCGGCTTTTTCTTTCCTACGTCCCTCTTTAGTGCCCCAGACGCTCTATCCAGCGGTCCGCCGCCTGCTCCAGCAGGTCCAGCACCAGCTCGAAGCCCTCACTGCCGCCGTAATAGGGGTCGGGCACCTCGCCGGCGTGGACGATCCTATCCAGCTTGTAGGCCAGGTGGCCCGGACAGCGGGCGCGCAGATCGCGCAGGTTACTGCTGTCGGCCGCCAGGATCAGGTCGAAACGCTCGAAATCCTCGGCGGTCACCTGGCGGGCACGGATGCCGGAGAAGTCATATCCCCGGAGCCTGCCGGCGGAGGCGGAGCGCCGGTCCGGTCGTTCACCGGCGTGATAGGCATCGGTGCCGGCGGAGTCCAGTTCCAAGGCCAACCCCGCTCCCTGAAAGCGGTGACGGAACACCGCCTCGGCGGTGGGGGAGCGGCAGATGTTGCCCAGGCAGACAAACAGAACGGAGGAGACAGCTTGATAGTTCATTGAGTGACACGAATCCACTAAATCTGAGCCTGTCAGACTATCAGACCCGTCCCGCCGGGGCGAGCCCCGCTCGGACCGCCCCCCTCGGTTCTCACGAGTGATAGTGGAGATCGTCGTCGATCGCCTTGTCGGTGATGCCCCTGGGCACGTCGAAACGCCAGCTGACCCGCCAGATCCAGCCGAGCAGCAACGCCAGAACCACCAACAGCGTCAGACAAAAATGGATAAGTGCGGTCACTGCAGTTGAGGATACGGTCATAACCCCCCCCTCCTGTACCCGAAGCTTGCCCCCCAGACCGTGACAGCAGCCAGGTCCTCCCTTGGGGACAGCCGGTCTCCATGGCTGAACGACAGTGATCACCGCCTCCTGATCTCAGGCCCTGATCACCAACCTGATCTGAGGGTAAACTGAAAAATTAGGCATTACCGCCTAATTTTTGAACAATGACGTTCAACTACCGTGGCATCATCAGGGCGACAATCTCCGGATCTGAGTTAAACGCCAATCGGATGCAGTGGCGTCCATCCCCCTCCCTCTCATAACGGGTGACGGTGCCCCCCGGATGAAGGGGGCTCTCCGCTCCGCTTAGGAACTCCTGGACAAAACCCTGCAACTGAGGCCCGGAGAGCGAGGAGAACTCCGCCAGGCAGAGGTCATTGTTACAGGCAACCCGGGCATCCTGGAGCAAGGGGTTGATCTCTGAGGCAAGGATAAACTCCTCGATGCGGGCCTGAAACTGGGCCACCTCTTCCGACGGCTGCCCCTGGACGTCAAACTTGTCCAAAACGGCATCAAAGCGTGTTGCGCTGATCAGCGGATACAGCGCCGAAGCGTCGACACGCTGATCCCTCACCAGGGCGTCGAAATCCGGTTCCGCCGCGCTCCCGGGATTGACGGCGATCCTGATCGGCTTGGCAGCCGCAGCCTCCAGCCTCTGCTCCAGTGGATGGGGGGCAATATCCTGATTGACGGTCTTCTCCGTTGCCATGGGTTTCCCGCCGCCGGTGGCCCCAGCCGTTCCCAGCCCTTCGACACCGGAGATCCAAGACGCTCCGCACAATAGAGGCCAACCACGGCGGTGAGCACGCCCCCGATAAAGCCGGTTATGACTCCCTTCGTCATTGCTCTCTCCATGATGACTGGCAGGTCAGCGCCTCGGCCTGAGCCCAGCGGAGGGATCCCTGCCTGAGATAGGCAGTGAACATCGCGGGACCGGGACGCCGGCAGCAGTGGTGCCATTGAGGTTAGAAAAATGCTCATCCTTGATGCGCTTTATTGGCCCGTATACCAAGCCAGACAAAGAAGCTAACAGGTGGGGACAGGAGGTCAATGATCGCTAGGCAAGATTGCCATTGTCGACAGACAGCGGCGATAGCTGCCGCTGACGCCAGATTGGCGCCGGTTCAGGTGCGGGTCGCGGTCCAGTAAACGAAAGCCACTATGGAAACGATAAGCAGCAGTTGACCCAGGATATCTTTGGTGAACAACACATGGGTGATGTAGTACCAGTCCATGAGCACCTCCTGTATGCCTGTATGAAGGTGTACCTCAGGCCGCGCCTCCCCTCTCTCAGCAGTTTGCACTTAGCGCCGGCCCATCGCCGAACACCTCCTCCCTGAGCAACAGGTTCTCACACTACCCCGAGCACTCATGGCAAAGCCTGTGGAACCTTGTCAGAATTTCCTATTCATTTCACCTATAAGTATAGGCCGCATCGAAGCATAGCGTGTGGCTCACTCCTTGGGGGAGGGCACCGACGACAGGGCAAGTTCACTGCCGATGGAAACATAGTGGGTCACCCGCCCCTCTTTTGACCGTACGGCGGAGATCACCTTCATTTCTGGGTAGATTGACCCATCTTTTCGCCGGTTCCAGATTACTCCGCGCCAGCAGCCGGTTTGGCTAAGCTCACGCCACAACCCTTGAAAGAACTCAGCATCATGACGACCCGACCTGAGGATATTGGGGCGATGACCCAGCACTTCGCTCTGATCGTAGCCGGTCAGCTGCTCAAAGGCGCGGTTGACCTTCTTGAAACGACCATCGGCATCGGTGACCGCCAACGCATTGTGGCAATCGAAAGCCGCCGCCGCCACCCTTAGCTCGCTCTCCTGTGCTTTGATGCGAGTCAGATCCGAGTAGTTTTCTACGATATAACCCAGTCTGTCGTCATCATCCATCACCGCAGCCATGGTCAGCTGACACGGCACGGTGTCATCATTACAATCTCGGACCTGTACCTCGCCTTGCCAGTAGCTGGAGCGTTCCAGCTCCCTCACCAGTGCCTGGTGCAGTTTGGGTTGAAGCTGATCCTGATCGATAAAGCTTCGGCTGGTGCAGGTTAGCTGCTCCTTGGCATAGCCGGTCAGGCTGAGAAAACTCCTGTTTGCATTGATGATAACCCCCTGCTTGTCCCTGATGATCATCCCCTCCCCTGACTCAAACGCCATCGCCTGAATCCTGGACTCCATCCCCTCCACCCAGCCCTGCAACCTCATCAGGGTGAACATGGCGGCGACGCCCATGCAGGCCAGCAACATCACCCCGATCCCGACCAGGCACAGCACCAGGAAGGAAGGGTTATCGATCAAACCCTTCCAGAAGGGAACATGGGCCACCAGGCTGATGCGCAGGGGGTTGGGCTCCCCCTCTCTCGCCCGGAACTCCAGATTCTGGTAGGCCAGCACCCCCGCCCTGACCGGCAGGACCCCAGAGGGTCCGTGGGAAAAGGCCCATTGGGCGACCTTGCTGCCGGACAGCGCCTGCATCGGGTAAGCAAGCTCACGTCCAAACAGCTCCCTGCCATTGGCAAACATCATCCAGTCATTGCTGCCACGGTTGACGGTGTCGGATTCAAGCAGGGCACTGTCGAGATGAAGCTGCAACAGCCCTATCAGCTCTCCCTGAATAACGATAGGCTTAGTGATAAACAGGGTGGATTCCTGATCGGGTTGGGACCCCATGCTGAACACCGCCTGGCGACTGTCCGGGTCTTTGAAATAGTTGGCCCAGTGCTCCTCGCTGGTGGCGGCCTGGCTCATGGTGTAGCGGTATTTTTCTGTCCCATTGGCCCTCAGGAACAGCTCCTGACTGTAGGTGCCCATATCCACGTAACCCAGGGCCATGATGATGGTCGACAGGCTGGAGGGAACAGAAAAACTGCGACTGCGCGGATCCAGGCCGGCCGCCAAGTGTGCGGAAAAGGCGTCCACCTCCCTATCCAGAGCCAGCTCGATCAGCCCTACCCTGTTATGAATCAGCACAGCGGTCTGACCCAGCTCCCGCCGCTTGGCATCCACGCTGCTTTGATAGGTGCCATAATGGCTGCCCGTCACCAGCAGGCCGAGCAGGATCAGCAGCACTAAGCTCAGTTTCAGAAAGGCAAAGCCAAACCTTCTCCTGGCCCGCGTCTGCAGTTCCGCCACATCCTGCTGGCTTAGAAACTGAGTTGGGAAATGGTAAAGTCGTCTAAGCTCAACAATCACTCAACTGCTCTCAAAATTTAAACGGTTCATCCCTGCTCAGGGGATTATTATCACACGTGAATCAAAAAACAAATAAGTTCGAGCGTCTAATTTGAAGTAGAACAAACAATAAACCCCAATGAGTTTATTTCTCAGTTTTGAGAAATAACAAGCATGATCAAGTTCAACTAAATCGGATTATTTGACGCGAATATTGACCACAATTGTTGCTAAATACATATAATCACATTCATCACATTGGAGTGGTTATCAACGGTATCTTATGCGTGCTATGTTTCCCAGGTTGCCTGCTCGCTCACTCTCTCCCTGGCTGCTGACCCTGATCACCATCCTTTGTGGGGGAGGCATCATTCAGGATCAGCTTCAACGTTGGCAAGAGAACGACCAGTGGCACCTGGAAGCCATCGCACAACACCAGTTGACGGATCTTAATCGTCAGTTAGACGATATTGTCTCGATATTGACCGCCCTTGACCAGGAGATTCAGGCCAACCCTGAGATCGGCCAAACCCGGCTCAATACCCTGGCACCCACCTATCTGGCTCTGGCTCCAGCGGTCTCCAACCTTCAGCTGGCCCCTGACGCCATAGTCAAAGCCATCTATCCCCTGGGCAACAACCGCCGCGCCATAGGCCATAATCTGCTGCTGGATGACAAGCGCCAACAGGATGTCCTCAACGCCATCAATATCCAGCAAACCGTCCTGTCCGGCCCCTACAAGACACTTCAGTCCAATTACTCATTCTTCCTGCGTAAGCCCGTCTTTCTTCCCGGCAGCAAAGGCAAGCGATTCTGGGGATTCGTCACCGCCATGGTAGAGATGGACAGATTTGCCCAGGAGACCGGCCTAACGGCACTGCGCAGTGCCGGAATGACCCTGGCGCTGACCCACAGCCTCAACGCCTCGACTCTCTACGGCGATCAGCTCGGTCCCAACCAGGATACCCTGACCCTGCCCCTGAACCCGCTCGCCCCCTGGAACCTGCAGTTGGCCCGCGAGCACCAAAATTTCAGTTTCCCCATATTGCTCTCCTACGGCACCCTGTTGCTACTGAGCCTCTCCTTCTTCTATATCAACCGCCACATCTTTAGCCACCCATCGCACCTGGGGGAGAAGTTGGCCAAAACCCAGGCCAAGATGAACACCCTGGAGCAAACTGATTTGAGGAGCGGACTCTTTAACCGCAGAAGCTTTCTCAAGCAGTTGCACATGCGTTACCAGCTGTTCCATGCCCAAAATGGATTGTCAGCGCTGATTGTCATCCGTTTCAGTCAACTGAAGCAGTTGCAACTGACATTGAGCTCCGATGACAACCTGCAGCTGATGCAGCAGATCTCCAGCCAATTGCGAACACTCAGCCGAAAGACCGACCTGTTGGGACAGCTTGACCAAGACACGTTTGGCCTGGCTATCGATAACTTTAGCTGCATGAACGACGTCTGGATCGCCGCCAATAAGTTGGCGGGAGCCATGACCAAGGCCTACCCGGTCAATGGTGGCGAGGTCACCCTCCAGTGCCGATTTGGCATCAGCTTGGTTATCAAGGATGGCCTGGAAGCCGATGTCCTGCTGAGCCGGGCCCTCATCGCCCTGGAGTCGGATCAGGGGCTCAACTCCAATATCAGTTTCTTCAACCAGTCAATGGAGTACAAACTGCTGGAACGCAGGGAGCTGGAGAAGCAGTTGAAAAGTGCCTTGGCAAAGGACCAGTTCTTCCTGGTCTACCAGCCCCAGGTCTGCCCCGGAAGCGGGGTGATCATCGGCTTTGAAGCGCTACTGAGGTGGCGTCGCAGCCAGAGTGAGATCGAAGCCCCTGCCCGGTTTATCCAGTTGGCCGAAAACCTGGATCTGATACAGGAGATTGGCGCAGAGGTGATCAAACAGGCCTGTCGTGCTCAATGTGCCTTTACCAATGTGCTTGGACGCAACGTGCAGATGTCGGTCAACCTGTCTGCCAAGCAACTGAAGGAGCCCTCCCTCTACCACACCATCAAGGACAACATTCTCAACGTTGGTACTCCCCCCTCCTGTTTTACCTTCGAGATCACCGAAACCACCTTCATTGAAAGCCAGGAGCAGGCCTCACAAACACTGGAGCGACTGCGGAGCTTTGGCGTACGCATCTCCATCGATGATTTCGGCACCGGTTACTCCAGCTTGCATCAGTTGAAGCGGTTACCCGTGGACGAACTGAAGATCGACCGCTCCTTCATCGAAGGGGTGCTGACAGATCAGGTGGACACCGGCATCGCCAAGACCATCATTGCCCTGGCTAACCACCTCCAGCTTAAGGTGATCGCAGAGGGGATCGAAACCAACTCCCAACACCATTTCGTCACCGGTTATCCGGACGTCATCTGCCAGGGCTTCTTCTATCACCGGCCCATGGAGATGGACCAGGCGGTCGCCACACTCAAACGGCAGAAACAGCAGATGAGTCCTCGCCAACAGGCACAACAGAGGCTCTGATCAAAACACCCCCATGTGCGGTGCCATGGAGAGAAAGGGAACACCAAAAAAGGTCACGAAGGCCACCGCAAAGGCAGCTGCAACCGCCATCAGCGACCAGCCGGGGCCGGATGGAACCACCAACCTGACGTGGATTGCCAAGCCGACCATCAGCCAGGTGATCAACGCCCAGACCTCCAACGGATCCCACCCCCAATACTGACCCCAGGCGTTTTCGGCCCAGATCGCCCCGGAGACCAGCATTAAACCATCAAACAGTAACGCCATCAGCAACAGGGCATCCACCGCTCTCTCCCCCTGAACCACTGACAGTGGCACCAGCCGGTCCGAGCGGGCCGATAACCACTGGGCCAGCACCAACCCCAAAGCCAGCATCAGCGCGGCCAGAAACACTCGCCCGGTCAATGAATGAACATAGAGCCAGGGGGTATAGAAGGTCGCGGGCAGGACACTGCCTTCGGCCGGGGTTGTCGGGATCCACACCCCCATCAGCGCCAACACAGGCATCGCCGCAACCCAACCTCCCCGGAATCTTGGGCAAGCGCACCAGGCCACAAGCCAGGCGAGCACCAGGCTCCACAGGTTGCCGGAGAGCACCTCAAACAGGGTCACGAAGGGACCGTGCCCCAGCACCAGCCAGCGCATCAGCAGGGAGAGAGAGTGCAGTATCCAGCCAAGACCAACCAAGGCGCCTATCCATGGGGGAGCGGAGCGGCTAGAGGAAATAAACACCAAGGCTACGAGGGTGGCAAAAATATAGAGAGCCAACCCCAAAGATAAAATGATCAATTCAGGCACGTTATGCAATTTCCGTGATCAAATAAATGAGAAAGACGATATATCACCCTTTGTTTCGCCCTGGCGAAAACCATATAATTTCTTTCAGGTCGCCGGGATCTGTTATCCAATCTCAGGCGGTATACACTTTTTATTTTTGGCTGCACATAATGCGAGACAAACGCCCCGTGGCCCTGGCAGTCCTGCTGTCGGCTGCCATGATTATCCTGACACTCGAGCACCTGGTTTCGCCCCCGCTCTCCCCTGCGGCAGAGGCTGCCGATCCCGCGCCCTCCCCTCAGTCCTATGTCAGTGGTGCCCTCAACGGCAGTGAACATGCAAGACAACAGCAACAGCGGCTCAGGCTGAAGAGGTTTGAAGAGGCGGTGCAACTGATGACCCTGGGTCACCTCGAGGGGGCGCTGGTGGCCTGGCATCGATTTATTGCCGATAACCCCACCGTTGCCGAAGCCCAGGTAAACCTGGGGTTTACTTTGATTGGTCTGCTGCGCTGGCCGGAGGCCGGGGCGGCCTTCGAACACGCCTTGGAGATGAACCCCGACCAGGCGAACGCCTATTATGGCCTCGCCCTGGTCCTGGAACAGCGACAACAGCTGGCCGCAGCCATCGGCCATATGAGAACCTACCTTCATCTGCGGCGGGACGATCAGTTTGCCAGCCGCGCCCGAGCGGCACTTTGGCTGTGGGAAACTCAACTCAGCGACGCAACACATGACGCCGAACCAGGAAGCAGCTCAGAGAGCCCAGCATCAGCAGCACCAGCGCCAGCATCCAGTGCCGGCTAGGATCGTGTTGCACCTTAAACCCCTGCCAGAAGTGGACGCCGCGAAACACCAGGGTTCCCTGTCCCAGGCCGGCCTTCTGTCCCAGTGACAGCACGCGGCGCGTTTCCTGGCGGCGTACCACCAGTTTCGGCCTCGCAGGCAAACGGAGGGGCGACACCGCCAGGGAATCATCAAACACCGCCTCCAACCCATCCAGCTTCAGCCACAAGCGATCTCCGCCCAGGGTCAGTTCCTGAGCCTGGGCCAGCTCATTACCCAGGAACCAGGGAAAATTAACCGAGAGGTTATGCCGGCTTCCATTGCTGGCCAGGTAGTCGAGGTTAACTGAGAAACCAACGTTTTTGGTCACATAGAGTCGGTAGCCCTGCCAGTGGAGCGGCCTGCCCTCGGCGATCACCTTGCCATCACCGTTGAGACGAACCCTGGCGCGGATATGTTGAGGCCTGAGGCCCTCGGCATAGCTGGCACTGATGCTGTCCAGGGTCAGGTTTAAAGCGGACAACCCCGGAGTGTACCAGGGGCCCTGCCGGTCGATCACCAGCCGCCCGGGATCGAATGCCGCCCCCTCCGGCAGCTCGAAATGCCCGGCAAAGTGAAAGCGTCCGGCCACCAGGGCCAGGGGCAGCATCAGCATCAGCGCCAGGTGAAACAGGGTCAGGGACAACGACCGGCGAAATACCGGAAACACCGCCAGCGCAGCACCCAGGTTGAGCCATAATAGCAGTGCCGGAAGCGTCAGGGTCGCAGCCAGGGGCCAGCCCCGACCAGAGACCAGCATCAACCCCAGGATCAGGGCGAGGATGGCCGCCACGGTGAGCCTGAGAGAGGCCAACACCTGCAGCACCCTAACCACAGGTGTTGCGCATCCAGTCTCGGCCATAGCTTCCGCTCTTACCACAATCGTTTTCCCGCCAGCTGCCGCTGGGACGCCAGTTGCGTATTCTCAGGTAGGCCTTGCGGTAGTAGGGGCCGTTGGTGTAACTCCGCCCGCTGACATTGGTGCCGATCGCCTGCCCCCCCTCGGGGCCCACATCGTTGAGGTTGACCAGAAACGCCTTGTTCTTCCAGCCGTGAGGCACGGCGACGTGGCACATGGTGCAGCGCATCTGATCCCTTGGGCTGTCGGTGCGCCGCACGTTGTCGGCGTGGTAACCGTGCAAGTCTCCACGGCCGCCCCCCCAGAAGCCGGAACTGGAGAGCCCGTCCTTGCGCCGGTAGCCGGTGGAATGGCACTTGAAGCAGATGGCACCGGTGCCGAAGGGGTTCTCCGGATTGCTCCAACTGCCCCTGAGGATGAAGTTGTTGTTGGAGCCGTGGGGGCCCCAGGGACTGCCGGCCGCCGGAGCCCCGCCGCTGCCGGTGGCACTGTGGTCGCTGCCGTGGCAGTCGGAGCAGTACATGGTCTGATTGCCCAGGGCACCGCTCTGATTCCAGGGCGCACTCCAGGAGTTCCTGGCGCCAGAGCGGCGCACCGCATCGGTTCGCCCGGTGGGGCCAATGACCGGGTGCCAGGATCTGTGGTTGCCCCCTGGCTCACCCCGGTCCGCCAGCGGAGGGTTGAACTCCATCGCCTGGTTGGTGTACTGCGCCAGGCCGTTGGTGCCGTAGGGGGTACCGCCGCCGCTGTCGCCGGCGGTGGGAGGCAGGGTACCGAAGCCGTAGTTGGAGTGACACCTCAGGCATACCTGGTACTCCCGGGTCACGTAGGGCTGGTTGACATCGGTACTGGCGCCGGCCTGGGGCGCTCCCTGTTTCACCTGAAAGGCGATGAGGGCATCCGCAGCGATGGGATCCGGCTCGAAGGTGTCGTTGGCATAGATCGGCTCGACGCCGATGGAACCCCGCAGGGCACCGGAAGCCAGGTTGCTGTGTAGGGTGCCCGAGGCATGGGTGTGGGTGCCCTGAGACGCCGGCGCGCCGGCGTTGAGCAGCGGTGCCCGGATCACCCTGTGCGGGTTATGGCAGTCGGTACAGGTGGTGTGGCGGTTGCTCGGCTGATTTCGCCCCAGCTTCTCCCTAGATTCATTGAGGTTGGCGTCTTCGATGTCATGAGGGTGGTCCCGCTGCTGATGATCTCGGGTAATGGGCATCCTCCGGCTCTTGTTGACAAAATCTGAGCGGATATCGGCGATGCCCAGCTCCTGTACCGCCCGGTTCGACAAACTAGAATGGCACTGATAGCAGGTCTCCTCCGGCGCCGGGTTGCCCCCGGCCTTGGGGGTCGCCAGGCTGTCGGTCCCTTCCCGGAGCAGTCGCTTGGCGCCCTGGACCGTGTGGGAATCGTGGCAGTTGAGGCAGCCGGCCTGCCACACCTTGGTACCCAGCGGAAACCCGCGCTCATCGGCGGCCGTGTCGGTATAGCTGTAGGAGGCGGTCAGGTTACTGGCGTGTACCGACTCGGACCAGGCCCGCCCCGACTTCTGGTGACACCCCAGACAGATCATGTCGTTGGCGGCATCGAATCCGGCACCACCGGGCGGTTGCTGCTGCAGCCTCTGCCCGCGTAGAAACTTGGTGTTGCCGGTGGCCTCGTCATACTGATGAGGGTCGTGGCAGCTGGTGCACTGCACCTTGCTGTCATGATCCAGCGGCAGCAGGGGGTAGTCGCCACCACTGCGAGTACCGATGTGGGCCACCGCCTCGGGGTCATAGAGCTCACCATCCCGGGCTGCCAGTTCCGTATCGAAGGTGAAGGAGATGGGATGGTCGTTGCTCAAATCGGTCCCCAGGTTGCGGGTATTGCCTGTGGTCAGGCCGCCACCGGAGGGCATCATGCCCCCGGCCGCCGCCCCGGTCATGGTCAGGGTGGGGGCGACCTGGCCGTTGGCGACATTCACCGCGCCGATGGCCAGGGTGCCGTCATGGCAGGAGAGGCAGAGTTTGGAGGCACCTCCGGGCGCCTCAGTGGTCGCCTGCAATGATGAGGAGCTGTAGGCCTGGTAGCTGGCCCCCTGTGGCAGTTGCCGGTTCCACAGTGGCGCCTGGGCACTGCTTGCCGCACCGTGGGGGGTGTGACAAAACACGCACAGCTGATCCTCTCCGCTGGCCCTGACCTCGTTGCCGGAGCCCGCAGACAGGTTGTGCTTGGTGAAATAGATGCTGCTGGCCCCGGCGGGCGTGCCCCAGCAAGCCAGCAGCAGGAGAACTCCGCTCCAGTTACTCATCGCCATCGTGGCCTCCTCGGTTCTCTCCCAGATACTGAAACACGGACACCCTGGCGTTCATCATGTCGGCCACATAGACACGGTCACTGCCGTCGACCGCGAGGCCGCTGGGCAGGGTAAAGCTGCCAGGCTCGCTGCCGGCCCCCCCCAGGGGCAACAGCAAACGCCCCCCCGAATCAAACACCAGCAGATGGTCGAAATAGGACTCCACCACATACAGATGTCCCTCGGAGTCGAAGGCAACCCCCTTGGGACGTGCCAGATTGCCCACCCGGCTGCCCCGCTGGCCGATGACCCTGGCCTGGTTGCGGGCCAGGTCAATCAGTTGCAGACGGGCATTGAGGGTGTCCGACACCAGCAGCTTTCCGGACTGATAAGCCAGGAAAGTCGGGCCGTTGAACTGCATCGGCGCGGTCCCCCGTTGCCCCATGGAGGCCAGGTACTGTCCCTGCCGGTCCAACACCAGGATGCGGTGCCCCTGGCTGTCGGCGACGAAAAGTTGCTGCCAATCTGCCGCCCATGCCAGCCCCACGGGCCGGGTCGCTCCGGGCAAACTCCAGCGTCCCAGATGGCGTCCCGAGGATCTGTCCATACGCCAGATGCAGCGGCAGTCGGCGTCGCTGATCAACAGCTCCTCACCCTTGAGCACCACATCCAGCGGTGTGCGCCACTGCCGTTGACCATAACTGCCCCAGCGGTGAACCTGGCCGCCGCGGGTATCGAACGCCAGGAGGGCAGCGGCTCCCACATCCACCACATAGACCCAGCCTCGTTCATCAACGGTGAGTCCCTGAGGACGCTGAAGCCTGAGAAGAGGCGCGTCGGACTGGCCCACCAGCCACTCCAGCGCCTTCTGCCAACCGTTATTCCGATTCGACTCCGACTGCAGATTGGCTTCCCCCACCAGGTCGCCCAAAAAACGGTAGCGGGCGCGGTCACCATCGGGCCACATCAACGGCAGCTGCTCCGAAGGAGTGAGCAGCCGCAAGCTGGAAGACTGGGGCCCGCTGGCACAGCCGGTCAGCAGCAGGATCATTGCCAACAGCAGAACTCTTACCATAGGGAGGGACCCGCAGTCTTATGGCCGCCGAAAATTTGGGTGGGGTTCCCGGCCTTACCGGTATGACAGAGCTGGCAGCGTTCGGTACTCCAGGCCAGATCACCGTTATGGCACATGCCACAAAACTGCCCCTGGACGATATCGCCCATGGTGACGTCGTTCCGCCCCACCTTCATGGCAAACCCCAGCTCGGAGTGGCACACCTTGCAGCTCACCCTGGCCCGGTGGAACCAGTGAGAGAACACCACCGGGCGCTCACCATTGGCTTCGGCGTAACGGTTGAGCAGCACATCGCCATATTCCGCCCTGACCATGGGTGCCAGCAGGACACCGATAACCAGTGTCGATCTCCAGATTCGCTTCATCGCCTCTCCTTTACCGGGTCACTACGGGATCGTATTGCCGCCCCTGACCGGCTTGAACACCGGGAACCGTCCCACCGCCACGCTCATCCGTATGGCATCGGCGACACTCGGTGAGGGGGAAGGCCACTGCCCCATGACAGCGGCCGCAGTTCTCCCCGGCCAGGATGGAAAACATGTTGGCGTGATTTGCCCCGGCCTTGGCCACAAAGAACTGGTCGTGGCAGTTATCGCAATCCATCTCCCGGGAGTGGGAACCATGGGGAAAACGAACCATGGCCATCTCGCCGGTGCGCCCCATCACAATATCCTTGTCCCTCTGCCGCACCCGGGTCACTTCATAGAGGGCATCCACCGGCCGCAGTTGCCCCGCAGAGGTGGCCCTCAGCCAGTCCACCTGGTTGCCGATCCCGGGATGGTCGGGCAGCATGGCTCTCAGTGCCTCATCCGGCCACTGCAGCAACTCCAGCCCAGGCGCATCGGGATCGTGAATTCCGTCGGTCTCCAGGGGAGACCAAACCCGCTTGTCCTTCGCCTGGACCAAACCCGCGGCGAATAGACAGGTGCCCAGCAGCACCGCACTGACTGTCACTCTGTTGCTCATCATCTGCTCTCCCATTGTCAGGCACTGGGGATAAACACCCCGCCCAGCCGAATCGCCCTGACCAGCGAGCGGGTGGAGTCTTCCAGGGTGGCTATCGCCTGGTGCAGCCTCTCCTCCTGGAACTGGCGCTCGGCCGACTCCCGCCTCTCGCGCGCTTCACCCACCAGCGACGAGAACCGCTCCCTGATTTGGGAAGACTTTGAATCGAGTTTATTTTTCAAGAGGAGTTCCACCAACATAAAGTGGGTGTCATTGCGATCCCGCTCATAGTCGAATTCCTCCAAAGGTGACGAAAAGCTCAAACTCCTCACCAGGGTCTCATCCCCCCGCATCAGGATCAGGGTCTCCTTGGCCAGAGACTGGGCCTGCTTCAGCAGATCGATTCCCGGCTGCCACTCCCCTTGTTGACTCATCAACAGGGCCTGTTGCTGCTGGGCCACCACCTTGGCCACCACCTCCTCGGCACGCTCTCCCTGCCCCTTCTCTTCCGCCACACGGGAGATGGCCTGGGCCAACTCATCCAAGGTGCGATTGTGACCGCGGAAATCGCGCTTCAGCTTGTCCCGCTTGACCTCACTGGGCGTGGCCAGTTGGATTGCTCGGTACATGCTGCGAACGGCCAGGTTGAGGTGTTCGTTAATCTCTGCGGGATCCTGGACATCGGTGGCCAGGTTGAACTGGTCAATGGCCTCCTGGTAGGTCACCTGGACCTCGGGTGCGGAGCTACTCTGCACCAGCACGGCGCCGGTTGAATACTGGATAAGCTGCGAAACCAGATGGTAGCGGGAGGGTTTATTGCTGTTGTCGTAACGGATTGCCGCCTCGGCATTTCCCAGACACAGCACCAGGAACAGTAGGGCACATGCCGTCTTCATGGCGTCACCCCCTTGGCGGTCGACGCCTTGAGCATCGACTGGCCCTTGGAGTGGCACATTCGACACTCGGATATTTCAAAGGCAACGCTGCCGTGACAGGCACCGCAGTTCTCTCCCATCATCAGGCTGGCCATGCTCATGGGGTTGGCGCCGTTCTTGGCCTTGAACAGCCTCTTGTGGCAGTTGCCGCAATCCAGCCACCGGGTATGCTGCTCATGGGGGAAGATCACATCCGGCATAAAGCCCTTCACCTCCCGCACCACCCGGGTTCTCATGACCCTGGGCTTTTTTCGGTCATTGCTGATATCAAATCTGGGGCTGATCACCCCAAGCTCCACGGCCTTGCTCCAGTTGACCCGGTTACCGCTGCCCAGCTTTGGCAGGTGCTCGAACAGCGCCTTGGGTGACTGCAACATCAATACCCCATCCACCGAGGGATCGTGGATACCATCCAGGGCCGGCGGTGGATTCCGTGCTTCGACACTGGGCATCAGGCGGTTAAACCGTATGGGCGAGCCCTGCTGGCTCTGCTGTTGGCGGGCGGTTACCCCCTCCTCGCTGGCAGCCAGGGCGGGCAGCTGGATCGGAGTCATCAAAGCCAGTAACAGAATGAGTTGTTTCACCGTGCTTCCTCCCCTTGGGTGGTATTGAGTTGGGCTGACGTGCTGCCGTGGACCTGGGTCTCCAAGCCGCTCTTACCCGAATGGCAGAGATCACAGTGCTCCAGCTGCCAGGCGATCTCACCGTTGTGGCAAGCTCCGCAGTGCTGACCGTCCATAATGGTCATCATGTTGATGCCATTGGCCCCCGCCTCCAGTTCCATGCCCAGATCGGAGTGACACACCTTGCAGCCGTAGCGGGCACGGTGAAACCAGTGGGGAAACACCACTGGGTTGATGCCGTTCTGTTCGGAATGGTTGTTCATGACCACATCGCCGTACTCAGCCCTCGCTTGGGGGGAGCCCATCAGGGCGCCCAGCACGGCGGCCATCGCCAAGGTAGTGTGTTTCATCATTGCCATTTCCTCTCGGGACAACCGGGTCCCGGAAATCAAAAGTGTCGCTTCAGATTCAGCGAGTAGTACTGGTTTCCCTCGCTGAGCACGGCAGTCAGCTCCGACTCGAGTCTGCCGATGTTGTAGCTGAGGGTGTTTTCAAAACTGGCGACATCATTACGCTTGTCGCCATCGTCGAAGAAGAGGTCATCGAAGGGGATCATCAGGGTGGATACCAGCCTGAGATGACGCACCCCTGACAGCCTGTCGTTGCGATACCACAGCCGGCCATAGCCACTGCCGGTTGAGGCGGACTCCCTGCTCCTCTCCCGGCTCTTGTCCCAGCTGAATTGCAGGTTTCCACCCAGAGCCTGGTGGCTAGAGAGCTGCAAAGAGCCACTGAGCCCGGTATCCAGGCGCTGATACCAGCGTCGGTCATCCGCCAACTCCCGCTCGTCGGTCAACCTGGCATAGAGATCCAGTTGGCGGAGCCCATCGGTCTGCAGCCAGGTGGCATCCAGATGGTGTCCCACCAGTGTTGGTGACGACTCCCCCTTGAAAGTGGTGACACCGAAGAGGTTCTCCGCCAGCGCCAGGGACAGCTCCCCCTTGCCCAGGGGCCAGCTGCGACGAAGGCTGTGGCTGATGTCCCAGTCGATCTTGGCGGACTCATAGGTGCCCTGCCGGGTCAGCAGTACGGCAGAACCAAACAGGCTGTAGCGGAACGTCCCCAGGTCCAGGTAGTCGCGCCAGCGCGCACCGAGTGACTGCTGAGACTGAAAGCCATCAACACTCACCAGCTCTGTCCGATGGTGTCGCTCCTGATGGCGTTCGCCATAGAGGGTGGCAAACAGATCAAGCTGGTCGCTGGCGCGGTAGTCGAGGTTGACGTTGGCGGACACCAGCCACTGTTCATGCCTGGTCGGCTTGGACTCCGGCCACTCCCCCTCCTCCAGCTCCTGACTGGAGCGGTAAGCCTGAGTGAACAGCTCCACGGAAAGGTTGTCCTCCAGCTCCCAGTGGGTCAGGTTGCTCAGCCGCCCGTGTTCGAACAGGTCGCTCAGGGTGCCACTGCTCTGATCTACCAGGCTGTAACTGGCAAGAAACTGGGTGTAATCCTGTTCGGCGAAGCGGAACTGCTGCTGAAAGCTACCGAGCAACCGCAGTTCACCATTATCCAGGCTGTCGGTCGTGGCCTGCTGAGACACCAGGCTGAGGAGGGCGCTGTTGCTGCTGTTGAGAAAACTGCCGTTGTAAGTCAGATCCAGCAGGTGGGCATTGAACGCCCGGTCGATGCTGGCTTCCTCCTCGTGCCGCAGCTCATAGCGACTGCTGAACAGGGTGTTTTCGGTTTTGATATCCTTGCTGACCTTGGCTCTCAGGTGACCATAACGGCGATCCTCGGAACCATTGCTGTTGGTCAGTCCCAGGTTCAGGTTCAGCTTGGTCTCCCCCTTCTGTTCCGGGAACAGCACCCACTGACTGTCCAGGGCGGCACTGATCTCGTTGCGGGTTTCACCCTCATAGAGATCATACCGGTTCAGGTTGGCATCCAGGGTGCCCAGCAGATTCAGGCTCAGCACCCAGGGCCGGTAGAGGTAACCCTGGCTGGCCACCTGGAACCTGTCCCGGGCGATCATCCCGATCCGCTCGTCGTTGATGTCCTCGAACTCGGATATCGATGCCGACAGCCCCACGAAGCCCGTGTTATCGAACCGGAAAGGCTGCAGATCGAACCAGGTCACGGCACCGGACGGCAGGGGCCACTGGCACAGGAGCACCAGCAGCGGCCAAGCCTCTCTCCGCATTACCACTACGCCACCGCCTAGTTAAAGCAGCACACGGATCTCTGCCTGCTCCCTGAGAGAGGCGATAAACGCCTCCCAGGCATGTTTCCTGCGCTGTTCGAGCAATCCCTCTCTCGCCGACTGGCTAACCTGATCGTAGGGCAGCAGCCTGGCAGGCCGCTGATCGGTCAGACGAAATAATGCAATGCCGTTCAGCAGGGAGATCACATCGGTCATCTCACCCAACTTCAGTCCCTGCAGCTGCTCCTCCACCAGGGGCGCCAGGCTGCCGGCATGCATAAACCCCATGTCCCCGCCAAACTCGGCACTGGAGTCGGAGGAGTAGATCTCCGCCAGACCGGCAAACTCGGCGCCGGACTCCACCTCGCTGCGCAGCTTTTCCATCTGGGCCTGGGCCTGGCGCCACTCCTCGGCACTGGCCGAGGGATCCACTCCGAGGTGAATCACCGACACCCGGTTGGCCTTGGGTACGGTAAAGCGGTCGGGGTTCTGCCGGTAGTACAGCTCCACGTCGGCATCGGATACGTCAACCCGGTCCAGCAGCTGCTTTCTGTGTTGATCCCGCAGGTGCTGGCGTACCAGCCGAGTCCTCAGCACCTCCAGGTAGGCATCGCGAATCTCAGGCCAGCTGGGCACATCTGCCATCTGAGCATCGAACTGTGCCAACTGCTGAGCTATCAACTCCATGGGCAGGACCGGCTTCTCCTCCCGGGTCAGGAAGCGCTCCACCAGGATCAGATCAATCCACTCATTTCGTACCTCATCCACGAACGCCTGTTGCTGGCTGGCGGGAGGTTCTCCGTGGAAATAGCGATTGCGGCGCTTGTGGTGATAAAGCTCCTGAAACTCCACCAGCATGTGATCACGGCCGTCGATCTTGATGTAGGGAGTTGAGTAGGACTCAGGGAGCTCGGCCCAGGCCTGCCCGGCCGTCATGAGAAGGCCCAGCACCACTCCCGCAAACCAGTTGGATCGTGCAAACATCCACTTTCCCTTCTAAAGAGTGGGGGAGAGACTCCCCCACTGGGTTGATTACTTCTTGTGACAAGCCAGGCAGACGGCACTGCCTGTGTTATCGATGCGCAGGAAGGTGGCCGTATTGGCCTGATGTGGATCATGGCAGCTGGCACACTCGACGTAGGGCTGGGCTCGGCCCGAATCGATGGTGGCAACCGAACGGGTGTAGAGCGCCATATCGGTCTTGTTGCGGGTACCGGCAACCGGGCTGATCTGGGAACCGCTGACTGAGTTGGCCAGTCCAGTGGTGGCATTGCTGGCCGGTACCGGGACATACCAGATCTGGTTGCCATTGATGGTCACCTCGGCCGCCGCCACAAAGTCAGGGTTGCGGTAGTTGCTGGCGTTGGTGTGATCGGTCCCGGAGATCAGGCCACCGGCGTACTGAATGCCGATGGGGTGATCGTTGCGCAAGTCGGTGCCCACACCAGGGATGGGATTGGCCGTCAGCATCTTTCCTGTGGCGGCATCCACCGCACCATTTGCCGTCCAGGTGCCACCCAGGGAGGCACCGGCGGCGGTATAACCGCCGCTGTCCGGCTGGTTGATCATCACATCCATCGCCTGGGAGCCATCGTGGCAGGATAGGCAGGCAATGGAGACCGAACCGACGTTGGCCACGGAGCCCTTGAGGGAGGAGGTTCCCAGGCTGTCGTAGGTCTGGAAGGTGCTGGTGGTGACGGCCTTGTTCCATAAGGGGGCTACGGCTTCGCCGTTATGGGTGGCGCTGCCGCCGTGAGGGGTATGACAGAATACACACACCTCCTGAGTGGCGTCGGTATAGTTACGGTTTGCTGTGTTGCCGCCAATGTTCCCCAGGTTGTGTTTGGAGTCCACAATACTGGCCGCCAGTGTGCCTCCGCTGAGGGTCAGGCAGATCATGCCCACGAGAGCTCTTTTCATCATCATCTCCTGTTGGTGCCTTTGAATTTGGCAGGGGACACCGCCCCGGTTTTGATTTCCTAATACTGCGATCTACGTCGCTCGCAACTAGGAGATTGCAACCAACATGCCAGGTTTAAAGTCTTGTTTTAAAATGATTATTAGACGAAGATCACGCCCTGACTGGCGGAAAAAGCATCAGCATCTCAGGGGTGGGAAAGGGATTCTCAGAAGTGGGAAACGGGCGTCTGGAGAGACGCCCAGGCAAGGGGTAAGTTAGCGCCCCATTCGGCGCAGGGCCTGAATCAGAGTCAGTATCCGCTCATCATCCAGTTGGCCGGCAAAGGGGGGACAGCCCCTATTGCCTCTGCGGATGCGCTCCTGCAGCGCCAGGGTAGACACACGAAGCCCCTCCTGCCGGTTAAAATTGGCGGCACCGGGCATCCGCGGTTCGCCATCTGCGCCATGGCACTGGGCACACAGACGTTGATAATCCTCCTCGCCCCCGGCGAGGGTAGCGGGCGCCGCCAGCAGCAGGGCGATCAACAGAATGTCACGCTTCATTGAGCCAGCTCCTCATCACTCAGGCGTTGCATGGCCGCCTGCCAGTAAGCCAACTTGGTCTGATCGGCCTGTTCACCCAGTCCGCCTTGGGCATACACCCGGATCAGCCGACCGATGGCGTCCTGATCACCGGACTCCGCGGCCTGTTGGTAGTAGGCCAGCGCCAGTGAAGGGTTGGGCTCGGTGCCCGGCAGGCCCGACTCATACACCCCGGCCAGGATCACCCCGGCCTCAACCCGACCCTTGTCCAGCGCCTGTTGCAGCATCTCCAGCGCCCCTGCGGGATCCGCGTCCACCCCTCGTCCGGTCAACTTCAGTTCGGCGAGCCGAACCAGGGCGAAGCCGTCTCCGGCGTCCGCCGCTTGCCGATACATGACGAGCGCCGGTGCCACCTGGCCGCTCTGAAAGAGGATATAGGCGAGAAAGCCCCTGGCCTCCGCACTCCCCGACTCCGCCGCCCGTTCCAGACCGCCGATGGCCCCAATCAGGTCACCCTGGGCATAGCTTTGCCGAGCTTGCGCCAGCTGATCGGCACGCTCTTCAGCCCGGGCCGGAGCCAGCAGCAGGCTGGCCAGGATTCCGGCAACGATGAATTTACTCACTGATACTCCTCCAACTTTCTATAGAGGCTGGATAAACCTATGCCCAACCTCTTGGCCGCCTCGCGGCGATCGCCATCGGTATCGGACAGGGTGGAACGAATCACCTTCTCCTCGAACCGCTTCAACTGCTCCCTAAGGGTCAGATCCCCTTCACTCCTCGCCCGGGTGACACACAGCTGCTGAGGCAGGTCCTCGACCCTGACCAGGTTGTCATCGGCCATCACCAGCGCTCGCTCGGCGATGTTCTCCAACTCTCGGATGTTGCCGGGGAAGCGGTATCTCTGCAGCAGCTGCTGAACCTCGGAGTCCACCACCGGCGCCAGCTTCACCCCCTGCTTGCGCGATTCCGACTCCAGAAAATGGCGAAACAGCGGCAGGATGTCCTCGCCGCGCTCTCTCAGGGGGGGCAGAGTGATGTTGAAGACATTCAGGCGGAAGTAGAGATCCTCTCGAAACAGCCCCTCGGCCACCATCTGCTGCAGGTTGCGATTGGTCGCGGCGATGATGCGTACATCCACAGGTCGCAGCTTCTCCCCCCCCACCGGACGCACCATCTTCTCCTCCAGGACATGGAGCAGCTTCGCCTGCAATGCCAAGGGCAGTTCACCGACTTCATCGAGAAACAGGGTTCCCCCTGAGGCTGTTTCAAACAACCCCATCTTGGCAGAGGTCGCGCCGGTAAAAGCCCCTTTAACATGACCAAACAGCTCGCTCTCCAGCAGGTTTTCCGGTATGGCTGCACAGTTGACCGGGATGAAGGCCCCGCCGGACCGCGGGCTGCCCCGGTGCAACATTTTGGCCACAACGCCCTTGCCGGTGCCACTCTCACCATTGATCATGACGGTGCACTCCTTGACCGCCACCTTGTCGATCATCCTGTCGACAGTCAGCATGGCTTCAGACTGGGAGGGCAGCGCCGAACCGGAACTGAGCATGGCGACCTGGCGCAGCGCCTTGTTCTCCCGCCTAAGGCCGATCATGTCGGTGATCAGCTTCAGGCGGTGCTCCACATCCTCCCGCTTGAGGGGTTTCATCAGGTAGTCGAAAGCCCCCATCTTCATCGACTCGATGGCGGTCGACACCGAAGCAAAAGAGGTCATCACCACGAAATAGGGTTTCCAGCCACGGCTCTTGGCGACCTCGATCATCTCGATGCCAGTCATCCCTGCCATGCGCACATCGGTGAACACTACGTCCACCGCATTGTGCGACATCACCTGCAACGCCTCCTCGGCACTCTCCGCGGTCAGCACCCGGTGCTTCAACTTGGAGATTACATGACTCAGGATCTGGCGGATCGCCACCTCGTCATCAACAACCAACACAGTCAGAGACTTCATCCTGTTCCCATCCATTCATCTCATTCATACTGACAGACTTCAGACTCAGCACCACTCGGGTCCCCTTGTGCAGCCTGGACTCTATGTGCAGATCCCCCCCCATCTCTCGGACCAGGTTGCGGCAGATCATCAAGCCCAGACCGCTGCCGCTGCCCACGCCGGATGAGCCCCGCTCCTTTGTTGTAAAGTACTGATCAAAAGAGTTCTTAAGAACATCCTCGGACATTCCAATGCCATTGTCCTCGATCACAAGTTCAATGGTGTCACCCCGGTTGCAGGTGGCGGCAGTAATTCGCCTGCGATCCTGCCAGTGACACTCCACCAGGGCATCGGCGGCGTTGGTCAGCAGATTCAGCAGAACCTGCAACAGCTTGCCCTCATTGAAGGCCAAGGCGGAGATGGAACGGTCCAGTTCCAGCCGGACCTCCACCATCTTCATCCGCTTGTCGTAGTTCATCAGGGTGCATGCCCTCTCCACCACCGCGTTGAGGTCATGCAGCTCGATCTCCTCCTCCTCGTCACGAAACAGCCCGACGAAATCCACCTTGATCTGGTTCACCCGCTTGATCTCCTCCAGCAGGCGCACCACCACCGATGACACCTCCGCCACCTCTGAATTCGCCTCCGCATCCGCCAACAGCACCTGGCTATACTCCAGTCCACCCTCGATGGCCGCCAGCGGCGAACCAATCTCATGCATGGCGCTGGCGATCAATCTGGACTTGGTGGAGAGTTGGAAGAACATGCGTTGGGACTCGAGCAGTCTCATCCGCTCGGTCTCATCAATAAGCTGAAGCCCGGTTAGGCCGCCACTATCGACGGTTCGCTCCAGGCGAAATACCGCATCGGGAAAGCGACTGCTGCGGTAAAGGCGGTTGGGGCTATCACATATCCAGGCTACCAGCTGCTCAGCTGGCCAGGGCTCATCCTTCTCCAGGGGCTCCATCAGCTTGGCCAGCTCCTCTCCGGCCAAGGAGCGTTGAGTCAGGTCCAGCAGACGCTCGGCAGTCCCGTTGCTGGCGACCACGGCCCCCCGGCCATCGACACACAGGGTTGGCAGGTTGCACTGTTGCAGCCATCCCAGCTCGCGGCTCTGACGCTGACGGAATATCCCAACCCCGGCCAGCCACAGGAGAAACAGCAACGACACTAAGATCAGCTCCAGCGAGCCTGATAGTTGTGTCTGACCTTCAGCCGCCAACAGTGGCCAGCTCATGGCCGATGCCGAAGCACAAATTACGGTTTGAAACCTAAACAAAACCACCTCTGACTACTCGGTTCTCGAGGTATCCATACCGTCATTGGTCCCGGCCTCCGAGCCGAGAATCCGGGACCTGCTCGGCAGGCGGCTTACCATCTGGGATAACTGCTGCAGATCCTGTTCCGTCATGGCCCCCTGCCAACGCCTGATGATCTCTCCGTTGGCATCCAGCAACAGTGTCTGAGGAATGCCCTGAGCCAGCCACAGACTCCTCTCAGAAGCCGCTGCGGCAGAGAGGGACAGGTTTAGCGACGCTCCCAACAGATACTCGTTTGCCAGTCGAGCGTCCTCATCCAGGTTAACGGCCAACACCCCCACCTGCTGTCGACGCCACCCGTCGGCACGCTCAGACAGGAGGGGCAGCTCCTGACGGCAGGGCCCACACCAGCTTGCCCAGTAGTTGATGATGACGCCCCGATCCGGACTGGCCCGGGCGATCTCCCCTGCCGATTGCGTCAACCGCTCCGGCAGCGGTGCCGGTCGCGACAACGACCAGAGCAGTCCCAGCATCGACAGCAATACGCCTCCCTTTATGGTGTTAGTCATCACTGTCCAGTTTCTGCTTGAGTGCCCGGTACTCGTCATCGGAGATCGGAAGCCGCTCGCCCAGGAAACCCTGATCCTCGGCCACTGCCACCGGGCGGAAGATATCCACCTTGCGGAAAAATTGGTCTGCCATAAGAATCCGGCCATCCTCGTCCACATCGATGCCCGAGTTCAGCATGAAGACACCGGGACGCAGCTCTCCGCCCCGCTCACCGATAAACATCAGCAACTGACCCTGCTGGTTGAAGATCTGAACATTGCCAAAGGCGGCGTCAGTCACATAGATCCGCCCCTCACCGTCCACCGCAATATCCTTGGGCCGGGAGAAGGAGCCGAAGGTTCGCCCTACTTGACCAAAGGTATGCACCAGGGTACGCGCCTCGAGATCGATCACCTGGACACGGAAATTACCGCTGTCCACCACGTAGAGCTTGTTGTCCTCGTCTATGTCTATGCCCTTGGGGAAATTGAACTCCATCTCTCCCTTTCCCCTGCTGCCCAGGGTGTCCAGCAACTCTCCGCTGGTGGCATCAAAGCGATAGATAACATGATTCTGGTTATCCACTTTTCCCGTTTCCGAGACGAAAACTGAGCGACCATCCGGGCTCAATGCCAAATCGGTCGGCATCTCCAGGGGGGCATCGAGACTCAGGGTTCTCAGCCAGTTCCCCTCCCGGTTGAACACTTTGATGTCTTTCAGCGTCTGGTCGAGGACATAGAGGGTGCCATCGTCCGCCACTTCCAGCCCGAAGGGTTTCATCAGGGTGACATTGGGATCGGCACTCAGGGACTTAAACCTGTACTGGTGAGGATCAAACATCAGCACATCCCGCGCCGGCGGATCCGACACAAAGATGCGTCCCCGATGAACCGCAATACCAAAAGGCTTGCTCAGTCCGCGGCTTTCTGCCGTGGTACCGGTGATAAACCTCTGGATGCGGCTCTCCTCGGTCTCATGCTCAACGCTCTGGCTGCCCAGGAGCATCTTCTGCCAATAGAAGCGGGGGGCATCGGGCGCCTTGGGGTAAACAAACTCCTCGACATCTTGGGTAACCATCTGCGAGGCACAACCGACAAGAGTGGGACCCATCAGCAGGGCCAGGATGAGAGAGGGTAATGACTTCATACTTAGCTTTCCCAACATTGAGAACCGATGCGCCGTTTGCACCGGTTTTTTATACCTTGACCCTGTAAATAGCAATCTGCGTGCCAGAATCCCGAAAGCACTGTCGCCGGCCTCACGGAACCAGGATTTCAATAGCCATTGAATTAAAGCGTATTTTTAGGCATTTGAATCTAATTTAATGATGACTGGATCAGCCTTATGAACCCTGGCCTGAGCCCCAGATCACACTCCCTGAACAGGAGGGCCAGGTTCGGCCATCCCCGGGATGGCGGCGGTCAGGATTCAGGCAAAAAACAGGAGGGTACAGCGAGACCGGGCGGGCACCGGCCTGATGAGGGAAAATAGGGGCATCCAGCGTCAGCCGGACGCCCCTGGCTCCAGGGTTACTATTGCAGTTTGAAGCGGGCCACCAGAGCGCTGAGGTGCTCATTGGCGCTGGCGAGGCTGCGGGCGCTCAGGGCCACCTGCTCACCATTGTCACTGAGCTCCATGGCCATGGCCTGCAGGGCATGGACATTCTGGTTGATCTCTTCGCTGACGGCACTCTGCTGGCGGGCCGCCTGGTCGATGCGGCCGCTGAGCTGGTCGATGTCGCCGATGGCGCTGCCCATCTGCTCCAGGCTAGCGGTCACCCGCTCGGTGTTCTCCGCCACCAAGGTACAGCTACTGCGGGTATGATGGACCATCTCCACCGCCTCGGAGGCACTGCGGGTCAGTTGGGTGATGATCTGATTGATCTCGGCGGTGCTGCCCTGGGTGCGGGAGGCCAGGTTGCGTACCTCATCCGCCACCACGGCAAATCCCCTTCCCTGCTCACCGGCCCTGGCCGCCTCGATGGCGGCATTGAGCGCCAGCAGGTTGGTCTGTTCGGCGATGTCCCCGATGACCCCCAGCACCGACGCGATCTTCTGGGTGTCCAGGTTCATGGAATCGATCCCCTTGGCCGCCTGCTCCATCTCGGTGATCAGGGCCCGCACACTGTCGGAAGCCTGCTGAACCGTCACCCGGGATTCCCTCGCCTGGCCGGTGGCGGTGCGGGTCATGGCGGAGGTGTCGGCGGCGCCGCCGGCCACGGTGTCGGCGCTGGCGTTCACCTGGGTGATGGCGGTGGCCGCCAGCGAGGTCTCCCGGGCGTGACGCTCCAGGGCCTGGCTGTTGCGCTGGGTCTGGTTGTCCAGCTCGTCCACCGATCGGGTGATGTGGTCGCTGGTCTGCTTGACCTGCAGCATCATCCCCTGGAGGTTACCGACGAACTGGTTGAACGCCTTACGGATGGCCCCCAGTTCATCTTCGGTCTTCACCTCCAGCCTAGCGGTCAGATCGGCATCGCCGGTACAGAGGTTTTCGATCCGTGCCTGCAGGTCGCGCATCTCGGCGATGATCTTGTTGAGCAGAAATACCGATAGCCCCATGGTCAGCAGCAGCAGTAGCAGCGAGTAGCTGATGCTCTTGACCACCTCGTCATTAAACAGCTTGGCAATGGCGCCACCGAGGCCACTCTCGATGTCGGTGACCTCCCGCTCGAAGGTGCCGGTGACGATGATCCAGTCCCAGCGGGGAAACACGGTCCGGGCGTAGGTGATGCGTGTCTCGGGCACGCCACTGTCCGGGTTCAACGCCCGGGTACGCAGCACCGCCTCGGCGTCACCTTGCAGCGCCGTCGCCACCGCTTCGGTGGCCTCGGTAACGGTACCGACCCGCTCAGCGTCGGGATGACTCAGAACCCGTCCCTCGCGGTCCTGTATCCAGAAGTAGCCATGGCGGCCAAAGCGGGCCTGGGCCACCGACGCCAGCACCGACTCCCGAGCCGAGGTCTTCAGGGTACTCAGGTATTCACCGGTACCGATGACCAGGTTCAGGGGTTCAAAGTAGAAGGAGGCGGACAGCTTCTCCTCCACCTTGCCGGTATCTGGGTTGGTGAAGAAGTAGCTGGCGAAACCGATCTCACCGGCGCGGGCAGCCTGGACGATATCACGGGCGTAGAAGTTGCCCTTCTCATCCTGGGCATCCCGGGAATTGCCCACCGCCACCTCACCGCTGCCGGAGGCCTCGTTAGCCAGGGTGTCGGCATCGTAGGCGAACAGGTAGCGGCCGTTGCCCCAGCGATACTCGTTGATGAAGGTGTAGAGCAGCATCGCCTCATCGTCGGTCAGGTTGTTGCGGTACATCCTCTCGACCGAGTCCCTGACCGCAGCCACCTCGGTGGCCAGCGCCTGGCGCACCGCCTGCTCTTCGGTGCTTCGATAGGCTCCGCTGACCCCGCGCACCAGGGTTTCCACCTGGCCAGCCAGGTTCTCCCGGATCAGGTTTTCCACCCTTTCGGAGATCTGCGCCTGCTGCTGATGCAGCACCTTGGATTCGATCCAGAGCAGGTTCGCGCCGAAGAAGCTGCTGACGGCTACGAGCACACCGGCAATCAGGATCGCCAGTTTCCAGCGAATGGTGAGGGTCATAGGGGGCTCCAACCGTCTTTTATTTAAGATAAACCTAATAAACTGGGAGCCAATGTTTCAATATCTGAAAAGGGGATTTTCACCAGTTGTGGGGCCTCTCCGGTTTTCGGCGGATACCGAACAAGAATTAGGCGCGGGGTCACCGGGTTATGTTAGGCAGATCACACGGAAAATTATGTGAGTTTTACCAATCAGAACAGCGCACTCTCCAGCTGCTGCCTCAGCGCCTGCCCACCCTGCTGATTGACATAGTCGAGCAGGATCCGGCTGAAGCTGGCCACCATCTGCGGACTGAGCCCGAGGGAGGCGAAGGCGTCACTCAACCCCATCAGCGCCCCACCACTCTGACCCATGACCGTCCCCAGTAGGCCGGCGGTGCCGTTGGCCTCCTCCGACTCCGCCAACAACCGCCCGCCCTGCCCCATCAGGGTCTCCATCGCGGGGATCACCTGGGCAAGCTGAGCCTGGGTCTCCGAGGCCAGGTGCGGCTGGGCACTGGCCAGCAGTGCGCCGACGCCGCCCTGGGCCTGAGTCTGGGTCACCCCCAGTTGCGACACCAGCTGACCAACCAGATCCTCCATCGCCTGTGACGGCATCGGCCACAGCAGCAGCAGGGATAGCAGGGGAGCAAACAGCTTCAGCATAGGGAGAACTCCGCAGTAATGGCGTTCACCAAGCATAGACCAGGGAAAGGGTCATCACTACCCATTAAGTGGTAGCAAGCCCGGCGACGGGCCTTCCCAGACGCTCACAGCCACTGGTTCAGTGCGTTGATCAACGCCTCCCGATGGATGGGCTTGTGCAGCACTGCGTCCATACCGGCATCCAGACACATGCGGTGGGCTTCGGCGGTGGTGGTGGCGGTCAGCGCCAGGATGGGCATGCTGCACCCTTTACGGCGCAGCGCCTCGGTGGCCGAATAGCCATCCATCTCCGGCATGCTGCAGTCCATCAGGATCAGGTCGAACGAGTGATCACACGCCAGCTGCAGCGCTTCCCTGCCATTGTCCACTATGGTCACCCGACACCCCTGACGCTCCAGCATCAACCTGACCGCCTGCTGATTGGCCTTGGTGTCTTCGGCCACCAGGATATTCCCGCTCTTCTGGGGCGTCACCGGCTCCCGTTCATGGCCCAGCGGCTGACAGCCGTCCAGCTCCAGGGTGAAGTGAAACCGACTGCCCTCGCCAAGATGGCTCTCCACCAGCAGTTCTCCCCCCAGACACCTCACCAGCTTCTGACTGATGGACAGCCCCAGCCCGGTTGCGGGCCCCTCCCCCGGCTGCTGAGAGAAGGGTTCGAACACCTGTCCCATGAACCCGGCACTGATCCCCGGCCCGGAGTCCACCACCGCCGTGGTTACCTGGCACCCCTGCCGCAGAGGGGAGCTTCTGAGGCTGAGCACCACCTCCCCGGACTCGGTATGATTGATGGCATTGCCCAGCAGGTTGAGGAGCACCTGCCGGTACCGGCCGGGATCGAGTCGCACCGACTCCGGCAGCCGACCATCGATCCGGTATCTGAGTTCCAGCCCCTTGGCCGTGGCCATGGGGCGGACGATCTCCAGGGTATCGCGGCACAACTGGTGCAGATCGGTGGCCTTGTCGTTGAGGCAGAACCGATCCGAATCGATCTTGTTGTAGTCCAGCAGATCGTTGAGCAGTGCCAACAGGCCGTGGCCTGACTGGCTCAACACCCTCAGGAGCTGGCGCTGCTCATGGGTCAGCTCGGTGGACGCCAGTAGGTCGGCACACCCCAACACGCCGTTCATCGGGGTGCGCAGCTGGTGGGTGACCATGGCCAGGAAGCGGGAACGCAGGGTGGACATCCTGTGGATCTCCTGTTCCGCCCGCTTCAGCTGGCTGAACGCCAGCCAGTTGTCATAGAAGGCGTTAAGCAGCGACGCCAGGTCCCGCAACAACCCCTGCTGCGCCTCCTGCCAGTGGATCTCCCGGGTGAACAGCACCACCAGCCTGACACCGGTGTCCACCGCCTGGAACCCCTGTCCCAGACCACACTCCCTGAGCATCGCCTCTGCGGGTTGCAGGGGGCCACTCTGGCGCTTGGGCCAGGGCCCCTTGTAGAGGCTGGGCCAGCCCAGGATGCGCCCCCGGCCCCATTCCAGTCCGACCCACTGGGCATCCAGCAGCAGCCCCAGCCGATTCAGGCACTCTCGAATGGCATCGAAGGGAGCGGCAACGCTGCAGGCCAGCAGCTCACGGCTGACCCCCAGCAGGTAGGCATCGAATCTCTGGCGCAGACGGATCTCACCGGCCTGCCGCTGATTGACCGCCTCCAGGCGTTGGTTGGCCTGATACAGCTCCAGGTTCCTGTTCTCCAGCAGCGCTTCCACTTCCTCCCTGGCCGCGCGCTCACGCTGATAGCGCTTTTGCCAAATCCCCGCCATCAACTCCCCCGTTTGTTCAGACGAAACACCACCCGGGTTTTGCGGTCGCCGCCGAGACCCTCCACATCGATCGTCACCGCCTGGCGGAAATGATTCCAGCAGTGGGCGACATCGGCCAGGCCCCGATCGGAGTTGCAGTTCACCTCCATGTGGGTGTCGTCGACGAGGGAGATCTCGGAGGGGGGCAACTGGGAGTGGGGATGACTCATCTTAACCTGGCTAGGGATCGCGTTTTCCACCCTCTGCAGGAGCTCGAAGGTATCGAGACACTCGCCCAGCATACTGGGGTTGAGCCGCAGCCGCCGGGGAGACAGACGATAGCGATAGCTGCAGGGCAGCTCCGGCACCGGTCGGTTCAGCGGTTTACTCAGGGTCACCACCAGCCGCACCGTCGCCCTATGGTCATGGTCGCCGACCCGGGGGCAGGCCCCGCCGCTGGCGGAAGTGACCCGCACCGACATCGCCTCGGAGTTTTGCGGCCGCAGTGAGCCGCCCACCAGGTCCAAGCGTTCAGTGAAAATGGTCCCCTGCATGGCGCCTCCCTGGCCGGGGTGGTCTCTGGGGATAAGCTTAGACCATTACTCTTCCTCGAGCCGATCGGCAAAACGCTGATATATAGAGGCAACCTTAGGGGATATCACCATCTGACAATAGGGCTGACCACCGTGGTGCTCATAATACTGCTGATGCCCCTCCTCCGCGGGATAGAAGGGGGCGTCGTCGGCCACTTCGGTGACTATGGGGGAGGTGAACAGACCCGACGCCCTCAACCGGGCCAGGTAGGCCTCGACCTGCTGACGCTGCCGGCCGTCGCGGCAGAGGATGATGGAGCGGTACTGGGTCCCCACATCGGCCCCCTGGCGGTTGAGGGTAGTGGGATCATGGGCGGCAAAGAACAGCTCCAGCAGGGAGTCCAGGTCCACCTCGGCAGGGTCATAGCCGATACGCACCACCTCGGCGTGGCCGGTGGTACCGCTGCACACCGCCGGGTAGCTGGGATTGTCTGTCTCACCTCCGGCGTAACCGCTCTGAACCGAGTGCACCCCGCGCACCCGGCGAAACACCGCTTCGATGCACCAGAAGCAGCCTCCCCCCAGGGTCAGGGTGTCACGTCCAGTCTCGGCGTCCGGCGCGAAGGCCAGGCTCAGGGAGTTGACGCAATGACGCTCATTGGCTGGGGTCAGGCGCTCTCCCCGGAATACGTGGCCCAGGTGGCCGCCGCAGGCGCGGCAGAGGATCTCGGTGCGGCGGCCATCGGCATCGGTCTGCTCCGCCACGGCGCCGGGCACCGGGGCGTCGAAGGCGGGCCAGCCACAGCCGGATTCAAACTTGCCGCGGCTGTGATAGAGCCTGGCGCCGCAGTTGCGGCACAGGTAGTGGCCCTCGCTGCCATGGCTGAGGAAGCGTCCGCTGAAGGGCGCCTCGGTGCCCTTGTGGTGCAGCACCCGTTGTTCGTCCTGTGTCAGGGGCCGTTTCGTCATATCTCCTCCCCTTGGAAAACCGACCCGGCCAGGTCGATCCAAGCATCCCTGATCCTCGCGGTCACCGCAGCCGACAGACCGAGCGACACTGTGTTCGGCGAGTTTCGGCTACCCGAGCCGGTTCCGATCAGTGGGACTCGAGACGCCAGCCCGCCGCCTGCATGCAGACCGCGAACCGCTCCTTGAAGTTGGCCTGGCTGTCATCGGTACGGCGGTTGCAGCTGTCCCGATCAGCCATGAAGGCCTGGTTGTCCTTGGTGTCATGCACCCAGGTGGCCTCCGGCTCACCGCACCCCACCAGCGCCAGCAGGGCTGACAATCCCAAAATACCAAGTCTCATAACCGTTTTCCTTTTCCTAAGTTGGTCGTCACTGACCCTCAACCATAGTACGCCAAAGCAGAGCCTGTGGGCACCCGCCGGCGGCCCTGGGCTGGAGCGGTTGCATCACCGCCGCCGCCGTGCCAAACTTCCGCCCGCATTATTAGGAGTCCATCATGTCTACAGAGATCTACAAAGAGTTCTACTTTGAGGCCGCCCACAAGCTGCCTCATGTGCCAGAGGGTCACAAGTGCGGCAGGCTGCACGGGCACTCCTTCCTGGTACGGATCTACATCCAAGGGCAAGTGGACGCCCATACCGGCTGGATCATGGACTTCGCCGATCTGAAAGCGGCCTTCAAGCCCATCTACGATCGGCTGGATCACCACTACCTGAACGAGATTCCCGGCTTGGAAAACCCCACCAGTGAGGTGTTGGCCCGCTGGGTCTGGGAGCAGCTCAAGCCGGCCCTGCCGGAACTCTCCATGGTGGAGATCAAGGAGACCTGCACCGCGGGTTGCCGATACCGGGGTGAGTAACCCACAAAAAAGCAGCCAGGTGGCTGCTTTTTTTAGGGCCTGCCGACGAGTAAGGCATCGACCATACCGAATGGTTCCAGGGATAATGCTCGAAATTACCTCGTGGGAAGTTCGACATTGGCGAACATCTCATCCACCTGTTGCTGATCCCTCAGCAGCTGCGCCTTCTCCACCCGCTCCCGGGTCAGGTGTGGCGCAAACCGCTCCATAAACTCGTACATGTAGCTGCGCAGGAAGCTGCCTTTCCTGAAACCGATCTTGGTGGTGTTGGGCTCGAACAGGTCACTCGCATCCACCACCACCAGATCGCTGTCCTCCATCTCATCCAGGGCCATGGTGGCCATCAGTCCGACACCCAGCCCAAGGCGAACATAGGTCTTGAGCACATCGGCACTGGTGGCGGAGAACACCACCCGCGGATCCAGCCCCTGGGCATCAAACGCCTTCTCCAGGGCACTGCTGCGGTTGAAGCCGAACACATAGGTCACCAGGGGATACTGGGCAACGTCTGCCAGGGTGACGCGGCTGGCCGAGGCCAGCGGGTGATCACGGCGGAAGACGATGGAGCGGTTCCAGTGGTAGCAGGGCAGCATCAGCAGGTCGTGATACATGTGCATCCCCTCGGTGGCGATGGCGAAGTCGGCGTCACCGCGCACCGCCATCTCGCAGATCTGATCCGGAGTCCCCTGATGCATATGCAGGTTGACCTGGGGGTAGCGCTCGATAAAGCCCTTGATCACCTCCGGCAGGGCATAGCGCGCCTGGGTATGGGTGGTGGCGATCACCAGGTCACCGCGATCCGGCTGGGTATACTCCCGGGCCACCTTCTTGATGCTCTCCACTTTGCCCAGCACCTCGGCGGCGATGTCGATCACCTGCTGACCGGCCGGGGTGACGTGGGTCAGGTGCTTACCGCTGCGACCGAAGATCTGGATCCCCAACTCATCCTCGAGCATCCGCACCTGCTTGCTGATCCCCGGTTGCGAGGTATACAGACTCTCCGCGGTGGCGGACACATTGAGGTTGTTGTTGAGTACTTCAACGATATAGCGCAACTGTTGCAGCTTCATGGGCTTCCCAACTATCTCAGCCTGTTAATTCCTGTAAGTTATAGCCAAAAGGCTTTTAGACATCAATCGGAATATAGTGTGACCTCCCAGGACGGGACACACATCAACCCGACAGGGTCTCTTCCCAAGACGGGATGCACATCAACCGACAATAGTGTAGCATTGACAAAAATTCTAACTGTCTGCTAAAGCATGTCATTTTTCGCTGTCGTCGTCATGGTCGTGATTGCCCTGCTGGTGATCATCGCCATCAATCTGGTTTATCAACATCATGAAGCCAAAGAGGCCCAGCGGCGCAAGGAGCTGGCTCGTCAGCGTGCCATCATCGAGGAGACCGAAGAGATCCTCTCCCAGGCGGCGACCATCCCCATGAGCAATGCCCTGCTGCAGACCCTCAACACCCGTATTCTCGACTCCCTGAACCAGTCCAAGCAGCTGGCCGGTGGCGGCAGCGAGTATGATGCCCGCATCAGTCATACCCAGAGCCAGCTTGCGGTGCTGGAGGCGGGCCAGCTCGGCCAGGAGAGCATCGACCTGTTCCAGCTCCCCAGCAACGAGAAACAAACCCTGGTGCTGATCCAGACCCTGAAGAAGCTTAAACCAGTATTGCGCAATGAACACAATAAGGGGCGCATGGCAGCCGAAGTGTTCACCGAGGAGGAGCTGAAGATCGATAAGCTGCAGCTGCGAATCCACATCGAGGTGCTGTTGAACCGGGCGCGCAACCTGGTCAATGCCCGTCAGTTCGGTTCCGCCAAGATGCTGCTGTCCAAGATCACCCTGGCCCTCAACAACCAGGTGCTGGCCAGTCCCGATTACCGGGCCCGCATGCAGACAAAAACCAACGAACTGCTGCAGACTATTGAGGGCTCGAAAGAGGATCTGAGCAAGAAGAACAGGCCGAAAGACGACCTGGACGAACTGTTTCAACCGAAGAAAAAGTGGTAAGCAGCGGGGACCAAACGGTCCCCTTTGTTTTGGCCGCCGTTCCCACCCGAACACCAGATTGGGATCCCCATTCCAATTTCGCCGCCGCCGGTTGTCGCCGCCCCACCGCCGGAGTAGCATGACCCTGCCTTCGGGCAACTATTCTCAGGGCGGGGTGAAACTCCCCACCGGCGGTATACCCTCAGGGTGAGCCCGCGAGCGCCTGTCAACCTGACAGGGTCAGCAGATCTGGTGAGAAGCCAGAGCCGACGGTGACAGTCCGGATGAAAGAGGATAGGCGTCTTCTGCCCCAGACGGGGCAAGTGCGTCCGCACGGCGTTGCATCGCTCCGCCTGCCGGGTTGTGGCCCTGTGCCGCGCCCTATTCCTATGCCCTGATTCTGGTAACTCAAGTATTAATAAGGACCTACCATGAATCAGTCTCTACTTATCGGCACTCCCCACTCCCGGGTCGAAGCCGCCATCGAGGCACTGAAGCTCGGCCAGGGCATCATCCTGGTGGATGATGAGGATCGGGAGAATGAGGGCGATGTCATCTTCGCCGCCGAAACCATCACCAAGGAGCAGATGGCTCTGCTGATCCGCCATGGCTCGGGCATCGTCTGCCTCTGTCTGGCCCCGGAGCGGATTGAGCAGTTGCAGCTGGCGCCGATGGTGGCCGACAACAACAGCCGCAACCAGACCGCCTTTACCGTCTCCATCGAAGCCAAGATTGGGGTGAGTACCGGTGTCTCCGCCTCGGACCGGGCGGTAACGGTGCGCACCGCGGTGGCCGAGGGAGCGCGACCCGAAGATCTGGCCTGCCCCGGCCATGTGTTCCCGCTGCGAGCCCAGCCCGACGGCGTGCTGGCCCGCCGCGGTCACACCGAGGGTTCGGTGGATCTGGCCCGGCTGGCGGGACTGACACCGGCGGCGGTGATCTGCGAACTGAACCATGACGATGGCGAGATGATGCGCCTGCCCGCCCTGGTGGAGTTCGCCAAGGCCCGTCAGATGCCGCTGCTGACCATCGAGGACCTGGTGGCATACCGACTCCAGCAGGAGCGTCGAAGCGCCTGAGAGCGCCGCTGAGGCCCTTTACGGCACAAAAAAGCCCGCTACTGCAGCGGGCTTTCTCTTTGCCTGGGGCGATCAGGCCTTTTTCTTGGCGGCCGCACGCTTCTTGGTCTGCTCCTCGACCCATTTGCCGTCAACGTACTTGGCGGTCCAGCCGGTCGCCTTGCCGTTGACCTCGGTGGCCACGTACTGCTCCTTGGTCTTACGGCTGAACTTCACCACCGCCAGGTTCCCTTCGGGATCCTTGACCGGCGCCTCGGTCAAGTAGTGGAACTTGGGCGAGATGCGTTCCTTGAAGCGCACCAGCTCCTCCACCTTGGGCGCCCGGGTCTCGCGGCTCTTGGGGAAGGTACTGGCGGCCAGGAACAGGCCGGCGGCCCCGTCACGCAGCACAAAGTGGGCGTCGGACTTCTCGCACGGCAGTTCCGGAAGCTGAACCGGATCCTCTTTCGGCGGCGCCACCTCACCGCTCTTGAGCAGTTTGCGGGTGTTCTTGCAGTTGTCGGTGTTGGTACAGGCGAAATACTTGCCGAAACGGCCGTTCTTCAGCTCCATATCGGCACCGCAACGGTCACACTCGATGATGGGACCGTCGTAGCCCTTGATCTTGAAGCTGCCACGCTCCACCTCGTAACCGCTGCAGCTGGGGTTGTTGCCGCACACGTGCAGCTTGCGCTGCTCATCGATGAGGTAACTGTCCATGGCGGTGCCACACTTGGGACATCGGCGCTTCTGACGTAGCGCCTCGGTCTCCAGATCCTCCCCCTCCAGCACGGCCACCGCCTCCTCACCCGGGGTGAGGTTGATGGTGGTCTTGCAGCGCTCCTTGGGCGGCAGACTGTAGCCGCTGCAGCCGAGGAACACCCCGGTAGTGGCGGTGCGAATGCCCATGGGGCGCTCACAGGTAGGACAGGGGATCTCGGTGAGCACCATCTCGTTGCCCGGCATGCCCCCCTCCTCTGCCGGCAGGCCTGCCTGCTCCAGCCGCTGGGTGAAGCCACTGTAGAACTCGTTGAGCACCTGCTTCCAGTCACGCCGGTCGTCGGCGATCATATCCAGGGTCTGCTCCATTTCGGCGGTAAAGTCGTAGTTGAGCAGGTCGGTGAAATTCTGCACCAGACGGTCGGTGACGATCTCGCCCATCTTCTCGGCGAAGAAACGGCGGTTCTCCACCTTGACATAACCCCGGTCAACGATGGTGGAGATGATGGAGGCATAGGTGGAGGGACGGCCGATGCCGCGCTTCTCCAGCTCCTTTACCAGGGAGGCTTCGTTGAAGCGCGCCGGTGGCTTGGTGAAGTGCTGGCGGGGATCCAGCGCCTTCAGGTCCAGGCTGTCGCCCACCTGCACCGGCGGCAGGATCAGGTCCTCCTCGCCCTTGCGGCGCAGGGGCGGCTGGACCGCGGTCCAGCCGTCGAAACGCAGGATGCGGCCCTTGGCTTTCAGTTCGTAGTCACCGGCGGTCACGGTCAGGGTGGTGGCATCGTAACGGGCCTCGGTCATCTGGCAGGCCACAAACTGGCGCCAGATCAGGTCATAGAGCCGCTCGGCGTCACGCTCCATCCCCTTGAGGCTGTCGGACTTGACGGTGACGTCGGAGGGGCGGATCGCTTCGTGCGCCTCCTGGGCGCCCTCCTTGCTGCCATACACCTTGGGGGCATCGGGCAGGTAGGCGTCGCCATGCCATTGCTGGATGTAGTCGCGACAGCTGGCCACCGCCTCCTTGGAGAGGTTGGTGGAGTCGGTACGCATGTAGGTGATGTAACCGGCCTCATACAGGCGCTGGGCCAGGGTCATGGTCTTCTTCACCCCGAAGCCCAGGCGGGTACTGGCCGCCTGTTGCAGGGTGGAGGTGATGAAGGGGGCCTGGGGGCGGCTCTTGCTGGGCTTGTCCTCACGGCTGGCCACGGTGTAACCGGCACTCTCGAGGGCGGCCACCGTCGCCATCGCCTGGGTCTCGTTGCCCAGCTCCAGCTTGCTGCCCTTAAAGCGCGCCACCTGCATCCGCAGGGCCTCACCGGAAGCGGAGCTGAGATCCGCATGCAGATCCCAGAACTCCTCGGGCACGAAGGCGCGAATTTCGCGCTCACGCTCCACCAGCAGACGCACCGCCACCGACTGCACCCGACCGGCGGAGAGTCCGCGGCCGATCTTCTTCCACAGCAGCGGAGAGACCATGAAGCCCACGACCCGGTCGAGGAACCGGCGGGCCTGCTGGGCATTCACCCTGGCCTGGTTCAGTTCCAAGGGGTGGGCAAACGCCTCCTTGATGGCACTCTTGGTGATCTCGTTGAACACCACCCGGCGGTAACGGCTGTCGTCGCCGCCGATCACCTGCTGCAGGTGCCAGGCGATCGCTTCCCCTTCGCGGTCCAAATCCGTTGCGAGATAGACGTGGTCCGCCTTGGCGGCGAGAGTCTGAAGCTCCTTGACCACCTTCTCCTTGCCAGGAAGCACCTGGTAGTTGGCCTTCCAGTCGTGCTCGGGGTCGATCCCCATGCGGGCGATCAGGCCCTGGTATTCGCGTTCCCGCTTGTAGACCGCCTTGGCCTCGGGACTCATCTTGCGCACTTCGGCGGCACTCTTGGCCGGCGCCGCTGACTCAGACTGACTGGCAGAGGTGGGCAGGTCACGGATGTGCCCCACCGAGGATTTCACGATGAAGTCGTTGCCGAGATATTTGTTAATGGTTTTCGCCTTGGCGGGCGACTCCACAATTACCAGTGATTTAGCCATGGCGGGGGATAGGACACCTGTGTGCAAGGGGTTTATACAAAGTGGCTCCATATATAGAGGGAAGACCTGTCAGTTTCAAGCCTTGGACCCCAAGGAAGTCACCAGTTAGTCGAAATTTGTCCAATAGCGAATTTTTTTGGGACTAGATTCGCATCTAAAAAAATTACTAATGCAATGAGAGAGGTAACGCAAGTAATAGTTATGCAGATGTTACATCCGAGCGGCAGTTCCCCCCTTGTTCATCACAGTTTGAGCCTTATACTGTTGACTTTCTTCACCTGCTTGGGCAAGCCCCTCCCAGATCCCGGCAGAGAGGTTTAACTATAAATAAGGAAAGGATTTTTCATGCACGCTTTTGAAGCCAACTTCGATGGCCTGGTTGGCCCTACCCACAACTACGCCGGTCTCTCCTTCGGCAACGTTGCCTCTCAGTCCAACGCTCAGGCGGTTTCAAATCCCAAGGCCGCAGCCTTGCAGGGGTTGGACAAGATGCTGTCCGTCAGGCAGCTGGGGCTGGTCCAGGGCGTCCTGGCCCCGCAGCAACGTCCGGACATCCCGACCCTAAGGCAACTGGGGTTCGGCGGCAATGATGCTAACGTGCTTCAGAAAGCCTATGAGACCGCGCCCCACCTGCTGATGGCCTGCTGCTCCGCCTCCAGCATGTGGACCGCCAACGCCGCCACCGTCTCCCCCAGCGCCGACAGCGCCGACGGCAAGGTGCACTTCACCCCGGCCAACCTGGTGAACAAGTTCCACCGCGCCATCGAGCACGGCGTCACCGGACGGATCCTCAAGGCCACCTTCGCCGATCCGCGACACTTTGCCCACCACGACGCCCTGCCCGCCCACGAGATGTTCGGCGACGAGGGGGCCGCCAACCACACCCGCCTGTGCCGCGACTATGGCCAGGCCGGGGTGCAGCTGTTTGTTTATGGCCAGCACGGCTCCGACCCCTCCGCCCCCAAGCCCAGCCGCTACCCGGCCCGCCAGACCCTGGAAGCCAGTCAGGCGGTGGCCCGGCTGCATCAGCTGGATGAGGGGAACACCGTCTTTGTCCAGCAGAACCCCGATGTCATTGACCAGGGGGTGTTCCACAACGACGTCATCGCCGTCGGCAATCAGAACGTGCTGTTCTACCACGAGCAGGCGTTCCTTGACACCCAGGCCAAGCTGGAGGAGATCCGCCACAAGTTTGGCGACGGGGAGCTGCACTTCATCAAGGTGCCCACCGAATCGGTCAGCCTCGAGAACGCGGTGAGAAGCTACCTGTTCAACACTCAGATCCTGACCCTGCCCAGCGGCGAGATGGTGATCATCGCCCCCACCGAGTGCCAGGAGAACCCTCAGGTATCCGCCTACCTGGAGAGCCTGGTGACCCGGAATACTCCCATCACCAAGGTGCACTTCTTTAACGTCAAGCAGAGCATGCAGAATGGCGGTGGCCCCGCCTGCCTGCGGCTGCGGGTGGCGATGAATGAGCAGGAGCTGGCCGGGGTCAACGCCGCCACCCTGATCGACCAGAGCAGCCACGCCAGCCTCAGTGCCTGGGTCAACAAGCATTACCGTGACCGCCTCACCCTGGATGACCTACGAGACACCGCCCTGCTGAACGAGTCACTCACCGCCCTGGATGAGCTGACCCAGCTGCTTAACCTGGGCAGCGTCTACCCCTTCCAGCGGGACTGACACCCAAAACACACGAAAGCGGCCCCATCTGGGGCCGCTTTTTTCTCTCTCGACTGCCTAGGCGTTACAGCAGGGCGGGAATCCCGGGCAGCTGGCCCACCAGGGCCAGGGCCCCCACGCAGACCACAAAGGCGATCAGTGGGATCACCAGGCGGTCGGCGGTGGACAGCTTGGCAGAGCGCTCCTTATCGCCGATCAGACCCAGGTTGTCCAGCAGCATGGTCAGGGCCCAGCCGAACACCGGATTAACGAAGGCGCAGGAGAACATGCAGACACCGGCGCTCTGGGCACTCTGGTTGTCGCGCACCATCTGCATACCGGCTTCCAGCAGCGGCAGGAACACGCCCACCAACAGGGCCACACGCAGCACCGGCTCCCACATCGCCAGATCCATGGGATAACCCAGAACCGCCGCCAGCACGCACATCACCCCGGTCAGCAGGGCGCCACCCGGGATGGGCCGCTTGGCAATGGCCGCGGGGATCATGTAGGTCCCCCAGGAGGAGGCCAGGTTGCCGCCGCCGAGGAGGGAGCCGACGATCTGACGGATAGAGCAGACGGTCATGGTGTCATCCACGTTCATCAGCACACCCTTGGCCTTCTTGGGATAGTTCAGCTCCTGGAACACCCGGTGGCCGAGGAAGTCGGGGGACCACATGGCCACGGCGAGAATGGCAAAGGGAATGACCGCCACGAAGTGGCTCAGCTCAGGCCAGCCCAGTTGCCAGCCGGTATTCTCCCCCCACCAGAACAGCGGGCTCATCGGAGGCAGGCCGGGTTCGGTGACGAACTCGAACGGGGTACCCATGGCCCAGGCGACCACACCCGCCAGGAAGGAGCACAGGGGAATGGCCAGCCAGCGCATCTGCACGCGGGCCAGGTAGGCGTAGATCACTACGGTGGCAAAGATCACCCCGAAGGAAACGTAGCCCATGCCGATGCCGGAGGACCAGGCTTCCAGCTTGGTGATCTGACCCACCAATCCGATGGCACCCAGGTAGATCAGCAGGCCGCCTTTCACCCCCTCTCCGGTCATGGTGACCAACCGGGATCCCCCTTTACTCCAGCTCAGCAGCAGGCCAAAGACCCCCACCATGATCCCCAGCGCCAGTGGATGGCCGCCGGCGGCGGCGACCAGAGGGATCAGCGGGATCATCGGCCCGTGGGTACCGGCCAGGTTGGTATTGGGATTCAGCAGGGCGGAAAAGATCACTGCAAACAGGACACCGGCGATCAGCAACTCATAGCGGACATTCTCGGCGATAAACTCGGGGGAGAGACCGAACTGAGAGGCGAAGGCGGCCGCCATGGCGGTGACCATCACCACCTTGCCGATGGTGGCGGCCAACGCCGGGATCAGATCTTCGAACTCAATGCCGAAATCGCGGAAGGGCAGGTGCAGGCGCCAGCGCCGAAAATTCATGATGGTCAGTTCGTTTTCGAGATAGCTCTGACGCGTCTCGAATGCACTGGCCGGCTTATGGCGATCCTGGTAGGAAGCAGTTTGTGTTGACATCGATAACCTCTGGAGGATGTACCCAACAGTTAGCTGGAGAAATGGTCGACCTTGCCCTTGCAACAGTCGACTTACATTTCATTTTCGTTGTCGTCGAATTCTAGGTAGGCGGATTCTGCAAATCAAACGGTGGAATTTTGGCTCTAATATCAGCAAAACTTTGTCGACGCAGATTCACCCAACCCCAAAAATACTCAAATTTTCGCCGTGAAAACTTGATATTTCAATTAAATACACAAGCTTAATAATCAATATAAACAAAAGTTAGCACATGATAGATTTCATCTATAATTGAAGATATATCAATAGATTAGCCCTGCCACATGTAACCCAATTGTAACGGCGGTTCATTTTTTTCTTGAGGATGATCACGGAACCGGAACGATGGTGATCGAATTAAAAAAAGGGCGCGGGATTGCGCTGTTGGCGGGCGCTCACAGGCTCTCGAACCGCCAACAAATGTGATCTACGACGGATCGCATCAAATTATCCCGGCTTAGGTCACAATTATGACATCTTGCATCATTCCCCGGTGACTGCCGTTGCCCCCCTGCCGCTTCCCCCTCGAGGTCGCCAGGGCAAGCCGCTTTGTTCCCTCCGGATTACCACGCCGACCTCGGTCGCTGCGGAACCCGCGCACAGGGACAAGCAACCGCAGGCGGTCACCGCCGTCCACGGGTAATCAGGAGAATCCCGGCCAAAAAAATCCCCGCCAGGGCGGGGATTGTCCAGATTACCGGCTCAGAGTGAGCGGGCGTTCCGCTTCATATAGTCGGAGAACTGCTGATAGAGGGCACTCATCAACTCGGCGTCCAGGGCAACGCCATCGGCATCCTGAAGCAGGATCTGGGTTCCCAGGCCCCCTTCGGTCAACTTTACCCGATAGGCTCCGGACTTGAGCGCCAGCAGATCATTGTTGCCCCACAGGTTGGCCCAGAACCCCTGATTGGGGTCGTAGTCCACATAGTAGGTGCCCTGGCTCTTATCCAGGTCCTTGACAGTAAAGCCCAATACCGGCAACACCCGATCCAGACGGCTCCAGACCCGCTCGAAGCCCGCTTGAGTCTCGAACGTCGTGTTGCCATCGGCATCGGTGGCCAAGGCCAGTTCCATCCCCTCGGCTCGCTCCAGATCATCCAGCTTATTCTGCTGGGTCTGCTTGAAATTCATGTAGGAGATGGCGTTGTTCAGCATATCGATGGTGTAGCGGCGCTTATCCGAGTCGGTGAGCACCACGTCCTGATCGCGTTGATCGATAAACTCTTCGTGATCGAGCAGTTCAATGGTGAGGGAGCCGGTGTGGCCATTGTCGCGCACCTCGACATCGAAACGGTAGCGCTGACGCAGTTTATACTCGTCGCGGCTCCAGAGTGATCCGCCAAACTCCTCCGTCACCTCGATCCAGGCGGTGTCCAGCTGACCCTGGCCTTCGTCACGGCTGGCGAGGCCGATCTTCTTGTGTTGCAGAAATTCGGTCAGGGTAGAGAAGAGCTGAGCCTTGAGATCGATGTCATCCCGCTGGTTTTCCACCAGGACAGTAACACTGTCGACCCCCTCCTGCAGACGTACCCCCTCACCCAGGGGAAGTACCTGCAGCGGCGAGCGCACGTCCACCCGCTCGCCGAGAATCCGGGGACCGGAAACCGGAGCAGGAATCAGGTATTCGCTGCTTATCTTGGGGGAGGAGAGCCCTTCGGGAACGTTCAGGGGAACCGGCTCGGGCTGTTCCAGGTAGTTGTAGCTGCCCTCGGCCTGACGCCGCTCCAGCGGGGTGGTGCATCCGGCCAGCGCCGACACCACCATCACCCCCAGTAAAACTCGCTTCATTCTTTTTTCCTTTTTATAGGGCACCGGCCTGGGCCAGTGCTTGACGCACCGTGTCGTGGTGCGCGTCGGACAGTGTGGTCAGCGGCAGACGCAGATCCGCCAGAGGCATCTTGCCCATCTCGGCCAGGGCCCACTTCACCGGAATGGGGTTGGCTTCGGCAAACAGGGCACTGTAGAGCCCGGTCATCTTGTCGTTGTACTCGGCGGCCTCTGCCCGGTCGCCCCTGGCTGCGGCATCGCACATCGCCTTGAAGGTGGCCGGGACGACGTTGTTGGTCACCGAGATCACCCCGTGACCACCGAGAAGGATAAACTCCATGGCGGTGGGATCATCGCCGCTGAGCAGCAGGAAGTCATCGCGACATTGCGCCTTGAGCCTGGTCACCCGGGAGAGTTCGCCCGTCGCCTCTTTGATTCCAATAATCCCGGGAAGTTTCGACAACTCGGCCGCCGTTTCCGGCAGAAGATCGCAACAGGTACGCCCCGGCACGTTGTAGAGAATGATCGGCTTGCTGGCCACCGCCGCAATGGCGCTGTAGTGGGCAATCAGGCCGGCCTGGGTCGGCTTGTTGTAATAGGGGGTGACAGACAGGGTCGCATCCACACCCGCATCCTCACAGGCCAGGGTGAGTTCGATCGCCTCCTGGGTGGCATTGGCTCCGGCACCACCGATCACCTGGACCCGTCCCTTGACCGCCTTCACCACGGCTTCCACCACCTGAATATGCTCCTTGGGGTTCAGGGTCGCGGATTCACCCGTGGTTCCAACCGCCACAATGGCGTCGGTCCCCTGCTCGATGTGAAACTCAACCAACGCAGTCAACGCGTCGAAATCGACGGAGCCATCCTCATGAAATGGGGTGACTAAGGCAACAATACTTCCGCTAAACATCTTTCGAATTCCCTAGACCATTGAGCAAGCTATGGTACTTGTGGCCAGGGGTATTGACAAGGTCGCGGACGGCGCGGCGACGCAACGGACCGGACAACCACGGGTTTGGCACGCCATTCATAACCTTTATTGATAAGTTTTTCTCATGCTTGGCCGCCGACAACTGTGCTAGGATGACTGACCGATATAAAAGCAATAACAAATTATTACCTGCCAAGTAAGGACCACCATGACCCAGTATCTTGCGGTAACGGCTATGGGGACCGACCGTCCTGGCATAGTCCATCAGTTGGCCAAGCTCACCGCCAGTTGTGACTGCGACATCATCGACAGCCGCATGGCGACCTACGGCAATGAGTTCAATCTGATTATGCTGGTTGCGGGCAGTCACACTGCCATTACCCTGATGGAAAACCAGCTGCCCGCCAAGGCGGCGGAGCTGGACCTGCTGACCATCACCAAGCGAACCAGCGAGCATGTGCCCCAAAACCACGTGGCCCGACTGGCCGTGGAGTATTCCGGTGAAAACCGCCGCGGCACCATGAAACAGATCACCCAGTGCCTCGAGGACCTGGGGCAGGATCTGGCGGGCATGCGCACCCACGCCGATGCCGACGAACAGGGTAAGGCACTGCAGCAGCTGGAGCTGTTCATCAACATTCCTGAAGGCACCGATACCGACAGCCTGGAGCGGCAGCTGCGTGAGCTGGGTGATCGGATTGGCCTGGAGTGCCGTATACGGCGAATGGATCTCAACGAAAACACCAACTAGGGACGTTATGCAACCACTTCAACCCGGTGCCCTGGCACCCGATTTTACTCTGCAGAACCAGAACGGCGAGTCCATCAGCCTCGCTGCACTCCGTGGCAAACGGGTGCTGGTGTACTTCTACCCCAAGGCGATGACGCCGGGCTGCACCGTTCAGGCCTGCGGCCTGCGCGACACCAAGGCCGAGCTGGAAGCCCTCAACACCGTGGTACTGGGGATCAGCCCCGACCCGGTCAAGCGCCTGGGCAAGTTCATCGAACGGGACAACCTGAACTTCGATCTGCTCTCCGACGAAGATCATGCCGTCGCCGACCGGTTCGGCGTCTGGGGCCCGAAGAAGTTTATGGGGCGCGAGTATGATGGCATCCATCGGCTCAGTTTCCTGATCGACGAAGAGGGCAAGGTGGTCCACAGGTTTGATAAGTTCAAAACCAAGGATCACCACGAGGTGGTTCTGAGCTACCTCAACGGCCTGTAGCCCGGCCATAAAAAAACCCGCCGATAGGCGGGTTTTTTCTAACTGTTGCCAGCACCTTAACCTGCGGTGCGACCATCGTCATGACAGGCATCGCAAGCAGGACGGGTGCCCACTTCGTGCTCGTGCATCATGTGGCAATCGGTGCACTCCAGCATGCCGTCGTGGGCAGGGTGGGGAGCTTCCATGTCGGCCAGACCACCATGACATTCGGCACAGGCGGCGGCTTCGTGGGCACCATCTTCGGAGGGCGCACCGTCAGCATGGCAGGTTTCGCAGCCGGACATCTCGGCGTGCATATCGGCCAGTACGTCGGCAGCGGCGGCACTGAAGGCCAGCCCCATGCCGAACATGGCGCACAGCAGTTGTTTAAACATTATTCTCATCCTCACACGCATTTAAGGCAGTTACTTGCCTGTTTTTTCTCGTCCCCAATTAACCTAGTTGATCAACATCAACCCTGCAATTGGCGGCGGGCTAACTTTATCAGCTTACCCCCGTAGAAAACGCCGCTCAGATCAAAAAAGGGGGTGGAAATTTGTTGCAGGTGCCTAAATTTACACAGTAATTCTATATAAATCATACAACGAAAACAGGCGGCACCAGGCCGCCTGTCTGTGTCGGCATCGGGTCAGGCCGCGGCTTTAAGCTCGGCGATACGCTTCTCAAGCGGCGGATGACTCATCAGCAGTTCGCTCATCGACTTTTTGCCGCTGATGCCGAAGGCGGCCATGGTAGCGGGCATCTGGCTCTCCTGACCACCGCGCAGTCGCTCCAGCGCCGCAATCATCTTCTCGCGGCCAGCCAGGGCTGCACCGCCGGCATCGGCACGGTACTCTCGCTGACGGGAGTAGTACATGACGATGAAGGAGGCCAGGATACCAAACACCATTTCCAGTACCATGGAGACCAGGAAGTAGGTCATGTAACTGGCTTCCTCGCCGCTGCCCTCCTCATCACCGCCGAGCACGTTGCTGACCGTGCCGGCGATCAACCGGGCGATGAAGATCACAAAGGTGTTCACCACCCCCTGGATCAGGGTCATGGTCACCATGTCACCATTGGCCACGTGACTGACCTCGTGGGCCAGTACCGCCTCCACCTCATCGCGGTTCATCCCGTACAGCAGCCCGGTCGACACCGCCACCAGCGAGTTGTTGCGGCTTGGGCCGGTCGCGAAGGCGTTCATGTCCGGCGAGGAGTAGACCGCCACCTCGGGCATCTTGATGCCACTGCGACCAGCCTGATCGGCCACGGTGTTCAGCAACCAGGCCTCGGTTTCGTCCCTGGCCTGCTCGATCACCTGCAGCCCCATGGAGCGCTTGGCCACCCATTTCGACATCTGCAGCGACAGCAGTGAACCACCGAAGCCAAATACCAGTGCCAGCATCAGGATGCCGCCCATGCTGTGGAACTCAATCCCCAGTGCCGAGGTCAGCACGGACAGAACGATTCCCAACACCAGCACCACAGCCAGGTTCGTCGCCAGGAACAACAGTATGCGTTTCATTGAATCTCCTAAAAAACACAAAGTTCAGAGATGGCCACTCCGGCCACCACTGTATAGACACTAATTGGGGATAAACACTCCCGGGTTCAAGGTGTTGACAGCACGAAAAAGCCAGTTAGATCGCTCGACCATTCCGAGCATTAGTCGCGGTTTCCGTGAAAGAGGTATGGTAATCGAATCCGGCTGAACCCCTGCTGTCACTCTCGGGTCATTCCGTCAAGAAAAAAGCCACCGTTGGGGGCGGTGGCTTTTGATGTGGTTTGGGAAACCAATTCGTTTCACCATACAGTATATGCCACGGAACTCATTGTTCAACCACAAGATGCGCCATTTAATAACTTTTGGCCTATATTTATATAACATTACGTTCTCTCTCGGGTGGCAACCTGGTATTCCACCCTATCCTTTTGATCCCTAACCGTTTTTAAAGTTTCTGGAAATGTTGCAGACATCCTGAAGTTTTGGCTTTATTATCAGTTGGATAGCGCCAACCGAGGAATCCGCTTCATGAGTCAGTCCATTTTGCTGCTGAGCAGCTCCCGAGCCGGAGACACCCCCTACCTGAGCCACGCCCTGCCGATGCTGGAGAAGATCATGCCCCCAGGCAGCCGCTGGTTATTCATTCCCTATGCTGGCGTCAGCATCAGTTACGACGATTACCACCAGAAGGTGGTCGAGGCCATCGGCGGCCTGGGATGTCAGCTGGTGAGCGCCCATGAAACCCCGGACCCGGTGGCGGCACTGGAGGAGGTCGATGGCGTCATTGTCGGTGGCGGCAACACCTTCCACCTGCTGCACGAACTCTACCGCCATGGCCTGGTGGACGCTATCCGGGACAAGGTGAACAACGGCATGCCCTACATCGGCTGGAGCGCCGGTTCCAATGTGGCGGGTAAAACCATACGCACCACCAATGATATGCCCATCATCGAGCCCCCCAGCTTCGATGCCCTGGGGCTGGTGCCCTTCCAGGTGAACCCCCACTACACCGACTACCAGCCCCCGGGACACAACGGCGAGACCCGGGCCGATCGGCTGAGGGAGTTCACCTGCGTCGATCCCCTCTCGCCGGTAATAGGCATCTGTGAAGGCAGTGCCATCCGTCGTCAGGGGGATGCGCTGGTGCTTCTGGGGGATCTGGAAGCCTACCTGTTTGAGGGCACCACCCAGAAGCAGCCCATCGCCCCGGGCAGTGACATCAGCTTCCTGCTGTAGCGCAGCCGCAGCAACGCTGAATAACAAGAGAGGGCCCATGGGCCCTCTCTTCGGTTCTGCCGCCTCAGCGGCTGAGCAGCTGCTCCAGCGGCTGGCCGCCGATGATGGCGGCGACCAGCCTGGGCACCATCTCCCCAGCCCTTCCCTGCATGTGATACTGAAACTGACTGTGCACCTCGGAGGGCTCGAGGTTGATCTCCACCGTCTGGGCATGGGCGTGGCTGGCCATCTCCACGAAACCGGCCGCGGGGTAAACGGTGCCGGAGGTGCCGATGGAGATAAACAGGTCGCACTCTGACAGAGACTGGTAGATACGGTTCAGTTGCAGGGGCATCTCACCAAACCAGACCACATGGGGGCGCAACGGCTCCGCCGGGATGCAGCAGGTGCAGCGGTTGTCAGCGGAGAAAGGCTGGTCCATGGGAAACACCTGCTGACTGCGGGGACAGCGGGCCTTGGCCAGTTCACCATGCATGTGGATCACCCGGCGACTGCCCCCCTTTTCGTGGAGGTTATCGATGTTCTGGGTGATCAGGGTCAGTTCCACCCCCTCCGACGCCTCCAGTTCGGCCAGGGCCAGGTGGGCGGCGTTGGGGGCCACCTGGCCGCTCTTCAGCTGCTCCCAGCGGGCGTTGTAGAAGGTGCGAACCAGATCAGGGTTACGCTGGTACCCTTCGGGGGTCGCAACATCCTCGATGTTGTGCTGTTCCCACAAACCGTCTTCGGCGCGGAAGGTTTTAAGGCCCGACTCGGCAGAGATGCCGGCGCCGGTGAGTACCACTATCTTTTTATACATCCTGTCATCCCTGAGCTGCCTCCAGAGGGCTGAGACCATCGACTCGGCCGGTAGTCTCTCCTTTTTACCCTGTCATTGGCTCAGATTCCAGTTTGGAGGCTTTTTCCCGGTTCGACGGCCGTTTTTGCCCGATTTGCTGATGTTTACAGGCATTCCGGCCGGAGATTTGCAAATCCCTGCATTATCCAAGGTTTAATGTTGAAGGCAAGCTACCTATAATGGTCTAATTACCTAATGTCAGCCCACTGACTTAAAGCAAGAGACTGCTATGACGGACGAAAACCAAGCACTGAAGAAAGCTGGACTGAAGGTCACCCTGCCCAGGGTCAAGATTCTGGAGTTGTTGCAGCACCCAGGCAATCAACACATCAGCGCTGAAGACCTCTACAAGCTTCTGCTGGACCAGGGAGAGGAGATCGGCTTGGCAACGGTCTACCGGGTATTAAACCAGTTTGACGATGCCGGCATCGTGACCCGCCACCATTTCGAGAGTGGCAAGGCGGTGTTTGAACTGGCGACCCAGCACCACCACGATCACCTGGTCTGCCTCGACTGCGGCAAGGTGGTGGAGTTCAGTGACGAAATGATCGAGCAGCGCCAACACGAAATCGCTCAGAAACACAACATCAAGCTGACCAACCACAGCCTCTACCTGTACGGTGTCAGCACCGACGGTAAGTGTAACCACTGAGTCAGCCGATCAGGCATAAAAAAGCGGAGCCTGGGCTCCGCTTTTTCGTGGATGGGCGGCTAACCGCCCATCTTGGCCCAGGTATCGCGCAGGCCGACGGTGCGGTTAAACACCAGGGCATCCGCCTTACTGTCGACGCTGTCGGCACAGAAGTAACCGGTACGCTCGAACTGAAATGCCTGTTCCGCTTCGGCGGCCTTCAGGCTGGGCTCGACGAAACCGCGGCGCACCACCAGGGACTCCGGGTTGATCACCGCTTCGAACTCCTCGGCGGCGCCGGGGTTCTCAACAGTAAACAGGCGGTCATAGAGCCGGAACTCGGCTGGCAGACCCACCTCGGCAGAGACCCAGTGAATCACCCCTTTGGGCTTGACCCCGTCGGCCGGATCCACCCCCAGGGTATCCAGATCCACTGAGCAGTAGATGGTGGTCACCTTACCCTGCTCGTCCTTTTCAACCCGCTCGGCAATCACCACATAGGCACCGCGCAGACGCACCTTCTTGCCCAGCACCAGGCGCTTGAACTTTTTGTTGGCCTCTTCGCGGAAATCTTCCGCTTCGATCCAGATCTCCCGGGAGAAGGGCACTTCGCGACTGCCCATGGACTCGTCGGAGGGGTGGTTGGCCACATTCAGGGTTTCCACCTGACCTTCGGGGTAGTTTTCCAGCACCACCTTCACCGGTTCCAGCACCGCCATCGCCCGAGGGGCGTTGACGTTGAGGTCGTCCCGGATACAGGACTCCAGGGAACCCATCTCGATGGTGTTCTCCTGCTTGGTCACACCAATGCGCTTGCAGAACTCGCGGATGGAGGCCGGGGTGTAGCCTCGGCGGCGCAGGCCGGAGATGGTGGGCATGCGGGGGTCGTTCCAGCCGTCCACCAGCTTGTCGTTCACCAGGGCGTTCAGCTTGCGCTTGGACATCACCGTGTACTCCAGATTCAGGCGGCTGAACTCGTACTGGTGGGGCTGACACTCGATGCTGATGTTCTCCAGCACCCAATCATACAGGCGACGGTTGTCCTGGAACTCCAGGGTGCACAGGGAGTGGGTGATCCCCTCCAGCGCATCGGAGATGCAGTGGGTAAAGTCGTACATTGGGTAGATGCACCACTTGTCACCGGTCTGGTGATGGTGGGCGAACTTCACCCGATACAGTACCGGATCGCGCATCACCATGAAGGAGGAGGCCATGTCGATCTTGGCACGCAGGCACACGCTGCCCTCCTCAAACTCGCCGGCGCGCATCTTCTCAAACAGCGCCAGGTTCTCCTCGACACTGCGGTCGCGGAAGGGGCTGGGCTTGCCCGGCTCGGTCAGGGTACCGCGGTACTCGCGGATCTGTTCAGGGGAGAGTTCATCTACGTAGGCCAGACCCTTCTCAATCAGCTCAACGGCGAAGCCGTACAGCAGTTCGAAGTAGTCGGAAGAGTAGTGGATGTCACCGTCCCACTGGAACCCGAGCCAGCGCACGTCTTCCTTGATGGACTCTACGTATTCGACATCCTCCTTCTCGGGGTTGGTATCGTCGAAACGCAGGTTACACTTGCCCTGGTAATCCTGGGCAATGCCGAAATTCAGGCAGATGGACTTGGCATGACCAATATGGAGATAACCGTTGGGCTCAGGCGGGAACCGGGTGTGCACCGAGTCGTGCTTGCCTGACGCCAGATCGGCATCGATGATATTGCGAATAAAGTTGCTTGGACGAACCTCGTTGTCCGGCTGGGTCATGATTGCCCTCGACTCACTTCAACAAAAACTTATAAGCGGGTAATGATCCACTATCACCGGGACAGGAGCAAGACCCAATCGTCGATACGGCGGTGACTTTTCCCGAATTTTTCACCGGAACTCTCCCGCCCCGTCCCCCTGTTCTTTAGACCAGCAAGGGCTCCGGGTCAAAAACGAAAAAGGCAGCCCGAAGGCTGCCTTGCGTCATCTAAGGTGAGTGAGGCGAGATCACTCCTTGATGGCCACCGGAATGTCACCGACGCCCATCTGGGAACGCTTGCCCAGTTTGCGCAGATAGGTGATTCCGGCCACCAGCAACACCAGGATGATGCCGATGTGGAACAGGGCGTGGCCCGGCTCCACCGCCAGGCGGGAAGCCTGGTAGAACAGGGTGGCGGTGGCGTAGGCCACCACGAAGGTGTAAACGGCGCTGAAGGCGGTCCAGCGTGCACCGAACTCTCCGGCCATGGCGCCCAGTACCGCCGCACAGGGAGTGTACATCAGGATGAACAGCAGGTAGGCGAAGGCCGCCGCACCGGTTTCGAACTGGGACTTCAGGTTCTTCAGGGTCGCCGCCTCGAAACCGAACTCCTCACCCATGGTGTCCACATCTTTGGCGTCACCGATGTTCAGGCTCAAAGGATCGTCCCAGGCGATGCCGAACAGGTTCTCAGGGATGGTTGCCAGCCCCTCATTGACGGCGCCCAGCAGGCTGAACTCACCGGCCTCCTCCTCGGCGCCCTGACTATAGAGGCTGTTCAGGGTACCGACCACCGCCTCCTTGGCGAAGATACCGGTGATCACCCCCACGGTGGCGGGCCAGTTCTCCTCTTTGACCCCCATGGGATCAAATACCGGGGTCACAATTTGTGCCGCGGCAGACAGCACCGACTTCTCAGAGTCCTGGTTACCGAAGCTGCCATCGGTCCCCATGGAGTTGAAGAAACTGAGGATGGTCACGACGATCACGATGGTCTTACCGGCTCCCAGCACAAACTGCTTGGTACGTTGCCAGGTGCGACGGCCGATGGCCCCCAGGGTGGGCATCTCGTAGTCGGGCAGCTCCATAAAGCCCTGGCTGGCGTCGCCGGGCAGCAGGGTATGACGCAGCAGCAGGCCAGTCAGGATGGCGGCCACGATGCCGATCAGGTAGAGGGCAAACACCAGGTTCTGGCCGTTATCGGGGAAGAACGCCGCCACAAACAGGGCGTACACCGGCAGACGGGCACCACAGGACATGAACGGGGCCATCATGGCGGTGACGATGCGTTCACGCTTGGTGTCCAGGGCTCGGGTCGCGGTCACGGCCGGTACATTGCAGCCAAAGCCGACAATCAACGGAACGAACGCCTTGCCGGGCAAGCCAATCCTCTGCATCACCCCTTCGATGACGAAACCGGCCCGGGCCAGGTAGCCGGACACTTCAAGGATGCTCAGGGCAATGTAGAGGAAGGCCACTACCGGAATGAAGGTCGCCACGGTCTGGATACCGGCACCCACGCCGTCAGCCAGGATGGCGCCCAACCAGTCGGGCATGCCGGCGCTCTCCAGCAGCAGGGCGGTGCCGTCGACGAAGATGGCACCGGCCACGATATCGAAGAAGTCGATGAAGGAGGCGCCAACGTTGATGGCGAACATGAAGGTGAGGTACATCATGCCCAGGAAGATGGGTACCCCGGTCATGGGGCTCAGGGCATAGTGATCCAGCTTCTCGGTCATGGAATCGATGACCGACGGCTTGGACACTACGGCGCTCACCAGCTCACCGATGAACTGGTAGCGGCGGTCGGCGATGTGCTCTGCGGGGGTAATGTCCTGGGCCACCAGCTTGTTGGAGGCCTGCAGGGCGGCGTCGTCACCCTGGGCCAGCAGGCGGGTGATGGCGCTGGCCCGGCTGCCACCCAGTTCGGCCAGGGCCTGTTCAACTTCGGCCCCCAGATCAATGGCCAAGGGCTGACTGGTGTCACCACGGCTGGCCAGCTCGACCATCGCCTCTTTCACCAGCTTGGGGCCAGATTCGTTCTTGGCGCTGATCTGCACCACTTTACAACCCAGGCGCTTCTCCAGGGCGGCGGTGTCCACCTGGACGCCGCGGCGCTCGGTGACGTCGCCCTTGTTCAGCACCAGCAGCATGGGCACGTTCAGTTCGCGCAGCTGGGTGGTCAGGTAGAGGTTACGTTCCAGTTGGGAGACATCCACTACGTTGATCAGCAGGTCGATCCCCTGTCCCAGCAGGTAGTCTCGGCTGATCTTCTCATCGATAAAGCCTTCGCCATCGGCGGCTTCGAGGTCATACAGGCCGGGAAGATCGGTGATCTCGACCGGCTGATCGGCCAGAGTCAGCTTGCCGACCTTCTTGTCGACGGTCACGCCGGCCCAGTTGCCGACGGAGACATTGTTGCCGGTCAGAGCATTAAACAGGGTAGACTTACCGGAGTTGGGGTTACCAACGGCGACACAGCGCAGTACTTTGGACATTGGTTACACCTCTACGTGAATCTGTGCAGCCAGTCGGTTGTTGAGGCAAAGGCTTGCTCCCCGCACCGTCAACTGGACCGCGCCACCCAGAGGCGCAGAGCGAACCATCTTTACTTCACTGCCCCTGGTGAAGCCCAGCGCCATCAGCCGACGCTTGAGAGAGAGTGACATGGACTGGTCGCCCAGGCGAACCACACTGCCTTTTTGTCCTAGACCCAGCTCTGATAAAACCATTCTGCTACCTGCTTCTAAATGGGAATTGATATCATTTGCACTTAAGTATACACAAGGTTTTCCAAAAATCCTTGACCTAGTTCGCCGTTTTTTATCTCAAATGGAAATTATTCCTGTTTTCCTCGCAACTTTGAACAGAGGTCACCGGGAATGCGGGCCAGAGCCGGAGTTAAGAGGATCGATAGCGGATTTTTGCGGAGCTGGATCACACTCAAGCCACTAACAGTTAAATGAGGTTCAAAGTTCTTTTACTCCCCGGTCGCCCCTGGGCTGAATGTGATTCCGTTCACATTACTGCCACAGCGACCCGATCAATAATCCCCGCTCTTTCAACCGTTTACTCTACATCTTATTAACAAAAATTAGGTGAAATTATGAACCGCGCTCACGCAAATCCCGCGCCACTGGGTCTGATGGGATTCGGCATGACCACCATTCTGCTGAACATCCACAACGCCGGCTTCTTTCCCATTGACGGTATGATTCTGGGCATGGGGATCTTCTTTGGCGGTATCGCCCAGATCATTGCCGGCATCATGGAGTACCGTAACGGCAACACCTTTGGCACCACCGCCTTTACCGCCTACGGTTCCTTCTGGCTGACCCTGGTGGCGCTGATCATGCTGCCCAACATGGGTGTCGGCGTCGCAGCCAGCCCCCATCACTTCATGGGCTGGTACCTGAGCCTGTGGGGCCTGTTCACCGGCTTCATGTTTATCGGTACCCTGGCCAACTACCCCCGAGTCAAACAGTTCATCTTCGGTTCGCTGACCGTGCTGTTCTTCCTGCTGGCCGCCCGTGACTTCACCGGCAGTGCCCTGATTGGCACCATCGCCGGCTACGAGGGCATCGTCTGTGGTGGCGCCGCCTTCTACCTGGCGATGGCCACCATCATCAACGCCGAGTTTGGCCGCACCGTGCTGCCCATCGGTGACTGGAAGAGCCGCGCTGCTGCCGGCCGCGCCGCCCTGGCCTAACAGACACCTCTCCTGACCATTGCCGAAAGCCCCCATCCGGGGGCTTTCTTTTTGCCGCTTAGCCGATCTTGCCCTCCATTGACACCACAATATGCCGCTCTGCGGGCGCTGGCCTCCGCGTTGACACACTCCGGAGTCACACGGGCGAGTGCTGCGGCCTGCGGTGGACACCGACGCCACCTCGGAGCCCCCAAGCTGCAGGCGCAAAAAAAGCCGGCGGCGGCCGGCTTTGTCAACTGCTTAGGGAGCAGCCTCAGGGCTTCTTGTGGGCCACCTTATACTTGTGACAGTCGATGCAGGTCTTACCCATGCTGTCCATCTTCTGATGCATCTTGGCAGCCACCTTCTTCTGCTTGTCGAAGTTCATCCGCCCTACGTCATGGCAGCTGCGGCACTCGCGGGAATCGTTGGCTTTCATCTCTTCGATGATGCGGGCGGCGCCCTCTTTCTTATAGGCCAGGAACTCATCCTTGGTGGTGATCTCTCCCTTGAGCTCCAGGTAAACCTCCTTCATGGCGGAGATCTTACGGATCATCTTGGGCACGAACTCCTTGGAGACGTGACAATCGGCACAATTGACCACCATGCCGGACACGCTGGTGCCGTGCTTGCTCAGGGCCACCTCTTCGGCGGCGAAGGAGGGTACGTGGCAATTCACGCAGAAGGCGTCGCTGCTGGTGGCGTGCAGAACGGTGTTGAAGCCGACCGTGCCTACCGCCCCCAGGGCCACCGCCAGGAAGGCCCCCAGGGGAATCCCCAGAAGCCACTTGGACTTGGGCTGGCTCCACAGCTTGGACCAACCGGATTGCTGCTGGTTATTGTTCATCTCTCATCCTCAAAAAATGTGCCGCATCAAACCGATAGTCCGCGGCAAAACCTGTGGCGAGAGAGTTTAATGTGAGTAAAATTGCAACATAATGACTCAGTTCACAGAATATTCAACGGCAAAACGGCCGCTCCGACAAGCTGAGATCCCGATCATCTTTTCACGCTCGAACTTGGACCGCGTCGCCAGCACGGCCGTTGTTCCACTTTATTTTTTTAAATCAATACTTAAGACAGAACGAGCGGCGCTCGGTGTCAATTTATTTTTACATTGCTGACGGCAAACTGAACAGGGCTCACTTTTTTTGCAATATCAAGTTTAAACTTTTGGAATTGTTGACATTGATCACGATGAACAGGCCATCGTCTGGGTTATCTTCGTGCTGTTCATTATGCATACCCAGTTTGGGGTATATGCATGAACAACCTAAACATTGCAGGGAAAAAGTAATGATGATGATGAAACCCAACGCCCTTTGGCGTGCCATGGCCTTCGCCGGCCTGGGCGCCCTGGCCCTCAGCGGCTGCGGCAGCGACGGATCCGACGGTTCCAACGGCGAGGACGGCAAGCCCGGCCCCGTCGGCAAGCCGGTGACCTCCGCCAACGCTATCGTAAGCACTATCACCGATGCCAGCTTTGATGACGCCGGCATCCTGACCCTCAACTTCTCTCTGACCGACGGCAACGGCGTTGCCCTCTACGGCCTGAAGGACATCGACATCGCCGCTGTCTCCCTGGGCCGTATCGGCAGCGAAGATGAGATCGGCTCCACCGATATCGAGGGTTCACCCCGCGACATCTGGCTGAGCTACTACACCAAGACCAAGGGCGAAGTGAACGGTGAGACCCTGTTCGCAGGCTCCGGCTACTTCTCCGGCATCTCCTACCGTGGCGACGTCAACTGCACCGACTGCCTGACCGACAACAACGACGGCACCTACACCCTGGTGACCAAGGGCACCAAGCCCGACGGCTCCGCCTACGAGGTGGCCATCAACACCAATGGTCTGTACGAGGTGAAGAACGACCTGACCCACGGCGTCTACCTGACCATCAAGGTGCGCGACGACAACGCTGGCGAGATCCACCTGGCCAACGGCGACTACCTGAATACCGCCGGTTTCTACTACTGGCTGCCCAGCGCCGACACCGTCGCCGAGCGACCCAAGCACGTGATCGCCAACGAGACCTGTGAAAGCTGCCACCGACCCGGCCACGACGGTAACCTGGGCAACATGCACCACCCAGGCAAGCACACGGTGATGGACTCCTGTACCTTCTGTCACGTGGAGTTCAACGAGTACCAGACCAAGGATGACGACGGCAACGTTATCGGCAAGCACGATGGTTCCATCAAGGGCATTGCCCACGAGTTCCACAGCCATTCCTACTTTGCCGACGACGGTCTCTACCCACAGATCGCCTCCAACTGTCAGACCTGTCACCAGGCCAACGAGTCTGTGGCCAACGCCGATGCCTGGACCGCCGACCTGGACAGCGCCACCTGTCTGAATTGTCACAACAGCGTCTACGGTGTGCCCAGCTGGCACTGGGATGCGGACAACAACCAGATCCAGGAAGATAAGCTGAACTGTGTCTCCTGCCACGGCCAAATTGCACGAGGCGCCGAGGCGGGACACTATGATGCCAACGCCAATGCCCGCTCCACCGAGCTGAAGGTGATCTTTGATGAGATCTCCGTGGCCGATGACGGCACCTCCATCACCACCATCTTCAAGGTGATGGACGGTGACGAGCTGGTGCCCCTGAGCCAGATCGACCCGCGCGATTACAAGTATGGCGGAAAAACCAGCGCCATCGTGCTGAACGGCGTGAAGAGCGACGACTTCCTGGTGAACTACCAAAAAGTCGGCGTAGCTCTACCTGGCGTTGGTAGTCAGCCTAGCTATGCCACCCAGTTGGACGACGGACGTATCGAAGTCACCATTCCCGATACAGCTTATAGTGTGAAGGAACTGGTCGATGCCGGTGCCTCCATCGCCCTGAGCAGCCAGATTCATGTTTGCTTCGGCAGCAAGGGCAAGCGTGAAGACTGTGTGATCGATGCGGAAGGCAACCTGGACGGTCAGACCGCCCCCTACCTGGTGAGTGACACCTTCTACTTCAACCAGGACGGCACCGCCGTTGCAGACAGCCCTCGCATCCAGCATGCCGAGATGTCTGCCTGTCAGGATTGTCACACCACCGCCATCAAGCACCGCTACACCAATGACATGGACGGCTGTGCCACCTGTCACAACGGCACTCGTGACAAGAAGGGCGCCGGCTCCTCCAACCTGGCGTACATCGTACACAGCAAGCACTACATCGGCGGCTTCTTCAAGAAGACCGACTGTGCGACCTGTCACGGTGACAATGGCTTCTCACTGGGCCTGATCCCAGCCGATGCCGCGCCGGTTGCCTTCGGCACTACCGACGGCGGACGCTTCAACCCGGCGACCAACGAGCAACTGCTGGTCTCCCCACAGGCCGCCGCCTGTGTCAGCTGCCACCTGCCCCCCTATGGCATGAGCGACTCCACCGTGGCTCATATCAAGTCCATGGGCGGCGTGATCGACCACGACGGTGACATCAACACCATCGGTGTGCCATCCAGCAGCTACCCAGCCCAGGTCGAAGAGACCTGCGCCACCTGCCACAGCAACAGCCAGGTTCTGGAAGCCCACTCCAACTGGGGCTCCAGCCACTAAGGCCTACCGCTGAACACCCCAAGCGGCCCAAACGGGCCGCTTTTTTTTGTCTCGGCAAGGAAACGGAAGGAAATTGTTTCAAATTGTCAGCACCACAGACAAAAGGGCGCAAACTTGAACCTGTGCCCCCTCTTTTTTCAGCCTGTTAGCTCGGTTTTTCAGACTTGAAGCCGGGCTATCGAAGATATTTCACTGAACCCCGGCTGAACCGGCGAAAAACCCCATTCACATTTCCCCTTTTTGCAACTAAGTTATTGCCCAAGTGAATTTTTTCACTTACCCCTTTCTGGGTAGAGCAATGTAAATCGCTGATGCAAGTCACAGAATTCATGAGAGGAAGTTGATATAAATTGCATTGAATAGGCGCTTAACTGAATCTTAATCAAGACGGTAAGCGTCACTTGGTAAGATGGTTAACAAAAAACCATCTCCAAAAAGCAGGGAAATGATAATGATGATGATGAAAACCCCCAACTGGCGTCTGATGGCTACCGCAGCGGTAGTCAGTGCAGCGCTGTCCGCCTGTGGCGGATCCGACGGCAACGACGGCAACGATGGCAACCCCGGACGTCCCGGCGGTGAGCCCGCGGTGACCGTGAACCAACTGAACCTGTCCGTCACCGAGGTCAGCTTCGACAACGGCCTGCCGGTGTTCAAAATTCTGGCCACCAACGAAGAGGACGAGTCTGTCGTTGGCCTGCAGGGCATGAAGATCAACGTGGCCCAGCTGCTGCCCGCCGGTCACAAGACCGTGGGTGACAGCACCATGTGGCAGGTTGCCGGTCATAATAGCAAGTACGGCGCCGCCGAGATCGTGGACGAGAAGAACGGCTACTACAGCGTGACCTTCAGCGCCCTGGAAAAGGCTCAGCTGGATCCTGACTTCACTCGTCGCCTGAACATCGTGGTGCCCGCCGGCACCCTGGCAGACGGCACCACCACTGTTCCCCAAGCGGAAGTGGCCTTTGATTACAATGCCGCCGGCGCCGCCGCCGACTACACCCGCAACATCGTAGCCATCGATTCCTGTGCCGCCTGTCACGGCGAAGACCAGGCAATTAAGCACGGTTACACCAATCCTCAGACCTGTGCCACCTGCCACGATGGCATGAAGGCAGACGGTGGCCGCACCAGCCGCAGCCTGACCGTGCTGGTTCACGATAAGCACCAGGTTGCCTTTGCCGAGGGTGAATACCCCACCGACCGCGCCGCCTGTAACGTCTGCCACTTGACCTCCGAGCCGGAAGCCGACCTGGCCCTGACCGAGTGGGGCAACTGGTCCATGGTCCCCACCAAGCAGACCTGCTCCAGCTGTCACACCGACAGCGCTCACATCAGTGAGCAGCCCGACAGCTCCACCTGCGCCACCTGCCACACCGCCGAAGGCACCGGCGTGGTTGCCGGCACCATCGACGCCCACCTGGGCGAGTGGAACGATGCCGCCAAGGTGATTGCCCAGTGGAGCACTGATGTTCAGATGAGCTACGTGGCCGCAGACGACAGCGTCAACGTCACCGTCTCCATCCTGGACTCCGCAGGCACCAAGCTGGATGCTTCCGAAGTACTCACCAGCATCGAGCGCCTGGAACTGACCACCAACATCGGCCCCAACTTCCCGGTTCTGGGCTACGGTCAAAAGAGTGGCTTTAATGCCGTCGAACAGGGTGAACTGGCCAACGGCGCCACCATCGTCGACGGTGATATCGTGGCCAACACCGGAGCCCTGGCTTTCGGCAACGGCGACGCTGACACCGCATTCACCTTCGTCGGCCTGTCCGCTTGCTCCAAAGATGGCCAGATCATCAGCTGTGAAGGCTTGCCTCTGGACGAGAGTGGCCACTCCCTGGATGAAAACTTCACTGGTATGAAAGCCAATCTGGCCTTTGTCACCAAGTCCGGTGAAGCCCCCTCCATGCGTCACACGGACTCCCTGGACATCACCAAGTGTGAGGGCTGCCACAACGACAACTTCCAGATTCACAAAGGTACTCACCACCCAGGTTTCGTCATGGGTGACCTGGTTGAAGGCCTGGACGGTTGTGTAAGCTGCCACACCCCAGAGGGCACCTACGCCTTCGACAACCAGGGCGCCTTCGAACAGAAGCTGCACGTGGTCCATGGCGAGAAGGCGATCGTTGGCGACTGCACCCAGTGCCACACCAGCTTCAACCTGGACGCCTTCGGCAAGAAGGATGTGATCAACACCGGCATCGTTGACGGCGGTAACCGCTTCAACCCCGCCGACGCCCGCTACGGCACCCCAATCACCGCCACCTGCGCCAGCTGCCACGGCTATGAGGCTGCCATCAGCCACATGACCGGCGGCACCCTCGGCAACGGCGTGTACAACGGTGACAAGGCTGTAGCCCAGCAGGCGGTCTCCGCCGAGAACTGCTTCGTCTGCCACGCCCCTGACGTGGCGAACCACGGCAACGTCAAGTTCTAAGGCGTCGGGGAGGGCTTACGCCCTCCCCCTGTTCGGATCACAGTTAGGAACACGATATGAAACAGATGAAATGGTTAACCCCCCTGGTAGCCGGCCTCGCCCTGCTTACCGGCCTGGGTGCGACCGCCGCCCCGTGGGACAAGCTGCCCGACGCGGAAGTGGAGCAGATCCTGGACGCCAAGTTTGCCGAGGGTAAATACTCCAACAAGGGCGCCGACGGCTGTCTGATGTGCCACAAGAAGAGCGACGACGTAATGGCGATCTTCAAGGGTGTGCACGGCAGCACCGCCAGCAGCAAGAGCCCCATGGCCGGCCTGCAGTGCGAAGCCTGTCACGGCCCCCAGGGCAAGCACAACAAGGGCGGCAAGGAGCCGATGATCCAGTTCGGTGCCGATGCCCCCATCCCTGCGGCCAAGCAGAACAGTGTCTGCCTCTCCTGTCACCAGGATGGCGAGCGCATGGCCTGGCACTCCTCCACCCACAACCTGGAAGAGGTGGCCTGTGCCTCCTGCCACAAGGTACACGTCGACAAGGATCCCATTCTGGACCGCGTCACCGAAGTGGCGGCCTGCACCGCCTGTCACAGCCGCCAGAAAGCGGACATGAACAAGCGCTCCTCCCACCCGCTGAAGTGGGCCGACATGAGCTGCACCGACTGTCACAACCCGCACGGTTCCATGTCCGAAGCGGCCCTGAACCAGGTGTCGGTCAACGACAACTGCTACCAGTGTCATGCCGAGAAGCGCGGCCCTTTCCTGTGGGAGCACGCACCGGTGACCGAGGATTGCTCCCTGTGCCACAACCCTCACGGCAGTGTTAACGAGGGCATGCTGAGCAACCGTGCTCCGCAGTTGTGCCAACAGTGTCACACCAACCCTCACAGCGGCAACAGCATCAACGGCCAGCCCAGCGTCTTTACCTCTGGCCAGAGCTGTCTGAACTGCCACAGCCAGATCCACGGGTCTAACCACCCTGCCGGCAAAGCGCTGCAACGCTAAGGAGAGGGAAGCATGAGATTCAGATACAACCTGATCACCCTGGCCCTTGCCGGTGTTTCCGGCATGGCAATGGCGGGTGGCTACAGCATCCAGGACGCCAACCTGGACAAGGTCAACACCGACAAATGGTCCTGCAAACGCTGCGTCGTCGAGTACGGCGCCCACGGCAGCGTCGGTGTGGCCGCCGGTACGGTCGACAGCGACAATGAACGCTCCGCCAACTACTTTGGTGCAGAAGATGGTGCCTTTGGTGCCTTCAACTCCGACCTGAAGTACAGCGCTGAGTCCGGCTATGGCGCCGCCCTGGAAGCCCGTAACCTGGGCATGGACAACGGCGAAGCCCGCCTGTCCGCCGGGCACGGTGACACCTGGAACCTGGCCCTGGAGTACGGCAAGCTGGTGACCGTGAAGAACGACCACGCCCAGTCCAACTACTCCGTCGTCGGCAACGGCTGGGTGGCCGGTGAGCTCCAGGAGCAGACCCTGGAAAGCGAACGCGAGCGCTATGGCGCCGAACTCAGTGTCGGCGGCGAGATGTGGCAGACCTATGCCAACTTCCGTCGCGAAGACAAGAGCGGCCTGACCAAGGCCTCCATCTGGGGCGGAACCCCCACCAATGTGGCCAAGCCGGTAGACAGCAGCACCGACACCTGGGAAGCGGGCGTCAAGCTGCAGGGCGAACGCTGGTTCACCCAGCTGGCGTACCTGGCTTCCAGCTACGACAACAAGGTGGACGTGCTGAACTTCGGCGCGGTTCCGGGTGCCTACCAGGATGCTCCGGACAACGACGCCTACCAGGTGATGGCCAACGGCTACTACAGCTTCGGCCGCACCCAGGTCGCCGGTCGGGTCTCCTCCGGTGAGATGACCCAGGACCAGGATCTGCTGCTGGTCAACAACGGTCTCGCCGGTTTCGACGGCAAAATCGAAACCCTGGACGCCAACCTGAAGCTGACCTCCCTGGTGACCAGCGCCCTGCGTCTGACCGCCTCCGTGGACTACAGCGAGCGTGACAACTCCTCTGACATCCTGGTCACCGAGTTGGCCCTGGATCCCAACTCTGGCAACGCCGCCGAGTACCAGGCCTACGACGTGGATCGCACCACCTACAAGCTGGGGGCAAGCTACCGCATCGCCCGTGGCTACCGGGTGGACCTGGGTTATGACCGCAAGGAGGTGACCCGCAGCGCCCAGGATCGTGAAGACACCACAGATGACGCCGTGTGGGGTCGTGTCCGCGTGACCGCCTTCGACGCCTGGGACATCGCCCTGAAGGGCGGCTTCTCCAGCCGCGACGGCTCCACCTACACGGTCACCGGCAACAACAACGACCTGATGCGCCGCTACAACGTGGCGGACCGGGATCGCAGCGAAGTGGAACTGCGCCTCAGCCACACCCCTCTGGATCGGCTGACCGTGGATCTCAGCGGCTACTATGCCCTGGATGACTATGACAACTCCGAAGTGGGCCTGACTGAAGCCGAGGATTACGGCTTTGATGCCACCCTGGCGTTCCAGCACACCGAGCGTTTCAACACTCACCTGTTCTTCGGCAAGCAGTGGATCTTCTCCGAGCAGTCCGGCTCGGTCTCCGGTCCCGCCAACTGGGAAGCCAAGGTGGAGGATGAGTTTGAGCACTTCGGCCTGGGCTTCACCTACTCCGGCCTGATGGCTGAAAAGCTGGTTCTGGGCGGCGACTATGTCTACGCCGACTCCAACAGCGACACCACCGCCGGCTTCAGCGAGTACGATGGCTACTTCGCCACCAGCTACAACCTGAACCTCTACGGTGCTTACGCCATCAATCCCGCCCTCTCCCTGAGGCTGGACTACCGCTTCGAGCGCTATGAGGATGCGGACTACGCTGCCGTTGAGCAGGACACCCTGTCCAACCTGGTGACCCTGGGTGACCTGAACAGCGACTACAACGCCCACATGGTGATGCTGTCGGTCAACTACAAGCTGTAACTCACTCCATCCGAGTGCCCAAGGCCGGTCTTCAGACCGGCCTTTTTCTTGGGTCAGCCCCATCCCTGAATCAAGCGTTGATAATACTGGTCATGGCTTGAGCCATATACGCCCCGTCGCTACTCTGCCCTGACTGGCACCACCGCGCCTCAATTCAGGCCAGGGAGTGGACCTTGTTTGCCCGTAGAGGCGCGTCGCCATGACTAAGCTGACCGCACTGGGCAACCCCGCTTTCCTAGCGTTGGTCAAACTCACCTTGCTGGCGGAATTACCTCTGCTGGCCTATCTGGTCGACCGCCAGCTCAGGCTGTGACAGATGCAGGCAGAAAAAAACCGGCCCTGAGGCCGGCTTTTCATATTGTGGCTACCCCTGAAGCAGGTTGTCCGCCACATAGGGGTTGAGACGACGCTCCCGGGCAATGGTGGAGTTGGGACCATGGCCGGGGACAAACTCGGTATCGGCTCCCAAAGGCCACAGCTTGGTGGTGATGGAGTGCAGCAGATCCCGCCGGTTGCCGCCCTCGAAGTCGGTACGCCCCACCGAGCCGGCAAAGATCAGATCCCCCACGAAGGCGATGCCCGCCTGGGGATTATGGAACACCAGGTGTCCCGGGGTATGGCCGGGGGTGTGCAGCACCTCCAGAGTCAGATTGCCCACCTGAATCCTGTCCCCCTCCTCCAGGTAACGGCCCGGCGTAAAGGCCTCCACCATGGGGAACCCGTAGGTGCGCGCCTCCTCGGGCAGCATCTCCAGCAGGAACTGGTCGTCCCTGTGGGGGCCCTCCACGGGCACCCCCAACCTGTCGGCCAGCACCATGGCTGCCCCCACGTGGTCGATATGCCCATGGGTCAACAATATCCGCTCCAGGGTCACCCCCTGCGCCTCGATGGCCTGCATCAGCAACTCAGGGTCGCCACCCGGGTCGATCAGCGCCGCCCTGTTGCTCTGGGTGCACCACAGCAGGGCGCAGTTTGTCCGATAGGCGCTTACCGGCACCACTTGATACTTCATTGTAATTCCTTGGATACAGCAGTGGCGCCAGACTACCATGAGCTGGATTCTGAGACAGAACAGGCGGTCGGGCTGTTTACGGATCTTTGATCTGCCCCGCGAATTCGTGTTGTCCCGTGCACAAAAAAACCGGCCTGTTGGCCGGTTTTTCCCTGACTGACGGCCGTTAGCCGCCCAGAACCGCGTCGGCCACGAAGGGGTTGGAGCTGCGCTCCTGACCGAAGGTGGAGTTGGGCCCATGACCGGGGACGAATTCGGTGTCGGCCCCCAGGGGCCACAGCTTGCCGGTGATGGAGGCGATCAGATCCCCGTGGTTGGACATGGGGAAATCGGTACGACCGATGGAGCCGGCAAACAACACATCGCCGACAAAGGCCAGTCCGGCACCCGCGTTGTAGAACACCACGTGACCTGGGGTATGCCCCGGGGTGTGCAGCACCTTGAGGGTCTGGTTGCCCACGCAAATCTGCTCACCGTCCTCCAGGTAGCGGTCTGGGGTAAACGCCTGGGACAGCGCCAGACCGAACATCTGAGCCTGCTGGGGCAGCTGATCCAGCCAGAACTGGTCCGCCTTGTGCGGTCCCACCAGGGGCACCCCCAGCTGGTCGGCCAGCATGCGGGACGCACCGGCGTGGTCGATATGGGCATGGGTCAGCAGCACCTGCTCCACCTCGACGCCCTGCTTGTCGATGGCCGCCACAATCCGCTCCAGGTCGCCACCGGGGTCGATCACCGCCGCCTTGTTGGTGTCGCTGCACCACAACAGGGTGCAGTTCTGCTGGAAGGGGGTGACCGGCACAATCTGGTATTTCATAACTCACACACTCACCAAAAACTGTGGCCCTAGGGTATCACAGGGATCCCCGGGCCCAAACGCCCTTAGTCAAACCAGGGTCTTTCTTCGGGGGAACCACAAAAAAACGCCCCCGGTTCGGGGGCGCTGGCGTTACTCGTCGATGCCGGTGATGTTGCCATCCTCGTCGATATCGATACTGAGGTAGGCGGGTCGCTCCGGCAGTCCCGGCATGGTCATCACATTGCCGGTGAGCGCATAGACAAAACCGGCCCCGGCGCACAGCCTCAGCCCCCTGATCGGGATGGTAAAGCCGCTGGGTACCCCTTTCAGGGCAGGGTCATGGCTGATGGAGAGCGGGGTCTTGGCCATGCACAGGGGCAGGTTGCCGTAACCCAGCACGGTCAGCCGCTCAATGTCCGCCTTGGCCAGCTCAGACAGCTCGATGCCGTCACCACCGTAGGCCACCTCGGCCAGGGTCAGCAGCTTGGCCTCCAGGGGCTGATCCAGCTCATACAAATGGCGGAAGTCGGCGGGCTCGGACAGGGCTGCCATCACGGCCTCAGCCAGGGACTTGGCGCCCTCGCCCCCCTTGGCAAAGGCCTCAGACAGGGCCACGCTGGCCCCGGACTCCCTGACCCGCTCCTCCAGCCAGGCCAGCTCGGCGTCGCTGTCGTCGGGGAAACGGTTCAGCGCCACCACCACGGGGACACCGTAGCGACGGGCGTTGTCGATATGCCACTTGAGATTGGCAAAGCCATCGACCAGGGCCTCGCTGTCCTCCTGGAACAGGGCGTCGGGCAGCGGCTGGCCGGGGCGCAGGTCATAGCGGCCTGAATTGGCTTTCAGTCCACGCAAGGTGGCCACCACCACCGCCGCATCGGGCCCGCGACCGGCGGCCCGGGCCTTGATGTTACACGCCTTCTCGAAGCCCATGTCGGAGCCAAAACCGCCCTCGGTCACCACCACATCTGCCAGCCCCAGGGCGATACGGTCGGCGATCACCGAGGAGTTGCCATGGGCGATGTTGGCAAAGGGTCCGGCATGCACCAGGGTGGGCACCCCCTCCAGGCTCTGCATCAGGGTAGGTTGGGCAGCATCCCTGAGAATGGCCGCCATGGCACCGGCCACCCCGATCTGCTCGGCGGTCACCGGCTGATCCTGATCGTCGTAAGCCAGCACCACCTGCCCCAGGCGCTTGCGCAGATCGCCAAGGTCCTTGGCCAGGGCCAGGATCGCCATCAGTTCAGACGCGGCGGAGATGTCGAAACCGCTCTCTCGCTCCAGACCATTGACCGTCCTGCCCGGCTCGTTGAGGCCGATGCGGATCCGGCGCAGGGCGCGGTCATTCATGTCCACCACCCGGTTCCAGACGATCCCCTCGGCGGTGACCCCGAGGCGGGGCAGGCCGGTACGGGACTCGAACTGATCTCCATGGCGCTGTTCGTGGTAGGCGCGGGCATCGATGGCGGCGGCGGCCAGGTTATGGGCGGCAGTCACCGCATGGATGTCACCGGTCAGGTGCAGGTTCATCTCTTCCATCGGCGCCACCTGGGAGTAGCCGCCGCCTGCGGCACCGCCCTTGACGCCAAACACCGGGCCCATGCTGGGCTGACGGATGCAGGCCATCACCTTCTGGCCAATGGCTTTGAGTCCCTGGGAGAGACCGATGGTGGTTACCGTCTTGCCCTCCCCCAGTGGCGTAGGGGTAATGGCGGTCACCAGCACCAGCTTGCCCTGAGGCGCATCGCTGGCGCGCTTGAGCAATTGATGGCTGAGCTTGGCTTTATACTGCCCCTGGGGAACCAACTCGTGTGGCTGGATGCCCGCGGCGGCGGCAATGTCAGTGATGGGAGCCAAGTCAGCAGATTGAGAGATTACGATGTCTGATTTCATTATTATTTTCCGGGTACGACCTTGAAGCCGCGCACATTGTACTGGAAACGAGGCATAATTCAGACACCTTTTTACCAATTTTGGCCTAAGGTCGAAGGGGCGCGGCCGGGTTGGCAACTAGGTGGAAATCTTTATGTATTCAAAATGTTAACTTCGAAATGGGTGTACAGACTGGTTTCCGGCTTGTCATTGCCAGGAAACAGGGGGATGGAAGCTTTTGATTTGAAGCGGCAAAATGGTCTTTTCCCCAATCAAGGATGATGATGGACAACCGCTCCCTGTCCTGGGGTCTGGCCCTGCTAACGGCCCTGGCCTACACCGCCGCTGAGGCGTTCCGCCCCTTTCCCTTGAGCTGGCTGCTTAAGGCCCTGCCCGCATTGACGCTGCTGCAGTGGAGCCTGGGACGTGCCATCCGCGGCCCCCGACTGCTGCTCTACCTGGCCCTGGCTGCCGCCGCCTGCGGAGACATCGCCCTGGACTTTGGCCACGACTCCCACCTGGTGCCCGGGCTGGCCGCCTTCGGTGTCACCCAACTGTGCCTGTTCGCCCTGTTTTGGCGCCTGCCGGCGGGCCGCCCCTGCTGGCAGTGGATCACCCTGCCGCTGGGCACTTGGGTGTTCCTGTGGCTGATCTGGCCCTTCCTGGATGGTCGGGCGCCGCTGCTGGCGCTCTACAGCCTGCTGCTGACCGCCATGGTGATGGGGGCAGTGCGGGCCAACCTCAACGGGCAAAGCCAACTGGGCGCGGCACTGTTCCTGATCTCCGACTCGATGATCGCCATCGACACCTTCGTCTATCACTCCCAGGCGGGAATGACCACCATCTTCGTCACCTACTTCGCCGCATTGATGCTGCTGGTCAAAGGGCTGACGGCACCCCGGAGTGAAAGCGGAACAGGGCGTCCGGTTCGGCAATCAGCCGCCACTCCGCCTCGCCAATCTCCCTGACCCGCGCATCGATGGGCTCAGGGCTGGCCATCTGGGCCAGGGCCAGGTAATCCTGATAATGGCGGGCCTCCGAGCGCAGCAGGGAAACGTAGAACCGCTGAACCTCCTCATCCATATGGGGAGCCAGGGCAGCGAAACGTTCGCAGGAGCGCGCCTCGATGTAGGCGCCGATGATGAGGCGATCCACCAGCACCCAGGGGTCGCCGCTGCGCACCAACTGCATCAGCGAGGCCGCATAGCGAGAGGCGCGAATGGGCTCGATGACTATGCCCCGGGCCAGCATCAGGGTTCGCACCTGCTCGAAATGGTGCAGCTCCTCCTTGATGAGGCGCACCATCTTCTCCACCAGAGGGCCCGCCAGGGGCGCGTCCGGACGGCAACTGAGTCCGGCGGGGGTCACCTCACTGGCCATGGCCTGGTGCTCTTTGACCAGGCAGGGACGGTAGACCCGGTCCTCGAAGGGGCGAAGCCAACCCTTAAGCCGCTCACTGCCTCCCTTGTCCAGGGCGTATCGCCTGAGCAGCCACACCGCGGTCTGCGCCGCCTTCAGCTCACACAGCAGGTGGTCCTGCAGCACCACCGCCAGCCGCTCGGGTCGCCTGGCCTCCTCTATCCATGAGCTTGGGGTCTCCCCGTGCAAAAAAGCCTTCACCGGCGCCAGTAATCTCTCCACTGCCTAACTCCCCGCGGCGGTTACCCAGATGAGGCGCATGGTATCGCCCGGGCCGGTAAGGCACAAGGGCGATACCATGCGCCCGGAAACGGTTCCAGCTTCCGGCCAGAGTGGCATGGCTCATGGGGCCGAAAACCCGCACTCCAGAGGCCCCAGGCCACACGTGGCGGGTTAACTGAGGTACCACGCTTGTACTGCCTGTCGGCGCGGTTTCAGGGTACACTTGAAGCAAGGAACGACACTCAAGAGACCCTGAAATGGAAAAATGGCAAGCCTGGCTGCTGATCGCCCTGATCCTCGGTGTCATCGTCAGCAACATCATGGTGCTGAAGTACACCGCCAACTACAAGATGCCCCAGTTTGGTAAACCCAACCTGCCCAAAAAACCTCACCATGAGGGGGAGGATGGCCAGCCCGAGGCTAGCGACGATCAAGACGGCGACGGCAACAGGCCAGGAGCATCAGGGCAATAGCCCCTCCCCATCCCAACGCGCCTCCACCGCCGTCTCCACTGGGCGGGGCGGTCACCGGCGGAATCAGCTGCACCGTCGCCTGGCTAACCAGGTTACCCGGTGCCGTCAGGACCAGGGTCAGGCTGCGCGCTTCCCCCTGGTTGAAGGTGACCAGATCAACACGGCGACTGAGCTGACCCTCGTCAAAACTCACCGGCAGATCCAGCGCCGTATAATCCCGTCCCGCCAGGGCGGTGCCATTTCGGGTCTGAAGCTGCACCGTCAACGGACCGCTGCTGCCCCCCTCCCGGGTCAGTTCGACGGCCAGCACCTCCCCCGCCGTCACCCGGAAGCTGGCCTGGCCAAACACCACGGTACCGCTGCCGCCGGCACTGCTGTCGATGATCTGCACCGAATGGCGATCCCGCCCCAAGGCTGCCCCACCCGGCCACAACAGGGTGGCGTCGAGGGTGCGGTTGGCCTGTTGGTCATCCTGCTCCACCCACAGAGTGACCGTTGTCCGATCCACCCCGGCGTCGAAGGTGACCGGCAGTAAGCGCTCACTCGCACCCACGGTCACCAGCAGGGTCGCGGCGGCCGACGCCTGGGTATCGCTGCGGCTGATCCCCAACTCGAAGCTACTCCCCTCCTCCACCGAGGTCGGAGCACTCTCCAGCGACAGGCTGCCACGCTCTGGGGTGCGAACCGCCCAGCCACCAATTAACTCCGCCGACTCGTTGAGGGTGCGCCCGTTGTCGGCGCTGGTGGCATCGCCACACCCCAAGGGGGAGCTGAGCAGCGGCGAGGAGAAACTGGGCAGCGTTTCCTGAGAGACAAAGGACCACATCACGGTCCGGCCGAAGCCGCAGTCGGCGGCGTGGCTGTAGGGGTGCAGGGCCGCGTCGTTGCCCTCATGGCCGGCGCCGAAGTTATGGCCGATCTCATGGGCGGCCACCGCATCGCGGATCCCGTCCGACAGTCCGTTGTAGCCAACCACCGAGTGGCGGCCGGGCAGGAAGGCGATGCCGGCAGCATCATCCATCTGCGGGACCAGCAGCATGGCCAGGTCGGCCCCGTAGTGCAGGTCCAGGGCTCGGCTGACCTCCTCCAGTCGGCTGAAGTCGGTCACCAGGGGGTCGGCCGCGCCCTGCGCCTCCAGGGTGGTGAGGGGCACTATCCCCCTGAGCCTGAGCTGCACCGCCACCCGGGAGTTCTCCAGGTAGGTATTGGTGGTGGCCACCATGGAGGCGACCATCGCCTCCAACTCCCCATAGCGGGGATAGGGCTGGGCCCAGTCAGGGATCCACATCAGCAGATCCACCTCCCTGGCACCGGACAGGGCCAGGGGGGTGGACAACCTATTGGTCCGCTGAGTCTCAAGCTCCAGGGCCATCCGCGGATTCCACAGGCCATCATGGCCCAGGGAAACCGGCTCGGCAGGGTGGACGGCGGCAGCCAGCAACAAACCGGCCAGACCGGCGACTCTGAATTTCATGCCCTTCCCCTCTCTCTCGCGACAGCTTTCCTTAAGGCTAGCCTATCCCTCTGACTCCTGGGCCATTTCAGGATGGCGCTCAAAAAAGCAAAAGAAAACGCCACCTGGCGGCGGCGTCTGATTAGGGTGTGTTTATCTTTGGTGTCTGGAGTTTGGCCGACGATGACGACACCGGGTGGTTGTCGTCAGAGCGGCCCCGAAGGGCGCTCCAATCTGCTTGATTAGGATCCAATTCAGCGCACAGTACAACTCGCCCTACTCACCGCTGCGACGCCTGAGCAGGTAGAGATCCTCCCTGGCCAGCTCCTCATCCAGCTGCCGAGCGACAAACTCCGGCGAGGTGGTATAGCGGGCCAGCAGGTTGTAGATCACCGGGATCACCAGCAGGGTGAACATTGTGGCCACCAGGATGCCGGAGAGCACCACCACGCCGATGACGAACCGGGTCTCGGAGCCGGCGCCGGCCGCCAGCACCAGAGGCACGGCACCGGCGGCGGTGGTGATACCGGTCATCAGGATGGGGCGCAGGCGCTGCACCGCCGCCTCGATGATTGCTTCCTCAAACTTCACCCCCTGATCACGCAGCTGGTTGGCGAACTCCACAATCAGGATGCCATTCTTGGCCGCCAGCCCCACCAGCATGATGATGCCGATCTCCGAGTAGATGTTGAGGCTCTGACCGGTGAAATAGAGCCCAAGCAGCGCCCCCAGGGTCGCCAGGGGCACGGTCAGCATGATTACCAGCGGGTGGATATAACTCTCGAACTGGGCCGCCAGCACCAGGAACACCACCACCAGGGCCAGGGCAAACACGAACACCACCGCATCGCCGGACTCCTGATAGTCCTGAGACGCCCCCTTGTAGCTGACCACCGCGTCCGCCGGCAGCAGCTGCGCCACCAGGCCTTCGAGGTAACCCAGGGCCTCCCCCAGGGTGTAGCCCTCGGCCAAATTGGCCTCCAAGGTAATGGCCCGCATCCGGTTGTAGCGGTTCAGTCTCGGCGCGTCGGCGAACTCCTCCACCGCCACCAGGTTGGCCAGGGGGATCAGCTCACCGGTCGAGCCAGAGCGCACATAGAGGTTGCTCAGATCCGAGGCGGTGTTCTGGTTCTCCCGCCTCCCTTCGATGATCACGTCATACTCCTTGCCCTGCTGCTCGAAGGTAGTCACCAGCCGCGACCCCAGCATCGATTCCAGAGTGCGGCCGATGGCACTCACCGACACCCCAAGATCTCCGGCCCGGTCACGATCGATCACCACCCGAAGCTGCGGCTTGGTCTCCTTGTAGTCGTGGTCCAGCCCCACCAGCATGGGGCTCTCCTTGGCCGCTTCCAGGATCTGATCCCGCCACTGAGCCAATTGCTCATAACTGCCGCCGCCGATGACGAACTGCACCGGTTTGCCTACCCCTCGGCCAAAGGCCTGGCGCATGATGGGGAAGGCGCGCACCCCGCTGAGATCCGCCAGGCGGACACGAATCTCCGCCATGATCTCGAAGGCACTGCGTCGTTGGCCCCAGTCCTCCAGGTTGATGATCGCCATGCCGCCGGAGAAATCGGCGATGGCGCCCCAGCCACGCGGCGCCCGGATCAGCAGACGCTTGATCTCCCCGCTCTCCACCATGGGCATCAGCCGGTGCTCAATCTCATCCATATACTCCTTCATGAAGGAGTAGCTGGCGCCCTGTGGACCGTTGATCATGATGAACATGGAGCCACGGTCCTCCCTGGGGGCGAACTCCGAAGGCACCTTGGAAAACAGGAAGCCACTGCCCGCCAGGGCGGCAACGATGACGCTCACCACCAGGATCGGGTGGCCCACCCACTGCTTCAGGGAATCTCGGTATTGCTCCTTGGCCCACTCCATCGCCTGGTCAACCTTGCGCACCAACCAGGGATCCTCCGACGCCGGCTTCAGCAACTTGGAGCACATCATCGGGCTCAGTGACAGGGCCACCAACGAGGAGAAGGCCACCGCCGCACTCATGGCGATGGAGAATTCGCGGAACAGTTTGCCCAGGTCCCCCTCGAGGAAGCCGATGGGCATAAACACCGAAATCAGTACCAGGGTGGTGGCCACCACGGCGAAGGCCACCTGACGGCCACCGAGGAAGGCGGCCTTGAGCGGGGACTCCCCCTCTTCGACCCGGCGGTGGATGTTCTCCAGCATGACGATGGCGTCGTCCACCACCATGCCGATGGCCAGGATCAATGCCAACAGGGTGAGCAGGTTGATGGAGAAGTCCAGGGCATAGAGCACCACGAAGGTGGCCAGCAGGGACACCGGCACGGTCACCGCGGGGATCAGCATCGCCCGGACACTGCCCAGGAACAGGTAGATCACCACGATCACCAGCAACATGGCTATCCCCAGTGTCTTGTACACCTCGTCGATGGAGGCCTGGACAAACACCGAGGCGTCGTAGGAGCGCTTGATCTCCATGCCATCCGGCAGGGTGGGGTTAAGTTCGTTCACCAAGGCGTTGACCGCCCGGGCCACCTCCAGGGTGTTGGCGGTGGACTGGCGAGTCACCCCGAGGCCGATCATCGACTCGGTGTTGCCGCGGAAGGCGATGCGCTCCTCCTCGGCCGCCAGCTCCACGTGAGCCACGTCCGCCAGCCGGATCAGATAGCCGTCAGCGCCCCTGCCAACCACCAGCTGGGCGAAGTCCTCGGGGGCGATGAAGCTGCGCTGCACCCGCACCGAGAAGTGGCGATTCTCAGATTCGATGCTGCCGGCCGGCAGCTCGACGTTGTCCGCCCTCAGGGCCGACTCGATGTCCGACACCGTCAGATCCCGGGCCGCCAGGGCCTGGCGGTCCACCCAGATGCGGATGGCGTACACCTTGCCGCCGCCAACCCGGATGTTGGCCACCCCGTCGATGACACTGAGCCGGTCCACCAGGTAACGGCGGGCGTAGTCGGTCAGCTGCAGGGTGTCCATCCGCGACGACTGCAGGTTGAGCCACATGATCACTTCGGAGCTGCCGGACGCCTTCTGCACCTCCGGCGGATCGGCCTCCTCGGGCAGGTTGTTCAGCACCCCGGACACCCGGTCGCGCACGTCGTTGGCGGCAGAGTCAATGTCACGCTCGATGTTGAACTCCAGGGTTACCGAGGAGCGACCGTCCCGGGAGGAGGAGGAGATGTTCTTTATCCCTTCGATGCCGGCGATGCGGTCCTCGATGATCTGGGTGATGCGGGTCTCCACCACCGCAGCGGAGGCCCCGCGATAGTTGGTGGAGATCTCCACCACCGGCGGGTCGATGTTGGGGTACTCCCTCAGGGGCAGCTTATCGAAGGAGACCAGGCCGAAGGCGATCAGCAGCAGGCTGATCACCGAGGCAAACACCGGCCGTTTGACCGAAAGATCCGTCAGCAGCATCATTCCGCTCCCTGCACGCTGAAGCGCTCACCGCCGCGGGTGGTGACTTGCTGGCCCGGCCGCACCTTCATCATGCCCCGGGTCACCACGGTCTCTCCGGCCTCGACCCCGGAGAGGATCTCCGCCTTGCCGCGGGTGCGCAGCCCCACCTCCACCTGGCGCTGCTCGATGCGGTTGTCGGCGCTAACTACGAACAGATAGTGGCGCTGCTGCAGGGGGATGATCGCCTCCTCCGGCACCACCAGGGTGTCCCGCTGCTCGGTGATCAGCTTCAGGGTCATCAGCATGCCCGGGCGCAGGGCCAGATCTGGGTTGTCGATGTTGGCCCGCACCACCACCGAGCGGGTAACCGGATCCACCCGGCTGTCGACACTGGCCACGGTGCCGGTGAACACCCGGTCAGGGAAGGCGGCGGCGCTGGCCAACACCCGGCGGCCGGGGGCCAGCCGGGCCAGGAAACGTTCGGGCACCGGGAAGTCCAGCTTCACCACCTGAATGTCGTCCAGGGTGGTGACCTCGGTCCCCGGTGTCACCAGAGTCCCCGGACTCACCTGGCGAAACCCCAGCACCCCGGCAAAGGGAGCGCGCAGATAGCGGGCATCCAGCTCCGCCTGATACTGGGCCAGGGTGGCCTTGGCCACATCCACCGAGGTGGACAGCCGGTCCAGCTCTGAACTGGCAATGGTTTGGGCCTGAACCAGATCCTTGATCCGGTTGAACTCCCGCTGCTGCTCCAGCAGGTTGGCCCGGGCAGCACTCAGCTTGGCCTGCTGCTCCCCATCCCTCAGGGTCAGCAGCAATGTCCCGGCCTCCACTCTCTGGCCGTCGTCGAAATGGACCGCTTCCACCTTCTCGGTGACCTTGACCGACAACACCACCGACTCCCTGGCCTTGACGGTACCCAGCGCCTCCACCTCCCGGCGCATCGACTCGGTCGCCACCTGGGTGACCACCACCGACGGGGTGGTCCTGGGTTTGCTTCGGGCTCCCTGGCTGTTGCCGGTCTCTTTGTAGTAGATCGAACCCGCCACACCAAGGGCGAGCACGACACCGGCAATTATGGTTTTTTTCATTATCTCTTGCCTAGTTGATTGCTGACAGTCCACCTGCAGGACCTTGCCCTATAGGGTACCAAGCCCTTTGGGCGCCGCCATCCAATGTTGCCGCCAAGTTGTGATTCAATTGGTAACCAACTGTGACAGCAGCCACACAATCTTGACAAAGCCAATACGAAGGAGAGTGGGAGTCGGTTGAGGGTCGCTGCCAGCGGCTCCGAAGGGTGACGGGATACGCTGCCCCACCCCCGTCTGACGAAGGAGATGGGACTGGACAGGGCCGCCGCCTGGCCACTGAGCCTTGGTGGCGGCCGTTTCACCTACAGGGCGTAGTCGAAACTCAGATAGTAGAAGCGGCCGACGTTGTCGTACCCACCCATGCCGACGACATTCCCCATGGAGTGACCCGGCAGATTCCGGTCAAACAGATTGTCAACCCCGAAACCCAGCTTGAGGCCATTGTCCCAGCTGTAGTGCAGCAGCAGATCGTTTACCACATAGGTGCCGTAGCTCATGATGGTGGAATAGGGTTTGGTGTAGTTGTCCTCAAATTGGGGCGTGTAGACGTCGACACCATCCATGTAGCGGAGCGTCCAGAGCAGATCCCAGTCGTGGAAACGGTAGCCGGTGATCAGGTTGGCCTGCCACTTGGCATGATCCGGGGTACCGGCCAACTCCTCCTTGAGCGAGGGATCCTCCTGGAAGGCATACTCGTTCCGCTCAATCAGGTAGGTACCGATCAACCGGGTGCTCAGATCCCCCTGCCCCAGTGCAGTATCGTAGCCAATCTCCACATCCACACCGGAGGCTTGCTGCTTGGCCACATTGGTGTAGGTATTGACCAGGCTGGTCAGCTCGTGGGTCACAGGATCACGACCGAGCAGATCGCAGTACTGGTTTTCCGTGCCGGCGGGGTTATCCAGGCAGCGATCGATGATGTTTTGCGCTCCAACCTTGGAGATGGCATCGGTGATCTCGATATCCCAGTAATCCAGGGTAATGGTCAAGGAGTCGATAAAATCGGGCTGATAGACCATCCCGGCGGTGAAGCTTCGGGACTCTTCTGGCTCCAGCTTGTCATTGCCGCTCTCAATGCCCTTAAGATCGACGGTGTCATAGTCGGAATCGAAGTCGGCAGGCACACCCAGGGAGGCGCAGTTACCAGAGCGAATGGCCCGCTGTGCCTCGGTGAGCTCGGCAAGACGGCTGGCCCTGCAGCTGTCATTGATGGAGAAGTAGCCGTCTTTCTCGGCCCCATAGAACTCTCTCAGGTTGGGCGCCCTGAAAGCACTGGAGAGGGTGGCTCTCACCCTGAGATCCCTGACCGGAACCCAGCTCAGTCCCAGCTTCCAGCTGGTGGTAGCTCCCGTAGTGGAGTAGTTGGAGTAACGTGTGGCCAGATCCATCTCCAGGCGCTCCACACCAGGCTTGTCCACCACCAACGGCAGGCTCAGTTCGGCATAGATCTCGGACACATCGTAATGAGCGTCTTCGTTGGAATAGGCCGGGAAGAAGGTGTCTCCGGATGCCGCCAGCTTATCCTCACGGGTCTTCATGCTCTCTTTGCGGTATTCCACCCCTGCGGCCACTCCGGCATACCCCGCAGGCAGCGCCAGCCAGGAGGGGTTGGTCACAGACGCACCCAGGATGGTCTGCTGCAGCGCGGCCTTCATCACCGAGGTGGTGCTGATGTAATCGGCCATCTCCGACGTCAGGGCGCCATCGCCGAACAGGTTCACCGCCACGCATCCCTGGGCCCGGGCGGACTCGGATCGGCACACTGCCTCGCCATCGACGATGATGGCGTCGCTCGCTTCGGCGAATTTGGACAGTATCAGGTTGTTGCCGTTGTCCCGGCGCAGATCCGACTGGCCAAAGATGCCGTAGGCGTCCAGCATCCAGCCTTCGGCCAGCTCTCCCTCAACCCCCAGCACATAACGTTGGGTAGTGCGCTCGTTCTCCTCGGCGCGGGGACCGAGGTCGTCGAGGAAACGGTTAAGCATGATGCTGCCCAGGCCGTTGTTGTCCATCAGTTCGGCGAGATCGGCACCGATAAAGGCATTGTCTCTCTGCAGCTGCAAGTTGCCGAGGAAGAAGGCCGGCGGCCCGTCGTAGCGGGCGTCGGTCCTGGACCACTTGGCCTCCAGATAGGCATCCATGTCGCCGGCGAGGCTGTAGTGACCCTTGACGTTGACGGTAACGCTGTCCAGTTCAGGTTGCAGGGTCTCCCACTGGCGAAGGTTCTCGTAGTAGTCGCAATCGCTGCCACACTTGAGGCCATCGACGACCTCACCGGGCGCAATCTGAACCAGGGAGCCATCCTCGGCAAAGGTGTAACTGTCACTCAGTCCATGCCAGGGACCGACGATCACGCCGGCATTGTTGACGCCATAGTAGCCGCCTTGGATCCAACGTTCGACGGTGTCAGTCCCGCCAATCACTGTCCAGGAGTCCCGGGTGGCCTCTCGCTCCAGGGCGCCCAGTTTGGATTGACCGGCATACTCGAAGGAGATGGCGGCATTGCCCAGTCCGTCCTGCAGGTCCCGTCCGTAGGCGAGGGAAAGCTTGCGGGTGTCAAAGTCGCTATCATCGGCACGACCGGCGATGGCACTGACGGCCAGGCCATCGATGTCCCGCTTCAGGCGGAAGTTCACCACGCCGGTCACGGCATCGGCCCCATAGATCGCCGAGGCTCCGCCGGTGATGATCTCCACGCTGTCGACCCAGGCCAGGGGGAGGGTGTTGATGTCGATGCGAGGATCTTCGATGCTGCTGGCCACATGCCGCTTACCATCCACCAGTACCAGGGTGCGTTCGGCGCCCATGCCCCGCAGGTCGAGGGCGCTGAGACCGACCTCGCCGATGGCGGCTCCTGAACTGGCCAGGGCACCGCTGTTCGCCAGGGCGGGAAGCCTGTTGAGCGCCTCGGCGATGTTGACCGCACCGGTGTTGCTCAGGGCCTCTCCGCTGACTACGGTCACCGGGGTGGGGGCCACGCTCCCCTCCCTGGCAATGCGCGTACCCAGTACGGTAATGCGCTCAATCTCGGCCTCCTGGGCAACGGCGGCACGACTCATTACCGTGGCTGAGACAACGGTTCCGAATAGGCCAGAGACAATCGCCCACGAAAGAACTGATCGCTTCATCAGTAATTACTCTCCGTTCGCCAATGATTGGCGAATAAAAACTCGACTCCGGACAAAAACGCAACACGACAACGCGGACTGCGACAAGTATGGCCAGAGTTCTTCGATTAATAGTGATGCGCTATTTTCTCACGAAAATATCAACTTGTTAGCGAAAACTGAGCCAGTCTGGGAGCGGTTTCAAACTCTGGTTATCCGGTTCAGCAGCGATTGCCCAAAGTGGCGCCGACGGATGCCTGTCGAATGACGCTGTCCCCTCCCCCTTCTAACCCGCAATTAGAACGGGCAATTTTTCATCGCTGGCCGGGCTGGTAATCCGAGACCGACCTGACGCAGCTGAAAATCGACCGACCTGGAAGCCAGATATTGACGGAGCGTATTCGAGTGTTGAATACCTGGACGGTACCTTTTGAGATAGGGTGGATATTGGAGTGAGCACGCGGCAACCGCCGCCTGCTGCAGATTTTATGCAGGTTTCAGCTGAGAGGACTAATAAGCAAACAGGGAACCAAGAATCTGAATACAAAAAGCCTCCCCTATACCGGGGAGGCTTTTTCATTCTGCTTTACTAGTCACCTCAGTGTCTAGCTATCCTGTCCATTAGAACTGGATTTCACCTTCTACGAACCATTCACGACCGCGGGCGTTATACAGGCCGCGCTGGTAGTGTGGCCAGCTGGTGTAGGTGGGATCGAAGTTTGGCCCCTTGTCGAACAGGTTCACGATACCGGCCTTAACGGTGAAGCTGTCACTGAAGTGATAGGCACCAGTCAGGTTCCACTTGGTGGATGAGGCAGTCTCGTGAGCCTTCCCATCGAAGGATTCACCGGCTTGTTCTGCGGACTCCTTGAAGGAGTTGTAGTAGATGCCGTGCAGGCGAGCGATGTGGTAAGCCGCCAGAGTGGCCTCGAACTCCTGATAGAACCAGCCCACAGTCATGTTGGCACGGTACTGAGGCAGGCCGCCATCTTCCAGATCGTCGTCGATGGGTGCAGTTGGATCGGTCTGACCTTCAGACTTCAGCAGGTAGGTACCGCCCACGTTGAGCTTCAGCTCACCCAGGTCGGCCAGGTCCCAGTTGTAACCCACGGTCAGATCCATACCGCGAACCTTCTGGTAGGCCAGGTTCTGTGCGGTGGCGTTGATGTGGGTGATGGTGCCGTCTTCGTCACGGGTGATCATGTTCTCGTAAGTTTCATACTCACGAGCCGCCTTGGACGCGGAGATGTCACTCACCATGTCATCCAGCTTCCACTCCCACAGATCGAAGGACATGTTCAGGTTGTCGCCACCCCAAACGGCGCCGATGTTGGCGGTGTAGCCCTCTTCGGCATCCAGATCCTTGTTGGCACCGGTAGTGGTATCGATGTGCAGTTCGTTACACACCTCGTTGATGGTGTCATCTGGGTTGGCCTCACCAGGAGTGCCGCCCAGTTCGCCACAGCGCTTGAAGTCGATGACGGAGGTAAAGCCGTTGGTGGGATCACCGTAGACGCGGTGCATATCTGGGGCGCGGAACACCTTGCTCCAGGAACCGCGAACCAGCAGTTCGTCCATGGGACGGTACTCTACGGCGATCTGCGGAGACAGGTTGCCACCGAAATCTTCGTAACGGTCGTAACGCAGTGCCAGGTCCACTGTCAGGGTGTCCACCACGGGCAGGCTCAGCTCGGCGTAGGTCGCCCAGTAGGAGCGCTCACCCTGGCCGGAGGAACCACCGGTGGTCAGGATGTTGCCCTTCTGGGTCTCGGAGTCCGCGGCAGACTCATAGTCCTGCTCGGTGTACTCGGCACCCACGGCAAACATCGCTTCACCGGCAGGCAGCTGGAACGCGGGACCGGTCAGGTTGGCCTGAACGTTCTTCTGGGTGGACTGGGCCTTCTCGAAGGGGGTGTAGCTCAGGTCAGCCACATTCTCCTTGGTGAAGGGGTCAAACAGGGAGCGGCCGTCGTCACCTTCAGCCAGGTAGTCGAACATATCGCGACGGGTGGCGTAACCACCGCGCAGTACGTCCACGTCGGTGCGGCCGTAGTTGATGGACGCATCCCAGCTGTAGTCATAGCCGATGGCGCCTTCCAGGCCGGCGGTGAAGAAGTAGTTGCGAGTCTTAGTCTCGCCCATGCGGTTGCCAAACTCGTGCAGACGACGCACGTACCAGTAGTCGCCATCTTCGGCACCGGCGAAGTCGCCGCCCAGGGCAGTGGCCTTGTCGGCGAAGGTCTTGCTCAGTCCGCCGGCGGCAGACAGGGTCACCTGGTCACCGCTAACGTTCACGTCATAATCGGCAATGCCCATGGGCTCGATGCGGGTGGTGGACTTGGCTTCGGCGAAGTCCAGGCGACCGACGAAGTTGATGTCTTCGGCCAGCTCGTAGGTGAAGTTGGTGGAGCTGATGAAACGACGGTTCTCTGGCTCCAGATCACGCCACTTGGAGCGGTCGAAACCACACAGGTTGCGCTCGGGAATCCACAGGAAACCGCCCGCGGTACACTCCGCCTCAGACAGGCTGCCGGCAGTGGTGTTGCCGCTTGGGCCACCGGCGATGCGCGCACCGTAGGAGCTGTAGGCGGAGAAGTCACTGTAGGGTACCTTGTCGGTATCCAGGCCGAAGTTGGCACGATCGGTCGCCTTCAGCTGCTCATTGTCGGTGAACTCCAGGAAGGTGGACACGTTGCCACGCTCGGAGCTGGAACCGATGGACAGGGCGATGCGGTCATTGGCGCCGCCGCCTTCGGTGGTGTCACCGTGGCGGTACTTCAGGGCCACCCCTTCGAAGTCGCGCTTGAGGATGATGTTGATTACACCACCCACGGCATCGGCACCATAAATGGCGGAACCGCCGGACTGCAGTACTTCGATGCGAGCAACCGCTTCCATGGGCAGGTTGGCAGTATCAACGAAGTTGTCGGTACCACCTGCTGGCTTAGGATACTGGTTCAGGCGCTTACCATTGATCAGGGTAAGGGTACGGTTGGCACCGGCACCGCGCAGGCTGATAGAGGAAGCCGCGGGAGTAAAGCCATGGACAGACTGGGTAGTCATGGCTCCGGTGGTGGAAGTCAGGCTCTGCAGGGCATCCTGTACGTTGGTGAAGCCTTGCTTCGCCATGTCAGACGCGTCCAGCACGGTAACCGGTGTGGCGGTTTCCATGTCAGTGCGCTTAATACGGGAACCGGTAACTTCAATGCGCTCTACATCGGCGCCTTCTTCTGCATATGCCACATTGCTCATAAAAGCAGCGGACGCCAGGGTACCCAGCATGGCTACTTTCACGGAGCGTGACACAACTGATTGCATCATCATTTGAATAATATCTCCACTCAAAGCGAGTCTATTCGCTAATTCTTATGGGGTTTTGTTATCTTAAGGTTGCTCCAACCTCGCGATGATGCTGCATTTCGTGCCACCGGGTGTCAATGACAGTGATCACACTCAACTTTTTGCCAAATTGTTACCCCCGTATCCTCAATGTAAACACCAAAACTGACAAAATTGACACAACAGAGCCCCACCCCGCAGTCGTGTGCAACTTTAACATGATGCCATTTTGTTAATTCTGATAAAGAAAACTCTAATCTACAGACACATTTAAATACAACTATCGGGCCAAGCGTTTCTTTTTTGTTCTATCAACAAAATTTATTCCCAATAAATTAAACAAATAACGGCCAACTTTCGGCGCGTTTTTCACACATCTTTAATTGAACTTTCCTCAAGCCGCTACCCCGCTTACTTTATTTGTTGCATACCTATGCACCCTTGGTGCATGAATTTGGCCAGGGCAAATTGGATCGGTTATTCCCGGCTCCTATCGACGACCGGTGACAACGCCAACACAATCACAACCGTGCTGCTCACGGCTGTCGACGACGACGACCCGCAAGCCGGTCTATCGACAAAAAAAAACGGTGGCCTGCAAGGCCACCGCTTTCTCTGGTCTAAGCCGGATTAGAACTTAACGTTCAGGTTGGCGAAGAAGTAACGACCCAGTACATCGTAGGTGTAGGGATCGGTGTTGGAGTCGTTGTTACCGCTGTAGTACGGAGGCTGCTTGTCAAACAGGTTGTTTACACCAGCACGCAGAGACACCTTGTCGGTAAAGATGTAAGAACCGGACAGGTCATGGTACACGACGCTACCAACGCTAGGCGCGTAACACTCGCTGGGGTCGGACAGACAGGCGGAGCTGTCCATACCGTCGATATAGCGAGCCTGGTAGGAGATGTCCCAGTTGTCGCTGGCAACGGTTACGTCCAGGTTGGATTTCCACTCGGCGTAGCCGCCAATACCACCGGTAATCAGGCCGGCATAGTCGGTGGTCTCACCGGCAACAGTGACCTTGTACTCCTCCAGGTAAGTGGTATCCAGGCTGGTGTTCCAGTCCAGACCAAAGGCTTCAAACTGATACGCCAGGTTCAGATCGTAACCTGAAGTCTCTTCGGCACCGATGTTCTGCAAGCCGTTCTCGAAGATGATCCGCTTGGAGTTGTCCATAAAGATGCCGGAGGACTGACACACTGGGTTGCTGGTATTGATCGGGGTACCGCTACCATCAGCAGCCAGACACAGGTCGACAATGTACTGCTCGTTCACAGAAGCAATGGCGTTATCGATCTGGATGTTGTAGTAGTCGAAGGTCAGGGAGAACCCTTCAAACCAGCTCGGCTCATACACCAGGCCTGCGGTCACGGTATCCGCCTCTTCCGGAGTCAGCATGTCGTTGCCGCCAACGGTCACTTCCGCCTGATCCTGGGCACCGGGGTAGACCACCTGCTCGAAGCTGGGGGACTTACCACCGTACAGCTCATCCACGGTGGGAGCACGGAAAGCGGTAGAAGCCACACCACGCAACATCAGCTGGTCGTTCATCCGCCAGGTCAGACCCAGCTTCCAGGTGGAGTCGTCACCGAAGGTGCTGTAGTCGAAATAGCGGGCCGCAGCAGTCAGTTCGATGCTGTCGGCCAGGAAGGCGTCGGATACCAGGGGAACCACGAATTCAGCGTACAGCTCGTCAACGTCGAAATCACCGCCGGTAGGCTCAACCGGTGGATCGTTGGCCAGACCCTGTGCAGTCAGGGAGTCGGGGATGTACCAGGCTTCCTCGGAGCGATGCTCATAACCAGCCGCCATGGCCACGTAGCCGGCAGGCAGTTCGAACAGGTCACCGGATACGGACGCAGAGAAGACACTCATCTCACTGCCGCCGGAGTTCTGCTCGGTGTAGACGTACTTGGTCAGATCGCTCCAGGAGGCTTGGTTCAGCGGGTTGAAGTTCTGAGTCTCGATGTCATCCTGGATGGAGCCCATGTTCACCAGGTTGGCCAGACGGTCGACGGAGTCGTTGCGACCGAAGTTATAGGACACATCCCAGCTCCAGCCGTTCTCCAGCTCACCCTGTACGCCTACAACCAGGCGGACGGTGTCAACATTCTGGGAGAAGTTACGGGTACCAACGTCGGTCAGACGACGGCCGTAGGAGATATCTTCACCGACGATGAAGGGGTTGGCAGTGCCGGCGTCGGTGCCCATCCAGTCGGCGTACTGGAAGTCAAACCATACGGGCTGGGGAGCCATCTGCTGCTGAGACCAACGCTTGGAGTAAGTCGCCTCGGTAAACAGGCTCATGGAGTCGCTCAGCTCGTAGCGACCAATACCGGTCAGGTTGAGGCGCTCCATGGGGGTGAACAGGTAGCTGGCCTGAGAGTAGTTGTAAAAGTCACCGTCGTTGAACGCGCGCCAGGTATTATCCGGATCGCCTTTGTACTTGGCGTCTTCGGTCCAGATGGTGCCGCCAGGGGCATAGCTGGAGCCGCCACAGTAGAGTTCCAGGCTGCCATCGGCGCCTTCGCGTTCGGCGATGGGGCAATCGGAGAAATCACGATCAGCCTGACTGGCATCACCACGGTCCATATACTGGACGCCCAGAACCACGTTGCCGCGGTCGAAGCTGGCACCCAGGGTCAGATCGATACTGGTTTCATTGGCATCACCCTCACCGGAAACGCCGGTCTGAACATTCAGCTCGGCACCTTCGAAGTTTTGCTTGAGGATGATGTTCACTACGCCGGAGACTGCGTCACTGCCATACACGGCAGAGGCACCGTCTTTCAGTACTTCGATGCGCTCGACCATAGAAACCGGGATGGTATTCAGGTCGACGGTGGAAGCGGCACCGGTACCGGAGGCGATCATGCGGCGACCGTTCAGCAGAACAAGAGTACGCTGGGCACCCAGGCCACGCAGGTCGATTCGGGCGTTACCGCCAGAACCGTTGTTGATACCCGGGTTGGTCATGGCACCGCCGGTGGCGGTCATCTTTTGCAGAACGCTGTCGATGGTGGTAGCACCGGAAGCCTTGATGGTATCGGCACTGATAACAGTTACCGGGCTGGCGGTCTCCATGTCCGCACGCTTAATGCGGGAACCAGTCACTTCAATGCGTTCAACATCGCCATTCTCTTCGGCGGCATAGGCGCTGAACCCGCCAAAAGCGGTGGCACCGGCAGCCAACAGCATCACGTGGCGAACAGACTTCGCAACAGTGGTATGGGTTGTCATTATAATTCTCCCTAAAGTGACACAAGCGGTAGGTCTTTGCGCCAATTTATTCATTTTTTGTTGATTACGAGCTTGCTACTCGACGTTAATGCTGCACTTTATTGCAACATTGTGTCAACCCAATAAATGCATCTTTTTTGTAAATGCCGTTACCTCACTGTTGCTTATCGATGACCAAACGAGAGGCAAACTCTACCCACCTCCCAAATTTGCCCGTAATCACTGAATGAGAGCTCGTTAACCCCATAAGCACCAAAAACATTTTTGCAACATATCGTTATCAGTTAACTTCTCCCGAGCCCTCCACCCGCACTGAATATGTATTCACCGACGAGTCGAACAACCCTGATCATTTGCGTCGCTTAAACTCTCATTTCCACCCATAAATGAGATAGATAACTTCCGCACCACCCCTCACCACGAGAGGCTCATCAAGTTCGGCTCGCATTGAGTCCTCCCCCACCCAGGCATTGTTCGCCTGGATGAACAATTCGCCTCGAAGAGGCTCGGGTCAGGCACCACCATCTCTCCACTACCTGCAGCTAGGCCCCCCCAAAAAAAAGCAGCCCGGAGGCTGCCTTATCACTTGAGACAGAGAGATCAGAAGCGTACCGATAGACCGCCGAAGTAGGTGCGGCCGATGGTCTCATAGACCTCAGGGACGGTACCGGCATCGTTGCCATAGGGCACCATGGGCGGCTTCTCATCGGCGAGGTTGCGTACCCCCAGGGTGGCGCTGACCATCTCGTTGATGTAGTAGGTTCCGGACAGATTGTGATAGGTGATGGAATCGATCTTCTCACCGGTGTTGATCTCATCCATGGAGCCGATATAACGGGCCGAGTACAGCAGGGCAAAATCGTCGTGACGGACGGTCAGGGCGAAGTTGTTCTTCACCTCTGCATAGCCTCCAAACATGCCCCCTATGGAGCCGGTGTAGTCAATGCCATCCTGCTCAAACTCCAGCAGGTAGGTCAGATCGTTGTTGATGACCCACTCCAGGCCGACCGCTTCGAAGCGGTAATGGGCATTGAAATCGATGCCACTGGTATCCTGATATCCCACGTTGGTCAGAGGGCTGGTCAGATTCTCCAGATTGCCATCCGGGGTGATGCTGAAGGTCTCGCAGGCGCTGGCGTTGCCTTGATAGCAGGCATCCAGACCAGCCTGGACATCCATGCGGGCGATGGCATTATCAATCTGGAACGACCAGTAATCGACGGTGAAGGAGAGACCATCGGCAAAGGCAGGCGAATAAACCAACCCCAGGGTGAAGGAGTCAGACTCCTCCGCCTGCAGATCCTCGTCAGAGGTGTAGTTCACCAGGATCTGCGCATCCTGGGCATTGCCCCAGGGATCGATCAGGTAGTCGTAGGAACCGGTGTTACCGCCATAGAGTTCGCTGACATTGGGGGCGCGGAAGCCTGTGGCCACCACCGAGCGGAACATCAGTTCGTCTGACGGCTCCCAGGTCAGCCCCACCTTCCAGGTGGTGGCACCGCCGAAGGTGTTGTACTCGTCATAACGCAAGGCGAACTCGGCACTCAGGGTGTCGGTGACAGGGAGCGCCACCTCCTGGTAGAGGGAAACGACGTCGTAGTCACCGTCGGTGGGATCCTGCTGGGCGGCGGTGCCCTCCCCGGCCACAATCACCGGGTCGGGATTGTAGAAGCCGCTCTCGTAACGATACTCGGCCCCCAGGGCAAAGGAGACCATGCCAGCGTCCACCTCGAACAGATCTCCGCCGATCACACCAGCCAGGATATGCTGGTCATTGCCGCCATCATTGGTTTCCAGATAGGAGATATCATCGATAAGGCGGACGATGTCGATGGGTTTGCCGGAGAACCAGGCACCCTGGTTGGCGTAGATGGACTCCTCCATCTTCACCGCGTTGATGGAGTTGTACACCCAGGTGTCCGCCCGGTTGCGGCCGTAGGTGTAGGACAGGTCCCAATCCATCCCCTGGTTGATGTTCGCATAGCCGCTGAAACCCACCGACAGCCTCAGGGTATCGGTCTCCTGCTCGTAGACACGCGGTCCCGCCTCGACCATGCGACGGCGGTAGTTGATTCGGCCGGTGTCATCGGCGCCCATCCCGGCGGCCAGCATCTGGTCGGTCAGGCTGATACACCGAGCTGGCTCCACACCGGGCTCGCCACAGACATCGAGCATCACGTCGGCAGGCTGAGGCGCCATCTGCTGCTTGGACTCTCGACGGGTGTAGAGCACGTCGGCAGTGAAGTTCAAATCATCCTTGACCATCTGAGTGGTGTTGGCAAACAGGCTGTACTTGGTGCTCGGAGTCTGCAAGTAGCTGTCGTCGGTATAGTCGTAGCCGAAGTCACGCTGTTTCCAACCATCCTCGGAAGGCACATATCCCCCCAAGGAACCGCCAGGCACGAAGGAGCTGGCGCCGGGCGGCACCCAGTCGCGGTCCGCCTGCATCACCTCTTTGCGGTCGGTGTAGGAGAAGCCGGCGGTGTAGTTGGCCTTGTCGGTGGACACGCCGTAAAGCGCAGAGATCTCGAGGTTCTCGCCGTCCCCCTCCTCGGTCATATCACCGTTGACATCCAACTGAAATCCCTCGAAATCGGTCTTGGTGATGATGTTCACCACCCCGGCAATGGCGTCGGAGCCATACACCGCCGACGCCCCGTCTTTCAGCACCTCAATGCGCTGAATCATTGCCACCGGAATGGTGTTCAAGTCTACGGCACTGTCGGCACCAGAGCCGGAGTTGACCATCCGGCGGCCGTTGAGCAGAACCAGGGTGCGGTTAGCGCCCATGCCGCGCAGGTCCACCTGGGCCACACCGTCAGCGCCGTTGTTGGTGGTGGACCCCACCGCCGCGCCGGCCATGGAGGGCTGGGACTGCAGTACTTGATCGACAGAGGTGTAACCTTCCGCCTTGATGGTGGACGCGTCGATGACGGTTACCGGCGAGGCGGTCTCCATATCCTGACGCTGAATACGGGAACCGGTCACCTGAATGCGTTCCACGTCGTCCAACTGCTCCTGGGCGACAGCAATGCCGGCAGCGGGCAACATGGCCCCGGTGATCACCCCAAGGTGCACGGCTCTAGCCAAGTAGGTTGGCTTATTCATCCCTATCTTCCTTCTTATGGTTGTCGTTGTTCTGGCCCCTCTTGCGGGGTTTCCCAACGGGATAGTGATGAATCGCCAAATTTAGGTCAATGCGAAGCGTGTCATGCTAAGGTGAACCCACTGTTAAAGGATATTTTCACATTATGGGGAGAATCACGGGTGATTGAATATTTAGCTAAGATAAAGTTTGCAGACAAGTAGCTTTCACTTTGTTACACCACCAGAGGCAGTGACAAAATCAACGCCTGTGTATTTACAGAGTTAACTGGTCAGTTGCCAACGGCGTGACCTCGATCACACCCCCCAATCAAAAAGGGGGACAACCTGTCCCCCTTGCACGGCTAAAAAATCGGTCAAGCTCGCAATGACGCAACCCAGAGTTGAATCTTCCGCTCCAGCACCGCCATCGGCAACGAACCAGAGGTCAACACCTGGTTATGAAACGCCTTGAGGTCGAACCGATCACCCAGCTCCTTCTCGGCGTAGGCACGCAGTTCCAGAATCTTCAGCTGGCCCACCTTGTAGGAGAGCGCTTGTCCCGGAATGGCCATGTAACGCTCCACCTCGGCGATGACATCGGTTTTTGCCAGCGGGCTGTTGTCCAGCATGTACTGAATCGCCTGCTCGCGGCTCCAGCCCTTAGCGTGGAGGCCGGTGTCCACCACCAGTCGCATCGCCCTAAGCATCTCGTCAGAGAGTTTGCCGAAGTACTGGTAGGGGTCACTGAACAGCCCCATCTCGATACCCAGGTACTCGGCATAGAGTGCCCAGCCCTCCTCGAACGCGGTGTAGCCGCCAAATCGCTGGAACTCGGGCACCCCTTCCAACTCCTGCTTGATGGCAATCTGGAAATGGTGTCCCGGTGCCGCCTCGTGCAGGGAGAGGGTGGTCATGCCCCACTTCGGCTGTGCCTTGAGGTTAAAGGTGTTGATGTAGAACACACCGGGACGAACGCCATCCGGTGACGGCGCTTCGTAGGAGGCTCCGGCGGCGGAGCGCTCACGGAACGGCTCCACCGGTTTCACCACGTAATCGGCCTTGGGAGAGACATCGAAGTACCCGGGCAATACCGCATCGATGCGACTCTTCAGCCCCATATAGCCATCCACCAAGTCCTGCTTGGTGGTGAAGAAGAACTCGGGATCACTCCCCAAATGCTCGAAAAACGCCGAAAGATCCCCTTCGAACCCGACCTGTTGACGCACCCTGTCCATCTCCTCGAGGATCCGGGCCACTTCCTGAAGCCCCAGCTCATGGATCTGCGCCACCGGCATCTGGGTGGTGGTGTTCTCGTTGGCCAGAAACTGGTACCACTCCTTGCCGTTGGGCAACCCCCACCAACCGTGGGAGCCCCTGGAAGCGGGCAGGTAAATCTGGGTCAGGTAGCCCTCGAGCTTGGTCAGGGCGGGCATCAGCACCGTCATGATGGCGTCTTGGTAACGGGCCTTAAGCGCGGCCCGCTGATCGTCACCCAGTGCTTCAGGAAGGTTCTGCAGGGGTTGGGCAAAGATGCTGTCGTCGGGACTCTGCACCAGCTGTGCCTGAATCTGGGGGATCATCCGCTCCACCAACACCCTTGGCAACACCACCTTGGACTCGATCCCCTGGTCCATCCGCTCGATGGCGCTGTCTACCCACTGGGCGAAACCCTGCATCCGGCCGATGAAGTTGTCGAAGTCCTGCTCAGTGTCAAAGGGCTGGGCGGACTCGCCGCTGCCCAGCTGCACCAGGGTAAACACCTTGCTGTAAAACTGATTGAGCGGCAACCAGCGCGACGGATAGGTTTCTGCCTTCAGGGCGGTCTGGACATCGTAACGAATCACCTCATAGCCGACACGGTTCTGTTCCGACAGCTGGGCCGCGTCGATCTTGTCCAGATCGGCCAGCATCTTGCTGTTCAGATCGTGGCGGGCCTTGAGGTACTCCTCGGTGAGCTCATTGCCAAACAGGTGGTTGTACTGGCTGCGACCGGCAAAGGTGGCACTGATGGGATCCAGGGCCAGCAGGTCATCAAAGTAGCGCCCAACCAGGTCCAGATAGCGCTGCTCCATGCTCACCTGAGCCTGCGCCGCGTCGGCCATTGGTTCCTTGGGGGCCTGTGCCGGACCGCAGGCAACAGTGCCCAGCGCCAGGGCCAGGGTCACGGCAAGTTTTGCCACTCTCATTCAGTGCTCCTTGATTATTCCATTCTTTGAGAGACGGTATGAAAAAAGCCCCGCGAGCGGGGCTTTTCGTTTAGATGCGGACGTTTTTCCGCTTGGCGGTGTCCTTGATGTAGGAGAGCCAACTCTTCGCCGCTTTGGCTGTCTTGCTATCCTTGGATGCCGCTTCACACGCCACGTAGGCCTGCTTGTATTTGCCATCGTAGAAGTAGGCCTGAGCCAACACCATCTGCACCTGGCCAACGCTCTTCAGCCCTTCGGCGTTCAGTGCGTCGCGGCCTGCCGCCTGGGCACCCCGGTAATCCTGGGCTTCCAGAAGCAGTGCAGCCTGCTTGGAGTAGTGCTTGGCCTTGTTGGTCAACTTGGCCGCTTCGCCATAGTACTTGGCCGCCTTCTTCACCTCTTTTGCCTGGTGATAGGTGTTGGCCAGCATCGACAGCGACGCCTCATCCTTCTCGACGATGCCTTTGGAGAGGTACATCTCCTGGATCCTGGCAGACTGGTACGGAATCTCGTTCTGAGCGTACAGCTGCGCCAGCATCTTGTAGTGAGACGGCTTCTCGAACAGGTCCTGACGGTAGGCTACGTCCATGGTGTAGAGGGCTTTCTTGTAGTCTTCGCTGAGCAGATACATCTGCGCCAGCTGGACCCACAATTTGCTCTCACTCGGGAACAGCTCAACCATGGTTTCAACAACCTTGGCCGCCTTGGGGTACTGTTTGGATTCGTAGTAGGAACCCATCTTCAGTACGTAGGCGTTCTTGTTGGGCTTGCTCTCCAGGGCAATCGCCTTGTCAGCCAGAGGGATCACCTTGTTGTACTGCTTCAGCTCGTACTGAGCCTGGCCCATACGCAGGTAGACGTTTTTGTCTTCCTTACAGGTGAACGCCATCCACTTTTCGTAGTCGGCCAGCGCCTTCTTGTACTGCTTCTCCTGCATGCGCAGATCAGCCAGCAGACGCATCGCCTGGGCCTGGTCGGTGCCGCCCAGAACGTCGGCGTCCACGGCCAGTTGCAGATACTTCAGCGCCTCGGCGGTTTTGCCCTCGATGCCGGCGTAGATGTTGCCGATAAAGCGGTTTACGTAGGCCTGGTCGAACTCTGCCCGGGGGCTGATCTCCAGCAGGGTCGCCAGCGCATCGTCCATCCGCTCCTCGGAGTAGGCTTCGAAGGAACGCTGTACCTTCTTACCTACCCGCTCGGACATCACCTTGGTCTTGCGGGTGTCAATCTCGCACTTTTCCGCGGCCTGGGCCTGGGGCAGGGCTGCAACACCCAGTGCCGCCATAACCAGAGCAGGCAGCAGCTTGCTTTTCATCAGCATGGTACCTCCTCCTTAGCCTTGGTCTTTGTTGAGTTTGAAGTCAAGACGAACGGTGATGCCAGGCTGTTTCACCGGCTTACCATCGACCACCTTGGGCTTGTATTTCCACTTACGCAGTGCGCGCTTCGCTTCTTTGTCGAACAGGCGCTTAGGCTCGGCTTCGATGACGGTAATATCTTCCGGCTGACCCAGCTCGTTAATGGTGAACTTCATCACCACATACCCCTCTTTGCCCTCACGGAGAGCCTTCATGGGCCACTTGGGTTCCATCCGGACGATAGGAGTCGCGTCACCGTCGCGCATCATTGCGCCACCGACATCACCCATACCTGCGTTGACACCACCGATATCGACGCTGGGCACATTGATAGACACAGCGTCGGAAACGTCGTTGGTTTCTGGCTGCAGATCAATGGGCTCTGGCGGCTTCTCTGGCGGCTTGGGCGGCTTGGGTTTAGGACGGTCGCGGTTTTGTGCCTTCGCGTCCTGGCGATCCATCACGATCTCAATCGGCGGAAGATCGACGCTGTTGGCGGCGCGCTTGGCGCCACCGTCGATCAAGAACGCCATGAAAGAGAACAGAGCGAAGGTCACCGCCGCGCCAAGTACTAGGGCTAACAGTGATCTCAGCATAATTACTCTTCCTTCGCTGCTACGGAGATGGTGTTGATACCGGCGGCTTTCACCTGGTCCATCACCTTGACTACGATGCCATGCTTGGCTTCTTTGTCCGCCTGGATCATCACAGAGGCTTCAGGGGATTCAGCCAGCATACGTTCAACGTTAGCACGTACACGCTGGATATCCACTTCACGCTTCTCCATGTATACGATGCCGGACTCGTTGATGGCGATAAAGATGTTAGCCGATGGCTTCTTACTCGCCTGTTGTGCCTTGGGACGGTTTACATCGATGCCGGACTCCTTCACGAATGACGTGGTCACGATGAAGAAGATCAGCATGATGAAAACAATGTCCAGCATCGGAGTCATATCGACTTCCGCACCCTCTGCTGGGGTTGCATGCTTTTTGCGTGCCATAAAATCTCTCTCTAGTGGTGCGACAGACTATCCTGGAGCTTCTCGGCAGACACCTTCAGGGACGCATTCAGACGGGTGCTGAAAAATACGCCGGAGAGGGCCGCCACCATGCCGGACATGGTCGGGATAGTTGCCATTGAGATACCACCTGCCATCAGACGGGGGTTACCTGTACCCTGTACAGCCATCACTTCGAATACTGCAATCATACCGGTTACGGTACCGAGCAGGCCCAGCATGGGGCAGATGGCGACCAGAGCGTTGATAACACCCATACGGGCAGTCAACTGTTCCTTGGCCTGGGAAAGCCATGCTTCACGAATCCGGTGGGCATGCCAGGAGGTTGTATCCTCCCGAGCCATCCAGTTATCTACTACCTGCTTGCGTACCTTGGGGAACACGAAGCTGAGGTAGAAGTAACGTTCCAGCATCAGGGCCCACATCAGGAACAGGGCACCTGCTACAAGCCAGAGAACGTCACCGCCGGTTGCCATGAAGTCCCTGACAGATTCCCAGAGCTCTATCAGGTAAAGCATAATCACTTGCTCCTTGTTTCAGCGTGAGCAGCCACGATTCCAGCACTTTGCTCTTCGAGCACGTCCACTACGGCGCGGGCGCGACCGGCCACCAGGGCGTGAACCAGAATCAGGGGCAGAGCAGCGATCAGACCCAGTACAGTTGTTACCAGAGCCATGGAGATACCACCGGCCATGATCTTCGGATCACCGGTACCAAACAGGGTGATGTTCTCGAAGGTCTTGATCATACCGGTTACGGTACCCAGCAGACCCAGCATGGGCGCAATAGCGGCCAGTACCTTGATCAGAGGCACGCCACGCTCGATGCTTGGGGTTTCTTTCAGAATGGCTTCGTCGATCTTCAGCTCGAGAGTCTCAACGTCCACATCCTTGTTCTCCTGGTACACCTTGAGGATGCGACCCAGGGGGTTGTTGCCGGGGTTGTCAACATTCTTGATCTGAGAGCGGATCTTGGCAGAAGCGGCTGTCAGGGTCAGTACCTTCCAGACGGCAATCAGCAGACCGAAGCCCAGCAGGCCGGCGATGATGTAGCCGACAGTGCCACCCTGGTGGAACTTCTCTTCCAAAGAGGCCTTCTGGGTGTACACCTGCAGCAGCGCACCCTTGGAGGGATCGATGAAGGTGTCGGTGGTTTCACCGGCGCCGGCGTTCAGGAACTTCTTAACGCTGGCAACCTTGTAACCCTCGGGCTGCTTGGGCAGCTCCAGGATGGTGCCGGTCTCGGCGTTGTAGCTCAGGTATTCGCCGTTGGCCAACAGGGTGAAGGGACCCACGCGGGTCACGCTCTGGTCGGAGACGTTACCGTTGGAGTCGGTCACCGGAGCGGTAAACTTCACCACCTTGCCAGACTCGGTCATCTCGGTCTGCAGGGAGATCCACAGCTCTTCCAGCTCCTTGATGGTGGGCAGCTCTTTAGCCTGGGCCAGCTTGTACATCAGCTCTTCGCGGCCAGGGTACTGGGCGCTGATCAGGGAGGCATCGATCAGACCGGCGGTATCGTTGGATACCTGACGTACCACACCGAACATCTCACCCAGGTCACCCTTGGCGGTTTCCAGGTCCTTGTTCAGCTGGTTGATGGTCTGGTCGTTGTCGGAGAAGCGACGTACCAGCTCTTCACCACGCTGCTTTTCGGCAGCCAGCTGAGCCTTGGCCTTCTTCAGCAGGGCGGCCTTGTCGGCACGCTCGGCGGAGAACTCGGCCTCACGCTTCTTGTTCAGCTTGGCTTCGGATTGACGCTCGGTCTTCACCTGGTTCAGCAGTTGATCCAGGGAAACGGCTTTAGGCGCCTCGGAGGCCAGGGCTGCACCGCTGAAAGACAGCGCAGCGGCTACCATGGCGGTAGAGATCAACTTTTTCATTACTCAGCTCCCTCCGCGGTCTGAACAGGCAGTTTCAACAGGTCTGGGGCGGCCTGCTTACGGGCCATCTTGATGGCGTTCGCCACGCTGCGCATGGACTCGTCAGGCAGGGCCTTCCAAGTGCGGGCGCCATTGTCCCATACCCAACCGGTCTTCTGGTCCAGGGACTGAGCCAGGAATACCACTCGGCCCAGGTGGAAGAAGTCAACGGTCAGCTCTTTGCCGTCGATGTTCAGCTTACCTTCGTAGGCAGCCATCTTGTTGCCGTACTCGTTCTCGATCTGGTAGGCATCCAGAACCAGGCGGTACTTCTCTGCGGTGGAGACGTTGGAGTCACCCATCACCTCTTTGAGGCGGGCTACGCGCTGGCGACGCTCTTCAATGGAGAAGGGCACATCCAGCTCGATGAACTGCTCCATGGTGTCGATCATCTTGAAGGTCAGGGGGATGATGCCCTGCTTGGTCTTCTCGATGCCGCCGATCTGGGTCTGCAGGGAAGCGATGTTGGCTTCCTGGTCGGCAACCAGGCCAGCGTAGTAGTCGTTGTAGGACTTCAGGGTCTCATACTCGTCAACCACCAGACGGTAGTCGTACAGCATGTCCTGAGCCTGGTCGTACAGCTTATTGATCTTTTTCTGAGATTGAATGGCGTCTTTCTGGATCTGTTCGTCGGCTTTCTGAATGCCGGCCAGATCAGCGGCGGACGCAACGCCGGTACCTGCCAATGCCACAGCAAAGGCAGTTGCTAGTGCGGTTCTTTTACTAATCACGGACATAGTTCCCAACCAGTCTTGTTGTGAGTTTGCGGCCCCGGCGGCACTTATACGGTGTGTACACCTATGCATTCTGTCGGGGCCAGTCCTACATTATTGGTCTATTTGTTATATATCCCTTGCTCTCGTTCCCTTTGCTAAGGTGAGCGCCCCCGCATCTTTCCACAGTTTGCCAAGGTGTGTCAACCATGTTACCAAACGCTTCAGGCACCAAAGAATAGATAAATCCGGGCAACGGGATAAATTTTATTCAAACGGCGCTTTTTTCCGTATTTTCCCCATCTTTATTCACCAGTTCGACCAGCATCTCCCCCCGGGAGTGGCCCAACCACCAACACAGAATCAATGTCTGTTATACATTGATAGACATTTACACTACAAACTCAGGACACACCAGCAGCAGCCACCGACCAATCGTCAGACGGAAAAACCACAGACTTAGCACCACAATAGGGAAAGTTGCGCTTCCAATGAGTGACCGGCTGAGTTTCCGCCAGGAGAATAACAACGCGGGTGAGAGCGACTGCTTATGCAGGCTGGCGGGTAAGGCAAACCCGGCAGGAAAATGAAGATGTTTCACCAGGCAACTCCGAGGGTGTGAACCCTAATCGGACCTTGCTTGCCGCAGCGCGGGGGCTCGCCACCATCCAGGTCGAACCGGCCTGATTGCCCTGAGATCTGAAACCGGCCCAACAGCAGCGGCATCAGCATCACCGGTTGTGCTTGGGCCGGGCACCACGTTCGCGGATGGCCGCGAAGCCAGGTAATGCGCGATGAACCATAAAAAAGCGCTACCCTTGGGCAGCGCTTATCGGATAGACCCGAAGTTAGAAGGTCATGGTGACACCGGCGTAGAAGTAACGGCCGGTCACATCGTACGCCTCGGAGGCGGTGTTAATGCCGGTACCGCCATAGAGCGTGCCCTGTGGCAACAGCGGCGGCTGCTTGTCGAACAGGTTGCGTACGCCAAAGCTGCCGACCAAGCTCTCGGTGAAGTTATAGGCCAGGTTCAAGTCGTGGTAGAAGTAGCTGCCGACGCTGTTGTACTCATCGAGCGGCTCAAAGTCGGTGAAGTTAAAGTTATCACCCTCTTTGGAATCGACCACCTGATCCCAGTAGCGGATACGCCAGGCGGCAGTCAGATCGCCGTAGTCGTAGAACAGGTTCAGCACCGCCCGGTTTTCCGGGGTCAGGATCTCTCCCGCTTCGTCCACTGCATCACCGGAGAGAATGCCGGTAGTGACCAGCTCCCTGGTGTAGTTCCACACCAGATTCGCGCGGAAGTCACCACCAAACAGCTCGTGGGTATAGGTAACCTCCACATCGACACCGGAAGTATCGATGTTGTTCTCATTGGAGGTACCGGAGTTCACCTCGATGAGCGCACCGTTGCCGTCACGAATCGCCGCACCGTTACAATCGGCGGAGTTGAACTCGCTGGGATCCACATCGAAACAGCGGGAGAGCACGGTGGAGCGGCTGGTGACGTCGATGGCATCTTCGACGGAGATGTCATAGTAATCGACGGTCAGGGACAGATCCTCATAGACCTGCCAGACCGCACCGATGCTATAGGTATCGGCGGTCTCCTCTTTGACGTCCGGGTTGCCGCCAATGAAGCCACCGGTTCCCTGGACCTCGGCCTGGGTCAGGTCGAAAGAGCCGTCGGCCGCGATTCGCGCCGCAACCTCGGGAATGGCGCGACAGTTGTCGGCGATGTTGCCGGGGGTGGTGGCGTCGATGCCGTTGCAGGGGTCGGTAACGGTGGCGAAGGTCTCGCCGCGGCCCGCATAGAGATCGGAGATGTTGGGGGTACGTACCGCGGTGGCGGCAGAGGCCCGCAACATCAGGCCGTCGATGGGGGTGTACTGAATGCCGGCGTTCCAGGTGGTCTGCCCGTCCACGATGGAGTGGTCGGAGTAACGCGCCGCCAAGCTGACTTCAAGTTCATCGAACACCGGAAGCACCAGTTCACCGAAGATGTCGGTGGTATTGAAGCTGCCGTTGGTCGGCTCGGAGCGGTTGGTACTGGAGGCACCGGTTTGTGCCAGATCACCGGGGGAGTATGAGCCCTTCTCTTCACGGAACTCGACACCGGTAGACAGCATCATGTTGCCACCGGGCAGCTCGACAGGCAGCTCACCCGCCAGGTTAACCCCCAGCACAAACTGTTCGGCAACGCCGGTCGCCTTGGCAGGAACGCGGACGTAGTCGGCAGCCTCGGCGGAGATGGTGCCCTCGCCGAACATATTCAGGGGCACACAGCCGTTCAGGCGTGCCAGCTCATCCCGGCAGAGCAACTCACCGTCAATCTCAACGACATCCAGCGCCTTTGCGGCACGCTCGACGTTGACCTGGCCACCGTTGTCCTGCCACTGGTCGGTCTGTCCCCAGGTCAGGTAGGCATCGGCGGTCCACTGATCATTGATGTCCCATTGGAAGCCGGTTGCGACGCGGATGGTGTCGCGGGTCAGGTCGGTGGAGCGAGCGCCGAGTTCGACCATACGGCGGACAAAGGTCACCTCATTGAGATCGGTGATGCCGGCGGCCACCAGTTCCTGGCGTAGCAGCTCAGGAATCAGCGGCGAGTCGACACTCATGCCACCAGTCCCGTTTCTGTCCTTGAGCCAGACATCGTTTACCACATCAAAAGGCGTGGGCTCGATGGTGGAATCCTTGGTCTCGGTGCTGTTCCAGTTCAGTTCGGAGAAGAAACGAACACTATCGCTTAACTCATGGGTCAGGCCAGCCGCGGCATAACGACGCTCGAGCGGAGTGACCAGCTGACGATAGCTGGCCCGGTTAAAACGGCTGTCTGCGGTAAAGGGGGTACCGTCGGCATTGAAGCTGCCGACGCCACTGATGGTGATTCGCCCCTGGGGCGGATAGGAAGAGAACAGAGGTCCAGCGAACTCATTGCCGTTCTCATCCAGATAGATGGCCGTATCTTGAGCGGAGAAGCTGCGATCGGTGGCCTTCAGGCCATCGTCGTTGTCATAACCCAGGGACACCCAGGCGTTACCACCGGACCAGCTGCCACCGGCAGTAACGGTGATCTGTTGAGTATCGCGGTCGCCCTCGTCGGAGACACCGGCCTGAGCGTCGACTTCAAGCCCCTCAAAATCCTTACGGGTAATGATGTTCACCACACCTGCGACCGCATCGGAGCCGTACACGGCGGAGGAGGCACTCTTCAGGATGTCGATGCGCTCGATCATGGCGGCGGGAATCGCGTTCAGGTCAACCGCATAGCCGGTCGATGGATCAACACCTGAGACAAAACGGCGTCCATTCACCAGCACCAGGGTACGGGATTCACCCAGGTTTCGCAGAGAGGTGGTGTTCAAGCCAACGGTGGTCGTGGAAAAGGTGCTGTTGGACTGATCGGAACCGGCAACGGCCACCGGTGACGAATTCAAGATATCAGCGACGTTTACTGCGCCAATCGCATCAATCTCAGCACGGCCAATCACAGTGACTGGAACCGGAGTCTCCATGTCGGTCCGCTTAATGCGGGAACCGGTTACCTCGATGCGCTCTACTTCATTCTCTTCGGCCCATACGGCCGGTGCGCTGAGCGCGGCAGAGGATGCGCCGACAATTAAAGCAAACTTGACTGCTTTCGAAATTGTACTGCTCTTCATCTCATTCTCCCTTGACACATCAATGTGTTTATTGTTTTTCCGTCGCGATTCAAATCCAAAAATTTGAAACACTTCGGCAGGACAAACCCTTCAGCAACACCGATATTAATCACAGGAGCAACAGCCATGCAACCTTTCTTTCACCTCGCAACAATAGGCGCCACCTTAATAAATCTGGCTCAAGCCAATTAATGCCATATTCAAAATCAGCATTAACCGCATGAACGGATAGATACACCACAAAGAACATCAAAGACAGCACAAACCCCACGCCCAAACCGATATTACACCTTTGTTACAATCGGGAATTGTCAGAGTACCGGGATCGAATTTTGTTTACAGGAAAACACACTCCCTTTTTAACCGACCGCTTCTTTGTTACACCGACGATTCATGGCACAAAAAAAAGGCCGCCCAATCGGGCGGCCTTTTTATATTAATTCTATTAGATTACAGGTAGATACGCAGGCCGATGGCGAAAGCGTTGTCGTCGTAATCGTCACCGGTAGAGAAGCGGTACTCACCGTAAGTTTCCACGTTGCTGCTCAGCATGTAGGCAGCACCAACCAGGATATCCGCTTCATTGTACTTGCGACCCAGTTGAGCAATCTCATCCTTGGACTTGATGAAGCGGTGCATGGTGTACACGGTGGCGTTATTTTCGAAACCGTAGCTCAGCACGGACTCCAGACCTTCGGACTCACCGGTAAAGCGATAGTCTTCCTGGTTGTCACCCTGCATGTAGGCAGCGGCGGCATACAGGCCCTTGCCCCAGGTACCGTAGCTGGCGGACACGATGGTGCCATCGATGCTGTCACCATCTTCCAGCTCTACGCCGTTGGGGGTGGTGAAGGAACCATCCACATCACCGCCGTAGTAGCCGGCACCCAGGCTCACCTGGCCAACCTTGTACACCAGGCTGCCGCCGAAGCGATCGTCCAGGCCACCTTCGGCACCCTGCCACTGCAGACCCAGAGTCAGGTCACCGGCGTTGCCCAGGGAGAAAGTGTTGTGGTACTGCAGGGCCTGGTCGGCGCGGCCCATGCCGGTTTCGCCGCCGTCAACACCGTAGGAGTAGACACCCAGGTGATCGGCCCAGAAGGCGTAGGCGTAGTCGGTTACCACGGCCACGTCATAGTATACCGACCACTGCTTACCGACGGAGATACGACCGTAGTCGTCGTGGGAGATACCGATATAACCCAGACGGGTCTTGAAAGATTCGCCGCCGTTCACCATGTTGAACTGGCTTTCGATGCGGGAGTCGACTTTGTAGCCGTTGCCCATGTCACGATCAAAGCTGAAGTTGATGCGCGGCATGTTGTCATTGATCTTGGTGTCGCCAGATTTGTCATCCAGCTGGACAGTTAGGTGGCCACCCATGGTTACGGAGTTAACACCGTCGTTATACAACTCAACTGCCTGAGCTTGGGCAGCCAACAACGCCGGAACGGCAACTGCAATAAGTGACTTTTTCATCTAACCTAACCTTTATGTGTATCTGATTCTTAGTGTGTCTCCCAATCCATCGCGAGCAACATTCATCCGCTGAAGGGGTTCGAGACTATCAGGAAAGTTTCAAATCACACGGTGATCGACATCACACTTTTGCTAGGAAAAATGCATTAATTTGCACCCGAAACGCATAAATTACTTTTTAATAACCACCAGTGACTCCTCCTTATTACACCCAGGCAACAACCACCCATTAAAATAAACCCATCTGACCAGTCATCAGCTGCTCCAGGCTGGTGGGTGGATCGAGGTGGGCCAGCACCGGTTCGGCGATGGGCTCAAGCTGCTTCTCCAGATAGTGTTGGTAATCCGGGCTGAGGTCTTTCGCCTCTTCCTGGGGCACCGGCCCGCTGTGAGTCATCAAATAGGCGATCTGGCTGCCTCGCCGGTAACGTCTCTGCCCCAACACGGCATTGGCCCGCTCGGCGGCCACCACATGGGGCCCTTTGGATCGGTACTCCTGGATCTCCTGGCGCAACCGCTTGCGATACAGCAGTTGGTGATCGCACTCTCCGGCCATCAGTGCCGCCACCCGCCCCAGCACCAGCGGCACCACCGGCTTCCCTTCGAACCAATACCGGTACAGTTGCTGCTGAAACTCCCTGGCCAGCGGCGTCCAGTCGCTGCGCACCGTTTCCATCCCTTTGAACACCAGTTCGAGTCGCCCCTCCCTGCAACAGGCCCCCACGTAACGCTTCTTGGATCCGGTCTCGGCACCGCGGATGGTGGGCATGAAGAAGTGATGGAAATGGGTTTCGAACTCCAGTTCCAGTACGCTGCTTAGGCCATAGTCACGCTGCAGCGACTGACGCCAGCGCCGATTGACCATGGCCACCAGATTCCTCCCTATCTCGCCAGCCTGCAGCTCGGTCAGGTGATCGCCCACATGAACGAAAGTGGAATCGGTGTCGCCGTAGATCACCTCAAAGCCCGCCTGCTCTATCCAGGCCCGGGTGGTTTTCATAATCTCATGGCCGCGAAGGGTAATGGAGGAGGCCAGGCGGGGATCGTGAAAACGGCAGCCAGCAGCCCCCAGTACGCCGTAGAAGGAGTTCATCAGGATCTTGATCGCCTGGGACAGGGGCGCATCGTTGGCGGCCTTGGCCAGTTCGCGCTGCTGCCACAGAGACTCGATGATGGCGGGCAGACGGTGCTGAAAGCGGTGAAACTGTGCACCACGAAATCCCGGCACACAATCGCCCTCCTCGGCCTGGGCCGCCGCGACCATGCCCATGGGGTCAATCAGGAAGGTGCGGATGATGGAGGGGTAGAGGGACTTGAAGTCGAGCACCAACACGTTGCGGTAGCGCCCGGGCCTGGAATCCATCACGTAGCCACCGGGGCTGGGCGCGATGTCACTGTCGGTCAGGTCCGGCGCAATAAACCCGGCCCGGTGAAGCTCCGGCAGATAGAGGTTGGTGAAGGCCGCCACCGATCCTCCCAGCCGGTCCATCTGTAACCCGGTCAACTGGGCGCGGCGACAGGCGAAGGGCAGCAGCTGCAGTTTATCGAAGATGCGGCGAACCAGCTCGCAGTCCATCAGGTTGTAGTGGGCCAGCGCGAGCTTGTCATGGTGGAAGTTGTGTTCAATCTCCGCCATGCGATTGCCGCTGTCCTGACACGCCTTACCCTCACCCAGCAGCTCCCTGGCCACAGCGTCCAGGGCAAAGCTGTCGAACTGGTAGAACGCGGCCTTCAGCCAGTCGATGCCGTCGAGCACCACCCGGCCCTCAAGGCCATAGCCCCGCCCCGCCCCGGCGTCCTTTTGCCACAGTGGCAGGGTCGCGCCCCGTCCCAGGGTCAAGGGGATGCCATGCCGCTCGGCCCGCTTCTGCAGCAGCTTGAGGTCGAACCCCACCACGTTCCAGCCGATGATCACATCCGGGTCAAAGCGGCGGAACCACTCCAACAAGGCCAGGATCAGCGACGGCTCATCCTGGCACCACTCGATATGGGCGGGAGCCCGCTCCTGGCTGGCTCCCCGCATCAGCACCCTGGCATCGGCATCGCTGTGCAGCCCGATGGAGTAGAGTTCCCCCTCCCGGCTGCACTCGATGTCCAGGGACACCATGGTCAACTTGGGCAGGTAATCGGTGCTACGCACCTGCACCCCATCTTTTCCGCGACGCCAGGTCAGGGCCGAGGTGATGCGTCGCTCCATCAGGAAACGGTCGCAGGCGCGCACGTCTCTCTCCAGCAGCGCGATGCCCCGGCTCTGGCAGTAGGACTGCAGCTCCTGCCACAACTTGTCGGAGTAGAGGTAGACCCCAAGCTGAGGGCGGGCGCCGAAGTCTGTGGCGGCCACCGGCGCCAGTCGCCACAGGCTTTGGGGCCAGGGAGCCAGCCAGCGTCGAAGCGCCTGCGCCTGGGTTTCGCAGACAAATCCCTGGTGAGCCTGCCCCGGGATGATCAGCTTCACCGGTCCCTGGTCGGTGGCCAGCCAGTACTCCAGGGTGATGCCCTGGTCGTCGCCATACTGGTTGCGACTCAACAGCCAGCCGGTTTGATGAGTAGGTACTGTCATGGAGGCATTCTCCCCCAAATACTGGTATTCTGTACAGCTACTTCCCCCAACCCACGCACAGCATGCTCAGCGACAAGACCAAGACACTGACCCGCCAGGCCTATAACGGCATCGCCGAAGCGATCCCCAACTTCGTCCGGCGCAAGGAGCAAAACTACCTGATTGCCGAAATTGCCAAGACCCTGGCCGGCGAGTACTGCAAGGAGCGACGCATCGTGGTAGTCCAGGCCGGAACAGGCACAGGTAAGTCGCTGGCCTACTGCCTGGGCGCCATTCCCCAGGCCCTGGCCAGCGGCCGCAAGGTGTGTATTGCCACCGCCACCGTTGCCCTGCAGGAGCAGCTGGTGAACAAGGATCTCCCCCTGGTGCAGAAGCACAGCGGCCTCAACTTCCGTTTTGGCCTGGCCAAGGGGCGTCAGCGCTACGCCTGCCTCTCCAAACTGGAGCTGTTGGCCGACGAGGGGGGTGACGGCGACACTGGCCAGCAGGCGCTATGGGAAAGCAAGCCTGCCAGCGCCGACGTGGCCCTGCTTAAGCGGCTGCACCAGGCCTACCATGAGGGGAAGTGGAACGGGGAGCTGGACAGCGTGCCCGAGCCGGTCACCGACTACCTGTGGCAGCAGATCGGTTCAGACAAGCACAGCTGCAACAAGCAGCTGGCCGCCCACAGAGACTGCCCCTTCCACCGCAGCCGTGATGAGATGGACAGCTGGGACGTACTGATCGTCAACCACTCGCTGCTGCTGGCGGATCTGGAGCTGGGAGGCGGCAAGATCCTGCCTGAACCGGACGCCATGTACTACATCATCGACGAGGCCCACCACCTGCCCCAGGTGACCCGCGACTTCTCCGCCGCCAGCGCCAACATGAAGAGTACCGTGGAATGGCTGGGCAAGCTGGAGAAGGCTGCCCACAAGCTGGCCCGGGAGCTGCGTTCTGACCGGGCCACCAACCTGGCCACCGAACTGACCGAGGATATCGAGGCCCTGGGAGACGGCCTGGGGCAGATGGTGACCTTCTGTGAAGCCAACCCCAGCCTGTTCGACAACCCGGAGCTGCGACACCGCTTCGAAAATGGCGTGCTGCCCGAGGCACTGGTGACCCTGGCTACCAACCTGAAGAGCGCCAGCGGTCAGGCCTTGAAACGGCTCACCAAGTTGCAAACCATGCTGATGGAATCGATCAAGGAGGGCGACATCAAGGGCTGGCAGGCCGAGCCCATGGTGGCGGAAGTGGGCCAGCACCTGCAGCGCCTGGAGGGCCTGACTCAGTTGTGGCAGATGATGACCCGGGAGATCCCCCAGGGCAGCGCCCCCCTCGCCCGCTGGATAGAGAAGGTGGAATTCCAACAGCGCCACGATTACCACGTCAGCACCTCTCCCATCGAAATCGGCTTTATGCTGGAGGAGATGCTGTGGAGCAAGGCGGCCGGCGTCGCCCTGCTTTCCGCCACCCTGATGGCCCTGGGCAGCTTCGACCACTACCGCCATCAGGTGGGCCTGCGCAACGACGACGGTACCCGCTACGCCGCACTGCCCTCCCCCTTCGACTACCAGCAGAACGCCACCCTGTTCCTGCCGAAGGTGAGCGTCGAGCCCCAGGATGAGCGCTTCGGCGACATGCTGATCAAGACCATTCCCGACCTGCTGGAGGAGGAGACCGCCAGCCTGGTGCTGTTTACCTCCTACCGGCAGATGGAGGCGGTGGCCGACACCCTGAGGATGCACAAGAAGCTGCCGATCCTGGTGCAGGGGGAGCGCGCCCGCTCCGAGCTGATCGCCGAGCACAAGGCGCGCATCGACCGCGGCGAGAGCTCCATCCTGTTTGGGACCAGCAGTTTCTCCGAAGGACTGGATCTACCCGGGGACTATCTGACCAACCTGATCATCACCCGCTTGCCCTTCGCCGTACCCACCTCGCCGGTGGAGCAGGCCCATGCCGAGTACATCAAGTCCAAGGGCGGCAACCCCTTTTTACAGCTAGCGGTTCCCGATGCGGCCAAAAAGCTGGTACAGTCCTGCGGTCGCCTTCTTCGCAACGAAACCGACTACGGCAGAATCTCCGTGCTGGACCGACGGCTGGTAACCAAGCGTTACGGCAGTGCCCTGCTCGACTCCCTGCCCCCCTACCGCCGCCATATTGAATATTGAGATGATGGAACTGGGTCTCGACCTGATACTGCTGCTCTCCTCAGTCGCCTTTGTCGCCGGCTTTATCGACGCCGTGGCCGGAGGCGGTGGACTGCTGACCATTCCGGCGCTGCTGACTGCCGGGCTTCCCCCTCACCTGGCGCTGGGCACCAATAAGCTGGCCGCCAGCTTCGGCTCCCTGACCGCCAGCTGGGCCTTCTACCGCAAGCAGCTGTTCAACCCCAGGTTCTGGCGGGAGTCGGTGCTGGCCACCTTCATTGGCGCCGGCGCCGGCACCCTCGCGGTAGACCTGTTCTCCGCCGAGGTGCTCAACCGCATCCTGCCCCTGGTGATTGTCCTCATTGCCCTGTATACCCTGCTGTCCCCCTCTCCCAGCGATGAGCAGCGGGGCCTGCCGGTGCGCTGCCCGAAGCTGCGCACCAAGCAGTGGTTCCAGGGAGTCACCCTGGGGTTTTATGACGGTTTCGCCGGACCGGGGACCGGCGCCTTTTGGACCGTCTCCTCCATGGTGCTCTACCGGATGAACATTCTGCTCTCCTCCGGCCTGGCCCGCAGCATGAACTTTGTCAGCAATGCCACCTCCCTGGGATTCTTCATCGGTCTGGGCCATGTCCACTTCGGCATTGGCCTGGCCATGGGGGGCTGCCTGATGGCCGGCGCCTGGATCGGCGCCCACTCCGCCATCCGCTACGGCAGCCGCTTCATTCGGCCGGTGTTCATCTCTGTGGTGCTGATTATCGCCGGAAAGCTGGCGGTGGAGGCGTGGCTGTGAGTTATCGGCGCCGCAGCGACCTGCTGCAACTGCTCAGGCAGCGCCTGGAGCAACTTAAGAGCCAGGTACGCGAACATGACCACGCCCTGCCCGGCAACACTTCACAGGCCCTGGATCACCAGCAGAGATTTCACTCCGCCCTGTTCGACCACACCGGAGCGTCGCTGGCCCAGTGCCTGCAGCGGCTGGAGCAGGACCTGGCTAAACTGGATCGCCTGAGCCAGGCCAGCGACTCCGGCGACACCTTCGAGTTGGTGTGCCAGCAGTTTTCCGATCGCTACCAGGCGGTGACTCAGGCCCTGGCCACCACCGGACTGCAGGCCGCCGGTGCCCGCTTCTCCAGCCGGCGCCGAAGCGTGCCGCGGCAGGACAGCCAATACCAGTGGATTGCCCGCTCGGTGATGCAAAACAGCCACAGCGCCTACGCCGAACTGCGCAAGCACCAAAACTGGGCCGACCGCCTTCAACAAAAGATTCATGAGTTGGAACAAAAACTTGATTTGCATCAGGGGGCGGAAAAAATCAAACTACAGAATGAGATTCTGACCACACAAAAACGGCTGGGCCGGTGTCGTCAGGCCATGACCTATATTGAAGAACGCATCGCCCGCCTAGAGCAAAACGGGCAGAGATATTAAGGAGCACAGGATGAACAAAGCCTCGTTGATGGCTGCACTTATCGCCGGAGGCCTGAGCCTGAACAGCCTGGCGGCCGACCTGAACATTCCGCTGTCCATGGAGTTCATCGCCGTCAATGGTCAGGAGGTAAAGTCCAATTTCTTCAGCCATAAAGATGAAATCGAGCTGGAGAAGGGCAAGCACACTGTTGCCCTGGTCTACAAGGATCTCATCGAGGAGCCCTATGGTGACGGCCACCAGAGGGTCAACTCCGATCCCTTCCTGCTGCACATCACCATCGATGCCGATGGCGTCTACAAGCTGCGACCCCAGACCCCCATCCGGGATCTGAAACAGGCCAAGGCCTTTGCCCAGGCTCCCAAGGTCAGCGTCACCCACTCCGACGGTCACCAGGTCCAGTACAGCATCGAGATGACCAGCATCCACGAGGAGAGCATCATCGACTCCCTGACCAAGGAGTTGACTCCTGAGCAGAAGCACAAGCAGGAGGTGATCGCCGCCACCGCCCCCAAGGGCAGCGCCGCGGCTAGCGCCGACACGCCAACCGATGCCAATGAGGTACAGCTTCAGGGCGACGCCAAACTCAACCCGGAAGCGATGCTGAAGTACTGGTGGCAACAGGCCGATGAGCAGACCCGCAAGGAGTTCATGACCTGGGCCATCTCCAACATGTAACTGTGAAGGGCCTGTTGATCCTTTTCCATGAATGAGCGCCTTGGTGGCGCCCATTCTCTCAAGGCTCGGCAGGTACCCATGGGCGGGCCGTCACCCCCGCCCTCGCCTAGTATGCTCCATTGCGTCTATCACCCCATCTACTCCCAACTGATGTTGCCGCCCAGCCACGGCTTCCCCATCACCAAGTACCGTCACCTGTACGACTACCTGACCGGCACACTGCCCCCTGAGCAGCTCCGCTGGCACCGGCCCGACAGGCTCAACCCGGGGCAGCTGACACGCTGTCACTGCGACAACTACACCAGCGCCTTCCTGGAGAACCGACTCGATGCCCGGGCGATACGGCGCATCGGTTTTCCCTGGAGCCAGGCCCTGGTGGCACGCACCCTGACCTCGGTATCCGGCACCAGCCTGACCGCCCGCCTGGCCCTGAAGCATGGACTGGCTCTGCACCTCTCCGGCGGCTATCACCACGCCCACTTCGATTTTGGCAGCGGCTACTGCGTCTTCAATGATCTGGTACTGGCCGCCGAAGAGGCCCTGACTCAGCCGGGCGTCGATCGGGTACTGATCTTCGATCTGGATGTCCACCAGGGGGACGGTACCGCCGCCCTGTGTGCCGACCGCCCCCAGATCATCAGCTGTTCGGTGCACTGTGAGTCCAACTTTCCCAGCCGCAAGCCGCCCTCGAACATGGACTTTCCCCTGGAGAAGGGTGTGGGGGATGCCGTCTACTTGCAGACAGTGGAGCAGGCGCTAACCCTGGCCCTCAGGTTGCATCAACCGGACCTGGTGATCTTCGATGCCGGGGTGGACGTCCACCAAGGCGATCGCCTCGGACACCTTTGCATCAGCGATGACGGATTACGCCAGCGGGAACAGCTGGTACTATCAACCTGTCGGGACCACGCCATACCACTGGCCTGTGTCATCGGCGGCGGTTACGACCGCGATCCCGACAGCCTGACCCGGCGACACGGACAGCTGTTCCATGCCGCCTTCACTCTGGGATAGAGGAGCCTGACTCATGGACGCCGAAATCAGAAATTACTATGAAATCCTGCTGGAGCAGACGGTTGCCGAACGCAAACTCGGTGAACAGCTTGGTGCCGATCCGCTGGCGGATCTCTACTGCCTGACCCTCAACCAGCTGCCCTGCCGCTACTTCCGCCACCGGGTTGATCTCAGTGCCTACGCCTCTACCGACGAGCTTATCGCCATGCAGAAGAATGTGGACCAGGCGCTGGAGCGGGCCCTGGAGTACATTGCACATCACCCCCGCAAGGATTGAGCTACTGCCGCTGCTGTCGCTGCTGCTGTCGGTCGCGGTCCAGTCCACCCCCATCGGCGGGTTTACCGCCCACTACCTGGCCAGCAGCCAGGGGGTGCCCTGCGGCCAGGGATTCCAGAGCCTCAGCCATGACCGGGAGGGGGTGACACTGGAGAGCCAGGGCGATTTCTGTCTGCTGGGTGAGGCCCACAACCTGACGCGGCTGCGCTGGCAGGAGGATCGCTGGTATACCCAGGGCTTCACCACCGAGGTCGCCGGCTGGTTTCCCGCCCTCTACCGGGGGGAGGCCGATAACCAGGGCCTGATAAGGGTATTTCAGCAGGGGGAGGCGGTCCACTACCCCGACGGCATGGAGCCCGCCATCCAGGGCGCTGCCACCCTGCTGCAGAATCTGCCGCTGCTGGCCCAGTCCGGCCAGGATGTGGTCACCAGCTACACCTGGGGAGCGGAAACCCGCCACTACCGGTTCGAGAATCTGGGCAAGGCCACCCTGTCGCTGATGGGCGCCCCCTACACGGCGCTGCACCTGCGCCAGAGTCACCCCGAAAAATCCCGGGTGGCCGATTTCTGGTTTGCCCCTGATCTGGGCAACCAGCTGGTGCGCCTGGAGGTTCGCCGACTGGGGTTCCTGGTGCTGGAGGTGGAGATGCAACACTATCAGCCGGCATCAGATGCCGGGGTGCCCTAGGGGGGAGGCGGCCTCCCCCCTTCCATGGCGCAACCTCAACCTATGGCGCCAGGGTCGCCAACGCCTGAATCTCGTCGGCGCTGAGGGCCCGGTTGTAGAGTCGCACCTCATCCAGGGTGCCGCGGAAGAACTCCGACACGCCCTGTACCCCGCCCAGAACCAGGTCGCCGGCACCGTCGGCGTGCTGGGCCACCCCGTTGGCCACCAGGGTACCGTTGAGGTAGAGGCTGCGGCTGCCTGCCGCGCCATCCTGGATCAGGGTCAGCTGCTGCCACCCTCCCTCGGCCAGCGGCCCCTTGAGGTTGGTTGGCCCGCCGAAGATCCAGCGATCGTAGGAGGCCACCCACAGGCCGTACCAAGGGGAGTCGTCCCTGGACTTGGTCACCACCCCAGCCCAGCCGCCCTGATCGCCGTCCAGGTTGACCCAGGCCGACAGCGAGAAGCTAGCGCCGCTGGCAAAGGCCAGTTGCGGCTGATGGCTAATACTCACCAGATCATCGATCCCATCGAAGTAGAGGCCGCTGCCCGCCCAGCCCGGAGCCCAAAGCGCCCCGGAGATGCTGCCCACCAGGCCGGAGCCGGAGGCATCCAACAGCTGACTGCCGCCGCCCTCATCCATGGGCCAGTACCCCACCAGGCCGGCTCTGGGCAGGCCATCGCCCGGCAGATCCAGGTTAAACTGGGCAGAGCTGACGCTGCTGCTGACGCCGTCCAGTATGGCCACCGCCTTCAGGGTCAGGCTCTGACTGATCAGCAGCGGTGCCTCATAGCGGCTGGAACCGGCCCCGGGGGTGGAGCCATCCAGGGTGAAGTGGATCGCCGCGCCGGCGTCGGCGCTCAGGGTCACGGTCACGTCACTGGTGAAGTCACCGCCGGGAGGATCGATCTGAACTGGGCTGACAATAGCAGGATCACTCCAGTTGACCGTCACCTGATCCGATGCCTCCGGATTGAGCAGAGCCTGATGGTTGGCGTCCACCAGCCACACCCTCATCACATGCTCCCCGACCGAACCCGGACCGAAATCATAGCTGGTCAGCGAGGTATCGTGCAGGGGCACATAGGGAGCATCGTCCAGCTGCACATGGATGTGGTCGAATGCGGCCTGATCCCCCGAGGTCTGCCACTGCAGCACCAGATTGCCCGTCACTTGGGCCCCTGACACCGGCGCGGTGATGGTCACGGTGGGCGGCAGGTAGGGCACTATGGTCAGTTGCACCTGGGCGAGGTTGCTCAGGTTGCCCTGGCTGTCCGCCACCCGGTAGCTGAAGCTGTCGCTGCTGGTGGCACTGCCATCATGCTGGTAGACCGCCTCGCCGGTGACCGGGTCTATCTGCAGAGTGCCGTCGCCAGGCGCACTCATCAGCTCCACCGATGCGGCGTCCAATCCCAGGGTGGCGCTGTCGTTTGCCAGCAGGTCGATGCTGACCGATCCGCCCTGGTCCACCGTGGCGTTGTCATCTACCGCCACCACACTCAGGGCGCCCGGATCCAGGTTATAGAGGCCGGTCACGTCGGCGGCACCGAGGGCCCGCCGGTAGAGGCGCACCTCATCGAGGATGCCGCTGAAGTGCTCGCTGACCCCCAGGGCAGCCCCAAACACCAGGTCCCCGACACCACTGGCCTCCTGGGCACTGCCCTGGGCATTGAGCACCCCATCGAGGTAAAGCAGACGACTGCCACCGGTTTGCACCAGCACCAGATGATGCCAGCCGGCGCTGATCTTGCTGCCACTGATGTTTTGCGGCCCGCCGGAGGTCCACCGACGATTGCTGGCCACCCAGATGCCATACCAGGGCGCCTGATCCCTGGACTTGGTGACCACACCGGCCCAGCCGGGCTGGCTGCCTACCCCCTGGGCCCAGAAGGCCAGGGTAAAGTCATCGCCGCTGCCGAAGGCCAAGGCGGCGTCGTGGGGGATCTGCACCAGGTCATCGAGCCCATCGAAACTCAACCCCTGGCCGAAGCGACCCGGTACCACCTGGGCGCCGAGGATCTGGCCATGATGCTGATTGCCCGAGCTGTCCAGGGCGGTCTGGGCGGATCCGGAATCCATGGCCCAGTACCCCACCAGAGTGGGATCGCCACCGCTCTGGTCCAATACGGTCACACTCACCCAATCGCTGGCCTCCGGGTTGGCCAGGGGCAGGTGCTCCGGGGTGACCAACCAGACCTCGATGCTATGCTCCCCGGCTTCCACCGCCCCGAAGTCATAGCTGGTGAGGCTGGTGTTGTGCAGGGTGACATGGGGATTGTCGTCCAGGCGCACATGAATGTGGTCGTACTGGCTGTCGTCCCCAGACAGCCGCCACTGAACCACCAGGTTGCCGCTGACCTGCGCCCCACTCTGGGGAGCGGTGATCGCCACCGTCGGCGGCACGTAAGCCTGGACACCGATGGTGACCGCCGTGGCCGCCGACCAGGCACCGGCGTAGTCCCTGACGCGGTAGCTGAAACCATCGCCGAGGCCGCTGCCGTTGTGACTGTAGCTGATCACCCCGTCGCCACTGCCGATGGCGGTGATGGTGCCCTGATCCGGTGATACCACCACCTCGACACTGGCGGGGTCCAATCCTGCCAGGGCATGGTCATTGGCCAGCACGTCGATGTCGACGCTGGCACCGCTGACGATCTGCACCGAGTCCGGCAGAGTCACGGGACCGGCCGCCGGCGGCGGGGCCGTCGCCAGCACCCCCACCTCTTCCGCCGTCAGGGGGCGGTCATAGAGGCGAATCTCGTCCAGGACGCCGTCGAAAAACTCCTCGATGCCGGCGGCGCCGCCAAACCAGAGGTCCCCCCCGCCCTCACCAAACTGGGCGTCCAGGGTGCCCGCCAGGAGCCCGTCCACGTAGAGCCAGCGCGAATCCAGCAAGGCGTCCTGCACCAGGGCCAGGTGATGCCAGCCCCCACTGATGGGTCCGTCGAAGATGGCGTTGGGCCCCCCCGCGGCCCAGGCATCCCAGCTGGTGATCCACAGCCCATACCAGGGCGCCTGATCCCTGGACTTGGTGACCAGCCCGGCCCAGCCGCCCTGGCCGCCGTCGGGCTGCACCCAGGCTGTGAGGGAGAAGCTTTGGAACAGGGTAAAGGCAAGCTGGCTGCTATGGGGAACCACCACATGGTCATCCACCCCGTCGAAGCGCAGGCCGCCGTCATCCCAGCCGCTGGTCCAGGTGGCCCCGCTGAGCTGGCCGTCATGACCATTGCCTGAGGCGTCGCCGATCAGGGTGCCTCCCCCCTCGTTCAGCGGCCAGTAGCCCACCAGGCCGTCCACGGGGAAGGTGGGACCGCCGGACAACAGCTGATAGCCTTCGGTCACTACCGAAGAGGGCACGTAGCCATCGCGGTAGGCCCACACCTTGAGGGTGGCGCTCTGCTCGAGGCTTAGGCTGCCGTCGCTCACCGCCGAATCGAAATCCGGATCGCGACCATCCAGGGTGTAATAGAGGGTGGCCCCGCCGGTGGCGGAACTTAGGGTCAGCTCAAGGGGCGCCGGGTACTCCCCTGCCCCAGGGGTCACCACCGGGGTCGCCACCACCGGGGTGCTGCCGTCGAGGACGATGGCGATCGTCACGTTGGCGGGATCGGACGCGAATCCGTCGACATCGGAGATGCGGTACTGGAAGCTGACGCTGCCGGAGGTGACGATGGCGGGCCGGTACTGCACCCGGCCGGTCCCGGGAAGCACCGTCAACTGGCCGCTGGCCGGCTGGCTGAGCAGCGTCAGGCTGCCGGGATTGAGGCCGGTATCGTCGGAGTCATTGGCCAGCAGATCCAGCTCCACGGAGCCCCCCACCGGCACGCTGGCGCTGTCGTCGTTGGCCACCGGTGGCGAGACGCCGCCGCAATCCGGGTAGAGGGTGGACACCGCGGTGGTCGCCAGCCCGTGGGCATCGGTCACCGTCAGATGGACTCGGTAGAAATAGGTCTCGCCATCGCACCCGGCCGGGGCGATCTGCACCTGGCTGCTGCAGTTGTTGTCCACCGGGTCTTCATGGGTATGGTTGTTGTGGTGCAGGACCGTCTGCCAGGCGCAGCTGAGCTCTCCGCTGCCGTGCTCGGCATCGGTGATCTGCGCCGTCAGATCATAGGTGGTGTCTCCGGAGAGCGGGTAGAGGGTGCCGTCCGCCGGCGAGGTGATGGTCACCTGGGGCGGGGTGTTGTTCAGGCTGACCAGGAGGGTAGCGCTGTCACTCTGGGGCGGCGAGCCGTCATCGGTCACCGTCAGGGTGGCGGTGTAATTGGCTGGACCACTGCCCGACGCCCGGTATTCATGGGTGGGCGAGGGGCCGCTGTCACTGGCGCCGTCGCCGAACTGCCAGTCGAAGCTGAGGGTGCCGTTCTCGGGATCCGAGGAGCCCGCCGAGGAGAACTGCACCGTCAGGGGGCTGGGGCCGAAGATGGGGTCGGCAGAGGCCACCGCCGCCGGCACCCGGTTGCCGCCGGGGGCATAGCTGACCCGGTAGATAAAGCTGGCCCAGCTGATGTAGTAGAGCCGCCCGTCCGCCGGGTGGGTGGCGATGAACACCACCCCGCCGCCATCGCTGGCGAAGGGAACGACCCGGGTGACCCGGTCATCACTGCTCATCTGAAAATTTCGGATCCACTGGCCACCATAATCCCCGTGGAAATAGGTGTTGTGGTAGGACTCGGGAAACTCACCGCCCAGATACCAGGTCCCGCCGGTGGAGGCGTTACCAGCGAAGGGGGTGCCCTGGGTCAGCACCTCGGAGGTGCCAGGTATCGGCTGGCCGATACCCACGGCGACCGCGTCACCATTGCCGTCAAACGCCGGGTAACGGGTGTCGGGATCGATGTGGAACCAGTCCAGGGTCGGCCGCCGGTGCTCAAACACCGGCACCGAGGTGATCTCACCTTGACCGCAGGGGTTGGGAAAGCTGAGAGGCTGCTGGGACTCCTGGACGATCAGGTCGGTGAATTTGACGTCGCAGCCCAGGGCGGCCGATGCCGCCTCACTGTTGGGGGCAGCATAGAAGTATCCGCTCTGAATGGTCATCCCTTCGAACACGGGCCAGCCGAAGTTGATGGCCGGTCCGTCCACCACCACAAACTCCTCCCAGCGACTGAGCCCCACGTCGCCGACGTAGAGCACGCCGGGATCCGCATCGGCGGAATTGTGGCTGCCGGTACCGGGTTTGAGGGTCATCCGGTAGGGGTTGCGCAACCCCAGCGCCCACACCCGGGATGCAGGCGAACGCGGCGCCGCGCCGTCGTAATAGGGGTTGGACGCCACCCCATCGCCGCTGGCGGGATCGATGCGCAGAATCTTACCGTTGTGAGAGTTCACCATCTGGGCACGGTACGCCCCCACGTTCTCATCCGGCCTCAGGATGCCCTCTGCCAGGGCATCCAGGTAGGCACTCTCTTCGGCACTGCCCACATCGGTGGAGGCATAGCTGGCCCCGTCACCGAAAGCCACCAACAGGGTGCCGTCGGTGCCGAACACCAGTTGGCCGATGCCGTGGGTCTGGTGGGTCATCGCCATGCCGGTGGAGGGAGACTCGCCGATCAGCACCTTTCGGCTGTCGTAGTCGACCGACACGGCGTTGCTGAAGTCCGGGGCGCCCTGGGGGCGGATGGCGGTATAGCGCACCACCCGGCCAATGGTGGCCTGGGTTTGCAGCACGGTGTAGTTGGGATCGTAGTTCTGGTCACAGATGGGCGCCCCCACCCCGGCGTCCGGCTCGACGCAGTGCAACAGGTGGTGTCGATCGACGATGTAGCCGATGTAGACATAGCCGTTCTGCTCGAACAGGGGATCCAGGGCAAATCCCAGCAACCCATGATCCCGCCAGGCCAACACCTCGTCGGCGATGTCGAGGAAGGGCGTGGCCACCGGGTTGGCCTCATCGATAATCCAGACACGACCTTCGCGTTCCCAGGCGTAGATACGATCGCCGGCCTCGGAGAAGGCCAGCCCCACGACACCTGACCACCCTTGGCCGTCCGGCCGGGAGAGCGCCTCTTCCGTAAAATTTGGATCATCAAACAGTGCGGGCAGGGCCATCATTGGCCAAGCCCCCAAAACCAGGAGTAACAGAATAGACGTCAAGCGCTTAACCATAGCCTTCACCCGCTATCACCTCGGGACAGCGACCCCGAATTATTCACAGAATCCACATGGTCTTGCTGAACCAAATTGCATTGAGTGTAGTCGAGGCTATTGGGGCATTTGCTGAAAAATCCCCCTGTATACAAGTCAGTTCCGCCAAGGCATCGCAGGCAATCCTGGATAACTGATTGAAGCGTGGGAACAACACCAGACAACTGGGGTTCGATTCTCGGGGCGGAAAAATCCTCCCGTGTGGTGGAGAGGCTAACCGATAAGAAAACAACGGGAAAATTGCAGGCAACCACCAGGCAACTGCAGACAACAGCGAGAGCTGAGCCGATGGCGGACCATGTGTGGCGGAATGGGGTACCCCGCCGACTCTATTGGGCAGGACGAGTCAACCTCCGCCTGATAAGGCGCCGACGAGCGCCGATTAAAGATGCAACGGAGTCGCTGCCAATGGATGTCCGACTATCCCTAGCCGGATCATCCTCACCCAGTCCGGCTGGTTAGCCGCCGATGGGGGTGCCGATCATCCCAACCGAGGCGATGGCTACGAACAGAACGATAAGAACAGATAACTCTTTAAATACTGATTTCATCCATCTCCTCCTTGTGCCCCTCTCTGGGGCGGGTTTAGGTTTGCTCTGATAAACACCATTATGACTAAAAAAAATCTATAATCAAATCATTGAAGTGAATGTCAACATAATTACATTCTCCAAGCATGAGGCGAATCTGCACCAAAGTAGGTCATTAACCAACAAAATTGGCCATTCCGTCCCGAAAACAAGCTTGAACGACCCATACTTTTACGACAGATTAGTAATCATACAACATCCTCCAACCCCAATAATGATGGGCACGCAGGGACACCACCATCACAAAAGAGTCGAAAAACGGAACATTTTAAGAGCCGACAGCAACAAGGTTGAAAAAGCCGAGATTATGACAGGTTTCCCTGATGCGTCATGAACCCGGGTCACCCCTTTTTACCCCATTCTCCAAGGCGACATTTATGTGCTAACTCTTTAAAAGTAAAGAGGATATATATTGTTCACCCATCGCTGTACCGCTGACTCCCGGACCGAGAGCCAACTACCGCCAGCCAGGTTCCGATCGAAAGGTGAATCACACCCGCACCGTCGAGGCTGCAACAAGCCAGTGAGTCAGACATGGAGCGGCGCTCCTGACGCCGGAGCATCGTTTGTCAGGGTTGATGCAACCCTGACATCTCCCCAGGACGCCTCCTCAGGGAATCGGCCAACTACCGAAACAATGTCAACAAAGGTTACACCTCAAATGTTTTTAGATCAAGCCCTGCTCAAGCAACAGCCTCAAAGCATCCTCTGCCGCAGCCTCAGTGAGATAGTTCAGATTTTCTCATCAACACAAAGCCACAGGATTGATTTGACATCAACTCTATTCATCATGATGTGAGACAGGACCTAGGGCCACAAGAAGGGTAGAGCATGTACCGGGTATCAGGAGAACACCCCGGCAGCGACGGGACCGGCTAAGCGGAAGCGCACCTTAGCGAAAACAGATGGGGGACTATAGACTGTATAAAGACGCCATTAGCCAACGACAAGCTTGCCTCGATACATCTGCATCTGGCAGTGAAAATCGTACTCCCCTGCTTCCAATGGCGGTATTTCAACAGTGGTACTCTTATCGACGGCCAAAGATTTGGCCAATTCAAGACCCGGAAACTGAACCACTTCGGCACATGGAGACTCATCTTTGCGCAGGAAGCGAAGAGTTATCGCCTTCCCTGCCGGTAACTGGATCTGCGCCGGTAGGTAAACACCATTTTCTACCACGATAGTTATCGGCTCATCGCCACCAGCCTTAACCTGTGTCGGCTTATACAGCCAGAACCACCACACAATCAGGCCGATTAATGCAACACCAACAAGGTTAATAATTGCCACGCGCTCCCCCCCTTCTCTAGTGTTCCTGAGCCTTGAACCAGCGCAATCGATTGGCGTTGGAGACCACCGTAACCGATGAAAACGCCATGGCGGCACCAGCAATTACGGGGTTCAGCAGAACCCCAAAAAACGGAAACAGTACACCGGCAGCAATGGGCACTCCGGCAACGTTATAGATAAAGGCGCCAAACAAGTTTTGCTTGATGTTTTGAAGGGTCGCCCGACTAACCGCGATGGCGTCCGCGAGGCCATGTAATGAACCCCGCATCAAGGTGACGTCTGCACTTTCTATTGCCACATCAGTTCCGGTTCCAATGGCAAAGCCAACATTTGCCAGGGCCAGTGCAGGCGCATCGTTAATGCCATCTCCCACCATGCCAACCACTTCTCCGGCAGATTGCAGCTCCTGTACTTTTTTTGCCTTGTCATCTGGAAGTACTTCGGAAAAATACTCAGTGATTCCCACTTTCCCAGCCACCGCCCTGGCAGTATCCCGGTTATCTCCTGTAAGCATCACCACTCTGACCCCGCTCTGCTGCATACGCTCAATGGCCTTAATCGAATCCTCCTTGATTGGATCGGCAACGGCAATAATCGCCACCAACCTGCCATTTACAGCAAAGTACATCGGCGTCTTGGCGTCAGCCGCCAGCGACTGGGCTTGCTCAACATACTCCTCCACATCAATGTTCCGCTGACCCATCAACTTTTCATTGCCAAACAACAGCGCCTGTCCATTGACTTGGGCCTCAACTCCTTGACCAGCGACCGCATTAAACGCATCGGCTTTACCCGGCTTTATCCCCCGCTCCAGTGCAGATTCGACGATGGCCTCAGCCAGCGGATGCTCAGAACCGGACTCAATAGTGGCAGCCAGCTGCATCACCTCAAGTTCGTTGCTGCCATTGGCGACAATTACATCCGTAACTTTGGGCGTCCCCAGGGTAATGGTGCCGGTTTTATCCAATATCATGGCGCTGATCTTGGAAGCCGTTTGCAAAGCCTCGCCATTGCGAATCAACACCCCCGCTTCCGCAGCCTTGCCTACCCCAACAATCACCGAGATTGGCGTCGCTAGCCCCAGCGCGCACGGGCAGGCAATGATCAACACCGTAGTCGCCGATACGACGGCAAAGGCGACGGTAGGCTCTGGCCCAAAATTCAGCCATACCAGAGCGCTGACCACAGCGATGATCATAATTACCGGAACAAAAAACCCAGAAATCACATCGGCCAATCGGCCAATCGGCGGCTTGGAGTTTTGTGCTCGCTTCACCATGTTGATAATCTGCGCCAACGCGGTGTCCGCCCCAACCCGGCTGGCTTGAAACAGGATGGTACCGGTTTTATTTAGGGTTCCCGCCACCACCTCATCGCCCTCGCACTTTTCAACAGGCATGGGCTCTCCGGTCAGCATCGACTCATCGATCGAGGTATGGCCATCAGTTACGATGCCGTCAACCGGCAGTTTTTCGCCCGGACGCACGCGAACGGTATCACCCACCAACACCTGCTCAATCAGCACGTCCAGCTCTCTATCCTCTCGAATCACCCGAGCAGTTTTTGCTTGTAAACCAATCAATCGCCTAATCGCTTCAGAGGTACGTCCACGCGCCCTCACCTCCAGCGCCAACCCAAGGTTGATCAAGCCAATGATCATCGCCGTTGCCTCAAAATACACATGCCTTGCCATTTCCGGCAACAGATCAGGCACCGCCACGACAACCACGGAATAAATCCAGGCCGTGCCCGTACCCAGCGCAATCAGGGTATCCATGGTTGCCGAATGATTTTTGAACGACTGCCAGGCACCAACATAGAAGTGTTTGCCGGAGAACACCATAACGGCCAGGGTCAAGAGACCTATTAGCGCCCAAACCAGACGCTCTGTGCCAGTCTCTACGGTCATCTCCCCGCCCAAAACGCCGTAAATCATCAGTGGAACTCCAAGGGAGAGAGCCATTGCCATCTCTCTCATCAGGCGTTTGTAGTAGGTTTTGTCTGCTTGCTCCCGCTCATCCGTCGCATCAATCTCCCCTACCTTTGAGAGGGGCTTGGCACTGTAACCCGCCTGCTCAACAGCATTGATAAGAGCATCAACGGTGACACTCCCACTAACCATCACCGTGCGCATGGCGAAATTCATTTCGGCATGATTTACCCCAGGCACTTTGGCCAAAGCCGACTCGATCTTATCCACACAGCTGGCGCAACTGGCACCATCCACAACAAGTTCAATCGGCTCAGTTCTGCTTGCCTTAGGGCCCGGTCTATCTTGTGATTCCTGTCCTGATATTACCTTCATACTAAGAACTCTCCGGGATAGTGCCATTTTCATTACAAAAGCGGGTATAGACAAAGGTCACGCATCTGACTCCGCAGGCCTCTCCCGGGAACGGACGGCGCCTTGGAGAGAGCCACAGTAGACATGGGCACTTTACCCTGACAATTTCAGCAGAATTAGCACCAAAGAACCAACAACCGCCTGCCGGGTGACGTTTCTCATACCTGGCCTCCGTCAGCTCGATTCATCCTCACTATAGACCCTACCCTAACTGTATGGTCAATGAGACTCTGGGCAGTCCAGGTCCGGCTTATCCGTGAATAGCCTCTCGCCTACAACGAGTACGAAGGGATTGCTTGAGGTCTCTCTGGCCTACCTGAGAACGGAGGTCTTTAGGAACGACCACACGGGCATACCAGATGCCATGTCTGGACTAGAACAGATAGGGTGCTGAGTGCGATTTAGAAGTGTTTGAAAAGCCCAAAGTGTCTCACCGAGTGTCTCACTACGGTCGTCGACAAATAGATTTCTATGGAATTCAGGGATTTTGTCGCTTAAACCATAAGCCTGCATAACCAGAAGACAAATATCAATAACTTACAGGTAAAGCTGAAGCATAAGGTTACATGAAAATAAAGCATAAAGCTGCATAGTATATCTAACCTTAAATTCCCATCGTGTAAATTTACACCACAACAATCTAATACCACTCACATATGAAGCTACGATTTATGTGTCCAACGCCAGCAGAGTGATCACATCAAACCAGTAGAAGCGATCAGTTTCACCAGCACCGCTAGAAGGCAAATAGCGCCGCCGGCTTGCTTGTAAGGTACGTCAAATGCGTATTCTGCTTGGCTTGAACTCGTGCTGGTCAAACGCTTCAACAACGGTTAAAGTTTGATCTTCCGACTCACTCAAGGTGCAATTTTGTGTCCGATTGAATAGCCCCTATTTTCCTAGACACCCGATTGGTTAGAAAAATACTGGGCCTCGAACTCTACCGGTGACAAGCCATCATTGGAACCATGTCGGCGCTTCGAATTGTAAAACATCTCGATGTAGTCG
>NZ_SWCI01000007.1 GCF_005116715.1 Ferrimonas sediminicola | reverse complement strand
GTGGCTCCCCCTGCTGGACTTGAACCAGCGACATATGGATTAACAGTCCACCGTTCTACCGACTGAACTAAGGGGGAATCGCAATTTTCGGTGTTTCTCCTCACCGCTGAGGTCGCTCCCTGTCAATCACAGTCCACATGATCTCAAGCCGACTGAACTGAGGGGGAATCGAGTGTCGAGTGTTTACCCTCTCTCCAGAGAAATTGGTTGCGGGGGCCGGATTTGAACCGACGACCTTCGGGTTATGAGCCCGACGAGCTACCAGGCTGCTCCACCCCGCGTCCGAATTGTCAGCGCTAACGACTCGTCGTTTCGTTACGCCAGTAGTGTGGCTCCCCTGTTGGAGTGAACGGGGGCGCCCAGCTCAGCGACATTTGTCGCGTCGCGGCAACAGAATCTGCACCGCGGCACTCTTTACGAGTTGAGCCAGTAGTGTGGCTCCCCCTGCTGGACTTGAACCAGCGACATATGGATTAACAGTCCACCGTTCTACCGACTGAACTAAGGGGGAATCGCAATTTTCGGTGTTTCTCCTCACCGCTGAGGTCGCTCCCTGTCAATCACAGTCCACATGATCTCAAGCCGACTGAACTGAGGGGGGGGTCGAGTGTCGAGTGTTTACCCTCTCTCCAGAGAAATTGGTTGCGGGGGCCGGATTTGAACCGACGACCTTCGGGTTATGAGCCCGACGAGCTACCAGGCTGCTCCACCCCGCGTCCGTTGCGCCCCAGGTTACGGCCGATGACCATTCCCTGAAAGCGGGGCGCATAATAAAACTCACCGCTGTCTGAGTCAACCAAAGAGGTGCAAAATTTTCGTATCCAACCACTGTTTGAGCACCAAGTAGCCAGGCGCGCTTTTTTTAGAAACAGAATTGAATAATCATGGGCTTAAATCTATACAGCCACCCGAGACAAGGATGAGAAGAGGCCCCGGCCACTCCTCGTCACTGACTGGTGCGCCATGCCGGTGGGCCTACGCCTCATACAAGGCAAAGGAACCGTATCCCACAACCCTTTCTTTATCACCGGCGGTATCACCGGAGTTCAGATACTCGACTCGACGAATCTGCATGCCGCGCTCTTTGGCCAGCAGCACTAGTCCATTGATGGCGCGGCAACCACAGGCTTGATCACCATGCAAGCCGCCATGGAGCGTTTCTATCTGCCGGCAGGTCAGCCCATCTTTGCTCCTGGCCTGATCGTAATCCAGGAAGTGGCTGAGATCGGAGCTGACCACTATCAGGGTCTCGTCCCCACCCCACACCCTTTTCAGCACCTTGGCTACCAGAGAGGCGGAGGCATCACCGACCACCAGAGGCACCAGTTTTGCCTTTTCGAAGCAGTGCTGAATAAAGGGCAGTTGCACCTCCAGCGAGTGCTCCCTGGCATGGGCATCCTGACGAATGGCAACACCGTTCATCTCGGCCAGGTGCCGGCAGCAAGCCACATCCAGCTCCAGGTCGCCCAACGGCGTGGCGAAGGCATCGGACTCCGGCAACGCCAACCCGTCAAAGGCGACTCGATGACTGGGGCCCAGCAAGATAACCCGGGTGATCCTGGCGGCGACCGCATCCAGCGACCCATAGAGATGACCCGCAACAGGCCCTGAGTACTGCAGGCCGGCGTGGGGGGCGATGATCGCCTTAGGCACCCCAAGGGCGAACGTAGGCTGAATCAGATCGTTGAGCTGCTGATTCAACACTACGGCATCGGCAGGATAAAAGCTTCCGGATACTGCAGCAGGTCGTACATTCATGACTCCCTCCTCTCTGTCTTAGAGGTATACTTTTAAGAGTATGTCAAAAAGGCGAAGTTTCCCCATGGGTGAACCACGCTCTACTCTTAACGGCGCACACCCCACCCTCTACTGGCACCGGCTTGAGGATGGGCGTGTCCAGTGCGATCTCTGCCCCCGCCACTGTCAGCTTAGGGAGGGCAAGCGAGGCGCCTGCTACATCAGAGCCAACGTTGATGACGCCATCGTTCTCACCAGCTATGGCCGTTCCAGCGGCTTCTGTATCGATCCCATAGAGAAAAAGCCGCTCAATCATTTCCTTCCCGGAACCTCAGTCCTCTCCTTCGGAACCGCTGGGTGTAACCTGAGTTGCGAATTCTGCCAAAACTGGCATATCAGCAAATCCCGACAGTGGGATACGCTGGCCGATGAGGCGACCCCTGAACAGCTGGCCCGGGCGGCGCAGCAACACCAGTGTGCCAGCGTAGCCTTCACCTACAACGATCCGGTGATCTTCATGGAGTACGCCGTCGATACCGCCCTGGCCTGCAAAGAGCTTGGTATCAAGTCTGTTGCCGTCACCGCTGGCTACATCGACCCCGCCCCCCGTGAGGCATTCTTCCGCCACATGGATGCCGCCAATGTCGATCTAAAGGGGTTCACCGAAGCCTTCTACCGTAAACTGTGCCACGGCCACCTTCAGGCGGTGCTCGACACGCTCCTCTATCTAAAACAGGAGACCTCGGTATGGTTTGAGATAACCAACCTGATCATACCCGGTGAAAACGACTCGCCGGCGGAGATCGCGTCGATGTGTCAATGGCTGGTCGACAATCTGGGCCCCGAGGTTCCGCTGCATTTCTCGGCCTTCCATCCGGACTTTCATATGATGGACAAGCCGCCCACGCCCAAGTCCACCCTGGTGCAAGCGCGCAAACTTGCCCTGGATGCCGGGCTTCACTATGTGTACACCGGCAATGTCTATGATCGGCAGGGCGACGCGACCCTCTGTCCCCAGTGCGGCGAGCTGTTGATTGGCCGCAACTGGTATCAACTGGAAGAATGGCACCTGGTTGACGGCCATTGTCCCCAGTGTCACCACCCCATACCCGGGGTGTTTCAGTCTGAGCCTGGCCACTTCGGTCGACAGCGGATTCCGGTGCGGATTCGCGACTGTGGCTAGCCTGGGTCTTCCCCGAAGGCCAGGGTGCCATAACGGGACCAACGCATCTCATCACTCCAGGTATGAGCAGACAGGCCCGCCTTTACTTTCAGGTGAGCCACAAACGCTTTCGGGTCGGACACCGTATCCCACACCGCCGGCAAAAAGGTCGCGTGGTGGCGGCCATAGTCCAGAGTCAGGCCATCGAGGCCCGGGTGCAACTGCGCCAGCAGTTCATCCTCACCCCGCGCCTCAATGGGCTCGGGCGGAGTCAGAACCGATATGGCTATGGCGGTGTGGTCCAGTTCCGACGGCGACAGAGGAGGAAAACGTCCATCTTCAAACGCGGCGGCCACCGCCATCTTCTCTACCGCCTGCCACAGAGGATAATGGGGTGCCAAGGTCCCCACGCAACCACGCAGCTCCTCGCCCTGATGCAGGGTAACAAAGCAGGCCAGGGGCTGATCCCATACCCCCGCCTCCTCTGGTTTGGCTAGCAGCTCGCCACGGCCCAGCCTCGCCGCGATAGCCGAACGCGCCAGTGACAGCAGGAGTCGTTGTTGTCGTGGGGAAATCTGTACCATGGCTCCTCCTTTCCCTCAGTATCGACTCAGACAGAGTAATCGGTCCAGCTGGGCTCCGCCATTCCACGCCGGCCCACGGGCGGGATCTGGCAACAAGGGTGCAACACGCCCATCCGAGAGGAAGAAACCAGCCACAGCGACGCCGGCGCGCCGTGGCCCACGCCAGCGCCCCGCGCCATGCCACTCCTTGCCGTCAAAGAGGTGGTTTTACCTCTTCTTTTTCCCGGGTTTTAGGCCATTGTCAGGCTATTCGCCATGTTGAGTTATTGTTACACTGGGTAAGAGTCCAATTCTAACAATACCTAAGGCAGCCCCTCTTTTATGGCCGAAACAAGCAGCCTCCCCATCACCGTGCTGTTGAGCATTGGATCGATTGGCGTGTCCCTGTATGTCACCTTGCAGCTCCTGTCACTCCAGTCACCCCCTGGCAAATGGCGCGAGCGACTGGCCTGCGTTGCCCTAGTGATGTTGGTGGCCGGTCATCAGCTGTGTTACGCCTTCACCCTGCCCAAGGCCGAGCTGGAGCTGCACAACACCATCATGAAGTGCCAAACTGCCCTGCTTCCCGGGATCCTGTTGAGCCTGTTTCTGCTGGTCGCCTACATCAGCAGACAGAGGCGGATGACGCCATGGGCACTGGGATTGGGCGCCGCCTGCCTCGGGCTGTTCCTGCTCAACATGCAGGGTTCCTTCTCCCTCAGAGTGGGTTCACAACTACTCTATGAACCAGCGCCGCTGCCTTGGGGGGAAACCGTCTACCTACTCAGGGGCACACCAGGGTTAGGAGCACTGCTGACCCTGGGCATCGCCCTGTCACTGGCGATATGGGGTGGGTTGCGGTGCCGCCGCATCGCTCTGGAGGGGCGCATCCGGACCGCCCAACACCTGAGTGTGGCGCTGGCGATCCCGCCCATTGTGATACTGGGCCAGTGGCTAGCGGATTCCGCCACCCTTTACTGGCTCGATGTGTCGGGGCTGGCCTGGTTCCTCACGGCCATGACGATGGCACAGATCATCCTGCGGGAAGGCGGTCCTCCCCACCCATCCGGTTCTGCCAAGGCGCAGCTGCCCTGTCTCGGCCTGCTGCCGGAGCAGCAGCAGTGGGAGATGGTGGTCGATCAGTCTCCCTCCTGCATCCAGGTGGTCAACCTCGATGGCAAGGTGGTGAAAACCAACCTCGCCAGTCGCCGCTTCTGGCAACGGGACCTTTGTGATGACCAACAGGGTTGCCTGTTGGACCTGCTGGATCTCAACGACCTGGACCTGGAGATCTACTTTGCCGATCTGCCCCAGGGGGAACACCGGGATATCGCCACCCTGGAGCTAAAGCGGGGTGAAGTGTATGCCGGCCTGACACCGGAGCAGAGCGCCTGGGTCCGTTTCCGGGCCTACCCCCTGAGAACCGCTGCAGGAGGTACCTTTGCCCTGGTCATCTACCACCAGGATGTCACCAGTGAATTTAACGCCGTCCTGGCCGTTGAGGGGATAGCCCGGGGGCTGTCCGGCGAGTGCGGCCTGCAGTTCTTCGACAACCTGGTTCTGGCCCTGGCCAACCTGTTCGATGCAAAGATGGCCTTCATCGGCCTGCAAGCGGAGAAGGGAAGCTGGAGCCGTATCACCACCTACTCCCTCTGCTCAGAGGGCCGTATCATTGATAACTTAAGTTATGATCTGGCCGACACCCCCTGTGCCAACGTCGTCGGCCGCCACACCTGCGTCTACGAGAACGACGTACAGAGGCTGTTTCCCCACGACCTTATACTGCAGGATCTGGGCATCGAGTCCTACATCGGCACGCCCATACAGGATCGGCAGAACCAGCCCATCGGCATCATGGTGGTAATGGACACGAAACCACTGATCCAGGTGCGGCAGGTGCAGGAGATTCTCGAAATCTTTGCCGCCCGCGCCGGTGCCGAGCTGCAACGGCAAGATGCCGAGCTGAAGATGCGGCAAATGGCCTATCAGGATTACCTGACCCGACTGCCCAACCGGGCCCTGCTCCACGAGCATTTGAGGGACAACCTGGAGCAGTGCCGGCTCAAAGGGGTGGGCGCCGCCATGTACCTGCTGGACCTGGACCACTTCAAGACCATCAACGACACCCTGGGGCACGATGTGGGCGACGAGGTGATTCGCGGGGTGGGTCGACGACTCAGAGAACACCTGGACGAGTCGATCTTCGTCGCCCGCATGGGCGGAGACGAGTTCGTGGTGGTGCACTGCTGTGAGCCGGATCAGGAGGAGGCCCAGGCACAGGCCATGGCCGACAGGCTGATTGCCCTGATGACCAAGCCGCTGCAGGTAGGCCATCGGCTGCTCAATGCCGGCTGCAGCATCGGCGTGGTGCTCTACCCCGAGGGTCTGCCCACCCCAAGACCAACCGAGCTGGACCTGTTGCGGTTCGCCGACATCGCCCTGTACCAGGCAAAGAGCAATGGCCGCCACCAGTATGTGATGTTCCGCGCTGAACTGCAGGAGAAGGTCAATGCGCGAATTCAGATTGAACGGGGCCTGCGCGACGCCTTAGAAGGAAACGGACTCGAGCTCCATTTCCAGCCCCAGGTCCGCAGCAACGGCGAGCTTGTTGGCGTGGAAGCCCTGCTTCGCTGGAAGCGCAAGGATGGCCGCCTCATCTCCCCCGACAGCTTTATCTCCGTGGCCGAGGAGACCGGCCTCATCCTCAGGCTGGGCAACTGGGTGTTCTCGGCGGTCTTCGCCCAGGCCGTACTCTGGCAACGTCAGGGGTGTTGTCCGAACCGGATCTCCATCAATGTCTCCGCTTGGCAGTTTGCCCAACGCGACTTTGTGGAACAGCTATTGACCCTCCAAGCCAACGCCGGAGTCGACAGCCATCGTTTCGTACTGGAACTGACCGAAACCGCCCTGTTGCAGGATCTCCCAGAGACCATCAGCAAACTCCAACAGATCCGGGGTGCCGGATTTCAGGTGTCACTGGACGACTTCGGCACCGGGTACTCCTCCCTGGCCTATCTCAAAGACCTGCCGCTGGACGAACTGAAGATCGACAAATCCTTCATCAATGAACTGGCTCAGGGCCACAGCCATCCCCTGCTGGAGTCGATGATCGCCATTGGCCAGCACATGCACCTGGGGGTGATCGCAGAGGGGATCGAAACCGAGCAGCAGAGGACTCTGTTGGAGCAGATGGGATGCCAGATCTTCCAGGGCTTCCTCTATGGGCGCCCCATGCCCGCCGACCAGTTGCGACAATGGCTGGCTGACGGCTCCGGCCGGATGCCGCCTGATGACGGAGACAGTTAGGGGAAGCCGCGCTTCCCCCTCTGTCTTTATCAGGCCTGGTTCGGCTGCTCAACCGGCGGTTTTAAAGGTTTTCGCCCCTTCATCTGGCTGACCCCCACCCCGATCATCACCAGGACGCAGGCCGCCAGTTGCACCAGAGTCATCCGCTCCCCAAGAATCAGATAGGCCAGCACCAGGGTAAACACCGGAATCAGGTTGACAAAGCTGGCAGCGCGGGTCACCGGCATGTGGGCAATGGCGTAGTTGTAGAGCAGGTAGGCCCCCAGGGTGACAAAGGCTCCCAGGAAGACAATGGCACCGATCCCCTGGCTGTTCCAGTGCCAGGAATTACCCTGGATCATTGCCAACGGCGTAAAAAAGATCAACCCGGCGAAGGACATCAGAGCCGTAAGGGTCAGGGCGGAGTAACGACCGCTCAGGTGCTTGAGACAGACGCTGCAGATGGCGGCGCAAAGCATGGCGCCGAACTCCAGGGCGTTGCCCAGCATGGGATCGGGGGCAGCATCGGAACCATGACCGTCGGTCCCCAGCAGCAGCACGCCACCGATGGCGATACTCAGTCCCATGACGGCGATCCGGCTCAAACGTTCCCTTAGAAAGACAAAGGCCACCACGGCGGTCAGCAGGGGCGCCAGGGAGGTGACCATGCCCGCCTGCCCGGCGCTGGTGTATTGCAGGGCCATCGCCTCCAGGATGAAGTAGAGGCAGGGTTCGGCCAACACCAGGATCAACAGCACCTTCCAGTCACCGCTGCGGTACTCAAAGCGCATGACCCGCTTCCACATCACCAGAAAACACAGGGTCGCCACCCACATCCGCCCGGCGATCACCGTCCAGGGGTCGTAGCTCACAAACGCCAGCTTCAGGGCAATAAAGCTGCTGGCCCACAGCATCATGGCAAACACCAGCGCACACTCGGCAACTCTTCCTTTCACGTACTCTCCACATTCACAACACGGACTGAACATAGGCCCAAATTTGCGCACATCTTAGTGATTCCCGGTGACATTTGCACGAGGATAAGTGACCAAGGACAGGGACACAGCGTTACCAATTCGACGCCAACGCATAACTAAGGATGGGAGTGGCTTTAAAATCCACCCATGCCGGACTGGCGACGCCTGTTCACTCAAAACCGCCATTTCCCCACCAGATCTCAAATACGTGAACGAGATAACAGTTTTCACCGACCTCTCGCCGGGGATGACAGCATCCCCGCTACCTGGCGGTTACATCTCACGCGTCTCCCGGGAAGGATGAACCCGCGCCAGCCGGTTCGGACCACTTTTTAGGCATGGCGACCAGAAAAGGTGCAATGTAAACGACTGAAAACGAAGCGAAGCCTCTCAAAAAACGATCACGGGTCGTCAACGAATCATCTTGTGTGAATAACCCCATTGCTCCTCAGTTGTTTATAACCTATCAATTACCGATAATAGGGGGCTAAGTGTAATCCGAGCCTCATTTCAATGTCAGAGTATCTGCTGCTACTGGTTGGCACCATTTTGGTGAACAACTTCGTTCTGGTGAAATTCCTCGGTCTGTGCCCCTTTATGGGGGTATCAGGCAAGGTGGAATCCGCCATCGGCATGTCCATGGCCACCACCTTCGTACTGACCCTTGCCTCCCTGTGCAGCTACCTGATCAACCAGTACCTGCTGCTCCCGTTTGGCCTGGTGTATCTGCGTACCCTGGCGTTCATCCTGGTGATTGCGGTGGTGGTGCAGTTCACCGAGATGGTGGTGCGCAAGACCAGCGCCTCCCTCTACCGGGTCCTGGGTATCTACCTGCCGCTGATCACCACCAACTGTGCGGTGCTGGGGGTCGCCCTGCTGAACGTACAGGAGCAGCACGACCTGTTTGGCTCGCTGATCTACGGTTTCGGAGCCGCCATCGGCTTCTCTCTGGTGTTGGTGTTGTTCTCCGCCATGCGCGAGCGACTGGCGGCCGCCGATGTTCCTGCGCCCTTCAAGGGCGCTTCCATTGCAATGATCACAGCCGGCTTGATGTCCCTGGCCTTCATGGGCTTTACCGGGCTGGTGAAATAGACGATGAGCAGTATAGTAATTGCCATTTTGGTTCTGGCCGGGCTTGCCCTGGTCTTCGGCGTCGCCCTGGGGTACGCCGCCATCCGCTTCAAGGTGGAGTCCGACCCTGTCGTTGAACAGATTGACGGCATCCTGCCACAAACCCAGTGTGGCCAATGTGGCTATCCGGGATGCCGCCCCTATGCCGAAGCCATCGCCTCGGGGCAGGCCCCCATTAACCGCTGCCCACCCGGGGGTGAAGCGGTGATTCATAAGCTGGCCGATCTGCTGGGCGTGGAGCCCGAGCCCCTGGAGGGGGGAGAGCAGGTTGAGCGGGTGGCTTACATTCGCGAAGCGGAGTGCATCGGCTGCACCAAGTGCATCCAGGCCTGTCCGGTGGACGCCATCGTGGGCACCGGCAAACAGATGCATACCGTCATTGCCAAAGATTGTACCGGCTGCGACCTGTGCGTGGCCCCCTGCCCCGTCGACTGCATCGACATGATCCCGGTGAAAACCACCAAACAAAACTGGAACTGGGATCTAAACCGCATCGCGGTCACCGAGGTGGAGTAAGCGAAGAATGATTCACACCCTGATTGAAGAGATCGACAGCGGCAAGCTCTGGGATTTTCCCGGAGGCATCCACCCGCCAGAAAATAAAGAGCTGTCCAACCAGACTCCCATTGACCTGCTACCACTGCCGGAGCGCTTCTATGTTCCCGTAAGCCAGCATATCGGCCAGCCCGGCAGCCTGCTGGTGAAGATTGGCGACCAGGTGAAGAGGGGACAGCCGCTGACCCAGCCGGAAGGCATGATGAGCCTGCCGGTGCACGCCCCCACCTCGGGCACCATCGAAGCCATCGGCCAGTGGGACTCGGCCCACCCCTCGGGACTGCCGGAACTCACCATCACCCTGCGTGCCGATGGTAAAGACGAATGGTGTCAGCGCCGGCCGATCAGCAGCCTGGAACAACTCAGTCGTGAGCAGATCCAGGACAAGATCCGCCTGGCCGGCATCGCCGGACTCGGCGGGGCCACCTTCCCCAGCCACATCAAACTCGCCCCCGCCAAGCCGGTGGAAGTGCTGCTGATCAACGCTGCCGAATGCGAACCCTACATCACCGCCGATGACACCCTGATGCGGGAGTTTGCCGCCGAGATTATCCAGGGGATCCGGGTACTGGATACCCTGTTGACCCCGAAACGCATTCTGTTCGGAATTGAGGACAACAAGCCCCAGGCAATCGCCGCCATCGAACAAGCGATCAGGAACAGCGGTTATGACGCCAACCACCTTCAGGTTCGGGTCATCCCCACCAAGTATCCCTCCGGCAGTGAGAAGCAGCTGATCCAGGTCCTCACCGGCCGCGAGGTCCCCAGCGGCAAGATCCCGGCCGAGCTTGGCATGGTGATGCAGAATGTGGGCTCGGTGTTTGCCATCAAGCGGGCCATCTTCAACGATGAACCCCTGATCGAACGAGTGGTCACCGTAACCGGTGAGCGCACCAAACAACCCGGCAACTACTGGGTGCGCCTCGGCACTCCCATCGATTGGTTACTGGAGCAGACCCGGTTCAAGCCACAGCTGTTTGGTCAGAAGGTGATCATGGGAGGGCCGATGATGGGCTTTACCCTGCCCAGCCTGAAAGCCCCGGTGATCAAATCCACCAACTGCCTGCTGTTGCCATCCAAAAAAGAGCTGCCGGGCAATGCTCGAGAACTTGCCTGCATCCGCTGCGGGGAGTGCGCCAAGGCCTGTCCCGCGCAGTTGCAACCTCAGGAGCTGTACTGGCATGCCCGCGCTCAGGAACTGGATAAGGCGCAGGCGCAGAACCTGTTGGACTGCATCGAGTGTGGTGCCTGTGCCTACGTCTGTCCGTCCGACATCCCGCTGGTACAGTACTACCGAATTGCCAAGTCCGCCATACGCCACGATCAACAGAAACAGCAGAAGGCGGAAGCGGCCAAAATTCGCTTCGAAGCGCGCCAGGCACGCCTGGAAGCGGAGAAGCAGGAGCGGGAGAACCGCCACAAGGCGGCCTCTGCCCGCCGCCGCTCCAGCGCGCCGACACCCGACAGTGATGCCGTCCAGGCCGCTCTGGCCCGCATAAAGAAAGCCAAACCCAGCGCCGAAGGAGAGCAGGACATGGCGGCCCTGCGTGCCCAACGTAAGGCCGAGGCCCGAGCCGCCAAGGCACAGAAGGCGGGAGAGGATCCGAAGAAGGCAGCGGTAGCCGCGGCAATCGCGCGCGCCAAAGCCAAGCAGGCCCAGGCCAAGGGCGACACCTCCGCCGACAACGGCGCCGCCCTCCCCGAGGACCGACGCAAGGCCGCGGTGGCCGCCGCCATCGCCAAGGCCAAAGCCAAGCTGGCCCAGGCCCAGGGTGACACCTCCGCCGACAACGGCGCCGACCCCACCGAGGACCGACGCAAGGCCGCGGTGGCCGCCGCCATCGCCAAGGCCAAAGCCAAGCAGGCCCAGGCCAAGGGTGACACCTCCGCCGACAACGGCGCCGACCCCACCGAGGACCGACGCAAGGCCGCGGTGGCCGCCGCCATCGCCAAGGCCAAAGCCAAGCAGGTCCAGGCCAAGGGTGACACCTCCGCCGACAACGAGCCTGCCCCCACCGAGGACCGACGCAAGGCCGCGGTGGCCGCCGCCATTGCCAAGGCCAAGGCCAAAGCCAAGCAGGCCGCAGAGAAGGATGACGCCTCTGCCGACAACGGCGCCGCTCCCACCGAGGCTGCCCCAGCGGCCGACGCCAATGCCCGCAAAGCGGCGGTGGCCAGGGCCATCGCCAAGGCGAAGGCCAAGCAGGCCGCGGCAAAAGAACACACGCAGCGAGACGCTGCCCAAAAAACGGACGATCAGTAAACGATGGCCTTTAAAATAGCCTCCTCTCCCCACGCCACCGTGCACACCAAGACCCATCAGGTGATGCAGCGGGTGGCCCTTTGCACCCTGCCTGGCGTTGCCGCCCAGTGGTATTTCTTCGGTTGGGGCAACCTGGTTCAGATCGCCCTCGCCATAGCCGTGGCGATATCGGTGGAGGCCCTGTTTATGGTGGCCAGAGGGCGACCGGTGACCAGTGCCATCGGCGATTACAGCGCAATGCTGACCGGCCTTCTGCTGGGGATCTGCATGCCCTCCCTCGCCCCCTGGTGGATCGTGGTGCTGGGCAGCCTGTTCGCCATCGCCGTTGCCAAACAGCTTTACGGCGGCCTGGGCCAAAACCTGTTTAATCCGGCCATGGTGGCCTACGTGGCCCTGCTCATCTCCTTCCCGGTCCAGATGACCGCCTGGATACCTCCTCAGGCACTGGCGGCTAATACGCTGGAGCTGGGCGACACCATCCGGATGATCTTCCTAGGCAGCAACAGCCTGGAGCTGTCCATCAGCCAGCTGACGGTGGGCATCGACGGCATCACCATGGCGACGCCGCTGGACACCCTGAAGACCGACCTGACCCTGGGCCTGACCGCAGGAGAGAGTTTTGCCAAGCCGATCTTCGCCGACCAGTTGGGCATCGGCTGGGCTTGGGTCAATGCCGGCTTCCTGCTGGGTGGTCTTATCATGCTCCAGCAAAAGCTGATCCGCTGGCACATCCCGGTTGCCGTCCTGCTGGCCCTGGGGCTGAGCGCCATCCTGGGCACCATGCTGTACCCTGATGGCACCGGTGGCTTGATGTTCCACTGGCTCTCCGGCGCCACCATGTTCGGCGCCTTCTTTATCGCCACCGATCCGGTCACCGCAGCCACCAGCCCCAGGGGCCGGCTGATCTTCGGCGCCGTTATCGGAGTGCTGGTGTACACCATCCGCAGCTTCGGTGGCTACCCCGATGCCTTCGCCTTTGCGGTACTGCTGGCCAACATGTGCGCACCGATGATCGACCACTACACCCGTCCTCGCACCTACGGACACGGGAGCCGCTGATGCTGAACTCGATGAAACGTAACGGCCTGGTCCTGGCCCTGTTTGGCATGGCTGCCACCGCCGTGGTTGCGGTGACCCACCAGTTGACCGAGGAGCGGATCTACGATCAACAACAGAAGCAGTTGTTGAAGACCCTGCACCAGATCCTGCCTGCCGATGAGTACGACATCCCTCTGCACCAGAGCTGCCACCTGGTCAGCAATGAGCAGTATCTGGGCACTGAGGCGCCACAACGCGCCTTCATCGCCCTGAAAGAGGGCCGCCCGGTCGGCCTAGCCCTGGAGACCACGGCCCCTGACGGCTACAACGGTGAGATTCACCTGATCGTCGGGGTAAACTGGAACGAGGAACTGCTCGGTGTGCGCACCCTGGATCATAAGGAGACCCCCGGACTGGGTGACGGCATTGACCTGCGCAAGTCCGACTGGGTGCAGGGCTTCGTCGGTTACCGCCTCATCGATGAGAAGGACAAGCGCATCAGCGTCAAGAAGGACGGCGGCGAGTTTGATCAGTTTACCGGCGCCACCATCACCCCTCGGGCATACACCAAGGCGGTGCGTCACACCCTGAACTACATACGCAGATTTAAGGAAGAGATCCCCTCTGCCCCATCGTGTGGAGAGAAGAGATGAGCCAACTGAAAGAGATTGCCTGGCAGGGCTTGTGGAAAAACAACCCCGGCTTGGTGCAGCTGCTGGGGCTGTGTCCGCTGCTGGCGGTGAGCAATACCCTGACCAACGCTCTGGGTCTGGGCCTGGCCACCATGGTGGTGCTGGTGGCTTCCAACGTGCTGGTCGCCGGCCTGCGCAAAGGCATTCCCGATGAGATCCGCATCCCTATCTATGTGATGATCATCGCTGCCCTGGTGACCTGTGTGCAGCTGCTGGTTAACGCCTACGCCTATGGCCTGTACCTGTCATTGGGGATCTTCCTACCGCTGATCGTGACCAACTGCGTCATCATCGGCCGGGCGGAGGCGTTTGCCTCCAAGAACTCCATGACTCATGCCGCTTTCGATGGTCTGATGATGTCCTCCGGATTCCTGCTGGTACTCTGCCTGCTCGGCGGCGTCCGGGAGCTCCTCGGTCAGGGCACCCTGTTTGACGGAGCGGAGTTGCTGCTGGGCAACTGGGCCACCGTGCTGCGCGTCGAGCTGTGGCAGGCCCAGAGCCCCTTTCTGCTGGCGCTGCTGCCTCCTGGGGCCTTTATCGCCATGGGACTGCTGATCGCCGCCAAAAACGCCAGCAACGACAGAGTAGAAGCGGCCTTCTCCCGGAAGAAGCAAGCCGTTAAGATCGAGCGTGCCCGGGTCACCAACTGACCCCGACGACGCGCAACAGACTGGGAACGCACGGTACAATGAACAAAGAGAAACGGTTGGAGATCCTGACCCGATTGAGGGACAACAATCCTCACCCCACCACCGAGCTGGAGTTCTCCACCCCCTATGAACTGCTGGTGGCGGTGGCACTGTCTGCCCAGGCCACCGATGTCAGCGTTAACAAGGCCACCCGCAATCTCTTCCCGGTGGCCAACACCCCCCGGGCGATGCTGTCACTGGGTGTCGATGGGGTGAAGGAGCACATCAAGACTATTGGCCTGTACAACACCAAGGCGGAGAACGTCATCAAGGCCGCACAGATCCTGGTAGACCGACATGGAGGCGAGGTACCTGAAGACCGGGGGGCGCTGGAAGCCCTGCCCGGTGTAGGCCGGAAAACCGCCAATGTGGTACTCAACACCGCTTTCGGTTGGCCCACCATCGCCGTCGATACCCACATCTACCGGGTGTCCAACCGCACCAAGTTTGCCATGGGCAAAAACGTCGACCAGGTGGAGCAGAAACTGCTGAAGGTGGTCCCCGCCGAGTTCAAGGTGGATGTGCACCACTGGCTAATCCTCCACGGACGCTACACCTGCCTGGCACGAAAACCCCGATGCGGCAGTTGCATCATCGAGGATCTGTGCGAGTTCAAAGAGAAGGTCTACCCAGACGATTAACCGCAAGCGGGGCCACACCCGGCTTTTTTGGTGGCCGGTCAGCAAATTCCTGATGAGTGACCACCTTCCGGGATTGGGGTCGCTACCCCGCCCGGATGCCGTGCATAAACCCTGTCCCCATCCCGATTCGGTTTACTGCTGCCATGGCGGTTGAAATTGGGTTGTGCCGCCCCCATCCCATAGCCAACGGTCCGCAGGGAGAGCCCTCTTGAACTACCCAATCCACGCCTATGATCAACACGGCAGCCTTAAGGCACCGGTGTGGCTGTACCTGTTGCTCGCCTTCCTGGGGCGCACCTGGCTGCTGCTGGCCATCGCCGCCGCCAGCCGGACCACTGGCGCGGATATCCTGACGCTGTTTTATCCGGATAACCACCACTTCTACCTCGGGCTCGCTGCCGGTCTGCCCGTGGTGATACTGCTGGTGTGCGGCCGCCTGAAGAGCGACCACCGCCCCATGCTGTCAGCCCTGTGGCGACACGGACGCTGGCTGCTGCTGGCCACCTGGCTGATGGATCTGAGCCTGCAGCTTTCCGGCATCCTCCATGCCCGGGGTCTCATCGGCCTGTATCAGAGCCTGCCCCTGTTGGCCAGCTTCTGGTTTGGCTGGTACCTTTTGAAAAGCCGCAGAATAAGCGACTACTTTGACGGTGCTCATGTCCTGAGTCATGGTGTCACCCGGGGTTAGCCCCCTTCAAAGCTTTTGTTTACAATGCCCCTTTCCACCTAGCGGATACACATATGGATATGCTGACAGACTCCCTGGCCGGAATCGGCCCCTTCTTTACCTACCTGGTGATTGGCCTGGCGCTTATCGCCCTGTTCAAGGTGATCTACTCCGCCCTCACTCCCTACGACGAGTGGGGCCTGGTGAAGCGTGAACAGAGCCAGGCGGCCGCCATCGCCATCGGCGGCGCCCTGGTGGGCTTCACCCTGGCCCTAGCCGCCGCCGCCGCCAACTCGGTCTCCCTGATCGATTACGCCCTGTGGGCCGGGGTGGCCCTGGTGGCCCAATTGCTGGCGTTCACCATGGTGCGCCTGGTGATCTTGCCGGGCCTGGTGGAGAAGATCGAACAAAACAACGTGGCCGCCGCCATCGTGCTGGCCGCCATCAACCTCTGCGTAGGCCTGCTCAACGCGGCCTGCATGAGCTACTAGGAGCCGATAGTGAAACGAAGCCGTTCCGTCCTATCCCCCAGGTTTAAGAAGCAGGCCGCCGCCCCAACGGCCGCGGCCGTCAGCGTCTCGCTTATCCTCTCCGGTTGCAGCCCTGCGCCCAAGCAGGAGACCGCCCGGGTCTACAAGACCGCCGAGGAGTGCATCCTGGTCAACCCGGACCAGGAGCAGCTGTGCCGCGACGTATTCGGCGAAGCCCAGGCGCTGGCCGAGGAGACCGCCCCCCGCTTTACCTCACTGTCCGACTGCGAAGCGGAGTTCGGCGCCGACCAGTGCATGGGCGGTGGCGATCTGGCCGGCTCCCTGGCCGACGGCGACCAGTACGCCGACAGCGGCGGTGGCGGCTGGTTTATGCCGATGATGTACGGCTACATGCTGGGCAACATGCTCAGCGGCTCCTCGCGCAAGTACCGCGCCGCCCCGGTCTACAGCTCCAAGAACGCCCGCTCGCCCATGTACGGCAAGCTGGTGACCGGCGCCGGTGACACCGTCGGCCGCGCAGGTGATCGTGTGGTGCGCACCTCCGCCTCCGCCTTCACCCCGCAAAAGGCCACCACGGTGACCCAGCGTGGCGGCTTCGGCAAGATGGCCAAGGTCAAATCCGCCCAGGCCCGCAACACTAGGAGCAGCTCAAGGAGTTGGGGCGGCTGATGCGGCGCGAACTGATTACTCCCCGCTCTCACTGGCAGAGCCAGGCGGAGAGCTACGGCTTTAACTTCCACACCCTGTATGGCGAACCCTACTGGGACGAGAGCCGCTACTACGCCTTCACCCTGGAGCAGATCGAGCGGGATCTGGAGGATCCCACCACCGAGCTGAACCAGATGTGCCTGGAGGTGGTGGACAAGGTGGTGGACAGCGAGGAGCTGATGACCAAGTTCGCCATTCCCCGGGAGCACTGGGAGATGGTGGCCCGCTCCTGGCGGCTGAAGGACCCGGCCCTGTATGCCCGCCTGGACCTGGCCTACGACGGCAACGGCCCCGCCAAGCTGCTGGAGAACAACGCCGACACCCCCACCAGCCTGTACGAGTCCGCCTTCTTCCAGTGGCTGTGGCTGGAGGACCGCCTCAAGGATGGCACCCTGGCCGCGGGCAGCGACCAGTTCAACAGCATCCAGGACAAACTGATCACCCGCTTCGCCGAGCTCAAGCGCAGCTGGCCGCCGGTGCCACTGCACTTCGCCTGCTGCCAGGACACCGACGAGGACCGGGGCACGGTGCAGTACCTGCAGGACTGCGCCGAAGAGGCGGGCCTGAAGGCCTACTTCACCTACATCGAGGAGATCGGCCTGACACCCCACGGCGGCTTTATCGACGGCCAGGACCGCCCCATCCACGCCGCCTTTAAGCTCTACCCCTGGGAGTTTATGCTGCGGGAGGAGTTTGGTCAGTACCTGGACAAGAGCCAGACCCGCTGGCTGGAGCCCGGCTGGAAATCGGTGCTCTCCAACAAGGCGCTGCTGCCGATGCTGTGGAAGCTGTTCCCCAACCACCCCAACCTGCTGCCCGCCTATTTCGCCGACGAGGTGCACCTGGCCGGTAAGAGCAAGCTGGTGGAGAAGCCGATCTACTCCCGCGAAGGCGCCAACGTGCGCATTCTCGAAGGGGGCCAGACGGTGGCGGACAGCGACGGCCCCTACGGCGAGGAGGGAGTGATCTACCAGGCGTTCCAGCCCCTGCCCCGCTTCGACAAGGATTACGCCCTGATCGGCTCCTGGCTGGTAGGAGATCAGGCCGCCGGCATCTCGGTCCGGGAAGATTCAAGCCTGATCACCCAGGATCTCTCCCGCTTCATACCCCATATCATCCTGCCGTAAATCAACAGCCCCTGAGAGTCACTCTCAGGGGCGTTCTTTTAGCCTTCTCATGGGCTAGCCGTCGGCTTCCGCAGTACAGATAAACCTCCTGATCGTACATACTTTGTTGAACTACCGGCTTTGTACCATGCTTACTGTCCAGAGACTAACAGCCACGGGGAGGTGAGCATGAAGTGGGCATTCATCGATTATGAAAATATTGGCAGACTGGATAAAGTGGACCTAGGATCACAGCACTACCCCTCCCCCATAGAATTGACGCTTATCCAAGTGCAGGAGATTCAGTCGAATAATCTGGATTTTCACCTGAGCTATTATCTGGGCAAGTTTGATGCCCTGGAGGCACCGGAGATCGCCTTTGATGTAATAAGTAATGACAACGGCTTTACCCCCTGGTCGCTCATATCCGCAGCAACGGCCGCCAATGCCACCAGGTCCGTGTGAGTACAGCCCCTTTAATCCGGACAAGATGTTGCAGCAGCTCACCTCAATCCCCAAGAATAAACGACCGAAAACCATAGCCACCCTGAAAAACCATATTGCTAGCCATATGAGAATTCAGGGAAATGATGTTGCCATTCAAAACCAGTTCCAGCAATTGATCGCTGACAATGTGATTCGTATCTCCGGAGACAACGTTCAATACAACTGAGTCCAACGCCAGAAACAACGAAGCCGCCCCTCAGGCGGCTTTGTTCGGTTCAGGTCTTCCTTAGAAGATAAAGGAAGCCAGTACCACGATCATGCCCAGGGAGCCGACCACGGCACCCAGGGCGAATTTCAGGTTAGTGTCCATCAACATCACTCCTTAGCTCAACAACGGTTGACACCAGCTTACGCCCCGTGGTGGGTGACTCAAGTGAGCTCAATCACATCTGTTATCTGGATCACACCGATAATCTTGTTCACTTTAATCGAAAAAATCTTCAGCTGCGCAGCACCACCGCGGTCGCCAGGGCGATGAAGATCAGGGCACTGGCGCGGTCGACCCACAGGGCATTGGACTTGAGCCAGCCCAGCAGACCAGTGCGGCCGATCCCCAGGGCCACGGCGGCGTACCACAGGGCATCGATGCCACCGGCGGTGGCCATCATCACCAGTTGGTCTCCCAGGGTCAGATCCTTCCGGACAAACTGGCTGAACAGCGCCAGGAAGAAGATCGCCAGCTTGGGGTTCAAAAAGGCCACCATAAAACCGCCGCCGAACCCGACAAAGCGACTCTTATGGGGCCTGGCCTCTTCGGTCTCGGCGGCAGGCTTTGCCCTTAGGATGTTGAACGCCATGTAGAGCAGAAATGCTGCCCCGGCGTATTGAAGTCCCTGAAACAGCCAGGGGGTCTGGCTGATCATCAGCCCCAACCCCATGGCCGTGAGCAGCGCGTACAGGGCCACACCCAGGCCGTGGCCAATGGCGGTGTTGAGACCGGTTGCCGTCCCCCTCTGCACGGTGTTATTGATCACCAGCGCCAGGCTGGGGCCGGGGCTGATGGCGCCCAACACGCAGATGGTGGCCAGGGGCAACCAGGTGGTAAAACTCATCGCTCTTTCCTATCTGAACTTCATTGACCCCAGCATAATTCCGCGAAAGGATGCCACAAAACGATCTCTACTCATTACCATCATTCCAAATACTCATGCCCTTTGCCACGTAGGCGCCAAGATGCCCCTCGAGCAGGGGCTGGGCAAGTTCACGGAACCATCGATGGGCAGGGTCCAGATCGAATCGTTGGTGCCACAACGTTCGGTATCCCTGCCTTGCCAGGGTAAAGGGCAAGGGTCGTACAGTCAGTGGGGCGCTTTCGGCAAGCTGAACCCCGATATGCAGTGGGGTGGTCAACAGTGCATCTGAGTGACACAGGATGCCCGCCGCCGCCTGAAAGAAGGGCACCTCCGCCCAGATCCGCCTCTGATGACCTAAGGTTGCCAGGTAGCAGTCTACCGGGGTGTCCTTATCCCCGCCCCCGCTCACCAGCAGGTGGCGACTGGCCAGGTAGCCCTCAAGGGTGAGTTCTCCCGTTGCCAGTGGATGATCCCGACGCATCACCACCGCCAATCCATCTTCTCCGCCGGGCCAATGACACAGGCTCGGCGGCACCTCCTCCGCCTCCAATATGGTGGAGACCAGGTCAACGGGCAGCTCCGCCAGCTGATGCAACTGCTCTCGCTGCCACAGCCGGTACTTGAGGGTGACCTTCGGTGCTTGCCGGGCCACTTCGGCGGCGATCAGCGGGTAGATGTACTGCGCCACATAATCCGAGGAGGCAAAGACGAAAGTACGCTGGCACCGGGCCGGCTCAAAGGCAGGTGGCTGATAGAGACCCTCCAGCTGCTTCATCATCTCGGGAAGACGTTGTTTGAGCTCCTCTGCCCTGGGGGTAAGCAGATAGCGCTGGCCATCACGGATCAGCAGTGGATCCTGAAAGTCGTCGCGCAGCTGCGCCAGGGTCTTGCTGATCGCCGACTGGGTCATATGCAGCGATTCCGCCACCCTGGTCAGGTTTGGCGTATGCAGGAGTGCATTTAACACTTTGAGCTGATTGAGGTTATGGCGCATAGGAGGTCCAAGCCGATAATCAAGCCCCTATGTTACGACATGAAAACCAAGGGCAAAACCTGGGCTTCAACGACGGGGGCCACGGTGATGACCCTAGCGGCGCACTGCGGCCGCTGCCAGCGCCAGGACGCCCGATAGGCTCACCGTCACACCCAGGTTCTGTCCCCAGGCCGTCAGGGCCAAACCGCCTCCCAGCATCATATAATAGGCCAGGCCAAACAGGGCGGCAGCGCTGCCGGCATTGGCGCTGTAGTGTCTCAGGGCGCGGCTGAGGATGTTAGGCAGAGCCGCACCAAATGCCAACACCACCAACATCATGGGCAACAGGAACCACAAACTGTGCTGCAGCACCACCAGCATCAGACCGGCCGTCAGCGCCAACATTGACGACCCGATCACCAGCTGTCGGTCTCCCACACCCGCCGTAACAAATCGACGATTAAGCAACGAGCCCAGGGCTGTCCCCAGGGCCAACACCACGCCACTGCGTCCGAAGACTTGGGGCTCCATGCCCATCTGCTGAAACAGAAACGGGGCAAGGGCGTAGTAGCCGAACACCATCAAGTTGAACAGAGACACCAGCAAGGCATCGCACCACAGGGCCCCATCCCTCGCCATGGCGCGGGCCAACCTTGTCAGCGAAACTCTTGCAGCGGCCCCTTCCAAGGTCTCAGGCAGCCCGGTGGCCGACAGCATTAACAGGATCAGCGACAGGGCTGCCAAGGCCCAGAACACCAGGGAGTAGTCTTCCAGGCTCACCAACAGGCTTCCCATGCCCAGACCGACGGCCGGCCCTAGGGCGATGGCACCGCCCATCAGGGAAAATACCCGAGCCAGCTCGGTGCCTCTGAAGCGATCCCTCAGTATGGTTTGGCTTACCACCGACCCGGCTGCGGCCCCAAAAGCGCTCAAACCCCGCGCCAGCAGCAACACCAGATAATCCGGGGCCAACAAGGCTAGCACCGCCCCCAGGGCGTAACAGCTCAAGCCAGCCAGCATGCTGGCGCGACGGCCGATGAGATCCGCGAATACTCCCCAGGCCAGTACCCCCAAGGCGAAGGCAATGAAGTACACCGACATGGTATGAGAGGCTTGGCTGGCACTGATGGCAAACCCCTCAGCAATGCCCGGCAACGCTGGACTGTAGATGGTCTCAACCACCAGGGGAAACATCATCAATGCCACCACCAGGCCGGTAGCGGGCCGTTTCAGAGTCATGGTCTTCTCTCCTTATCATCTTGGAGAGGGAAGACTATCGAAATCGCCGACTACCCATTACCAACATAAGAACATAAAATATCAACATTCGGACAATCCCTTTCCAGGCTCTCTTCCCATGGCCAAGATCGATGCAGACACGCCATTTGACCCCGACCTGACCGAGGCACCCTGTATCGGCATCTGCCTGGAGGTGGCGAAGCACGACTCCGGCGTGCATCAGCACAAACGGGCCCAGTTGCTGTTTGCCGCCCATGGCTGTATGCGCATCTCCCTGAAAGACAGCCATACCGTCCTGCCGCCCGGGTATGCCGCCTGGATTCCAGCAGGCGTGTCACACCGCGCCCGGATGAGCAACGTGGTCCAATACCGTTCGCTCTACTTTGAGCCAGTCACCCTCCCCAGTCGGTTCGGCTCCTGCCGAGTTATTCGACTGAATCCGCTGCTCCAGGCGCTGGCCGAAAGAATGGCGCACTGGGAGTGGGCAATGCCGCCGCCACAACAAGAGAAGATCCTGGCGCTGTTCTGGGAGGAGTTGGCGCAGGCGCAGGAAGAAACCTTTACCGTTCAGCTGCCCAGGGACCACAGGCTGGCGGGGTGGTTAACCCAGATCAGTGAGGGGGTGCTGATACCCGGACCGCTGAACCATCTGGTGAAGCGCGTTGGCGCCAGTGAAAAAACCATCAGCCGTATTTTCAGCCGAGATACAGGCCTTCCCTATCAGGCTTGGCGTCAGAGGTGGCGAGCCCTAAAGGCAATTGAGCTGCTGTCCACAGGTAGTACCCTCAGTGAGATCGCCTGCCAACTTGAGTTTTCCAGTGACAGCGCATTTATCGCCTTCTTCAGGCAACAGCTGGGTACTACGCCGAAGCGCTATTTGCCCAGCGGGCGCACCTAAATCTAAACCCCTTTTGGCCCACAGGCAGAGGATAACGGCAGGCTCAAAGCAGGCTGAAGATTATTGACCTGTGGGTACCTGGCGGTAGCCAAACACCAGGCCCCGGCTGTCAACATCGAGATCCAGAGCCAGGCGTGCATCCATCTCCGCGTAGGGAACCAGCTCGGCGGCCGCCTCAGGACTCATGACCGTCAGCAGGCTGAACACCGGCTCGATGGCACGACGATAATCGATCACCACCGAGAACAGACCATTGGCGGTAGGGGCTTGGCCGGCCAGCCTCTGTGCCGCAGCTTCAGACTGGGTTCCAACGTAGATCATCAGGTGCTCACCGGCGATCTCCGCGGTCATGATCTGGGGCAGAGGTTCCCCCATGATCTGGTCCATCTGCTTCTTTTCCCCGGGCTTGATGTTCAGTTCGGCCAGGGGCGGCAGCAGGGTGGATCCGGTGGCGATGATCTTGCCGGGATCCTTGGCGGTAAAGCTGACTAGCATATCCACGCTCTCGAGCATCTGTGCGCCCTGCCCCCGCTGATTCAACACATAGTCGAACACACTCAGGCTGATCCCCTGGACACCATCGGTAAAACCGGCAAACAGGCCCAGGGCTTCCGGCGGCATCATCTTCAGTTCATCCTGGATCTCTCCCAGGGCCTGGCATTGATACTCCTGCTCCAGCCACTGGTCACGGACGGTGGTCAGGCTCTGCTGCAGGGTGTCGGCGTTGATGCCCATGGCGATGCTCAGCAAGGGGCCTTCCAGGCCCCGCCCCAGATCCGGCAGGAAGCCGCGCATCTGTGCCAGCGCGTCGACAATCACACCATTGTATGACTCGACCACCATCTGCCCCTCGATGGCCAGCTTGCCATTCTCCAGGCGGTAGTCGTTTTCAAAAGAGGTACGGGGCCAGTTGCCGGCGATGGCCGACCATTCGCTCAGGCACTCGGGATTGCGGAAAGAGGCGACCTCTGAGGGATTGTCGATAAGCTTGGTCATCTGGCGGGCGAACTCGTTGCCATCCTCGCTGAACAGCCCGGTCACCAGCTGCCGGTGACTGATAAAGCCCAGGTTGTCACTGGAGAAGCCGTTGCGCTGCTTGATTTGAGCCACCTCTTTGCTGTCCGCCAGGGACTTGGCCGGATGAGTCACGCCCAGAGCCTGCTTGATCTGTTGTTCAGCCAGAAACGGCGCTCCCAGGGTCAGGGTCAACTCGCCCTGGTGGTGGGCAACCCACAACTCGACCACCTCTCCGTTCCCCTCCAGATCCAGAGGGTAGACCCGTGCCTGCCTCTCACCCAGGGTGCGCATCTCATGGCGCTGACCGCTTTGCGCCTCGAAACGGTCCAGGGTGGCAAACAGCCGGTCGGGGTGAGCCAGGCTGGACTTGAGCACCGGTATCATGCCGATAAAGTAGCTGTAGCCGGTGATATCGTCGGCAAGCCCATAGTCGTTCAGGAAGCGATCGGCATCGTCCGCCGTCTCGGCATAGTGGAGAAACCAGGTCATCAGGAAACGCTGCGACGGCGCCGTGGTCTCCTCCAGCTCCCGCTTTAACTGGGCCAGCTCCCGCTCACTCAGAACCGGTGAGAAGAACTGCTCCAGTTGCGCCCGCAGTGGGTAGGGCGTGACCTGGGCGGCGAAGAATACGGTGTCCACGGGAACTTGAGCCAGCATGCTGGACTCACCGGTTCGGATCTGATTGATGTAAACCCCTCCGGCGATGACCGCTGCGGCGATCACGGACAGACCCAGTTTCTTCATCATCATCTTCCTTGTTGTTCAAATTTAAGCTGACACCAATTAGAACAATACCTTAGCCAGTTGTCACCGAATATATACGTCACCGGAGACCTGACACCCCATGTGGATGAGCTGTCCCAGTGGAAAACAGGTCGCCCGGGACACGCCTGTCTCTTGGCGCCTGATACAGAAAGGGCCGCATCTGCGGCCCTTTCACTCCAAGGAAGCTGACTTACTGCAGCTTGAATTGACCCACGATCGACTTCAACTGGCTGTTGGCGGCAGACAAGTTGCTGGTCTCGGTCTCTGTAGCATGACCGTTGGCGGACAACTCCCCCACAATCTCGCGGATGGTGGTGATGTTCCGGCTGATCTCCGTGGCTACCGAGCTCTGCTCCTCAGCGGCGGTGGCGATGTGGGTGTTGAGATCGTTGATCTTCGTTACCGACTGGACAATGTCATCCAGGTCATTGGACACCTCACTGGCACCTGCAGCGGTCTGTTCACAGCTGCTCTTGGTCACGCTCATCGCTTCGATGGCCGCCCCCGTACCCTGATGCAACTTGCCCAGGGTGGCTTCAATCTCGGCGGTGCTACTTTGAGTCCTGGCCGCCAGGGCTCGCACCTCATCGGCCACCACCGCAAAGCCACGGCCCTGCTCGCCCGCACGAGCCGCTTCGATGGCGGCGTTGAGAGCCAGCAGGTTGGTCTGATCGGCAATCTCCCCAATGACCTTCAGCACCGAAGTGATGTCATCGGTGTCCTTACCGATGCTGGTGATATTGTCAGAGGTGGTGTCCACATCACTGACCAGTTGAGAGACGGTTTGAGTGGCAGAGGTAACAATCGCCTTGGAGTCGTGGACCTTACTGTTGGTTTCGGTGGTAAAACGGGACGCTTCGGCCGCATTACGAGCCACATCATTAGCGGTAGCGCTCATCTCCTCGATGGCTGCCACAATCTGCTCCGTTTCTGTGGTGTGAGTCTTGAGCACGCCATTATTGGACTGTGCCTGGGCTTGCACCAACTCCACCGAACGACTGATGTGCTCCGAAGCCGCGGACACCTCCAGCATCATGGTTTGCAGATTGCCGATGAAACGGTTGATGCCATCCGCGATCTGCGCCAGGTTGTCGTTGCCGCTAACCGGCAGCCTGCGAGTCAGGTCGCCGTTGCCCTGGGACAGATCGGTAACCATATTATTCAGCGATATAATGGGCCGGAACAGCACATTGAGGATGGCCAGTGCCAGACCGACACCGATGGCCAGCAGCACAGCAGACAGGATCAGCGCATCCCACAGCGCCTGCTCCAGAGAAGCGTAGGCCACCGACTTGTCCACGCCGACGAACAGATACCAGCTCTTGCCGTTCACCAGGGGGATCGCTTTGGTAAAGGCCAGCTTTTCTACGCCATCCAGAACGTAAGCCGTGCTGTTTTCCTCCTTGGCCAACATGGCCTCCTGTACCACGCCCATACCCACATCGCCAAAGTAGGTGCCTTCAGTCAGCATTGGTGAGTTGGAGGCCAATGCCTTGCCATGTTGATCCATGATGGCAGTGACCGCTCCCGGAAAATCAACACTCTTCACGGTTTTTTGAAGAACACTCAGTTCGATGTCCCCCAGAATGACGCCATCAGCGACACTCCTCACAACACCCACCAGGAGTTTACCGCTGCTGGCGCCCACATAAGGGTCGGTAATGTCCAGGCCCCCAGACGCCTTGGCCTGCTGATACCATGGCCGACGGCGAGGGTCATAGCTGGCCGCATCGGCGATACCCTCGGCCCAGTAGCCCCCTTGGATAGTGGAAAACGCCCGACCATCCTCCAATCCAATCAGGACCTGATCTATGCCGCTGGCACTGCGCATCATATGCACTTCCGCAACGTACTGACGGGGAGTGAGACCTGGCTGGTAGTGCTCTGCCATGGCAGAGATGGCGCTCTTTTTAGCGGCAAACCAGGTCTCAATATTCAGGGCCTCGTAGTGAACCGTGGCCATGGATTGCCTGTTGACGCTGTCGATCACGCTGGCTCTCAGGTTTAGGTAGGAGAGCCAGTTGGCGGCCACCAGACTCAGGGTCACCAACAACACCACCGACAGGATGATGGAACGCTTAAAGCCCAAAGATTTCACATTTACACTCTTGCTCTTTGCATCAACGAGGTTCATCCGAACCCCAGAAAAAGGGAGCGAGAGTGTAGCTCATTCCTTTTTTTTCAGCCAGTTAGAGGGAGCTCTCAAATGTGCCACATTCATCTGACACTCGATTAATGTGATGCTGCTCTCAGGTGGGCAAACCGACAGTCCAACTCTTTCACCTAAAGCCCAACCGTAGGACGAGCCCGCTCAATAATGGCCCGGCAATCGATGCCGCTGGACAGGTTACCGAAACAGTAGCCGTGATTCGCCGCCAACCGGCTACGACAGAAGGCGTCCACCAGGGTCTCATTGCCGGCTCGTATCAGTTGCGCCGCCTGGAAGCTCAGCGCCAGGCGCTCCATCACCCGGCGGCCCCGGTACTCCATCTCCCCCCTCTCGATCATCAGCTGCCCCAGGCGGTCGAGGTGGGCATCAAACAGTCGGTGGCCGCCGCGGGCCTGGCCCAGCTCCCCCATAAACACCTCCGCCACCTCCGGCGTCCTGGCCAGGGCACGAAGCAGGTCCAGGCACTGAACGTTGCCACTGCCCTCCCAGATGGAGTTCACCGGCGCCTCGCGGTAAAGGCGGGCCAGGATGCTCTCCTCCACGTACCCTGCCCCGCCCAGGCACTCCTGGGCCTCACCTATCTGGCTGGTGGCCCGCTTGCAGATCCAGTACTTGCCCACGGCGGTGGCGATGCGCAGCAGCAGCCGCTCCGACTCCTGGGACGGGTTGTCCAGCGCCCTGGCCACCCGCCCGGTCATCGCCAGGGCCCCCTCCACCTCCAGGCAGAGATCCGCCACCACATTCTGCATCAGCGGCTGGTCGATCAGGCGCTTGCCCAGGACGCTTCGGTGGGCAATGTGGTGGGTCACCTGGGCCACCGCCTGGCGCATCAGGGCGGTGGAGCCGATCATGCAGTCATAGCGGGTCAACGCCACCATCTCGATGATGGTGGCCACCCCACGCCCCTCCTCCCCCAGGCGCCAGGCCAGGGCATCGCGAAACTCCACCTCCGCGGAGGCGTTGGAGCGGTTGCCCATCTTCTCCTTGAGCCGCTGCACCTGCAGGCGGTTTTTGCGGCCATCGGGGCACCACCTGGGCATCAGGAAGCAGGTGAGGCCCCCGGACGCCTGGGCCAGGACCAGGAAGGCATCGCACATGGGCGCCGAGCAGAACCATTTGTGGCCGGTCAGCCGGTAGAGCTCCCCCTGCTGCGGCTCGGCGCGACTGGTGTTGGCGCGCACGTCGGTGCCGCCCTGCTTCTCGGTCATCGCCATCCCTATGGTCACCCCCTGCTTGCGCTCGATAGGCGCATTGGCCGGATCATAGCGGCCATGCAGCAGTTTCTGCAGCCACGGCCCCGCCTGGGGGCTCAGTTGACGCAGGGTGGGCACGGCGGCGAAGGTCATGGTCAGGGGACAGCCGGAGCCCGCCTCCACCTGGCTGTAGAGGTAACTCAGGGCCATGCGCACCACATGCGCCCCGGGCTGGGGGTCGGTCCAGGGCAGGGTCGGCAGGCCGGCGTCCACCGCCAGCGTCATAAGGTCATGGTAGGCGGGGTGAAAGGCCACCTCGTCGACGCGGTGACCGAAGCGGTCGTGGCTGTGGAAGGTCGGTGGGCAGTCATTGGCCTGAAAGCCGCGGGCGATCCACTCCGGCCGGCCCAGGATGGCGCCGAGGTGGCGAACCCGCTCCTCGCCCCAGCCGCCCCCTTCCCTGGCAAGCAGCTCCTTAAGCGGGATATCGGTGTCAAACAGGTTGTGATTCTCCAGCGCGGGCGGTTGGTTAAACACCTCATGGGTTTCGGTGCTCGGGCCTTTAGGGTTGTTCATCAACGACTCTCCCTGCTCAATTGCTGAACAATTAAGCTAGCGTTTAGACTCCGCTGGGTAAAGAAATCAAATCAGTTGGCACTGCCCCGCACGATGCACCAGTTGGGCAATGTTCCTGGCCTCCAACAGTTCTTTGAGCACGCTGACGTGGTAGTCCACGCCGCGCAGAGTCAACCTGAGCTGGGCGGAAACCTGCTCTCTGTCCTGTCCCTGAGCCAGCAAGCCAAGAATGTAGGCCGATAACGGGTTGACGATGTTGTAATCCACCAGAGGGTCGATGGATCTAACGAACGCCAGGGACACCCTGACCCGCAGCGCCTGCAGTTGCGCCTTCACCTCGTCGGCGTTGGCAACCAACTGCTCCCGGAACCGGGCATCCGGCAGCAGCAGGATGAATCGTCCGCGAAACCCCGTCGACAGGGGGCAGGCAACGGTAAAGGAGAACAGGGCGTCGACCCCGGCTCGTCGCAGGCAGCGGCTCATTTAGCAGGCAGCTCCTCCATCGGCCAGAGGAACAGCTCCTGGCAACAGACTCCGGCGAACCCAGGGGCCGGCTTAGAGTCAGCGCCCTAGGCCTGTTCAACCGGGTCATAGCCGGCCCGGTATTGTCCCGCTTCGTCAAAGCCTACCCGGGCATCGATCTGGAGCTCAAGTCCACCTGGTCGGCCCCGGACGCCACCAAGTTCGATGTGGACCTGATGTTCAATACCAAGCCCCTGGAGGACAAGAGCTTCGTCAATGAGCCCCTCTCCCTGACCCAGAGGGACTTCTACGCCAGCCGCGACTATCTGGCGCGACGAGGCGTCCCTGACAGCATCACCGAGTTGGCTGACCATGATCTGGTGGTACTCAACTACACCGATTTCAAAGATGGTGACTGGCTGTGGCAGGATGGGGAGCAGCAAAAGACCCTGCAGGTGAAAAGCAACCTGATGCTGGATGAAGCGGAAGCCGCCCTGCAGATGACCCTGCTGGGTCACGGCATCTGCTGGTTACCGGATTTCTGCTGTGAGAAGTACCTGGAAAGCGGCGAGATGGTGCGCCTGTTTGAGGGCCGCCATGCCACCCCGGGACCACTGTGGGCCATCTACCCCAGAACGCCCTTTGAAAATCAGCGTCTGAGGCTGTTTATCGAGATGGCCAGGGACAGTCAACTGCTGGGCAAGCCTGCCCCGGCCCAGATCTGATCACAGGAAGCTGGAGATCTCCTCAAGGGACTTCTTGTGGGTCGCATGAAGGGGAATGGTCGCGTCCTTGGCCGGGTAGCCCGCCACAATCAGCATAAAAGGCCGCTCATTATCCCCCCGCCCACACACCTTGGACAGAAAGCCCATCGGCTTTGGGGTATGGGTCAGGGTCGCCAGACCGCTGCTGTGCAGCGCATTGAGCAAGAATCCGGTCGCTATCCCCACCGACTCATGCACATAATAGTTGGTGGTCTCCCCATCATCGTGCATTCCGCCCCGTTTCTTACTGAATACCACTATCAGCCAGGGTGCGACCTCCAGGTAGGGTTTGTTGGCATCGGTGCCCAGAGGCTTGAGCGCTTTCAACCACTCCTCCCCCGCACACTTGTCATCGTAAAATCTCCGCTCCTGCAGCTCTGCTTGCTCGCGAATCTGCTTCTTTACTTCGTCAGAACTGATGACCACAAAGTGCCAGGGCTGGTGGTTGGCACCACTGGGCGCACTGCCAGCGACCAGGATGCAGTTCTCGATCACCAACCTGGGCACCGGCTTATCCGAGAATGTACGAATGGAGTGGCGACGACGAATATGGTCCAGATGTTCGCGAGAACGCCTGACCATCTGCTCGGCGTCGTACTCGACAAAGTCGTCCAGGGGGAGTCGATCGTGGGGCTGCATGCACTCAATCCTTGTGAAAGCTCAATAGAGTAAGGCTAACACCCGGCGCGGATTGAACAAGTGTGATCCATGTGGATTCTGTATCAGAAAAACAAAAGCCCCGGCACTGGGCCAGGGCTTTAGGGAAGAACTCAAGAATTACTTGGCGTTCTTGGCCTTGGTCTCCGCGATTACCTCTTCGGCAACGTTGGCAGGACAAGGTGCGTAGTGGGCGAACTCCATGGAGAACTGGCCACGACCGGAGGTCATGGTACGCAGGTGACCGATGTAGCCGAACATCTCGGACAGAGGAACGTCTGCCTTGATGCGTACGCCGGTAGCACCAGCTTCCTGGTCCTTGATCATGCCGCGGCGACGGTTCAGGTCACCGATGACGTCACCAACGTGATCTTCTGGAGTGAACACGTCAACCTTCATGATCGGCTCCAGCAGCTGTGGAGACGCCTTAGGCATGGACTGACGGAAAGCGCCCTTAGCGGCGATTTCAAACGCGATGGCAGAGGAGTCAACGGCGTGGAAGCCACCGTCGAACAGCTCAACCTCGACGTCCAGCACGGGGAAGCCAGCCAGAGGACCGGTCTGCATCATCTCCTTGAAGCCCTTCTCGATGGCGGGCCAGAACTCCTTAGGCACGTTACCACCGACCACAGTGGACTCGAACTTGAAGCCGGTGCCCTGCTCGCCAGGCTTGATGCGGTAGTCGATCTTACCGTATTGACCGGAACCACCAGACTGCTTCTTGTGGGTGTAGCTGTCTTCAATGGCGGCGGTGATGGTCTCACGGTAGGCTACCTGAGGCTTGCCAACCACCAGCTCAACGCCGTAGGTACGCTTCAGGATGTCGACCTTGATGTCCAGGTGCAGTTCGCCCATACCCTTCAGGATGGTCTGACCGGACTCTTCGTCGGTCTCAACCTGGAAGGAGGGATCCTCGGCAACCATCTTACCGATGGCGATACCCATCTTCTCAACGGAACCCTTGTCCTTCGGCTCAACAGCGATGGAGATTACGGGCTCGGGGAAGATCATCGGCTCCAGGGTGCACTCGTGCTTGGGATCACACAGGGTGTGACCGGTCTGCACGTTCTTCATGCCAACAACGGCGATGATGTCACCGGCCTGGGCGCGGGTAATCTCGGTACGGTCGTTGGCGTGCATCTCTACCATACGGCCGATACGCTCGGTCTTACCGGTGGCGGAGTTCAGGATAGTCATACCCTTCTCCATCACACCGGAGTAGATGCGGATAAAGGTCAGGGCGCCGAAACGGTCGTCCATGATCTTGAACGCCAGGGCGCGCAGAGGCTCTTCGGCGGATACGGTGGCCACTTCACCGGTAGGCTCACCAGTCTCTGGGTCGGTCAGAGGCTGAGCGTCTACTTCGGTAGGCGCAGGCAGGTAGTCTACTACCGCGTCCAGAACCAGCTGGATGCCCTTGTTCTTGAAGGCGGAACCACAGTAGGTGGGGAAGAACGCCAAGTCACGGGTACCCTTACGGATGCAGGCTTTGATCTGCTCCAGAGAAGGCTCGGTGCCCTCCTCCAGGTACTCCATCAGCAGGTCTTCGTCCATCTCCAGGGCGGTTTCCATCAGCTCTTCGCGGTACTCGGCAGCTTTCTCCTGCAGCTCGGCAGGAATATCTACTACTTCGTAGTTCTCAGGCAGACCGGAGTCGTCCCAGATGAAGGCCTTCTGGCTCAGTACATCGACAACGCCCTTGAAGTCGTCTTCGATGCCGATGGGCAGGGTCATCACCAGAGGACGGGCGCCCAGGACGTTTTTCACCTGGTCCACAACGCGGTAGAAGTCTGCACCCATACGGTCCAGCTTGTTCACGAAGATCAGACGGGCTACTTCGGATTCGTTAGCGTAACGCCAGTTGGTTTCAGACTGGGGCTCAACACCACCGGAACCACAGAATACACCAACGCCACCATCGAGCACCTTCAGGGAACGGTAAACTTCAACGGTGAAGTCAACGTGTCCGGGGGTATCGATGATGTTCAGGCGGTGATCGTTCCAGAAACAGGTAGTAGCAGCAGACTGAATGGTAATACCACGCTCAGCTTCCTGCTCCATGAAGTCAGTGGTGGCGGCACCGTCATGCACTTCACCGGTCTTGTGGATCTTACCGGTCAGCTTCAGGATACGCTCGGTACTGGTGGTCTTACCGGCATCAACGTGCGCGAAGATACCAATATTTCTGTATTTTGATAAATCAGTCATTGCTTTACTCTGAAAAAACAATCGTTGTCACTTTTCGGCGGGGGAGTATACCACTTTTGCCACCAAAAGATACGCGCCAGCCGAAATGATTTCGACAGTCAGCGCGCATCCGGTGTCATTGGCTGAAATACTCACGTCCGACGTCGTTTGGGAAGCCTGACATTGCCGACCGAATTATAGCCCACTTCATCAATGCCAACGGGGATTCGGGGCCGGAATCTCAAGGCTCTCCCTCAACGTTACCCTGTGCCCGCCCGGCGGGTACCGATACCATTGGAGGAGCGCTCCGATTTTGCTGCCGCTGGCAGAGCCTCGCACACCCTTGTGACAATCCTAAGTCGTCCGGCCGCCATGGCGGCCTCAAACTGTGACTCTCTCGCAGAGTGCGAGTTGTACGAAAAAACCCGCCTCAAAGGCGGGTTGAACGAAAATGGCGGAGAGATAGGGATTGACTCCCTCGCGGAGCTCGGCCGCCTTCGGCGTTACTCGCTGCGCTCGTTGCGAACCCGGCTAGGGTTTTGCACCCTATCTCTACCTCACCCCGACGCCTGTGCTTACAAGCATCCAATGTCGGCGCGCTATTGAATATGGCGGAGAGATAGGGATTGATTCCCTCGCAAGCTCGGCCGCCTTCGGCGTTACTCGCTGTGCTCATTGCGAACCCCGGCTAGGGTTCTGCACCCCATCTCTCACCGACTCCGAACCCAGCCCGTGAAAGGCGACTAAACTCGGAGGTATTGCTAATTTGGCGGAGAGATAGGGATTTGAACCCTAGAAGGGCTATTAACCCTTGCCGGTTTTCAAGACCGGTGCTTTCAACCACTCAGCCATCTCTCCAGTGGCGGCAATGATAGTGAAAGGAGCGGCTGGTGTAAACCCCTGAATCCAGCGGGATAGAAAAAGATTTCCCCCTAGGATGCCCCCTTCTCAAAGAGTGGCTTGGCCATGTGCCAGTTCTGCAGTTTTTCCCCGGCCCGAATGGTGCGGTTCTCCCGGACAACCGCAAAGCCCTGCTTCTCGAAAAAGGGGCGGGCAAACCGCGAGGCATCCACGGTCAGGCTGGTGATCCCCAGCTGCCGCGCCTGCTCCTCCAGTCGCCGGTACAGCCGGGAGGCGATGCCACGCCGCTGATAGTTTCTATGGGTATAGGTCCATTCGATATGCCCCGAGGGGGTCAGGGTGATAAACCCCACCGCTCTGCCATCCAGTTCGGCCACGATCGGAGGCCATAGAGCCAGCCTCTGCTGCCAACGATGATACTCCTTTGGCAAGGGCGCCCAAGCGTTTACCTGGGCATGGGTGTAATGCGCCAGGCCGGTATGGTGGATGGTATCGTAGAAGATATCGGTGAGCGCCCGGGCATCCTGCTCCCGGTAGGGGCGTATATGCAGATGGGTCATGGTGCTAGAACGGCCGACAGGGCGTTTCCTGGTGGTGGATCATCTGCCAGCGGTGATCCTCCAGGGTCCACAATGAACTTCGGTGGGAGTGACTGACCACCGTCCCCCGGATCAACTTCGCCCTGTACAGCACCTGACACAGGTTGGCCGCCAACTGCCTGACCCGGAAATCCCGACTCTCCAACTCGACAGGCGCCTCGTCAGGCAGTCGAACCAGTCTCTCCTCCAGGGCCCGCTCGCGACCGGCGACATCGACCTCGATACACTCCTTATGGATCAGAAACGCCAGCAACTCGCGACTGCGGCGGGTGGCGGGGGCAAACGCTCTTTTTTCCAGGGCAATCAGGTGGGGCTCAAGCTCCAGGGCAGCACTAACAGTATCCATGATGAGAGAGGTAATCCTTAACCTGTTAAAAACCGTACAAATCAAACGACGACATGACAACTGACGGCCTGTGGCGGTCGCGCATTGCGCAGGTTACCACCGGCTCCCGCAAGAGTAGCGCGACTAAGGTAGAAGTTTTGTCATAAATCGTCAACGCAGCGAAAATGCTCGGGCAGGCTACGGTTCTATAACGGTATTTCCGAACTCACGAGCTAAGTGTCGAGTGCAAAAGTAGTTTTGTTACCAAATCGCTTGAAAAGCCGTTGCCCCATTCCCACATCTGCTTGTACAGTTAAACTTTTCAGGAATCAGTGGCTCTAACCTGTCAGAAACGGGCCACAGTCAAAGGAGTCAACATGCAGACCCAACGTTTTGAAACCGTCGCCAGCCACAGCGGCGTCGAGGTCAACAAAGTTCTACGCAACACCTACATGCTGCTGGCCATGACCCTGGCATTTTCTGCCGCGGTTGCCGGTGTCACCATGGCGCTGCAACTGCCCCACCCAGGCATCATCATTACCCTGGTGGGCTTCTACGGTCTGCTGTTTCTGGTCAGCCGTACCGCCAACAGTGCCATGGGCCTGGTGTCCGTGTTCGCCCTGACTGGTTTCATGGGCTACACCCTGGGCCCTATCCTCGGCATGTACCTCGGTGCCGGCATGGGCGACATCGTACTGATGGCCCTGGGCGGAACCGCCCTCACCTTCTTCGGCCTCTCCGCCTACGTGCTGGTGACCGGCAAGGACATGTCCTTCCTGGGCGGCATGATGATGGCCGGCTTCTGGGTGATCATCGCCGCCTTCATCGCCAACCTGTTCCTGGCGATTCCTGCGCTGAGCATGGCCCTGAGCTGCCTGTTCATCCTGTTCTCCTCCGGTGCCATTCTGATGCAGACCAGCGCCATCATCCACGGAGGTGAGCGCAACTACATCAACGCCACCGTGACCCTGTTCGTCAGCCTGTACAACATCTTTGTCAGCCTGCTGAGCCTGCTGGGCATGAGCGACGACTAAGCGCCCGATTTGAGATACACTAAGGCCCCAGTCGGGGCCTTTTTCTTTTGCTACGAATCTAACATGAGTTCATTCCTTGTCGTCGTCAACGGCGAACCCTATGGCAGCCACTCCTCATGGTCTGCCCTGAAATTCTGTGAAACCCTGCTGAAACAGGGGCACACCCTGGAGCAGGTGTTCTTCTACCAGCATGGCGTCCTCAACGCCAGTCGCCTGCTGATGCCGGCCAGTGACGAGTTAAACCTGGCCCAGCGCTGGCAGTCGCTGCATCAGCAGCACCAGGTTCCCCTGATCAGCTGCGTCTCCGCCGGCTTGCGCCGGGGCGTCATCGATGCGGAAGCCGCCGAAGATGGCGGCCTGGACAGTGCCAACCTCGCCTCACCGTTCATCCTGGGCGGCCTGGGAGAGCTGGTGACCACCATGCAAGAGGTCGACAGGACGGTACAATTCTGATGAAACCACTAGGCATCCTCTTTACCCGAGCCCCCCATGGCACCGCCCGAGGCCGAGAAGCCCTGGATCTGGCCCTGCTCAGCGCCAGCTACGACATTCCTACCCGGCTCTTCTTTAGCGGCGATGGCGTCTATCAGTTGCTCAAGGCACAGCAGCCGGATCGCATCGAGGCCCGGGACTACATTGCCACCTTCAAGGCGCTGCCCCTGTACGACGTCGAGGAGATCTTGGTGTGCGGCCACTCCCTGAATGAGCGGGGCCTGTGTGCCGACGATCTGCTGATCGAGGTGGCGGTGGCCGAACCCGGACAGTTCGCCCTGGCATTGAACCAAACAGAACAGGTACTGACATTTTGAACGTGCTCCATACCCAATCCCGCTCCCCGGCCGATTCCGACGCCCTGGAGCTGATGCTTCGAACCCTGACCCCGGGCGACGGCGTGCTGCTGATGCAAGATGCGGTAATCGCCGCTACCCTGCCCCACTGGCAGCAGGTGCTTGCCGGCAGGCCCTGCTATGCCCTCAGGGAGGATCTTGAGGCCAGGGGCTTGATCTCCCGGGTCCGAGTCCCCATTGAGGTGGTCGACTATGACAAATTTGTCCAGCTGACGCTGGAGTTTGAAAAGGTACAGGCGTGGTAACTATGTTGAACTTTAACGGTCAAGAGATCCCTACCGATAAGCAGGGGTACCTGCTGGATTCCAGCCAGTGGCAGCCGGAGATGGCCCCCCTGCTGGCCAAACAGGAGGGCATCGAGCTGACCGATGCCCACTGGGAGGTGGTCCACTTCGTCCGAAGCTTCTACGAGGAGTTCAACACCAGCCCCGCCATCCGGGTACTGGTCAAGGCGATCGGTCAGAAGTTGGGGGAGGAGAAGGGCAACTCCAAGTACCTCTATAGACTCTTCCCCAAGGGGCCCGCCAAGCAGGCCACCAAGATTGCCGGCCTGCCCAAGCCGGCCCGCTGCATTTAACAGGGCAGAGACCCATAAAAAACCGGCGCCAAGCGCCGGTTTTTTTGTCCCCAAACTGCCTTAGGAGGGGATCACGTGGGTAGTCAGGTTCAGCATCTTCTTCATGACGCGAATCACCTGACGGCTGTAGCCAAACTCGTTGTCATACCAGACGTACAACACCGCGCGGTCGCCGTCGACGATGGTGGCCTGGGAGTCGACCACGCCGGCATAGCGGGAACCGACCAGGTCGCTGGACACAATCTCGGTGGACTCGGTGAAATCAACCTGACTCTGCAGGTTGGAGTGCAGAGCAACGTCACGCAGATACTCGTTGAGCGTGTCGCGATCGGTCTCCTCGGCAAGGTTCAGGTTCATGATCGCCATGGACACGTTCGGAGTAGGCACCCGGATGGCGTTACCAGTCAGCTTACCCTTCAGTTCAGGCAGAGCCTTGGCCACCGCCTTGGCGGCACCGGTAGTGGTTAGCACCATGTTCAGCGGCGCACTGCGGCCACGACGGTCACCCTTGTGGTAGTTGTCGATCAGGTTCTGATCATTGGTGTAGGAGTGAACGGTCTCGACGTGTCCGTTGCGGATGCCGTACTCGTCGTTGATCGCCTTCAGCACTGGGGTGATGGCATTGGTGGTGCAGGAGGCCGCGGACACAATCAGGTCTTCATCCAGGATGTCATCCTGGTTCACACCGTACACCACGTTCTTGATCTCGCCCTTGGCTGGCGCGGTCAACAGCACCTTGGCGGCACCCTTGGACTTCAGGTGCAGACCCAGTCCCTCTTCATCCTTCCAGATGCCTGTGTTGTCCACCACCAGGGCGTTGTCGATGCCGTACTCGGTGTAGTCCACCTGATCCGGACTGTTGGCGTAGATCACCTGAATGTAGGTGCCGTTGGCGATGATGGCGTTGTTTTCGGCATCCACCTCAATGGAGCCGTTGAAAGGACCGTGGATGGAATCACGGCGCAGCAGGCTAGCACGCTTCTCCAGATCACCGTCTCGGCCACCGCGAACCACGATGGCACGCAGGCGCATGTTGTTGGCCACCCCGGTGCGCTCAATCATCAGGCGGGCCAGAAGACGGCCGATACGGCCGAAGCCATAGAGGACCACGTCACGAGGCTCAACATCCTGATTGGAGGCCGGCTCCATCTCCTTGGCAACATAGGCTTCGATTTCGCTGCCGTCGCTATGGTTTCGCCAGTAGTTGATCGCCAGTTTGCCCAGGTCGACGCGAGCATACTTAACGTCCAGCTTGCTCAACGCTTCCAGGAAGGGGAAGCTCTCACGCAGGCGCAGCTTCTCACCTTCGTGCTTATGAACCAGGCGGTGCATCTTGATGATGTCGATGGTAGAGGCGTTGAGCAGGCTCTTGCCATACACCAACACTTCGATGCCCTGGTTGCGGTACAGCTTGCCGATGAGGGGCTGCATCGCTTCCGCCATTTCAAAACGTTCTTGCCAGCTTTTCAGATGCTTGTCAGCGGTCATTTTGGACAAATCCTTTCTAGGCATGATCAGCAGCTTAGGACCTATAATGTCGACTAAGTCAAAAGACCATGAAATGGGTACAGATTACGTGGCTACGTTGGCCAGCTGGCGGTATTCTACAGAAGATCGTTGTATTGATTCCAGCTGGCTAAACCCGTAATTTAATTAGACAAATTAGCGAGTTTGCGCTGTTATAGAGAATTTTTTTGGTAAGTTTACACAATGCGAGTAATTGCTTTAGCGGCACTGCTGCTGCCCCTCACCGGCTGTGACACCCGGGTCACCCTTCAGGAGGTGTGCGAAGGCAACCCCCAGATGTGCGCCGATGTTCCCCTCACCGGCTGGTGTGTCAAAGAGCGCTCCCAGGTGATCTGGACCCGCTATGAGCACCAGGACTCGGACCGACACACCCTGTATAACGAACTCATCGCACTGGAGAATTACGTCAAGTGCATGGAGAAGGCCACCATGATAGAAAACCGGGTCGTGGCCAAGGAGAGGGAAACCGCTCGTATCGAGAGCTACCTCGCCTCACAGAAGTCCCTGAATAAATTGCAAAACAGCACGGCTGGCGACGTATCACCCTACGTGACCTTCTATCGGTGGACCCGGTTGAACGATACCCAGGCCCTGGGGCAGTTTCTCGAGTCTGAGCGCCGGGGCGAGTTGGACACCGTGGTGCTGAAACAGTTTGCCGCGACCTATTACTCTCGAATAAACCCTGAAAAAGCCGTAGATTACCTGCTCGATACCCTGAACGAGCTGCCCTACCCCGCCATCGACACCTACCTGCAACTGTCGAAGGAGTACCTGAATCTTGACCGGCCGACTCAGGCCTACCTGTTTGCCAAACTGGTCTCCAGGCATGAGCCCAAGCTGGTCAATGAGCAACGACTGCGCCTGCTGGCCAGCTCTACCAAGGTGGATCGCCACTCGCTGGACAAGCGCGCCGAGCAGATCGACGAACTGCTTGAAGCGGGGCGATTCACACCAGAGAACCTGAAACTGTAATTTAATTTCTTTTGCCCTTTCAATCTGGATGATGATTTCTTGCTCACAACGTCCCGCCGCTCAATGTGATCTTCACCACGCTACGGGCCGTTGTGTACTAATCTTTAAGCTGTCAAAACTTGATGTGTCGTAACATTTACTCAATTACAGCCAATTTTTCCGTTGTCACCCTTGACCACCGACCGCATTGTTGTAAATTAACCACAGTTATATAAGTTATGAGACAGGTATCGCTATGATCAAAGTTGCCATCAATGGATATGGCCGTATCGGCCGCAACGTCGTCCGTGCACTGTATGAAAGCGAAAAAGACTATCCCATCCAAATCGTTGCCATCAACGACCTGGGTGACGCCTCCATCAACGCTCACCTGACCAAATACGACTCCGTACACGGTCGCTTCAACGCCAAAGTTGAGCACAGCGAAGATGCCATCACCATCAACGGTGACAAGATTCTGACCTTCTCCGAGCGCGACCCCTCCAAGCTGCCCTGGGGTGAGCTGGGTGTGGACGTGGTGTTCGAGTGTACCGGTATCTTCACCAAGAAAGAGACCGCCTCCAAGCACATCGAAGCCGGCGCCAAGAAGGTGATCATCTCTGCCCCCGCCAAGGGTGACGTGGATGCCACCGTGGTCTATGGCGTCAACCACGACGTGATCACCTCCGACATGACCGTGATCTCCAACGCGTCCTGCACCACCAACTGCCTGGCGCCTTTCGCCAAGCCGCTGAACGATGCCCTGGGCATCGAGTCCGGTCTGATGACCACGGTGCACGCCTACACCAACGACCAGCGTCTGTCGGACGTATACCACTCCGACCTGCGTCGTGCCCGCGCGGCCGCCATCAACATGATTCCCACCAAGACCGGCGCCGCCGCCGCTGTGGGTCTGGTTGTGCCTGAACTGGCCGGCAAGTTCGATGGCGGTGCCGTTCGCGTACCTACCGTGAACGTCTCCCTGGTCGACCTGTCCTTCATCTCCAGCCGTGACACCACCGTGGAAGAGGTGAACGCCATCATCGCCGAAGCCGCCTCCAAGGGTCCGCTGTCCGAGGTGCTGGCAGTGAACAACGAGCCTCTGGTGTCCATCGACTTCAACCACAGCCCCTACTCCTCCACCTTCGACGCCACTCAGACCCGAGTGAACGGTCGTCTGGTGAAGGTCATGGCTTGGTACGACAACGAATGGGGCTTCTCCAACCGGATGCTGGACAACGCCGTTGTCCTGATGAACGCCAAGTAAGACGTTTATCCGCTGAATGTGTGCAGTAAAAGGTCCGCCCCGGCGGACCTTTTCTTTTGCCTGCCATTCGGTGGGGCCATCGACGTCAACCACAGCCCGCCAGACCCACAACCGCTCCACCTTCGACGCCACTCAGACCCGAGTGAACGGTCGTCTGGTGAAGGTCATGGCTTGGTACGACAACGAATGGGGCTTCTCCAACCGGATGCTGGACAACGTCGTTGTCCCCGGGAGCCCGCCGCGATGCCCGCCAAGTAAGACGTTTATCCGCTGAATGTGTGCAGCACCAGGTCCGCTGCGGCGGCCTTCTGTTTGTCCTGCCCACAAACCTCCCGCCGTCCGGGCGGAGTGCTCCCAGCCGCTCATCTACTGTCTATACTGGATTACTTGGCGATAAGGCCAACTAAACCGAGTGAGGTAAAGATGAAACCCGTCACCGCAGTAGCCCTATCCGGCGCGCTCCTGTTCGCCGCCGCCGTCCCTGCCAGCGATACCGCCGCCATGTTGGAAGATGCCCTGAGTGCCGCTCCGCCGACCCTACGCGACAAGGTCACCGTGATGGACTGGAACAACAACGTGTTGAAGGAGGGCAGCAGCGATTACACCTGTTTCCCCACACCGCCCCAGCTCCAGGGCAAAGCCCCGATGTGCATGGATGGTCCCTGGATGGCCTGGGCAGACGCCTGGATGAATAAGAAGCCGTTCCAGGCTAAGGCCCTCGGCATCTCCTACATGCTGGCGGGCGATGAGGGAGCCAGCAACATAGACCCCTACGCGGAAGGGCCTACCGAGGATAATCAGTGGATCAAGGAGGGGCCCCACCTGATGATCATCACTCCGGACCGGGCGTTGCTGGATTCCCTGCCTACCGACCCCGGTTACGGCGGCCCCTATGTGATGTGGAAGGGGACCCCCTACGAACACATCATGGTGCCGGTGGGCACCCGAGACTGATCGGTATCGAGGAGGCCCGGTTTCACCACGAAAAAGGCCGCTACCCGGGTAGCGGCCTCTTTCTTTCTCCGACGGCCTTACCGGGCCGGGGCATTACCCGTTGATATGGGCCAGCGCCTGGGAGGAGAGGTCACTGATCCGCGGCCAGTCACCGTCACGTACCGCATCCATCGGGGCCACCCAAGAGCCGCCGACACAAGCAACATTATCCAGCGCCAGATACTCCTTGCAGTTGGCCAGGCCGATGCCACCGGTGGGACAGAACACCAAGCCGGACAGTGGACTGCCCATGGACTTGATCGCCTTGGCACCACCGCTGGACTCGGCGGGGAAAAACTTCAGATAGGTGTAGCCGAAATCCATCGCCTTCATGGCGTCGGACACAGAAGCCACCCCGGGGATCAGCGGAATGCTGCTGTGGGCCCCCGCCTCCAGCAGCGAGGTGGTCACCCCAGGGCTGATAGCAAACTGGGCGCCGGCCTCGGCGACCGCCTTCAACTGCTCCTGATTAAGCACGGTGCCCGCGCCCACCAAGGCTTCCGGCACCTCTTTGCGAATCAATTTAATCGCTTCCAGGGCACACTCGGTCCGCAGCGTCACCTCAAGGATACGGATGCCACCGGCCACCAGCGCCCTGGCCAGGGGAACCGCCTGGTCCAGCCGCTCGATGACCATCACAGGCACCACCGGACTAATGGCAAATACCTCTTTGGGCTGGATGCTCCAATTTTCCATCTCTTTCCTCGCTTAATCTAACAGCGCCGAAGCCCCAGTCTCTGGACTGGAGAGCAGCTTACGCACATTGCGGAACAGTTCGCGGCCAAAGCCTTCATCGTTGTCCCGCAGGTCGACTGGAGTAACTTCACGGGCATCCAGTTCAGTCTCGTCAACCAATAGTTCAACTACGCCACGCTTGGCATCCAGCCGCACCATATCGCCGTCGCGGACCTTGGCCAGCAGGCCTCCGTCCAGGGCTTCGGGGCTGACGTGGATCGCAGCGGGCACCTTACCCGAGGCACCGGACATGCGACCGTCGGTCACCAGTGCCACCTTGAAACCTTTGTCCTGCAACACCCCCAGAGGCGGCAGCAGCTTATGCAGCTCGGGCATGCCGTTGGCCTGAGGTCCCTGATAACGGACAACCGCGATCAGGTCTTTGTTCATTTCGCCCCGCTTGAAAGCTTCGGTCAGGGCCGCCTGAGACTCAAACACCATGGCTGGCGCTTCCACCACCTGGTGCTCCTCGGCCACCGCGGAGGTCTTGATCACCGCCCTGCCCAGGTTGCCCTTCACCAGGTTCATGCCACCGTTCGGCAGGAAGGGGCTGTCGATGGGCCGCAGCACCTCGTCATCGCCACTGGCTTCGGGGATATCGCTCCAAGCCACCTTGCCATCCACCAGTTCAGGCTTCTGGGTATAGCGCGCCAGCCCCTGGCCGGCCGCGGTGGTCACATCATCATGCAGCAGGCCGCCGCGACGCAGCTCCCGAATCAGGAAAGCCATGCCACCCGCGCGGTGGAAGTGGTTGATGTCTGCCTGACCGTTGGGATAGACCCGGGCCAGCAGGGGGGTCACCGCAGACAGCTCGGCAAAATCCTGCCAGTCAACGATGATGCCGGCGGCGCGCGCCGCGGCCACGATGTGCATGGTCAGGTTGGTGGAACCACCGGTGGCCAGCAGGGCCACGATGCCATTGACCACGCTCTTCTCATCCACCATCTTGTACAGCGGAGTGAATCCCTCCCCCTCCTGGGCCATGCGGCACACTTGCTGGCTGGCCAGCCGGGTCAGCGCCTGGCGCAGTGGGCTGGCGGGGTTGACGAAGGAGGAACCGGGCAGTTGCAGGCCCATCGCTTCCAGCACCAGCTGGTTGGAGTTAGCGGTGCCGTAGAAGGTGCAGGTGCCGGGACTGTGGTAGGACGCCGACTCCGCCTTCAGCAGATCCTCGTCACTCACCTTACCCTCGGCGTACTCCTGACGCACCTTGGCCTTCTCCTTGTTGGGCAGGCCCGACGGCATGGGACCGGCGGGGACAAACAGGGTCGGAAGGTGGCCAAAACTCATCGCTCCCATCAACAGGCCGGGGACGATCTTGTCGCAGATCCCCAGCATCAGCGCACCGTCAAACATGGCGTGGGACAGACCCACCGAGGTGGCCATGGCGATCACATCGCGGGACATCAGGCTCAGTTCCATGCCGGGCTGGCCCTGGGTCACCCCGTCGCACATGGCAGGCACACCACCGGCCACCTGGGCCACCGAACCCACCTCGCGGCACGCCTCCTTGATGATGTCGGGATAGACACCATAGGGCTGATGGGCGGACAGCATGTCGTTGTAGGCGGTGACGATGCCAATGTTGGCCTTGTTGAAGTGGCGCAGATCCTCTTTGTCCTGCTTGCCACACCCGGCAAAGCCGTGGGCCAGGTTGGAACAGGAGAGCGCCTGACGGTTGACCCCCTGCTCCTGAAGTTTGGCCATGCGGGCCAGGTACGCCTGACGACGGGCACGGCTGCGCTGAGTCACGCGTTCGGTCACCGCCTGTACGGTTTCATGGATCATGAGGCTTGGCTCCAGTATACGTCCACCGGGGTGTGTCGCTGATTGAGCACCGCCCGGATCGGCATCTCAGTCGCATCATCTGACGTCAGCACCTGCCGCAGCACCTCTCGCTTGGGGTCGCCATGCAGGTGCAGATAGATCTGTTTGCTATCCAGAATCGCCTTCAGGGAGAGGGAGAGTCGCCCGTGGGGCGCCGTGGTCGGATGCACTGCCAGGCAGGTGCGGCCGGTGGTCAGCCCCAGCTGCAACTGCTCTGAGCAGGGGAACAGCGAGGCGGTGTGGCCATCGTTGCCCATCCCCAGCACCACCACATCGAAGGGGCGCGGCAGGTTGGACAGCACCTCTTCGGTCATCCCCACTCCCTCATCCACCACGGAGTAGATGTTCTTCAGACCACGAAACTTCGCCTTGGCCGCACGGCGAACCAGCAGGTGTTCCCGAACCAGCCGCTCATTGGAGTCGGCGTGCTCCGGGCTGACCCAGCGCTCATCCGCCAGGGTGATATACACATCCTGCCAATCGATCGCCTGGCGGGACAGTTCGGAAAACAGCATCAGCGGGGTGCTGCCGCCGGACACCACCAGGGCGGCTTTCCCCCTGGCATCGATCGCCTCCTGCAGTTGACCGGCAATCTTGGCCGCCAGCACCTTGGCCAGCTTCTGCGCGGTATCGAACTCTTTATATACGGGCAAAGTGATCATGGCTTCTGTCCTATTCATCCCAGGAACGGCCGTCGCGGGTGATCAGCGCCACCGACGCCACCGGCCCCCAGGTTCCGGCGGGATAGGCCTTGGGCGGCTCATGGGAGCCGGCCCAGGCCGCCAAGATGGAATCGCACCACTTCCACGCCTGCTCCACCTCGTCCCGGCGAACGAACAGCGACTGGTTACCCAGCATGCACTCCAGCAGCAGACGCTCGTAGGCATCGGCAACGCGCTCGTTCTTGAAGGTGTCGGAAAAAGAGAGATCCAGTTTGGTGGTCTGCAGGCGCTGGGTTTCGTCCAGGCCGGGCACCTTGTTCATCATCTGGATCTCCACCCCTTCGTGAGGCTGGAGCCGGATGGTCAACTTATTGGGGGGCAACTGGCGATAGCTGCCCCGGTACAGGTTGTGGGGCGGGTTCTTGAAGTGCACCACGATCTCGGAGCACTTGTAGGGCATCCGCTTGCCGGTTCGCAGGTAGAAGGGCACACCGGACCAGCGCCAGTTGTCGATATCCACCCTCAAGGCGGCGAAGGTCTCGGTATCGGAGTCCAGGTTGGCCCCCTCCTCCTCCAGGTAGCCGGGTACCGGGCTGCCCTTGAGGAAGCCGGCCGAGTACTGGCCGCGCACCGCCGTTTCAAACACGTTGTTGCTGTCGATGGGCCGCAGCGACTTCAGCACCTTCACCTTCTCATCACGGATGGAGTCGGCATCCAGGTTGACCGGCGGGTCCATGGCCACCAGTGACAGCACCTGCAGCAGGTGGTTCTGGATCATGTCCCGCATCTGGCCCGCTTTATCGAAGTAATCCCAACGCCCCTCGATGCCCACCTCCTCGGCGACGGTGATCTGCACATGATCGATGGTGCGGTTGTCCCACTTGGAGGCGAACAGGGAGTTGGCGAAACGCAGTGCCACCAGGTTCTGCACCGTCTCCTTGCCAAGATAGTGATCGATACGGTAGATCTGGTTCTCGGCGAAAAACTCGGCCACCTGGTCGTTGATCACCCTGGAGGACTCCAGGTCGTGGCCGATGGGCTTCTCCAGTACCACCCGGGTGGCGGGCTCAATCAGGCCAGCGGTCTTCAGACAGCGGCAGATGACGCCGTAGATGGAGGGCGGCGTGGCGAAGTAGTTCACCATCACGTTGTCCGGCTGGGCCTGACGCAGGGCGTGGAACTGCTCGTACCCCTCCGGCTGGGTAAAGTCCATCGCCACGTAGGTGCAGCGGGCCAGCAGCCGCGTCAGGGTGTCCTTGTCCACCTCCTCCTTCAGGAACTCGCCCAAGGAGGAGCGGATCACCTGCTGATACTCCTCCTGGCTCATCTCACGACGGGCGACGCCGAAGATGCGAGTGCCGCTGTGGAGCAGCCCAGCCTTGTCCAGTTGGTACAGGGACGGGATCAGTTTGCGGCGCGCCAGGTCACCCACGGTGCCAAACAGCACGAAGTCACAGGGCTTGGCTACCGAGCCGGTAAAGTGAGTCACTATCCAACTCCTATATGGAAGGATGTCGCCACCACGGCGGCATCACATTTTCGTAAATTAACTACATTAAAGAGAATTTTTTTCGCTGACGCAACCTCGGCGGTCACTCGAAAGCTAGATAAATTACAACACTGTTTGTAAACTTATCCTAACTGCATCTCTTAACCTGAGATCATCGCCTCAGTATACAGCGCTTTACTGCCAATTATAGGCGCGTTCAGGCAAAGAGCGGCAGTCATACTCTCGGTTAACTGGGCGAATATTCTTATGAATACACTAGAAAAAATACAGACGAACCTCAGTAACTTCAGTAAGTCCGAGCGAAAGGTAGCGGAAGTCATCTTAACCTCACCCCAGACCGCTATACACGCCAGCATTGCCACCCTGGCAAAGATGGCAGACGTAAGTGAACCTACGGTGAACCGCTTCTGCCGACGCCTCGATACCAAAGGGTTTCCGGACTTCAAGTTACATTTGGCACAGAGCCTGGCCAACGGCACTCCCTACGTGTCCCGTCACGTGGATGAGGATGATGGCCCGGATTCCTACACCAACAAGATCTTCGAATCTTCCATGGCCGCCCTGGACGTGGCACGCCAATCCATTGATCCTATGGCGATTAATCGTGCGGTCGACATCCTGACCCAGGCACAGCACATCTCCTTCTTCGGCCTGGGGGCCTCCTCCTCCGTGGCCCACGATGCCCAGAACAAGTTCTTCCGGTTCAACGTGCCGGTCAGCTGCTTCGACGATGTGCTGATGATGCGCATGAGCTGCATCAACGCGTCCGCCGGCTCGGTGCTGGTGCTGTTCTCCCACACCGGCCGCACCAAAGCCCTGGTGGAGGTGGCGCGCCTTGCCCGGGAGAGCAATGCGCAGGTGATCTCCATCACCGCCAAGGACAGCCCCCTGGCCCGCGAAAGTACCCTGGCGGTCACCGTCGAGGTGCCGGAGGACACCGACATGTTCATCCCCATGGCATCTCGCCTGGCGCACCTGACGGTGATCGACGTGCTGGCCACCGGCTTCACCCTGCGCCGCGGCCCCCGTTTCCGCGAGAATTTGAAGCGGGTCAAAGAAGCGATACGGGAATCCCGCTTCGAAAAACCCTCTAACCTGTAAGCCCTTCCCCAATAAATGCCGCTGTGAACCCCACTCAGCGGCATTTTCTTTGTCACAACGACTACACTTGACCTCAACAAATTGCTTCCTTAGGCTTGTCGACCTTGCGCCAGGTCACATTTTTGTCATGCAGCAACATCTATAATTTACGTAATTTTCTTTCATGTTGAACTTTCAGCCACCAGGCCGCGAGTTTCATCTATTTAAACTTTAGAGCCAGTATTCTGATGGAGTTACCTATGCTCAGAAGAACTAAGATCGTAACCACGTTGGGTCCAGCGACTGACCGCGTCGGCAACCTGGAGAAGATCATCAAGGCCGGCGCCAACGTCGTACGGATGAACTTTTCCCATGGCAGCCCCGAGGATCACATCAAGCGCGCCGACGAGGTACGAGCGCTTGCCGCCAAGCACAACCTCCACGTGGCCATCCTGGGTGACCTCCAGGGTCCCAAGATCCGGGTGTCCACCTTTAAAGAGGGCAAGATCAACCTGCCCCTGGGCCATACCTTTGTGCTGGACAGCGATCTTGCCAAGGGCGAAGGCGATGAGCATCAAGTCGGTCTGGACTACAAGAACCTGCCCCAGGATGTCGAGACCGGCGACGTGCTGCTGCTCGATGACGGCCGAGTTCAGCTGCGCGTAGAGAAGGTGGAAGGCAACCGGGTGATCACCACCGTGACCGTGGCTGGCCCCCTGTCCAACAACAAGGGCATCAACAAGCAGGGCGGCGGCCTGTCCGCAGCGGCCCTGACCGAGAAAGACAAGGCTGACATCAAGACCGCCGCCAAGATCGGTGTGGACTACCTGGCCGTCTCCTTCCCCCGTACCGGAGAGGATCTGCACTACGCTCGCGAACTGGCTCGCGAAGCCGGCTGCAACGCCCACATCGTCGCCAAGGTGGAGCGTGCCGAAGCCGTTGCCACCGACGAAGCGATGGACGACGTCATCCTGGCCTCCGACGCCGTCATGGTGGCTCGTGGCGACCTCGGTGTTGAGATTGGCGACGCCGAACTGATGGGGGTTCAGAAGAAGCTGATCGCCCGCTGCCGTCAGCTGAACCGGGTGGTGATCACCGCGACCCAGATGATGGAGACGATGATCTCCAACCCCATGCCCACCCGAGCCGAGGTGATGGACGTGGCCAACGCCGTGCTCGACGGCACCGACGCCGTGATGCTGTCCGCCGAGACCGCCGCCGGCGACTTCCCCGAAGAGACCGTCAAGGCGATGGTCAGCGTCTGCATCGGCGCCGAGAAGAACCCCAGGGTTCAGGTCTCCGGCCACCGTCTGGACGAGCGCTTCAAGACCGTTGAAGAGACCATCGCCCTGGCCACCATGTACGCCGCCAACCACCTGGAAGGCGTCAAGGCCATTGTGGCGCTGACCGAGTCCGGCAACACCCCGATGATCATGAGCCGCATCACCTCCGGCTTGCCCATCATCGCCCTGTCTCGTCACAGCTCCACCCTGGCGCGCATGGCCCTGTACCGTGGCGTCTACCCCGTAAGCTTCGACTCCACCAAGCATCAAGCCGGTCACATGGTGTCTGCGGCCATCGCCGAGATCAAGGCGGCCGGCCTGCTGGAGAGCGGTGACATGGTCCTGGTGACCAAGGGTGACATGATGGAAACCATCGGCGGCACCAACACCACCAAGGTGGTGGTGGTCGACTAATCACTCCTCCCCCTGAAAAGGGTTGGCCTTGGCCAACCCTTTTTTGTGCCCGGACGCAGCGGCGCCGGTCACTGACACGCTCCCAAAATAAGGGCCGGCATAGTGCCGGCCCCTCTCATCGGTGCTTCCCTACAGGGTGGCGAACTCATCCACCTCGATGGCGGCGGTACGCAGCGTCCAGGCGTCCAGCAGATCCTTGGCTTCCGATTCGGTCAGCACCTGCTCCTCCCTGGCCCGGTCGATCACCTCCGGGGTGATCGCCTGCTTGGCCAGGGTGCCTTGGCGCATCGCCTGTTTGATCTTCTTCATCTGCGGCTGCTGTTTGTGCAGCGCCAGGAACGCGGACTCCACCTCGCTGATGCCATCCTGCAGCCCTTCCGGCATGGGGCAGAGGTGGGTCAGTCGCTCACGCAGCACCCCGGGCTGGGCCACGGTGGCGCACACCCGCTGAGCCAGTTCATCTGACGGCCCATGGAAATGGTTGCCGACAGGAAAGATCAGCACCTTAGCCAGCCAGCGCGCCGGCAGGCTGGGGAAGTTGCGGATCACCTCCTCCATCGCCTCCGCCGCCAGGTGGGTGCAGCGCGCCACCGAGTAGTGCACCAGGGGCAGGTCACTCTGTTGACGCCCCTCCGCTTCGTAGTGGCGCAGCACCGACGACGCCAGGTAGAGCTGACTCAGCACATCGCCGAGACGGGCGGAAATCATCTCCTTCTGCTTGAGGCTGCCGCCCAAGGTGGCCATCGCCAGGTCCGACATCAGCGCCAGGTTGGCACTGAGGCGGCCCAGGTCACGGTAGTGCCGGGCGGTATCGCCGGCCACCGGGGCCGAGTTCAACCGGGATCCAGTTAGGGCACTGCTCAGGGAGACCAGGGCGTTGCGGGCGCCGTGGATCATGTGGGACAGCAGCAGGCCGTCGAACACCTTCAGTGCCTGCTCCTTGTCCTCCATGGCCACCGCCTCCATCTCCGACAGCACATAGGGGTGACAGCGGGTCGCCCCCTGGCCGAAGATCATCAGGTTGCGGGTGAGGATGTTGGCGCCCTCGACGGTGATCGACACCGGCTGCGCCATATACTGATGGCCGAGGTAGTTCTTGGGACCCAGCTGGATTCCCTTGCCGCCGTGGATGTCCATGGCGTCATTGATGATGGCGCGCCCCAGCTCGGTCATGTGGTACTTGGCGATGGCGGTGACCACCGAGGGCTTCTGTTTCATGTCGATGGCACCCACGGTCATCTTGCGGGCCGCCTCCAGCAGGTAGGTGTTGCCGACGATGCGGGCCAACGCCTCCTGAACCCCCTCGAACTGACCGATGTTCACCCCGAACTGCTGGCGCACGCCGCAGTAGGCGGAGGTGGTCCGGGTCGCCAGGTGGCCTGCCGAGGTCGCCAGGGCCGGCAGCGAGATGCCGCGCCCGGCGGAGAGGCACTCCACCAGCATCCGCCAGCCACGACCGGCGTAATCCGGGCCGCCGATGATCCAATCCATGGGGATGAACACATCTCGGCCGCGGGTGGTGCCGTTCATAAAGGCCATGTTCAGCGGGTTGTGACGGTGGCCCAGTTCAACCCCCGGGTGATTAGCCGGGATCAGCGCACAGGTGATGCCAATCTCCCTCTTGTCACCCAGCAGCCCGTCGGGATCACGCATCTTAAACGCCAATCCCAATACTGTCGCCACCGGCGCCAGGGTGATGTAGCGCTTGTCCCAGTTCAGCTTCAGGCCCAGCACCTCCTCGCCCTGATACTCGCCCATGCACACCACGCCGCTGTCCGGGATGGCGCCGGCGTCGGATCCGGCCTCCGGACCGGTCAGGGCAAAACAGGGCACCTCGGTGCCGTCGGCCAGGCCGGGCAGCCAGCGCTGCTTCTGCTCCTCGGTCCCATAGTGGGACAGCAGCTCACCTGGGCCCAGGGAGTTGGGCACCATCACGGTGATGGCGGCGGTCAGGCTGCGCGAGGCGATCTGCGCCACAATGGTGGACGCCGCCAGCGCCGAAAACTCCAGGCCGCCATAGGCCCGGGGGATGATCATCGAAAAGAAGCGCTCCTGCTTCAGGTAGTCCCACACCGCCTTGGGCAGATCCTTGTCCTGCTGAACCGTCTGGTGATCATCCAGCATCCTCAGCAGGGTGGTCACCTGGTTCTCCAGGAAGGCGCGCTCCTCACCGGTCAATTCCGGTGCGGGCATGGCGTGCAACTGCTGCCAGTCGGGGCGACCGGAGAACAGCTCGCCGTCCCACCACACGGTGCCCGCCTCCATCGCTTCCCGCTCGGTCTGGGACAGCGGTGGCAGCACCTTGGTAAAGAAGGAAAACACCGGCTTGGTGATAAACTGTCGGCGAATGTCCGTCACGCCAAACAGTAGCAGCAGGGCAATGATTACCAGGATAAACAGCGTCGTCATGATACTTCCTTAATCTGTGTCCTTGACAGATGGGGAGCCGGGGCGACCACGCCGGCGGCCACATAGGGGATCAGTCTCTTGATCACCGACTCCACGTTGTTGTGCTGATCGAAATCGGCCTGGGCGATGTCATTCAGGGCCTCCAGCGAAGCCATAGTGAACACCATGGTACCCAGGGTAAAGTGCAGTCGCCAGAACAGCTCGGCATCGTCGATATCCTTATCCACCTGGTGGATCAGCTTGACGATAAGCTCCAGCGGACGACCGTAATGGGTGGTGACAAACCAGCGCAGATGGCCCTGGCTCTCGATATAGCCGCGGCCCAGCAGCTGCAGGAAGATGGTGGAACCGCGGTGACGCAGCTGGTCCAGGGAGAGCAGCGGCTGCACCAGGCTTTCGAAGATGGCGGACACGCTCAGCTCCGACTGACCATCGAGCTCGGCCAGGGCCTGCTCACAGGCAGGCATAAACTGGTCCAGGTAGCGCGCCAGCACCGCCTGGATCAGTTCCTTCTTGGAACCGAAATGGTAGTTCACCGAGGCCAGGTTCACCTCCGCCTTGCTGGTGATCAGCCGTAGTGAGGTGTCGGCAAAGCCCCTCTCCGCAAACAGCCTCTCCGCGGCGTCCAAGATACGGGATTTTGTACCTTGCTTATTAGACATGTGTGCGTCTTCCTGATTAAAACACTTGTTTTAACTTACTCTGGGGGCTGGGTAATGTCAAAGCAGCCCGGCCGAAACTGTTTGAACTCCGGAATATTCCCCTCTTTTCCGGCCGTTAGCCACAGATCCCCGCCGAACCTGGGTCAGGCGCCTGTGTCGCTTTTCACACGGCGGCAGGCATACTAGAATGCGGCTCAGATCAACAACCACAAGCAAAGGAAAGCTCTATGGCTCTTAAGCGAACCCCCATGGCCCTGTCGGCCGTGGCACTGGCTCTGCTCACCGCCTGCGCGCCGGCCGAAAAAACCAACGACAAGGCCGCAACCACCCAGGCTCCCGACTCCGGCACCAGCGAGTTTATCGCCGCCGCCGAAGCGGATCTGTCCAATCTGGTCGAGGAGGCCAGCCGCGCCTCCTGGATCTACAGCAACTTCATCACCGAAGACACCGCCGCCCTGGCCTCCGACGCCGAGCGCCGCTTCAACGACAAGGCGGTGGAGTACGCCAGCCGGGCCGCCACCGCCGACACCCGCGGCCTGACCGACGATGAGCTGCGCAAGTTGGAGGTGCTCAAGCGCACCATCGTCCTGCCCTCCCCCGTCAGCCCGGCCAAGAGCGAAGAACTGGCCAAACTCAACGCCGAACTCGGCGGGCTGTACGGCAAGGGCCGCCACTGCCTGAAGGGCGGTGAGTGCCTGAGTCAGCCCCAACTCTCCGCCCTGATGGCCACCTCCCGGGATCCCGAGCAGCTGCTGGATATCTGGCAGGGCTGGCGAGAGATCGCCAAGCCGATGCGGCCGCTGTTCACCCGCCAGGTGGAACTGGCCAACGAAGGCGCCAGGCAGCTGGGCTATGAGGATGTCGGCCAGCTGTGGCGCTCCAAGTACGACATGCCCGCCGAACAGTTCCCCGGGGAGCTGGACGCCCTGTGGGGCGAGGTCAAGCCGCTGTATGACGCCCTGCACTGCTACGTGCGCGGCAAACTGGCTGAGGAGTACGGCACCGATGTGGTACCCCAGGACGGGATGATCCCCGCCCACCTGTTGGGCAACCTGTGGTCCCAGCAGTGGGGCAACATCTACGATCTGGTGGCCCCGAACCAGGCCGATCCCGGTTACGACCTGACCGCCCTGCTGGCGGAGCACGACTACGACGAGGTCAGGATGGTCGAGCAGGCGGAGGGGTTCTTTACCTCCCTGGGCTTCGATCCCCTGCCCCAGACCTTCTGGGATCGCTCCCTGTTTACCGAGCCTGCGGACCGCGACGTGGTGTGCCACGCCAGCGCCTGGGACCTGGATAACGAGGACGACATCCGCATCAAGATGTGCATCCAGAAGAACGCCGAGGACTTCGTGGTGATCCACCACGAGTTGGGGCACAACATCTACCAGCGTGCCTACAAGGACCAGCCGTTCCTGTTCAAAGACAGCGCCAATGACGGCTTCCACGAGGCGATCGGCGACACCATCGCCCTCTCCATCACTCCCAGCTACCTGAAGCAGATCGGCCTGCTGGATCAGGTGCCCAGTGCCGATGCCGACATCGGCCTGCTGCTGCGCCAGGCCCTGGACAAGGTGGCCTTCCTGCCCTTCGGCCTGATGATCGACCAGTGGCGCTGGAAGGTGTTCTCCGGCGAGATCACCCCGGACAACTACAACCAGGCCTGGTGGGAGCTGCGCGCCAAGTACCAGGGAGTGGCGGCGCCGGTGACACGCACCGAGGCGGACTTCGACCCCGGTGCCAAGTACCATGTTCCCGGCAACGTCCCCTACACCCGTTACTTCCTGGCGCACATCCTGCAATTCCAGTTCCACCAGTCCCTGTGCGACACCGCCGGCTATCAGGGCGACATCCACCGCTGCTCCATCTATGGCAACAAAGAGGCGGGCGCCAAGCTGAACGCCATGCTGGAGTCCGGGTTGTCCCAGCCCTGGCCCCAGACCCTGGCGATGGTGACCGGTTCTGAGAAGATGAGCGGCGACGCCATCCTCAACTACTTCAAGCCACTGCACACCTGGCTGGATCAGCAGAACCAGGCCGCCGGCCGCCAGTGCGGCTGGTAAACCGGCCCCAGAGACGAAAGAACCCGGCCAGATGGCCGGGTTCTTTTTACCTCTGCTTTGCCAGGTAGCGGTCCAGGGCGTTGGCAAACCCCTGGCGCTCCTGCTGACTCAGCGGCGGCGGCCCGCCGGTCTGCACGCCGGAGGCCCGCATGGTGTCCATGAAGTCGCGCATGTTGAGGCGGCCGCGGATGTTCTGGGCAGTAAACTCCTCACCCCGTGGGCTGAGCGCCTCCGCCCCCTTCTCGATCACCTCCGCCGCCAGCGGGATATCACTGGTGATCACCATCTCCCCCGGCTGCACCTGCCTGACGATCTCGTTGTCCGCCACGTCGAAACCGGCGGGCACCACCTGCACCCGGATCCAGGCTGAGGGCGGGGTGCGCATGCCCCGGTTCGCCACCAGCACCAGCGGGGTTTGGGTGCGCTCGGCGGCGCGGAACAAAATCTCTTTGATGACGACGGGACAGGCGTCCGCATCCACCCAGATGGTCATGTCGGTCTCTCATATGGCTTGTCTGCCCGCAGGGTATCCCCTGGGCCGGCGTGACACAAGCACAAAAAAGGGGAGCCAAGGCTCCCCGCTGTCCTCCCAGCCAGTTAAGCCTGGGTGCGGTACTTCTTCAGGATCTCCCCCAGCTGCAGCGAGCTCTCCGCCAGTTCGCTGACGCTCACCGCCGACTGCTCGGCGCTGGTACGGATGGCGTTGGATTGGCCGCGGATGTCGTACAGCTCGGAAGCGATGTCGTTGGCCGCCGCCGTCTGCTGCTCCACCGCCGCCACAATCTGGGCGCTCATCTCCATCACCTGCCGGGCTGAATCGGCGATGGCGTTCACATCCTGGCCTATCTCGCTGATCAGCTCCCGGCTGTGGTGCGCCTGCTTCAGAGTGTGGGAGGTGATCTCCGAGATGCCGCGGGTCTCGGTCTGCAGGTTGTCGATCATGGTCTGGATCTCGACGGTGGCCTGCTGGGTGCGACTGGCCAGGGTACGCACCTCATCGGCCACCACCGCAAAGCCTCGGCCCTGCTCTCCGGCCCGGGCGGCCTCGATGGCGGCGTTCAGGGCCAGCAGGTTGGTCTGCTCGCTGATGGCGTTGATGGTGGTGATCACCTCATTGATCTCGGTGGCCTTGGCGGTCAGGTTGTTCACCGTTACCGAGGCGGCATCGGTCTTGTCCGCCAGTTCATTGGTCTCGATGATGGCGTTCTGCACCTTGTCGTTGCTCTGGGCCACCTTATGGCCATCCTGCTCCAGGCGCTCGGAGGTCTGCTGTGCCAGATTGGCAATATCCTTGGCGGTGGCGCTCATCTCCTCCATGGCGGTGGCCACAGAGTCCAGTGAGCCGTACTGAGAGGTGATCTGCTCCTGGCTGTTGCGGCTGTCGGCACTGAATACCGAGGCGCTCTGGTTGAGGGTGGCGGAGCTGTGCTGCACCGTACTGACCAGTTCACTCAGGGTGTCCATGGTGCGGTCCAACTGATGACCGATGATGCCAAACTCCTCACGGCCCACATGGAACCCAAGCCGAGAGGTCAAATCGCCGTCGGCGATACGCTGGATCGCCTGGTGCTTCACCCACAGCGCTCCGCCCAGGAAGGTGGCCAGCCAGTAGGAGAACAGGGCGATGGGCAGCAGCAGCAGCGAGGCGAGGCCAACGCGGGTGAGGGCATCAGACTTGGTTGCCGCCTCTTCGGCGGGGATCGCCATGCTGAGTTCACCCTGGCCTCCGGCAGCCAGGGGGGCACTGAGGATGATGCGGTTCTCATGGCGACGGGGTTCACCGCCCGGGACGGTCAGCTTCAGTCCCAGGGCCCGGGCCACCTGATCGCGGGCCTCCCCCTCGAGGGCGTCGACGGCCTCGACCGCCGCCGACAACCGCCCCTGGGCCTGTGCCAGGCTCCGTTGCTCGGCCATCTGGCTGACCTCCAGGTATCCCTTTGTGGCCACCCCCATCACCGCCAGGGCGGCCATCAGGAACAGTATCCAAAACTTCTCGTTCAGCGTCAGTTTGATAAACAACCTGTCTATGGTTCTGAACTCTACTTCTCTCATGTGACCCCTCATACGCTCTTACATTGGCGTTAACATTTTTGGCGCTTGCTTTTGTATTTTCCCGCAGCCGCTGAGCAATACTAAAGTTTATGCAATTTACGTTTCAGTAGTTTTGATCACATAAACAGCGGCATTTTTGGGGGCGCCATCCATTTTTTTGGGGGTGAATATGGCCATGACTGTAATAAAAGCACAACTGCTTAACTCGGTTTAGTATCACTACAGCCAGATCGATCGCGCGCCGTCCCCTATGGCCCTGTTATCGACCTGTGACACCTGGGGCTTGAATCGAGAATTCCGAAATGAGGTTCACACGACCAGGGTTTAATCATCCTTCGCCGGTCCCAACCACACCAGTTCCGGTAGGGCGGTCAGATCGACGCAGTCGTGACGCTGGGCCACCACCAGATGACGGCTGTATTGGGACAGGTGCTCGGCAAAGCTCTGTTGTGCCTCCGGCTCACCATGGACCAGCACCACCGGCGGAGTACCGCTGATATGACGGTACCAGTCGGTCATCTCATCGCGGTCAGCATGGGCCGAGAGGCCCCCCAGGGTGTGGATCCTGGCCCGAACCTCGATCGGTTTTCCGGCGATCTTCAGGCTCTGGGCGCCATCCACCAGCGCCCGCCCCGGCGTCCCCTTGGCCTGGTAGCCACAGATGATCACATCCGCCTCCTTGCGCCACAGGTTGTGCTCCAGGTGGCAGCGGATACGACCGCCGGTGCACATGCCGCTGCCGGCGATGATGATCATCCCCCGGTCCACCTCGTTCAATGCCATGGACTCCTCGGTGGTCTGAATAAACTCGATGTTGGACAACAGCGGGTGGCGGCCAGGATGCTGACGAGTAAAGGCCCTGAACTCATCGTCGCACAGGCGGAAATGACGCACATAGACCCGGGTCGCCTCGGTGGCCATCGGACTGTCCAGGTAGACCCGCCAGCGCTCCAGGCCCCACTCCCTGGCGTTAAGGTGGAGCAGGTAGAGCAGCTCCTGGGCCCGGCCTACGGAAAAGGCGGGGATCAGAATGTTGCCCGTGGCGGTCTCGATGGCCCGGGCAAAGATCCCCTTCAGCTCCTCCAGGGTCTCAGGCAGGCTGCGGTGCAGCCGGTCCCCGTAGGTGCTCTCCATCACCACCAGGTCGGCGCTGTCGATGTAGCTGGGGTCCTGGATCACCGGCATCCCCTTGCGCCCGAGATCGCCGCTGTAGACCAATTTCTTCCGCCACTCCCCCAGCTCGAGCCACAACTGGACGATGGCCGACCCCAGGATGTGGCCGGCGTCCTCCAGCACCAGACGCAACCCGGGCACCACCTGCTGCAACTGACCGTACTCGAGGGGAACCATCGACCCCATCAGGGCATCCACATCCTCCTCGGTAAACAGCGGCTCCACTGGCGGTTCCCCTTTGGCCTCCAGCTTCTTGTTCAGTCGCTCTGCATCACGGCGCTGCAGCATCGCCGCATCCCTGAGCATGATGTCACACAGCTCGGCGGTGGCGTTGTGGGTGTACACCGGCCCGGTAAACCCCTGCTTCACCAGCAGCGGCAGCCGGCCGGAGTGATCGATATGGGCATGGCTCAGTATCACCGCATCGATGGCGCCAGGATCGAAGTCGAAGGGTTCCCGGTTGCGCGCCTCGGCCTGTCGACTGCCCTGAATCAGTCCGCAGTCGAGCAGTACCCGGTGGTGCCCCAGAGTCAGCAGATGGCAGGAGCCGGTCACTTCACCGGCCGCGCCCAGAAAGGTCAGGGTCATTGTCATAATGCGCCCTCCCGGCGTCAGTTATCTCCCTGAAAAGGCGTGTCAAAGCTTTCTCTCACCCGCCTTTCTCCCTCTACAGTATTACGCCTTGTCCAAGGTTTAGGCAAACCGGTGGGCCCCGCCCCTTTAGGGGGCCACCGGCTGCTGCAGGCGGCGGTGGATCCCGGGGTAGAGCCGTTTCAGCAATCGAGTCATCTCTCCCTCCACCTGGGCCCGATCCGCCCCCACCAGGTTGATGTGCCCCTGCTTCCGGCCCGGCCGAACCGGCTTGTGGTACCAGTGCAGCCGGGTGTTGGCGCTCGGCAACGACTGCGGCGACGCCATCCCCAGCAGGTTGATCATGGCACTGGCCCCGCCACCCCTGGTACTGGTGCTGCCCAGGGCGGCACCGGTGATGGCCCTCAGATGGTTGTCGAACTGACAGGTCTGGCTGCCATCCTGAGTCCAGTGACCACTGTTGTGTACTCTGGGGGCCAGCTCGTTGATGATAAGCCGATTTCCTACCTGGAACAGCTCAAGGGTCAACACCCCAACGTACCCCATCGCCGTCATCAGGGTCGTCGCCATCTCCTGCGCCACCCCTTGCAATCCCGGCGAAAGGGCGGGGGCCGGGGCGACCGAACAGTGCAGGATTCCTTGGTGGTGCCGGTTCTCGGTCAGCGGGTAGTACGCCATCTGCCCGTCTCGGCCCCGAACGGCGACCAGGGAGAGTTCGCGATCGAAGCGGATGACGCCCTCGGCGATGTAGGCATTACCGGCGGGCAAGGGTGGCGTGGCGGTACTGTGCTCAGTCAAGCACCACTGGTTCTTGCCGTCGTAGCCCTGCTCACAGCTTTTCACAAACAGGGGCCAGCCTAGCTCGCCAGCCAACGCCATCAGATCGGTGTCGGCATCCACCAGGCGCCAGGGAGCCGTCGGCAATCCCAGCCCCCCCAGAAACGACTTCTCTTTCCGGCGATGTTGGCAGATTGCCACTGCGTCCGGCGAGGGGTGGACCGGCGCCAACCGGTCCAGGGCGCGGAGCAGAGACAGGGGCAGCTGTTCCCGCTCCACTGTCATCACCTGAGGCTCACCCAGTTCGGCATACAGCCGGCTCAGATCGCGGCCCTCGCCGAATCGCACCACAGGCCCCAATCCCTGCACCGGGGTGCACTCCTCCCCCTCCATCGCCAGGAAACTGAACTCCAGCCCCCGGGCGATGCCGGCCAGGGCCAGCATTCTCGCCAGCTGACCACACCCTATGATGGCAACCCTCACCCCCGCACCTCCTCGACCACCGCCTGACTCTGGCTGTGGCGCCAATCGATCAGCCGCCGGGTCAGCTCGGGGTCGGACAGGGCCAGCATCTGGGCGGCCATCAGTCCGGCGTTGAAGGCGTTGCCTATCCCCTGGCAGGCCACCGCCACCCCCCGGGGCATCTGCACCATGGACATCAGGCTGTCCATCCCCTTGAGATCCCGGCTGCTCACCGGCACCGCCACCACCGGCAGATGGGTAATGGCCGCCACCATCCCCGCCAGGTGGGCCGATCCCCCAGCTCCGGCGATGATCACCCGGATCCCGCGCAGATGGGCCTCCTGGCAGAATCGGTACAGCCGATCCGGAGTGCGGTGGGCCGACACCACCCGGGTCTCATAGGCGATCCCCAGGGTCTCCAGCGGGGCCAGGGCGTCCTCCATGGCGGTCCAGTCAGACTGGGAACCCATGATGATGCTCACTTGAGCCTGTGACATAACAACTCCTTGTGCAATCTAGAGATAGGTTTGGATCAACGCACTGTAGAGGGGAATCCCCACCAGCACGTTGAAGGGAAAGGTCACCCCCAGAGAGGCGGTGATGGCGGGACCGAGATCCGCCTTGGGCATGGCTACCGAGAAGGCCGCGGGCACCGCGATGTAGGAGGCGCTCGCCGCCAACACCGCCAGCAACAGGGTGCCACCGGCACTCAACCCCAGCATCAGTGCCAAGGCGCTGCCCAACAGGGCGCCCAGCAGCGGCATGGCCACACCGAAACTGGCCAGGAAGCTGGCGTCGCTGCCGAGGGTGCGCCACCGCTGCGCCGCCTTCTGGCCCATGGCCAGAAGGAACAGCGCCAGCACCCCATGAAACAGATCGCCGAACAGCGGCATGATCCGTTCGGTACGCTCCCCGGCCCACCAGCCGATAAGCAATCCGCCCATCAGCAGCACCATCCCCTGGTTGAGCAACAGCTCTCGCACCAACTGATGGCGCCTGACCTTTCCGGAGGAGAACGTGCCTCGCCCTTGGGCCAGCCACAGGCCAACGGCAATGGCCGGCACCTCGAGCAGGGCAACGAACAGGGGAAAATAGGGTTCGTAGGGGATCTGCCGGCTCTCGAGGAAGGCGACGGCGACCGCATAGGTGGCCACGCTGACGGATCCGTAGTGGGCCGCAATAGTGGCGGTGGTAACGCGTGAGAAGCGTCCGATGGTGGACAGGATCGGCACCGCCAGCAGCGGCATTATGATCCCCATCAGCACGATGGCGCCGCCCTGCGCCACCAGGGTCAGAGTCAGGTGTTCCGACAGGGCGACGCCGCCCTTGAGGCCAATGGCCAGCAGCAACAGGATCACCAGGCTCTGGTACAAGCCGTCGGGCAGCGTCAGTTCCGCCCGGAGCAGCTGAGCCAGGGCGCCGAACAGGAAGAAGGCGACTACGATATCCAGCTCCATGGTCAGCGGGCCCCGGCTCGCAGGGGCAGAGTCCGGGCATGGGCAACCAGAGTCGCCGTCAGCAACAGGGTCCCGGTGACCGCCAGCCCCCAGCCCACCACGCCATTGACGGCCCCGGTCACCCCGCCGATCAGTATCGACAGGCCTACCATCAACTCAAACACCGCTTTCGGGACATTCATGGGATTCTCCTTAACTCCAGCAACGGCGCCAGTGTGCCGCGCCAAACAGATAGAGTTAAATCGAATTTTCATTTATATTGCATAGACGTTTATCTATATGAGAAATCCGATGAGCATCAGAGCCACCCTGCGCCAACTGGAGATCCTCCTGGCCCTGCAGGAGGCCGGATCGGTCAGCGCGGCGGCAGAACACCTGCACCTGACCCAGCCCACGGTCTCCATGCAGCTGAAGAAACTCACCGACCTGGTGGGCCTCCCCCTCTACCACCAGATTGGCCGACGGCTTCGGCTCACCGACGCCGGGGAGCGAACGGTTCAGGCAGCGCGGGAGGTGGTGGGCAGCCTGGAGCGGCTGCAGATGGATCTGGACGACCTCAGGGGACTGAAGCGTGGCACCCTGCGCCTGGGAGTGGTGACCACCGCCAAGTACTTTATTCCTCATCTGCTGGGGGACTTCTGCGAGCGTCACCCACTGATCGAGATCGACTTCAAGGTCGGCAACCGCCAGCAGATGATTGACCGCCTCTCCCAGGGGCAGGACGATCTCTACGTCTTCAGCCATCCGCCAGAGGACGCCCCGCTGACCCTGCACCCCTTCCTGGACAATCCGTTAGTGGCCATCGCCGCCAGCGACCACCCCTGGGCCAGCCGTCGGCGGCTGACCCTGAAGGAGTTCGCCCAGGCACCCTTCCTGATCCGCGAGCAGGGATCGGGTACCCGCTATGCTCTGGAGAAGTTCCTGAAGCGGCGCGGCATCAAACTCAATGTGCGGATGACGGTGGAGAGCAACGAAGCCATCCGCCACTCCGTCATGTCCGGCCTGGGGGTCTCCATCCTCTCCAGACACACCCTGGCGTTCGGCGCCGACACCGGACTGACCATCTTGCCGGTCGAGGGATTGCCGATACCGTCACAGTGGTCCCTGGCCTACCACAAGGGCCACCCCCTGTCGCCGGTGGCGCGCACCTTCCTGCAGTGGGCAGAGCAAGGTTCGCCGGCCCAACCCGGCCGGGATGGTCCCCGCTCCGATACCGAGTGAATCGCCCAGCCCGAACCGGTCACTTTTTCGCCATGCACAATCGTCCGGACTCAGGTATAATCCGCGCTCTTTATTCCAGCAGCGAACAGAAAAAGGACTCTATGACCGTCGAAACCTTCGTTCCCGGCAGTGATCAGCCCAAGGCTGAGCAGCCCAGCACCACCCACGCCACCAAGGTGGCTCCGGCCATGGGCCAGGGCAGCGGCAGTCGCATCGGCTTCGTCTCCCTGGGGTGCCCCAAGAACCTGGTGGACAGCGAGCGCATCCTTACCCAGCTGCGCACCGAAGGCTACGACGTGGTCAACACCTACCAGGGCGCCGACCTGGTGATCGTCAACACCTGCGGCTTTATCGACAGCGCCGTGCAGGAGTCCCTGGACACCATCGGCGAGGCACTGAGCGAGAACGGTAAGGTGCTGGTGACCGGCTGCCTGGGCGCCAAAGAGGATGAGATTCGCCAGGTGCACCCCAAGGTGCTGGGGATCACCGGCCCCCATGCCTACGAGATGGTGCTGGAACAGGTCCACCAGCACCTGCCCAAGCCACAACACGACCCCCTGACCTCGCTGATCCCGGATCACGGCGTCAAGCTGACGCCCCGTCACTACGCCTATCTGAAGATCTCCGAGGGCTGCAACAACCGCTGCACCTTCTGCATTATCCCTGCCCTGCGCGGCGATCTGGTCAGCCGCCCCATCGGCGAAGTACTGGACGAAGCCAAGCGCCTTAAGGAGGCCGGCGTCAAGGAGCTGCTGGTGATCAGCCAGGACACCAGTGCCTACGGGGTCGATGTGAAGCACAAGACCGGTTTCTGGAATGGCATGCCGGTGAAGACCCGCATGACCGAACTGTGCCAGAAACTGGCGGAGATGGGGATCTGGGTGCGGCTGCACTACGTCTATCCCTACCCCCATGTGGACGAGGTGATTCCGCTGATGGCCGAGGGCAAGATCCTGCCCTATCTGGATATCCCCTTCCAACATGCGTCCCCGCGTATCCTCAAGGCGATGAAGCGTCCCGGCAAAGCCGAGCGCACCCTGGAGCAGATCAAAAAGTGGCGGCAGATCTGCCCCGACCTGGTGATTCGCTCGACCTTCATCGTCGGCTTCCCCGGAGAAACCGAAGAGGATTTCCAGATCCTGCTGGAGTGGCTGGAGGAGGCGCAGCTGGACCGGGTCGGCTGCTTCAAGTACAGCCCGGTGGACGGCGCCGTCGCCAACGATCTGGCGGAGCTGGTGCCCGAAGAGGTGATGGAGGATCGCTTCCAGCGCTTCATGGCGGTGGCGGCCCGCATCAGCGCCGAGCGCCTGCAGGCGCGGGTGGGCACCGAGATGCGGGTGATTGTCGATGAGCTCAACGATGAGGGCGCCGTCGCCCGTGCCTACTCCGATGCCCCGGAGATCGACGGCAAGGTGATCCTCGGCGGCGAGTTTGACGTGGATATGGGCCAGATGGTGTGGGCCTCCATCGAGTTCGCCAACGAATACGACCTCTACGCCACCATCGTCCGCGACGAGGATGGCGAGATCGAGGAGCTGGGGTAACCCAGCCCCGCGCGCGTTACCAGGCCGGCACTATGCCGGCCTGCTTGTTCTTGATCCCTTCTGGGGTCAGGCCAAACCAGCGCTGGCAAGCCCGGTAGAAGCTAGTGGGGTCGTCGAAGCCCAGCAACAGGCTGATCTCGGTGTGGCACAGGTGGCACTGCTGCAGATAGTGGCAGGCCAACTCCTTGCGAGTCTCGGCCAGCAGTTCCTTGAAGGGGCGTTTCTCCGCCCCCAGGCGGCGCTTCAGGGTGCTGGGGCTGATCCCCAGCCTCGAGGCCACCCGCTCCTTGTCCACCATCCCTGACGGCAGGCACTCCAGCAGGATCGCCTTGACCTCGCTGGCGAAATCGCCCTGGGCATGCAAAGTGCGGATCTGCGCCAGCAGGGCGGGTTCGAAATGCTGCCACATGGCGTCGTTGAGGGTCATGAACGGCCGCTGACACTCCCCCTTAGGCAGCACCAGGGCATTGCCCTCGCCCAGGGTCAGCTCCAGTCCCAGGCTGTCGGCCAGCTGACGTCCCTCGGGACACGCTTCGGGCAGGGTCAGGGAGACCACTATGGGATCGACCTTGGTGGCCATCTGGGCCAGGTTGAGGATCAGGTGCCACTCCAGCACCACCAGCGAGTTAGGCAGGGTCAACGCGTCGGGATCGCAGTACTGGCGAATGGTGACCCGGTTCTCGCTCTCCTCCACCCTAAGCCGTTGCGGTCCCAGCAAAGGTTTGAAGCGCTCCACCCGGCGAATGGCATCGAGCAAGGTGGGGCAGCACAGCGCCGCCATCATCGGTGCGGTGAAGGTGCTGCTGCAGAACTGGGCTACGCTTTGACTGAGCTGACCCGGCGCCAGGCTCTGCTCCAGCGAGCGCCACAGGCCAAGATACTGCAATGTGGTGAGCCTGCTGTCTGGGTTTGCCAGCACCTCGGGAGACAGCCCGGCGCGACTTAGGGCCGTACCGGCATCAAGACCCAGCCGCTCGAAAGCATATCGCCAACGGGCATCCAGTGGATACCGCTTCTCTCCCATGCTGTCACTCCCCCCGCTTTCAGGACTGACCACATATGATCAAAGTTTCCAAACAAAAGCAACCATCAGCGGCTTCCCGCGGTCACTTCCTGGCCGCATTTGGCCCGGCGCGACCCAGTCGGACCCCACATTGGGATCCGGCGCAAGAGCGGCATTCGTCATAAATTTACAACGACGGAGTCGTCAGCTGAGCCTGAACTCTGCCACCACCCGGTTGAACCCCTCGTTAGCCCGGGCCAGCGCCTGGGTCTCACGAACCACCGCCCCGTCGTTCCGCTCCAATTGCCCCGCCAGTTGCCCTATGGTGGTCATATTGCCCGCCACCTCGTTGCTGACGCAGCTCTGCTGTTCGGTCGCGGTCGCAATCTGACGATTGAGGTCGTTGATGTGGGACACCTTGTCGGCAATCTGTCGCAGCTCGTCGGCCACGTCGGAGGTGCAGGCGGTGGCGGCGTCACAACGGCTGTGGGTGCGGCCCATCGACTCGATTGCCCTCTCCGAACCCTGACGCAACTTCATCAGGCTCTGCTCAATCTCGGCGGTGCTGGTTCGGGTCCTGGCGGCCAGGGCCCGCACCTCATCGGCCACCACCGCAAACCCCCGCCCCTGTTCGCCGGCCCGGGCGGCCTCGATGGCGGCATTCAGTGCCAGCAGGTTGGTCTGATCGGCAATCTCGCCGATGGTGCGGATGATGTCGGTGATGGTGGAGGTATCCCGCTCAATCTCAGCCAGGTTATCGGCGGTCAGGGCGATCTCCTCCACCAATTGAGAGACCGACGCGGTCGCCTGGCCTACCGACTGCTCGGAGTGCCCCACCAGTTCATGGGTCACCTGGGTAAAGCTGGCGGCGGTATTGGTATTACCCGCCACGTCCGCCGAGGTGGCGCTAAGCTCCTGAACCGCCGAGACCACCTGGTCGGTTTCGCCTCGGTGGGAAGCGATTAGGGCGTGGTTTTCACTGCTTTGACACTCCAGGGCCTCAATGCTGCGGCCGATCTCCAGCGAGTGATGCTGCAGACGCAACATCAGCTGCTGCAACCGGTCAATAAACTGGTTGATCCCTTGCGAGATCTGGGCCAGGTCATCCTCCCCCTTGACCGCCAGCCGCCGGGTCAGATCGGCGTTGCCCTGGGTCAAGTCGGCCACCATCGCCTTCAGCTCCAGCACCGGCCGGTAGAGATAGTTCAGCACCACCACCGCCAGCACCACGCCAATGGCCAGCATCCCCACAGAGGTGACCACCGCCTTGACTGCCGCCGACTCCAACGCCGCGTAGGCCACCGACTCCTCCAGCGCGAACACCAGATGCCAGCGCTCCGCGCCGATCAGATCAATGGCACTGGCGTAGGCCAGTTTATCCACCCCCTCGAAGCGATAACGGGTCTTGGTGACCTGGGCCCCCAGTGTCTGGCCCAGCTCCTCAAGTCCGGCATCCGCCAGCCTGTCACCGCTCTTCAGGCTCTTTGAACTGGACGCCAGCACAGTACCAGAGTCATCGACGATAAAGCTCACCACCCCGGGCAGGCTCACCTCGGATACGGTCTGCTGCAAAATGCCCAGCCCGATGTCGCCAGACAACACCCCGTCCCCCAGATCGATCACCACCGAGATCACCGGCTTGCCGGTCACCACATCTGTGTAGATCTCCGTCAGCTTACCCTGCGGCGCCGTGCGTCCCAGCTTGTACCAGCCACGTCCCCTGGGATCATACTGGCCGGGGTCGGCCACCCCGTCGTGCCACACCCCATCCTCGGCAGCACTGGCGTAGGCAAGGCCATCCTCGAAGGCGAAGTACATGGAGTAGAGATCCAGGCTGTCGGTGGACAGGCGGGCGGTCGCCACGTAGCGACCCTCCAGTGCGCCCCGGCGGTAGTGTTCCGCCACCGCCCTCACCCCCTCGGCTTTGGCCTGAAACCAGCGCTGAATCTTCTGCGCCGCCTCCTGGGTGCGAGCGCTCATCTCCCGGTCGACGCTGGCCTGGGTCGTGGTCTTCAGATTGAGATAGCCCAACAGGTTGGTCGAGCAGAGACAGAGGGTGACCAGAACGATGATGTACAGGGTAATGGTCCTCTTTAACCCCAGATGGTGCACGGCGGAATCTCCCTAGGCGGATAACAAGTGCCAACGCTTATACGCCAGGAACCCGTTCCAAACCGTGAGAATCGCTGAGTCCCGGCAGGTTGGAGCCAAGACATTGAAAAAATTTGATAAAAAAAGGCACCCCTTGGGGTGCCAGCAGCGAATCCAGACGGAATCAGCATCAATACAGATGAGCTATCCCGCTCAGACTATCGAACCAGTATGACAGAGAGATGTCAGGCGGCCTGCTCCTCCTCCCGCAACGCCCGCCGCAGGATCTTGCCGACGTTGGTCTTGGGCAGTTCCTCCCTGAATTCGATGATCTTGGGGATCTTGTAGCCGGTCAGGTGTTTCTTGCAGTGACGGATGATGCTCTCCTCACTGGTGCCGGGCTTGGCCACCACGAACACCTTCACCACCTCCCCGGAAGCGGGGTTAGGCACGCCGATGGCGGCGGCTTCCACCACCGCCTCGTGCATCACCACCACATCCTCGATTTCGTTGGGGAACACGTTGAACCCCGACACCAGGATCATATCTTTCTTGCGATCGACAATCTTGAAGTAGCCCCGCTCATCCATGGTGGCGATGTCTCCGGTGGAGAGCCAGCCATCTTGTGAGATGGTATCGGCGGTCGCCTCGGGACGCTGCCAGTACCCCTTCATCACGTTGGGCCCCTGGATCTGCAACTCGCCACGCTCACCCAGAGCCACCTCCTGGCCCTGCTCATCCACCAGGCGGATGGCGCAGGAGGGCAGCGGCAGGCCAATGGTGCCGTCGTACCCCTTGGCGTTGTAGGGCGCCACCGAGGCCACGGGGGCGCTTTCGGTCAGGCCAAACCCCTCCAGCAGACGGGATCCGGTCACCTGTTGCCACTTGTCCGCCACCGCGGCCTGCACCGCCATCCCGCCCCCCAGGGCCACCTTCAGCTTACTGAAATCCAGTTGGTCAAATCCCGGGGTATTGAGCAGGCCGTTAAACAGGGTGTTCACCCCGGTGATGGCGGTGAAGGGGTACTGCCTGATGGTCTTGATAAACAGCGGCATGTCCCTGGGATTGGTGATCATCAGGTTGGTTCCGCCCAACTTCATGAAAGTCAGGCAGTTACAGGTCAGGGCGAAGATGTGATACAGGGGCAACGCGGTGATCACCATCTCCTCACCCTCGGTCAGGGTGGGCCCTATCCAGGCGCTCACCTGCTCCAGGTTGGCCACTAGGTTCCTGTGGGTCAGCATGGCGCCCTTGGCCACACCGGTGGTACCACCGGTGTACTGCAGAAACGCCAGATCGCCGTTGTCGATGGCTGGCTTGGTAAAGGGGCGCTGGCCGCCTTTATAGAGGGCGCTGCGCATGGAGTGGGCGTCGGGCAGGTGGTACTTGGGCACCATCTTCTTGATGTATTTGACGACGAAGTTGACCAGAGTGCGTTTGAACGGGGAGAGCTGGTCCCCCAGCCTGGTCAGGATCACGTGCTCCACCGGAGTGTCATCCACCACCTGCTCTAGGGTGGAGGCGAAGTTCGACACTACCACAATCGCCTTGGCACCGGCGTCCGTCAACTGGTGCTTCAGTTCCCGGGCGGTGTAGAGCGGATTGACGTTCACCACCACCATCCCCGCCCGCAGCACACCGAACAGCGCCACCGGATACTGCAGCAGGTTGGGCATCATGATCGCCACCCGGTCTCCCTGGGTCAGCTTCAGATCCTGTTGCAGGTAGGCGGCAAAGTCCCGGCTCAGCTTGTCCAGCTCGTTATAGGTGATGGTTTTTCCCATGTTGATAAAGGCAGGTTTATCTCCGAAGCGGGCTACCGACTGTTCGAACAGATCGACCAGTGAGGAGAACCGATCGGGATCAATCTCCGTCGGCACGCCCTCGGGGTAACTCGCTAACCAGACCTTTTCCATGTGTCGCTCCTTGTTCACGCGGCTTCTCCACGCCGCTTCTCATTTTTAATCGCCCGTATTAAACGGGCGTATAAACGTGAGCATCATCACACATATTTGGGCAATTGTCAGCCTTGATATACATGCAATTAACATCTTTATTCCATTTGGCTATCCACCGCCACAGGCGGTGAAAAACCCACAAAAAAGGGGACCCCATGGGGTCCCCGTCTCAAACACCTGGGCTCAGAGACTCAGCTCCTCCAGGCTCCCGCGGGCCAGTTCACCGCGCCAGCCGCGCAACACCACCGGCTGCTCACCCTGCTCGCCGCCCAGCCGCCACTTCAGGTACTGGTGCACCAGCTTCTTCGAAGCCATCAGCTCGGTGGCCACTTGTTGCTGTTCACACACCTGGGTCAGGGCCTTGCGCACCAGCTTGGCGGCATCACGAAAGGCCGGGTCGGCAGACAGGGGATCCACCGGCTCGGGTGGGTTGTCCAGATCGGCTTCGGCCACCGCCCGCAGGATCGCCTTGCCATGGCGCTGCACATCACGCTCGGTCAGGCAGTCCAGCTGAGTCAGGTAGTTGATGCTCCGGGGCGCCCGCTTGGCCAGAGTCAGCATTGCCGCATCCTTGATGACGAAGTTAAGCGCCAGGTCCCGCTTCTGGGCCACCCCCAGCCGCCAGGCAGCCAGGGACTTGAGGATCGCCAGCTGCTCCGGACGCAGTTGGTAGGCATTTTTCACCTTCAGATAGGCGGCTTGTGGGTCCGGCGGGGCCAGCCGCCCCTCCGTCAGGCGCTCCCCCTCCTCCATCAGCCAGTGATAGCGACCAACGTCGGCGATCTCCTGCTTCATGGTGTGATAGATCTGCAGCAGGTAGAGCACGTCGGCGGCGGCGTACTGCAGCTGGCTGTCCCGCAGGGGGCGAGCCAGCCAGTTGGTGCGCGACTCCCCCTTGTCCAGCTCCAACCCCAGGTAGGCCTCGACCATCTTGCCGTAGCCCATGGGGGCGCCCTTGTTCAACAACACGCCGGCCACTTGGGTGTCGAACAGCGGCTTGGGCTGCACCCCACCCTGCTGAGCGAAGATCTCCAGATCCTCGCTGCAGGAGTGCAGCACCTTGACCACCGATTCGTTCTCCAGCAGGCGCCAGAAGGGGCCCAGGTCATCGATGGCCAGGGGATCGACCAGAGCCAGGTTGGTCCCGTCATACAGCTGGATCAGCCCCAGCTGGGCATAGAGGGTGCGGGTGCGGACAAACTCGGTGTCCAGGGCCACCGCCTCGGCTCGGCTGGCCTGGTCGCACAGCCGAGCCAGCCCCTCGTCGCTATCGATCCACTGCCAGCTCAGTTCACTCATACGCCGGTGGCCTCCTTGGTCTGCTCTTCCCGCAACTCACGGCGGAGGATCTTGCCCACGTTGGTCTTGGGCAGGTCATCACGGAACTCCACCAGTTTAGGCACCTTGTAGCCGGTCAGCGACTTGCGGCAGTGGGCAATCAGCTCCTTGTCAGTCAGGGAGGGATCTTTGGCCACCACGAAGATTTTCACCAGCTCGCCGGACACCTCGTGGGGCACCCCGACGGCAGCCACCTCCAGCACCTTGGGATGGCTGGCGACCACGTCCTCCACCTCATTGGGGAAGACATTGAAGCCGGACACCAGGATCATGTCCTTCTTGCGATCGACGATAAAGAACTGGCCCTTGTCGTCCATGTAGCCGATGTCGCCGGTGAACAGCCAGCCGTCGTCGGTCAACACCTTGGCGGTCTCGTCGGGGCGCTGCCAGTAGCCCTTCATCACCTGGGGCCCGCGAACCTGCAGTTCGCCGGTTTCGCCTGGCTTCACCGGGTTGCCGTCGTCGTCCACCGCCCGCATCTCGGTGGAGGGGATCGGCAGGCCGATGGCGCCGGTGTACTCCTTCTGATCATAGGTGCCCGCCGCCGCCACCGGCGAGCACTCGGTCAGGCCATAGCCCTCGATCAGCGGCTGGCCGGTCACCTCCTGCCAGCGCTCGGCCACGGCTCGCTGCACCGCCATGCCCCCGCCCACAGTGATCTTCAAATGACTGAAATCCAGCTCGCGGAACGCCTCCTGGTTGAGCATGGCGTTGAACAGGGTGTTGACCCCGGTCAACGCGGTGAAGGGGTACTTCTTCAGCTCGCCGAGGAAGGCTGGCATGTCCCTGGGGTTGGTGATCAGCAGGTTCTGGCAGCCCTTCTTGAAGAACAGCAGCAGGTTCACCGTGTTGGCAAACACGTGGTACAGCGGCAGCGGCGTCACCACCAAGTCACTGCCATCATCTATAAGAGAGCCAAAAAATGCCTCCGCCTGCAGCATGTTGGCAATCAGCGACTTGTGGGTCAGCATCGCCCCCTTGGCCACCCCGGTGGTACCGCCGGTGTACTGCAGCACCGCGATGTCATCGAGGGCCACCTTGGGCTTGATGTATTGCAGCCGACGCCCCACCGCCAGCGCCTTGCGCATGGACACCGCGTAGGGCAGGTGGTACTTGGGCACCATCTTCTTCACGTACTTCACCACGAAGTTCACCAGGGTGCGCTTGGGTGCCGACAGGTGGTCACCGATCTTAGTCAGGATCACGTGCTCGACCGGGGTATCGTCGACGATCTGCTGCAGGCTCTGACCAAAGTTGGTCACCAGCACGATCGCCTTGGCGCCGGCATCACTCAGCTGATGCTTCAACTCGCGGGGGGTATAGAGGGGGTTGACGTTCACCGCCACCATGCCGGCGCGCAGCACGCCCAGCAGGGCCACCGGATATTGCAGCAGGTTGGGCATCATGATCGCCACCCGGTCGCCCTTCTGCAACTTCAGTTCGTTCTGCAGGTAGGCGGCAAAGGCGCGGCTCTGCTCCTCGACGCGACGATAGGTGAGCACCGCCCCCATATTGATGAAGGCCACCTGATCGGCGTAGGTGTGACAACTCTGCTCAAACAGGTCAAGCAGGTTACGGTACTGTTCGGGATGAATCTCCGCCGGAACGCCGGCGGGATAGCTGTTAAGCCATGCCTTGTCCACACTGTTCTCCTTTCTGGAACAGGACTTAGGGTCTGTGCGCCCTCAGTGACAGCGGGGCGCGACGTCGATGGCCCAATGATACCGCCATCTGCGATGAAACCTAACCTAAGTTGGTGTGTTCGCTGCTTTTTACACCAATAAACCGTTCCAGAAGCGCCGCCAGTTCCCGGGGCGACTCCATATGGCAATGGTGGCCGCCGCCAATCTGTTTCAGCCGAGGTTGATTCAGCCATCCCCGGCGCTCCGGCCACGCCTCCCTGAGCCCGTCGAAGCCGGCCTCCCCCAGCACCACCAGGGTGTCGGCCTGCAGGTCCGACATCAGCTGCTGCCCCTGGGCCTCGGTCATCATCCAGGGCGAACGGGTGCGCAGCCGTGGGTCGGAACGCCAGTGCCACAGCCCGTCGCGCTGTTTCAGGTTTCGTTCAAGCAGCAACCGGGCCAGGGACTCGTCCAACCCACCGGCGGCGGCTCTGGCCTTGACCAGCGGTGCCAGATCCGGATACCCCTGGGGCCGAAACCCCTTGTCCCGGCTGACAAAGCCCGCCCGCATTCGCGCCAGGCTGTCGCCGGGTTCGGCGGTCAGGGGGCCCATCGCCTCGATGATCGCCAACCTCGAGACCCGCTCCGGGTAGAGGGAGGCAAACAGCCCCGCCAGGATGCCGCCCATGGAGTGCCCCAGCAGCAGCGCCGGCGTCTCATCCAGCTGCGGCCAGAGCTGGTGCAGATCATAGAGGTAGTCGAGGAAGTGGTAGTAGTTGCCCACCGGGCGGTGGTCGGAGTGACCATGGCCGGGAAACTCCGGCGCCAACACACGATAACCCATTGCGGCCAATGCCGGAGCCAGCGGGACAAAGCTGTGGGCGTTGTCCATCCAGCCGTGCAGTGCCAGGATCAGCGGGCCCTGAGGCGGGCCCCACTCCAGCGCCGCCAGCGACAGGTTTTCAAGTTGGAAGCGCCGCTCCCTGGGGTCACTCTCTGTGGTCACGCGGGCTCTCCGGCTAGACAAGGTTCGGGGTGATGTCACCGGCCCAGGCAGTCGCCGGCACACGGGCTCCCATGCATCCCTCCTGGAGCGGGTCAGGCTCGAAGTTGGGGTCAGAGTCTATAAGCTATCGCGACGATGAAAGATTGCAACTGTCTCAACAGACGGCGGGCGGGTCAGACGTAGAGATCCACCCCCATCATCGACTGCAGTTCCTGGCGCAGCCCCTGATTGGCGGTTTCCATGTAGGCGGAGATGGCCCGGGAGTCGGGGTGTTCCTGGATCAGGCGGGTTCGGCCGGCAGCAAATGCCTGCCAGCCCTGGGGATCGCTGGGCACCACCAGCTCGGCGGTTTTGACCGCCGGCTCAGCCTGTTTGGCTTTCTCCGGGCTCCCCTTGCCCTGCGGTTTCGCCGGAAAAGGGGCCTGGGAGGATAATCCAACCTGATGGATCATGGCAGTGTCGCAGTCTCCGGTTACTTACCTGGCATCTTTTTCCAGGCAACGTTGTCTCTCAGGTACACCGGCTCCACCTGCTCCAGAGGCAGAGCGCCGCCGTTGCGATAGAGTTCCAGTGCCAAAGGCACCATCATCTTAGCACTGGGCAGACGATGATCGCCACTGACGGTCAGGCGTCCGTCATCCAGCAGCTCTGGGTAGGTCTCAAACCCTGTGCCCACAGCCACCAGCTCGTCCCCCTGCATCAGCTCCAGGGCAAGCAGTTCATCGGGAGCGATCACCAGCTCCTGCTCCACCAGGGTGGCCAGGCCATCGCGGCTCTCGTAGCGGCCCACATACACCTCGCCCATGCGGGCGTCGATGGCGGCGACCACCGTGCTGGCCCCGGCATCGATGGCGCCCTGGGCCATGGCGGCCAGGTTGGAGATGGGCAGTACCGGAAGCTCGGCGCCCAGGGCCAGTCCCTGCATCATGGCGGTGCCAATACGGATACCGGTGAAGCTGCCTGGACCCCGGCCAAAGCCGATGGCGTCCAGTTCCGCCAGGGTCACGCCCCCCTCCGCCAACAGCTGCTCCACGAAGGGCAGAATCTTCTGGCTGTGCTCACGAGGAGCCTCTTCACACAGGTCAATCACCCGATCACCGAGCACCAGGGCCGCCGAGCAGTTCTCGGTGGCGGTATCGATGATTAAAATCTTTTCAGACATCAAACTTCTCTTAATCGTGCTAGAGCCTTGTCCAGCCCGCGGGTCCGCGTCATCGGAGGCAGGCTGCGTATAAACTGTTCGCCGTAAGGGCGCTGAACCAGTCTGGGGTCGCAGATCACCAGCACCCCCTGGTCCTGTTCGCTGCGAATCAACCGGCCGACACCCTGCTTCAGGGCGAGGATCGCCTGAGGCAATTGCACCATGGCAAAGGGATCCTGACCACTGCGCTCGCAGGCGGTCAGCCTGGCCTGGGTCAGGGGGTCGTCCGGAGAGACGAAAGGCAGCTTGTCGATCATAACACAACAGAGCGCCCGGCCTCTAACGTCCACCCCCTCCCAGAACGCGGCGGTACCCAGCAGAACCGCGTTGCCATAGGCATGATAGCGACTCAGCAGCTGCCGCTTGGAGTCCATCCCCTGCACCAGCAGGGGCCGGCTCTGACGGTGACTGAGCAACTCCCCCACCCGGTACATCATCTGGTAACTGGTAAACAGCAGGAAGGTGCGCCCATCTGCCGCCTCAATCAGCCTGGAGGCGATCTCGGCCAGATGCTCGGCCACATTGGCCTCATGGGGCTGTGGAAGGTGCCGGGGGACACAGATCAGCGCCTGGCTGGCGTAATCAAAGGGGCTGTCCAGAATCAGTGAATCAGCCTTCTCTAGGGCCATCTGCCGGGAAAAGTAACCAAAATCGCCCCCTACCTGCAAAGTGGCCGAAGTAAAGGCCCAGGCGCAGTGGTAACTGTTATAGAGCGCCTTGAGTTCGTCCCGCACCGACATGGGACTGGAGACCAGGCCAAAGCCCCGCTCCCGCCGCTCCAGCCGGTAGATGCGCTTGGCATCCGGGTTGCCGAAATGGTCCAGCAGCCCCATCAGCCGGGCACTGCGCTCGAAGCACTGATCCCCCAGCTCATCCCGCCCCAGGTGGTAGCCCAGTTCGGTCTTCAACATCCCCAGGGAGCGGGTCAGCCCCTGCCAGGCCGACGCCACCGCCTCAAACCCCAGCTGTGCCTGCCAGGCCGGTTCGCCGTTGGCCTGGATCGCCTCGGTCAGTTCATCCGCCCACTGACTGAGCTCGTCGGCCCGGGTCTCCAGGGATTTGCAATCCTTCAGGGTCTTATACACCCGGCGCACGTCCCGGCCCAGGTAGTGAAAGCTGGAGGCGGAGAGGCGCTCGCCGTAGCGGGTCAGGGCGATGTCCGGCAGCTGATGGGCCTCATCGAAGATGATCCAGTTCAGCTCCGGCAGGAGTTCACCAAAGCCCCCCTCTCTCAGCGCCGAATCGGCGAAGAACAGGTGGTGGTTGATCACCACCAGATCCGCCCCCATCGCCTTGGCCCTGGCCTTTTTCAGGAAGCAACGGTCGAAATCCGGGCAGGCCTTGCCCAGACAGTTGTCCTGGGTCGAGGTCACCTTACGCAGTATGGGGGCGTCCTCCGCCAGGGAGTCCATCTCCGCCATATCGCCGCTGCCGGTGCCATTGGCCCAGCTGCGGATGCGAATCAGCTGGTCCATCTCCACCGGGGTCTGCGCCTCGGGGTCCGCCAGCTGCTGAGTCAGGTGATACAGGCACAGGTAATTGCCCCGTCCCTTGAGCAGCGCCACCTTGACCCCTGAGTCGATCAGCGGCAAAAGTCGGGGAAGATCTTTGAAAAAGAGCTGATCTTGCAGGTTCTTGGTGCCGGTGCTGATGGCCACTTTCTTGCCGCTCAGCAGGGCCGGCAGCAGGTAGGCGAAGGTCTTGCCGATGCCGGTGCCCGCCTCCGCCACCAGCACCTTACCCGGGGTGCTGTGCTCCGCCAGGGCATGGGCCAGTTGCTGCTGTTGCGGGCGGTGGCGAAACTCCTCCAGAGTCTCCGCCAGCAGGCCATCGGCGGCGAACGCCTTTTTGATTTTGCTGGAGAAACGGGACATGGAGCGACACACGAGCTTGTAAGGGGCGGCCATTATGACACAGCCTGCCGTCCCTGGCAGCGGGGTTATGGATTCATCAGAAAAAAAGCGTAAATTGGTTGTTGCAATTATTTATTCACTGAATTAGCTTAAAAGCACGCCACGTTGAACGTGCACAGAATTTTGTACTGAATCATTAGGAATTCGCACCCATGCTGAAGTTTGCTGCCCTACATCACCATCATCATTTCAAGCGGTAGCCTTTGGCATTGTCGCTGGAGGCTGCTGTTTAAACGGCGCCCTCCAGCGGATTCAGAATCCTGAACACACAAGAACCCTGGAGCAAGCGCCCAGGGTTTTTTGTTTTTTATCAGGACTGAATCATGACTCAACAACGACTGAGAATCGCCATCCAAAAATCCGGCCGCCTGGCCGATGAATGCCAAACCCTGCTCAAGGGTGCTGGCCTCAAGCTCAACCTGCGGGACCAGCGCCTGCTGTCCCACTGCCAGAACCTGCCCATCGACATCCTGCGTGTCCGCGACGATGACATCCCCGGTCTGGTGATGGACGGCGTGGTGGACTTGGGCATCGTTGGCGAAAACGTGCTGGAGGAGGAGCGCCTGGAGCGCGAGGCGATGAATCGCCCCTGTGAGTTCACCACCCTGCGTCGCCTGGATTTCGGCGGCTGCCGCCTCTCTCTGGCGGTGGACAAGGATCTGGCCTGGGACGGCCCCACCACCCTGGCGGGCAAACGCATCGCCACCTCCTACCCCTACCTACTGGCCAGCTACATGAAGAAGACCGGCGTCCCCTTCAGCGATTGCATGCTCAAGGGTTCGGTAGAGGTGGCTCCCCGCGCCGGCCTGGCCGACGCCATCTGCGATCTGGTGAGCACCGGTGCCACCCTGGAAGCCAACGGCCTGAAGGAGACCGAGGTGATCTTCCGCTCCAAGGCCACCCTGATTCAGACCGCCTCCCCCTTGAGCGCCACCAACCAGGAACTGGTGGACAAGCTGCTGACCCGCATCAATGGCGTCATCCAGGCCCGGGAGAGCAAATACATCATGCTGCACGCCCCCAAGGCGACACTGGACCAGGTGGTGGCCCTGCTGCCCGGCGCCGAGAACCCCACCATACTGCCCCTGGCCCAGGACAGCGAGCGGGTGGCCCTGCACGCGGTCAGCTCCGAAACCCTGTTCTGGGAAACCATGGAACAGCTTAAGGCCCTGGGTGCCAGCTCCATCCTGGTGCTGCCCATTGAGAAGATGCTGGGTTAAGAGGTTAAAGATGAAAGTACTCAACTGGAACCAGCTGTGCGACGCCGAACAGACTCTGGCCCTGGCCCGGGCGGATCAGGTGCAGAGCCGGGATCTCACCCAGGCGGTGGCCGGCATTCTCGACCAGGTTCGCAGCGGTGGCGACAACGCCCTGCTTGAGCTGAGCGAGAAGTTCGACGGAGGCCGTCCCGACGCCCTGACGTACGACAACGACGAACTGGGCCGCCGCGGCCAGCGCATCGATGCCAGCCTCAAGGCCGCCATCGACGCCGCCATCGACAACCTGACCGCCTTCCACGACGCTCAGCAGTTCCAGCCGGTACGAGTGGAAACCCGGCCCGGCGTGGTGTGCGAACTGCGCAGCGAAGCCATTGAGCGGGTGGGTCTCTATGTCCCCGGCGGCAGTGCCCCCCTGGTTTCTTCTGTGTTGATGCAGGCCCTTCCCGCCAAGCTGGCTGGCTGCGAAGTGCGGGTGATGACCACTCCGCCTCCGGTGAGCGACGCCATCTGCTACGCCGCCTGGCGCTGCGGGGTGCAGCAGCTGTTCCCCGTCGGCGGAGCCCAAGCCATCGCCGCCCTCGCCTTCGGCACCGAGACCGTGCCCAAGGTGGACAAGATCTTCGGCCCGGGCAACCGCTTCGTCACCGAAGCCAAGACCCAGGTCAGCCAGAGTGGCACCGCCATCGACATGCCCGCCGGCCCCTCCGAGGTGCTGGTGATCGCCGATGACGACGCCAACCCCGAGTTCGTGGCCGCCGACCTGCTGTCCCAGGCAGAACACGGTGAGGACAGCCAGGCGATGCTGGTGTGTCTCAGCGACAGCTTCGCCGAACGGGTCAACGCCGCCCTGGTGAGTCAGCTCACCACCTTGAGCCGCAAGGAGATCGCCGCCGCCGCCCTGTCACAGAGCCGCGCCCTGGTGGTAGGGAGCCTGGAGCAGGCCTGTGAGGTCTCCAACGCCTATGGCCCCGAGCACCTTATTGTGCAAACCAAAGCCCCCAGGGAACTGCTCGGCACACTGCGCGCCGCCGGCTCCATCTTCCTTGGGCCCTGGTCTCCGGAGTCTGTGGGCGACTACGCCAGTGGCACCAACCACGTGCTGCCCACCTATGGCGCCTCCCGCAGTGCGTCGAGTCTGTCCCTAGCGGACTTCTGCCGTCGCTATACGGTGCAGGAGCTGAGCCGCGACGGTCTCAAGGGACTGGCCCCCACGGTGATCGCCCTGGCTGACGCCGAAGGCCTGGATGCCCACGCCAAGGCAGTATCCCTACGCATGGCGCAACTGGATTAAGAGTAAGGAGAGCAGTAATGAACCTGGCCGAACGCCTCTGTCGCCCCGAACTGAGGGAACTCGTTCCCTACGCCTCCGCCCGCCGCAGCATGAGTGGCGGCGATGTCTGGCTCAATGCCAACGAGAGCCCCTGGCGTAACGCCAATGTGGCGGACGTCAACCGCTATCCGGACTGTCAGCCACCGGAGCTGCGCGCCGCCTATGCTGGCTATGCCGGCGTGCGCCCGGAGCAGCTATTGATCACCCGAGGGGCCGACGAAGGGATTGAGCTGCTGATCCGCACCTTCTGTGTCCCGGGCCAGGACAAGGTGGTCAGCCTGGCCCCCAGCTACGGCATGTACGGCATCAGCGCCCTCACTTGCGGCGTCGAGTATCAGGCGGTGCCCTGGGAGGAGGGCTATCAGTTGCCGTTGGCGCTGACCGAGGCGGGCCGCGGCGCCAAGCTGGTGTTCGTCTGCAACCCCAACAACCCCACCGGCACCCTGGTACCTCGCGAGGATCTGCTGGCCCTGGCGGACGCCCTGCCAGACACCCTGGTGGTGGTGGATGAAGCCTACATCGAGTTCTGCGCCGACCAGAGCCTGGCAGGCGCCATTGGAGGCTGCCCCAACCTGGTGGTGCTGCGCACCCTCTCCAAGGCGTTTGCCCTGGCCGGCGCCCGCTGCGGCTTCCTGCTGGCAGGCAAAGAGATCATCACCATGCTGGAGAAGGTGATCGCCCCCTACCCGGTGCCCAAGCCCGTGGCGGACCTGGCCCTGGAGACCCTGAGCGACTTTGGCATCCGACGTATGCAGAGCCAGGTGGCTCAGCTCAACGCTCGCCGCAGCGCCCTGGTGGCCGCCCTCGGCACACTGGCGTATGTCGATCAGGTGCTGGAGTCCGCCGCCAACTTTGTTCTGTTTAAGGCCGATGGTGCCGACGACCTCTTTAAAACCCTACAAACTCAGGGGATACTGATTCGAGCCTACGGTGCCCTGCCCGGCTGGCTCAGAATCAGCATCGGCAGCGATTCCGAAATGGCGCTGCTCACCAACGCCCTGACCGCTTTTCAACAGGATGCATAACCATGAAACAACCCATCCTCTTTATCGACCGTGACGGCACCCTGGTAGAGGAGCCGCCCATCGACAAACAGCTCGACTCCCTGGAGAAGCTGGTGTTTGAGCCCGCGGTGGTGCCGGCCCTGCTGGCCCTGCAGCAGGCGGGCTACCGCCTGGTGATGGTCTCCAACCAGGACGGTCTGGGCACCGACAGTTTCCCCCAGGCGGACTTCGATGCCCCCCACAACGCCATGATGGCGCTGTTCACCAGCCAGGGGGTGCGCTTCGACGAGGTGCTGATCTGCCCCCACTTCGACAGCGACAACTGCAGCTGCCGCAAGCCCAAGCTGGGGCTGGTGCGCGATTACCTGACCCAGGGCAAGGTGGACTTCACCCGCTCCGCCGTCATCGGCGACCGGGAGACCGACATGGAGCTGGCCCGCGCCATGGGCGTAGCCGGCATCCGCTACGACAGGGACAACTTCGGCTGGGAGCAGATCCTGGCTCAGCTCACCCAAGGTGAACGTCGTGCCACCGCCCGGCGCACCACCCGTGAGACCGACATCCAGATTGAGGTGGATCTCGACACCCCGGGCCCGGTGAGCATCAACACCGGCGTGGGGTTCTTCGACCACATGCTGGAGCAGATCGCCACCCACGGCGGCATCGGCCTGACCCTCTCCATGAGCGGCGACCTGCACATCGACGAACACCACAGCGTCGAGGACGTGGCCCTGACCCTGGGCCAGGCCCTGAAGCAGGCCCTGGGCGACAAGCGCGGCATCGGTCGGTTTGGCTTCGCCCTGCCCATGGATGAGACCGGAGCCCAGTGCCTGCTGGACCTGTCCGGTCGCCCCTACCTGCGCTTCGAGGCCGAGTTCAGCCGCGACAAGGTGGGGGATCTCAGCACCGAAATGGTGCCCCACTTCTTCCGATCCCTGGCCGACAGCCTGGGCGCCACCCTGCACCTGTCGGTGGACGGCGACAACGAGCACCACAAGGTCGAGGCACTGTTCAAGGTGTTTGGCCGAACCCTGCGCCAGGCGGTACGCATCGAAGGCAATGAGCTGCCCTCCTCCAAGGGGGTGCTCTGATGAGCCAGGATGCCCCTAAAGTCACCATCATCGACACCGGCTGCGCCAACCTGGCGTCGGTACGCTTCGCCCTGGCCCGTCTGGGCGCCCAGGTCACCGTCAGCCGGGATCCGGAGGTGATCCTCGCCAGCCCGAGGTTGATCCTCCCCGGGGTCGGCAGCGCCGGCGCCGGCATGGCCGCCCTGAAACAGAGCGGTGTGCTGGACACTTTGGGCAAGGTCAGCCAGCCCCTGCTGGGGATCTGCCTGGGGATGCAGCTGCTGGGCCTGGCCAGCGAGGAGAGCGCCACCGGCGGCGAAGAGACTCCCATGACCGGCCTGCTGCCCTTCAAGGTCGCCCAGTTGGAAACCGCCGGTCAGCCCTTGCCCCACATGGGCTGGAACACCCTGGCGCCCAGCGATCACCCGCTGTTCGAGGGCATCGACGCCGGCAGCTACGTCTACTTCGTCCACAGCTATGCGGCACCGGTGGGCGAACTCACCCTGGCCAGCAGCGACTACGGCCAGCCCTTCTCCGCCGCCGTGGGCCGGGACAACCTGATGGGGGTACAGTTTCACCCCGAACGCAGTGGCGCCGTGGGCGCTAAGATACTCAGCAATTTCTTGGAGATGACAGCGTGATCATTCCAGCCATCGATTTAATCAACGGCCAGGTGGTGCGTCTGAAAAAGGGCGATTTCAACCAGGTGACCCAATTTGATACCGATCCCCTGGCCCAGCTCAGCCACTACCGCGACGCCGGCAGTGCCCTGCTGCACATCGTCGACCTCGACGGCGCCAAGGATCCCGCCAACCGCCAGCTGGACACCCTGACCCGGCTGGTGGAGAACCTCAGCTGCCCCATCCAGGTGGGCGGAGGCATTCGCGACAAGGCCGAGGTGGAGGCCCTGCTGAAGCTGGGTGTGGACAAGGTGGTCATCGGCTCCCTGGCCGCCCGCGACCCACAACTGGTGGCGGGCTGGATCCAGCAGTTCGGCGCCGAGCGCATCACCGTCGCCCTGGACCTGCTGCTGGACGATCAAGGTAACGCTCAGGTGGCCACCCACGGCTGGCAGAAAGGCTCGGGCAAACTGGTGGAAGAGGTGATCGCCCCGCTGCGCCAGGCTGGCCTCAAGCACGTGCTGTGCACCGACATCGACCGCGACGGCATGCTGACCGGCCCCAACGTGGCCCTCTACCAGACCCTGATTGGCCAATACCCGGAGATAAGCTGGCAGGCTTCCGGCGGCATCGCCGAGCTGGAGGATCTCAAGCAGCTGAAAGCCATCGGCATCGGCGGCATCATCATCGGCAAGGCCCTGCTCACCGGCCGTTTTACCATCGAGGAGGCTCTGGCATGCTGGCAAAACGGATAATCCCCTGCCTGGACGTTAAGGCGGGCCAGGTGGTCAAGGGCGTGCAGTTTCGCAACCATGAAGTGGTGGGCGACATCCTCAACCTGGCCCAGCGCTACGCCGACGAGGGCGCCGACGAGCTGGTGTTCTACGACATCACCGCCAGCAGCGACGGCCGTACCGTGGACAAGAGCTGGGTCAGCGCCGTGGCCGAGCGCCTGAACATCCCCTTCTGCGTCGCCGGCGGCATTCGCACCATCGAAGACGCCCGCCAGATCCTGGCGGATGGCGCAGACAAAATCTCGGTGAACTCCCCTGCCCTGGCGGATCCCAGCCTGATCACCCGCCTCAACGACACCTTCGGCCGCCAGTGCGTGGTGGTGGGCATCGACTCCTGGTTTGACACCGAGAGCGGCAGCTACAAGGTGTACCAGTTCACCGGCGACGAGTCTGCCACCCGCCAGACCCAATGGTACACCCAGGACTGGGCCCAGGAGGTGGAGAAGCGTGGCGCCGGCGAGATTGTCCTCAACGTGATGAACCAGGACGGTGTGCGCAAGGGGTACGACATCGACCAGCTCAGCGCCATCCGTCAGGTCAGTGGCCTGCCGCTGATCGCCTCCGGCGGTGCCGGGGCCATGGAGCACTTCGCCGAGGTGTTCAAGCAGGCCCGGGTGGACGGCGCCCTGGCCGCCTCGGTGTTCCACAAACAGATCATCGATATTATGGCGCTCAAGGGCTATCTGAAACAGCAAGGCATCGAGGTACGGCTATGACCACTCTCTCAATTGATTGGAACAAGATGAACAACCTGGTCCCCGCCGTGGTTCAGGACCACCACAGTGGTCAGGTGCTGATGCTGGGTTACATGAACCCGGAGGCCCTGGCGGTCACCCTGGAGAGCGGCAAGGTCACCTTCTACAGCCGCTCCAAGGACAGGCTGTGGACCAAGGGGGAGAGCTCCGGCAATGTGCTCACCCTGGTGAGCATTGGCACCGACTGCGACAACGACGCTATCCTGGTGCAGGCCACCCCAGCCGGCCCCACCTGCCACCTGGGCAACACCAGCTGCTTTAACGATCTGGACAACCAGCCCTTCCTGGGCAAACTGGCCCAGGTGGTGGCTGCCCGCCGAGGCGCCGATCCGGACAGCAGCTACACCGCCAAGCTGTTGGCGGGCAACCCCAGACGGGTGGCCCAAAAGGTCGGTGAAGAGGGCGTGGAGGTGGCCCTGGCCGCCGCCACCAACGACAGGGAAAACCTGCTTGATGAGACCGCCGACCTGCTCTACCACCTCACCGTACTGCTGGAGCAGCAGCAGCTGCCATTGCCCGAGGTGATCGCCAGGCTAGCGCAGCGGCATAAATAGCGGTTTCAAAGAACTGCATAGAAGAAAGGGCAGCCATTGGGCTGCCCTTTCTATTTTCATTCCGTTTTAAAGCCGACACTACCACACCGTTTCAGCCAAGGTTTTCAGCTTATCCAACATGGCGTTATCCGGAGTCATCTCCCGACAGGGTGGCACCACCAAAGTGGTGATCTGATTCAGGGTAGCCTGGGGCAATTCGGCCAGAGGCAGGCGCTCGATGCGGGTGGACTCCAGCGGCGAGGTGGCCGCCTCGTAGAGGATCACCTCATGGTCCAGCGGATAATCCCGCGACAGCTTCTCCACCAGCAGCTGGATGTAGGCCTGGTTGGTTTCGAAGCGCTTCATGGAGAGATCCCCGGCCACCCCGGGCTGCCACAGGATCAGCAGCGCACTGGGGTCGATGCGCCGCTCATAAATCATAAACTGGGTGCACTCCATCGCCTGCTCACCATCGCTGGCCGGGTCGATCTCCAGATCCGAGAACAGGCAGTCCGCCGCCGAGATCCCCGGCTCCATATGGGCCGGGAAACCCTCGGCGCGGGCCAGATCGATCGCCTTCTTGGAGATGCAGGAGAACACCGAGGGATGGCCGTAGAACACCGCGCACACCCTGCGCCCCTTGCGCACCTCCTCCATGATGCGCGCGGCCATCTCATCATAGGTCTGGCCCCGCGGCTTGCCCTCGCCGCCCCCCTCACCGTAGAGATCCAGCAGGCAGCGGTACTCCTTGCTCATCTCCTTGATCCATTGCCGGCTCAGGTGGTTGGCCATCGCCGCCAGCACCACGTCCGCCTGCTCGATGCAGCTCTTGGCCTTGGGAGTAAGCTGTCCCGCCAACCGCATCCCCGAGCCCACACAAACCAAACTGCCCTGTTTGCCCATCACTCACACTCTTCCTGCAACAAAAAATCCTACCCGGCGGCAGCAAGCCGCCTCCGGGTAGGCCCGCTCTACTTCACTGGTACCTGACCCTGCTCTGCCTGCAGGGTGCACAGCCCCATCGACGGCTGATAGGCATCGGTAGAGGTTTCATCCAGTACCGTCGCCACCCGGTTGCGCCCAAGATGCTTGGCCTGGTACAGGCACCTGTCGGCGGTGACCAGAAGCTTATCCAGGCTGTCCACGGTCTCATCCAACCTTGCCACCCCGAAACTGGCACTGATATCGGGGGCACGACCGGCCACCGGCGCCACAATCCGCTCCAGCCCCTCACGGCAGCGCTCCGACAACAGCCTGGCCTGCTCGATATCCGTATTGGGCAAACAGATAACAAACTCCTCGCCACCAAGACGACCCAGAATATCCTTGTCACGAATGCTGTTGCGCACCACCCGCGACACGGTCTTCAATACCCAGTCCCCCAACGCATGACCGAAGGTGTCGTTAATCCGTTTAAAGAGGTCCAGATCAAACACCACCAAGGACAACGGCTGCTCCCGCCGCTTCGCCTCCGCCACCGCCTTGGTGCAGGACTTCATCAGGCTGACCCGGGACAAGACCTTGGTCAGATTATCTGTCTCGAGGGAGACTTTGATCTTCCGCTTCTGCAAATACACGCGCGTCACAAGTAGTATCAAGATTATGCAGCCGACCAATGACCAGATCAGCATGAACTTAACCTGCTGGTACTTTGTCGCGTTAAGCTTGGCCTGCCACTCCAATCGCTCCCTATTTCTTTCAAGAAGGTTGCTCTTTCTTTTTTCTTCCTGTTCACTGACCTTGCTCAAATAATAGAATGCCTGCCGCTCCAGCACTTTGCGAATAAATTCATCGTAAACATCAGATAGCTCTCTCGATATGGCAGCGACTGATGCCCCATCACCTTGAACAACCATTATCTCCAGCAACCTTTTAAGAGAGTCGAGATATATCTCCTCTGTCTTGGAGATCTTGTTTGAACTTGTCACTAGCACAGTAAAATCGTATGATTTCGACAGGTCACCAAAATGAAAAAAAGCACTGCCCAATGCGTTATTGAGGACAAGAGCGTATTGATAAGGCAGTTCGGACAGACGCTTGTGTTTTTCGACCACTTTTCTTAACGCGTCTTTGTCGACATCACCTGACAGCAGACCGCTTGAGATTAAATATATATCAACAATATCTTTGATTAGGTCATCATCACTCAGTGAACATGTGTCTTTTACCTTCTGAGCAGACTCGATGACCGCTTGATAATGTCTCTTGTGAAATAGTGCTTCGACTCTATCCGCCAAACCATAACATTGAATTCTCAATGAATCATTATCCACTCCTAATTGAAATATCCTGTCTGCCACCGCAATAGACTTATCATAAAGGTAAATAGAGTTGAATGATGAGTACAATGCTTGCAGAGATAACATCTGCAACGTTGGGTCACTGGAAGTTCCAGACAGCTCGACTGATTTAGTCGCATATTCAAATGCCTGTTTGTACTCCCCAATGCTTCCATAAGCTTCCGAGTACTGATGGTAAGCTCGAAGCCTGTATTCACCCTCGGCGTCAGACCAAGGATAGCTGTTCAGCAATCTAATTCTACTATTATGCTCTTCTATTATCGCAAGCTGATAGGATTTTAGAAGGATAAGCCTTTGAACTTGGCTTTCTTTAAGGTGTTCTCGGCGTTCAAAAAGATAGGAGAAAAGTTTTTCCGCTTCCTTTTCATCATCGTAGATAACCTCCACCAGTGAGGTCAGCATTACGTCAACTTCTTTACTATCTTGTGATGAAATTGCGCCAAAAGGAAACAAGAAAAAAAGCCAAAGATAAAATAGTTGCCTCATTGTCTGCTTCCCAATTAGGTCAGCTAGAACTGCTTAACGTGGATAGTCATAATCTCAACCTCTTGGTCAGAGACTCCCATCACTTTAGCCACTCTCTTACGATCCCCGGAAAGCATGGCATTGCATTCATCCTCGCTCAGACCATAGCCTTTCATTGTCCCCTCGGGATCCTTATCGTGTGCAGACTTCAGATTGGCGTTACTATCCAGTTCATTAAGGTAGTCGAGCAGTTTAGACATTTTTTCAATTCCCTAATTGTGACAGTCCCTGAGTGGTTTCCGAACCACTACAACGACAGAAACCGATGAAAAATCATACCAATGCCAGCCACACCGAGTAAAGCACTTCGTTACCTTTTGGCAACATCCTATCGAGACACCCACCTTTTCACCCAATCGCACCCTATCAAGACACCCAGGTTATCAATCCTTGAACAGTTTCATTGGTACAAACTCAATTTTTGATATCACCTGCGATATCAACTCACTTTCAGCTGCACTTGTTTCTCCTCAATACCTTTTAGATTCAGACAAGATCCGTGAAAAATCATTCGCCATTCTCCCAGGGCGAATTACGGGCATATAGGAGAAGATAGGTTAACCGAAAAGCCGTCTGGCTGCCGAGGTTCCGCGTACACGCTGAATTTGTTTGGCCTCACCACAACGTCTCAAGCTCTCCACCCGCCCGGCGTAATGACTGAACTGATACTCAAACCCTTGAGTCAGCTCCAACCAGCAATCGAAGTCAACATCGAGCCGCTGCAACAGGGGCGGTGATAATGCTGGTAGATGACCTTTTCCTTTAGTCATCACCCTGGCGGTAACATCAACCAGCTCTAAATAGTCGTTGAGGTGGCAAGGAATGGTCTCTGTGGAGGATTTTGGTGAGGCAAAGCACCTGAGCTCAGAGGGCTGCTTGCCATCTTCTGCCGCTCGAATACGCCGTCTGATGCTGGTGTGCTTGGAGCTCACCGGTGTTTGGGCAATACCGGAACGTATCGGGTTGAGATCAACATAGGCCATGCAGGAGAGCAGCGCCTGCTCATCCAGCAGCGCCTGGGAGCGGAAACGCCCTTCCCAGAACCTTCCCGTGCACTCGTCCTCCCTATTCGCCTTACGGGCAATGTACTCGTTAAGCGCCCGCATAAACCAGCTGATATCCGCCAGTCGGGCCCGGTAGAGATCAACCTGCGCCCTGACCAAGTCCAACTCCCAGGGTTCCATGGACCCGCGTCTCTCGCTATCGGCAAATCGCCTGGTCAACGAGGTGCCACTGAACAGCTGGTGCCAACGCGATATCACCTCAAGGTCCTCCCAGGCCCTTGCAGCTTCCAGGTCGATATAGAGCACCACGTGGGTATGGTTGCTCATTACCGCGTACGCCTGCACATCGACGGCAAACACCTTGGCAAGGCAGAGCAGCCTGTCCTCCACCCAGCGGCGCCGGTGCTCATAGCACTTGCCGCTGTACTGGTCTTTGCCACAGAGAAATGAACGCCTGACGCATCGGCTGATGCAGTGGTAGTGGCGTGTGTGATCCAAGCTGACTTGTTGCTTCCTGGCCTTTGGCATGGCTCCCTCCGTTCCAAAAGCGAACGATAAGTGTAGTGCAAGAGGCCTTTCGCCTAACTCTGGCCGATGGTCTGCGGTTGCGATTACTTTCTTGATATCGCCCAGCCTAGATATCAGGGCTTAGATAGGGCGGAGACACAAAAGAAGGGTGTCTTGATAGAGGAAACGCGAGAGGGGGACTAAAGATGGGTGTCTTGATAGAGGAAACGGGCGGTTTGGGTCGGGCAAAGAAAATGACCCCGCGATTGCGGGGCCATCAGTACTGATCTGTTTCACCCTCTTGAGGGGCATCATCTCAGTTCGGCTTTTTCAATTAATTGTATTGCCGTTATTTTTATTAAACGTCCTGTTATGACAGCAACGCCAACAGGTGGCGCGACACATCCCCCCAAAGCCACTTGGAGTGGTTAATTGAATAGCTCAAACTCGCCAGAGTCGATCTCGGCTTTCATATCCAGGTAGTCGCTCAGCCTCAAGCCGGCCAGCTCGAAACCCAGAAACAGCTTATTCTGCTGCAGGTTCACGTCATCCAGACGCTGACACATCTGCTCTTCCGCCAGCTCCAGCGCGTCTTCGGCGCTGTCAGCCTGCACATCAAACTGCTCAAAATGGAAACCGATGAAGTTATCCTCGGCATCGGTTTCGTTGGCTCTCCCAAAAACCACGTAGTCCATTTTCGTTATCCTTCAAGTACAATTCGATGCTTAAGTTATACTGGCTGGACGTAAATTAAAAGAGCTTAAAAATATATTTTTTATTAGCTTTGTTTTACAGCCACTTATAAATACAAACCTGATAAGAAAAACGTTAAGCGGATCACGCGGCCATAGAAGTTAAAATCAAAAGCATTTTCATCAAGCGCGACTGAATATTGACGCATTTCCACCAAGGAAAAGCATTATCCTCATGCATATCATTCATTTAGGAAATGATGCACTGTAACAAATTATCACATTAACAGTGGACAGTGAACTTTATCCCATTAAATTAGGAGGATAGTAAAGAGTGGTCGCCGACAAGATCATTATTGAATAAGTCACTGAATTTATAATTAGTAATTATCAATTCCAACCGATACAGCCATTTATCCTCTTTCGAGTAGAGAACTCTTCAATTCGATATTTTAAGGAATTGAATTATCATGCTTTTTTACTATTTTCCGACCAGATGGCATACCGCGTCAGAACCCTGCCAAAAATCAGTGACATCGTTCTTGACAACCAAATGAGAACCGTTATCATTTACATAAACGATAGAGGAGATCCGTTATGCTGTTTACCATCGATGCCCGCCTGGACCAGCGTCCCTGCAGCCTCACCGTCTACCACTCGATGAGTGGCCGTGCGGTCATGCGCCTGCAGGAACCGGAGCTCAAGGAGATGCTGGAAGCCGGTGACATCTGCATGCAGGAGCTCACCAGCAGCGACAGCCAGACCCTGCACAACCTGGCCTGGGAGCTGCTGCTGTTTCAAAGCGCGGCACACACCAGACACAGCTCCCTCAGCAGTTTTGAGGCATAACTGATGAATCCAGCCTCCTTCCCGGGTGTCTGTCGCAAGCGATACCCCGACACCGAAAAGATAACGCCCGGCATTGCCGGGCGTTTTGTTCTCTAGCGGTAAAGCAGCTTGGCGCCTTCAGGCCTGGTGTGCAACACCTTCAAAAACCACATGTACTGTTCGGGGTGGGCACCAATCAATCGCTCCAGCTGCTGATTCAACAACTTGGCTTCCTCCTCCTTGGAGATCTTCTCATCCATCTCCAGGGCCTCGAACACCTCCATAGTCATGTGGCCCCGCTCCTTGTCGATGCCTATGGTCAACGGCAACACCACGGCGCCCCCGCAGTTGGCCAGTCGGCTGATCACCGGCAGTGTGGCCTTCTGAGTGGCAAAGAAATCGGCAAAAATGCTCTTCTTGGGTCCATGATCCTGATCCGGCAGGTAGAAGAAGCTCTCACCACGGCGTAGCCCCTGCACCAGGGTACGCAAGCCCGCGTCCCTGTGATAGACCGTGCCACCGAATCGGCACCTCTGGCGCACACTGAGCCAGTTAAACACCGGGTTTTTGTGGTGCTTCACCATCCCCATCATCGGCAGTCCCCAGGCAGACAGCCGGGCGCCGGCGTACTCAATGCCCCACAGGTGGGGCACCAGGAACACGATGGGTTTGCCCTGGGCCCGGGCCCGCTCGATGTGCTCCAGCCCTTTAATAGAGATGTGTTTTTCCAAATTCTTACGTGACTTGACCGCCAGTACCCCCATGCTCAGCCCCACCAGGGCGAAACAGAACATCATGTTCCTTAAGATCGACTCGGTCTGGGCCTCGCTCATCTCGGGGAAACAGGCGCCCAGATTCGCCCGGGCGATACGAATGGGCTTCTTGCAGAAGGGACGAATGATCCGCGCCAACCCCCTGGCCAACCAATAGCGAACCCGGTGCGGCAGGTAGGCCGTCAGCAGCATCAACCCTACGGCCAGCCACGAGGGCCAATACTTTGGCGACAGCATGCTGTAGCGGAATTTCACCCTGTAGGGCTGGCTAGCGGACAAAGGCAGGGACATAGTATTGTTCTGGTATTGATGCTTTTGAAGACGTTCACACCTTACCTGAACCCCGACTGACTCACAACGCCTCCCCTTGCAAACCCCGGCGACAGACCGGTTTCAAGGTAATGACTGAACAGGATTTCATCAGCGGGCGTAGGGATCCGGCGTACCCGGCGGCTGGCTCTTGAAGAATTTCAGGATCCACATGTACTGAGCCGGGTCATCGCCGATCAGCGCCTCGATCTCCTGGTTCAAGCGCCGCGCATCCGCCGCTCTGTCCGCCGCCACCTCGGTGATGGCGGGCCGAATCACGCCACGAAACTGACCGCGGCTTCGATCATAGGTTGCCGCCATGGGGAAGATCACCCCACCGGTGGCGTTCAGCATCTTGCCCATGCAGGGTAGCGTCGCCTTGTGGCTGGCAAACAGTGGCACATACTCACTTCGTGCCTGGCCGTGGTCCTGGTCCGGCAGGTAGTAGGCGCAGAACCCCTCCTTGATCGCCCCGAGCAGCGAATGGATGCCGGCGCCTCGGCCGAAGATCTTGCCGCCGAAGCGGCTGCGGGCTTTCTGCATCAGATAGTCGGTGGCTTCATTCTTCTGGGGATTGACCATGGTGGTCATCGGGTAGCCCCTGGAGGCCAGCAGCAGCCCGGGGAAGTCCACAAACCAGGTATGGGGCACAACGAAGATCAGCGGTTTGTCGCCCCCCAGATAGGGTTTGAGATGCTCCTCCCCCACCAGCTTGATGTGGCGCTCCAGCCAGCGGCGGCTGCGCACCAGCAAGGTGGTGCCGGAGAGCAGCGAGATGGCGGCAAGTTCAAACATCTCATCCACCAACCGCTGACGCCGTTGCTCACTCCACTGGGGGAAGCAGAGCCTGAGGTTGATCTCCGCCCTGCGGCGGCTGCGGCGGGCGCGGCGGCCGACCACGCGCCCCAGCCGGACCGCCACGGCGTCTCGCCAGCGGAACGGCAGGAAGGCCAGCAGGATAAACAGCGGCATAGACAGCCACACCCCCAGGTATTTGGGGTGCAACAGGGCCAGACGAAATGAGGGACGATGCTCGGGGCTAGGAGGATTAATACGGGCAGTCACTTTCACTCTCTTGATGCTGCTACCGAAACGCAGGATCGACAAGGGGCCGAACCAAGCCGTTAGTCGGCGCTGGTACCCGGCCCCCTGGGGACGCTTCACACGCTGCGGATTATAGCAGCCGCATAGAAAAACTGTAGTGCAAAACAAAGTGTTACTTAAGTTAACCCTCAGGCAATCTGGTGAGTGGCCAGGCTCGCCCGCAGGATGTTGTCGTGGACGGGGCAACGGTGGCAGGTCTTGTCCAGCAGGGCCATCTTCTCCTCATCGGTCAGGTCGGCGTCGATGTCGGCCACAATCTCGAAGGACTTGAAGCCCACGGGGTCGTCGCTCTCCTTGCCAACCAGGCCGGCGGGGTTGAGCACCGCCTTGACGTCCACCTCGATGCCCCGCAGCTCGATCTTCTCCTCGCGGGCCACCATCTTGCCGATGGTGGAGATGCAGGCGGCCAGGGAGAACAGGAACGTCTCCAGTGGGTTGGCACCCTCGTCCCCACCGCTGGGCTGGTCGATAACCAGGGTATGCTTGCGCACCTGGGCGGTAATTTTCCAGCCCTCGGTCATGGAGGAACGAACGTGGTAGATCTTGTCAGCCATAGTGGAAAGTCTCTTACATTAGAAATAGCTAAAGCATGCTAGGGAATTGCCGTCCCCCGCGCAAGCCTCTCTTTGACATTACATCGGCTCTGGGTGATCCTTTGTGGCCCGGATCACCCGAATACAGATTATGACTCATCCAAAGGTCGGAATCGGTGTCATTATTCGACGCCGGGACGGCAAAATCCTGATTGGCAAACGCAAGGGCGCCCACGCCCCCTACTACTCCATCCCCGGGGGGCACCTGGAGCTGGGAGAGACCTTCGAGCAGACCGCCATTCGAGAAGCCCGGGAGGAGACCGGGCTCACCATCGAAGACCCGAGGGTACTGGCCATCACCAACAACCTGCGCACCTATCGCGAAGAGGGGAAACACTACGTCTCCGTGGTGCTGTTGGCCGAACACCAGGGCGAGGAGCCGCTGAACCTGGAGCCGGACAAGTGCGAGGGTTGGATCTGGGTCGACCCGAGCGCCCTACCCCAACCCCACTTCGACGCCAGCGAACAGAGCGTCGCCTCCTACCTGGCCGGCACCCACTACCTGCCCGCCGCCGACGCCTGATTCGGCAACAAAAGGCGCCCCTACAGCGCCTTCATCATCCAGCAGTCACAGGCGGTATGGCCACTGTCCCCCCAGGGAGCCGGCAACGACTCGAAGCCGCTGGCCTCATACAACCCCCTTGCGGCCAGCATGGGGCCGAAGGTTTCCAGGTAGCAGTGGCGATACCCCTGCTGCCGGGCATAACCCAGCGCCGTCTCCAGCAGGGTCTGGCCGATCCCCTGCCCCCGGCAGTCGCGGCTGAGATACATCTTCTGCAGCTCACAGGTGGCCGGCCAGTGGCAGTCAAACGGCGCGATGCCGACACCGCCGACCACCCGCCCCTGCAGTTCCGCCACCCAGTAGCGACGGCCATCACCGACGTAGACCTGGCTCAGGGCATCCAGCTCGGGATCCTGCCAGGCAAACCCCGGTCGATTGGCGCCATACTCGGCGAGCACATCCCTAATAATTTTAGCCAGCTGCGAATTGTCATCCGTACAGATCTGTCGAATTTTCATCATTCTCCCCCTGAGTACCCCGAGCTCACAAAACCACGGCCCGAAGGCCACTCTTTACTTACCATCCATTCTATTCCGTTGGCAAATTTGTCAGAATGAACCTGAGATCCGCAGCAAGTGATTTACATACACCTTTCGATGGATCACCGGTTTAACCAAGGAATGGCCTGACGCACGGATGAAACAGCTCTCTTTCAACCTCGACAGCAACAGCGAACTGACCTCGTTACTGGCCGACCCGGAACTGGGGCGGTGGGCAGAGAGGGCCAGCGCCATGCTGGTGCAGATCTACAGCGCCCAGCAGGAGCCCGAGTGGCTGGAGAGCATCGCTGCGGCCATTTTGGCGCGCTATCCCCAGGCCCGGGTGGTGGGTGCCTCCACCGTGGGCGAGATTCACCTCGGCCACACCCTCACCGGCAGCACCGTGGTCGGGGTCACCCTGCTGGAGTCCAGCGGCGTGGAAACCCTGTTTCTGCCCTGTAAGCGCGGAGATGAGGAACACACCGCCAAGGAGCTGCTGCAGATTCTGGCCCAGAGGCTGAAAGTTGCCGGGCTGCTGCTGCTGACCACCTCCACCACCTTCAATGCCAATACCCTGATCGCCGGGCTGAACCGGGGTCGCCTGGCCTACCCCGTCTTCGGCGGCGGCGCCGCCGACTATGGCCGGGTAAAGCGCTCCCTGGTGCTGCATCAGCAGCGCTGCCGGGACAGTGGCGTAGTGGCGGTGATCTTCAAAGGGGACGATCTGCATATCGACTGCCACAGCTACCTCGGCTGGCGGGCCCTGAGCCGGCCGATGATCGCCACCGAGGTCAAGGGGCTCACCCTGACGCTGCTGGATAACCGGCCCGCCTTCGAGGTGCTTGCCCGCTACCTCAATATCGCCAACGACGAGCGCTTCCACCTCAACTGCTTGGAGTTTCCGCTGATGGTGACCCGGGGCAAGCATACTCTGGCCCGCACGCCGATCAGCGTCTGCAGGGATCGCAGCGTCGAGTTCTTCGCCGACATTCGCCAGGGAGAGGAGGTACGGCTGGGCTACGGCGATCCGAGGATGATCATCCGCGATGCCCGCCAGGTGCACGACAAGATGACCCGGTTCGCGCCGGAGGCGGTATTCCTCTACAGCTGCGGCTGCCGGCGCTTCCTGATGCAAGAGCAGGTGGAGCTGGAAACCCTGCCGTTTGCCAAATTGGCGCCCACCACGGGGTTTTACACCTATGGTGAGTTCTATGGAAACGGTGAGGACCTGCTGCTGCTGAACTCCACCATGGTGGCCGTGGGCCTGCGAGAGGGCGAGGCGCCCCCCGCCCGGGAGACGCTTCGGGATCCGCCCGAGGAGGCGGCGGAGCTGGTTGACGACCCCTATGCCAACCAGCACCTGCGCATCATGGGCCGGCTGATGCATTTTATCGATGCGGTCACCGATGAGCTGCAGCAAGCCAGCCACGAGCTGGAGGAGAAGACCACGGTGGACAAGCTGACCCAGCTGCCAAATCGAGTGCAAATGGAGGAGCTGCTCACCCAGGAGATCCTGAGCGAGGAGCGTTACGGCCGCCCCTTCTCACTGATTCTAATGGACATCGATAACATGGCGGAGATCAACGACCGCCATGGCCGCCTCATCGGCGACGAGGTGCTGGCGGAGACCGCTCAACTGCTGTCGGCCCACACCCGCCGAACCGACATGGTGGGGCGCTGGGAGGGCGGAACCTTTATGGTGATCCTGCCCGACACCCAACTGGCCGAGGCCAAGGTGGCGGCCGTCAAGCTGTATGCCATGTTTGGCCAGACCCACTTCACCCACGGTGAACACTGCACCGCCAGCCTGGGGGTGGCCCAGTATCCGCCGGACTACTCGCTGGAACAGATGATCAGCCGTGTCCGCCAGTCCCTGAGCCGGGCCAAGCAGGGGGGCGGCGACCAGGTCAACACCCTGAACTAGTGCGCGTTGGCGTCGCCGGGGCAGTGTCGGCCCGGCCTGGCGGCCCTCAGCGCGCCAGCTTGTTGAGCCGGCCCTCCTCCAGGGCAAAACGCCAGCGGTTGAGCCGGGTCGGGGAGGCGCTCATCGGCTCCTGCGGATCCCGGTCACGGAAGGTCAGCGACAGGCGCCCACCACTCACCTCCAGGGCGTCCAAGGCGATGCGATCGCCGATAAACACCGCGGCCAGCGGCTCGAATCCGCACGCCAGCCCCCGGTTGACCGACAGGTAGTAGAAGCTGCCACTGCCCCCGGGCTGGTGCACCACCACGTCCACCCCCTCATCGATGCCATCGCCGTCCAGGTCGCCCCTGGCGGCCAGCATGGGAGTCAGTTGAGGGTGATCCACCGCCAGGGCCTCCCCCTCCACCAGGTGGACGCGGGGCGCTAGCTGGCCGCACGCCTCGGGTGCGGCCGTCTTGGGCGCCGACTGGCATCCGGCCAGCAGCGTGACGGCCAACAGCAGCCGGAGCTGTCTCATGGGTTGGGTTCCTTATCACTCCAGATGGCCAGTTCATTGCCGCCGGGCTCGACGAAGTGGAAGCGGCGGCCGCCGGGGAAGGGGAAGATGGGGCGACAGATCTGCGCCCCCAGGGCAGAGACCTTCTCCAGGCTGGCCTCCAGATCCTCGCTGAACAGCACCAGCAGCGCCCCGCCCTGCTCCGCCCGGCTGGCCCGCTCACTGCGGAACAGTCCCCCCTGCAGGCCACCGCCCTCGAAGGCGGTGTAGTCGGCGCCATAGTCGGTAAAGCGCCAGCCGAAGGCATGCTCGAAGAAGCTCTTGCTGGCCGCCAGGTGGCGAGATCCGAACTCGATGTAGTTGATGGTTTCGTTCATGGGCAACTCCCTGTTGGATCCTCAGACTCTGTCCAGCGCCGTTCGATGCACCTGGCCACCTCCTGAGCCCAAAGCCGGTAGATGGGCGCCCCGGGGTGAAAACCATCGGCGGCCATCATCGACGGGTCGTCCAGTGAGCCAAACTCCACCCGGTCGCAATCGGGCTGCTCTGCCATCCAGCGGCGAGCATGGCGGTCCAACTTGCTGGCGTGCCGCCCCAGGGTCCAGCGCAGCGGCTGCGGCAGGGCGGGAAACTGGCCGATGGGGGGAATGGCCGCTGCCACCACATGGCGGCAGCCGTACTTCTCCCTCAGCAGCGCGATCAACTGCCGCTGCTGGTCCAGCCAGGATCCGGCTGCCACGCCCCGGGTCACATCGTTGACGCCCAGAGAGATTACCACCACATCGAAGGGCTCTGCCTTGCGTTTGCTCAGGTATCTCAACATTTTAGCTGTGGTCAGGCCGCTGCGGGCCACCAGCCGCCATTGGACCGAGAAGCGTGGCTGCAGCGCCTCGGCCAACTGCCCCGACAGCGCCTGCTGCTGATGCTCCACCCCGACCCCGGCGGCGGCGGAATCACCCAACACCAGCACCCTCAGCCGGGGCCCCTGCCCCGCCTGACCATGGCGGCGGCCCGAGGCCTGAGGCAGACGCACCGTGGTCCTGCGTACCCGTATCCCCTGGTAGAGCAGCAGTGGCCACAGCAGCACACTGGTCAACAGATAGCCCATCTCCCCTCTCCCATCATTTCCCTTAAAGAGCTTATACAAAAAACCCAGCCGCTGGGGCTGGGTTTTTCGAGGACTCAGAAGCTGATCAGGCTTCTTCCATGTCCAGTTGTAGATCCTCTACTCTGGCTTTTAACTTCTGTCCGGGACGGAAGGTCACCACGCGACGGGCGGAGATGGGAATATCTTCACCGGTCTTGGGGTTGCGCCCAGGGCGCTGATTCTTATCCCGAAGTTCGAAGTTACCAAAACCCGACAGTTTCACTTGTTCGCCACACTCCAGGGCCAGGCGAATCTCCTCGAAGTACGCCTCTACCAGATCCTTGGCATCTTTCTTGTGAATGCCGAGAGTTTCGGTCAGGTGCTCTGCCATATCGGCTTTGGTTAAGGCCATGATATCAGTCCCTCAACTGTGCGTTGAACTCTTGAGCAAGAGCGGCAACGATGGTATCGACAGCGTCGGCGATGTCTTGATCTTCTAACGTACGCTCGACATCTTGCAAGGTCAGGGCGATCGCCAGGCTCTTGTGGCCGTGTTCGATTCCCTTCCCTTGGTATACATCGAACAAGTTTACGCCAACCAGCTGTTTTACGCCAACTTTCTTGATCAAACCGATAACATCACCTGCGCCGACCTCCTCTTTCACTACAACCGCGATGTCACGACGGCTGGCGGTGAACTTGGAAACAGGCTGGGCGTCGGGCAGCTGGCGGTCGGCCACGGCGGCCATCTCCAGCTCGAACACCAGGGTGCGGCCGTTCAGGCCCAGCTTCTTCTCGTGCTGGGGATGAACCGCGCCCATCAGGCCCACCACCTTGTCACCCTTGAGGATCTCGGCGCTCTGGCCAGGATGCAGGGCGGGATGGCTGGCGGGACGGAAGCTGAAGGCGTCGGCGTCGTTGGTCAGGGCCAGCATCGCTTCCACGTCACCCTTGAGGTCGAAGAAGTCGACGGCGCGGCTGTCCATCTGCCAGTGCTCATCGGCGACCTGACCGGCAATCACTCCGGCGATCATCGGCTCCTGGCGGATGCCGTTCTCGGCGCCCTCGTCGGGGATGAACCGCAAGCCGGTCTCGAACAGGCGCACGCGGGACTGCTGACGGGCCTGGTTGTAGGCCACGGAGCTCAGCAGGCCGGTCCACAGGGACAGGCGCATGGCGGACATCTCTGAGGAGATGGGGTTTGGCAGCACCAGCGGCTCAACGCCGGGGTGCAACAGAGCCTGTTGCTTGGGATCGACGAAGCTGTAGGTGATCGCTTCCTGGAAGCCACGGTCCACAAACAGGGAGCGCAGGCGCTTACCGTGCAGATCCGCTTCACGGTGCTCCACCATCTCCAGCTTGGCGACTGGCGCCAGGTTGGGGATGTTGTTGTAACCGTAGATGCGAGCCACCTCTTCGATCAGGTCCTGCTCGATGGCCATATCGAAACGCCAACTGGGCGCCTTGGCCTGCCAGCCGCCGTCGATGGCGCTGACGTCGCAACCCAGGCGGGTCAGGATCTCCTCCACCTGCTCGTCGGCGATGTGGTGACCCAGCAGACCATCCAGCTTGTCGCGACGCAGGGTGATGGTGGCGGCCTTGGGCAGGTGCGCTTCGGACACCGCTTCCACCACAGGGCCGGCCTCACCGCCGCAGATCTCGATCAGCAGCGCGGTGGCGCGCTCCATGGCGCGGGCCTGCAACTGGGGATCCACACCGCGCTCGAAGCGGTGGGAGGCATCTGTGTGCAGGCCGTAGGCGCGGGCGCGACCCAGGATCGCCAACGGGGCGAAGAAGGCACACTCCAGCAGCACGTCGGTGGTGTCTCCATTGACGCCGCTGTGTTCACCGCCGAAGATGCCGGCCAGGGCCAGGGGGCCCTTGTCGTCGGCGATCAGCAGAGTGTCGGTGTTGGGCTTGCACTCGCTGCCGTCCAGCAGGGTCAGCTCGTCACCCTCCTTGGCCATGCGCACCTGGATGTCGCCGTTGATGCGAGCCAGATCGAAGGCGTGCATCGGCTGCCCCAGCTCCAGCATCACAAAGGCGGTGATGTCGACGATGGCGTCGATGGAGCGGATGCCGGAGCGGCGCAGCTTTTCCTGCATCCACAGGGGAGAGGCGGCCTTGACGTTGACGTTCTTCACCACCCGACCCAGGTAGCGGGGACACTGCTCAGGGGCGTCCACCTTGATGCCAACCACATCGTCGATCACCGGGGCAACGGCGTCGATGGCGGGCTGGGTCACCGGCAGGCTGTTGATCACGCCCACTTCGCGGGCCAGACCGGCCAGGCCGAGGCAGTCGGCGCGGTTGGCGGTCAGATCCACTTCGATGACGCTGTCGTTCAGCCCCAGGAACTCGCGGAAATCGGTGCCGATGGGGGCATCGACCGGCAGCTCCATGATGCCGTCGCTCTCGACGTCGATCCCCAGTTCGGAGAAGGAGCAGAGCATGCCGTGAGAAGGCTGGCCACGCAGCTTGGCTTTCTTGATCTTGAAGTTGCCGGGCAGCACCGCGCCCACGGTGGCCACCGCCACCTTCAGGCCCAGGCGGCAGTTCGGCGCGCCGCAGACGATGTCCAGCAGCTCTTCGCCACCCACATTGACCTTGGTGACGCGCAGTTTGTCGGCATCGGGGTGCTGACCACACTCGACCACCTCACCCACCACCACGCCGGTGAACTCACCGGCAACGGGCTCCACGCCGTCCACTTCCAGGCCGGCCATGGAGATCTGTTCGGACAACTCGTCAGTGGAGATGGCAGGGCTCACCCACTCACGCAGCCAGGATTCGCTGAATTTCATTGACGGCCTCTTACTGGAACTGTTTCAGGAAACGCAGGTCGTTCTCGAAGAACGCACGCAGGTCGTTAACGCCGTAGCGCAGCATGGTCAGGCGCTCAACGCCCATGCCGAAGGCAAACCCGGAGTACTTCTCGGGGTCGATGTTGACCGCCTTGAGGACGTTGGGGTGAACCATGCCGCAGCCCAGTACCTCGAGCCACTTGCCGTTCTTGCCCATCACGTCCACCTCGGCAGAGGGTTCAGTGAAGGGGAAGTAGGAGGGACGGAAGCGCACCTGCAGATCCTCTTCGAAGAAGTTGCGCAGGAACTGGTGCAGCACCCCCTTGAGTTCGGTGAAGCTCACCTTCTCGGCCACAACCAGGCCTTCCACCTGGTGGAACATCGGGGTGTGGGTCATGTCGTAGTCGTTGCGGTAGACCCGGCCCGGACAGATGATGCGGATCGGCGGCTGCTGCTTCTCCATGGTGCGGATCTGCACGCCACTGGTATGGGTGCGCAGCATCAGCTCGGGGTTGAAGAAGAAGGTGTCGTGATCGGCACGAGCGGGGTGATGCGCCGGAATGTTCAGGGCATCAAAGTTGTGGAAGTTGTCCTCCACTTCGGGACCGGTGCTCACGGAGAAACCGATCTCGGCAAAAAACTGTTCGATGCGCTCGATGGTGCGGGTCACGGGGTGCAGACCTCCGGCGGCCAGCTTGCGGCCGGGGGCGGTCACGTCGATGGCCTCGGCAGCCAGCTTGGCGTTCAACGCCTCGGTCTGCAGGGCCTGGATGCGCTCGTTCAGGGCGCGCTGCACCTGCTGCTTGCCTTCGTTGATGGCCTGGCCCGCCTTGGGTTTCTCCTCTGGGGGGAGCGCGCCCAGGGATTTCATCAAGGCGGTGATTTCGCCCTTCTTGCCCAGGTACTGAACCCGGATGTCGTCAAGCGCCTTCAGATCGGCAGCGGCTTCCACCGCAGCCAGACCCTGAGCGACAATTTCTGCTAATTGCTGCATGATCGTTATTTTCTCTGTACCAACCGCAATAATGGGGGGAGAGTTTCCGTGAAAACGTTCAATTGTACTCCATTGTTGACCCAAGCAAAACCGCAATTTGGCCCGGTTCATCAGGATTCAAGGGATAATATCAATTTTCCTCGGTTTTCGTTGGCGGCCATCCGCCGGTGGGCCTGTGCCACCTGTTGCCAGGGGTAGCTGCTGTCCACCACAGGTTTCAGTTCACCCGAAACAAAACTGTCCGAAAAACGCCGCCAAAACCGCTGAACCAATCGCGCTTTATAGGCACTGGTACGATTTCTCAGGGTGGAACCGGTCAAGGTCGCCCTTTTTGCCAGCAACCGGGCAAAATCCAACTGCCCATGGCGCCCACCCTGCATCGCCAGAGTCACGATTCGACCATCCAGCGCCAGACTGCGCAGATTCGGATCCAGATAGGAGCCGCCGACCATGTCCAGGATCAGATCCTGCTCCTCCAGCCCCTGCCACCAGTCGCCGGCGCGATAGTTGATGGCCCGATCTGCGCCCAGGCCACGGCAGAACGCCGCCTTGTCGTTGCTGCCACAGGTGATCGTCACCTCTGCCCCCAGCAGCCGACCCAGCTGCAGGGCGGCACTGCCCACCCCGGAGGCACCGGCGTGGATCAGCAACCGCTCACCCGCGGCCAGGTCGCCAATGGTCATCAGCGCCTGATAGGCGGTGAGAAACGCCTCGGGAATGGCGGCACCCTGGATATAGTCCAGGTTGTCCGGCAGCGGCATCAGTTGTCCCTGAGGCACCCAAACCCGGTCGGCATAGCCGCCGCCGTCTAACAACGCCATCACCCGCTGCCCCCGATGCCAGGGTCCCTGGTCCCTGGCAACCACCCCGGCCACCTCCAGGCCGGGGATCTCACTGGCGCCGGGCGGCGGGGGGTAATGCCCCGCCAGTTGCAAGAGATCGGCCCGGTTCACCCCGGCCGCCTTCACCCGAACCTCGACCCGGTCCGGCGCCTGGCCCCCCTGCTTCACAGTGCAGACGACCAGCCGCCCCTGCGCATCTGCCTTCAGTACCTGCACAATGATTCCTTTTTCGCCACTCGATTCAAAATGCGAGTCATGTTTGTGACTCCGGTCACCATTGGTGTGAAATTCGCTAAAGACCACCCCACAAGGTTCGATATCTTGTCTAAATGGTCGTTGTTTTTCCTAAAAAGAGCACATATGTCTGATACCTACAAGCCCAGCTGGCTGGAGCGCCTGCTGATCACGTTATCACTCCGGGAGAAGTTCGCCCTGTTGGCGGTCTTCCCGCTGCTGGGATTCGTCATCATCGCCGGAGCCGTCTACACCAAGGTTCAGGATGAGCTGGTGCTCGCCCACCAGCAGGAGCAGCAGCAGCAGGTTGCCCAGTTGAGCAAGCTGCTCACGCCCCTCACCGCCGAGCAGCGCCAGGGGCTGGTAAACACCCTGGACAACGTGACGCTGGTACCCCAGTCCTCCGATCGGAATCTGGCCCAGGCCGCCAGGCGGGGGCTGTCGCTGGTGGATGAACGCCAGGTACGCAGCGCCGCCCTGGTCGGCGACCAGATTCTGGTGTCCAGCGAAGCCTACCAGGTGGACGAGCAGATGCTGAACATCTTCAAGACGCCGATGATTCTGATCATCTGCGTGGCACTGTTCTGCACCTTCTGGGCGGTGGTGGTTCGCCGCTTCGTGCTGGGCGCCATGGATTACATGCGAGAGGTGATGGCCAAGGCCTGCGCCAACGACCTGACCGTACGCCTCAACTTCGTCCCGGGACGGGATGACTTCCGACCCCTGGCCAACTCCATCGATGAGCTGATCGACACCCGCCGCAACGTGGTGCTGAGCCTGCGCACCATCTCCGACTCCATCAACCAGTCCGCCCACCAGGTTCTGAACCAGATGCAGACCTCCAGCGAGATGGCCGTCGGCCAGCGCCAGCACCTGGACAGCCTGGCCTCCGCCATGGAGGAGATGAGCGCCACGGTGAGGGAGGTGGCCAGTCACGCCGAGCACACCGCCGACGAAACCCGTCAGGCCAACGAACAGTCCCAGCACGGTCACCACAACCTGAAGCAGACCATCACCGCCATCGAGTCCCTGGTGGCCGATGTGCACAACGCCTCGGCCGCGGTCAACCAGGTGCACAGCAACGCCGCCAAGATCGACGAAGTGGTCACCACCATCAACGCCATCAGTGAACAGACCAACCTGTTGGCGCTGAACGCCGCCATTGAGGCCGCCCGGGCCGGTGAGCAGGGTCGCGGCTTCGCCGTGGTGGCCGATGAGGTGCGCAACCTGGCCGCCCGCACCCAGGCGGCCACGGTGGAGATCCAGACCATGATCGAGGAGCTGCAGACCGGCACCCAGTCCCTGGAGCAGGTGATGACCAGCACCGTGGAGCGCGCCGAGTCCGGTCGTGAACTGGTGAGCCAGGCCGGCGACGACCTGAACAAGATCACCCAGCACTCCGAACGGGTCAACAGCATGAGCGCCCAGATTGCCACCGCCGCCGAACAGCAGACCGCGGTCGCCAACGAGATCGCCGCCAGCCTGACCCAGGTGCGCAACCAGTCCCACGAAGTGGAGGTGGCCGCCAACGAGTCCCGCCAGGGGTGTGACTCCCTGACCCGCACCGCCGACGATCTCAAGGGCCGTCTGGCCAATCTGCGCACCTAGCTCCGCGCGGCCCCCTTCACGCGCCTCGCCACTTTTGCGAGGCGCGTTCATTTTTTGTTACATCCCACCACCCCGGCGATAATCTGCCCTATTCTTATCCGCTCCAAAGCTGGTAAACTGTGCGTAAATTCGACAAAGGTCAGACCCTTTGCACCCAACGTTATCCAGCGACACACCAGCTCAACTTGACTTAGGAACGCCAGCCTCCATGGTGACAGACGAGATCCTGACTGCCGACGAAGCCAGCCGCTACTACAAGCGGGTGCCGACCCATAAGGGCGTCGAAGTCGTTATCCGTGCCATCCGTCCGGACGACAAGTACGAGATCCTGGATATCTTCCCCACCCTGTCCCAGCGCACCCTGTATATGCGCTTCTTCCGGGTGATCGAGGCCCCCAGCTTGGAATCCCTGAGCCGCTACACCAACGTGGATTTTGCCACCACCCTGGCGTTTGTGGTCACCAAGGGTCCCAACCAGAACATCGTCGCCGCCGGCCGGCTGATCCGCGCCACCGAGCACTCCAAGGTGGCGGAACTCTCCTGCCTGGTGGTGGATCACTATCAGCATCAGGGGGTGGGCAATGCGCTGGTGGCAGACCTGTTCCAGGCCGGCAAGGCCTGGGGGATCGAGCAGGTGATCGCCCTGGTGCACAGTGAAAACCACCCAATGCTGAGGCTGTTGAAGAACCAAGGCTATCCCTGCGAGATGCTGTTCGATGAGGGGGAGTTCACCGTCACCCTGGACATCAGCCAGCCGCCCAGCGATGAGAACCGCGCCAGCTACCGCACCACCATGGCGGCCATGCACCAGGCGGTCTGAGGCGGCGGATCACCGCTGCGACTCAGCACTGCGGCTGTGGTGATTGATCACATTCTCGATGGTCATGATGCCGAACGCGATCTTCCTGAAGAACGAGGCCGAATTCGCCACGAAGTGGAAGTTGGGATGCTTCGACCAGACGGTCTGCAGCTTTCTGTCCAGCACCGCAGCCTGTTCGGTCGACTCGTGCCGGGCGGGGTTGTTGCTGCTGATGTCCTGGCCCGTGGTAGCGGCGGACTCGAAGAAGATCACCGCGTCGTAACGGGCAAACTCCGCCTCCAAGGTGGTGTCCACCGCCTCAAAGAACTCCGCCTCCTCTCCCGGCCAGTAGGCCAAGCCATCGAGGCTACCCCGGTCACACACCAGCAGCCGATCCGGGTAGGCGGACTGCTGGATCGCCTCCAGGTTCTGCTGCAGGGAAAAGATGGTCTTCTGAATCGACTTTAACACCAGGGGATCGTCGCTGCGGTTGATGCCACTGGAAAACAGCAGGGTCGCCGCTTCCGGGACAATGGCAATCTTGTGGCTCAGTTCACGACGGAACAGGTCCAGCGCCGTGGTCTTGCCCCCTCCCGGACCGCCGGTCACCACCACCTTCAGCTGTCTTGTCATCCCGCCTCTCCCTGTTCACTGACGCCCTGTTCAAAGAATACGCCAGTGATAGGGATAACCCCATTGAGTTTCGGCAAAAAATATTCAAGCAGCACCGATGACCGGCGAAATCAGCCCTCCATCCCCATCATCTTGCGATACTGGTGGGACTCGGCAAAGAACCCCTGGCGCTCTCTCCTGGGCACCGAAGAGGCCATGGGGATGTCCGCCTTGAGGGCATTAACCGGACGGCCGTTGATATGGAACTCGTAGTGGAGGTGGGGGCCGGTCACCCGCCCGGTTGAACCGGAGAGACCGATACGCTGGCCGCGGCTGACCCGTTGGCCCTTGCGCACCTGGATCTTGGACATGTGCAGGTAGCGGGTGCGGTAGCGGCCACCGTGATCGATCACCACGTAGCGGCCGGCATAGGGGTGGTTCTCCACCCGGGTCACCACCCCGTCACCGGCGGCCAGCAGCGGGGTGCCGCCGGGCAGGGCCCAGTCGGTGCCGTTGTGGGGCTTCACCCGCCCGGTCACCGGGTGCTTGCGCCTCGGGTTGAAGTGATCGCTGATGCGGTACTTGCCGTTGAAGGGTTTGGCCAGGAAGGCCCGCTGCAGGCTGTTGCCATCCTGGTCATAGAACTGACCGTCGCTGTGGCGAAAGGCGCTGACCTCCCGGCCCCGCATCATGAAACTCACCGCCAGCACCTCGTGGGCGCCGGTGGCCTGGCCATCGACGAACTGGGAGTTGCGCACCACCCCGAAGCGGTCGCCGGCGCGCAGGTCCCGGCGAAAGTCCACCTTATCCTTGAACAGGTTCTCGATATTGGCCACGTCACTGACGCTCAGGCCTGCCTGGGTCGCCACCCGGGCGAAACTGCCGTGCACCTCGCCCTCAAACGTCTTGGTGCGCCACTGGCCATCGATGATGCTCTCCTCCACCTCGAAGCTGCCGGGCTCCACCCGGGTAAAGCGCACCTTGTGGGCCGGGCTGAGCACCAGCTCCAGCTTGTTGAGGCTGTTGCCCGCTTCATCCAGCCAGAAATTGAGCCGGTGGCCGGGCCTGAGGGTGTCCAGGGCCAGCACCGAGTAGTCCGCCTCCAGCACCTGAACCATCTGCTGCTGGCTGACGCCAATCAGGGAGAAGATGCCGCTGAGGCTGTCCCCCGAGGCCACCTCGTAGCTCAGGGTTTCCGGCATCTCAACCTCTGACGGGGCCGCCGGCTCGGGGGCGGGAGAGGAGACCAGGGTGGGGAAATCGACCCGGTAGGGCTGGGAACTGGGCAGCATGGCGAAGAGGGCGATGCTGAGGGCGCCGGCCATCAGCCACTTGGGCTGAAGGGTCGGCAGCTCCAGTGCCTGTAATCTCTGTTTCAAGACCCACTCCAATGAGAACTGTTCACATTTAGCGATATAAAGTGCACTTTCAACCTGTTATTGTCAAAAAAGATGACAGAAGTTCCGATCCAGCCCTCATCCGGGCCGCTTCATGATCAGGTGGGTATAGCGGCCCAGATCCCGGAACACCGGCTTGGACGCGTACTCCAGCTCCAGCTCCAGCAGTCGCTGGTACTGGCTCTGCTGCATCGATTTATCCCTCAGGTAATCATGGATAACCCGAACCCCCACCTGGCGCACCGGCTCCAGGCCCGCCCGCTCCAGCCAGTCGATCACCTGCTGGTTGTCGAACCCGTGCCTGGGGGCCAGCTTCACCTTCTTTTTGCCGTGGACCATGGCGTGCCCCAGGTTGTCGAAGTTACCCGAGACCAGGTTGTGCATCTCCATGCCCCGATAGTTGAAGAACATCAGGGACAGGTAGCCGCCCGGGGCCAGGTGGCCAACCAGCTCCATCAGGGTCTCCCTGGGCTGCGCCAGCCACTCCATCACCGCGTGGCACAGGATGATGGGCACGGGTGCCGCCAGGTGCCGGCTCAGCGACTGGATCGGCGCGTTGACCAGCGTCAGCCGCTGGGTCAGCCCCTGCGCCTCGGCGTTGTCCCGGGCCAGCTCCAGCATCTCGCTGGAGAGATCACACAGGGTAACGGGATGGCCCAGGGCCGCCAGCTGCAACGCCACCTGACCCTGGCCGCCCCCGGCATCCAGGATCGGCGCCCCGGCGGGAAAATGGGGGAGCAGATGCTCGGTGAGCTCACGCATCACCACCGCCTCGCGGATCCGCCCCTTGCTGCTGTTGTAGATGTTGCGGGCAAACTTGGATGCCCGGGTATCGAAATTGGTGTCAGTCACTCAGTCGCCATTCGTCGTCGCCAATGGCCCTATTGTCGTCATGGTCGGCCCGCTGTAAAGGGCGTCGGCGTATCACCCCGGCTCTTCCCATAAAAAAACAGGGTGAATAACATGACCTGGAGCATGTTTTTTCGACGCCAGCCCCTCTAGAATCAGAGAACCATAATAATACTGATTCTCAATGCTATGCACAGTCACTCTCTGGAACGTTGGCAACACCAACACAGCTTCGCCCTGGAGCAGAAGAAAAACGAACGCCGCACCCTGTACGCGGTAATGATCACCGCCGCCATGATGGTGATCGAGATCGCCACAGGCTACCTGACCGGCTCCATGGCGCTGCTGGCCGACGGCTGGCACATGGCGACCCACGTGGCGGCCTTTGGCCTGACCCTGTTCGCCTACAGCTTTGCCCGCAAGGCCGCCAAAGACCCCCTCTACAGCTTCGGCTCCGGCAAGGTCAACATCCTGGCAGGCTTCACCAGTGCCGTCGCCCTGGTGCTGGTGGCCCTGCTGATGGCCATCGAGTCCGTCTGGCGCCTGATTGAACCCGTCGCCATCGACTACGACAACGCCCTGATGGTGGCCGTGGTCGGACTGGTGGTCAACGTGGTGTGCGCCTACCTGCTGCACCAGGGAGAGGACCACCATCATCACGGCCACGACCATCACCACCACGGTCATGATCATGGCCACTCCCATGGTCACCACCATCACGGCCATGATCACAACCTCTATGCCGCCTACCTGCACGTGATCGCCGACGCCCTGACCTCGCTGACCGCCATCTTCGCCCTGCTGGCGGCCCGCTATTTCGACATGCCCGGCCTGGATCCCATCATGGGCGTGGTCGGCGCGGTGATCATCACCCGCTGGGGCTGGGGCCTGATCAAGGACACCTACCCCACCCTGCTGGATCGCTGCCCGGACGATCATCTGACCGATCAGGTGAAGAGCCGCATCGAGGCGGACTGTGACAACCGGGTGGCGGATCTGCACCTGTGGCGTCTCTCCGGACACCACAGCGCAGCCATCATCAGCCTGGTGACCCACCACCCCAAGGATCCCACCTACTATAAGGAGCTGCTGGCGGACGTGCCTCAGCTGGCCCACGTGACCGTCGAGGTGCACCACTGCACCGACGCCCCCTGCCTGGGTTAAATGGCTTCGGGCCGGTCGCCGGCGGGCCCCGCCTGACCGAAAGTCACGGTGCCGCCGTTACAAGGCCGAAGGTTTCCCCCCTTCGGCCTTGCCGTAACGGCCCCAAGCTCCTACAATCCGCGCCAATTGCGAATTGTTGGACAAAGTGATGCAAAACAGCGTTGTTCTGGTAAAAGGCCGGGAGAAATCCCTGCTGCGCCGCCATCCCTGGGTGTTCTCCAAGGGGATCAAGAGAGTCGACGGCAAGCCCGGTGTTGGTGACACCGTGGAGATCTTCGCCCACGACGGCCGCTGGCTGGGCCGTGGCGCCTACTCCCCACAATCCCAGATCCGGGTGCGGGTCTGGACCTTCAACCAGGATGAGGCGGTGGACGCCCGGATGCTGCGCCGCCGCATCGAGCGCGCCCAGGCGGGCCGCGATTCCCTGCCCGGCGCCGGCTCGGTGACCGGTTACCGACTGGTGGCCGCCGAGTCCGACGGCCTGCCCGGCATCACCATCGACCGCTTCAACGACGTGCTGGTGTGTCAGCTGCTCTCCGCCGGTGCCGACGCCTGGCGCGACACCCTGGTGGCGGTGCTGGGCGAGCTCTATCCCCAGTGTGCCATCTACGAGCGCTCCGATGTGGACGTGCGCAAGAAGGAGGGGCTGCAACCCACCTCCGGCCTGCTCCGGGGCGAGCTGCCCGAACAGCCTATGGCCATCGAGGAGAACGGCCTCAAGCTGCTGGTGAACGTGGTCACCGGCCACAAGACCGGCTACTACCTGGATCAGCGCGACAACCGACTGGCCTCCAGCCGCTACGCCAAGGACCAGGAGGTGCTGAACTGCTTCAGCTACACCGGCGGCTTCGGCACCTACGCCCTCAACGCGGGAGCCGCCAAGGTGGTGAACGCCGACGTCTCCGCCCCGGCCCTGGCCCTGGCCCGGCAGAACGCCGAGATCAACGGCCTGGATCTGAGCCGGGCCGAGTTCGTGGAAGCGGACGTATTCAAGCTGCTGCGGGAGTACCGCGACCAGGGGCGCAGCTTCGACGTGATCATCCTGGATCCACCCAAGTTCGCCGACAACAAGGCGCAGCTGCCCGGCGCCTGCCGCGGCTACAAGGACATCAACATGGTGGCGATGCAGATCTTAAGGCCCGGAGGCGTGCTGCTGACCTACTCCTGCTCCGGGCTGATGGACGCCAGCCTGTTCCAGAAGATTGTCGCCGACGCCGCCGTCGACGCCGGCCGTGAGGCCCAGATCCTCGAGCGCCTCAGCCAGTCCCCGGACCACCCCATCGGCAGCGCCTTCCCCGAGGGCTTCTACCTCAAGGGCCTGGCCCTGCGGGTCTGGTAAGCCACCAAATCCGGAAAAACAAAGGGGCCCAACGGCCCCTTTGTGTTATCCCCCTTAACGACACATCCGCTTTCAGATCCAGATACCCACCTTTACAACGGGCATCGCGTCAACGGCACCGGTTCCCCCAGGGCCGGCCAGGGCTAATTCGCCTGGTGATGATCGACCGGCCGGTAGGCGACGATGTTGACCGTGCCCTTGCCCTTGTACTTGGTCATCTCGAAGGCGCCGGACAACTCGGCGATCACCTCGGGCAGCTTCCTGACTCCGTAGGATCGGGGATCAAAATCCGGTTTGGCGCGCTTCACGTAGCCACCGACGGGGGCGACATTGGCCCAGCCGCTGTCGTCCTGAAACCGCTCCCACGCCTTGGTCAGCACCGGGATCAGCTCCTCGATATCCGCTTCCGCCCGCTCTGTGTCATCGACCGCATGCTCGTCGTCGGCGTCGGTGGCGTCGCTGAGGTTCTCGGTGAAGATAAAGTCGTCACAGGCGTTCCTGAAGGAGACCGGGGTCTTCTTCTCACCCACCCCAAACACGAAGATCTCCGACTCCCTCAGCCGAGAAGCCAGCCGGGTGAAATCGCTGTCACTGGAGACGATGGCAAAGGCGTCAAACTTGTTCGAGTAGAGCAGATCCATGGCATCGATGATCATCGAGGCGTCGGTGGCGTTCTTGCCCGTGGTGTAGGCAAACTGCTGAATCGGCTGTATCGCCAGTTCGTTCAGGTGCCCCTTCCAGTTTTTCAGGTACTCGCTGGACCAGTCACCATAGGCCCGCTTGATCACTATGTGTCCCTGGGAGGATATCTCATCCAATATCAACTTGATCTTTGCGTACTGCGCGTTATCGGCATCGATTAGCACGGCAATTTTTTTATGATCATCGAGATCTTTCATCCATTCACCTTTCCCATAAATATCTTACCCAGGGGCCAGCCGGCAAAGCCGGCCCGTTGAAACCCCATCAGGCGACGCCCCGCTCCACCCTGGGCTTGACCCAGGCTTCATTAAACCAGAGGGAGAGCAGTATCACCCCGCCCCCGGCCAGCAACCTCGTCCAGTCGGGATCATGCTCCCAGATAAGCAGGTTAACCAGCAGCCCCGCGGGCACCAGCAGGTTGTTCATGGCCGCCAGGGCGCCGGCGTCCACCCGGGTGGCCCCCTTGTTCCACAAAAAGTAGCCCGCGCCGGAGGCGATGGCACCCAGCCACAGCAGTACCCCCCACTGAGTCGGGGTCCCGGGCAGCTTGTCGAACTGGCCGAACAGCAGCAGCGCCGGGGTCACCACCAGGAAGGCACCAAGGTAGAACAGGGCAAACACCTGGTGCTGGGGCAGGCCCTGGGGCTCACTCGCCATCAACCACTTGTAGCTGGCCTGGCCGATGGCAAAACAGAGGTTGGCCCCCTGGACGATGAGGAATCCCATCAGGAACTCCCCTTCGACCCCGGTGTACTTGATCACCGCCGCCCCGGCGACCGCCAGCACCGCGGTCAGCAGATACCAGGGGGAGAAGCGGCCACAAAGCCAGTCGTACCACAGGGTAACGTAGACCGGGGTCAGCACGGTAAACAGCAGCACCTCGGCCACCGACAGGTACTCGAAGGCGTGGTAGTAGAAGCCGTACATCGCCCCCAGCTGGCAGGCGCCGATGGCCATCAGCTTCAGGGTGAGCGAGGGTTTCAGGTAGCGCAGCCTCAGCCAGGGCAGCATCACCCCAAGGGCCAGCAACACCCGGAACCAGACGGAAAACCAGGGATCCACCCTGCCCGCCAGAAACTGGCCGATGAGGCTGAATGAGAAGGCCCACAGCAGGGTGACAGACATCAGATAGGACATGGGTTACTCCTGAGAGGGGGGACGGTCGACATCCACCAGGTAGTGGCCGCTGAGCCAGTTGCGCCCGAGCAACAGGCGATAGCTCATATTACCGCGATCTCTCAGGTTGACCCTGATGCTCCTCTGGCTGCCGCGAAAGCGCACCGGCAGCCACACCACGTAGCGCCGCTCGCTGCCCTGGGCGGAGCGCACCTTGATGATATCCACCACCGCCAGGGTCAGGGTCAGCCGATCGCCACGGCGGTTCTCGGTAGTAAAGCGCACCAGTGGCTGGCTGCCGCTGTGCAGCAGATGGATGTCGCTGGCGTGCAGCGACGAGAGGGCGGCGCCGGTGTCCACCCGTGCCAGGAACTCGGTGGCCCCCGTGCCCACCTGAACCCGCTCGGTGGCGCCCACCAGCTCCTTGGCCGTGACAGGGGTCACCCACAGGCACAACAGCAGAAGATAGGTGGCGGTTCGCATCCTTACCCTTAACGCGAAACGGACGGCCCGCTCGCCGACAACGGCTGGCCCCCGATGACTGAAGGTTTGAGGTAACTATATCACTTTCAGCGAGAAGAGAGTCGCTCGAGTGCCCGCCCCAGCGTTTCGCCGTCGCGAAACTGCCGGCGCCGTTCCACCACCAGCCGGCGCAGCTCGATCAGCAGCACCTCGCCGTCGCCCGGTGCCAGCGCCTGGGTCATCCGCCCCTGGTCATCCAGACACAGCGGGGTGTTATGGCGCCGCAGCTTGGGCAGCATGAACCAGCTCATTACCCAGCTGGGCACCTCCCGGGTGTCCACCACGAGTTGCAACGGGGCATCCCCCCGCGGCCAGAGGCGGGAGATCGCCTCCATCGCCAGGTGGGCACTGGCCTTGTCGTGGGAGAGCAGCAGCAGCGAGGTGGCGCGGTCCACGGCGCAGGGCTGGCCAAACTGGTCTTCGCCGAGCAGGCGCGGCAGGCTGTCCGCCAGCAGAATGAATGGATAAAAAAGTAGGATTATCAGAAAACTGCGTAACATTACCGCACCGAACTGGCCAGGGGTCCCCAGGGTAGCGCCCACGCCGACCGTTGGCCAGCGGCGCAGGCTGAGGGGGTGATCCCGGTATCAGTGCAGCCGGGTTCCGCCGCGACGATGGTGGCTGACGCTGACCGCCAGTTTCGGCGCCAGTTGGTCACAGTCCAGAGAGAGACAGCCTGTCGTTGTAGTAGGCGAGCACCTCCCCCATCACTGCCGCCACCGGTTGACTCTCACGCTGCGCCACCCGAACCGCCAACTCCAGATCGAACGCCAGGGCCATGTTGCAGTCGCCCAGGGCGTTAACCTCGTGCTTTTTCAGGTTGGTCAGCAGGCAGAGCCACATCTCCGCCACGGCGCCGCTGCTGACCTCCTGGTCCACCTGGGCCCGTCCCTCCAATGGACCGGCCTCCAGTGGGTGCTTGTCGCTGCTGCTCATAGCCACTCCCCTTCATCGACGTTGTGAGGTTGCCGTTTGACGTTACCCCAGCTTCTCCGGAATGAAAACGCCGAAAATCCGCGGTTTTGGGTGAAATTGTTCGAAGAGTTCACAGCCTGAAAGCGTTAAGCGGCTCTTAGCTGGCCATGTGAACAGGGGCCAGTTACACTCGATGAATCCTACCAAGAACGAAGTTTCACTGATGCTGTTTATCTCTGACATCCACGGTTGCCTGCCGGCCCTTGAGAGGGCCCTGGAATGGGCGGACAAGCTGAACTGCCGCCACCTGATCCTGCTGGGCGACATTCTCAACCATGGTCCCAGGAACCCGGTACCCGACGGCTACAACCCGCCCAGGGTGGCCGAGCGGCTGAATGAGCACGCCGAGCGAATCCTGGCGGTCCGGGGCAATTGCGACAGCGAAGTGGACCAGATGCTGTGTCAGTTTCCGCTCCTGGCGGATTACTCCAACATGCTGCTGGGCAAACAGCGCGCCTTTATCACCCACGGCCACCTGTGGAACGACACCAAGCTGCCGCCGCTGGCCCGGGGCGATATCTTCTGCTTCGGCCACACCCATATCCCCATGGCCCGCTGGCAGGAGGGGCGCCTGATGTTCAACCCGGGTTCGGTGACCCTGCCCAAGGGCGGCTACGCCCCGAGCCTGGGCCATTTCGATGGTACACACCTCACCGTCATGGGCCTGGACGGCAACACCATAGAGCAGGCGGAGATCAATGAATATTGAACAACTGCTATCCAAACTCCCTGAGTTTGGCCATAACATCACCCTGTTCGCCAACCGGCTCGGGCTGGTCAAGGCGGCGCTGCAGGTCGACCACATCGCCCTGAGGGTGACCGAGAAGGCCGACGCCGACCACTTGCTGAACCATCTGCGCAAGCGAGGCCGGGTGCTCTCCGATAAGGTGATCGGCGGCCGCCCCATCTATCTGATCGAGCTGGATGAGCCACTGAAGGTGGGTGAGTGGCAGGTCGAGGTGATTGAGCTGCCCTTCCCCGATGGCCGCAGGCGCCGGGATGGCTGGGAGCACATCGAGTTTGTGCTGCCCTGCGGCGCCCAGACCCAGGAGGAGATGCTGGACGCGGTGCGCAAACTGCCGGTGATCACCGCCAAGTGGCCGGTGATCGTCGATGGCACCCTGGATATCGAGGTGAAGAGCAGCGGGTCCAAGGCCGATGATGAGCCCCTGCCCAACCCGACGGTGTCGTTCAAGCAGGGGCCGCTGACCATCAAGCTGCACCCCTACGATATCCGCGAGGTGATCGGCCACCGCCCCGCCCCGTCCCAGGGCTAGCCTGCCACCCGCTTCCCATGATCTGTCAGGGCCCTGACCATCCGTTCCAGGGCCTGGTTCAGGGTCTGCTCGGGACAGGCAAAGTTGAGCCTGACAAACCCCGGGGCCCCAAACTCGGTGCCACAGGAGAGCCCCACTCCGAACCGGGTAAACACCTTGGAGGGCTCCTCCTCCCACCCCAGGCCCCGGCAGTCTATCCAGGCCAGGTAGGTCGCTTCCGGCTTCATCAACCTGATCCCGTCGACACCGCCCAGTCGCGCCTCGATGCGCCCCCAGTTCTGCCCCAGGTATTGCCTCAGCTCATCCAGCCAGGGGGCACAGCGGCCGAAGGCGGCCTCCATGGCCACCGCCGCCAGCACATTGTGAGTGGCACAGCGTCCGGTCAACTGCGCCTTGAGACGGCGGCGTATCTCCCCCTGCTTGGCCAGGGCGAAGGCGATGGGCAGTCCCGCCAGGTTGAAGCTCTTGCCGGCGGAGATCAGGGTGATCACCGCGTCCTCCTCTGTGGCCAGGGCGGAGAGGGAGTGATGCCGATTGCCGGGCATGATCAGATCGCCATGGATCTCATCGCTGACCAGCAGCAGGTCGTACTGGCGGGAGAGCGCCAGCAGCGCCTCCAGCTCCCGCGCGTGCCAGATGGTGCCCCCGGGGTTGTGGGGGTTGCACAGCAGCAGCGCCTGCATCCCCTCCCTGGCCGCCTGCTCGATCGCCTCCAGGGGCATGCGGTAACGCCCCTGTTCCAGCGGCATCTCCAGGGCACGGCCGCGAATGTCCAGGTTCTGCGCCACCTGACGTATCGGGGGATAGATGGGTGAGAAGAAGCCGATGTCACTGCAGGCCATCGCCTCGATGGCAAAATTCAGGCCCGGCACCACCGCCGGCAATGTCACCAGTTGCGAGGGGGTCGCCTCGACCTGCCAGCGCTGATGGAGCCAGCGGCACAGGGTCTGCTTGGTGCTCTGGGACAGCACGCCGTAGCCGAAGATGTCGTGTTCCAGCCGCGCCCGCAGCGCCTTGGTCACCTCCCAGGGGATGGCAAAATCCATGTCCGCCACCCACAGGGGAAGCACATCGGCGTCCTGATATTTTTGCCACTTCAGGCTGTCGCTGCGGCGCCGGTCGATCAATCGCTCAAAACTCATGGGCCCGCTCTCCTCACAATGCACGACTTTTCCATATCCTCGCCCTATAATGCCGACAAACTCAACCAGATACGACGTTGTTAATGAGATTGGACATTAAGACCTTCCTGAAAGGGATGGCCATGGGGGCCGCCGACGTGGTGCCCGGGGTTTCCGGCGGCACCATCGCCTTCATCACCGGCATCTACGATCAGCTGCTGGAGAGCATCCGCCGCATCAACCCCAGCCTGATCGGCCGCATCCGCCGCGAGGGGTTCAAGGCCGCCTGGAACCACATCAACGCCCCCTTCCTTATCACCCTGATGGCGGGGATCGGCCTGGCCATCGCCACCCTGGCCAAGCTGATCTCTCACCTGCTGGCGACTCAGCCTATTGCCATCTGGAGTTTCTTCTTCGGATTGATTCTGGTCTCTATCCTGCACATCAGCAAACAGATTGACCGGTGGGATCCGCCGCAGCTGCTCTCCCTGGCGATCGGCATCGGCCTGGCCTGGATCCTGTCGGTGGCCAACCCGCTGGCCCTGGACCCCACCCCGATGAACATTCTCATTGGCGGGATGATCGCCATCTGCGCCATGATCCTACCCGGGATCTCCGGCAGCTTTATCCTGCTGCTGCTGGGACTGTACGGCCCGGTGCTGGCGGCGGTCAGCCAGCGGGACCTGGTGACCATCGCCATCTTCCTCAGCGGCACCGTGCTGGGCCTGCTGAGTTTCTCTCACCTGCTCTCCTTCCTGCTGCGCCGATTCCATACTCAGACCCTGGCCTTCCTGACCGGGCTGCTGATCGGCACCCTGGGCAAGATCTGGCCCTGGAAGCAGACCCTGAGCTGGCGCACCAACTCCAAGGGGGAACAGGTGCCGCTGCTGCAGGAGAATCTGCTGCCGGGCCAGTTTGAGCAGGCCACCGGCGACTCCAACCAGTTGCTGCTGGCCCTGTCCTGCGCAGCGGCGGGTTTCCTGCTGGTGCTGATACTGGAAAAGCTCGGCGAGCGCGAAGGCTAGCGCGCCGGGACAACCGGCCTGAAAAAGCCCGGGTTCCCCGGGTTTTTCTCTATCTCTTCAGCGCCTGTTGGCTGTCATACATCTCCCTGTCCAGCTCCAGCGTCTTCAACGGCCGTAATACCGCGGTGGTCCAGGGGTTGAGGTGGGCCGAGGCCAGGTCCTTCAGCTCAATCCACTCCTTGCGCCCCTTGTGCAGGGCGATGATGGCCGCCTCATACAGGCACACCGGGTGGTCCGCCGGGTACCAGCGCATCAGCTTGTCGACCAGCAGCTGACGCTCCGCCTGTTGACTGCGCTGGATGCTGGTAAAGCTGGTGTCACCGGCAATGGAGACCTGCCACAGAACCAGGTGGCACTGGAGCATGGGTTCAAACTTGAAGAACAGGAACTGGCTGGCTTCCACGTGGCAGAGGCCGGGCTCGGCGGGATCCAGATTCAGATCGGCGTACAGGCAGGCGTCGGCACCGATGCCCGGATGCATGGTCACCGGCAGCTTGCTACCCCGCAGCTGCTCAATGCAAAACTTGGGCACGATGGCAAACACCCGGGGGTGGCCATAGAGCGCCATCACCACCCGCTCGCCAGCCGCCACGGCGCTGACCACCTCGTCGGCCATGGCATGATAGGCCTGTTCCCGCCTCTCCTGCTCGGTGTAGTGACGATGCAGCGAATGGTTGTTGGGGTTGAGCTGGTCCATATACTGCTGCGCCACCGGGTGGGTCACATGGTGAAACACCCGGTCGGCATTGCGGATCAGACTTTCGGTAAACATTGAGGTGTGACGGGGGATGTTGATCCCCAGCCCGACGATATCCAGACGTCCCTGTTTCATCGGTTAATTTCCTTCAAAAGCAAATACCTGGTTGCCGCCTCCCTGACGGCCCTCATCCAGCGCCTTGTCGGCTTTGAGTACCAGCTCGCTCAGGTCTCTCTGGCGGCTGTACCCGCACACCCCAAGGGTGACGGTGATCCCCCGGCTGAGATCCATCTCTGCCGGAGGCAACATCTCGATTCGATTCCTGATGCGTTCCGCCAACTCGGTGGCGGCAGGACGGGACATCTCTGACAGCAGCAGTGCCATCTGATTCCCTCCGGTTCGTCCCACCAGGGCGGAGTCAGGCTTGATCTCTGTCAGCTCGGCGGCCACCCGCTGCATCACGGCGTCGCCGACGCTGTAGCCATGCTCGAGGTTCAGTGCCCTGAGCTCATCGATTCTCAGCAGCAGCACCGAGGCCGGCGTCGCGGGATCCAGGAGCTGGCACCGGCGCTCGGCACTCTGCAACCAGAACCAACGGCTGTAGAGGCCGGTCAGGCCGTCGTAGTGGGCCAGATCCTTGTAGAGTTTGCGACTGCGACCCATGCGGCGGTTGACCAGGGCCATGCCGACAATGCCAAAGGCCACGGCGGCGCTGACGGCAATATAGCTTTTGCTGCGCGCCCGCTCCCTCTCCAGCTCGGCCTCATGGGCTTTCTGCAGGGCCTGGGCCTCTTTCACCTGGGCCTGCTGCTGCAGGGAATCCATCTGGATCTTCTGTACCGCCAGGGTGATGTCATTGCTCTTCTCCGCCGCCTCTTTCTGCGCCATCAACGCCTTGCGGTAGTGCTCGGCGGCGCTCTGATAACGACCGGTGGCCATGTCGACATCCGCCTGAACCGATTCGAAACTCTCCACCATGGCGGCGGTATAGCTGCCGCTGAAGCGGTTGAAGAACTCCTCGATCACCTGCTGGGCCTCATCGAATCGCTTCATGTTCACCAGCACCTGAGCCTTCTTGTGGAACAGGGCGCCCTGGTTCAGCTCGATATTGCCCTCCTGCTGCAGCGTCCAGGCGCGATCGAGCGCCTCCAGCGCCCGCTGATCATTGCCGATGTCGACGTGGGACTGGCCCAACTGAATCAGGGCGGCGATCTTCATGTAGGCGTTATCGATGCTCAGGCAGCTCTGCTTCAGCTCCTCCTGGGCGAACTCAATTTCGGCCCGATAACCCCGCATCTGGCGAATGCTCAGCAGCAGCAACGCCTGGCCGCACTTGCCGGTGGGCTGATCCTTGAGGATCGCCCTGGCACGCTCGGCGTAGAACAGCGCCTGGTCCGGATCGCCGATGCTGATGTAGACATTGGCCACCGACATCAGAACGTCGGATTTTCGCTGCGGGTCCTCGACCCTATCGAGGTACTTCAGCGCCTTGAGGTAGACTCCGAAGGCGTCCACCTCCTCCATCAGTTGATGGGAGGCGATCGCCTCCAGCTTGAGGTCGTAAACCAGCTCGCCGTAGAGCCCCAGCTCTTCGGCGCAGGTCGCGGCCCGCTTGGCCCGGCGCTTGGCGTTATGATTCTCCCCCAGCCCCAGATGGCTGAGGGCCGCCAGCTGCAACGCCTTACACAGCTGTGGCGGCTTGAGGTAGTTGAATCGGTCCAGCAGCTTCTCGGCCCGGGTCAACGCCAGGCTGGGCTGGGCTCTCGCCAGCTGTTCGAGCTCAAGGAGGCTGTCATCCACCTCGGCGGCACCCAGCGGGTTGGCCGGCTCGCTGGCCCCGGCCGAGAAGGCAAGGAGCAGTATCAAAAGGAGGGTAAAAGGCTGCAAAGGCATGGGTCACCTGCTGAGGAGAGATGGTGAGGGAGCCCTTTCCCTCACCATCAAAACGACGATCAAGCGTGGGTCTTGCTGGCCATGTCGTTCAGCTGCACCATGATCACCCAGGTGGTGGAGAAGGGGATGACCTTGTCGTCATCGCCGTCCTCACTCAGTTGCAGAATCTGCTTTCGGGTTTCAGCGTCCAGCCGCAGTTCATCGCACACCAGCTCGGGAGACACGGAAAAGCGCTCGGCCAGCTCGGCATCCAGGCCCAGCTTAATCAGTAGTTTCTGTGCTTCGTTGGTCATCACACTCTCCTTGTGTAATCAGGATAGCCAGTTCAAGATTGCGGAGCCAACTCACCAGATTCAACGAAATTAATCATTCCCATTAGGCAGTTATCACAGCTAAATTCACTGGTCACTCCGACTCTTGGATGCTAGCAGGAGCCACGGGATGTCACAACCGCCAAGTTGTAACATCCATCAAATAGTCACGGTTTTTCAACCATTTTTGGAACCAGTAACTGGGGGTCGAGGCGCTGACCGAACCAGTTGAGACGCCAGTCCAGATGAGGGCCGGTAACCCGTCCGGTGGCACCCACCTCCGCCACCTCCTGGCCCTGGCGCACCTCGTCACCGGGTTGGACCAGCAGGCGGGACAGGTGCAGGAAGGAGGAGGAGACCCCGTAGCCATGATCGATGATCAGGGTGCCGCCGGAGTAGAACATGTCCGGCACCGCCAGGGTGATCACCCCATCCGCCGGTGCCACCACCCGAGTGCCGGTGGGCGCCGCCACATCCACCCCGAAGTGGGGCCGCTTGGGGACACCGTTGTAGACCCGCTGGCTGCCGTAGACACCGGTGATCGGGCCGGTCAGCGGCCAGATGAAGTTCTGTTGCCAATCGGTGCGATCCGAATCGGTCGCCCTGGCCTGCTTGACCTGGACGCTGTCCTGCCTGGCCCTGGCGACATCCTCAGGCTTGGGCTCCATGATGCGCCTGGCGATCCCCTCGATGCGCTGGATCAGATAGCTGCGCTTGGTCAGGGTCAGCGGAAACTCGGTCACCTCACCACTGGGCGCGATCACGGCAACCAACTGGTTCAGCGGCGCATCGCGGCCGAAGCCGAACACCAGGTTACCCGCCTCATCCAGGCGCACCGGTGTGCCATTGAGGGTCACCTGGCTGCCGGGCTGCACCTTGGCCCGCACCAGGGCGCCCTGGGTCAACGGGTCTCTGAGCTCCAGCGCCGACGCATGAGAAAAAAGGGTAAAAAGGGAAAATAAAACAAGGCTCAAACTGCGGAACATGTCACATCCTTATAGGCGAAACGAGACCCAATCCGCTATTATAGGCGGCGTCTGTACCCAAACAAGAGCATAAGAGCGGCCCATGACCATCACACTGATAAAACGCGCCACCCTGCTGAACGAGGGGATCCGTCAACAGGGCGATCTGCTGATCGCCGACGGTCGCATCCAGAAGATCGCCCCGCAGATCGACGCTCCCGATGGCGCCGAGATCATCCACGCCGAGGGCAAACTGCTGATCCCCGGAATGATCGATGACCAGGTTCACTTCCGTGAGCCGGGCCTCACCCACAAGGGCAACATCCTCTCCGAGAGCCGCGCCGCCGTCGCCGGCGGCATCACCAGCTTCATGGAGATGCCCAATGTGAATCCTCAGACCACCAATGCGGAGGCTCTGGAAGCCAAGTACCGGCGCGCCGCGGAGGTCTCCGTCGCCAACTACGCCTTCTACCTGGGGGCCACCAACGACAACCTGGAGGAGATCCGCACCCTGGATCCCCAGGCAGCCTGCGGCATCAAGATCTTTATGGGCGCCTCCACCGGCAACATGCTGGTGGACAACCGGGAAACCCTGGAGGCGATCTTCGCCAATGCCAAAATTCCGGTGGTGACCCACTGCGAAGACACCCCGATGATCGACGCCAACGAGGCTGCGGCCCGGGCCAAGTACGGCGAGGCGGTACCGGTGAAACTCCACGGCGAGATCCGCTCCAGGGAAGCCTGCCTCAAGTCCACCAAGATGGCCATCGAGCTGGCCAAGGCGCACGGCACCCGCTTGCATGTGCTGCACATCTCCACCGCCGACGAACTGGCGCTGTTCGAAGCCCACAAGAGCCTGGACAGCCTGGCCGAGGCCAACATCACTGCCGAAGCCTGCGTCCACCACCTGTTCTTCAGCGATGCCGACTACGACACCCTCGGCACCCAGATCAAATGCAACCCCTCGGTGAAGACCGAACGGGATCGCCAGGCGCTGCTGGATGCGGTGAAGCGGGACGTGATCGACGTCATCGCCACCGACCACGCCCCCCACACCTGGGAGGAGAAGCAGAACACCTACTTCAAGGCCCCCTCCGGCGTTCCCCTGGTGCAGCACGCCCTGCTCTCGCTGCTGGAGCATGTGCATGACGGGGTGTTAACCCTGGAGTCCGTGGTGCAGAAGACCAGCCATGCGGTGGCCGAACGCTTCAACCTGAAGGAGCGCGGCTACCTGCGCGAGGGTTACCACGCCGATCTGGTGCTGATCGATCTGGAAAAGCCCTACCCGGTCAACAAGGACAACCTGCTCTACAAGTGTCACTGGAGCCCCTTCGAAGGCTACACCTTCCGCTCCACCATCGCCGCCACCTGGGTGGGCGGGGTCCTGGCCTATGACGGCCGGGAGGTGATCTCCGATCCTGTGGGTCAGAGACTCGTGTTCAACCGCTAAAAAAGGAAGCCGGGCATCGCCCGGCTTCTCTGTTGTTGACTGGCCTTCCCCCTCTACAGTTTCAGGCCCGCTTCCATCCTCTTGGTGTCCGCAATCGGCTTGTGTCGGACGTCGTGATGCCACAGCCCTTGATCCGGGTAGGGCCTGAGCTCCGCCTTAGCGGCGGTACGCCTCAACTCCTGCTGCAGCCGCTTCCACACCTCTTTGGAGTGGGGTGTCAACCTGTAGTGGTACTCATACTCGGGGTGGCGAAACATCAGGATCCCCTTGAGGGCCGGCAGGTAGCTCTTGGAGGCAAACTCCATGGACAGCACCACCTGCTGCTGGTCGCCATGTTCGTCGGTGTAGCTCACCGTCGACACCACGGGTCCCGCCAGGTGCTTGCCGACAGGCACCTTGAAGCACAGTTCAAACTCGTCGGCCTCCACGCTCTCCACCACGTCATAGACGTCGAGCACCTGGGGAACGTGGGGCGCAGTGGCGCAGCCGCTCAGAACCAGTGACAGGGCCAGAATCAATACTCTCATCACGCCCCCCTCCTCAATCAACCAGATAGTATTCAACCGTCGACACCACTCTAACTTTTTTACGGTGTGGCGTGGTTGAATCTCGGTCACGAATTGAGAAGATCCCCTGCTGAGCACGACGAATCTTGCCCAGCGTACTCTGGGAATCCTCGGCGAAGCGCTGTGCGACCTCCCGGGCGTTGCGGGTGGCCTGCTCAATCATCGCCGGTTTGAGATCATTCAACCCGGTAAACAGGAATTCGGTGCGGGCGTTGTAGTCCTCCGACACCAGGTTGACCCCCTGTTTGGCCAGGGTGAACAGCTGCTGGCGCGCCGCGAGAACCGCGTCCACCTTGTCGGTGTAGATGGTGAGGGTCATGCTGCCGCTGTATCTCAGTGGTGAGCTCTCGGGCCCGTAACTTTGGGCCAGCTTGTCGGTCACGTTGGGGGTGCTCAGCGTCAGTTCCCCATCGCCGAACCCCTGCAGCAGCAGGAAGGCGCGCACCTGCTCGCCCTGGCGCTCCAGCGAGTCGTACACCTCCGTCAGATCGTTATCCGCCGCGGAAAACTTTACCGGCCAGATGGCGATGTTGGCCGCCACCTCCTGTTCGGCCAGCCCCTTGACCACCACGGTACGATCCAGCAGCTTGAATTGCAGTATCCCTTGACTCAGAATGGCCGATGCCAGGGCCATGGCGACAGCAAGAGAGATGCCGAGAATCAATGAGGATCGATTAGACATCCCTTTCCCTCCAAAGTAAGTGTCACTAACTATTGTAATAGAACATGGTTTAATCCACTCCGCTCTGCCTGTTGGCCGGCAGATGCAGCAGTGGTGCAGCGACAGGTTTTTTTACCTGGCCTTATCATTCAGGCCACGTGTCCTGTGCACACCATATCAAAGCGACCCCTAGGTGAAAAAGTAAAGATCCACCTTCTAAAGAAGGTGGCTTTGTGAATGCCCCCTAGAAGGGGGCGTTTTCTTGCTAATCCAGTGCTAACTGGGCTTGTTCCTACGAACGTTCCTCTTTTTCCTGATGCCTAACGTATCGTCTGATGATCTCTTCATTGATACCTACCGTGTCAACGAAGTAACCTCTTTGCCAGAAGTGATTTCCCCATAACTTCTTCTTCCTCAAGTACGGGTACTTGCTAAAGAGCTTCAGGGCAATCTTCCCCTTCAAAGCTCCCATCAGCCTCGATATCGATAAATTGGGAGGCACCTTCACCACCAGATGTACGTGGTCGAGCTGAATGCTCAACTCCACTACCTGGCAACCCAACTGTTCGCAATACACATGGATGGAGCGGTATACATCACGCCCTACTTTGTTCTTCAGTATTCGGTGACGGTACTTTGGTGTCCAAACGATGTGGTATTGACACCTCCAGAACACGTGAGATGCTTTCTCGTATCGACTCATGCTATTTGCCTTCTTTGACTTCGCGAAAAATCAAGGTGGCACTTAGCATGGGTGGGTATTCAGGCCAAGCCTATTTGAATGATAACCACCTACTGAAGTAGGTGGTTTAGGGGCTGAAAATAAAAAAAACCGGTGGAATCCACCGGCTTTTCCTGTTTCTGGCTTCTGGCTTTAGAATACCAGGTGGGCCATGCCGGCGATGACCGGCAGGGAGACCAGGGTGCGCAGCAGGAAGATGGCAAACAGCTCCAGCACGTTGATTGGGATGCGGCTGCCCAGCAGCAGGGCACCGACCTCCGACATGTAGATCAACTGAGTGACCGACATGGCGGCGATAACGAAACGGGTCATTTCGTTGTCGATGCCGGCGGCGATGATGGAGGGGATAAACATATCCGCGAAACCCACCACCATGGTCTCCGACGCCTCCTGGGCGAAGGGGATCTGCAGCATCTCCAGCAGGGGCACGAACGGGGTGCCCATCCAGGCAAACAGCGGGGTGTACTCGGCCACCACCAGACCCAGGGTGCCGACGGCCATCACCACCGGCAGGATGCCAAACACCATGTCGACGGCGTTCTTGAGCCCCTCTTTCACCACGTCCAGCGGGTTTTCAATGCGGTCGGCGGTCTTCAAGGCGTTGAGGTAGCCGTAGGAGAGCACGCTGTGGCCCTGGGGAATCACCTCGGCGTCAGACGCACGGGTGCTGCCGTCGATCAGCAGGTCCTTCTTGCGACTCAGCGGCGGCAGACGCGGCACGATAATGGCGACGACGATGCCCGCCAGGCAGATGGTGGCATAGAAGGGCACAAACAGGTGCTCCAGCTTCACCTGGGCAATCACCACCAGGGAGAAGCTGATGGACACCGCGGAGAAGGTGGTGCCGATCACCGCCGCCTCCCGCTGAGTGTAAAACTTGTCTTCATACTGCTTGCTGGACATCAGGATGCCCACGGAACCGTCACCCAGCCAGGAGGCCAAGCAGTCGATGGCGGAGCGTCCGGGCAGGTTGAATACCGGACGCATCACCTTGGTTAGCAGGGTGCCGATGAGCTCCAGCAGGCCGAAGTGGGTCAGCAGCGGCAGCAACAGCCCGGCAAAGATGAACACCGCGAACAGGGTGGGCAGCAGATCACCAAACACGAAGGTGCCGGTATCCCCGCTGATGATCGCCTCGGGACCGGTCTTGGTCACCACCATGGCGACGAAGATGGCGCCGGCCAGGCGGGTGATGAACCACAGCGGGCTGACGTTCAGCAGGCTATTGAGGAAGCCGTTGCCGGTGACAAACTTGGGTTTGAACAGCTTCACCAGGGTGGTGGCGATGCCCATCAGGATCACCACCGTCGCCACGACGGCCGGCAGGGCATCACCGATGGCCGCCTTCAGGGCGTTGGCGAGGATGGCGATGGGGATGGTCAGCCCCTCATCGTGGATCACCGGGGTCATAAAGAGCAGAACCCCCAGTATAGAGGGCAGCAGGAACAGCATCAGGTTTCTGCCTGTTTTCACCTGGCTGTCGTCGGTTGCGTGCTTGTGCATGAGTGTTGCCTTGTAATTTTTCTGTCGGGTCACGGCTGGCATCCACCAGCGGCTCACCTGGAATCTTGATTCGCCTGTGCGATTGGTTGCGCAGATTAGCCGAAGGGGGCGACGTTGTAAAATATAAATCCTTGCTTTATGCATAAATATGAGCACAAAAAGCCAATTTAAGGATAAATTGAATATAAATTCGCTTTGGAGGCAACCAGTTATAGAACCTGACTTTCACATTTCAGAAACAAAAAGGGCCCCGCCTTAACGACGAGGCCTCTTTTTATGCGATCGAGCTCACGCTTTCAAGCGTCTTTGCAACTGATCCAGCAAATTTGGCGGAACCCCCTTAATGGTGATGGTGTCGTTCACCGCATCCCACACCACCCGCTCCCCCAGGTGGTGGGCATCGAAGGAGAGCGAGACCCCACCGCCGGTACCAGAGAACTTCTTCAGCTGACGCAGGGTGCTCTGATCACCGGGGAAGGTCTCCTCCAGTTCATACTCACCGGCAGAGGTAAACTGGTAGAACTCCTCGGCGCCGCGGTCGGCGAACTCGTCGGCAATGTCCTTCAGCTGCACCTCACCGCCGGCGCTGATCTGGGTCTTGCAGTAATCAAACACCGCATCACGGCACTGCTGGCGCTCTTCGGCGTCCAGATCGGTGGTCGCCACGTAATCTTCCAGCGCCTGCACCAGCTCCTTGTTCTGCCTCTTGGCGTTTACCCCCTCGACGCAGCCCATGAAGTCGAGGAAGAAATCGGCCACCTTACGCCCTGCCCGCCCCTTGATGAAGGAGATGTATTTTTTCGATGTTGGATCGGCACGCCACTCGCTGAGATCGATGCGGGCAGCCAGCTGCAGGTTGGACAGGTCCAGGTGCTCACTGCCATGCACCTCCATCTCCTGGGACACAGACACACTGGGTTTGGGCGACATCAGCGCCACAAACAGGTAGTCACAGGCGATGTGGTTGTAGGCTGCCATCAGCAGGTAGCCTCCCTGGGCAAAGTCATACTTGGCCAGTTCCTGCTCCAGCAGCTTCCCCGCCCGGCCGCTAAACTCGACAAACCCCAGGTTGCCGGTGTGCCACTGGGTCAGTGCCTCCGAGAATGCCGGGTTGGCTTCGTCCTCCCCTTCGGGCACACCAAAGTAGCCGTAACCCTTGCCGGCCTTGGCGGTATAGAGGCGGTGCAACTCGCCCAGCAGCTCATCCAGGGCATCGGAGTACTCCAGGGGCTGGGGGCGCAGCTTACAACGCAGCTCTCCTTCGCCATCTCTCTGCACCGCGTGCAGAATCGCCTGATCGATCTTAATCATCTTGTTCCCGGTGTTAGTGGTTCACGCACAGATCGGCTATTATACTGCGCCTTCGAATCAACAAAACAGGAAAAGCCATGGCGATTCTGTCCAAATACAGCAATGACCAGGTGGAAAAGTTGCTGAACGAGCTGCTTTTAGTGCTCGAGAAAAACCAGACTCCGACGGATCTGGCACTGATGGTGCTGGGCAACTGTGCCACCGACATCATCAACCGTGATGTGGCGCCCGCTGCCCGCAAACGGCTGGCCGAGCAGTTCGGTCAGGCGCTGCTGGCCTCGGTCGACGACCGGCACGACGCCTGATGCCCGCGGCGTGACCCCGGCAGGGGTCACTCTCCCCCCGCCAAGACGATGCCAGTCCCATCACCGGGACGGAATTACACCAGTTCACTGGTATAGTGCCTTGTTTCCGCTTAGGATATGAGCTCCTACAGAGGAATACTTCCACATCCATGCACGCTACCGATCTGCAAAGAGACAAAGTCTCCCGTCTGGTGACCTGGGGCCACTGGTTTGCCTTCATTAATGGGCTGCTGGCCGCCATCATCGCGGTACGTTACGTCAAACTGCTGGGCTGGCCGGATACCCTGCTGTCCCAACTCTACACCGCGGTTACCCTGCTGGGGCACTTCTCCTTCGTCAGCTTCCTGATCTACCTGCTGCTGCTGTTTCCCATCAGCCTTATCCTGCCCTACTCCAAGATATTGAGGGGCTATGCGGCGATCATGGCAACTCTGGGCCATATGTTGCTGGTGTACGATACCCTGGTGTTCGACCATTACCGGCTGCACCTCAACCCCTTCGTGTTCGACATCTCCTTCGCCGATCTGCCCAAGCTGATCAGCAACCCCTGGCTGCTGGTAGCCCCCGCGGCCATGCTGGCCCTGCAGTTGCTGCTGGCCAACGGCTTGTGGAAACGGATAGAGCGCCTGAGCCGGCGCCAGTGGGGCGGTAAGATCGCCTCGGTAATGATAGGCCTGTTCCTCGGCAGCCACCTGCTGCACATCTGGGCCGACGCCAACGTCTACCAGCCCATCGTCCAGCAGGATGAGATGCTGCCGCTGCACTACCCGGCCACCGCCCGCAGCTTTATGGCCAGTCGCGGCATCGTCGACGAGGAGACCCTGTTGGAGCGGGAAACCTCGGCCCTGCCGACCAAGCAGCTGACCTATCCCACCAGGGCGATGCAGTGCATCGACACCCCGTCCCAGCCGCTGCTTATGGTCACCATCGACGCCCTGCGGCGGGACATGGTGACCCCAGAAACCATGCCGTTCCTGAGTCAGTGGTCGAAGACGACCCACCACTTCATGGCCCACTACAGCGGTTCCAACGAAGCGGGTCAGGGCCTGCGAAGCCTGCTGTACGGACTGCTGCCCGCCTATGAAGGGTCGCTGCTGGCCGACCAGAAGGCGCCGGTACTGACCCAGCAACTGACGGCCAAGGGCTATGCGCTCACCGCCCTGGGCGTGGCCGGTTCACAGCTCGAGCCTGCCACTCAGCTGGTGTTCAGAGACTTCGAGCTGATTCAGGAACGCCCCTTCGAGTCGGCGGCGCAGCGCGACACCCAGACCACCGACCAGGCGCTTCACCTGCTGAGCTCGCCCCGGGACAAGCTGGCGCTGCTGGTGCAGTACCACGCACCGTCGGTCTACAGCACACCCGTCGGCTTCGTCGGACTGCCTACGGTGAAACCTCAGATGGCGCTCAACGAGGCCCAGGCGGTGCTGTTCAACCAGTACCGCAGCTCGCTGACCTTCCTCGACGGTCAGCTGGAGCGACTGCTGGACGCCGTCAGTCCGGACACCCTGGTGGTGATCACCGGCAACAACGGCCAGGAGTTCACCAGCCTGGACAACCGGCTGAGCCGCAACTTCTCCGACGCCACCACCGGTGTGCCGCTGATGATTCGCTGGCCGGGAGACGCGGGCAAGCGCATCGGCTATCCCACCAGCCACTATGCGGTCGCCCCCACGCTGCTGACCAACCTGCTGGGTTGCACCAACAGCCCGGCGGAGTACAGTGTGGGCGATACCCTGTACGCCCCCTCGACCCTGGAGTTCCTGGTGACCGGCAACCGCCGCTACGTGGCGATCATGTCCAAGGGCACCACCACGGTGATCGACAACCACGGCGACTACCGGGTCTACGACCGGGACAACCGCCGCATCCGCAACGCCAAGCTGGACGCGCCGACCCTGCTGCAGGTGATGGCGGAGAACAGGCGCTTGTTTGCCAACTAGGCGACAAATAGAGAAAGCCCCGCTCAGGCGGGGCTTTTTCATGCCCGGACATCGGATAACCGCCGAGTCCAAACCATTGAATAACCGAATGCTCACCGCAGAAATGTTCGATTAATATAGCGGTGCGATTTGACGCAGACACAACGGCTTGTGGAACAGGAATGAGCGCGCCATTGCGTGTTCCATGCCCTTAAACGCCCATCTTGGGGCTTGTTACTACTGTTCCGGAGTCACTATGTCTAAGAAAGATAACCAGTCCCTGGTCGACTGGGCCGCCGTCGCCTTTGCCGCCATCGCCCCGGCGGCAGTACTGGGGCTGTTGGCCGCGGTCAACTGAAATCCCCGGCCACGGAAGGCCAGCAGCGGGGGGCGGTCTGGTGACCGTCCCCACTGTGGTTGCTAAACCAGTAACGCGTCGCTGCTCTCCAGCAAGTTGAGGAACTCGTCGGTCTCCTTGACCGACAGCTCGATGTTAAAGCTTCGGGCCAGCTGCTCCACCGCCGGGTTGACGTCCTCATCGGCCTCAATAAGCCCCTGCATCCTCTCGCTGATGGCCATGAAGGCCAGCTTATCCTGAGCCAGCTTGGTCACCGCCGCGGTCTCGAAGGCATCGGTGTTCAGCTTGATCTGCTTCACCCTGTGCTCGAAGATCTCCGCCACCCTGCGGGAGCGCAGCTCCGCCTTGGTGGAGAACAGGTCGGCCTGATTCAGCAGGTAAACCACCACCACCGAGGCCACGCCGCTCAGGGTGCTCAGGGCAATGTCCTTGATAAAGCCCTTGGGCAGCGCCGCCAGGATGCTGCTCTCGAAGTAGAACACCACGAAGCTGGCGGCGGTCGCGGCAAACAGCTTGACGATGGCATCGGCCTTCTGGGCTCTGCTCATGGCGGAATCGGGCTGCATCAGAATCTTGCCGGCGCCCACCAGGGCGGAGAAGCCTTCGGAGATCACCTTGAGCACCGTCTTGAACATGCCGGTCACCAGCCCCAGCACCCCCTCGATGAGAATCTTGACGAAGTTGTTGATCAGGTCCTTGATCCCCTGCTTGAGGGTGGGCAGCACCTCCCGCACAAAGTATCTCATCACCCGGGAGACACGAAGTTTCAGCCCTTCGGTGGCACTCTCGGCACCGACCCCTTCGGCAAACCCGTGGCGAACCGCGTCCATCAGTTCGTGCAGCAGCGGCTTAATCAGGGCAATGATGCCGTGGCCCATGGCCTGGTAGGCACTCTGCTCCCCCGCCTGAATGCCGGCCTTGGTCCCCACCTCGAGACCGTTCTCCTTGAGGTTTTTCAGGGCCTGTTGCTGCGCCTTGGCGTGGATCGCCCTCTCGGCCTGGTGCTGCTTCTCCACTGCGGCGTCGTAGGTGTCATCGCTGTTCAGCGTCAGCTTGGCGAGTCGGCTGCGCTCCTTGGCGCTGAGTCGCGCCCCGCCGGCCTGTTTGGCCTCCAGCTGTCGCTTCTCCGCCACCATGTCGGAGAAGCTGCTGTCCCCCTTGGAACGGTTGAAGCGGTTGGAGATCTCCACCAGGTTGAACTCGCCATCGGTGATGGCCACCATGTCGGCGTCGTTCAGGAAGGCGTTGTTGGCGTACCGATCGTTGATCTGCTTGACCGGGACCACGTGATCGGTGTCCACTGCCCGCCAGTAACTGCCCACCTCCATGGCCCGGTCCTGCTTGCGGTATACCCTGACCCGGCTGCCATCCTGATTCACCTCGAGGTCGCTGTACCCCTGGGCGGCGGTGCCGAAGTGGCTTTGCTTGTGGCGCTCGCGGTTGCTCTCCTTGGTCATGGTGGCACGAACCTTGTCATCATAGTCCCTGGGGGTACGCAGGGCATCCAGCTGATGGCGGCTTTGTGTGGCATCGTTGCTGAGGGTCGTCCCTTCGCCGTAATCAAACTGCTGAACCTCGTTCCACACCCGGCTCGCCGACAGGCCGGTCCGGTTCAGCTTCAGATCCTTGTGGCTGATGATCCCATCGAGCACACTCAGGGCGACCGGCTTGAGCAACTCATCCATCAGGGAGGATTTGGAGTCAAACTCCTGATAAACGGACTCCAGCACCTGCAGTGACTCACGCTGCTCATAGAGTTCCAGGTTGATCAGCACGCTGCTCGCCTGCAACGGCGAGGTGCCACTGAGCTGGGCCAACAGCGCCTCACTGGTCAGTGCCGGCTGGGCAAGGTTGTCGGCGGAATTCTGTTCCATCGTCGGGCTTCCCATCAGGCGGCCTCTTTGGCGGCAACACGGTCAAACAGGGCGGCGGCCTCGGTGGCCTGACCCTCGATGATCGCCCCATCCCGGCTCAGGTAGCTCATCTGGGCCATACGCTTGAGCACCACCGACAGGTTGAACAGCGCCTGGAACTCCTGGATATGGGCCACGGGCAGCAACCGGAAGTCCAGCTTGCCGGCAAACAGCTGCGGGTCCATCCCCAGTTGCAAGATGCGCTGGGAGTTGATGCCATACTCGAAACGATCCAGCAGGCGGCCATAGTTGGCGATCAACTGGTCGAAATAGAGCTCCACCTGGCCGATGGACTGCTCCACTACGGCGATCTTGGCCAGTTGGGCCTCCATCTTGGCAAACTCCTCCTCGATGCGCACCGCCTCATCCTTCACCTGCTGCAGAGACTCCTTGGCCCTCCTGCGCGAGTAGAACCCCAGGGTCAACACCGACAGCGCCACCTCGCGGAAACCCAGGTTGTCGAAGTCGATTTCGAACAGCTCCGCCCGGCTGCGAACGCCGCTGGCGCAGGCGACCTCCATCAGCTTGTTGTCAAAGAACTCTTCAAAGTGGCTGCCGGCCACCCTGACGTTGTGGAGTCGATTACCCAGAGCGATAAACCGGGGAAACTGACTGTCGAAGATCTGCTGTTTGAAGCCATTGATCGCCTTGAGCCGGCCCTCGATGGCCTGGCTGCGGGCCTCCACCTGCTCGCGGTACAGCTGTTGCTGGCGCTGGTAGCGCTCCATCAGCTCCTCGTGCAATCGCTTGGCCTCGAGAAACTTATCCTTGCCGGTCACCGCATTCCACGCCTTGGCACCGGCGGTCTTCACCCGGTCGACGACCCGGGAGACGCAACGGCTCACCGGACTCCACACCCGTCCCAACATGGTTACGCCTCCACCATCCGGTAGCCTTCGGCCACCAGATCGTTCATCGCCGCCACCCACCGCTCGATGCGGCGCACCTCGAACGCCTCCAGCCCAAACGCCTCGGTCAGCCGGTCGATAAAGGCGCGCTCATTGGCGCAGATGGCGCTGTCCGCCAGCAAGATGCCGCACAGCTCAATCATCACCGCCTTTCTCTGGCCGATCTCCCCAGCGGCCAGGGCATCGATCGACTCGGCCACCGGCTTGTTGCCGGTCTTGGCCTGGTAGCCGTGCAGGTCGCACTCGTGCACGAAGGAGTGGTAGATCTCCAGCTCCTCGGATTTGCATTCTCCGTTGAGCCCCATGGCGTAACGGGCCAGGTTGAGAAAATACTGACGCTCTTTCTTGGGGAGAAGATTCAAAAACATGTGGGTCTCACCTTATTCTGTTGATGTGGCGGTTAGTGCTGTGCGCCGGAATGGTCATGGCGGCTGGCGACCTCGCCGGCCAGGTCGTAGTGGTACTCGAAGGCCAGCTCTCCCTTCTGGTTGAACTCTTCCCCCTTGGTCGCCCGACCCTGCTCATCGAAGCTGATCTGATACTTCAGCTGACCATTTTCGAAGGTACGGCTGCTCACCTTGCGTCCCTCCTGGTACAGGATCTCGGTCACCTGGCCACTGAGCTTGTCCTCCATGGCGGTCACCTTACATTCACCGAGTTGCTTGACGAACTCCTCGGTTTCCACCTTAAGCTCCCGGCCCTCCACAAGGGCATGGGTCAGATCCACGGCGTTGGTGATCTTAAGGCTCTGAACCAGCCCGGTCAGTTGCTCCACCAGCGCCAGTTGGGCCTGGTGGGCAACCAGGCGCTGCTGGCCGGCCAACTGCTGCGCCTGGCTCCCAAGCGCTTCGGCCTCCTTTCGCTGAGTCCGCCCGACTTCTGCCAGGTCGGCCTCAAGCCGGGCACGCTGCGACGCCATCGCCTCCTGAAGCTGGTCAAACTCGGCGTGGGTATGAGTCCTGGACTCCTTAACCGCCTGCAGCAGCTGGCCTTGGAGCGACTCGTTATGGCCCCGGTTCTCCCCCGCGACGGTGATTAACGTCTGGGCCAGCTTGTTGTGGTTCTCCTCGGCGGCACTGGCGTGACGGGCGAGGCCGGTGCGGATCTCCTCAAGAGCGGTCAGGGTCCTCTCCTGAAGATGAGTGGCACACTTGGTGATCAGGGAAGCCAGTTCGGTGGCGACGTCGCCCACCCGGGTCTCGGTCTCCTTGGCAAGGTGTTGTTGCAAGGTCTGTTGCGCCGACTGGCGAACCATAAGATACAAGATCAGGGCGCTGTTGACGGCCGTGAGGGCAAACAGGGCCAGGCCCAGATCATTGAGAGACAGTTCCATAGGGTTCTCGTTTTCACCAAAGTAGGTATTGCGGAAGTCAGTGGATTATAGTGATTGCAACCTGGTTCTAAAACAGTGATTTAAGTTAGAAACACAACCAACTGAACGAATATGCGCCAGTGGCCAAGACGGCCTCCAGTGCCAGGGTCGATTATAATGTAGCTTGAAACTACATGTCATTACTGGCTACATTAACATGTCGCCTTTTCAAGCAGATGGAACCCCGATGCGTGTCGACCAGAAACTGAGATACCGCCTCATTGAGATCATTGCCCTGTGGGAGGGACGATTGACCACCAATCACCTGTGTGAGGCCTTCGACATCGGCCGGCAGCAGGCCTCCAAGGACATCAACACCTATATCCGGGAATCGGCAGGCAGCAGCCTAGAGTATGACCGCAGCCTGAAGGGGTACCGGCCGGCCGCCGGCTTTACCCCCAGGTTCTGCAAGGGGCACGTGGATGAGTATCTGCAGCTGCTGGCCCGGCACGACGACCTGGGGGACATGCTGTCCCTCACCAGCCTGCAGCCCGACGCCACCCACTTCATGGAACCCCCGTCCCGGTTCGTCAGTGCCCAGGTGGTGCGCACCCTGATCCAGGCGGCCCGCCAGGGACTGACCGTCGAGGGCCACTACGACTCGCTGGCGGCGGAACCGCCCGCCGATGACCCGGGCCGGCTGCTGGCGCCCCACACCCTGGTGTATAACGGCTTTCGCTGGCATGTCCGCGCCTGGTGCGAGAAAAACCAAGGGTTTCGGGACTTCGTGATCAGCCGGTTTCGCGGTGATCTGAGCCTGGAGCCGCGCAAGGCAGCCAAAACCAGGGAGGAGGACCAGGCGTGGAACCGCCTGGTCGAGGTCCGGCTGATCCCCAACCCCAGGCTGGCCAAGCGGCAGCGAGAGATCATCGCCCGCGACTTTGGCATGGACCCGGCATCACTCTGCCGCAGCGAGAGGGTCAGGCAGGCGCTGCTGCCCTACTACCTCAAGCGCTGGGACGTGTCCGAGCCCTACAACCACGCCCTGCCCGCCGAGCACCAGCACCTGGTGCTGGACGCCATCGAGCAGAACCCCCAGGACCAAAGCGATGGCGTGGCGACGGCGCCCCAACTCGCCGTTCCCATTTCAGGCCCGCCGGGCTAAGCTATGGCCATGTTTACCATTTTCTCCAACTGGAGACGCCAGCGGCAGCTGGCCCGATTCGATCCCGAGCGCCGGGCCCGCTGGCAGCAAAACCTGGATGCCCTGCCCATATTGGATGGGCTGGGCCGTGACCAGCAGAGCCGGCTGATGGCGCTGGGCTGGTGCTTCCTCCACGACAAACGCTTCACCCCGGTGATGGACGCAGCCCTGACCGATGACCACTGCATCGACATCGCCCTGATGGCCGCCCTGCCCGTGCTCAACCTGGGGCTGGAGGCCTACGGGGTGTTCCACGAACTGCTGATCTACCCGGAGGAGTTTGTCAGCGACCGGCACTATGTGGACGACCAGGGCATCGAGCACCAGGGCATGGAGACACTCAGCGGCGAAGCATGGGAGCAGGGCCCGGTGCTGCTGTCGCTGTCGGAGCTGGGCTACAGCGGCCACTGGAACGGCTACAACCTGGTGATCCACGAACTGGCTCACAAGCTGGACATGGCCAACGGTGGCATCGCCGATGGTCTGCCGGCCCTGCCCGCCCCCCTGAGACCTGGGTGGCTGGAGGCGTTCCCCAAAGCCTTCGCCAGCCAGCGCAGGTTGGTCAGCCGGGCGCAATCCGCGCCCGCAGGCTCGCCCGAGGCCGCCCTGGCCTGGAACACCCTCTGGGTCGACCCCTACGGCGCCGAAAACGAGGCGGAGTTCTTCGCGGTCTGCATCGAGGCGTTTTTTACCGACCCTATCGCCCTTCACCTGGCTTACCCTGAGCTCTACCATCTGCTGAGCCGCTTCCTAGGGCAAAACCCGATGGTGCGCGCCCCCCAGTGGCAGCCGCTGCCTCACCTCTGTCCCCGCTGATTGCCGCCCAGCCCCAGGGGAGGACGGTTGACGGTATTCCCCTCCCCCAATGTGAAGCCGGTCACCCTTCTCCCGACGCTACGGAAAACCACTATATTGCCCCTCGGGGCGATTAATTAGTCTGCCAGTCAAAGGTCAACTCCGACCCGCATCAACGCGATACCAACGAGTTAGGAGCCATCGATGGCAGCACATAACAAGACACGCCGCTACGCCCTTCCCGCCGCAACCCTGGTTGCCCTGGCCATGACCGGATGCGCCAGCCAGGCCCCCCAGGGCAAGTACCTGGACGGCACCCACGAAGTCTCCGGTAAGGGTAAGAAGAGCACCATCACCCTGCAGGTGCAGGTTGAACAGGGCAAGATCCAGCAGATCACCACCCAGTCCCACAAGGAGACCGAGTCGCTCTACCTCAACGCCGAGCGGCTGTTCCCCAAGATTGTCACCAACAATGGCCACGAAGGGATCGATGCCGTGTCCGGCTCCACCTTCTCCTCTAACGGCATCCTCCAGGCGATCAACAGCCTGCCCCGCACCGACGGCTCCACCCCAGAGTACCAGCCGGTGGGCGCCTCCGAGGAGAAGGGGGATGAGTTCAAACTGAAGTGGTCCATTCAACCCAGACTGGGTCTGCTCAAGGGCGACTACTACTACGAGGAGGCCCGCTTCCGTCAGGGTCATATGGGCAGCATGATCATCGTGCTGGACAGCGATAACCCCAGCGACGTGATCCTGGCGGAGTTCAACGAAAGCGGCCGCCCCAACTACTACACCCGTCTCTATCAGGACGTCCCCAAGCGGATGTCCGAATACAACTTCTCCATGGGTAAGAAGAAGGGCACCGCCTGGGTGCAGTCTGCCCTGACCATGGAGAAAATGATGGTGGAGAAGGACAAGCTGACCTTCGAGCCCAACCCGGATTACGATCCTAAGCTGGCCAACAAGCTGAACCAGCCCAACCGCCTCAAGTACCTGGGCCTGGACATCGTCGCCGGCGCTTCCAACTCCATCCAGCAATCCCTGGTGCCCCTGACCGCCAAGATCCATGACCGGATCCAGGGTGAAGGCACCCAGTTGAAGCTGTACCAGAACGCCGAACGCCTCACCGATGACCAGGGGCGCTGGACCGGCATCACCTCACTGCTGAGGTTCGTGGTGGACACCAGCACCAAGGAGATTGTCGACGTCTATTACGACGAGATCTTCGCCGACTCCAAGGGGGAGATCCGCGACGCGTCACTGAAGAAGCACTATCGCCAGTCCAAGTACGATTCCGTGCACTACGTAGAGCCCGCCCGTATCGGCTTCAACGTGATGTTCGACGCCCTGAATGAGCACGTCAAAGCTGGCGGCTCCATCTTCGACATCGACGATCTGCCCGCCACCGGCGATACCGGCAGCTATGCCCAGACCGGCTTTACCAAGCGTTCCGCCTCCTGGGACCTCTACCTGAAGCAGGCCGAACTGCTCTACCAGGAGATGCGAGCCGACCAGGTGGTCCGCGCCCACAACTGAACCCCGGCCGGGGCCTGCCATCGGGCCCCGGCATCCCCCCACCCCACTTAGAGGCTCACCATGTATTCACCTATCGACCGCCTCACCCAGGTGCTTATCCTGGCTCACCTGCTGCTGACCCCCTTTGCCTGGGCCGATGCCCCGAGCGCCGACCGGCAGTTCTGCCAGCAACATGGACTGATTCAGTCGGAGCCCAACCGCAGTGTGCTCTATACCCTGGACTACTTCGGCACCTCCATCACCATTGAGGTCCTGGATAACGGCGGCGAAGATGCCGCAACGTCCCTGTGTGAGTCGCTTCGGATCATCGAACGTTACCATCGGCTGGCCTCGGACTACGACACCTACCCGGGGCTGGTCAACATCAAGTCCATCAACCTGGCCCCCACCCAGACCCACAGGGTCGAGCCCGAGCTGTTTGAAATGATCGAGAGCGGCATCGAGTGGCACCGCCTCTCCCGCGGATACTTCAACATCGCCATTGGCCCGGTAGTACAGCTGTGGCGCCAACACCGGTTCCGCTGCAACAGCGACCAGCCGGAACAGAGGGAGTGCAGCCTGCCCAGTGACGCCGAGCTCAGGGCCGCGGCACAGCGCACCCGCATCGACGCCATCAGGCTGGATGCCGCCAGCCACAGCATCACCATGGCCGAAGGGATGAGCCTGGATCTGGGGGGCATTGCCAAGGGCTGGATGGTGGAGAGGGTTCTGAATCACCTCAGGGAGCGCGGAATGCGCTCGGTGGTGATCAACGCCGGCGGCAATATTCGCCACTATGGCCTCCACCCCGAGGGACGCCCCTTTGTCACCGCCATCGAAGACCCGGTCTGCCGCAAACACCAGTTCCAGCTGAGCGGTTGTGAGCGGGCAGAGAACCGCTACGGCGACCTGATCAAAGGTGAGAACCTGACCGTGGTGACCAGTGGCAACTATTTGAAATACTTTGAAGTGGATGGCAAGGAGTACCACCACATCATCGATCCCACCACCCTCTATCCCAAGCGGGGCGGTGTGGCCACCTCGGTGGTGCTCACCGCCAATCACATCTACGCCGATGTGCTCTCCACCACCCTGTTCCTGATGCCCCTGGATCAGGCGCGGGCCCTGGCGGAGAAGCTGGATTACCTGGAGGCGGTATGGGTACTCGATGAAAACCGCAACGAGATCCACAGCTCCGGGTTTGAGCACTACTTCGCTCCCTGAACGTCGAATTGATGCGCTACTCCCCGGGCAGCGCCGCCTGGGGAGTAGCTTTTGCTCTCGCCCACCACCCGGCACCGGGGCACAAACCATCAGGCAGAAACCCGCCGCAATCGGCCACCGATGAGGCATCGCACCCCGAGCGATGCCGATACAGCAGGGCCGGTTGATCAAAAACTATTTATCCTGATGATAAAAAGAATTTCATTTAGATTTCCCCATTGAAGGATCACAATGTGAGGGCAATAACTTACATTTGAGAGACTCATGAAACAGCTACCCAATGAATGGCTTGAGCCCTTGGGCAAAAGGCACCGCCGCAACAAGTGGGACGATGATGATGACAGGCCACAGTCGCGCAAAGAGCGAGATCATCGCCGGGCCAGGCAACGCCAATCGTCTGGGCATGGGGCTGAATCAGGCTATTAATGGTTGATGGCCACGCACTGGCGCGGCCATCTTTGTTTCCCTCCTATGGCGAGCCATCATGCCCTCCGAGAGAGCCTCGCCCTCCCCTTAGTTTCCTTTGCCGCAGGCCAGCTTGAGCGCCCCGAACCGACGGCGGCTCACCCGGTCGCTCCACACCTCGCGGCAAAGGCGCCCATCCAGTGTTGCCATCACCCCAAATCCCCAAAACCGGCTGAACGAACGCCGGCATGGCGCCTTTGTCGCCGTAGCCAGAGATAAAACTTAATTAAGACAGAGTGCTACACTAAAATGACCTGGGTCGGCTGTTATTCAGAAGTATTGAGGTTACGTGTCAAACATCGTTGTTAAGCAGGAAGAGTCACTGTCCCTCAAGGTCGTCCACCAGATGACCAATGGCGATCATCGCCGCATCGATCTGTACTTTATGCTGCCCAAGGATATGGGCGTCAACCCGCAAAGCCTGGATGCCGGGGTGTATTGCCACAGCGCGGTAGTCGGACGACGCTCCTATTACTCGACGGGACTGCACCTGCCGTTGGTGCAGGGGCGCTTTGTCAGCCTGAACAAGCGCACCGTCGAGGAGTTTCGACTCTACCTGAACCTGTTCGCCTACCAGTTTGCCATCGCCATCGAGACGGACAGCACAGAGTTGGCGCAGCTCAAAGAGGCCGACCAGTTCTACCCGGCGCTGAGCGAGCTGTGTGACATCGTCACCCAGCTGCTGAAGAAGTTTCGCCGCAACGAACCGAGCGAACCGAACTGGAAGCACTATTTCGAAAACGCCGACAACTACCTGTCCTGGTTCTGCGAACAGCGGCTGCTCAAGCTGTTGTCTCATGCGCCGAGAAGCAGCGAATATGGCGCCATCATTGACCAGGTTGTCAGCCTGTGTCGCGCCGAGAGCGCCTATCGTGACGACAGGCAATATAACTCGGAACAGACCAAGAGCGACCCGAACCGGATCTCCAACAAGATGCTGCTGCTGCGCCGCCTGATCCAACAGGGGGTCGTGCTCAAGGAGGAGTTGAAAATCCTGGGGGTGGGGTTGCAAAAACTCACCACGGGAGTGGCCACCGGGGTGATCATGTTGATCGTCTCCAGCCTGATCATCAAAGCTCAGGGGGTGCTGAGCGGGTTATCCCTGGCCTTGGTGCTGACGCTGGCGGTGATCTACGCCTTTCGCGAGATCTTCAAAGACGATCTTCGCAACGCGTTGTGGCGAAGGATTCAGAAGGGCCGCCCGCGATGGAGCCGGATCCTCAGGGACACCACCAGCCAGAGCGTTATCGGCCGCCAGCTGATCTGGGCCGACTTCATCAACAACCGGGATCTGCCGGAGGTGGTCGATGACATTTTGAGTCGTCGACACAGCCAAAACAGGGTCGATACCGAGATATTGCATTACGGGATCAGCTCCAGGATCTCGCAAAAGGCGTTCCTGACCGGTTACACGACCATTCAGGAGCAGATCAACTTCAGCCTGGTGCCCTTTGCCCGTTACCTTGATCGAGGAAAAGCGAAGATCTACAAGGAGTCCGACGGCAAGATCAGCAGCGACTCCGTAGAGCGACGTTATCAGATCAACCTGGTGCTGATGATGCGGGAGAACCGCCGGCCGCCGAGTTTCGCCCGCTATAAGATCACCATGAACCGTTCCCAGATCATCGACATCTCTCAAAGCGCCCTGCCCGACGGTATCGCCTCGGTGCATGAGGTACCGCTGCCCGAGTCTGCAACGCCGCATCAGCCCTGAACCACCGCCCCAGGGGGGCACCCGGGATTGGGCGCAGGGAGAACCTGCGTTTTACGGCCGGCACATGCTCTGCCGTTCGACAAAAAAAGGCCCCCGCCACTAGTGTCGGCGGGGGCCTTCAGGGGTGAACTTTCTCAAAATCAGAAGTCGTAACGCAGGCCGACGCTGGTGATGGTATCGTCGAAGTCGCCGTACTCATCCACGTTAAACTGGCCCAGTTCGGTGTGCAGTCTCAACTGCTTGGAGAGGAAGTACTCGGCTCCCAGGGCCCACTGACTGACGGTGGGCACCACGCCAGCCTGATCGCCCAGCTGGCCATAGACGCGCCCGGCGATCTTGCCGGTGCCGGAGTCATCTTCACCGTACTGGGCTTTCAGTTTCCAGCCGCCCATCCGGTAGGTGGTGCTGATGATGTAGCCGAAGCCATCACGGTCCTGGTATCCGGCGGCACTGGGGTTCGCCAGTTCAGACTGCTGCATCATGGTGGCGAAGGTCCAGTCATCCAGCTTGTAGTGGGCCACGAAACGGGTGGCCTCGACATCCTCGACGCCATCGCTGTAGGCCACCGCCAGATACAGGTTGCCCTGCTTGAACTTCTTATCGCCGTAGGTCAGTGCCAGCTGGTAGTTGCCGTTCTCCTTGCGGGGATCCCCTTCGCTGAAATAGTCATCCTCCAGCAGGTAGCTCAGGCCAAACTGCAAGCCGCCAAAGTTGGCGGAGCGGTACTCCAGGGAGTCGCCATGACGCTTGTCACCGGCAAACAGCCGGTCATGCTTCATGCTGTAGTTGTCGAAGGCATCCGCGAAGCCCTTGGACATCTTGAATACCGGGTCGATGCGACCGAAGGCCAGGGAACCCAGGGTGCTGTGCTTCAGGCCGGCATAGGTGGGGCGGGAGGAGACGGTCTTGCCGGTCTGGTCTTCGCCGTTCAGACCCAGTTCGACACGGTAGAAGAACGCCAGCTCGGTGTTGATGGGCACCTCGCCGCGGATCCCCACCCGGGTAAAGTTGTTCTCGAGGATGGTGCCGGAGCCACCGTCGTGGGTGGCCGAACCGGAGTCACTGTGAGTCACCGAGTAGTCGATGCGGCCGTAGAACTGCAGCTCATCTGCCTGAACGCCAACGCTGGCCAGACCGGCCAACAAACCTAGTGCAACGGGTGTTAGTTTCATCATTGTTCCTCAGCGGGCCCCTGGGCCCGGGATTTGGGTCGTTATTGGTTTAATTGCAAAATTGACTGAAAATACGGCTTCCCGGCGTCCCTACCCGGTGCGGCCACTGCCTGAGAATCGGCGCCCCAGGCCGGTCTCCTTCGCCTGCAAACAGTTCAACAAAGCGCCTCCAGCGTCGATATAGTGGTTTTCCGTATGTCGGCCGGTTCAGTGAGCCAACTCACACTCCCCCCCGGCGGGCCCAACTACAATTTGCCTGTCCCAAAATTACTGCGAGTTGCCGTGACTTACCGATTGCTGACCCTGCTGTGTTTTACCCTTGTACTGACTGCCCCGGTGTCGTTGGCCAGGGACCAGGTGCGCCTGGCGGTGCTGGCGTTCGACGCCCCGGACAGGGTGCGCCAGAGGTGGCAGCCCACGGTGGACTACCTCAATGCCCACCTGGATCAGCACCAGCTGGTGCTGCTAGCCCTTCGTCCCCACCAGGTGGACCGGCTGGTTCAGCACCAGTCGTTTGACTTCTTCATCGGCAATGCGGTCAAGTCGCTGCAGCTTAAACAGCGTCACGGCTCCAGCCAGTTGCTGAGCCTCAAACCCCTGGGGGGGAGGGATCCGGCGCACGCGGTGGGGTCGGCCGTGGTCACCCGCCGCGGTCAAACGGTGTCGAGCCTGGAGGCCCTGAGGTCGAAACGGGTGGTATCGGTCAGCCAGCAGGCGTTTGGCGGTTTTATCGCCTTCTGGCGCGAACTGGACCAGCAGGGCCTGTCGCCGCTGAGTGATTTTCCCTACCTGAAATTTGTCGGCTTTCCCCAATCCAAGTTGCTGCACCAGGTGCTCGATGGCAGCGCCGATGCGGCCATCGTTCCCACCTGCCTGCTGGAGTCGATGGAGAGCCGAGGTCAGCTCCCCGAGGGGGAGTTGGTGGTGACCCTGCGCCAGGAGAGGCCCGGGTCCTGCGTCACCAGCACCCGCCTCTACCCCTACTCCTCGCTGTCGAAAATGGGCCACACCAGCAACCACCTGGCCAGCCAGATCACCCGGTTGCTGTTGGACCTGGAGCCGACCAGCCAGGCCGCCCGTGCCGGCCACTATCAGGGGTGGACCGTGCCAGTGGACGACAGCCATGTCTACGCCCTGTTGCGGGAGCTGAGGCTCTGGCCCTTCGACGCCGACTGGAGCGAACTGTGGCACCAGGCCTACCCCTTCCTGGCGGGGCTGGCGGCCCTGCTGTTGCTGGGCTACATCCACCACCTGAGGGTCCGGGACATGGTGACCCGCAGGACGGCGGAGCTAAGCCGTGAGATCGCCGATCACCGCCGCACCCAGGAGGAGCTGGAGCAGCAGCAGAGGGGCTTCTACAAGGCCCAGCGTGTACTGCTCACCGGCGAGATGGCCTCCGGCATCGCCCACGAGTTGAACCAGCCGCTGGCCAGCATCCGTTACCTGACACAGGGGTGCCAGTACCGCCTGGACGCCAGCCCCATGGACAAAGACGCCCTCAACCTGGGGCTGGAGCGCATCGCCGACCAGACCGACCGCGCCAGGGAGATCATTCGCCGGCTGAGGGAGTTCTGCGCCCGTCCCAGCCGCCAGCAGCCGGTGGACCTGCCCGCCCTGGTACGGGAAACCCTGACCCTGATGGCGCCCGACTGCCGCCACAACCGCTGCCGGATAGAGCCTGAACTGGAAGTGGCCCACGGCTGGATCACCGCGGATCCCACCCTGCTGCAACAGGTGCTGGTCAATCTGATGCGCAACGGCATGGAAGCGATGCTGTCTCTGCCGGAGGAGCAGCGGGTACTGCAGATCGCCCTTTCCAGTCACGATGGCTGGCTGTCCCTGATGGTGAGGGATCAGGGGCCCGGTCTCAGTGACAGCAAACTTGCCCGGCTGTTTCTCCCCTTCGAGAGCGACAAGCCCGAGGGGCTGGGGCTGGGCATGACCATCTGCAAACGAATCGTTGAGGAGCACCAGGGCCGCATCGAAGCCCAGCGACGGCAGCCCGGCCTGGCCCTCCTCTGCCACTTTCCCCAGAGGAGTAGATCATGAGCGCCATCTTTCTGGTTGATGACGACAACGACGTCAGGGAGTCCCTGCAATGGATGCTGGAGGCCAAAGGGCTGCAGACCACCGGCTTCGACAGCGCCGCCGCCTTCCTCGATGCGGTCGACCGGGACCAGACCGGGGTCGCCATCCTGGATATCGAGATGCCGGGCATGGATGGTCTGGCCCTGCAGCAGGAGCTCAACCGCCGTGGCAGCCTGCTGTCGGTGATCATCCTCACCGGCCATGCCAACGTGCCCAGGGCGGTCAGCGCCCTTAAGTCCGGCGCCCTGGACTTCCTGGAGAAGCCGGTGGACGGAGCGAGGCTGCTGCCGCTGATCGAGCGCGGACTCAGGGCCTCCCGAGAGCGGCAGCAGGAGGACAGCCAGGCCGGCGACTGGCAGGCAAAGCTGGCCCAGCTCACCGAGCGGGAAACTCAGCTGATGCAGCTGGTGGTGGAGGGCAAAACCAACAAGGAGATCTGCGATAGGCTGTTTATCGCCCAGCGCACCGTCGAGATCCACCGCGCCAACCTGCTGAAAAAGATGGGGGTAAAGAACGCCGCCGAGCTGGCGTTCCTGGTGGGCCGGCAAAACCGCTGATCGCCCCCGCCGACATCTGCTCCGGTCCGCACGGGCGCCTGCGCTAGCGCCTCATCGTCCCTCCCCGGTTCGCACTCTCACCCGGTGACCATCGCCCCCCCCCCAACAGCATCACGCCTTTGTTGGGGACAGCCGGCCCAAGATTGCCGTGGCAACCCGCGTCTGTCGCCAGGCCATGTTGCCCTCTCCCCCTATCATGAGCCAGACACAAAAAAACGCCCCCTTGCGGGGGCGTTTCGGACCTGGATTCAGTCAATCTCGTGCGTGTGAGGGGTCGAGATTAGAACTGTACCTTGGTAGGCCACTCTTTCTGTACGCGCTCTTCCAGGAAGGTCTTCTTCTGGGCGTCCAGCTTGGTCTTGTCCAGACCTACGATGGCTTGCGCCTTGGCCTTGGTGGAGTAATCAGGGTAGGTCACCTTGCTTACACCGTGCTTGGCCAGAACCTTCTTCAGTGCAGCGCGAGCTTCGGCACCGGTCTCTTTGGCCTTGGCCAGTTGCTCCAGACCCAGTTGCGGGTTGTGGGCGTAGATTCCGTGGGAAGCAATCGCGTAGTCCCAACGCCACTGAGCGTGGCGGATAAGCTTCAGGGCGTCCTTCATCTCGGCTTCGGTGGCCCCGGCTTCCCAGGCAGCTCCGGCGTCGAAGTGCGCTTTCACGATAACCTCTTCGGCAGCGATCTGGGCCTTGTGGATCTCTTGCTTGGCAGATGCCAGGGCGTCAACCAGCTCAGCCTTGGTGTCGTGGCAGTTGGAGCAGGTCTGGTCGAAGGCGTCGATGGCGTTCGCTACGTTGTGGTTGGTGAACTCTTTGCCAGACGCGTTTTCGGTCTTAGGCATGTGACAATCGATACAGGTCACGTCCATCTCGTAGTGAGTGCTCTGCTGCCAGGTTTCCCACTCGGGGTGCTGGGCTTTCAGCATGGGCGCCTTGGAGATCTTGTGAGTCCAGTCCTTGAAGCCCAGGGCGTCGTAGTAGGCCAGGATCGAGTCAACGTCCATGCCGCCGTCCCAGGGGAACTTGACGTTCTTGTGATCCTTGCCGTTGAAGTAGTACTCAACGTGGCACTGACCACAGGTCATGGCCGCCTGGATGTTGGGCTCCTGCTCTTCGAACTTCTGACCGCTGGCAGCGAAAGCGCGCAGGGCGAAAGGACGGGCGGGAGTAGGCTTACCAGTTTCGGCGTCGTGACAGTCGGCACAGCCGATGGAGTTGGCCATCTCGTGACCCCAGGCACCCCACTTCTTCTCGGAGAAGTTGCCTTCGCCGACCTGGTCGTACATGCGCTTCAGGTCAGGGGTCTTGCAGCCCCAGCAGGAAGCGGCCATGGGGCCTTCGGTGGCGGTCATGGGTCCGCCGGTACGCAGGCTGCGGATGTTGTCGATAACTGCGAAGTGGTGGCCACGGGGCTTGTTGTAGTCCTTGGCAAAACCGTAGCCGCCAAACATCAGCACGACCATGGGGTCTTCGGCCAGGATGTCATCCAGGGCGTCTGACTCGGCAGTGGTCGCCCAGGAGGCGTACTGATCGGGATACTTCTCTTTCCAAGTGATGTTGTTGGCGTCTTCGGGGCTGTTTTTAGCAAATGCAGAACCACTGATGGCAGCGATGGCAACGGCTACAGCCAGTTTATTCAATTGTTTCATCTCATCCTCTCCGAGGCTTTTTTTTATCTCTCAAGGCAAATCATAGAGAGTTGATGAAACGACAGGCATACCCCTTTGGTGGTATTCCCAACAAAACTTATGTCAGATCAACTTTTTGGCCTTATTTTGATGGTTCTGCGAAAATTTTTACCCTCGTTTATCAAAAACTTAGATCAGGAACCATCTAAAAAGTAGTGCCACATACATATCAATAACTTAGCTCAAGGTTACCCGCTTACTGGCCTTACGGTAGAACACCCTCCAGCCGCTCCAACGGGGCAGCTCCCAGCGTTTCGGCCCCCCTTTGCGGGTGCCGGATTGATACACCACATCGATGCTCTTCCGGCGGATGTCGTACTCCACCGTCACCTTGAGCTCGGCCAGGGTCAGCTGCAGGGGAAAGCGCTCATCGAACTCCTCGCGCTGCCAGTCCGGAATCCCGTCGAAAGCCAGTTCCTGCGCCTCAATAAGCTCCATATCCTCGAAAGACTCTACTCCCAGCTCAGTCAGCCGCCGGGACAGCCAGGCGTCGGGCCCGGGCACCTCGCCCTCCCCCTCCCCCAGGGCGCACCACAGGGCCCAGGCCGCCAGGTCCTGCTCCAGGCGCAGGCCCACTCCGGGCAGTCGCTGACCAGCGAGGATCTCCCTGACCAGGGTGGCCACCACCTGCTCGCCGCTGCCCAGGTGACTGACCTCCCCCAACTCCCGCCCGGCATAGACGACCCTGGAAATCAGGGTATGGCCATCCTCCTGCAACTCTCCGGTCTGCAGCTCCCCCAGGCCGGCGTCCAGGATCTGTTTGAAGGTCACCGGTGCCATACAGGTGGCCAGGTTCAGGGTCTGCTTGACCCCGCGCCCCGGCAGGGAAAACTGGTCGAACACCACCGCCCCCAGGGCCTGCTCGGACAGGCGGCTGTCCCTGCCCTGCTGCACTTCGGCAAAGCCGTTACCCAGGGCCTGGGGCCGCTTGAGGCGGCGCACATACACCAGGTCCGGCTGGGCCCCCATCACCGCCGCCAGCCAGGCAGTGCGGCTGACTGGCGTCGCCACCGACAACTGGGGCAGCTCCAGGGCGGCGCGGATCTGATTGGCCAGCATCTTCGCTTCCGCCAGCATCTGCCTGTCGCAGCTGAGTTCCTCGGGAAGGGGCTCTCTGAGCAGTGACAGCAGGGTCATGGCATCGCACTCCAACGGCTGCCAGGCCTTTAAGGCCTTGATGCCGGCCTCACCGCCGGGCGGTTGCCACAACCTGGCTCCCAGGCTGAGGGCGGCGGAGAGATCCACCATCGCCTCGCGACACCCCTTCTCCTCCATGGCGGTGATCAGATGGGCGAACTGGGTATCGATAGGCAGAGGGTAGAGACGGCGTCCGTGGTCGGTGGCGCGGCCCTGTTCGTCGATGGCCCGCATCTGCAGCAGCTTGTCGCGGGCAATCCCCAGAGATTTCTCCGGCAGGCTGTCGACGAACTCCAGCTCATCGAGCCGCTCGCCGGCGCAGGCGGCAGCCAGCATCGGCTCCACCAGTTCCTCCCGCTTGAGCTCCGGCGGAGTCAGTGCTTCCATGGGGGCATGCTGGCCCCACAGCCGATAGCAGATCCCCGCCTGCACCCTTCCGGCCCGGCCGGCGCGCTGGGCGGCACTGGCCAGGGAGATGCGGTGCAACCCCAGCACGGTGCGGCCGTTTCTCTGGTGGGTGCGACGCTCCAGGCCCGAGTCCACTACGCAGGTGATGCCGGGAATGGTCAGGGAAGTCTCGGCCACATTGGTGGCCAGGATCACCCGCCGATGCTCGCCGCTGCGCAGCGCGGCCCGCTGTTCGGTGTTGCTGGCCCCCCCGTGCAGAGGCACCGTCTGCACGTCGATCTCCTTGAGCTGAGCCGCGCAGTGGATGATCTCCCGCTTGCCGGGCAGAAACACCAGGACATCGCCCGGGCTCTCCTCCAGGCCACGCACCACCGCCTCTTTGACCCGGCCCTCCAGCCCCCGCTCATCCGGCAGCTGACGACTCTCCCTGGCCAGGTGGTGGATGCTCACCTGGAACTGGCGCCCGTCGGCGCTCAGGCGCTCCCCCTCCAGGTAACGGGCCAGGCGCTCACCGTCGATGGTGGCGGAGGTGAGCACCAAGCGGTGCTGGTTACGCCGCTTGAGCAGGGCCAGCAACAGGTCTGTGTCCCATCGCCGCTCATGAAACTCATCGATGATCACCGTATCGTACCCGGCCAGACCATCGTCACTGAGCCAGCGCAGCGCCACCCCGGGGGTAACGAAGGCGACCCGGGTGGTGTCATCGACGGTGGACTCAAAACGGATGGCGTGCCCCACACCGGGGCCGCCCTGGCTGGAGAGATAATCGGACAACGCCAGGCAGGCCACCCGACGAGGCTCCACCACCAGCACCCTGCCCGTTTCCGCCGCCCACAGTGGCAGCCGAGTCGATTTCCCCGAGCCGGTCTGGGACTCCACCACCAGGTGGCGATGATCCAGCAGTTTCAGGAATCTGGGTTTTAGGGGGTCGATAGGAAGGGTCTGGAACATATCGCTGAAAAAAGGGGAACGGCCATGGGCCGTCAGTCTAACCCATGCCCTCCCGCAGCACCAAGGGCGAGCCCGGCGTCAGCGACTACACTTACTCCGTTCAACGGAGATTTGGAGGCCGACATGAAACGGCTTATGCCCCTGGCAGCACTCCTGCTTGCCGCGCCCATCAGCGCCGATGAAACCTGCATGTCCCCCTATATGGCCAAGATCACCGGTCAGGAGGACCTGGTCTATGTTTGGACGGTTGGCGTCGACGGGGTGGGCGATGGCCAGGACAAGCTGGTCACCATTGACGTCAACCCCGACTCTTCCAGCTATGGTCAGGTGATCCACAGCCTCTCCGTCGGCGGGCGCCACGAAGCGCACCACAGCGGATTCACCGACGACAGACGCTTCCTTTGGGCCGGTGGGCTGGACAGCTCGCAGATCTTCGTCTTTGACATCCACTCCAACCCGGCCAAACCTCGGCTTCACAAGGTGATCACCGATTTTGTCAGTGCCTCGGGCGGAGTGATCGGCCCCCACACCCACTATGCCCTGCCCGGCCGTATGCTGCTCACCGGCCTCTCAAACGACCGGGATCACGGTGGCAAAACCGCCCTGGTGGAGTACACCAACCAGGGTGACTACGTGGCCACCCACTGGCTGCCGGACGATCCCAAGGCCGACGTGGAGGGCGCCGCCTTTGCCGACGGTTATGGCTATGATGTCCGCGCCCTGCCCAGGGTTAATGCCATGATCTCCAGCTCGTTCACCGGCCATGACAACTACATGGCCCCACTGGCGGAGGTGGTCGGCTCTCCGGAACGGATGGCCCGATTCGGCAACTCCATGGTGGTGTGGAACCTGCACACCCGCCAACCCCAGCAGGTGCTGGAGGTCCCCGGTGCCCCGCTGGAGATCCGCTGCGCCTGGGATCCCGACCACAACTACTGCTTCACCACCACCGCCCTCACCTCCAGGCTGTGGCTGGTCGCCCGGGACGACGCCGGCCACTGGAGCGCCTCTGCGGTGGCGGAGATCGGCGAGGCCGAGGCGATGCCGCTACCGGTGGACATCTCCATCGGCAGCGACGACAAGGTACTTTGGGTCAACACCTGGAATGACGGCACCACCCGCCGTTTCGACATCACTAACCCGAAGGCACCCAGGGAGGTCTACCGACTCAAAGTGGGTGAGCAGGTCAACATGGTGTCCCAGAGCTGGGACGGAGAACGCCTCTACTACACGTCGTCGCTGCTGGCCAACTGGGACAAGGCCGAGGGCGAAGGCGATCTCCAGTACTTCAAGGCCTACCGCTGGAGCGGTACCGCCCTGGAGCCTCTGTTCACCATCGATTTCCATAAGCAGCAGCTGGGCAGCCCCCACCAGATGAGGCTGTCCGCCTACGCACTCTATGGCACTCCCCGGGGAGAAGCTGGCCCAGTGGTGATTGAATGAAGCACTGGCTCTGGGTGCTGCTGCTGGTGCTGCCGTGCACCTGGGGCTCCGATCCCCACCGGGTCCACCGCCAGGCTCAGCCCACGGCACCCGGCTACTTTGCCCTGGCCTTTCCCGCCCCCGAGCCTGGGAGTTACCGGTTGCCTCCCCTGGGGGAGGCAGCCGATGGCCAGGTGCTGCTGGACACCGGCGGACGCACCAACCTGCATACCCTGTTTGACGATAAGGTCGTGGTGCTGAGCTTCATCTATACCCGTTGCCCCGACCCCAACGGCTGTCCCCTGGCCAGTCATGTGCTGGCCCGTCTTGAACGGGCTATCTTGCAGACCCCGGGGCTGAGCAGCAGGGTACAGCTGTTGAGCCTCAGCTTCGATCCGATCAATGACCTCCCCCACAACATGGCCGCCTACGGCAAACGCTACCGCTCCCCCCTGGGCCACTGGCAGTTTCTGACCACAGAGGACGAGGCCGCCCTCTCCCCCATCCTGGCCGCCTACAACCAGTGGGTGATGCGGGAGCGAGACAGCCGGGGGCGGGCCACCGGTGCCCTGTCTCACCTTCTCAGGGTCTACCTGATCGACACCAGGGGGCGCATACGCAATATCTACTCCACCGGCTTTCTTCACCGGGACCTGCTGCTGACGGACATTCACACCCTGCTGCTGGAACAGAGCCAGCAACCAGACAATTTACAGAAATGAATGAAAACCTTATCCTATAAAGAGCCAGAACAGAGTGAACCCGGGGGGAGGGAATGTCTCGTTGGCAATGGTTGTTTTGGGTTGACCTCGCCGTCGCCATCGGCGCCATGATGGCGGTGATCCTGACTCCGGCCCCCAGCTTCGCCCTGTGGACCCTGCTCAGCCTGACCGTCCTGATGATCCACCCCAGCTTCGGCTACGCCTATCAGGTGCCCATCGGCAGCCTGTGGTTGGCACGGCTCAATGCCGGCCTGGTGATCCTCTGCTTTGCGTTTATCCTGCTGATGAGCGTGGTGCTCCTCTATCAAAACCCGGATCTTCTTCACCTCGGGGAGTTCATCCTGATCTTTGCCGCCATCCTGGTACTGATGCATCCCCCCTATCAGTACGCCTTCTGCAGCCCGCACCTGTGGCACAATCATGGTCACGTGGTGCACTTCTGATGTGGTCCCTCTACCTGGTGCGTACCGCCTGTGATCGCCTCTATACCGGCATCACCACCGACGTGGAGCGCCGGTTCCGGCAGCACAGTAAGGGACGAGGCGCCAAGGCACTGAGGGGCAAGGGACCACTGACCCTGGAGTTCCACACCCCCATCGGGGATCGCGCCCAGGCATCCAGGGTGGAGTATCGGGTCAAACAGCTGACCCGGGCGCAAAAGGAGGCGGTACTAATCCGGCAAGCCTTGCCGGAACACTGCCTGGAGCCCTTGTAGGGCGCCCATAAAAAAGCGGCGCTGTCCATAGCACCGCCGCGGGTAAGGGGGTAAACCGGTCAATAAGCTGTATTCGGGGGCGTCCTGCCTACAAAGGTTGATGAAAGCGATTACTGTTCGACACTCTCCTCGTCGTGGTCAATCACCACGATAGGCGCAAAAAGGTGTATCAGAAATTTGCTCAGCGACTCCATCATCGTCAATCGTCCCTGAACTCGAACCCCTGAGACTCGAGGGATTCTGCGACCTTGGGAAAGTAGACCCGGCTGTAGTACTGGGCGGTCGATTCACTGTAGCTGGGCATCTGCGTCAGCCCCTGCTCATCCCACCACAAGCGCAGTTGCCGATCATATTCGGCCACCCCTCGGCGCACCGCCTCGGCGTCGTAACGCTCCATGTGGGCAAAAGTGGCCAGGGGCACTCTGGGCTTGACCTGGGCCAGGGAAGCGTCATCGGCCACGCCGATGGTGGTGCCCACCAGGGGGAAGGTCTCCGCCGGCAACCCCAGCAGCTCAATCATCGCCTGGGGGTCGTTGCGAATGCCGCCAATGGCGGTGGTGCCATAGCCAAAGGACTCTGCGGCGGTCTGCAGGGCGTTCAGCATGATACCGGCGTCGGTGGCCCCCACCATCAGCCCTTCGGCAGACTGAGCGATGACCTGCTCGGCACCCACCGACTTCAACGCTTCGCGGGTGCGGTGATAGTCGATCACCACGGTGACGAACACCTCGGCACCGGCGACCTGAGGCTGGCCTCCGGCAATCTCAGCGATGCGGGCGATGGTCTCTTTGTTGCGGGTAACCACCAGGGAGATCTGCTGGCCATTGATGGAGGTGGGCGCCTGCTGCGCCGCCAGCAGTATCCGCCCAAGATGAACCTCATCGACGGGCTTGCCACTAAAATTGCGCACGGAGCGGCGCCGATTCATCTGCTCAACAACTGGATTCATGGTGGCCTTCACTTATGGTTCCAAACTAATGGAAACAAATTCTAAGGGTATTCAGGAAAACCTGTAGTATAAACAGAGTAGAAACAGCTTTAACTAGAGGTATAAACAGCATGGAGATCGAGCTGACCAGGCACCTCCCCGCCTTTATCGCCGCGGCACGGACCCGAAACTTCTCCGCCGCCGCCCGCCAGTTGGGGGTAACCCCAGCGGCCATCAGCAAGAATATCCGCACCCTGGAGCAGGGGCTGGGGGTGCGCCTGTTTCACCGAACTACCCATTCCCTGTCGCTCACCGACGAGGGCGCGGCGTTCTACAACCGGGTCTGCCCCCTGGTCAGCGAACTGACAGAGGTCCTGGGCACGACCCGGGATCTCAGTGGTTCCCCGGCAGGAAAGCTCAGGGTGAGCCTGCCCTACCAATACGGTCGGCAGTACCTGATCCCCCTGCTGAACCGATTCCTGACCACCTACCCGGAGATCGAATTGGATATGAGGTTCGAAGACAGGGTGGTCGACCTGGCCGAGGAGGGGATCGACGTCGCCATCGGCAACCAGGTCAGTGAAGATGCCAACGTGATCGCCCGCCCCCTGGCGGCCATCGAGCTGCAGATTCTGGCCTCGCCGCAGTTTCTGGCGACCCATGGCACCCCGGAGCACCCGGACGACCTGGAGCGCTTCAACTGCGTTCGTTACCGCTCCCCCTCCACCATGCGACTGATGCCTTGGTACTTCCGGGCTGCAGATGGCTCGGAGTTCTCCAGGGACAACCTGAAATCCAATATCTCGGTCACCAGCCCCGAGCTGGGGATGGAGCTGGCGGCCAAGGGGGTGGGAATTGCGATGGGCGCCAAATTCTACTCCAGGGAGTTCCTGGATCGCGGCGATCTGGTGCCCATCCTGACAACGTTCAGTACCCAGCGCCCCCCCATGATGATCTATTACGCGACCCGCAGGCAGTTGCCCGCCAAAACCCGGGTGTTTATCGACTACCTGTTTGAGGTGCTGGGTCAGCCTTCGCCTCAGCGGCCGGCAACGCCTTGACCATGTAGCTGCGGCAACCACTGAGGGGGTAGTCCCGCTGCTCCCACACCGCCCGGTAGCCGCGGCGCTCATAGAAGGGACGAGCCTGGAACTCCAGGGTATCCAGCAGGCACCAGCGGCAGCCCCGCTCTCGCCCCTGGCCCTCGAACTCGTGCAACAGCCGGCTGCCCCACCCCTCCCCCCGCAGGCGGTCGTCGACCCACAGCCAGTCCAGCTGCAGCCAGTGTCCGAAACTGCTGCCACTGGCCCCGGCCACCAGCTCACCCCGGTCATCATGCAGGGCCACCGCCAGAGGCTGTCGCCGTACGTCGGGCCAGTTGTCCCGGTTCAGCGCGCGGATGCGCGATCTCAGTGACTGCACCAGCTCGTCGCTGGGCGATTGAATGACGTCGAGTTTCATAGGCTCTTCCCTGCGGCCCTCTCCCTGAGCAAAACTGGCCTAAGTGGAACAGAAAAAAGGGGAAAAGGGAATCAGGAGTGCGGGGTGCCCCAGGCGGTGGCCCGCACCACGATGCACTGACGGGCATAACCCACATGCCACAGGGTCTCGTCATCGATGCTGATGTCGGCCAGGAAGCGGGTTCCCCGGTGAACCCGTTTTGCCGCGTCCAGGGCCTGTTGGGTGGTGGGGGGCTCCCCCATGGGAAAGAGATAGAGCGCCTGGGTCTGGCAGCTGCGTCCCTCCACCGCTCCCAGCGGCGCGGCACCGTCGCCACCGCGATGGTAACTGCTGGCAACAAAGGTGCCATGCAGGACGGAGGTACACCCGGCCAAGGCCAACACCAATGCCACAACACTCCAGTTAGCCATCCGCCCCATGGGTCCTCTCCCTGACAACAGTACTCTCTAAATATTAAGCAAGAAAAGACAGGTTTTCAGATGGTTCTACAAATTAGGTAACGACCGGGTCTAGTTGAGCAAACCCAGCGTATGGGACAGACTGATCAACTGGGCCCGATTCCTGGCATGAAACAGCTCCTTGAACCTGTCTAGGTGGTAGTTCACACCGTTTTCCGACATCTGCAACTCGGCACCGATCTCATCACTGGACCGGCCTGCCGCCGTCATTTTCAACACCCTCAATGCCTTGTCGGACAAGCAACTGAAGTTGGTAATAGGATTAATCTGGGCGATGCAGTGATCGTTAAACAGGCTGGTATAGAGCAACAGCTGGTGATCTATCTCATCCAGGTTGGGCATCAGCCTTTCGTTGAGCAACTCCCGCTCAAGCTTGGAGAAGATCACAAACACCACGTACCAGTCCGGATGATACTTCACCGGCACTCGCCAGACGCCCCAACTGCGCAGGCCATATTCGTCCATTAAGCGCTGCATCTGCTGCCCCTTTGGGGTATCCAGGTTCGGCCCTCGAAACAGGTTTAATCCCACCACCTGCTTTCTGAAATAGTCCTCATCCACCGCGGCAAAGTGCTCCAGATAGCGCCGTCGGTACTCCAGGATAGAGGCACTGGAGTGGATGCTGTACCTGGCCTTGAGCATCTCCTTGGGCAGCCGTCGGCGCAGCTTCTTAAATTGATGCAGGGAGGGCGTCATCACCTTGGTGGTGATTCCGTAAAAAAGTCACTGATCCCATAGCTCGCCAGGTAATCACTGGCTCTTCGGATATAGTCGGGGTCAATGTCGCAGGCTTTGGGGATTACATTACTCATACAACACACTTCAGCATCAACATATAAGTGACAATACATTCGCAAGCATCAGAGACTCGTACTCCTGTTGGCCCGCTTGCTGGCAACGCTAACCATCTTCATTCGGTCGCAAAACTATGCCTGTGGCGCCGTCGCGCCACAGGCTGGCCAAGGCGTTAGCCTTGGCTTGGATGGCAGGTCATACAGGAGTAGGGATCGGGGAACACCCGGCTCATATCCCAGTCGGAGTTCACCGAGCTCATCAGATCGGTGTACTCCTCGTAGTTGCCCATGCTGTCTCTAGGCAGGGCGTTTAGCTCCTTCTTAGGGCTATTGGTGTTGTAAATATAGGGATTGCTCTTCACCTCCCCTTTACTGGCCTGATAACGGCGCTGGGTCGAGGCATCTCCATGGTGCAAAGGCCGATTCTCCTTGGTGTCATGACACCAGAAGCAGCGAGCAGTCTCTCCATGGCCCGCCGGTGCACCATTGCTGCCATGGCAGGTGGCGCAGTAGTAGGGCTGAGTCTCATCGAAGCCATCACTGCTGTTGACCGGCCAGTTGTGGCCACCATGGCCCTGCGGCTGCTTCTGCTCGTTGTGACACTCGGTGCAATCGGCGATGCCCCAACCGAAGTGCGTCTCCCTGAGCAACGGCGTACCGTCCTGCTCTGAGGGGAGCTCAAACACCTGCAGGGTCATGATGTCGGAGCCATCCTCCGCCTTGCTGAAATCACGCTCCATGATCTCTTTGCCCGAGTACTCCGGCATACCCCACACCTTGTAGTGGGACTTGATTTCGGCATAGACATACTCGACCGGTTGATTCATCACCCAGACATCGGACATCACATGCACGGCCCAGCCGCCAAAGTTGGTGCGCCAGTCGATGCGGCAATGCTCGGGATCCACGACAAGGTCCATATTTCCACCCTCTGGGGAGGAGAAGTCGCATCTTGAATTTCTGGTGAAGTCCTTGATTATCGCCTTTTCACCATACCCCGTAGTCCAACCACGACCCACATCTGACGCCACGCCATTCACTCTGAACAGGGCAAAGTGCTCAATCTTGGCACCGGTGGACAGTGTCGGCCAATAGTTGAAAAGGATATCCTGCCCGGCATCGGCGGCAGAGAGAAAGACATCCATCTTGGTGATAACTCCCGGCTGAAATATATCGGGACGCATGTTGTGGGCCGTCACCTCAAGGTTGCTTATCACCTTAGGCTGCTCATTCTCTTTGAAATTGTTGAACATCAGCGTTGGCACAATCACCTTGCCGCCCGCCTCCTCAAACCGAGCCATCTCCCGATCCTGGGCCCAACGGCGCCTGGCGGTCATCTCCGGCGAAAATGGCTGGAAACGTATGGTCATGCCAGGCTGGATCCAAAACTGATCCATTCGGGAATAGGTGAGCTCCCCCTGGGGACCGATGCCGCTGATGGTGCTGTCGATTTTTCTGAACTCCCCACCATCGTATTTGGATCTGAAGTGCCAATCCTTGCCCTGGAAATTGGCATAGACATCGTTGTCCTGCTCATCGAACACTCCATCGCCATTGCTATCCCAAGAGAGCACAAACTCGTAGGTATCGCGGCCACTCTCTTCCGGGCTGGTAATGGCGTCCAGTTTCAGATCATCGCGTGTCAAGGCAAGGTAGCGCAACGCATCGAACACCGAGTAGTGACCGGGCACGAAGATGTCCGGCCGCGCGGTGCCTGCCCCCAGGCCATCGGGGTTGGTCATCAGCAGCTGATGCATTTGGGCCGCGTCTATCTTGATCGTGACCTCTTCAGGGTTATAGACCCCGGCGGCATGGGCATCACGCTCATCGATCCAGCCATCGTTGTTGAAGTCCACATCCGGGCCATCCGCTTTAGGCCGATCCTTATTGTCCAGATCGCTGTTGTCATGGATCCAATGTGTCACAGGATCATCATAGCGCCCCAATTTGACATAGAACTCACCGGTAAACTTGGCCGCTGGTTTGATGTCCATGGTCAGGTATTTGGATTTCCCGGATTCCGGAACTACAGGTTTCTCAGGGGTGGAGCCGGAGTCACTGTCACAGCCTGTTACCAAGCCGATCAACAGTACGCTTGTCAGCAGTTTCTTCATCATCATCTCTTGTTCAATTTATGGGTCACCCGGGGAGCGGGCCAGAGAGAGAATATTGGAACTGTAATGATTCGACAATAATGGAAGTATTAGTGATTTTGGGATGGTGGTTGTGGTGTGAGGCCGATGGAGGTTCGAAATCACTTGAACGCCCACCGGCTCACACACGGAAACGTGATGACAAGAGCGGGAGAAAAGGAATATCTACGCACCTGGCATCACACCTAATCGACTCGGGCATCTCCTGTCCGCGCCATCTTACGCCCTAAACCATGACCTGAACTGGCCCTGGTCAATTCAGCAACCCCAAGGTATGGGCCATGCTGATCAGTTGCGCCCGGTTGCGGGCATTAAGCAGATCCTTGAGTCGATCCAGGTGATAGTTGACCCCGCTCTCGGTGAGAGATAACGCTTCAGCCACCTCCTCGCTGGAGCCCCCCTCGGCGGTCAGCTTGAGAACCTGCAAGGCCCTCTCCGACAAGCAGTTGAAGTTGGCGATGGGGTTCAGCTGAGCGATGCAGCGCTCGTTAAAGTGGCTGGCGTACAGGGTCAGTTGATGCTCGATCTCCGCCTCGTGCCAGCGCAGGTTCGCCAGTAGCTCCTCCCTGGGCAGGTTGGAGAAGAAGACGAACACCGCCATCCAGTCCGGATGGAAAGGAACCGGCAGATGCCAGACACCGCGGCTGCGGATGCCATGCTCCTCCAGTAACCGCTTGAACTGCTCCCCCTTGGCGCTACTGAGATCCGGCTCCGGCCAGACACTCATCCCCATGGGGTGCTTGTTGAAGTAGGCTTCGTCGCCGCTGGCAAAATGATGCAGATACTGGTGACGAAACCGCAGGATCGCCTCGCTGGAGTAGACGGCGCATCTGGCCTTGATCATCTCCTGGGGAAGCCGCCGTCGCAGTTTCTTGAACTGGTGAAGGCTGGGGATCATCACCTTGGTGGTGATGCCATAGAAAAACTCGGTGATTCCGAAGCGAGCCAAGTATGCCCTGGCGTGCGCCACCATCTGGGGAGCGAGGTCACAGGGCTGGGTATGGACACTGCTCATCTTGGGGTTTTCTCTCCTTGACGCCGTTGCGGGGTATTATATCCGAGTCACTGTCCGACAATACTGGCAGATCTGATAGTGACCCGCGACATCTCAGCCGCAGGCCTCTGGCCTAACTCGGGTTAGGATGGCAGGTCATGCAGGCGTAGGGATCCGGGAATACCCGGCTCATGTCCCAGTCGGAGTTGACCGAGCTCCACCCCGCCTCATAGGGCTGGTAGTTGCCGCTGCCGTCCCTGGGCAGGGCGTTGAGCTCGTTGGGATCATTATAGATCTTGTCGTTGCTCCTGATCTGCTCCCCCTAATCGCACACCGAGTTCGGCTTGACGTCGCCATTGACCGCCAGGTCGCCATAGATCCTGGCCCAGCCCCGCCCCACCAGGGAAGCGATGCCATCCATCCTGAACAGGGCGAAGTGCTCCAGCCGGGTGCCGGTGGAGAGCGACGGCCAGTAGTTGAAGCCACATCCAGGCAGGCATCGGCGGCGGAGAGGAAGATGTCCATCTTGGTGATCACCCCGGGCTGGAAGATGTCCGGCCACATGTTGTGGGCGGTGACCTCCAGGTTGGGGATCACCAGCGGCCTGGGCTCGCCGGGCTTGATGATGTTCAGCTGGAGCGGGATCACCTTGCCACCACCAGCTTGCAGCCGCGCCATCTCCCCGGGCCGTCACCAAAGGGCAAGCGCGGCGGTGAGAATGGGAGTAGGATGCATCTGTACAGGGAGTTTGCTTAAGGAACAGGCAACCATGGTGACCTACGACCTACTCATACAGCGGGGCCGTTATTTCGATGGCACCGGCGCCCCCTCCTTCATCGCCGACATCGCCATCAGCGACGGGCGCATCGCCAGGGTCAGCACCTCTCCCCTGCCACCCACCTCGGCGCGGCGGGTGATCCAGGCCAGGGGACTCTGGGTCACCCCGGGGTTTATCGACACCCACACCCACTACGACGCCGAGCTGCTGGTCAGCCCCGGCCTGTCGGAGTCGGTGCGCCATGGGGTCACCACGGTGCTGGTAGGCAGCTGCTCCCTGAGCATGATCTGCAGCGACACCGAGGACGCCTCCGATCTCTTTACCCGGGTGGAAACCGTGCCACGGGAGAAGGTACTGCCCATACTGCGCCGGCACAAGCACTGGCGCACCCCCGGGCAGTGGCTGGCTCACATCGACATCCTGCCATTGGGACCGAACCTGATCAGTTTCCTGGGGCACAGCGACCTGCGTGCCGGCGTCATGGGGCTGGAACGGGCCAGCGATCACCGCGTGCGGCCCACAGAGGCGGAGATGCAGGCGATGGAGACCCAGCTGGAGGAGGCGTTGCAACTGGGGTTCCTCGGGCTGTCCACCATGAGGCTGAAGTGGGACAAGATCGATGGCGAACGCGCCTGGTCCCGCAGCCTGCCGAGCACCTATGCCCGCTGGAGCGAGATCGCCAGGCTGAACAAGTTGGTGCGCCGCTATGGCCGGGTGCACCAGGGCGCACCGGACGCGGCCACCCCGCTGCGCATCGTCGATTACGTCAGGGAGAGCATCGGCTGGTGGCGCCCCCCCCTTAAGACCACCCTGATCAGCCAGATGGATCTCAAGGGTAGCCGCTACCTGACCAACCTCACCAAGCTCACCTCCCGCTTCACCAACCTGATGAACGGCAACTTTCGCTGGCAGGTGCTGCCCACCCCCTTTACCGTCTACGCAGACGGCATCGACGTGGTGTTCTTCGAGGAGTTCGGTGCTGGCGAGATGGCCCTGGATCTCAAGGATCAGCTGGCGCGCAACGCCCTGCTCAAGGACGAGGCCTACCGCCGTGACTTTCGCAAATTTTATGGCGAGAAACTCAGCCCCAGGGTATGGCAACGGGATCTGGGCGACGCCATCATCATCGACTGTCCGGACCCCTCGCTGTCGGGCCGCAACTTCGAAGAGATCGCCAACGAGCGGGGGGTACACGTGGTGGATCTGTTCCTGGACCTGGTGGTGGAGTACGGCACCAAATTGCGCTGGTACACCACGGTGGCCAACCACCGGCCGCGGGTGCTGAACCGGCTGGTCAGCGACCCCCACACCCTGATCAGCTTCAGCGACGCCGGCGCCCACATCCGCAACATGGCCTTCTACAACCTGCCGCTCAGGCTGCTGAAGCTGGTGAAGGAGTCCATCGACAATGGTGCGCCAGTGATGTCCCTGGAGCGGGCGGTCTGGCGGCTCACCGGCGAACAGGCTCAGTGGCTGGGAGTGGACGCCGGCAGCATCAAAGAGGGGGACAGGGCCGACCTGGTGGTGCTCGATCCGCAGGCTCTGGAGCAGGATCTGGAGGCGGTCTGCTGGGATGAGATGGAGAACTTCGATCTGCAACGCCTGGTCAACCGCAACCCGGGCATCGTCCGCCAGGTGCTGATCAACGGCAGGCTGGCCGTGGACAAGGGTCAGATTCAGCCGGAGCTGGGGCTGTCGCCCGGCTTTGGCCGCTTTATCCCCGCAGGTCAGCCTCAAGGAGGCCAAGCATGAGTGATGCAAAGCCACATCTGGTGCTGATCACCGGCGCCTCCAGCGGCATCGGCCTGGACCTGGCCAAGGCCTACGCCGCCCGAGGCTGGAGTGTCGCCCTGCTGGCCAGAGACCCGCAACGGCTGGCGCAGGCCGCGGCGCTGTGTCGACGGGCCGGGGGCGACCGGCAGAGCATCGAAGCCTACCCGGTGGATGTCGATGACCCCGAGGCGATACGCCGCCATGTGGCCGAGGTGTATAACCGACAGGGGGTGCCTGAGCTGCTGATCCTCAGTGCCGGCATCGTCCAGAGCCTCCCCTTCATGGAGCAGAGTGACGAAGAGTTTGACGCCATCATGAACACCAACCTGCTGGGCAGCCGCCGCCTGGCCAGGGCCTGGCTACCGATGATGCTGGAGCGTGGCCGGGGTCAGATCTGCTTCGTCAGTTCCCTGGCCGGGCTGATTGCCCCCTATGGTTACTCCGGCTACAGCGCCAGTAAGTTCGCCCTGCTGGGGATGGCCGGCGCACTCAGGCAGGAGCTTCATTCCCAGGGCATCGGCATCTCGGTGCTCTGTCCCCCCGAAGTGGACACCCCCATGATCGCCCGGGAGCGCCGCGACATCAGCCCGGTGGCCAGGCTCATCAAGGATCTCGGGGGCACCCTTCGGGTCGACACCGTGACCCGGGCCACCCTCAGGGGGCTGCGCCGGCAACGTTTCCTGATCATCCCCGGTCTCCGGGCCAGGCTGACCTATCACCTGGCCCGGCTGTTCCCGGGGCTGTTTCAGCGGGCGATGCAGGGGGTCGTCGACTGGGCCAAACGAAGAGCCTGACTACCGCAGAAAGAGCGGTGATCGGAGCAGAATAGTCCGCCGCCGCCAGCCATCTGGCCTATCCTTTGACTGGTTGAGTCTCGTTACCGGCGCCCCCGGCGCCCAGCCACCGGAACGGCCCCACCAGGGGTGATCTGGCGGCATCCATCCCCGAAGGAAGGAGGCAGCGTATGCCCAAGTTTATCGATACTCACCCCATGGAACCCTTTACCGAACAGCAGTTAAGGGATCTGCAAAATGCCCCGGCGGACGAGTTTGGGGTCAGCCATCACGACATCCTGTTCAGCAAGAAGGACAACCTGATCTACTGCGTGCTGGAAGCCCCCAATGCCGAAGCGATCCATAAGCACCACGCCAAGGCCGGCATCGCCTGCGACTGGATTCACGAGGTGGAATCCACCCGCAGCAAGTAAGGCAATCGCAGCGACCGGCTCAGCAATGAGCCGGTCCGCTCACTAACACTTCGGCTCCTCAATCCAGTTGACCTGCCCCAGGTACGCCAGGGTTTCCTCACTCAGGGGACTGCCCTACAGCAGCAGCGTTTCCAGCGCACCATTGTGAGACACATCGAACTCCTGAATCCGGTTGTGCCTCAGATTGACAAACCTAAGCTCCGGGTTGCTGGCCAGGCTCAACCGCTCAATCTCGTTTTCGTAAGCGGGCAGCTGCTGCAAACCGGAGAGGTTCAGCGCAAACCTGTCATTCCAACCCTCGCCCCTCTCCAGGGACAGGTTGTTCCTCAGGTCGATGACCTCTAAGGCGCGGGGTTCGCAGGGTCAGGTGTGTCACCATCGAGTCCACTCTCAGATTCTTGCCATAGATTGAAGCGCGACGGCAGCAGAAGATCACGAGTTGATGCCAGCCGATGAACTCCCAGCATCACAGGACGTCGCTAAATCGCCACCGCCGGGATCCCAGAGCCTTTCTCGCCCAAAAGAGGGCCCGAATAGGCTAAGCTGGACCCATGGTCTGCACCATGAATGGGCGAGCCCCTGCCGCCCCGGGAGCCTGGCATGTTACTGGATACCCCCATCTGCGACTTCGGCTGGATTGCACCGGACTTTACCCTGAGCGACCCCCACGGCATCCCCTTTACCCTGAGCGAACAGCTGGGCTGCAAGGGGCTGCTGGTGATCTTTCTCTGCAACCACTGCCCCTATGTACAGCGTATCGCCAGCCGGCTGGCCCAGGATGCCCATCAGTTGATGGGCGAGGGGATCAGCGTGGTGGCGGTGATGTCTAACGACTACCGGGAGTACCCGGAAGATGCCCCGGATAGGATGGTGGCATTTGCTAGGCAGCACGATTTTCCCTTCCTCTACCTGGTGGACGAGGATCAGTCCGTTGGCAAGGCCTTCGGCGCCGTGTGTACCCCAGACTTCTTCGGCTTCAATGCCCGGGGCGAGCTGCAATACCGGGGACGCCTGGATGACGCCTGCCAGGGCGGGGAGGCGGAGCGTACCCCGGAGCTGCTCAATGCGATGCGGATGATCGCCGAGACCGGCCGGGGCCCCAGGGAGCAGCACCCCAGTATGGGCTGCTCCATCAAATGGCGCACCTGAACCCCGGTAGCACCGGCTCGGCGCCCCTCGGCTACACTTAACTGGAGTCGCAGGTGGGTGCACACCTGCCCAGCATGGGAGGTTACCATGACAAAAAGCGGTCGCCCGAAAGAGAGTGGTCCCAAGGGCGGGCCCAAAGAGTACGCCAACCACCCGGGCCATGGACCCGGCGGCAGTTGGCCAAGTAAGTCCGGTCACCCCAACAGCGGTGGCAAGGGCAGTCGGGGCAAGTAGCCCTCCGGCCCACATCAGAAGCACAAGCCAACCCCACCGCACCGACCCCGGTAGGGTTGGCTTTTTCCACGGTCGCAGGCTCTCAGTGTCCGTCGCTGTTGACGATCAGCCCGTCGAGCCGAAACCCCAGTTCGGTGGCCCGCTGCCGGAACCGCGTCATCACCGCCTCGGAAACCTGGGGGGTGCGCGCCAGCAGCCACAGGTAGTCTCGGTTCGGGCCACTGACAAAGGCATATCGGTACTCCGCATCCAGCTCGAACACCACATAGGCGCCGAAGAAAGGGCCAAAGAAGGAGACCTTCAGGTGGGCCACACTGGGTTGGCCCACGGGATAGGCCCGACCGATGGCTTCACTGACCTCACCGGTGTCTTCACGAACCCCGCGGTTAATCACATGGATGCCGCCATCCTCGCGCATCGAGTAGTCTGCGGTCACGTCTCTAAGACCACGCTCGAAGCTGTGATCCAGCCGGGCCACCTCGTACCAGGTCCCCAGGTAGCGCTCCAGTTCGAACGACCGAACCGGCTCGACCCCCTCGGGTGCAGAGGTGCAGCCGGTGACCAGCAGCAGTGCCATCAGGATTATCCGCGTCATCACTCTCTCCCTTCTAAACTATCGATCACGCCCCGGACCGTCGTTCCGATCACGCCAGGTAACCGCCGTCCACCGGCAACTCGATGCCGGTGATGTACGCCGCCGCGTCCGACGCCAGGAACAGGAAGGCGGGGGCGATCTCCACCGGTTGGGCCACCCGGCCCTGGGGAATCAGCCCCAGGATCTGCTTGAGCAGGGCCGGGTTGTCGGTAAGAGCCGAAGCGAACTTGGTTTTCGTCAGCCCGGGCAGCACCGCGTTGACCCGGATGTTGTAGCAGGCGCACTCCTTGGCAAACGCCGCGGTCATGCTGTTGACCGCCGCCTTGGTGATGGAGTAGATCCCCTGGCCCGGCGCCGGGGAGCGGCCATTGACCGAGGCGGTGTTGAGGATCACCCCCCCCCCCTGCTCCCGCATCCGCTGCCCCGCCATCTGGGCGAACAGGAAGTAGCCGGCCAGGTTCACCTGCACCGTCTTGGCCACCGCCTCGGCGGGAGTATCCAGGATGTGGCCGAAGTAGGGGTTGGCAGCGGCGTTGTTCACCAGAATATCCAGCCGGCCATAGTCGGTGTCGATGCGCTCAAACAGCCGCTGCATCTGTTCGGGATCGCCGCCATGGCAGGCGATGGCACAGGCGTCCCCGCCCCGGTCGCGAATCTCCGCCGCCACCCGTTCCAGGGCGTCGGCGTCCCGGCTGGAGAGGATCACCCGCGCCCCGTGGGCGGCATAGAGCCGGGCGACCGCCTCGCCGATCCCCCGGCTGGCGCCGGTGATCAGGGCCACCCGTCCGTCGAGGGAGAGCAGGCCACTGCCCTCCAGCTTCTGCAGCAGCGCCGGCCGGCCGGCCACCTGCTCCACCTCGTCGATCTCCGCCGCTGCCCGGTCCATCAGTATTGCCGCCATCTCGCCGAAACGGGCGAAGGCGGGATGTTTGCGACTGCCCTCCACGTAGCGATACCAGATCTGCTGAACGATCACCGCCAGGCGGAACAGGCCAAAGACGTAGTAGTAGGCAAAGCCGCTGACATCCAGCCCACTCCTCTCACCGTAGTAGGCCACCAGTTGGCGGCGGGTCCACATCCCCGGCAGGTGGGTGGGCATCTGCCGCAGCATCTTCATCTGGGGCGGGTCCCCCGCCTCCACCCAGTAGGCCATGGCGCACCCCAGGTCCATCAGCGGGTCACCCAGGGTGGCCATCTCCCAGTCCAGCACGGCGCGGATCTCGGTGGGGTCGGCCGGGTTGAGCACCAGGTTATCGAATTTGAAGTCGTTGTGGATCACCGCCTGGCCGGATTCCAGCGGCTGGTTCTCGGCCAACCACCTCATCACCCGCTCCCCGCTGCGGGCCCCCGGGGTGATCGCCTGACGGTAGCGCTGGCTCCACCCGGACACCTGACGCTCCACATAACCCAGCGGCCTGCCCAGTTCCGACAACGGCGGCGTGTCCACCGCCAGGCTGTGCAGCTTCACCAGGGTATCCACCAGGTTGCGGCACAGGGCATCGGCCTGGCTGCGGGCCAGGCCCAGGGTGTCCGGCAGGCTGCGCCTGAGGATCAGGCCGGGCTCGTAACTCATCAGGAAGAAGGGACAGCCCAGCACCTGTTCGTCGGTGCAGCAGTGCAGCACCTCGGGCACCAGGGGGAACGCCTTGGCCACCGCGGTCAGCATCCGCGCCTCCCTGGCCATGTCGTGGGCGGTGGCCGCCTTGGTCCCAGGCGGGGGCATCCTCAGCACCAGGGTCCGCTCGGCGCACTCCAGCTTAAAGCTGAGGTTGGACGCCCCCCCCTCAAACGGGGTGACAGAGGCCAGTTCGCCCAGCTGGGGCAGATTCCGCGCCAGGTAGTGGCGCAGGGCTTCAAGCTCGAGAGGTTGGGTCATTGCTGGTCTCTCCGTGACACAAGATCTGGATGCGGTCGAGCAGGTAGTCGGTGTAGGCGTCCACCCCGATCCCCGCCTTGCGAAAATGGCTGCGCCTCAGGTACCACCCCTGCAACAGGTGCTTGAGGAGGCCCACGGCGATCACCGGCTGATCCACCTGGCCCTGCAGCGACAGGCCTCGCTGCAGCTCTCGGTCCACCTGTTCACTCAGCGCCAGGGCCTCCCGGCGCAGCGCCTCACTCTGGTGGCGGGCTTCCATAAAGGTGAAGTAGAACCAGGGCTGCATCAGCTCGCTCAGGTAGAGGTGATAACGGCAGATGGCCTGCAGCTGCTGGCCATCGGCCAGGTCCTTGATCATCGGCATCAGCACCTGCTCGAACTGCACCCGGATAAAGCGGTGAATGGAGGCGGCCAGTGCCTCCTTGCTGGGAAAATAGCCGTAGAGTCCCCCCAGGCTGAGGCCGCTGGCGTCGCTGAGTTGGCGCAGGGTCATGGCGTGAAAACCTTTGAGATTGGCCAGCTCAAAGGTGGCCCCGATGATCGCTTCCAGCCTGGCCTCGGTACGTATGGGATTCTTCTGCGCCAGGTGGGGCAGGCAATGCTCCCGGAAGCTGTGCCAGAGGCGATCTGGCTGCCACCCCAGTTGCAGTTGGAACTGTGACAGGGATGCGGCCATCTCACTCATCGGTGTGCCCTGAGCAGTTGCTTGGCCGCCGCCAGTTTATGCACTTCGTCGGGGCCATCGTAGATCCGTGCCGCCCGCTCCTCCCGGTAGAGGAAGGCGAGGATGGTGTCGTCGGTCACCCCCAGGCCCCCGTGGAGCTGAACCGCGGTGTCCACCACCTGCTGCAGCATCCGGGCGGTGTGGAACTTGATCATGGCGATCTCCGCCCGCACCGTGGCGAAATCCTCCCGGTCCACCTCCCAGGCAGTGTGCAGCACAAACCAGCGGGCGGCGCGATGGGCGGCGGCGGCTTCCGCCAACATCCCCTGGGCCAGGGGCTGCTCACCCAGGGTCTTCTGGCCGGTGATCGCTCTCTGGTTGAGGTAGCCGATGGTTTCATCCAGCGCCCGCTGCGCCAGCCCCAGCCAGCGCATGCAGTGGTGGATCCTGCCGGGCCCAAGCCTGGCCTGGGCCAGGGCAAACCCCTGGCCGGGACGGCCCAGCAGGGCATCGGCGGGCAGCTTGACGTCATCGAACAGCATCTCGGCATGGCTGAAGGGGCCGTGCCCCTCCCCGCCCATCACCGAGATGTTGCGCAGGCGGCTGACCCCGGGGGCGTCCATGGGCACCAGCAGCATGGACGCCTGCTGGTGGGGCGCCGCGTCCGGGTTGGTCTTGGCCATGACGATGGCAAAATCGGCGCCCTCGGCGGCGGTGGTAAACCACTTGTGGGCATTCAGGTGCCACTGCTCGCCGTCAAACTCCGCCTCGCTGTTCATCATCAGCGGGTTGGAGCCGGCCAGCTGACGTTCGGTCATGGCGAAGCAGCTGCGGATCTCCCCCTTGGCCAGGGGTTGCAGGTACCTCTGCCGCTGCTCCAGGGTGCCGCAGTGCAGCAGCAGCTCGGCGTTGCCCGCATCCGGTGCCTGGCAGCCGAAGGCGAAGTGGCCCAGGGGGGAGTAGCCGAGGATCTCCGCCATCTGGGCAAACTCCAGCAGCGACAGCCCCATCCCTCCCAGCTCGGTGGGCAGGTGGGGCGCCCACAGCCCCAGTTCACGAACGCTCTGGCGCACCTCCTCCAGCTCCCCCATCAGGGTGGCGTAGTCGTGGCCCAGCAGCAGCGGCTCCAGGGGGAGCAATTGCTCCCGGATCAGGCAGGAGGTTTCATCACAGGCGGCCTTCAGGCCAGGGGAGAGGGCAAAATCCATATTACCTCCAAGTCAGCATATCCTGACGGCGCAGATGGCCATTGACGTTGAACGCCTGCAGTTGCCATTGGCCGCGGGCATAGCGCAGGTGGGTTATACTACAGTTATTAACCTGGTGAATAAGCTCAGCCATATGAGAGGCTTGGGCACCCAGCGCCTCCCCGGCCACCAGGCTGATGACACCGCCACTGGTCACCGCCAGGGTGGGCTTGTTGCCCTGATGGTGCTCGGCGATGGCCTCCAGGACCCGGTGGCGGAACTGGCTGAAGTTCTCTCCCTGACACTGGCCGGAGTCGGCGATCCAGATCCTCAGGGCTTCGCTCATCAGGGGCAGGAAGTAGCGCATATCCTGAGTGGCTTGCCGCGGCGTCATCGACAGGCCCAGCCTGTCGCAGGCTGCCGGCCAGTAGCGGGGGAGCAGCTCCATGATCTCCAGCTCGTTGAAGCCGGGGTCCTGCCGGTCGGTCGGTCGGAAACCGCCGCCCTGACACAGGCCGTCCAGGGTCTGGCGCTGGCGTCTCAGGCTGCCGCTCACCAGGGTGGCATCGGCCAGGTTCCACCCCGCCAGCTCCCGTCCCAGGCAGAGCGCCTGCCGCTGTCCCAGGTCGCTCAGCTGGTCATAATCCGGGCTGCCGAACATCGCCTGGCCATGACGTAACAGGTAGAGATCCATGAGAAGTTTCCATGATGAGACTTGTTTTCACCCTACAAGCTGTTTAGTTTATCGTCAATAACGAACGAACGTTCGTTTTTTACCAGGAGGTCTCTGATGAACAAGGAGTGGCTGATCACCGGTGCCACCGGCGGTTTGGGACGTGAATTGGCGAGGCTGGGTCAGGATCAGGGCGCCCGGCTGTGGCTGCTGGACAGGGACGCCGCCGCCCTGGCCTCCCTGAAAGAGGGGCTGGGAGAGCACCACCTCACCCTGGCCGGGGACCTGACCGATACCGGCTATTTTCACGCCCTGCAGGCGCTGATGGAGGAGCACCATCCCGGGTTCGACTGGGTGTTCAACAATGCCGGCATCGCCTCCGGCGGCCGGTTCGAGTCGCTTCCGGACAGCGAGTGGCAGCGCTGTCTGGAAATCAACCTGATGGCGGCCGTGCGCCTGTGCCGCACCGTCAGTGGCGCCATGGTTCCGGGCGGCCACCTGGTGAACATCGCCTCCATGGCGGCGCTGGCCAACGCGCCCTCCATGGCCACCTACAACGTCTCCAAGGCCGCCCTGGTCAGCCTCAGCGAAACCCTGAGGCTGGAGTGGCACAGCCGCAACATCGGCGTCCACGTGGCCTGCCCCGCCTTCTTCCCCAGTCCGCTGCTGGACTCCCTCAACCCCCAGGGGGTGAATATGGCCAAGGTGGCGGGCAAACTGATGGCGCGCTCCGAACTCAGCGCCGCAAACGTGGCTGACTACATTGTCCAGCGGGCCCGCCGAGGCGAGTTCCTGATCCTGCCCCATCGCAAGTCCCGCCAGGCCTGGCGGCTTAAGCGCTGGCTGCCGGAGCACTTCTTCAACCTGATATTGCGCCAGGCGCAGGGAGCCTAGATGAGCACTTCTCAATGGATGATCTACGGAGCCTATGGCTACACCGGTGAGCTTGTCGCCCGGGAGGCGGTGAAACGGGGCCTGACACCGATACTGGCGGGCCGCAGTGACGACCGGGTGCGCCCGCTGGCCCAGGAGCTGGGACTGGAGTACCGCAGCTTTTCGCTGGATCAGATCCGCTCCGACGACCTGAGCGGGATGTGCCTGGTGCTGCACTGCGCCGGACCCTTCTCCGCCACCGCGGAGCCGATGATGCAGGCCTGCCTCCGCTGTGGCTGCCACTACCTGGACATCACCGGCGAAATTGGGGTGTTCGAGCGGGCCGCGGCTCTGGATGCCCGGGCTCGTGAGGCCGGGGTGGTGCTGATCCCCGGTGTGGGGTTTGATGTGATTCCCACCGACTGTCTGGCCGCCCGTCTCAAGGCCGCCCTGCCCGATGCCAACCACCTGGCCCTGGGATTCGACAGCCGCTCCGGTTTCTCTCCCGGTACCGCCAAGACCTCGGTGGAAGCGTTGCCCCAGGGGAGCATGGTTCGACGCAATGGTAAGCTGACCCCGACCCCGCTGGCCGCCTACACCCGTACCATCGCCTTTGGCCAGGAGCCCAAGATGGCGGTGGCCATCCCTTGGGGAGATGTATCCACCGCCTGGCACAGTACCGGCATCGCCAACATCGAGGTGTATATTCCCATGTCGCCACGCAAGATCACCCAGCTCAAGCGGATCAACTGGTTCCGGGGCATATTGGGATGGTCATGGGTGCAAAGGCTGCTCAAGCAGCGCATCGGACGCACCCTCAAAGGACCCGACGATGGGCAGCGGCAGCGGCACACCACCTGGGTGTGGGGCGAGGTCCGCAACGCCAGAGGGGAGTATGTGGAGGGACGCGTCCACACCGCCAACGGCTATGATGTCACCGTCAGCGGCGCCCTGGCGGTCGCCGAATACCTGCTGTCCCGGCCGCAGGTATCCGGCTATCACACCCCCTCAACCCTGATGGGATGGCAGTTGGTGGAGCGGCTGCCCGGCAGCGGCACCATCGAACTCTGTCCCCGGGAGGCGGCGAGTCAGCCGGCGGCCTGACGCAGGCGGAACTGGAACTGCTGGGTATTCATCCGGAAGGTGCGCATCGCCTCCATGACACCGAGGGCGGTGGGCACCAGGGTCCAACTGAACGCCAGGTAGAGGCCGCCCTTAAGGGGCTGACCCAGGTAGAACTTGTGGACTCCCAGGCCACCCAGGAGCAGGCTCAGCCAGGCGGCCAGGCGACGGCTCTTGGAGCTGAGCAGCGGATCCACTCCCGCCAGGGCCTCCAGGTGCAGAGCCGCACGACACTCACTGCACATCACATCGGACAGCTGTACTCTCTGACCACACTGGCCACAACTCACTTTCATGCGGTTTCCCCTACCTCTTCGCCATCATGAGGACCGCATTATGTGTACAACTGTTCGCCGAAATCCAGATCCGGGTTCACAGTTCTGATCTTTATTCCGGGCAATCACAGGGGGCCGAAACGACCAGGCCCGCCATCGAGGCGGGCCTGGTGCCATGCGGCGGAGTCAGCTGCGGTAGAGGGTCTGGATCAGGTGGTAACCAAACTTGGTCTTCACCGGGCCGTGAACCTCCAGGACCGGCTTCCTGAACACCACGTTGTCGAACGCCTTGACCATCTGTCCCGGGCCGAACTCGCCCAGATCTCCCTGACGGCGCTTGGAGGGACACAGGGAGTGCTTCTTGGCCAACTGGCCGAAATCCGCCCCCTTGGCGATCATCTGCTTCAGTTTCAGGGCTTCCTGTTCAGTCTTGACCAGGATGTGTCGTGCCGAGGCTCGGGCCATGGTGCGCTCCGTCTGAAAAATGGGCCGGCATTGTAGCTCAGGCCGGCCACTACAGCCAGCCCTTGCGCTTAAAGAACCAGTAGGTACCCACGGCGCTGGAGAGCATCAGCCCCAGAGCCAGGGGGTAACCGATCTCCCAGCGCAGCTCAGGCATGGAGATGAAGTTCATTCCATAGATGGAGGCGATCAGGGTGGGTGGCAGGAACACCACCGCCGCAACCGAAAAGATCTTGATGATTTTATTCTGCTGCAAGCTGGTGAACCCCATGGCGGCGTCCAACAGGAAGTTGATCTTGTCGAACAGGAACTGGGTATGGGGCAGCAGGGATTCGATGTCGGAGAGCATCTCCTTGACGTCCTTGATCTCCTCCTCATGCAGGTGACGACGGTAGTAGCGCTGCATGAAGCGCAACCCCCTCTGGGTGTCCAGCAGAGCCAGGCGGATCTTGCCATTGCCATCCTCCTGCAGGGTGATCTGCTTGAACACCTCGTCCAGCTTGTCGCTGTCGAACACCTCTTCCGACAGCTCGTCGAGCACGGTGTAGACATCCTCCAGTTGATCCGACAGGTAATCCACCTTGAGGTTAAACAGCTCCACCAGCAGCCCTTCGGGACGGTCCGCTTCGACCCTGCCCAGACGGAGGTAGTTGCGCATCAAGCGGATCAGGCCCACATCCTCTTCACGGATGGTGAACAGCCGGGTGGCCTGAACCAGGAAGAACACGTTGATGGCCCGCACCTCCTGGCCGACCCTCTGGGGAAACAGGGAGTTGATGTGGAGCCCGTCGTTATCCAGGTAGAAACGGGCGGAGGCTTCAATCTCGTTGATATCCTCTTCGTCCGGGGCCTCCTCATAGAGGTAGCGGGACAGCCATTGACGCTCGTCGTCGTCCGGCCGGAACAGATCGATCCAAAGGGTATGCTCGGGGATGCCATCCTCGACACCCAACTCCCGGGTTTCCCACAGTTCGTTGCGCAAAATGTAGGCGGTGATCATCGGGCGCTCTCCTTAAGACCGTTTTTGTTGTTTGGCGAAGATAATACAGACTTGTTGCCAAAAAAAAACGGGGCAACGCCAACGGTTGCCCCGGGAGATTCGATCCGAGCCACTACTCTATAGGAGATATTTCCATCCTTTCGGTACTGCCCAGCTCCACGTAGAGCCCATCACGGGTGGTGAAGTGGCGCCCGTCCAGGTCCTTGCGATACACCTCATACAGGGTTTCACTCTGGTGCTCGGCATCGATGATGCGCACCTGCAGCACCTGCTGGCCCTGGTACCACTGCCATCCGGAAAAAGCCGCCGCCACCAGCATCACCACCCCGGCAATGGCGGGGGCCAGAAATCGCAGCCAGCTAGAAGCCATGGAGGGGAGCGGAGTATCCTGTTTAGGTTCGGGGGCCCGCCTCTTGGTGGCCATCAGCACCACGGTAATCACCAGCAGGGTGACCAGTATCTTGGTCAACATCGATACACAACTCCAGCTAAAGAGCCGCCAGACAATCGGCCGGCCCCATGATCAGTGGCGGGCAGTATAGCCCGCCCCGCCAGGTCACGGCGACCGCAAACCGGCAAAACATGCGCTGGATCAGTCCTGTCTGGCCACCAGAATCGCCAACATCCGCCGCAACGGCTCTGCCGCTCCCCACAGCAGCTGGTCGCCGACGGTAAAGGCGGAAAGGTAGTCTGGCCCCATCGCCAGCTTGCGCAGGCGGCCGACCGGCACCGTCAGGGTACCGGTGACCGCCGTCGGGGTCAGCTTCTCCCGGGTGGCTTCGGGGGTGTTGGGCACCAGTGTAACCCAGTCGTTGTGTTCGGCGATCAGCCGCTCTATCTCCGCCAGGGGTAGATCCTGGTTGAGCTTGATGGTCAACGCCTGACTGTGGCAGCGCAGTGCGCCCACCCGGACACAGAGTCCGTCGATGGCGATCGGCTGCTGCTCGCAGCCGAGGATCTTGTTAGCCTCCGCCTGGGCCTTCCATTCCTCACGGCTCTGCCCGGAGTCTAGGGGGACGTCGATCCAGGGGATGAGGCTGCCCGCCAGAGGCACACCGAACTGGGCGGCATCCAGGCTGCCGGAGTTCATCTTGGCGGTCACCGACCTCTCGATGTCGAGGATCGCCGAGGCCGGATCGGCCAGCTTATCGGCCACCTCGGCATGCAGATCGCCCATCTGCCGCAGCAGTTCCCGCATATGCCGGGCGCCGCCGCCAGAAGCCGCCTGGTAGGTCATGGGACTGATCCACTCGACCACCCCCGCTTCCATTAGGCCACCGATGGCCATCAGCATCAGCGACACCGTGCAGTTGCCGCCGACAAAGGTGGTCTTGCCCTCGGCCAGGGCCCGGTCGATGACACTGCGATTAACGGGATCCAGGACGATGGTGGCCTCCGCGTCCATCCTCAGATTGGAAGCGGCGTCGATCCAGTAGCCACTCCAACCGGCCTGGCGCAACTTGGGATAGACCGCCTTGGTATAGTCTGAGCCCTGACAGGAGACGATCGCCTCCATGCCGGCCAACCGGTCGATGTCAAAGGCGTCCGCCAGGGTCGGCTCACAGGCGACCGCCGGCGCCGCCTGACCTGCCTGAGAGGTGGTGAAGAAGGTCGCCTGAATCGACTCGAAGTCCCGCTCCTGATGCATTCGTTCCACCAGCACGGAGCCCACCATACCGCGCCAACCGACAATTCCGACTCTCATTCCGCTCTCCCTCAACTGACTGCATCAATACTGCTCCCGACGTTATCATTTGGATGGCTATACGTCTACTGGAGCTTGTTCGCTCTGCCCGGATACCAAAGAGTTTTTTCTGATAGAATGGCCAATGGTTATGGGTCGGGGCGCCGGAGGAGGCGTGGCCCCCCCGGCAATGGGGCTGAGTGTCTCCCCGGAATCGGCGGTTCCCGGCCAAACGGCGAACCGCCCGAGGAATCCGGCAACGGGCTCAGCCGCCGCCCAGCCTGCCGAGGCGGACAAGCCACCGCATTTCGGCCTAGTCAGGGCCAGACAGGCTGATGCCGCCGCTGCCGAGATCAGCGCCGCCTACATTCCCAGTTACGCCCGGGTGATTCGACCGGACTCCCCGGATTACGCCCGGTTGACCCAGATGCTGCAACCGGGCCCGGCCAGCCTGGTCCTGGGTGATAAGCTGCTGATACCAAAAATGGTCGACGGTGAGTTGCTGTTTTTCGAGTACAGCCTGGCCAAGGCACGCTTTATCTACGAGCACCCGCTGCGCTACGTGGATGGTCAATTGGCCCAGTTCATGGGCGACTCATTGATGGGGCCCTGGAGTGACAACTGGGGGCCTGCAACCCGGAGACGGCATCAAACCGGTCTACCACTATTGCCGACAGGCCGGTTGCATCTTCCGCGGCAGTTACCAAAACCGAGCCGACGCCGAAGCCTACCTGCCCACCTTCCATGAAGCCAACCCCGGCCTGCTGGTGGATCCCATCAACCGGGAAGGCAACCTGGTGATCACCTACCTGAACCCGCAGGTGGGCGGGATCCTGGATGATCGGTTCGACGGCGAGCCCCCTTTCCTGCCGCTGCTGCCCCGGGGGGGTCAGTCCGGCATCAGCAGTGTCAGTGCCGACTCCACCTGAGGCAACGCCGTGTTTCCCTGTCCCCAAACCAGATAGAGGCGGCGGACAATGGGGGTGGCCATCTCGATATGACTCACCGCCCCCTGGCTCAGGGCCTCGTCGCAAGCGAGCCGGGAGACCAGCGAACACCCCAGGCCGGCCCGTACCGACCTGACCACCGCCTCCAGGCTGCCCAGCTCCAGGGTCCTGTGAGCCTCGGTCAGCTTCGGCGCCAGGTGACGATCAAACTGTTCGCGGCTGCCCGATCGCCGCTCCCGGATCACCCAGGTCTCCCGCGACAGCGTCTGCCAGTCCGCCAGGGCGCCGTGCTGAGGGTGTCCCGGCGGGGCGATCACCACCATCTCATCGTCCCGCCAGTGGCGCCTCTCCAGGCCGGGGTGAAGCCGGTCACTTTCAATCATACCCAGATCCAGCTCATAGCGGGCCAGAGACGCCTGGATCTCGGCACTGTTGGCCAGGCGGACCGCCCCATCGAGCGCCACCTCGGACAGGGCGCCGCTCAGCAGGGTGGGCAACAGGTAGTTGCCGATGGTGAGGCTGGCACCCAGGCGCAGCGGCGCCTGACTGGCGCCGGACTGGAACAGCGAGACGATGCACTGCTGACGATTGACCATCTGTCGGGCCAGGGGCAGCAGCAAGCGGCCACGGACATTGAGCCGTACCCGCTGGGCCTGCCGCTCAAACAGGGTCACCCCAAGCTGGGACTCCAAGGCTTTCAACCCCTGACTGACCGCCCCACGGGTCAGACAGAGCGACTCTGCCGTCCGCCCCAGGTTGGCGGTTTCGGCCACCGAGCAGAACAGCCGAAGCTGCCTCATGGAAAGATCCCGCATATAGACACTCTAAACATCTGTTGTGATTTATTCGATATTATTAAACACAGGAAGTACGGACAATGGTGGCCATCCAATTCAATCGGGGACCACCATGTTCCATCTCTTTCACACCAAGATGCGTTCGCTGCCCACCCCCATGGCAGGACTGGCACTGGGCATCGCCAGCCTGGGACTCTGCCTTGAGCAACGGCTGGAGGCCAACCTCTGGATACAGTTGGGGTGCGCGGCCGTAGCCGGCGCCTTGTGGCTGATGCTCAGCCTCAAGTTCCTGATGCACCCGGCGCTGGTCCGCAGTGAGATCGCCTGCCCGCTGGTGGGCAGCGTATTGCCCACCTACGCCATGGCGGCGATGATTCTCTCCAAGTCCCTGGGGCTGTTCTCGGCGGCCTCGGCCACCGCGTTGTGGCTGGGGGCCGTGTCGCTGCACCTGCTGCTGATGGCGATGTTCCTCTACCACAGGCTGACGGAGCGTCGACTGGGATTGATGCTGCCCAGCTGGTTTGTGCCGCCGGTGGGGATCATTGTCGCCGCCCTGACCTGCCCCAGCGACAGCCTGCTGCCCCTGGCCAGGGGGCTGATGTGGTTCGGCATGCTCAACTATGCTCTGCTGTTGCCGCTGATGCTGTACCGATTGCTGTTCCGCCGCTGGCAGGACCCCAGGGGCTACCCGACCTTCGCCATCATGGCGGCACCGGCCAGCCTGTCGCTGGCGGGTTATCTGGCGGTCATTCACCGGCCGGACGCCACCATCATCGAGCTCCTGCTGCCCTTGGCCATGGTGATGACCACCCTGGTCTACCTGGCGATGCTGCGGCTGTTGCGCCTGCCCTTCAGCCCCGGCTATGCCGCCTTCACCTTTCCCCTGGTGATCTCGGCCACCGCCCTCTACCAGGTGGTGCACAAGGCAGCGGACCTCACCGGCAACGCCTGGGAGATGCTCAACAGCCTGGCCGATCTGGAACTGATCCTGGCGACACTGATGGTCGGCTATGTCGCCATCCGCTACCTGCATCACTACCTGCCCCGGCCCGGCTTAGGTTGAGACCTTGGTTCGGGCAGCCACCGCCCCCCCGGTGGCTGTCCAGACATCCACAGCAGGAAAAAAAAGGCACAGCTCACCGACCGGCCCCGCGCCAGGGTGATCACGATCACGCCGCCGGGGCGCCACTTTGCGGTAACAGAGAGTAGAATCCCGCTATTTCGCCACCGTCAGCCCGAGCATTTACTCTGTCAGGCCCCATTTGACCGCATGATGAGCTGCTGCCGGAGAGCCTGATTTCAGCAGTTTATCGATCGTTCCCGACACAAGGAACACAATATCTGCCATTTGGACAGAGTGACCAAGAAGATTCACCTCCAGTAAACATCGTCATTCATCTTCCGGCTCCAGACCCTGTGGGTGATTCACCCTGCCCTCTGCCGTCATTGGGGTGGAATCTACTTATCAATGTCGGGGCAATAGGAGACCCAGTTAACACTTATTTTCTTAAGTTATGGGCCGGTAAGAGTTTTCTGTGTTTATATGAAATTCAAGATTCAGACCGAACAAATAGCAGAGGTTAATATGGAAGTATTAGAACTCATTGGCAGTTGTCTCGTGTTATTCGCCTGTTTGTGTCTCACCGGAATGGCCCTGTTTTATCTTGCCTCGCTGGTGGTCGCCGCACTGGTTTTCATTTCCGGTCTTTATCGGAAGGAGCATGGCAGCCGTAACCCAGTGGTCATCGCCTGGGAGCAGAACCGGGACCGGCGCTGGCCAAGAAGCCCGCGGACCTGGGGCCGACACAGCCTAGGCTGACCCGTAATGAAATGCCGGGGCCATCGACGTTGACACAACCTGTCAGCCCCGACAATCAGCCAGTTAAATTCAGGATTATCTTTTAAAACGATAATAGTGCGGGGAGCACTGAAGAGTTTATTGGCTGGCATTTATTCATGTTCACACATTGACGAAAAAAAATATAAGGGAGTCAATAATGGACCCAAAAGTAAAACTGATCGATCTTGTCCGGCAAGTTGGTTGGGTTTATGAATCGACCGCCGTCACTCAGGAACCGGACGGCAAACTGATATTTTGGAAAATTCCCCTGCACGAAGTGCTGGCGCTGCGCAGCATCCATCACTCCAAGTCTCTGAAAAGAGAGTTGGGCAACGACTTTGAGCGCTTTGTCATCAACACCGAATGCAGGAAGCTCAAGCTGGCCGGCGACTGGCACCACAGCGTCATCAGCGCGTTGAACTACATCGACGCCGAGCGGGCCGTGGCTTCCTGACCCTCTTTGGCGGGCTGCCGTCCTCGACCGTCACTACCTCTCACAGCAGCCCCGCCTCTTTTGTTTTTGGACGGCCGCGGATCCCAACCTGCGCTACCTCTCACCGCGGCTGGTCCTTTTTTCTTCCCCGGGTTCGCCCATGGTTCACGCTGAATTTCATTGGCTTAACTATTGGAAGTTGCATCAATTGACGATAAATTGAACCCAGCCAGTAAGCCCTTGCTGCACCAATCCGGTGTTCACTAGGAGCCAGACATCATGACCCGCCCCGCCCCCCCCACTCCCCCTGTTGATGTCCTCAGCGCCAGCGGCCTGCAGTGGGCACTGATGGACCCGGACCTGAATGTCGTGCAAGCAAGCCGGGAGTTTGTGATCAGCCTGTCTCCCCACACCCCCTTGCCGCGACCGCTGCCCGACCTGCTGCCGAATCTCAGCGCCGATGAACAGATGAACCTGCGCTACCTCCAGGACCGGACCAGCTTTCAGCTGGTCTCGGTAGAGGGGCGGGGCCTGCACTGCATCGCCTCCCCGACCGGCAGCGATCAGTTTCCCGTTTGCCTGACCCTGATGGAGTTCAGCCTGGACGACCGCTGGCTGATGGATCTCCACCCCAACTACAACCACGCGCTCTACTCCAGCGACCAGTGGCTGGGGCACCTGGAGTCGATCATCAAGTCGGCGCCGGAGGAAACCCTCAACCAGTTGGCAGCACGGGCGGTCGACATATCTCACTCCCGGGGGGGCTACCTGATGCACTACCGGCCGGAGCTGCGCCAGCTGCGGCTCACGGCCCGTTACCCGGATCAGGGCGACACTCAGGATGCGCCCTTCGCCATAGACCGCTGCCCGGCCCTGGCGGCCTGCGTCGATGACTCCACCGCCTACATCTGCAACGACATCGATGCTCAACCCCTGCCCTTTCTCGCGGGGCAGGAGGTCCGCAGCCACCTGTGTGTCCCCATCAACTACCGGGGCAGTATTGTCGGCGTGCTCGGCGTGCTGAACCGGGATACACCCTATACCGAAGTGGATGCCAAGAGCCTGATGGTGTTCGGCACCCTACTCTGGCATGCCCTGCAACTGCCCAAAACCCTCAGGGTGGTGGCGGAGCAGTCCAGGGTCATTCGCCAGCAGAAACAGCAGCTGAACCACTCGCTGATTCAACTGGTGGGGGCCATTGCCGATGCACTGGAGGTCAACGACCCCTATACCGCGGGCCATCAGCGCTCTGTCGCCAAGCTGGCCCATCGCATTGGCCGCAGGATGGGGCTGAGTCCTCACCAGCTGGAGGGGCTCAAGCTGGGTGGACTGGTGCACGACATCGGCAAACTGGCCATTCCCAGCCAGCTGCTGACCAAACCCTCTCGCCTGTCCGGCGAGGAGTTTGACCTGATCAAGACCCACGCCGAGCGGGGAGCGGAGATCATCAAGGAGGTGGAGTTTCCCTGGCCCATTCGGGAGATGATTCTGCAGCACCACGAACGCCTGGACGGCTCGGGTTACCCCTTCGGCCTGAAGGGGGAGCAGTTGTTGGTGGAGTCACAGATCCTGGCGGTGGCGGACGTGTCGGATTCCATCCTCTCCCACCGGCCCTACCGGCCCGCCTTGGGCTACGAGAAACTGCAGGAGGTCCTGCTGGAGGGGCGAGGTAGTCAGTTCAATAGCGACGCGGTGGATATCTGCCTGGCGCTTTTGTGTCAGGAGCGTACCCAGGCGATAGATTGCGTCGAGGGTCTGTCCCTGGGCGAGGTTCTCAGACTGGGTCTCGACGATACCCTGGCCACCGCTGAAGAACAGATGAAGCAGGCCGATCTCAGCGTGGCCCTGGTGATGGATGACGACGGTGTCACCGTGCGCGGCTTCATCACCAATGCCATGCTCACCTTCTGGCACAGCCCGCTGCTGGATACCGCCGCCGAGCGGACCCTCGATCGCGAACTGCAGCACCGCAGGTTGCACCAGGTGATGAAGCACGATGTGCCACAGATCGAGCGCTGCGCCTCTCTGGAGAGCGCCGCGGTCAGATTGCAGTCCACCGAGGAACACTTCCTGCTGGTCAACGACGCCCGGGGCCAGCCCCAGGGCATATTGACCTGGCCGACCCTGGCCAGGGCGCTGCAGGAGAAGCTGACCCTGAACCAGGGGCTGAACAGCACCGAGCGGCCACTGCCCCAATACCTGGATTAGCCACCCATCCGCCGGCCGCCGTTAACGGCCGGTATCGGCGGAGAGATCGATCTTGTCCGCCTCAATTTGGGGCTCCTCCACCAGCGGCCTCAGCTCGAGCTGTTCCATCAGTCTCATCCGCTTGCGCCAGAACAGCAGTACCCCCAGGCCGAAGAGCAGCAGCAGCGCATTGGCCCCGACCACGATGCTGATAACCCTGAAGCGGGCGGCGTCCTCCTTCTGCTGCATCTGTTGCTGAACCAGGGCAGCCCGCTCTGCCGGGCTCAGGGCGGGAGGGGGGGGCGGCGACACATAGAAGTTGAGTTCAGGCAGGTTCAGGTAGAACTCCTCGCCACCGGCGGTGGTGCCCACGGCGGTGCCCCGGATCAGGTAGCTGCCCATCTCCATCACCATCGACAGCGGGTAACTCTGGCTCGCCTCCAGCGGCGTCACCGTCAGCTCACTGACCATGCCCGACGGGGTACGAACCTGGATCACCAGATGCAGCTCGCCGGGCATCAGATCCTGCTGGTCCACATCCAGCCGCACCCGGTAATCTCCGGGGTTGGTTCCCGGCCGCTGCGGAACGGAGAGGCGGAAGGGTTGGGGGATGATCTCGAGATCCTGATCCACCACGCGGTTGAACACCTCGTTGCCCACCTCCAGTTTCAGGCGATACAGGCCGGAGGGCTGGTCGAAATCCAGGGAGGAGGTGAAATGACCGTCGTCGGGCCGTTCATCGAGGTGGGTGCCATCATCCTCGAAACCACCGATCTTTTTGACCCCAGCGGCGTAGTTCTCATCGCCACGGCGGTTGGCGCTAATCAGGTTCACCTTCCACTTGAGCATCTTATGAAAGTCACGGATGGACAAGGTGTGGCTGTCCCCCTCGATGCTGGCATTCAGTTTGATGCGCTCGCCACGGAACACCCTGTCCGGCAGGGGATCCAGTTTCAGCTGAATGTCACTGATCAGCAGAATCTTGGTGTTTTCACTGACCTGGCCGATCAACTGCCAGGGGCCGGGGGTCGGATTGCTGACCCGAATCATGTCGCCGCCTGGGCCTTCGCTCCAGCTGACGTTGTCGGGGTGTCGATGGGCATACCACTTGCTGCCATCGGGCAACACCACGATGACCGGCGAGGAGTACTCCTTGCGCTGCACCAGCATGGTGATCGCCTCGATGCCGTAATCCACCCGGAAGCGGTTATCCAGCAGCTTCAGCGCCTGGGGTGACAGTGCCCATGCCGACTGGCCTGCCAGCATCAGCAGGAGCACCAGCGGCACCGCCTTCCATCGACTCATCCGTTACCCTCTCAACCAGATCGGCTCACTCACCAGCTCGAGCCGCTTTTCATGCCTACTGATATCATCGGCAGTACAGCCAATCACTTTAAGGGGGGCACGGTCACTTTTCAGGCGAACAATGCCGCCGCCCTCACCGTCGGCGCCTGAGGCCAGCTCCAGCGCCTTCTGGCCACCGGTCATGAACAGGTAGACATCTGCCAAGATCTCGGAGTCGAGCAGTGCCCCGTGCAGGGTGCGGTGGCTGTTGTCGATGCCGTAGAAACGGCACAGGGCATCCAGGTTGAGGTTGCCCTGGATCTCCCCCTTGCTCTTCTTCTCCCGGGCCAGCTGCAGGGTGTCCACCACCGAGCAGTGGTCCTGCAACTTGCCATAGCGGCCGAGCATCTGGAATTCGTAATCGATAAAGCCGATATCGAACTGGGCGTTGTGGGCGATCAGCTCCGCCCCGCGGACAAACTCCATAAACTCGTCGACCACTTCGTGGAACATCGGCTTGTCCGCCAGGAACGCATCGGTAATGCCGTGAACCTGGATCGCCTCCTCATCCACCGGGCGGTCCGGCTTGATGTAGACGTGGTAGGTGCGTCCGGTCAGCTTGCGGTTGACCATCTCAACACAGCCGATCTCGATCAGACGGTGTCCCTCATAGTGGGGCCCTCCGTCCTGGTTCATACCTGTGGTTTCCGTATCGAATACGATTTGGCGTACTGGGGTATTGATCTCTGTCATAATCCTGATTTGCAACAAGTTGCGGTATACTGGTCCGCTTAAGCTGCGGCTATGGTATCAATTTAAATGACTCAACTAAAATCTGTCACCCTCTACACCGACGGCTCCTGCCTGGGCAATCCCGGCCCCGGAGGCTATGGGGTGCTGCTTCGCTACCGCCAACATACCCGGGAGATGAGCGCGGGTTATCGGCTGACCACCAACAACCGCATGGAGATGCTGGCCGCCATCGTGGGCCTGGAGAGCCTCAAGGAGCCCTGCCAGGTATCGCTGCACACCGACAGCCAATATCTGAGACAGGGGATCACCCAGTGGATCCACGGCTGGAAGCGCAAGGGGTGGAAGACTGCCAGCAAACAGCCGGTAAAGAACGTCGACCTGTGGAAGCGGCTGGACGACGCGACCCAGAAACACAGCATCGAGTGGCACTGGGTCAAAGGACACTCGGGCCAACCCGAAAACGAGCGGGTGGACGACCTGGCCCGGGAGGCGGCCAGCGGCAAGGATCTGAAGGAGGACAGCGGCTACCAGCCCCAGTAGACTCCCCGAACCGACGCCGACCCCTAGCGCTGACGGCGGTTGACGACGGTTCGGCCTACGGCCGCCGGCGAGGTGACCAGTCGCTTGCGCGGACGCCACCTGGGGCGAACCGGGGTCATGGGCACCGCCATCTTGCGGGCAACCAGCATATAGACCGAGGCCAGCGACGGCGTCTGCTGCGCCATCCACTGCTGGGGCCACAGGAAACGGTCCGGCGACCACAACAGCGAGCTGAAAGCCAGCGGCTCCTGGGCCACCACCTGATAGCCCAGCACCCCCAGCCAGTCGCGGACCCGGCTGGGGGTGAACATCCTGCCTTTCCAGGGGTAGCGCTTACGACACCCCGGGGACAACATCCCCAGACCGGCGGGACTCACTGGGTTGAAGCCGATGATCACCAGGTGCCCCCCCTCCAGCAGGACCCGATCCGCTTCCCGGATCACACCATGCGGATCCTGGTGAAAATCGAGTACCATGGGCATGATGCAGGCATCGACGCTACGACAACGCAGGGGCAGATCGTCCATCTCGCCCCAGGCATCCCCACCGGTGTCATGGATCGCCACCTGGTGGCGGATGGAGCAGAGGCGTGAGTTTAGATCGACGGCCAGGGGGCCGAGTTTGACCAGGTGATACCCGAACAATCTTGGCCACCAGTTGTCCAATCCCGCGGCCACCTGCTGCTGCAGCCACTCCCCCCAGGGAAGTTGGCGCCAGTTTTCAGGCGGTGTTATGGAATCGAAACTGTAGGCTGGACGCATCTATCACCATCTGGCTGGTAACGGGTTACGCAGTAAAGATACCTGACAATTGGCGTTCAACGCCAGTACCTTAGTCGCGATGACGCCATTGCCGTCAGCAGAAGTTTTGCTTTCCCGCCACCCCATTCCCTCATACACTGGGGGCTCACTCCCGCTGGAGATCCCATCATGCTGAGCATTAGTCCCATCCCCGCCTTTGACGACAACTACATCTGGTGCCTGAGCGCGACAGATCACGCCTGGGTGGTGGATCCCGGCGACGGTGACGCGGCGGCCGCCTACCTGCTGGAACAGGGACTGGAGCTGGGAGGGGTGTTGATCACTCACCACCACAGTGATCATGTCGCTGGCGTCGCCACTCTGAAACGCCATTGGCCCGATGCCGAAGTGGTGGTACCGGTGAACTCCCCCTTTCAAGGGGGAACCCAGACTGTCAGCGAGGGCAGCCGCATCCTACTGGAGGGGCTCCACCAGATCGCCACGGTCACCCTGTGTCCCGGACACACCCTGGATCACTGCGCCTACCAGGTCGGACACCATCTGTTCTGCGGCGACACCCTGTTCAGTGGCGGCTGCGGCCGGCTGTTCGAGGGCAGTGCCGAACAGATGCACGACTCATTGCACAAGCTGCGCATGCTGGGGGCCTCCACCCTGCTCTACCCCGCCCACGAGTACACCCTGGCCAACCTGGCCTTTGCCCAGGCGGTCGAACCGGATAATGAGCAGCTCCAGGCCTATCAGCTTCGTTGCAGCAAACTGAGGCAGGATGGCATCCCCACCCTGCCAACCAGCATGGCCAACGAACTGGCCATCAACCCCTTCCTGCGCAGCCACCTGCCCCAGGTACAGGCGGCGGCGGAACGTCACAGCGGCCACCCCTGTCAGGACAGCCTCGCCTGCTTTACCCAGCTGCGCGCCTGGAAGGACCGCTTCTAGCAGGGTGGCACGGCGGCGAGCCGGACCGGGCCACGCCGCCGCTTGTGAGTCTGTTCACATTAAAAAACTGCCAAAGAGTCTTCACCCCTTGGCAGTTCTTCAATGGCGACAGCTTATAGAAGGGCGAATTTGTACACCACATTCAGATTAATGGTATCAATCTCGAACTCTACGCCCGGAATATCAAAATCGTCCTCGATGACCCGCTGCCATTCAAGCTGCAGTGAGACGCCTCGACTGTTGGTAATATCGATACCGGCGCCATAAGTAAAGTCCGCTTCACTGTCAGAGAAGCCCTCTATCGAGCCCTTGGTGGTACCGTAACCGGCGATGACATAGGGCTTGAAATACTTGTGAACCGGGTAGCTCAGTTTGCCAAGCACACTGAAATGGTGCTCCACCTCGATATCGACGCCCTCAATAGTGTCGTCCTCGACATTGCCGTAGGCGCGGAACTCTGCCGCCAGCATATCGTTGAACTGATAACCGGCAGTGATCCCCAGCAGGGTATTGTCGATGCCCAGGGAGCCGGACGGCTCACCGCGGGACTCGAGCGTGGCGTCGATAAAGGCGACGGAGAGTCCCAGGTACATGGTCTCCGACTCGGTTCGAGTATTGGCCAGGACCGACGTTTGATATAAAGCCAGCATGAGTGGCAGTAGCAGTAACGATTTGCATTTCATCATTGACTTCCTTGTTATTACTTCCGAAGGAAACTTAGACCAAAAACTCAAATGTCGCCAACTTTGCCGATTAAATTTCAACCAACCATGCTCAATCTATAAAAAAAACACCATTCCCGGCCTCTCGGCCTGAAAGAAAAATAAAAAATGGTTGCTGGTATCTAATCGTTTCCACTGAACTTTTCGGCTCCTTGTTTATCTTCAATTTCGCTGGGGCCGGGGCGCATTTTCCCCTCATCACCCAGATCAATTCCCGGTGCCGGACAGAGTGCTCAGAAGGGGCGCCTGAGAGGCAGGCCCGGTCGGCAACCGGCACGACGTAATGCGCCAGCCCGGCCTAATCATGTGTTATCCCACTGATTTTTAAGGATTTAGCTGAAACAATCCAAATGGACAATGTCAGTCAAAGAGGGTACAATCCCGAACCACTATTGCCTGGCGAATGCCAACGCGTTTGCCGCAATCCAGGCTGATAATGGTAAATAATTGATGAAAAAGAGCCTTTCTGCTTTGTCCTTGGCAATCCTGCTGGCGGGGTGTCAATCCCTCGGCCAGGGTGAGCCGGAGCAGGACAACCCGGTAACCAACGCCGAAGCGCCCCTGGCGGACCACTCCAACGTTCAGGGTGACGACAACGACGAGCAGGAAGCTCAGGAAGCGGTGCCCGCACCGATCACGGATGTCTGGGACCGCATCGCCCGCCAGATGACTCTGGAGGTGCCCGACAACAAGCGGGTCAACAAGTTTCGCAAGTGGTACAAAGCCAACCCTCGCCATATCGAGATCATCTCCGAACGCGCCGAACCCTACCTCTACCTGATCGTCGAAGAGGTAGAGCGGCGAGGCCTGCCCATTGAACTGGCCCTGCTGCCGGTGGTGGAGAGCTCCTTCGACGCTTTCGCCTACAGCCACGGGGCTGCCGCCGGACTATGGCAGTTCACCAGCCCAATGGGCAAGCACTTCGGCCTGAAGCAGAACTGGTGGTACGACGGCCGCCGCGATGTCGCCGCCTCGACCCGTGCCGCCATGGATATGATGGAGTACCTGTACAACAAGCTGGACAGGAACTGGTTGTATGCCTTGGCCGCCTACAACACCGGCGAGGGCCGAGTGTTCCGGGCAATTAAGCGCAACAAGGCCAAGGGCAAGCCCACCGACTTCTGGTCCCTGGACCTGCCCAGCGAAACCGAACGCTACGTGCCTCAGCTGCTTGCGGTCGCAGACGTGGTGCGTAATGCCGAAGCCTACGGCCTCGACCTGAAACCGGTGGACAACGCACCGCAACTTCAGGAGATCGACGCCGGCAGCCAGATCGATCTGGCCCTGGCGGCCGACATGGCCGACATGTCGGTGGCGGACCTGCACAAGCTGAATCCGGGCTATAACCGCTGGGCCACTGCGCCGGAAGGACCCCATACCCTGCTGCTGCCGATCGACAAAGCCGACGGATTCATCACCGCCCTGGCCGATACCGCCTCCACCGAACGGGTCAACTGGCTGCGCTACAAGATTAAACCCGGCGACTCCCTGGGGGTGATCGCCAAGAAGTACCATACCCGCATCGGCATCATCCAGTCAGTCAACGGCATAGAAGGCAACATGATTCGGGCCGGACAGCACCTGCTGATTCCGGTCGCCGCCAAGGATCCCGAGCTCTATCCCTTCAGCGCCGATCAGCGCCTGGCCCGAAAGCAGTCTAAGAAGCGGGCCAACTACAAGATAGAGCACACCGTCAAACCCGGGGACTCCCTGTGGACCATCGCCCGGGCCAACAAGGTGAAGGTGTCCCAGTTGGCCTCCTGGAACTCCCTGGCGCCCAAGGACACCATCCGTCCCGGCCAGAAGCTGGTGATCTGGGTGAACCGGATCAGCCAGAAGGAGGATAAGACCTCGGTGATGCGCCAGATCAGCTACAAGGTTCGCAGCGGCGACTCCCTGGCTCGCATCGCCAAGAAGTTTCATGTGACCGTCAGCGATCTGGTCCGCTGGAACCAGCTGGATAGCAAGAAGTATCTTCAGCCCGGGCAGAAGATGACCCTCTATGTGGATGTCACCAAGATAAGCAGTTGACCCCCCTCCAAGGGCCGCCTCGACGCGGCCCTTTTTGATCCCCTAGCGGAACAGCACCGATTCCCGGCGAAACCACTGGACGCAGCACCACAGCAGCAGGGTGGCGAGAATGAGGTTGGAGGCAAACACCGCGGCCAGCTCATGGTAGGCAAAGGTGCCCTTGAGCAGCTCCTTGATGGCCAGGGCAATGTTGAAGATGGGCAGCCAGGCGTTGACCTGGGTGAGTTGCGCCCCGGGCAGGGTGGCCACCATCGCTGGAACCAGTACCGCCACCTGCAGGCCTCCCATGTAGTTTTGCCCCTCCTTGAAGCTGGTGGCAAAGATCGACACCGCCAGCAAGATGGCCGAGAACACACCGGAGATGGGCAGCAACAGGGCCAGCAGCAACATCAGGTCGACGGGATTGACCATCTGCGCCAGAGCCACAAACAGGCTCAGGTCCAGCAGCGAGCCCACCACCGTCAACCAGACCAGGGCACTGACGATGGTAAGCAGGGTCAGGGTCATGGAGGTGGTGACGATCACCAGGAACTTGCCCAGTACCAGGGTGGTTCTGGGCAGGGGTACCATCAACAAGGTCTCCAGGGTGCCCCGCTCCTTCTCACCGGCCCCAATGTCCAGAGCCGGCAGCATCGCCCCCATCATGCACAGGAACAGCAGGATGTAGGGCAGGACGCTGCCCACCCTCTCGCCGATATCCTGACGCGCCTCGGCGGTCCCCACATGCTCCAGGGCCAACGGGGTCGTCAGTCGACCCTGCACCTTTTCTGGGACCCCATGGTAGGCCATAAACCGGCCTAACCACCGATCGTCAAGGGCCTTCAGCCGCGGTTCGATCCGGCGTAGCTGGCCGAAATTCTGCGTCTGGTCGTAGAGGAGTTGCCAGCGATTGTGGCTGGAGGTCACCGGGTCAAACCCGGGCAGCAGCAGGATAGCCAGCTGCAGACGCCCCTCATTGATCTGGCTGGAGAGCGGCAGCCGCTCATCGTGCTGGCTGAGTACCAGGTTGGGCTCGTCACTCAGAGCCTCGATCACCTGCTCCCGCCAGGGGGACGCCCCCACCACGGCGTAGTGGATCACCTCCTCCTGTTTGCTGATCAGCATCTGGTAGCCCAGAAGCCCGACCCCAAGAATCAGCGCCGGCAGCAGCACGGTCGGAAACAGCACCACGAAAGTCATGGTCTTGCGGTCCCTCAGTACCTCCTTGAGCTCCTTGAGCCACACCTTGCCGACCATCAAGCCGCCCCCCTGGTTCGCCCCACAGAGCGGCTTATCCTCTGCTGACAGGCGACGAAGGCTTGCCGAAGTGCACCGGGATCCCGGCTGCCGGCAAACTCGGTGAGCGAGCCCTCAAAAACACACCGCCCCAGCATCACCACGGCGATACGATCACACAACAGGCTCACCTCCTCCAGCTTGTGTGTGGAGAAAATAACTGGCCGATTCCGTTGTTTTTGACTAAGAATAAAGTCAAGCACCGCTTGGGCGGACATGATATCCAGTCCGGTCGTAGGTTCATCGAGAACTATGACTTCGGGTTGGTGAATGACCGCCCGGGCGATGCCCGCCCTCTGCTTCATCCCCAGCGACAACTCCACCACCTTCCTCTGCAAAAAGGACGCCAGCTCCAGCTGGTCCGACAGGGTATGGATGCGATTGGCGATCTGCGCCCGGGACAGGCCATAGAGCTGGCCAAAGTAGATGAGGTTCTCCTCGACGCTGAAACGCTCATAGAGGGAGGTGGAGGCAGACAGGAAACCGATTTGACGCCTCATCCGTTCGGGATGCTGGTGCCAATGGCGGCCATTGATCTCTATGCTGCCTCTGTCCGGGCTCAGCACCCCGGAGAGCATTCTCAGCACCGTCGTCTTACCGGCACCGTTTGGCCCCAGCAACCCAAGCACCTCACCGGGCCTGACCCGGAAGCTCACCGACTGCACCGAATTGAAGAACCCCTCCTGCAACCTGGGGTCCAACCGCTTGCACTGGGTCAGCTGGCCCGATTTCGGCACGGCAAACCCCTTGGCCAGATCCTTAACGATAATCACACACAGCCCCCGAAATCCGCCCAGTCACATAACTATAGTTGAAGCAAATTAGGCAGCTGCGAAGAGATACCTGGACCGGGGAGAAAAACGCCCCAGCGGAAACCGGGGCGCGTGACGGGTTACTCGAGGGTGAGCGCCACCGGGGCGCTGCTCGGCCGGTCGAAGGTGTTCAGCTGCGCCTGCAAGCTATAGCCGCCCGGAGCCAGCGACGTCAGGACCTCGGTCCCGATGGTGAAGGTAAGGGTACGCGCCTCGCCCGAGGCCAGGGGCCAGGGACGCAGTGCCTGGGTGAACATCCTCTCCTGACTGAACCTCCAGACCGGTTGCCCACTCTTGGCCAACAGCAGATCGGCCGTCATGCCCGAAAGCAGGGTCAGGTCCATGTCAACCCCGGTGAGGTTTTCCACCTTGACCGTCACATCCAGGGGCGTCTGCCTCGGCCAGTTGGCGGCCGGCAGCACCACCGTCAGACTCGGCTGTATCATCCGGACTCCCGGCTCCAGTTTCTTGATGACGGTGCCGGAGCGCAGGCGCTCCGGCGAAAGCGCTTCTGGCGCGCTCGCCGCCGGCGCTGACTCCCCGGTTTGAAGCTGATCGGCGCAGCCGCCCAACAAGATGGCCCCACACAGTGCCACTGCTTGTCTCATACTCAGCCTCCAAGCCCTTTGAACAGTTTGTCCTTCAACTTCTCTTCCAACTTCTCCTTCAACTTGTCACCCTCCTGATCGACCTTGTTTTTCAGCAGTTCATCCATGTCGACATGGAAAGAGGGATCAGTGAAGCTGCCACCGATGCGCAAAGGGATGGTCAAGCCTTTCAGCTTCTCCAGGGACTGGCCCCCCTGCCCCTCGAGGGAACCCACGATGGAGACCTCCATGCCGTAGTCCATCTCCTGGCTGACCAGGTTGGCCTGCCCCTGTCCCTGCACCCTCAGCAGAGGTGAGGCCAGGTTCAGATCCGGGGTGGTCACCACCCCCTTGTCAATGGCAAACCCCGCCGCGAAGCTGGAGAAATCGGTCTTCTGTACCTCGGTAGCCTGCTCCAGGCTCTCCCCCGAGATCTTGGCTTCCACTTCCCGAATTTTCTGGGCGATGTTGATGCCATACAACGCCCCGTCATTCAGAACCAGGCGACCGTCGGCCACCAGGTTGTTCATCAGCGCATCCGGCGCCAGGCTGGCGCCTTTGCCCTTGAGAGTCAGCTCACCCCGCCCCGCCAGGACGGTCTGATCCACGGCGGCTTCCAGCAGCGGTTGAATGGACAGGCCCTGCAGGTTGGCATCGAAATCATAGGCCACGGGTTCCAGGCGGCTGTCCAGGGTCGCCTTGGCCACCAGGGTGCCCTCGAAGGCGGTGGCCTTCATCTGCTTCAGGGTAAACACCCCGTCCACCAGGCTCAGAGCCAGACTCGGTTTGCTCACCAGCCACTGCTTCGCCTTGATGGAATCCAGGGCCATGCGGGCGTGGAGGTCAAACTGACGCAGAATGGACAAGTCCGGTTCCCCCGCCTGGGGGGATGGGGAGGTGCCCTCCCCGCGGCCCTTGCCCTCTTTGGCCGATTCCGGCATCCAGGGGTCGAGCACCAGATCGTTGCCCGACAACTCCAGGTTCAGCTCAGGGCGCTGGCTGATCAGGTTGACGCTACCTGCCCCCAGGAGTCGGAACTCACCCTGAACCAGATCCAGGTTGGTCAGGGCAAACTGCTGACTGACCAGGTTGACGTTGGCATCAAAACCGATGCTGGCCTCCAGCTTGCCTCCGTCCGGCAGTTGATCACCCGACAGGACAATCTGCTGATTCCATTTGTCCAGCTGAATTCGTGAGAAGTCCTTGGCGACGGTCAACAGGGCGGACGCCGAGGTGGTCAGGGTCATCTGGGGATCCACCGCCTTGACCACCATTTCGAAGGGCGCCGCCCTGCCCGGCTCAAACTCCTGCAGGGTGAGAGAGGCTACCGCCAGGGTCCGACTGACGCCGGCCTGGCGGTTATCACTGCTGACGTTCAGCTGCTTCAGCGACAGGCTGCCCAGTTTCCATCCTGCGGGGGTTATCTGCCCCTTGGTGTCGCTCTCAGGCTTTGACGCGGGCGCGGCCTGGCCGCTGTCCCCCCCCAGGCCATCCAGGCTGGTACGGCCATCTTTGAGGGTCACCAGGTTGAGATCCACCCCGGTGAGGGTCACCTCCTCGATCTCCACCTCCCGGGTCAGCAGGGGCAGAAGGTTCACCCCCACCACCGCCTGCTCAACAGAGAGCAGCGGGGGCAAAGGCTCACCGGGCAGATTGCCCAGGGTCAGGCCGCCAATCTCCAGGCCCACCTTGGGAAACAGGCTCCAGCCGATATCACCGTCTATGGTCAGGGTGCGGCCGGTGGCCTCCTCCACCTTGGCACTGAGCTGCGGCTTAAATGCGTTGGGGTCTAAAAACACGCCGATGTACACCGCCAGCATCAACACCAGGGTCACGAGGACGATAAGGAACCATTTAATCGCTTTCATTGAGAATCCATTGAATCCGTTTCAAAATGAGACCACCGAATGGCGGAGAGAGTTCTATAAGTTTAACTCAAACAACTCAAATGGTTAGGCTAAAGGTAGTGGCAGTGCTCGATCCGCGACCACCACACCGTTGTCATCGGCATACAGGTATTGGCCCGGTTTGATCACCCGCCCCTGGATCTCCACCTCGACCCCCTCTTCGCCCAGGCCCCGTTTGTCGGTCTTGACCGGCATCGCCCCCAGAGCCTGAATTCCCAACGGCAGGGTGGCCAGGGTTGCCGCATCCCGGACATAGCCATAGACCACGATGCCCGACCAGCCGTTATCCATCGCCAGCTTGGCCAGGTTATCTCCCAGCAGCGCCCGGCGATCGCCACCTCCGCCATCCACCAGCAGCACCCTGCCCTCTCCAGGCTGGGAAACCCAGCGACGCACCAGGGAGTTGTCTTCGGGACAGCGGAGGGTCATCACGGGGCCATAGAACACGGATTGACCGCCAAACTGTCGAAAGATAGGTGGGAAAACGGTCAATTCATCCAGGTACTCATCACAGAGCTCCGGCAACAGATCCAACATAGTCTCACTCCTTTGAGATTGGTAGTGATCCCATCCTGACCAATCCACGTAGGGAACACAAGCGGCCGTCGGCAATACCTCATCCACCGCTTGCGGGGGGACGGTGACGTTCTAAACTAGGATCAGGCGCCAAGCAGGATGGCCTGCACACTCAATGCGACTTTAAGGGGACGAAGCATGAACGTCTTTTCTGAAAAGTACCTGCCGCTGAGCAAGTGGACCGCCACTACCTCCATCAATAACGACACCCACTTCCTGGTGACCTACACCTACACCGATGCCCATGGCCATGTGACCCGGGTTGGCCTGCAAGGGGTCAACAACCGCATGCCCGTCGAGATGAGCACCGACGATCTGCGGGACTCGGACAAGTGGCATATGGGTTGGGTGTGATAGCCCGCCCAGCCCCGACTGCTGTAACTTTTGCCAGTAAAATCCCAAAAATCAACCAATACGGCTAAAAGCAGCGCAACCAAACCCAATTCCGGCCAGAGCGGCTTGACCCGCTGCGCCCCTGTCCGTAAAGTACGCCCCGTCCTGTCGGCCAGACCCACAGCGACGAAGAGCGATTTGTGCTTCTAAAACTGCAAAACGACGATTTGGTGAGGTGTCCGAGTGGCTGCAGCAGCGCAGCTTAATCACGCCCCAGGCGGGGTTCTCAGCCACCCATCACGAGCTTGATTCTGTGCTCGTTAAACCCAGGATTTGAAAATTTGGTGAGGTGTCCGAGTGGCTGAAGGAGCACGCCTGGAAAGTGTGTATACGGCAACGTATCGAGAGTTCGAATCTCTCCCTCACCGCCATTTTATCTGGTTAGGTGTCCGAGTGGCTGCAGCAGCGCAGCTTAACCACGCCCCAGGCGAGGTTCTCAGCCATATGGCAGCGAGTTAGATTTGACCTCGTAAAACAACAAATCCAAAACATGGTTAGGTGTCCGAGTGGCTGCAGCAGCGCAGCTTAACCACGTCCCAGGCGGGGTTCTCAGCCATCTGGCAGCGAGTTAGATTTGACCTCGTAAAACAACAAATCCAAAACATGGTTAGGTGTCCGAGTGGCTGAAGGAGCACGCCTGGAAAGTGTGTATACGGCAACGTATCGAGAGTTCGAATCTCTCCCTAACCGCCATATAAACAGAGAGCCCCTGCACGAAGTGCGGGGGCTTTTTGTTTATGCGCGTTACGGCAGGACTTGGTGCAAACTCTCCGGTTCGCAACGAAGCGAAGAATGAGCGAAGTAACGCCGAAGGCGATCCTCTCTTCCCCATTCGGCCGCACACGTTCCCTTCTGCCCGCTAATTCCGCCAACTTCTCGATTCAACGGCGCTGCGCTAGGTACTCGGATATTACCCAACCCTCCTGCTCGGGTAAATCGGCGCCAACTCTCATTTCTCCACTCCCGGCACCAGTATAATGAGGCAAACCCACCACTTTCGTAACCTTATGAACACCGTGTATCAGCGAGTAATCGACGCACTGGGCACCCGGGACGCGCCCCGGGTCCGAGGCATCCACATCATCGGCGAGCACCTGGACTCCAACCCCAATGCCAAGTTCGGCGCCGTCGAACTGGAGGATGGCACCGTCGGCCTGACCTACACCAAGCTGGGAGACGCCCTGTCGATACTTCAGGATGACACCCTCTATCGCAGTTACCTAGGCCAACCGGTCACCCATCTGGCCAGGCTCTACCTGGCGTCCACCCAGTGGCAGCGGGTACTGGGAGCCGGCGCCCTCAATGCCATCAGCCAGATGCTGCTCAGACAGAGGGGATTCGACTACAGCCGGGCCGAGGACACCCTGGATCTGCTCAGGCTCAGCGACGCCGACCGGGTCGGCATGGTCGGGTTCTTTCCGCCGCTGCTTGACTCCCTCAAGGCGCGGCAGATCCCGGTCACCGTCATCGAACTGAAAGCGGAGCTGGCGCGGGAGGAGGAGCACCTGCGGGTCACCACCGACCCGACCGCACTCAGGGGATGCAACAAGGTGCTGATCACCGGTACCACGGTGATCAATCACACCCTCGCTCCCCTGCTGCCCCTGGTTACCGAGGCCAACGAGGTGGCCCTGGTTGGCCCCTCGGTGGGGCTGCTGCCGGAGGTGCTGTTCGAGCTGGGCGTCACCTCGGTGGGAGGCCGAGTGATCCTGGACGGCCCGGCCTTCCTGGAGCGCTGGAAAAACGGTAAGAAATGGAAAGACTCGGCCCTGCGCTACTCCCTGCACCGCAACCACTACCCCGGCTGACTCCCAGGGTCGGCGACAGCGGCCCCTTGTCCGTTCGGGCCTCAGGGAGCGCCAGCGGCCAGCCCCAGTCCGGCCGAGACCGCCTGGCCGGCCTCCCTCAACCGCCTGTCCACACCGGGATAAAGCCCTTCACCGTATGCCAGCGAGCCCCATAGGGCGTTCGCCAGAGCAGTTCGGGCCAGCTCCTCGGAAACCGGTGCCGGACTCAGGCGGTCGGTTTGTGGATCATAGCGAAACCCCTGAGCCGCCTGCTCGGGCTGGTAGATCACCACCTGATTGTCGTCGTTCATCCAGGCGAAGTTCTTGTAAAACTGCATCATCGCCCTGAGCTTCTCCCTGGGCACCTCTCGGGTCAGGTCATGTCCGATCATCGGGTGTTGATCACTGATGCCGATAAGCGACATCAGGGTCGGCGCCAGATCCATCTGGCTGGCCAGGCGATCATCCTGCCTGGGGGCAATCCCCTCCCCCACAATCACCGCCGGGATACGGAAGTGGTTGATGGGCACCAGTTTGTCACCATAGGTGCGCGAGTCGTGGTCCGCCACCACCAGGAACAGGGTGTCCTTCCAGTAGTCAGACGCCCTGGCCTTAGCCATAAACTGACCCAGGGCCCAGTCGGAGTACTTGGCGGCATTTTCCCGGGTCTGATCCGGCTGGTTATAGGGCTCGATGCGCCCCTTTGGGTAGTCGAAGGGGCTGTGGTTGGAGGAGGTAAACACCAAGCTGAAGAAGGGCTGCCCCTGCCGGTGCAGCTGGCTAAACTGGCGGTGGGCCTTGACGTAGAGATCCTCGTCGGAAGCCCCCCAGGCGCCTTCGAAGGCCAGCGACCCGAAGGTGGGGCGGTCCTGCATATCCACAAAACCGTTGCCCAGGAAGAAGCTCTTCATATTGTCGAAGTGGCTCTCCCCGCCATAGATGAACTGGGTATGATAGCCGTGACTGCGAAGCAGATCGGCGATGGAGAAGAAGTTGCGCTGACTGTCGCTCAGCTTCACCACCGCGCGGGTCGGCGTCGGCGAGAACCCGGTGGTCACCGCCTCGATGCCGCGCACCGATCGGGTCCCGGTAGCGTAGAGCCGATTGAAGCTCCATCCCTGAGCAATCAGGGTGTCCAGGTTCGGCGTCAGCGGCAGCCCCCCCAACGCCCCCACGTAACGGGCGCCCAGACTCTCCTGCAGCAGGATCACCAGGTTCTTGGGTTTGCCGGCATAGCTGGCGGGATGCTCTGCCAGGGTGGGAAACGCCTTGGAAACGAAGTCAGACGCTCCCAGGTTGGTGGCCTCGCGAACCCGCTGGACAATCTCTTGCCGGGTCATGTTGGGATAGTACTGAAAGGCGCTGTCTTCCGATCCCGACTGCTTGAGGGCAAACGCCACGGCGTAGGCGGAGTTAAGCACCAGATCGTTCATCAGGGGATCGGTGGAGTAGGCCACCAGGGCCGGGTTCAATGGCCGGTGCCCCAGGGAGGAGCGGGCGCCGCCGACCCCTATCACCACCACCAGCAGGGCCAACAGCGGCCGCCAGTACCACTTGGGCACGGCCAGTTGGCGAGTCCAGCGGCCGCTGGCGTGCCAGGCCAGCCACAGGGTCAGGTTGCTGACCAGCAGGCCGATGAACAGCTCCGTTTTGTAGCCGCTCCACAGCATGGCAAACACCTCATGAGGATACCCGAGGTACTCATAGAAGAGGCGGTTGGGACGAAGATCGTACTCCAGTATGAAGCTTGGCGTGGCCAGCTCCATAAACACCACAAACCACAGCGCCACCACCAGGAACAGGCGCAGCAGCTTCAGGACGTTGCGGCCCAGCGGCCCCTCGCCCGCCATCAGCACGGTGAGAAGGGCTGGTAGCATCAACAGGTAACACAGGGTGGAGAGATCCACCCGTAAGCCACCGACAAACAGGGTGCCCCAGCCATCGGCCGCAGAGACCCGGTCCCACTGCCACAGGGCCAGGCCGGCCCGCGACAGGGTCATCACCAGAAGCGCCACCCCCAACGCGGATACAATGGGATACAGCAGCCCCATCCGCCGGCGCAGATTGTCCAACATAGTGTCATCCAAAAAGTAATTTTATAGGTAGTGGGAGAACAACACGTAGGCCCAGGTAGCGGTGGCCATCAACAGGACCAGCAGCACCGCTGCCGACCCCATGTCTTTGGCCTGGCCCGAAAGGGGATGGAACTCGTCTCCGATGCGATCAACCACCGCCTCGATGGCGGAGTTGAGCAACTCGACTATGATCACCGCCACCAGCGAGCCGATTAGCAACAGCTTTTCGAGCCCGCTAACAGGCAACCACAGAGCCAGGGGCACCAGCACCAGAAGCCCAACCAACTCCTGGCGAAACGCCGCTTCACTTCTCCAGGCCGCCCTGAGGCCCAACCAGGAGTAGCGGGTTGCATAGATGATTCGTAAGAAGCCGGTCTGATTGGATTTCACACTGTTGCCCTGAATTGCATTGTCTCGAGGCGGAGTTGTAACAGAGATGACATGAAAGTTTTGTAAACGCCTGGCATGGATCGGCGGAGATACTAGCCTGATAAAACAAAAGGCTCCCTGGTTGGGAGCCCGTCGTCGCGTGAAATATCTAATTCGCGGCCGGCAGCCGCGTGGTGGTGCATTCCTTGCGATGGCAGAGTCTGCCCCCGCGGGGAAATCGGTTCCAGAAAAACAGCCAAACGATAACTAAAAACGCGCATGAGTTCACATCTTGAGCGAGAGTGGGAGCCGGGACGATCAAACTCAACCCTAATCAACCAGGATGACCATTTCACTTACAAACGATGACAACGAGGAAGCGCCCACCGACGCCCCCCGTAGCCAGTGGCTTAATACCCCAGGGTGGCGGCGCCCATGCGCCTGGGGTCGGATGCGCCCATCAGCCCCTCCTCGGTGACCATGATGGACTGGGTGCTGCCCATGGAGGGTTTGACGCTCACCTTGTGACCCATCGTCTCCAGCAGGCGCTTGGTATCCGGATTGATGCTCTTTTCGACCCGGATCTCATCGGGGTACCACTGGTGGTGGATTCGGGAGGCCGCCGTCGCCTCCGCCACGTTCATGTCGTGGTCGATAACATTGACGATCACCTGCAGGGTGGTGGAGATGATCCTCGAGCCGCCCGGGCTGCCGGTCACCAGGTAGGGCTTGCCCGCCTTCATCACTATGGTGGGGCTCATGGAGCTCAGTGGGCGCTTGCCCGGCTGCACCTCATTGGCTTCGCCGCCGATCAGGCCATAGCCGTTGGGCGTGCCGGGTTTGGCGGAGAAATCGTCCATCTCGTTGTTCAGCAAGATGCCGGTGCCTTCGGCCACCAGACCGGAGCCATAGCTGAAGTTCAGGGTATAGGTGTTGGACACCGCGTTGCCCCACTTGTCCACCACCGAATAGTGGGTGGTCTGATCGCTCTCGTAGGGGACGGGGTTACCCGGCTTGATGTTACTCGAGGGCGTGGCGTGGCTGGGGTCGATCCCCTTCAGCAGCTTGGCCGCATAGGCCCGGCTGGTGAGCCCGGCTACCGGGACCTTGGTGAAATCGGGATCCCCCAGGTATTCACTGCGGTCCGCATAGGCCCGGCGCATGGTCTCCGCCATCCAGTGGATCGACTGGGCGCTGCCTGCCCCCATCTCGGCCATCGGCTTGTGCTCCAGCATGTTGAGCATCTGGATGATATGCACCCCTCCCGAGGAGGGAGGTGGCATGGAGATCACCTCATAGCCGCGATACTCACCACGAACCGGCTGACGCTCCACCGCCCGGTAGTTGGCCAGGTCCGCCTCGGTCATCACTCCGCCAGCCTGTTGCACCGCCTTGGCGATCAGCCGCGCGGTCTCCCCCTTGTAGAAGCCGTCCCTGCCGCCATCAGCAATGCGTTTGAGGGATGCCGCCAGATCCCGTTGAACCAGCTTATCGCCCGGGGCATAGAGGCCGCCACCGGCCTTGTAGAACACCTTCTCGGTGCTGGGCCAGCGCCCCAGGCGCTTCTTCAGGCCCTCAAGGCTGTTGGCCAGATCCGCAGACACCAGGATCCCCTCCTCGGCCAGGGCAATGGCCGGCGCCAGCACCTGTTTGAGACTCATGGTGCCATACTTGCTCAGCGCCAGATCCAGGCCGTAGACGGTACCGGGTACCCCCACCGCCAGCCCATGGAAACGCGACAGTTCCGTCACCGCGTCACCCTGCTCGTCCAGGAACATATCCCTGTGGGCCCGCCCAGGAGCCATCTCTCGGTAGTCGATGGCGATGTCCTGGTCCGAGTCGGCCAGGTGCACCACCATGAACCCACCGCCTCCCAGGTTGCCCGCCCGGGGCAGAGTAACCGCCAGGGCGAAGCCCACGGCGACGGCGGCGTCCACGGCATTACCACCACGACGCAGGATCTCCACCCCCACTTCGGAGGCGAGCCGCTCCTGGCTGGCCACCATGCCATGCTGGGCCCACACCGGGTGGGTGACGTCCATCTGGCTGTAGATGGAAGGTTGGTTGGCCTCGACCGGGGAGGCACCGATGAACAACGACAGCGCCACCAGCGCCACCATCAAAGGTTTTCCTTGGGTTCTCACTTAAGAGGTTCCTTGCTTGTAATATCTGACTTGTTCGCCCCAGTACTCCACCATGCCGTGCTGCTCGAAGCCCAGCTTCAGCAGTACCCGGTGGGAGGCCTCATTGCGGGGATCGGTCAGGGCCACGACCGCACCCGTATCCCAATGCTTCCGGGCGTAGCCGAGCATGGCACGGCCGCACTCGGTGGCGATCCCCCTCCCCCAAAACTCCGGAATAAAGCGGTAGCCGAAATCGGTTTTTTTCATTTCCGGTAGATACTTAAGACCACAGAAGCCGATCACCTGGCCGGTCTCCTTCCACACCACGGCCCAGCGGCCGTAGCCATAAGTGGCATAATCCTGGAAAAACACTTTGGCGATGATCTCCCTGGCCTCCTCCAGGCTCTGGACCCGACCGGCGTCACCGGTAAAGCGGGTCACCCTGGGATCGGCACTGAAGGCGTAGACCGCCTCGGCATCGTTACACTCGAAGGGCCTGAGCCTGACACGTTCGGTCTCTATCATTGCTGCTCTCCCTCAGCCTACCCCGAAGCGGGATCGCCCATAGTATCGAATTCACATCAGAATGACAGGCGTTTTTCCCTGCTTGCCAAACCGTGGTCAGGCTGGCTACCCTGAATCTTTGCCCAACCCTGGGAGAGATGATGCAACCGCTGATCACCGAGCGACTGACCATTCGTGAACTGACCCCTGAGGATGCTCCCTTCTACCTGAAGCTGCTCAACGAGCAGCCCTTCATCGACGGCATTCATGACAAGGGGGTCCGAAGCCTGGAGCAGGCCCGCCAGCATCTGGCGGACGGCCCCATCGCCAGCTACCGGGTTCACGGCTTTGGCATGTACCATCTGAGCCTGACCCGGGGAGGTGCCCCGGTGGGTATCGCCGGCCTGATAAAGCGGGAGGAGCTTCCCTGGCCGGACATCGGCTATGCCATCAGCGAAGCCTACTTCGGCCTGGGGCTGGCCACCGAGGCCTGCCGGGCGGTCATGAGCTATGCCCGGGAGGGCCTGGGGTTACCCGTGGTGGTCGGGGTGGTGTCGGAACACAACCTGGCCTCCCGGCGGGTGCTGCAGAAACTGGGATTGGAGGCGGACGGCAGCGTCGAACTGAACTCCGGAGAGCGGGTGGTACTCTACCGGAATCCGAGTCAGCCCAGGCAAATACCCAGCGACCGCTGAGCAGGTAGTTGGACACCATGCCCGCCGATGCCACCCCGTCTCGATTGGCCGCAGAGACCATCTTGCCATCGACATTTTCTTCACAAACAGGGCATCATACTGGCCAGAGTAACCTGGATCCGGACAACCGATGGACTGCCTGAAAGACGCCAAACTGCTGCTGGTGGAAGACAACCGCGAGATCGCCGGCATCCTCTTCGATTTCTTCGAAGCCAAAGAGGTGGAGTTGGATTACGCCGACAACGGCGAACTGGGACTGAAGCTGGCCCTGGACAGCAGTTTCGATGCCATCATCCTGGACCTGATGCTGCCGCGCATGGACGGCTTCGAAGTGTGCCAGGCGCTGCGCAGCCAGGGGAAAGACACCCCGGTGCTGATGCTGACCGCCCTGGACAACCGCCGGGATACTCTGCAGGGATTCAAGCAGGGAGCCGATGACTACCTGACCAAGCCCTTCGATCTGGAGATCCTGGAGGCGCGCCTGCTGGCTTTGATCAGCCGCTACCGCGGCACCGTCACCACCGGCAAACTGCAGGTGGGCGAGCTGGAGATCGACACCAAGACCCGCCAGGCATGGCGCCAGGGACGCAAGCTCTGTGTCAATCCCACCACCTTCAAGATCCTGTCGGTGCTGGCCCACGCCGCACCCGGCGTGGTCAGCCGCGAGCAACTGACCGATGCCATCTGGGGCGACCAGCCCCCAAGTAACGATGTGCTGCGCAGCCACATCTACCAGCTGCGCAGCCAGTTGGACAAGCCCTTCACCAAGCCGATGCTGGTGACCGTCCCCAAGGTAGGCCTCAGACTGGAACTGAAACCGTGAGGCGCCATCGCTTCTCCAATGTCCGCAGCCTGACCGCCAGGTTGCTGCTGGTGTTCGGCGCCCTGGCCATCGCCGTCGGCCTGGCGATGATCACCCTGTTCAACACCGCCCTGCACTGGGGCGAGGATGCGGTGAACGAGCGTTCCCTGCAGATCTCCAAGGAGGTGGCGGTGGCCCGCTATCTGACCGGCGCGTCCGGGCCGCTGGAAATTGACCGCATAACCTACGCCTTCGACAACCTGGCGGACGTACCGGAGTTTGTCCCCAAGCGCCTGCTGGCAAGGCACTACGCCATCGAGGAGTTGCACCTGGAACTGGGTTCCGTCTACGTTCTGGTGACCGAGTTTCAGAAAGGAGGCGCCCGGGTGCCCCTGGTACTGGTGGCAGAAACCGAGTCGGTCGAGGTGACTGAAAGGGAGACCCTGCTGCTGAACCTGATGATTGTCACCGCCACCATAGGGATCATGATGGTGGTGGGCGTCATCGTCTACCTGCTCTCTATCCGACTGATCCAACCGGTCAAGGAGCTGGGCGACCAACTGGCCAGCCTGAAGGATGATCCGCAGACGCCGCTCTACATGGCGGACACCGCCGCTGAAGAGTTCGTCAAGCTGACCGATGCCTTCAACCAGCACCGGGAGGATCTGGACAAGCTGATCCGTCGGGAGCAAGCCTTCGCCCGCTACGCCAGCCACGAGTTGCGTACCCCTCTGACCATTGTCCGCGGCGCCGCCAACCTGCTGGAGCACTCCACCAAAGCCGAGTTCGTGGCGCGTCAGCGCACCCGAATCCTCAGTGCTACCAAGGAGATGCAGACCATGGTGGACGCCCTGCTCTCCCTGGTCCGTTACGAAAAGAGCGAACACCTCATAGAACCCAGGGATCTCGGCGACGAGGAGCTACGGGAGATCGTCGACCAGGAGCAGATCGCCGCCGACAACAAGGCGGTCGGCCTCACCCTGTCGGTGACGGGCACACCGCAGATCCAGGCGGAACCAGCGGTGGTCAGGATGATCGTCGGCAACCTGTTGCGCAACGCCATCGCCGCCACCGGCAAAGGCGAAATAGGGGTGGAAATGGACGATCACAGCCTGTCCATCCTGGACCAGGGGCCGGGACTGGAGGGTGTCCAGTGCGGCGGTCACGGTCTGGGACTGTTGATCATCGAGGACCTGTGCCAGCGATACCGGTGGCGGTTCGCATTGGCCAACCGTGAACAGGGAGGGTGCGTGGCCCGCATCGAGTTTACCCACACTAGCCACTGAACTGGGCGCGGATCTCCAGCATCTTTGGCAGGCACTGGTGGAAAATCTCCACCAGCTCCGGATCGAAGTGAACCCCAGAGTGACTATCGATAAAGGCCACCGACTCCTCCACACTCCAGGCGGGTTTATAGGGGCGCTCTGAGGTGAGGGCGTCAAACACATCGGCGATGGCAACGATGCGGGCGGACAGCGGGATCTGCTGCCCCTTGAGCCCCTTGGGATAACCGGTGCCATCCCACTTCTCATGGTGAGCCAGGGCGATCTCCCTGGCCATATTCAGCAGCTCCGAGTCGTGACCGCTGAGGATGTCGGCGCCATACTCCGAGTGGCGCTTCATCTCCAGCCACTCCTCACCCTCCAGCCGCCCCGGCTTCTTCAAGATCGCATCGACGATGCCGATCTTGCCGATGTCGTGCATGGGGGAGGCGTTAAACAGCAGCTCGATCCACTCCTCACTGACATCCAGCTGCTGGGCGATCAGCCTGGAGTAGTGGCTCATGCGGATGACGTGCATGCCGGTCTCGTTGTCCTTGTACTCCGCCGCCCGTCCCAGGGTCTGAATCACCTTGAGCCGGGTCAGGGTCAGCTCCTCGGTCTTCTGCGCCACCTGGCGGGCCAGCTCCCGGTTCTGATCCGACAGCGCCAGGTGGGTGCGCACCCGCGCCTTGACCAGGGAGGGGTTGATCGGTTTGGTGATGTAGTCCACCGCCCCCAGCTCCAGGCCGCGGGTCTCATCCTCTACGGCAATTTTGGCGGTGACGAAGATGACGGGAATGTAGGCGGTGGTGGGTTCGCCCTTTAGGCGCTCGCACACCTCATAGCCGTCCATCTCCGGCATCATCACATCGAGCAGGATCATATCCGGACGGGGGTGGCGGGCGGCGATCTCCAGGGCCCGGGCGCCGCTGGTGGCGGCTTTCACTTTGTAGTCATGACGCAACACGGCGCTGAGCAGGTTGATGTTCTCAGGGTTATCATCCACCACCAGTATTACCGCGTTGTGCACCTAGCCCTCCTCCAGGGTCCACCCCTGAGATTCCAGCAGTTGCTCCAGCAGACTCAAAGCCTGTGGGAAATCGAACTGTTCCACCGCCTGGGCAATCTTGCCGAGCCGGCGACGTATCCCGGGCTCGCGGGCCTGGGCCAGCAGCTCGTCCAGCAGATCCACCGCTTCGGTATCATCATCCAGAAGCAGTTGCCTGAGGGTTTCCAGCTGCTTCAACCGAGCCCGGGGATCGCACTCTTTCATTGTAGACGCCGCCCGAGACTCTGGGCCCAGGTAGGCGATAATGGCCTGACGCACCGGCTGCAGTCTGGCCTCCACCGCCTCGGCCAGTGCCAACAGCTCCGCGTCGCTCTTGCGCTCGTCACAGCCACTCTCCAGCTGCTCCGCCGCCCTTTGCACCTCCCCCGCCCCGAGGTTGCCCGCTACCCCCTTCAGGGTGTGGGCCAGGCGGGTGGCCTCCTGGTGGCCGGATTTGAGCCGCAGGGCGAAGCTTTCCGCAAACGCCAGGTGGTCGGCGGCGAAATGGCGCAGCAGCTTGTCGATCAGCCCCTGGTTCCCCTGGGTCACCGCCGTCAGGTGACCCACATCGATCTCCGGCGTCAGCTGGGCCAGATCCTTGTGGGGCTCCGTCTCGGCCAGGCTGACCTCGGCCGCCCCCTTGTCAACCCAGCGGGCCAGGGTGGCAAACAGTTGCTCCACGTCGATGGGCTTGCCGATGTGGTCATTCATCCCGGCTTGCCGGGCCCGGTCGATGTCACGGCTCATCACGTTGGCGGTCATGGCGATGATGGGCAAGCTGTCCTGCCCGGGCATCGCCCGAATCGCCCGGGTGGCCTGATAGCCGTCCATCACCGGCATCTGCACATCCATCAGCACCGCATCGTACTCGCCGCCCCGGTTGATCCTGTCCAGAGCCTGCTGGCCGTCGGCCGCCACCTCGACGGTGAGGCCATTCTGCTCAAGCAGCTCCCTCGCCAGATCCTGATTGAACTCGTTGTCCTCCACCAGCAGCAGGTGAGCCCCCTGCAACTGACTCAGGGAGCGCTTCATCTGCTTACGCTTATCCAGCTTGCGATTGGTGCGCACCACCGCCTCGCCCCGGGCTTCACCGATGGCATCAAGCAGGGTGGAGGGGGTAATCGGCTTGCTCAGCACCCCGTTGAGAAGCTGGCCATTGTCCATCCCCTCCTGCATCGCCTCCTCACGGCCATAGGCGGTCACCATGATCACCTTGGGTTCACGATCCAGCTTGAGGTCGCCCATGGCCCGCAGGCAGCCGAAGCCATCGAGGTCTGGCATCTTCCAGTCGATGAACAGCAGGTCATAGTGGCCGGACGCCAGCAACTTGAGACACTGTTCACCCCCCTCGGCGCTGTCGGCACGGATGCCGAAGTTCTCCAGCATGCTCACCAGTATGGTGCGCGCCGAGGGGTTGTCGTCCACCACCAGGGCGCTGAGCTGAGACAACCGCTGGGCATCGAAGCGGGTGCGGGGTTCGGCGTTCTCCTGCACCTCCATCCAGACGGTGAAATTGAAGACGCTGCCCTCTCCCTGCTTGCTCTCCACCCAGATCTCCCCGCCCATCAGCTCGGTCAGGGTCTTGCTGATGGTCAGCCCCAATCCGGTGCCGCCATACTTGCGGGTGGTGGAGCTGTCCGCCTGGCTGAAGGCGCGAAACAGCCGCTGACGCTGCTCCCGGCTCATGCCGATGCCGCTGTCGCGCACAGAGAACAGCAGCTGGGCACGGCTGTTGTGCTGCTCCTGCAGCCGGATGGAGACGACGATCTCCCCCCGTTCGGTGAATTTGATGGCGTTGTTGCCCAGGTTGGTGAGGATCTGTCCCAGCCTCAGCGGGTCGCCGACGAGGGCCTGGGGCACATCAGACTCCACATTGAACAGCAGCTCCAGCCCCTTCTCCTCCGCCTTAAGGGCGATAAGGTTGCTCAGGTTGCTCAGCACGTCGTCCAGGTAGAATGGGGTCTGCTCCAGGGTCATCTTGCCCGCCTCGATCTTGGAGAAATCGAGGATGTCGTTGATGATCCCCAGCAGCGCCTCGGCGGAGCGGTGTACCTTCTCGATGAAAGAGCGCTGCTTGCGATCCAGGTCGGTCTCAAGGGCTAGGTAGGACATGCCGATGATGGCGTTCATCGGCGTGCGGATCTCGTGGCTCATGTTGGCCAGGAACTCACTCTTGGCTTCCGACGCCAGCTCCGCCTCCTGCTTGGCCTGGGCCAGATCCCGGGCCATGGTCTTGCGCTGGGTGATGTCGCTGAACACCACCACCGCCCCGACGATCTCCCCCTCCTTGACCACAGGGTGGGTGGCGTACTCGGCGGAGAAGCTCTGGCCGCTGCGCCGTTTCAGCAGAACGTCGTCCAGCTGCTCCTTGGAGCCTCGGCTCAGGGTCAGCCCCAGCGGGCTGGGCCGGGGCGGCCCCTCCTGCTCCAGCATCAGCAGCGGCTCCAGAGCGCGTCCGACGATCGCCTCCTCCTGGTAGCCGAGCATCGCCAGGGCCGCGGGGTTGACGAAGTTTATCCGCCCCTCCACATCGGTACCGATGATCCCCTGGCCAACAGAGCCCAGCAGCAGGCGCACCTTCTCCTCGGAGAGGGAGAGTTCGCGGGTGCGCTGGCGCACCCGCTTGTCCAGCGAGGCCTTGGCCCGCATCAACCTCAGGTTGGCGTTCTTGCCCAGGCTCAGGGTGAACAGTATGGCCACCACGGCGAAGAACAGGGTCACCCCCAACACCAGGGAGAGGGTGGATTTCAGTGTGGTGTAGGCGAACATCGCCTCCCGCTCATCCATCTCGGTGGCAATGCCCACTCCCAGGATTTCGCTCCACTGCCACACCCCCACCACCGGAATGCCCCGGTAGTCCCGGTAAGGCTCCAGTGACGAGCCGCTTTGCACCAGGGAGATCGCCTTCGCCATCTTGGTCAGGGGGTGTTTACCCGGGGCGGGGATGAAACCCGCGGAGAGATCCCCGCCGGGATCGCGCACCTCGATAGCCCTCACGCTGGACTCACCGACGGCGATCTGTCCGGTGCGGATCAGCATCTCCTCGAACCGGCTGTTGGAGAGCAGCACCCCCTGCCGGTCCAGGGCATAGGTCTCGCCGGTCTCCCCGACCCGGCCGGCACCGATGATGGCGTTGAAGTCCCTCTGCGGATCCAGCCGCTCCGCCAGCACCGCAATCACCTTGCCGTAGCGGTTGAAGATGGGAATGGCCACGAACATGGTGAACCTCTGGCCTTCAATGTCGGAGGGCAGCGGCGGGATGAACAGACTCTGTCCGGAGAGCAGCTGAATGAACTGCCCGGGGCGGGCGGCGGCAATCAGGTTGCGCTCACCGATGGCCATTTCCCTGGCGGACGCCAGGGTGGTGCCATCCGGTGCAATGACGAAAAAGCCCAGATCACCCAACACCGAGTTCAGCGAGGCCAGCTCGCTTCGCAGCTGTTCCTGCTCATCGGACTGCAGCAGCAGCTGGGGGTGACGAGAGATGGCCAGCAGTCGCTCCACCATCTGGATGAAGTCCGGCTTCTGCGCCACCAGAGAGAGGGCCTGTTGCCGGCCCTCCACCATCGCCTCCAGGTTCTCCAGCACTGAGGAGGCGATCACCTCCAGGGAGATCTGGTTTCGCTCCTCCAGCACCCGCTTGTTGTAATCCAGCATCAACAGGCTCATGGCGATGACGAAGGTGACAAACACCGCGACGCCGATCACCACCAGGTAGCTGAACCTGGGGCTGCCAAACTGCAGCTCGGCCCTCTCTGAGTGCACAAAACGCTGCATCAGCTTGCCGAGGATAATCAGGGCGGTGATGATCACCACCAGCAGCGCCGTCAGCCAGCGCAGGTTCTCGTAGGTGCTGACCTCGGGCTCGGAGATATCGGTGGCGGTGAACAGCCATCGCCCCATGACTGCCCGTTTCTCCTCGGCGCTGATGGCATCAAGCCCCTTCTGAATGATCGACGCCAGCTCCGGAGCCCCCTTTCGAGTAAAGAACCTCAACGGGATATCTCCGAACGCGCTCTGGGGGATCCCCTTGATCCCCCCAATCAGGGCGCTGTTGAGGGTGTACTCCACCACCACCTGGGACTCGAAGGTGGCATCGGCATCTCCGTTGAGCACCATGTTGATGGCATCAAGCAGGGTGTCGGCGGGGACGATCTCAATCTCGGGAAAGGCGGCAGAGACCCGGTTCCAGCTGGTGTAGCCCCGTATCAGCGCCAGGCGTCTTCCACGCAGATCATCGAAACCGCTGATCTCGCTGTTCCCCGACTTCACATAGAGGAACTCCTTCACCATGAAGTAGGGTTTGGAGAAGATCCCGTAGGTTTCACGCTCGGGCAGGTGGAAGATGGCGGGGATCAGGTCCAGCTCGTCTTCGCGAACCCCTTCAAGCAGGTCCAGCCAGGGCCTGGACTCGTAACGGAACCTCAACCCGGTTTTCTGAGCGATAAGATCCAGAAAGCCGGCGGACAAACCACCGGCCTGGCCGTTGGGGCGCTCGAAGACGATGGGGGGCCAGTCCTCCACCGCCACGGTGACCACCGGGTTCTGCGCCATCCAGGCGCGCTCGGCCATGGTCAGCGGCACTCGCCCACTGGTCTCTGGCACCGCATGCGCCAACGGCATCCAGACACAAAGAAAGATCAGACAGAGTCGTACCATCAGTTGCATGCCGGCCCTCAACGAAATCGGTAAAGCAGCGACAGGCTGGCACCGAAGAGATCAGAGTCGTAAAACTCTACTCTCGCATCGGATTCAAAATAGAGCAATCCCAATCTAATATCCCATTGATTCAACCCCATAGGCTGGTGCCAGAACAAGTTGGCGCCCAGGCCATACTCCTCGGCATCCGGGGCCTTGTCGAACACCGGGTTCTTGGCATCGTAATCCCGATCGCCGTAGTAGCCGGTCACCGTGGCGCTGATGTTGACGCCGTCAAAATAGTAGGTCAGCTGCATCCCCTTGCTCTCGCCCTCGTTGGCCCGACCTTCGATGCTACGCTGGGTAAACAGCAGCGCCGGCATCAGCCGCTGGTTGTCGCTGAGCCTCCACAGGGCATTAAACTCGAAACGATGGTGCTCACCGTCGCGCCGCAGCATCGCCTGCTCATCCACCGTCAGTTCACCGGCAATCCGCAGCTCCTCCCCGGCCCGGTCCTCCTTCACATCGATGCGGCGGTAGGTGTAGCTGACCCCCAGGGTGGAACCGGCGATGGCGCTCCACCCCAGCCGCCCCCCCTGAGAGTCGCGATCGCTGCGGCTGCGGGGACCATCGGTCAGGAAGGGGTCCTGCCACACCTCGGTCGGCAGGGAGGAAAACACATAGCCCGCGGACACGATGCCCCACTCGCCCAGGCTGTGCCTGACCCCCAACTGGTGGGCCAGGTCGAAACGCACCATATCCTGCACCAGGTTGCCGGCAAACAGTTGAGTCTGCAGCCCCTCAAAGGTGTAGCGCAGATCCAGCAGCACCTCAGGTGAGGTGACCGATTCGGACCCGGGCGCCCGCTGCAGCCCGCGGCTCTGCTCATTGTCCAGATCGACAAGGCGGTTGCCGGTGACAAAGTTGGAGCTGACGTCGTAATAGGCCACGCCCGCCCCCAGGTAACCGCTCCAGCCGGGGAGATCGGGCATGGTCAGGGGATCGTTGGCCAGCGCCGAAGGAACAAACAGCAGGCTAGAGAGCAGAAACAGACGAGCAGGCATGGCGGCAGCTCCAGGATAAGAGGTTTATCGATCCTGGTTTGAGTATAGCCAGCGCTCAGGAAGCCATTGCTTCAGATTAAGAAAATGACGCGGTCTTCCTCTCTGCCCCCTGTGATCCCATCGCCAAAAACGGAAAAGTTTTCCTAGGGCGGGAACCTAATTTATTGGTAGCATTCCAACCTCGCATCTGCCCCTGGATCCCTGCTGCCGAAATGACACGACTGGTACTGCTGATTGTGCTAACCCTGCTCAGCCAGACCGCCAACGCGGTGCTGGAGGGACGGCATCTGCATATCGGTGGCGATCTGCAGAGCTTCGAGCTCCATTTCGATACTGGCGGTCACGGCCACGACCGCCACCACGACGACAGCCAGGATCACGCCCACTCCGAAGGGGAGACCTGCCTGCACCACCACTGCCATGCCGGCCACCTTGCCATCGTCACCGGCCAGTTCTCGCCCGCAAGTGACCCGCAACAGCAGCCGTTTCACTACCTGCGCCACTGTCCCGATGCCGCGCCTTCCGAACGTCTGAGACCCCCCATCGCCTGATCCTGCCGCTGCGGCCGCAGCAGCCGTGATCCTGGTCCCAACGCCTGGTGGCGTTGCAGACAGACCGACAGCATCCAGGCCAGTGGGCCTCAACCCCGCGCGCTTGAGGATCACCCCAGCCTGCTGCGGCTCCCGTTGAATCACCTTGATATTCAATTTGTCGCAGGATTCTATCTATGCACTTAATGATTCGCACTGCCCTGATGGCAGTGACCCTGGGCACCGCCACGGTTGCCCAGGCGGAGCTATGGTCCGACTTTGCCCGCCAGGCGCTGGAGCGCCTGGCGGCCCTGCCGGAGCTCCAGGCCAAACACGCCGAGCTGGAGCTCGCCAACCTGGCGGCTGGCACCGCCGACCAGCCCCTCTACAACCCGGATCTTTCCCTGGAGCTGGAGAGCCTCGGTGCCGATGGTGCCAAGGAGGAGATCACCCTGGGGCTGTCCCAGACGGTGGACTGGTCTGACAAACGCGACTATCGCGCCCGGCTGGCCCAGCTCAGTGCCCTGCAGGCCCTGGCTGAGTACCGCCAGTCCCGCAACCACGCCCTGGCCCGTCTGCTGATCGCCTGGGTCAACCTCGACCAGGCCCGCAGCCTGAGCCGCTACGCCGGCGAGCAGCAGCAGCGCACCCGCGCCATGCTGGAGCTGGCCGAGCGCATGGTCCGGGTGGGGGAACTGGCTCCCCTGGACAGGCAGCTCATTACCCTGGAGCTGGCCCGGATGACTGGCAACCTGGCCGATGCCCGCCAGCAACAGGCCCAGGCCAGGGCCGAAGTCAGACTCTCCGGCGGCAGCCCGGATCTGGCGCTGCCCGCCTGGTCGGCCAGCTTCCCCCTGCCCTCCACCGACGTGTCCCCGCAACTGCCCGCCCTCAAGGGAGCCTACCAGGGGGTCCTGGCGGCCCGCGCCGGCCTGGCACTGGCCCGCACCGAGGCCAAGGCCGACCCCACCCTCTCGGTGGGGGCCATCACCGACGGTGACGACACCAGCCTGCAGTTGGGGATCTCAGTGCCGCTGAACATCCGCAACCGTTACCAGGGCGAGATCGCCCAGGCCAACCAGGCGATCATCGTCGCCGAGAAACAGTTCCTCGACGCCTCCCGCACCCTGGCGATCACCCTGGAGTCACTGGCCGAACGCTATCAGGCGGTCAGCCGGGCCTACCAGAGCTGGCAACGGCTGACCCGGGACTCGCTGCAGAGCAGTGAGACACTGCTGCAGACCCTGTGGCGCGAGGGCGAGCTCCCCACCAGCCAGTACCTGCAGTCCCAACAGCAACTGACCGACACCCGGGCCACCGGAGCCGAACTGGCGGCGCAGCAGCGCACCCTGTGGATCGAGATGATGGCCCAGCGCGGCGAACTGGAAACCTGGCTGGTCAGCCAGGCACAGGCACAATGAATTCGAGGAACAACCCCATGAACAGCAAAACATCGACTCCCCTGATGGCCGCCCTGCTGCTGGCCTTTGCCCAGGCCCCCGCCCTGGCCGCTGACGGCCATGGCTCTCCGGCCACGACCGCCGCCTCCGCGCCTGGAGAGAGTGACGATCACCGCCATGGCCAGCAGGCCGAGGGCCATGAACGCCAGGAGAGATCGCGGGCGCACGGCCACGCGCAGGCCGACGAGGGGCACGACCATCAGCGAGGGGAAGCGGACCATGATGAGGATGGCCTGGCCCTGACACCGGCCCAGAGCGCCATTGCCGGCATCGAAGTGGCCACGGTGATGGAGACCGAGCTGAGCTTCCGCCACCCGCTCCCCGCCCAGTTGCAGGCCAACCCCAACCTCACCAGCGCCCTGTCGCTGCCGGTGGACGCCCGGGTGATCGCCCGCCATGTCGCCCCCGGCCAGGCGGTGACCCAGGGCGACCCGCTGCTGACCCTGGCCTCCAGCGCCATCGCCGACGCCCAGGGGCGCTACCTGCTGGCCCAAGCGGAGTGGCGCCGGGTCAAATCCCTGGGCAACCAGGCGGTCTCCGCCGGCCGCTACCAGCAGGCACGCATCGACCTGGAAACTGGCCTGCAGGATCTGCTGGCCCTGGGAATGACCCAGGCCCAGATCGATGACCTGAACACGCCGGAGTACCGCCTGGGTCAGTTCACCCTGCTGGCGCCTCATGACGGCAACGTCCAGCAGGACAACTCAGTGATGCAGCAGAACCTGCCGGCCCTCACCACCCTGATGGTGCTGGCCGATGAGCACACCCTGTGGGCCACCGCCCAGGTGGCGCCCAGCCAGTCCGCCCTGGTGACCATCGGCCAGACCCTGACCCTGAGGATCGATGACGACCTGGCGGCCGCCCGGGTGATCGGCCGCGATCACCGGCTGGATCCCCGCACCCGCACCGAATCGGTGCGCCTGGAGCTGGCCAACCCTGATCACCGGCTGCACGCCGGCCAGTTTGCCACCGTCTACCTGAGCCAGAGTCAGCGTCGCGGCGTGGTGCTGCCGGATACCGCCCTGGCCCGCAACCCCGACGGCGACTGGATGGTCTACCGCTATGACGGCGGCCGGTTCACCGCCACCGAGGTGCAGGTGCTCAGCGCCCTGGAGGGGATGAACCTGGTCAGTGGCATCAAACCGGGCAGCCAGGTGGCGGTGCAGGGCGCCTTCTTCCTGGCCTCGGAGCAGGCCAAGTCGGGCTTTGAGATCCACAACCACTGACGGGACCGCGTATGCTTAACTCTTTGATTGAAATGGCGGTTCGCAACCGGCTGATCGTACTTATCCTGCTGCTGGCCACCCTGGCCGCGGCCCTGTTCATGCTGCCCAGGCTCAACCTGGACGCCTTCCCGGACGTCACCAATGTCCAGGTGACGGTGAACACCCAGGCCGAGGGACTGGCCTCGGAGGAGGTGGAGCAGTTGATCACCTACCCCATTGAGGCCTCCATGTACTCCCTGCCCGGAGTCATCGAGGTACGCTCCCTGTCACGCACCGGCCTGTCGATGGTGACCGTGGTGTTCGAGGAGGGAACCGACGTCTACTTCGCCCGCCAACAGGTGTTCGAACAGTTGCAGGCGGCCCAGGAGAACATCCCCGAGGGGGTGGGCACCCCGGAGATGGGCCCCAACACCTCCGGCCTGGGCCAGGTGTACCAGTACCTGCTGCGCGCCGAGCCCGGCAGCGGCTATGACGCCATGGCCCTGCGCGGCCTCAACGACTACCTGGTGAAGTTGATGCTGATGCCGGTGGATGGCGTCACCTCGGTGCTCTCCTTCGGCGGCGAAGTGCGCCAGTACCAGGTGCAGCTGGATCCCGGCAGGATGCAGGCGTACCAGCTGACCCTGGACGATGTCCAGCAGGCGCTGGAGGCCAACAACCGCAACACCGGCGGCTGGTTTATGCCCCGCGGCCAGGAGCAGTTCGTGGTCCGTGGCTACGGCTTTATCCCCGCCGGCGACGCCGGACTGGCGGCGATTCGGCTGCTGCCGCTGAAGGCGGTCGAGGGCACCCCGGTGACCATCGGTGACATCGCCACCGTGGATTACGGCTCAGAGATCCGCGTCGGCGCCGTCTCCATGACCCGCCGCAACGACCAGGGTGCCCCCCAGCCCCTGGGCGAAGTGGTCTCCGGCGTGGTGCTCAAGCGCATGGGCGCCAACACCAAGGCCACCATCGACGACATCAAGATCAGGGTGCCGTTGATCCAGCAGGCACTGCCGCAAGGGGTGACCTTCGAGCCCTATTACGACAACGCCGATCTGGTGGCCAAGGCGGTGAAGACGGTGACCGATGCCCTGATGATCGCCTTCGCACTGATCATCGTCATTCTGGCGCTGTTCCTGCTGAACTTGCGAGCCACACTACTGGTGCTGCTCTCCATTCCGGTGGCCATCGGCATCGCCCTGATGATCATGGCCTACTTCGGCATGTCGGCCAACCTGATGTCCCTGGGGGGACTGGCGGTGGCCATCGGCATGCTGGTGGATGGCTCGGTGGTGATGGTGGAGAACATCTTTAAGCATCTCAGCCAGCCGGATCGCCGTCACCTGGACGATGCCCGGGCCCGCAGCGACGAGGCCGACCCTCACCATGCCGCTGACGACAGCCAGGGGATCGCCATGCGCATCAAGGCCGCCGCCCAGGAGGTGGCCAGCCCGGTGTTCTTCGCCACCAGCATCATCATCGTGGTGTTCGCACCGCTGTTCACCCTGCAGGGGGTGGAGGGCAAGATGTTCCAGCCGATGGCGCTGAGCATCATCCTGGCGATGCTGGCCGCCCTGGCGGTGGCGCTGCTGGTGGTGCCCGCCCTGGCGACCCTGGCCTTCAAACGCGGCGTCCGCTTCCGCCCCAGCCCAGTGGTCACGCCGCTGGAGAGGGGCTACCGCACACTGCTGGCGCGAATCATCCACCGGCCCAAGACAGTGATGCTCTGCGCCCTGGTGGCCTTTGTCGCCACCCTCGGCCTGGTGCCGCAACTGGGCACCGAGTTTGTGCCTGAGCTTGAGGAGGGCACCATCAACATCCGGGTGACCCTGGCGCCGACCGCCAACCTGGACACCAGCCTGACGGTGGCCCCAAAGCTGGAGCAGGTGCTGCTGAGCTTCCCCGAGGTGGAGTACGCCCTGAGCCGGGTCGGCGCCGCCGAACTGGGGGGCGACCCGGAGCCCATCAGCAACATCGAGATCTATGTCGGCCTCAAGCCGATCGAGCAGTGGACCTCCGCCGGCGACCGCTTCGAGCTGCAGCGGCTGATGCAGCAGAAACTGTCGGTGTTCCCCGGTCTGCTGTTCACCTTCAGCCAGCCCATCGCCACCCGGGTGGATGAGCTGCTCTCCGGGGTGCGCGCCCAGTTGGCGATCAAGCTGTATGGCCCGGACCTGCAGGTTTTGGCTACCAAGGGCCGGGAGATCGAGAAGCTGGTGAAACGGATCGATGGCGCGGTGGACGTGGCGATGGAGCAGATCCAGGGGGAGCTGCAGCTGGTGGTACGCCCGGACCGGGCCAGGCTGGCCCGCTACGGCATCAGCATCGACCGCGCGCTGCAGCTGGTGTCTGACGGCATCGGCGGCCGCGAGGCGGGCCAGGTGATCGACGGCAACGCCCGTTACGACATCCAGCTGCGCTTCGCCGAGCGCTTCCGTAACGGCCCGGAGAAGCTGGCGGATCTGCTGATCACCGCCCCGGATGGCAGCCAGGTGCGCTTAGGCGATGTGGCGGAGATCGGCATGGAGAGCGCCCCGCCCAACATCCGCCGCGACGACGTGCAGCGTCGGGTGGTGATCCAGGCCAACGTCTCCGGACGGGATATGGGCTCGGTGGTGGACGACATCTACCGCACCGTCGCCGACAACGCCCAGTTGCCCGCCGGCTACGCGGTCAAGGTGGGCGGTCAGTATGAGAGCCAGCAGCGCGCCCAGCGACGGCTGGCTATCGTGGTGCCCCTGTCGGTGGCGCTGATCGCCCTGCTGCTCTACTTCAGCTTCGGCTCCCTGAGCCAGGCAGTTTTGATCATGGCCAACGTGCCGCTGGCGCTCATCGGCGGTGTCCTGGCGCTGTACCTGACCGGCACCTACCTGTCGGTGCCCAGTTCCATCGGTTTCATCACCCTGTTCGGGGTGGCGGTGCTCAACGGGGTGGTGCTGGTGGACGCCATCAACCAGCGGGTGGCCGCCGGCGAGGGGGTGGCCAAGGCGGCCTTCGAGGGGGCGATCAGCCGGCTTAGGCCGGTGCTGATGACCGCCCTGACCTCTGCCCTGGGCCTGCTGCCGGTGATCCTCTCCTCCGGCGTCGGCGCCGAGGTGCAGCGGCCGCTGGCGATGGTGATCATCGGCGGCCTGGTGAGTTCCACCGCCCTGACCCTGCTGGTGCTGCCCACCCTGTATCAGAGGTTCGCCCCCAAACAGCAGTAGGCGTTTGCGGCCCCGCCAGGCGGGGGCGTCGGCTGCGGCTAAAACCCACAAGAGGCCCCCTGCCCCGCCGCCAGCCTGGCGGCCCCTGTTGCGCCTCCCGCCGGAGGCGCCAGCTATTTACCCAAACGCAACATTTTGGCAACCCGTGATCCACATCAAAAACTCAACCCTTTCCGGCCCTTACACTAACGCCGATAAGGAGCATCTATGGACTGGCAGCCCCTCTACCACTGGATCAACGAACTGTGTCAGGCAGACACCGACCAGGCACTGAATCACGCACTGGGCAAGCTGACCCAACTGCTGCAGGCTGACAGCAGCCTGCTGTTCCTGGTTGACCTGTCGACCGGAGAAACCGAGAGCTTTGCCGCCGGCCTCTCACCGCGCTCCCTGGCCTTTATGACCGATCACAGCTACGAAGACCGCTACCTAATCACCTACCTGGAGCGAAACCAGTTGGGGCACGCCGTCTGCCTGCAGGAGCTGCTGCCCCGTCCGCTGGCGGAGGTCAACGGTTTCCTGGAGCGATTTGCCCCGCATTTTGACTATCGCTACTCCATGGGGCTGATCCTGCCCCTGGTTAACGGCCGCCAGCTGGGACTCTCCTGCCACCGGCGGCGTACCCCCTTCCCCAAGGGACTGGAGCAGATCCTCCAGGGGGTCGGGGCGGCGCTGCTGCCCTGGGCACAACTGAGGCTGGCGCCAAGACTTTACCCTCAGTTGCACCTCCCAGCCCTGGCTGAAAGACTCACCCACGCCGAATGCCAGGTATTGCAGCTGCTGGCCCGCGGGATGGACGGCAGCGAGATTGCCCGCCATCGCGGCGTCAGCAAGGAAACGGTAAAAAGCCAGATTAAATCCCTGCTGCACAAGACCAACAGCCGCCACCAGAACCACCTGCTGAGCCGCTTGCGCCAAAAGGAGTTTGGCTAATCGGGGGCCCAGGGAGGCCCCTTCTCCACACCGTCGGTACCCTGTCGACCCCCAGTGCCCCTTGACCACCCTCCCGGATTCAGTCACAAAAAAAGAGGGCGACGGGCCCATACCCGACGCCCTTTGGCGCACTAGCAGACGAAAGGATTACTTCTCCATACGCACCAGCATGGCGTACACATAGGCCCCATCCTCCTCGGGATAGAGGTTGATGGCCACGTCGTAGGAGGCGTTCACCAGCCAGTAGCCGTTGTATTCATCCTTGAGCATGCCATCGACCAAAGTGATCTTCATGGTGTCGACCACCTCCAGATCCGCCTCAGGATCATCGGTGGCCAACTGATGCCAGGCGCTGTTGCCCTCGGCATCGAACACCACTTCATCCCGGCTGTAGTTGAACAGGGCGGGATCGTGCTCATGGGCGGGCACGTTGACGGTCACGCTGTACCAGCGCCCCTCAAGGCCGGCGACCTCAAGCTGCTCGGGCTGCTTCACCGCCAGCATCATCTCCTGCTGTACACCATCCCAAACCGCCACCTGCATCATCACATCCTTGTTGGCGGAGAGGTGGATATAGCCCTCATCCTCATCGACCACGTGGCCATTGGCTTCCAGCCCCAAGGTAAACACATCGATGTCGTCCTCGGAACCGCCCACCGGAGTAAAGTTCACCACTCCGGTATCGTTCACTTGCAGGTGATAGACCCCGAAACCGTACTGGGCAGGATCCCCGTTCTGGTGGGCAGGGGTGTAGAGGCTGCCGACCAGCCACTCTCCCTGAAGATCCGCCAGCTGATAGCTGTCGGCCCGCTTCAGGGCGGCGGCGAGGCGCTGACGCCCGTCATCTTCATCCCACCACAGCATCATCTGCTCACCAGTATCGAGCTGGGCCAGCTCCTCGTCATCGTCCACCTGCATCTGCCCCCGATCATTGATGGCGACGGCATAGCTCTCGGGCTCGTAGGTTTTACCCGCGAGGGTGAACTCATTGACGGTCAGCGTGCCCTCCTCGATACTCCAGTTGGCCAGACGGTAGTCGAAGTAGGCCGGATCGTAGAAACCGAACCTAGGGGTCAGCCACTCCATGGAGACCCACTGGCCATTCAGATCCGCGGCGCTGAAGCCGGGGTTCACGGTGTCATCGAAATGAGCCAGGGCATCCTCTTCGCTCACCAGGGTGGTCGGATCCAGGCCGGCGGTCTCCATCGCCCCGGCCATCTGGGTTTCAAAGTCCTCCCCGGTAACATCGATGGTCACCTCCTCGAGGGCAGCCGCCACCGCTTCTGGAATGGTGATGCCGTTCTCGGGGTTGCCATCGGCATCCAGAGACTGCAACAGCCTCAGGGTATTGATCACCGCCTGAGTCGTGGGATCCTGGGTATTGAACAGCTCCAGCGGGGTGATGCGCTCACCAGCGTCCACCTCGGGGAACTGGGTCGCCCCCAGGCTAAACAGCACCCTCTCCCCGTCGAGATAGAGGAATTCGCCGCCGCTGTTGGTGGTGCCACTCTGGCTATCGGTGGCAAAGGTCAGCCCCTCCACCTCGCTGTCCAGGAAAACGCCGGTCAGCACCTGGGGCTCCACCGGTGGCTTGGGATTGGGTTCCGAGTCGGAATCACTGCCACATCCGCCCACCAGGGCTGCCATGGCCGCCAGCATTAAAAATCGATTGAATCCATGTTGTGTTTTCATAGCTACCTCCTGCTAGTTGCCCCATTGATACGACGACCTAAAAGCAGGTTCATCCCCCGAACGGGGGATAGGGCGCCGACCCCTGATCCTGATCAACGAATTTGGGCCCGCAAGCGAGTCGGGTTACCATTGGCCGCCCACTTTCGGAGGCCGGGATGCGACTGGACAGATATCTGAGTAAAACCCTTAGGGCCAGCAACAAGCAGGTCAAACACTGGCTGGAGCAGGGGGCGGTGACCGTGGATGGCAGCATCTGCAGCCGTGGGGATCTTAGCGTGAGCCGGTTCAGCCGGATCGTCGCCAACGGCCACCCCCTGCCCTGCGACACCCGCCACTGCTTCCTGATGAACAAACCCGCCGGCGTGCTCAGCGCCACCCGCGACGCCGAGCACACCACCGCCATTGAGCTGCTGGCCCGCCAGTATCCGGCCCTGGCGCTGGACGACCTCCACCTGGCCGGAAGACTGGACCGGGCCACCACCGGATTGCTGCTGCTGACCAACGACGGACTCTGGTCCAAGCGGCTGACCCGGCCGGAGCAGAAGATCCCCAAGACCTACCTGGTCACCACCGCCCACCCCATAGACCCTAACGCCGCCGAGCAGTTTGCCCTGGGGGTGAGGTTTGACAAGGAGGGGGTGACGACGGCACCGGCCCAGCTGCAGCGGCTGGCTGATAACCAGGCCAGGCTGACCATCTATGAGGGGATGCACCACCAGATCAAGAGGATGTTTGCCCTCTACCGCAACCCGGTGGTGGCGCTGCACCGGGAGCGCATGGGTCACATTGTCCTGGAGCCCGGCCTGGCCGAGGGCCAGGCCCGTCCCCTCAGCCAGCAAGAGATTCAAGGTGCGCTCACCTAAAGGCCCCACCGCTTAGACGTTGACCTGGAGGAGCTCGGCCAGACTTGACCGGCAGAATGGCGGGCCCCGAGATGACGGTCAATGGGGAACGTCGAATCTTTCTAGGGTGAACGCCGCACCCAGTACCCTAAGTGCCTGCGCCACCGTAATTTATTTTCAATCAAGTCACACAAGCACCAATATCTGGATCAAAAAAACGCTACAAAGGGGAATTTGCGTGATCGTGATCACTAGCAATTGGGGTGCGGTCCGCTACACTGCGTTACCTTTCCCAGATAAAGGTAGTGAAATTTCATGTCTGTATTGGTGGCCATCGCAATCACAACCGGAATCCTGTCGGCCCTGTGGGGCTGGGTTTCCGTGAGCCTCGGCCTGTTGACCTGGGCCGGCTTCCTGGGCTGTACCAGTTACTTCGCCTCTCCCCAGGATGGGGCAAAGGGGCTGGCCGCCAGCATGATCACCAACATGAGCGGTGTGTTCTGGGCCATGGTGATCATCCAGCTGTCGACCATCGCCGGGATTGAAGTGGTGGGTTATGTGATCACCGGCATCGTGGCCACGCTGATGTGCATCCAGGCCAAACAGACCTGGCTGGGCTACATCCCCGGCACCTTCGTCGGCTGTTGCGCCACCTTTGCCGCCGGTGGCAACTGGCGGGCGGTGGTCCCCGCCCTGCTGCTGGGTGGCCTGTTCGGCTTTTTGATGAAAAGCGCCGGACTTTGGCTGCACCAGAAGATCAGCCAGCAACGTACCGAATTCGAAACCGCAGAATCCAAATAATAATACTCTCCTGACTCTCATCTTCGGGCCGCGTGAAGCGGCCCTTTTTTTGGGGCCGGGTTTGCCACCCTGGGCGCGCTGCACCCTGCCCCTCTGCCACCCCAGACCCGGTGATCCGCCGCGGGGCTCAACCGAGGGCCAGCTCAACCGCCTCCACTACCGAGGCCACACAGGGGAAGCGCCGGCGGCAGCCCGACTCATCCCCCAGGCGGTACTTGCCGGTCTGCACCAGGCAGGCCTGCAGCCCCGCCGACAGCGCCCCCTCCACATCGCCCTGAACATCGTCCCCCACCATCATCACCTGGTCCGGTTTCACCCCGACACTGGCCACCGCCTCCAGGAAGAACGCCGGCGCCGGCTTGCCGACGATGATCGCCTCGGTCCCCGCCGCATACTCCAGGGCCCGGATGAAGGGACCGGCATCCAGATGCAGCTGCCCCTCCAGTTTGAAGTAGCGGTTCATGCCCACACCGATGAGCGGGGCGCCCTCCAGACAGAGTCGGAACGCCTGGTCCAGGGCCGGGTAACTGAAACCCTCGGCGGCGTCCCCCACCAACACCGCGTTGGGCTGCGCCTGGTCGAGATCGTCAAACTCACTGCGAATCTTCTCATGCACCAGGCAGAAGGGGCGCCACCCCTTGGCCTGGATCATCGCCTTGGCGGCGGAGGGGGCGGTGATGATCTGCGACAGCGCCAGCTCAAACCCCAGAGCCAGCAGATCCTGGTGCACCCGCTGGCGGGTTTTCCTCGAGGTATTGGTGAGAAACCGCACCTGCAGCGGACTGGCCTGTGCCCGGCCAACGGCCTTGGCGGCACCGGCTATGGCGCGCTGCCCCTCGTACAGCACTCCGCTGATGTCAAAAAACAGCGCCTGGAGCATGGGATCCTCCGCGGGTTGTCACCGTTGACTGCCCCTAAGTATACGCGGCGGCGGACCGCCCCTTGAGCCGGGCCGAAAAAAGAGACACAGTAGAATGAACTCTCAACGGGCTGACGCAGGATGGCGTCAGCGAGCGCTCAACGATGACAGGGATCCTCTCCATGGCCAAGAAGCCCACCAACGACACACCCAATGGCAGCAAACCCAAGATGAGCCGAGAGGAGTACGAAGAGGAGCTGTTCCGGCTGCACGGTGAACTGGTCAAGCTGCAGTACTGGATTCAGGCGAAGGGGCTGAAGGTGGTGGTGGTGTTTGAGGGGCGGGACGCGGCTGGGAAAGGCGGGGTGATCAAGCGCTTCACCGACAGGGTCAGCCCGCGGATCTTTCGGGTCGTCGCCCTGCCGGCCCCCACCGAACGGGAGAAAAGCGAGTGGTTTGCCCAGCGCTACGTCCGCCACTTTCCCGCCGCCGGCGAGGTGGTGCTGTTTGACCGCAGCTGGTACAACCGGGCCGGTGTCGAGCGGGTGATGAACTTCTGCACCCAGGAGCAGTACGACATCTTCCTCAAGTACACCCCGGTGTTCGAGCGCGCCATTGCCGAATCGGGGATCGTGCTGATCAAGTACTGGTTCGAGGTGAGCATGGAGGAGCAGGAGCGGCGCTTTAGGGCGAGGATCAACGATCCGAGGAAAACCTGGAAACTCAGCTCGATGGATCTGGAATCCTACAACCGCTGGTACGAGTACTCCCGGGCCCGGGACGCCATGCTGGCCGCCACCCACAACCGCCATGCCCCCTGGTATCTGGTGCAGTCAGACGATAAGAAGCGGGCCCGGTTGAACTGCATCGCCCACTTCCTGAGCCAGTTCCCCTACGAGGAGCTGCCCAGGGACGCCCCGGCCCTGGGGAAACGAAATCTCAGCGGCAGGTATGATGACCAGGGCGCCATCGCCGACTACCCCTTCATCGAGGAGAGATACTGAGCCTGCCTCAGTCGCCGGCACCATCGGAACCGGAGTCACCCTCGCGGCCATCGGTATCGCTGGCGCCGGGCAGGGAGTCACCGCCCGGCGGGCGGCGAGACCGTCGGTTCAGGGCAAAACTGACAAAGAGCAGCAGCGTCGCCAGCGCCAGCAATGCCATGCCCAGATCGGCATCCGCCGGCTTGGTCAGCACCACCAGGGCCACCAGCATCAGCAGCAGCGCCAGCCCCCTGAGTAAGCGGTTCATCCGCTCTCCCCACTTTTGCCGCTATACCGCCAGGGTGTGGTGGTTGACATAATAGACCACCTCCAGGAACAGGCTACCCGACTGATCCTGCTGCAGCTCCTTGAAGGTGCCACCGAACAACGACACGCTCTCCGGCAGCTTGGTTTCTCCCCGGGCATGAGCCACCACAAACTCACGGTTGGTCTGGCCATCGCGAACCTGGTAGACATCGTAGTGATCGACGATGGGGATCATGGTGAAGGTGCTCATGGTGCCGGCGCTGATGGGCACGGTGATCATTCCGGCGAAGTTCTCCGCCGATTCCATCAGCCTGGGGACGCCGCAAAGGATCGCCGCCTCGCCGGCCCGGCCCTGCAACTTCGCCTGGACCGGCGTGTAACGGCGCGGCGCCTCGGCGTGGTAAAGACTGTTGAGCTCGGGACTGAGGCGCTGAATAACCCTGGCCTTATCCTCCTCAGTCAGGTCGGACAGGGCCATCTCCAGGAACAGCATCATCCTTTGGGTGTCGCTGAACACCCCGGCCACCCTGGCCAGTTCCGCCGGTTCCACCACCCCGTCGTGGGCACTGGTAAAGACGTTGTAGAACCGGCCACCGTTATCCAGATCCGTCAGGGCTTCCTGCAGGGACTGGTAGGGAATAATGGTGTTCATCTGCGCTCCCCCCCTTTACTCCTTGGTGTGGTCTGCGGCCCGATGATGGGTACGATGCCGAGCCGAAGCCCAGGCACAACCACCCTGCTGAGCCACCAGGGTAACGAAATCCGCTCAAAAGTTCAGCTCAAGTGCCCCGGCTCAGGTGGTCAGCGCTATTTTACCAGATCCAGCAGCGTCCGAAACTCCGAGGCCCGGCAGTCTTTGACCAGTTCATACAGGCTCATCTCCAGCCCGGTCATCGACACTCCCTGGTGGGTCAGCCTGGATATGGCCAGCGCCTTGTTGGCCTCCTGACGGGAGGAGACGCAGTCGCACACCAGGTGGACGTCGTAACTGAGGCGCCGCAGATGCAGTGCCGTCTGATACACGCAGATATGGGCCTCTATGCCGCATACCAGCCAGGAGTCCCGACCCCAGCGGCGAACGGCCCTCAGGAACTCCGGCTCTTCGCAGGCGTCGAAGGTAAACTTGGTGATGGGCGAACTCTCCCCCAGCACACCAGCGAGCTCCTCGACCGTGGGCCCGAGCTTGTCGGGATTCTGCTCCAGCCAGACGATGGGCAGACCCAGGGCCTTGGCCCCGAGGATCAGCTTGCGGCAGTGGCCGATCATCGCGTCGCTGTTGGCCACCAGCCGAGCCAGTTTTCCCTGGACATCAACGACAATGAGTCCTGTATTCTCTCTACTCAGCATACCTTCTCCTTGGTGTTGAGCCGTTGGCGTCACCGGTCAATGGCGACAACCACCGGACGCGCTCGCCGGTGCACTGTTACCGACGATACGGCTTGTCGCCGGAGAGTTCAAACCCTTTCCCCGGCCTGGCGGTCACTGCGGCTGGGCCCACTGTTTGAGCAACAGGCGCATGCTCCTGCCGACAACCACGATGATCAGGGTGCCAAGCAGTACCGGAGTGATCAGGAAGCTCCACCCCTGGTTGGACAGCATGATCAGCAGCGGATTGGCGCCCGCCGGCGGATGGGTGGTATCGGTCAGCAGCATGGCCGTTACCGCCACCCCGGTGGCCAACGCCAGGGTCAGGGGGGTAACGCCGATGAACTGGGTAAAGAACACCCCCACAAAGGCGGTGATCAGGTGGCCCAGTATGACGTTCTTGGGCTGGGCCAGCGGGCTCTCCGGCACACCAAACACCAGCACGGCCGTTGCCCCGAACGGCGCCATCAGCAGCACCAGCTGGCTGGACACCGAATCAAAGTAGGAGAGCAGCCCGATGGCCAGGGAGGCGCCGAGACCGGCGACGATATTCAACAGGGTACGATTCATCATGAGATCCAAAAGTAGACAGGTTGGTCTACCCGAAAGAGTAGACAGACTGGTCTACATTTGTCAATATGCATTCCAGAGGGAGGGGGTATGAGTCAAAAGCGCCAGTTACTGATCGATACAGCCTTGGAACTGTTCTACAACAATGGAATAAACTCCATTGGTATCAATGAAGTACTCACTACTTCCGGGGTGGCAAAGAGAACGCTCTACAGCCATTTCAAGAGTAAAGATGAGTTGGTGATGGCCGCCCTTCAGCAACGGCACGATCGCTTCAGCCGCTGGCTGGAGGCAAAGCTGTCGGCAGCAAGCTCAGACCGGGAGGTAATAGGGTGCCTGTTCGGCGCATTGCGGAGCTGGTTCGGCAACAACGAGCCGGAGCTGGGCAACTTCAGGGGCTGTTTCTTTATCAATACCTCGGCGGAGTTCAGTGATCTGGACAGTGAGGTCGCCCAGTTTTGCCGCCACCACAAACTTGAGGTGCGCCGGATCATCGCCGGTCACCTGCACAGCGATGACCCCCTGCTGCTGGACACCTTGTGCCTGCTGAAGGAGGGGGCGATCGTCACCGCCCACCTGACCGGCAGCGGCGAGGCCGTGGCCGCCAGATGCATGGAGATCCTGACCCAACGGCCATGAGCTTTCTCGGGTGCCTGGGCCGCTCAGCCGCGGCTAATGGGGGAACGGTGCCGGATCGGTGAACACCCAGTCGCGGCCGCGCACCGGCGTGTGGCAGGAGATGCACACCTGCGGCCCATCGGCAAACGGCGCCTGTGTCTCCCCCAGCCAGCGAGCCCAGCCCCAGCCATAGGTCTCGGCAAACCGGACCGAGTCCTTGATCATGAACTCTGCATGCACGAACGCCTTGGGCGCCACCGCCGAGCTCCAGTTTTCCAGCCCGGCCCCTTTCCACACCGCCTTGGCCAGGACAGTGCCGTCGGGCCAGGGGTTGGTCTGCCCTGCCCGGGCCGCCTTCACTGCGGTGTCATTACCCAGGATCGCCCGAAGGGTGCCGTTGTCAGTTCGGTGAGACACCGCGATCAGCGCCCACTCCTGCCAACCGGTGGGATAATCGATGCCGTTGGAGCTTGGGGGCGTCGCCGCCTCGGCGCTTGCCAACACGGCCAACAGGGGCAGCATCGCTACCCGCAGAAGATGATGAAATCGCATACCCAGCCTCCGGCGCATTCACGGATCCCAAGTTCACCGGCCGGGGGCGCCGCGCCCCGGCCGCAGAACTCACCGCGCCATGCCTCGGACCCGGCCGCTGTCCGCCTGACGCATGGTGACAGTATAGTGTCGCGTCTAGCCGGTGGCCGAAAGAAAGTGGGTGGCACACAACTTGTTGCCCGCCGGATCGCGCAGATAGGCCAGATACAGGCGCCTCTCTCCACTGACCCGAACACCGGGACGCGCTTCGCAACTGCTGCCGCCGCCGGCCAGCCCCGCGGCGTGCCAGGCGTCCACCAACTCGGGAGTGGCCACCCGGAAACCGATGGTCATGCCGTTGCCGTGGGGGGCGGGTTGGCCGTCGATCGGCCGGGTAATCCCCAGAACCCCCTCTTCGCCCAGGTAGAGACAACGTCCCTTGGCGTCCATCACCCCTTCCGGGTAGCCCAGTACCGCCATCACCGCGTCGTAGAACCTCTTGGACTCACCGATATCGTTTGAGCCCACCATCACATGACTGAAACTTTCCATCTCCTGTAAATAAACTGGCCATTGCGCCCCGGCAGATTGGCCTAAATAGGTATGAAACGGATGCAGCTATCTGCGGCGGCTGCGACGCAACATCGCGCTTGCCACGGCGACCAGCAGAGAACCGGTCAGAAGATCGGCAAAATCCTCGATGCTGATGCCGGTGATCAACACGGACTGGGTCGAATCCTCAGGATTGACGTAGACAACCACCGCCTGGTCCGGGGGAAACCTATCGAGCCAGGCCTGCGCCCCGTCACGGGTGCGGTCTGAGCTGTAGCCGAGGTAGAGCAGATTGCCGCGCCGGCCAAAGCCATCGACCGCGTAGCGATAGGTTATCTCCGCCCGGTAGAGATCGCTGCCGTGACGAGCGCCATCGGGACGGAAGCGGCTGATGTGACTATCGACCACGCTACCGGGCACTGCGCTCCAGCCATAGGATTCCAGGGCGACGCACAGAACGGTAATTCCCCTGACCAAAAAGGCCAGGGCCAGCAGCAGCAGGACAGCGGCGAGGTCCTTCAGGCTGCGACTCATACCGCCCTAGCCCTTTGGCGCATCGGCCCGGTACCGGCGGTCGCCGTCCTTGCGGTGCTCATTCAACAGGGAAAGCCAACTGACAGACACCTTGTGGTAGTCATCCACACACAGCGCCGCACGCTCGGCCGAGAGGTTGGCCTGCCGGGCCAGGTAAGCGTACGCCTGGGGATTGCTGCCGTAGACCATGCACAACGTGGTGTAGAATCTCTGCAGATCCAGGCCATGCTCGTCCCAGAAGTCCTCCTCAACCAACTCGTCGACCTCGTCACTCTCCAAGGCAAACAGATCCGCGGCGCTCAGTGCAATCTCCCCGCCGCCATCGAAGTACTCGATCAACAGGATCGTCGCCAGGCTGTCTGCCGCGTCCTCCTCTCTGCCGAGCATCGGCAGGTCAAACATCGGCACCAACGCATGGCCAATCTCATGAAACAGCGTATGCATCAAGGCGTCCATGGTCGCATCCTCGGCCGTGACACCGGTTTCAGCGTAGTGTGATCGTTCAAATCGCCCCCTGACCTCCTCGAGAAAGGCGTAGGGAATCACTATCCTCCTGGCCTCATCATCATAGAGAGGCCCCGCTTCACCCCCGAAGAGGATGCCCACGGGGTGCCGCAGTTGCAGTGTGTCGTTGATCAAGGAGGTCACCTGCTCGACCACACCGGATGCCATGACCCTCTGCCTGACAGGCCAATGGGAGGGGTCGGTGGGCGTGGCATACTCCGTGTAGAGCCGGCCGTCGGCCAGTGCCGGGGCTCCCCTGGACAACAGAACGACGGCAACCAGGATCACTGCAGGTAATTTCATGGGATTTCGGCTTAGAACGCCACGTTGAAAAACTGGGAACGCGTGAGTGTAACTCGTTGAAGCACAGGCAACAACCGGCCTTAGGCGGCGGTTGCCTGCCGAGGACCAAGGGGGCGAGAACCGCCCCCTCATCGGACCGTGAGGCGAAACGCCCTACCCGGCTATCCGGTATATACCGTGCTGGCGAACAGTATCTTACACAGAATAAGCAGGCGTAACGCATGCCAGTAGTTAATCGTCTTCACCTCAAACAGCTCGGAGACGGTGCTGTTCCAAAGATATTGGATCAGGAAGGGCAGTAAAACCAAGCCAAGAACCAAAACAACCGCAATGGTAGACGGCATCAACATCATACTTTCAAACCTCAACAACAAATAATAAATACCGAACGAAACACAGGGCGGGCAAATAACCAGGGCGGAGTACCCGGCGCCCAGCGCCCGAATAAGGGAGCCGAGCCCCCTCCAACCTACGTATCACCGACAGGTGGCAGCCACTCGCGAGTCGAGGTTACCCGACAGCCTCGGCGGCATGCCCCTTCCCATGCGCTGCCGGGACAGCGAACTCTCGGTTAACCACCACGGTGCCGGCAATGAAGTCGTGGATAGCGCGCTTTCTCTTATTGAGCAGCAGCACCAACATGATCCTGCCCCGATAAAGTGGACACGGGTTTGTTATACCGCCAGTTTCTCAAACTGCTGTGGACTTTGGTAGCCCAAGCTTGAGTGTAATCGACGGCGGTTATAGAACTGGTCAATGTAGTTAGCC
>NZ_SWCI01000006.1 GCF_005116715.1 Ferrimonas sediminicola | reverse complement strand
GCCTGCATGCGCTTTACGCCCAGTAATTCCGATTAACGCTCGCACCCTCCGTATTACCGCGGCTGCTGGCACGGAGTTAGCCGGTGCTTCTTCTGCGAGTAACGTCACAGCTAACGGGTATTAACCGCTAACCTTTCCTCCTCGCTGAAAGTACTTTACAACCCGAAGGCCTTCTTCATACACGCGGCATGGCTGCATCAGGCTTGCGCCCATTGTGCAATATTCCCCACTGCTGCCTCCCGTAGGAGTCTGGACCGTGTCTCAGTTCCAGTGTGGCTGATCATCCTCTCAAACCAGCTAGAGATCGTCGCCTTGGTGAGCCCTTACCTCACCAACTAGCTAATCTCACTTAGGCTTATCCAATCGCGAAAGGTGCCGAAGCATCCCCCTCTTTCCCCCGTAGGGCGTATGCGGTATTAGCAGTCGTTTCCAACTGTTGTCCCCCTCGACTGGGCAAATTCCTAAGCATTACTCACCCGTCCGCCGCTCGACGCCCATCAAATTCACCGAAGCTTCAATGATGTCGTTTCCGCTCGACTTGCATGTGTTAGGCCTGCCGCCAGCGTTCAATCTGAGCCATGATCAAACTCTTCAATTAAAAAGTTTTTTGGAATCCGAAAATTCCGACTCAATGAATTACTGAATTAACTTGTTATAGTCACTCAGTGCAACATTGATATATGAGATATCAATCCTGCGCGAGTGCCCACACAGATTGTCTGACTAATTGTTAAAGAGCGTGTCTCTCATCGAGACAGGAGGCGCATTCTACGCGACTCTCAGGCTTCGTCAAGTGTTTTTTCTCTGTAGAGAGAAAAAGTTCCTCCATGGCCACTCCGGTGGAGTTTTCACGGGTCCCTGTCGAAAGCGGACGATCATCATACTGCAAACCGCTGAGCAGTCAAGCATTCAATGCCATTATCCAATAAGATTGGCATGCCGGAGCTTGTTCAACGCGGTGCCTCGCGTGACTATCGTCGTTAGGAGCGTTCCCGCAGACGGCGAGGCCTAGGAGATCTTGCTGCAGGATACTAAGTGTAGACCAAAGATTCTGACCGGTAGTCGGAGCAGCTATAACTCTTGGTTCTAAAAGTTCTCTTGCATAGGAAAGAGGGCGGCTCCCGCCGCCCCAATCACTCAATCAACTGGTACACCACCTTGGTGGTGCAAGCCACGGCCTGAACACTGTGGTAGCACTTGTCCACCACCCGCTTGGTACGGATCTTACTCTCGGCACCTGCTGCTGTGGGCTGTTCGGCCAACAGCCGGTTGATATCTGGGGCGTCACCCCACTGTACAGCCAGCTGTTGCATCAGTGCTTCGCGACTGTCCGCCTGAGCGACCACCTTCACTTCTGTCTTTGGTGCCTGAGCCAGCTCAGATAGCCTGACTCCATAATGATTGGCGGCTGCCGGAGCGCCCAGAACCGAAGCCACCATCAGGATCATCAGCTTTTTCATAAGACCCCCTAAGTCTTAACGGGCTTATCTAACTAGATAGCAGGGGGAGGAAGGATCTTTTAGATCATTTCTCCCCCAGGCTATGCGACGGCAGAATAAGCCAGGGGCCATCCTCAGTTACTGGGCGAAGCTAAACCCCTGATCATCGCACTTGATTGCGATGCGTTTACCGGGAAGCAGGCGTCCACTGAGGATCTCCTGGGCCAGCGGGTTCTCGAGCCGATTCTGGATGGCACGCTTAAGGGGTCGGGCACCAAACACCGGGTCAAATCCGGCCTCGGCGATCAGCGACAGGGCTTCCTCGCTGACCTCCATCTGATAATCCCGCTCCGCCAACCTGGCCTCGAGCAGGCTCAGCTGGATACGGGCAATGGCCTTGATGTGCTCTTGGGCCAGGGGATGGAATACCACGGTTTCATCGATACGGTTGAGGAACTCGGGCCGGAACGCCTGACTCAGCACGCCCATCACCGCAGACTTCATCTGCTCGTAACTCTCCCCAGCCTGCTGCTGGATGAGGTCCGAACCCAGGTTGGAGGTCATGATCACCACCGTATTGCGAAAATCCACCGTCCGCCCCTGACCATCGGTCAGGCGGCCGTCATCCAGTACCTGAAGCAGGATATTGAACACGTCGGGATGTGCCTTCTCCACCTCGTCCAGAAGGATCACCGAGTAGGGCTTACGGCGGACCGCTTCGGTCAGGTAGCCGCCCTCTTCGTAGCCCACGTAGCCGGGAGGCGCCCCCACCAGCCGGGCCACGGAGTGCTTCTCCATGAACTCGGACATATCGATGCGGACCATCGCCTCATCGGTATCGAACATGAACTGCGCCAGAGACTTGCACAGCTCCGTCTTACCGACCCCGGTCGGCCCCAGGAACAGGAAGGAACCGATGGGGCGCTTGGGATCCCCCAGTCCGGCGCGGCTGCGGCGGATGGCGTTGGACACCGCCAGCACCGCCTCCTCCTGACCAATGACCCGCTTATGCAGCATCGACTCCATGCGCAGCAGCTTCTCCCGCTCCCCCTCCAGCATCTTGGCCACGGGGATGCCGGTGGCCCGGGAGAGTACATCGGCGATCTCGTTGTCGGTCACCTTGTTGCGCAGCAGGTTCATGTCCTGCATCTCCGCCTGAGAGGCCAGGTCCAGCTGCTTCTCCAGTTCAGGGATGCGACCATACTGAAGCTCAGACATCCGGCTCAGGTCGCTGGCCCGCTTGGCCACCTCCAGGTCCTGGCGGGCCTGCTCCAGCGCCGACTTGATGTGCTGGGTACCGGCCAGGGCCGCCTTTTCGGTCTTCCACACCTCCTCCAGTTCAGTGTACTCCCGCTCGAGCTCACGCAGCTGATCGGTGAGGATCTGCAGCCGTTTTCGGCTGGCCTCATCCTCCTCCTTGTTCAACGCCTGCTCCTCCAGCTTCAGTTGGATGATCTTCCGCTCGAGGCGATCCAGGGGCTCGGGCTTGGAGTCGATCTGCAGACGGATGGAGGAGGCCGCCTCATCGATCAGGTCGATGGCCTTGTCGGGCAGCTGCCGATCTGACACATATCGATGAGAGAGGGTCGCCGCTGCCACGATGGCCGGGTCGGTGATCTCCACACTGTGGTGCAGCTCGTAACGCTCCTTGAGGCCTCGCAGGATGGCGATGGTGTCCTCCACACTGGGCTCCTCGATCAGCACCTTCTGGAAGCGGCGCTCCAGGGCCGCATCCTTCTCAATGTACTGGCGATATTCATCCAGTGTGGTCGCACCGACACAGTGCAGCTCTCCCCTGGCCAGGGCGGGCTTCAGCATGTTGCCCGCGTCCATGGCACCGTCGGCCTTGCCAGCACCGACCATGGTATGTAACTCATCGATAAACAGGATGATCTGTCCCTCCAACTGGGACAGTTCGTTGAGGACCGCCTTCAGGCGCTCCTCGAACTCGCCGCGATACTTGGCACCGGCCAGCAGGGCGCCCATGTCCAGGGAGAGTACCCTCTTGCCCTTCAGACCCTCCGGCACCTCACCGTTGATGATCCGCTGGGCCAGCCCCTCGACGATGGCGGTCTTACCCACACCGGGCTCTCCGATGAGCACCGGGTTGTTCTTGGTACGGCGCTGCAGCACCTGGATGGTGCGGCGGATCTCATCATCGCGTCCGATCACCGGATCCAGCTTGCCTGCTTCGGCACGCTCGGTCAGATCGATGGTGTATTTGGCCAGGGCCTGGCGCTGATCCTCGGCGTTCTGATCCTCCACCGCCTGGCCAGCCCGAAGCTTTTCGATGCTGGCTTCCAGGCGCGACTTGTCCGCCCCCATCTGCTTGAGAGTTTCCCCCAGGGCATCGCCGCGCTCAAGCACCGCCAGCAAGAACAGCTCGCTGGAGATGAACTGGTCCTTGCGCTTCTGAGCCAGCTTGTCGCACAGGTTCAGTACCGCCCCCAGTTGTCGGGACAGCTGCACCTCGCCGCCGGTACCGGATACCTTGGGAAACTTGTCCAGCGCTTCAGTCAGCTTGGATCTCAGGGCATTGACGTCGATTCCCGACCCCGCCAACACGGGACGCACCGTCCCTCCGTCCTGGTTGAGGAGGGCCAACATAAGGTGCTCAGGCTCTATGTACTGGTGATCCCGCCCCAACGCCAGGGACTGCGCATCGGAGATAGCCAGCTGGAATTTATTGGTCAGTCGGTCGAGTCGCATACCCAAATCTCCAAAAGTCATCTAACACAGACAATAGATGGGTATGCTTAACAGGGATTTCAAGTCCGGTTAACGGATCCAGATAAGAGAGGCCATGCGGCCACAGCGGCCATCTCGGCGATAGGAAAAGAAGCGTTGCCGGTCGGCAAAGGTGCAGAGATGGCTCAGGGTGATGTGGGTCAGCCCCAGGGCCTGAAGACGCCGGCAAGCCAGTTGCGGCAGATCCGCCAGGAACTTGTCTCCCCGAGCGGTGAAGGCGGCATCAGAGCCAGGGGCCCGGGCAAGAAACTGTGCTCGGACCTCGGGTCCGACCTCGAACGCCTCGGCAGAGATTGCCGGCCCAATCCAGGCCAGCAGTTCACCCGGTTCGCCGCCAAAGCGCGACACCGCCTGCTCCAGCACCCCATCGCACAGGCCCCGCCATCCAGCATGGGCCGCCGCCACCTGGGTGCCGTCGCGGTGACACAACAGCACCGGCAGGCAGTCTGCGGTCATCACGACACACACCTGATCCGGCTCTCGGGTGTAGGTGGCATCGGCCTGGGGGAGTGACTCGCTACAGGGCAGAGTGACCACCCGGGTCCCATGAACCTGCTCCAGCCAGGCGGGCTCATTGGGCAGACCCAGCCCCTGGCGCAAGCGCTGCCGGTTGAGAGCGACCGCCTCCGGGGCATCCCCCACATGGGAACCCAGGTTGAACCCGTCATAGGGCGAGAGGGAGCTCCCACCGAGCCGATCGGTGGAGGCCGCAACCACCCCGTCAGGCAGGGACCAATCCGGGCTAAACCACATCAGTAATCCATGCCGCGCTCGGCGGTATCTCGGCGCAGGGCCTCGGTCAGCTTGACCATATCTTGGGGCACTGGCGCATGCCACTGCATCCACTCGCTGGTGACCGGGTGGGCCAGCTCCAGCTTGACCGCATGCAGAGCCTGACGCCGGAACCCCTTCAGCACCTGCTGCAGCTCCTCAGACGCCCCCTTGGTGGGCCGTGGCCGTCCTTGATAAAGGGGATCGCCCACCAGCGGATGCTTGATGTGGGCCATATGCACCCGGATCTGGTGGGTACGTCCGGTCTCCAGCCGCAATCTCAGGCGAGTGTGGGCCCGGAACTTTTCGGCGATGCGGTAGTGGGTCACCGCCGGCTTACCGATCTCGGTGACCGCCATATGAGTCCGCTTCTGTGGGTGACGACCAATGTTGGCATCAACGGTGCCACCGGCGGTCAGGGTGCCATGGGCAATCGCCTCGTACTCACGGGTGATCTCCCGTGCCTGTAACTGAGCCACCAGGTGGGTCTGGGCAGGCACCGTCTTGGCGACCACCATCAGACCCGTGGTGTCCTTATCCAGGCGGTGGACAATGCCGGCCCTGGGCACATTGGCGATCTCCGGGCAGTGAAACAGTAACGCATTGAGGATGGTGCCATCGGCATTGCCGGCGCCCGGATGCACCACCAGGTCCGCGGGCTTGTTGATCACCAGGATGTGCTCATCTTCATAGACGATATCCAGGTCAATCTCCTGGGGCCTGGAGCTGACCTCCTCCTCCAGGGTTGCCTGAATCGCCACCTGCTGATGCACCAGCACCTTCTCCCTGGGCTTGGTGACGGTTTCCCCATCCAGAGTGACCTTCCCCGCCAGGATCCACTCCTTGATTCGGCTGCGCGAATAGTCCGGGAACAGATCGGCCAGGGCCTGGTCTAATCGCATACCTAGGTGCGTAGTATCAATTACGCCATTTAATTCAACGTGTTGGGTCATATACTCTCGATGCGGCTGTAAAAGCTCGAAATCACTCACAGTTCTGATAGAATCGCTCCAGCCGCAATTTTATCTCTTTTTGCAGCAGAACTTCACGATAATGATAAGGAATTGGTTCAAACCATGCGTAAATTAGCAGGCCCTTTGCTTCTCGCCCTGGCCGGCACCCTGATGATGGCCGGTTGCTCCTCAACTAAAGAGGGCCCTGATGCCTACGTCGTCGAAGACCGCTCCCCGGAAGCTCTGTATGGCGATGCGCGCCAGGCGATGGAGGCCGGCAACTTTACCAAGGCCACCAAGGTTCTTGAAGCCCTGGATTCCCGATACCCCTTCGGCGCCTACAAAACCCAGGTGCAGTTGGACCTGATCTACGCTTACTACAAGCTAGCCGATACCCCCAGCGCCCTGGCCAATATTGATCGCTTTATCCGCCTGAACCCCACCCACAAAGACATCGATTACGTCTATTACATGCGTGGCCTGGTGAACATGCAGGCAGACAGCTATCTGTTCCACGAGCTGCTGGATATGGACCGCACCGATCGCGATCCCGAAAACGCCAGGGAGGCGTTCAATGATTTCGAGAAGTTGGTGAAAACCTTCCCCGACAGCCGCTATGCCGCCGATGGCCGCCAGCGGATGATCGCCATCAAGAACCGGCTGGCAGAGTACTCCCTGGGGGTCGCGGAATACTATGTCAAGATCGAGGCCTGGATCGCCGCGGCCAACCGCTCACAGCAGATCCTGGAAACCTATGCCGGCACCCCGGCGGTGGAAGGCGCCCTGGAGATCATGGTCAGAAGCTACGAGGAGCTGGGCCAGGAGACACTGAAGCAGAACGCCCTGACGGTACTCAAAGCCACCTACCCCAACAACGATCTGGCGCGGTAGCCGCCGTCGACAATTGCAAAAGGCGCCCAGGGGCGCCTTTTCTGTCTCTCAAGCCCCGAGGGCTCAGATGGCGTCTTCGTTCTCTTCACCTGTGCGGATACGGATCACCCGCTCCACATCGGTCACGAAGATCTTGCCGTCGCCTATCTTTCCGGTTCGGGCAGTCTCGACGATCGCCTCGATCGCCTGGTCCACCAACTCATCGGCAATCACCAGATCGATCTTCACCTTGGGCAGGAAGTCCACCATGTACTCGGCGCCGCGGTACAGCTCGGTGTGTCCCTTCTGACGCCCGAAACCTTTGACTTCGTGTACCGTCATGCCATTTACACCGATCTCACCCAGGGCCTCCCGGACATCATCCAGCTTAAACGGCTTGATGATCGCTTCAATCTTCTTCATCTGCCCTCTTCCTTCTGCGCTGTGCGCCTCTGCAAAACCACGCCGGCCTCTTGCCGACTAAACTGTGTATGAGTGTAAATGATTCAAATCGGGATAGGGAAGCCTGAAATGATGCATGGACGCCTGCGCCCGGGCCTGACCCTGGTAGAGATGATGATCACCCTGGCCATTGCCGCCATTCTCCTGCTCTGGGGGGCACCCTCGATGCGAGCCCTGTTCGCCGACGCCCGGGCCGAGGCAAAAATTCACTCCCTGTACCATGACCTCGTCCAGGCGCGATACCTGGCCCTCAGCTATCAGGCCACGGTGACCCTGTGTCCTTTGTCCACGTCCAACCAGTGCGATGGTCAGTGGCACCAGGGTTACGTGGTGTTTGTGGACGATGAGCCGCTGCAAAGCCTCGGCGGTGGGGACCTGGCCATGTTCCGCGGTGACGCCATCAGCTCAGGGGACTACCTCAAATACAGCGCCAGGGTCAACGCCATCCGATTCGCCCCCGATGGGTTTACCGGTCAAAATGGCAGCTTCTACTATTGCAGCGATCAGGACCAGAGCAGCTATCCGTTGAAGGTCGTCATCAGCCGCACCGGTCGGGCCAAGATGGAACCCCATGAGGGCTCCACCGGCTGTCAGTAGTCATCTCGGGGTTAACCGCTCCAGCGCCCTGGCTTTGGGAGAGTGAAAGTCGGAGCGGCTGGGCTGGCACTCCATCACCCGGGATACTCGAAGCTGCTCGCCCACCAAAGGCCGCCCCGGCAACCTGGCCTGCTCGGTCAGGGCACGTTGCGGTTGCCAGAGGTAGAACAGAATTCGCTGCTGCGCGGCGCTGTCCTCAATCCAGCATTTGTACTCCGTTCTCACCGGCTGAGTCACCACCAGGGGAAGGATCATCCACAGCAGCTTCATTGCCAGCACTCCGCCGGGGCCCGTGCCCCCTGGTCACTCAGGGTAATGGAAGCACAGCCGGGATCCGACGCTGCCTGGCTCCCCAGGGCGGTAGCCTTCAGCAGGAAACTGTCGGCACCGGCCGACTCGGCGTCCAAGGCATAGCGACCACCGTCGATCACCCAGGGATCCGCCGCCAACCCCAGCCTGGTCATATCGTCGGTATAACTCTGGTAGCTGAGATAGTAGCGCTCCTGAAGGTTAGCCAGCTTCATCAGGTTGGCAATCGCGTCGCTGCGATAACCGCTTGCCAGGTGGCCCTGGTAGGAGGGCAGGGCCAGGGTCAGCAGCAACCCCAGGATCGCCACCACTAGCATCAATTCGATCAGGCTAACGCCACCTTGCACTCTCATCACTCCCCTCCCTGGTAGTAGTAGAGGTATCTGGGGACCAACACCTTTGCCGTATCACCGCTGCCGCTATTACTGAGCTCCAGTCCCCCCTCCTCCAGGGTGAACCCCTGACCAACCCCCACCAGAAACACCCTCGGGTTCCAGCTGGGGTCATCCGGGTCGGAGGGGGGAGGGACCACCACCTGAGGGGTATCCGGCAGTCTCGCTCCCAGGTCCAGATAGCGGTGGCGATACAGGTTGATTCCCAGGTGCAGATTCAGCACATAGAGCCTGCCCTGACCGGCCGACAGGCAGGCATTGGCCAGGTTCTGGTTGCCCGGGACAAAGGTGGTGAAGTAGGCATTGCCGCCGAGCACGGTGGCCGCCGCCAGGGCCTTCTCCCCCTCAGCCAGGCCCAAGCTCCACCCCAGCTTGCTGCCGGCAAGCAACTCCTGAGCCAGTCTGGTTTCGGCATCGGCAGACTGGCCAAGGGGATCGGCAGTGACATCGAAGAGCTGATCCAAGGTTATGGGCTCGGGAACCTGGGCGTGCCCGGGGGCGTCGTCACCATCGAAGCTGCGGGGATAGAGATTGAGATCCCTGAGGACAAACAGCCGGTCCTGAGTGCCGATGGCGTTGGGGTGGGCCCGGTTGCCGCTGCCGATCACCACCGCATCATAGGGCAGCTCGGTGGCCACCACCCGGGTGACGCTTTCCCCGTTGACTGTCTCGGTGACCGACTCCTTGCGCTGCACCTTGGTCTGCGCCACCGCCACCTCGTGATGGAAGCGCCGGTCCGAGGCCAGGGTACTCCCCCCCAGGTCAGCAAACCGGAACCCTGTCCAGGGCTGCACGCTTCGTACCCCGGGCAGATCCAAGCGCCAGACGTTTCCGCCGGTGTCTGCTGCGTAGAGCCTGTCGGTCAGGCCGTCACCGTCGCTGTCCAGCGCCGCCACCCGCCCGGGAATGCTGTCCTCGAAAGCCACGCGGGTATGCTCGCTGTCGCCGCCATCCGGAGAGAAGCGGTGGACCAGCTCTCCGGTCTGTGCGTCGAGGATGAACACCGCCCGACCCAGGGTGTCCGGGCTGCCCACGGACTCCAGGTCCTTGTGGGGATCGTAGCCACCACCGATGATCAGTACCGGCCTGGCCGCGGTGGCAGCGAGGTTAGCCTTGGGATAATCGGGAATGCGGGTAACCACCGGCTCTGACCAGCTCTGCCCCAACATCGACAGACCATCGCTGACGGCGCTGCGGATCCACATCAGCGATGGCGCATCCGGGTCGGTCAGATCCAGGGCAAAGTAGGCCCTACCGCCGCGGCGCAGGCCGAAGAACAGCCACGCCCGATCTCCGGCCGATGCGTCGATCTCACCATCCTCATTGCCATCTTCGATATACGCCACCGGCGATCCATCCACGCCGTAGACGCTGTGGCCGCCGATCCTGGGGTTGGTCCGCAGCGTTAGCTGCTCTCCCAGGAAACGGTGGGGCCTGAAGCTCCAGCTCTCCGAGAGACGATCTCCGCCATCCTGAAACATGTGCAACACCCCGGCATTGGTCCCAACCAGGATCCGGACTCCCTTGCCCTCTCCGTAATGGATGGCCAGGGGCTTGGAGTGCAAGGGATCCCCCATCAGGTCGTGCCTGGTCTCAGTCAGGTCCCCATCCTGATCCTCATCGTCCACATCCTGGCCGGCCATCCAGGCCAGGAAACCGGCCAGCTCCTGCGACACGATCCCCAGCTCAACCAGCAACTCAGCGCTTCCTCCTGCCCGGGCTTCCAGTGCCGCCTGGCTGAGGGGCACCAGGGGCCCGCTGCCGGAGGCTGGCTCCACCAGCACCCGGCGCTGCGCCTGGACCACTAGGCTCTCGGCGGCCCCGCCCTCGCCCACCGAATGGCCATCGCCGCCACTGGCCGCCAGGGTGCAGGTGGTGGGCAGGGTCCAGAAGGTGCAGGCGGTCTCGGCAATGTTGCCGGCTTGGTCGATCCCGGGTCCACCGCGGGCATCCACCACCCTGCCGGATGCCAGTATCTTCAGTTTCTTCAGGTTTCCTGACCACCTTGGTCGATCCGAGGGCAGGAACATCGAGTAGTACACCGAATCCAGGGTCTGGGTGCGGTCGAAACTGTTGGCGGCGATGGAGGGTGAGGTAAAACTGGCGTCCACCGCCAGGATCTCCGAGAACACCCGCTGCAGGGCATTCTGCAACGCCTGGGCGCTGGCGGCCGGGAAATACTGCCCACCGCCGCGCTTGGCGGTCTCCGCCAGCAGGGCTCCGGCGCTGTCGATGCCATCTTGAGAGAAGCCGATGGTGTAGGTCACCACGCTTTGGCGACCGTTGATCCAAGGGTTGATATCCTGAGTGTGCAGGTGTTCCGCCAGTGCCGGCAGGTAGCTGTCGGCCCAGTCATCACTGCCCAGGCTACGATAGGGGTCGTACACCGGATAGGCCTGGGAGGCGGTGAGGTTCAGCTCACCGCGAACCTGGCTGTTGAGCGCTTCATCCTTGGTGGGAGAGCCATCGGTAATCAGCACCACATAGGCCAGCGGCTGACAGTGGATAAAGGGGCTCAGATAGCGCCCACCGGCGGCGAACGGCGCCCCGTAAACCGCCGTGTCACTGCCAAACATCAGGGCTCCGCCGCTGAAATAGCGATAGGCTTCAAACAGGGTTTCACACAGCGGGGTCCAGGTTGTAGCGGTCAGCCCCTCCACCGTACTGATGAGGTGCTCCTTGTTGACGGCAGACATCTGCTGGATGCCACTGAGCAGCCGGCCCCCATGGCTGCCAGAACCATCACGGTCATCGCCGCTGTTTAGATTGAACACCGCCAAGCCAAAATCCACCCCAGGCGTACTCTCCACCATTGAGGACACCACCTCCTTGGCGATGGCCAGGCGGCTGCGTCTGGTGGCGCCGCTGGTGTGCAGGTAGTAGAGGTAGTTCTCAGTATACAGGGTCACGCTTTCGGCGCTGGCAAAGCTGGTCTGGCTCAAGGCCGTCTCCGCCGCCGCGTCCAGCTCCGCCACACTCTGACCACCGTGGCTACCGTCATAGGGCTGAGCCTGGTCCATGTCCCGGGGAAAACCATTCATCCTCAGGCCGGTGGCGCTGTGGGCCGCCGCGTTGCTCAGGGTGTGGTCATGGATATCCTGGAGACAGTCAAACCCGTAGCTGCCGACGATGCCCGCCTCGTGAGCCTGCTTAAGGCTGGAGGGGAAACGGCGCCAACGCCACTCGGGGTCCCGCCGCCCCCCCCTGCGGAAGTTGAGCATGGCGTCGGTGAAAAAGCCGGTATGGTCAATCACTCCCCTGGAGGCGGGATCGTCCGGATCCCTGGGGGCGATCGCCGCCATACAGCCATTGAGCTCCCTGTCGAAGTATCGATATTCGAGCCCATTGCGGGGATCGGGCAGGTTGTCGTTGACCTGGCCTCGCACATAGTAGAAACGACCGCGATCATGACCACCGCTGTAATCGTGGGAGGGGTCGAAGGGAGGGGGAGCCTCCTCCTCCTCGGTTTTCATGGAGCCCGAGTTATCGAAGATGATCAGCACCTGGGGGCGGCTATCGGCGGTCAGGGTGCCGCCATAGACGTAGAGTTCGGTGTCATCGGCCCAACCGACGCCCACGGCGAAGATCATCATGGCCAGGATCAAGGCTCGCATCATCAGTTCCCCACCAGCAGCACCTGCTGCTCTATCCCTGTGGTCACGCTCAGGCTCCCCCGCCCCCCCTTGCCAAAGCTCACCCGGGAGCTGATCTCATTGGTACGGCACAGGAAACTGCTGCCGGAGTCCGCCTCGGCGCTGCGCTTGCAGGGTCCCTCGGCAATGAAGTCGATGCGGTGCTGGGCGCTGAACACCGTATCGGCCAGGATCTGCGCGCCGCTGTTGGTCAGCAGCAGGCTGCCGGCCCTGGCCAGTCGCTGTCGCTCCACGAACCCCTCCTGGGCCCCCCGGGCCTGCTGTAATGCCTGCTGCCGGGCAGTGGATGCGGCCGTACCCATCATGGTCACCCGGCTGTTTGACGATAGAGACAACCCTAGGATCATCAGCACCATCAAGATAAAGATGCTCACCATCAACACCACCCCGCCCTGCCGTTTCATAGCGCCCCCCTCAGGATCAACACCGGGTTGCGCAGCATCACCGTGGTGCTGAACAGGCGCCGGGGTAGGCCATCGCTGTAACCGAGGACGCCGTCAGGCAAGGTCAGGGCCAGGGTATCTTGCGACAGGGGCTCGGCCACTGGCGCCCGCACCACCAGGAACAGCGACACGGAAACCAGGGTGACTTCCCCCTCCCACTGCTCCGGGCTCAACGCCGACGGGGGCAGGTAGCTGTCCACGCTGCCGTCACCGTCGCTGTCCACCCCCAAGCGGATCTGCAGGGTCTCGACCCCCTCGACGAGCTCCTCCTCTACCATGCCCCCATTGACATAGAGCTGGCGCCACTTGAGCACAGGCACGCCATCCTCGCGGCGCTCCACATAGAACACCCGGTGCTGAAACTCCCAGTAGCGCCCTTGGGTGAGCGTTGGGACAGGAGCCCGATCCCCGGCAAACAGGATGCCGCGGGAAGCGTTGGCCAGCAGGTAGTAACGATTGCTCTCCAGCTCGGCGGCCTCCCGTGGTGGCCCCGAAGCCCTCTTGATCTGCACCACATGGCTGCCCTCCACCGCCCCCTGGCTGCAAGACATGTTCGGGGTGGTGTCCTGGCGGTAGGCCCACAGGTAGCGAAAATGCCCCCGCAGGGCTGGCATGGAGGCGTTGTTGTCGCCCTCCCCCACGCAGTCATTCGCCACCGAGGCCAGCACCTGGACACTGTCCAGATTCAGCGAATCACCGGTAAGATCGGCCCAGAAGCCGGCCTGAGCCAGCTCCTCCCCCAAGAGGCTCAGCGCCAGCCGGGCCGACTCCTGCAGCTGGTTGTACTGACCGGTGCGACTGACCGATGACGAGGAAGCGACGAAGACCCCCAGCACCGAACCCAGGAGAAACAGCCCCAGGATCATGGCGATCAGCAGCTCCACCAGCGTGGCCCCCACTCCCCGCTTCACAGCGCCACCTTGCTGCTGTCCAGATACGCCTGCCGCCGCCGCGGGCCGGCAACACCGCACCCTCTGCGCCAGTCATCGCCTGCATCGGCGCCATCCTCGGTGCTGTGCCGGCTCTGCCAGCTGACCACCACCTCCACCCGCTCTTCATGAACCCGGACGCAGCCCAGCGCGCCGACCAGCCCCATCGGCCGACTGTCCTTGACCTCGTCGGCGCCGCGCAGGGACAGGGACCACAGGTAGCCATCCCAGGCTCGCATCTGAGCCGGCGAACAGGGGGTGATGGCGCCGGTGGCGGACAGGCAGGAGGGAGTGGGCATCGCGGGTGCAGAGGCGCCGTAGCTACCCTGGTAGGCAGCCAGCTGAGAGGGGTTCAGCCGGATGCGCTCCAGCATGCTCTCCGCCAGGGTCTGCGCCCTGACGTGCTGGAGCGACTCGAAGCTGCTGCGTTGGGCCACGAGATGCAGTTGCAGGGTACCCAGCAGTCCCACCGCCAGCACCACCACCGCCACCAGCACCTCGATCAGGGAGACCCCGGACTGGGTATGAATCGCCATGACATCCTTGTCGGCTTGGTGGACTTTCCTATGACTCTAAGCTTATGCCAGCACAAAAAAAGCGCCACCCGCGAGGGTGGCGCCCGTTATATCAAAACAGAAAAAGCTTATCTCAGCTCTATGGGCACCTGGAATACCACGTTCTCCTCGCGGCCCTGAACCTCTTCGACCCGATCGGCCCCCAGGTTCTGCAGCTCGGCAATCACCCCTTTGACCAGCACCTCAGGCGCCGAGGCGCCGGCGGTGACACCGACGTTGGCCGCGCCCTCCAGCCAGGCGGCATCGATGTCCCCGGCGCCGTCCACCAGATAGGCGCGGGCGCCGGACTTCTGCGCCAGCTCGCGCAGGCGGTTGGAGTTAGAGGAGTTCTTCGACCCCACCACCAGCACCAGGTCGCAACGGGAGGCCAGCTCCCGCACCGCATCCTGACGATTCTGGGTGGCGTAGCAGATGTCATCCTTGCGGGGACCGGCGATGGAGGGGAAGCGGGCCCTCAGGGTCTCGATGATGGCGGCAGTGTCATCCACCGACAGCGTGGTCTGGGTGACAAACTGCAGGTTGTCCGGATCCTTGACCTCCATCTTCAGCACATCCTCGGGAGACTCCACCAGGTAGATGCCCCCCTGCGGGTTGTCGTACTGCCCCATGGTGCCCTCCACCTCTGGGTGGCCGGCGTGACCGATGAGAACACACTCCAGTCCCTTGCGGCTGGCCCGGGTGACCTGCATATGCACCTTGGTGACCAGGGGGCAGGTTGCATCAAACACCTTGAGGCCGCGGTTGTCCGCCTCCTGGCGCACCGCCTGGGAGACGCCATGGGCACTGAAGATGACAATGCTGTTGTCCGGCACCTCGTGCAGTTCATCGACAAACACCGCGCCCCGCTGGCGCAGGCTGTCCACCACATAACGGTTGTGCACCACTTCGTGGCGGACATAGATAGGCGGTTCAAACAGTTCCAGGGCTCGCTCAACAATGCTGATGGCCCGGTCGACGCCGGCGCAAAAGCCCCGGGGATTTGCCAGTTGAATCTGCATGCTCAGTCCTTAACGATGATATCCAGCACTTCCAGATCGAAGATCACCATCTGCCCGGCCAGGGGGTGGTTGAAGTCCACTGTCACCGAATCGCCCGCCACCTCGCGGATGATCCCGGGCACCTGGTTGCCGTCCGGGGTCGCAAAAGCCATGATGGTGCCCTCAGTCAGATCCGCATCGGCAGCGAACTGGGTGCGATCCATATGGTGGATATTGTCCGGATTGCGCTCGCCGAAGGCGTGCTGGGGGTCCAGGGAGAAGCGACGGGTCTCTCCCTTGCACATCCCCTTGATCGCCGCCTCGAAGGCGCCGCTGAGACTGCCATTCCCCAGGGTCAGCCGGGCGGGTTTGCCATGGGCTTTGGTGCTGTCGGCAACGGTGCCGTCGGGAAGCTCCACATCGAAGTGGACAAAAACCTGGCTGTTGTTGCCAATGACCGGCTCAGTCATCACGCCTCCTTGGCCTTACGGCCATCCATAAAGCTGTCGAGGATCATCAATACTGCGCCAACGCAGATAGCGCTGTCGGCAATATTGAAGGCCGGCCAGTGCCAGCTCCCCACGTAGAAATCGATAAAGTCCACCACGTAACCGTAGGCCACCCGGTCGATAACGTTGCCGATGGCACCGCCGATGATCAGCGCATAGGCCAGGTTAAGCCGCCACTGGCCGCTCTCCTGCCTGCGCATCAGCACCAGCAACACCAGGGTCACCACCAGGGCGAAACCGGCAAAGGCCCAGCGCTGCCACCCCCCGGCATCTGCCAGAAAGCTGAAGGCGGCTCCGGTGTTGTGCACATAGGTCAGATTCAGGCTGGGTATCAGGGCCAGGCTCTCATACAGCTGAAAGCTCGCCATCACCGCCAACTTGCTGGCCTGATCCAGGACCAGGGCAACCAGGGCGACCCAGATCCATCTCAGGCCGCTGTTATTCCACTGTTGTGCCATGATCACTCCGTTAGGCAAACTGACGCTGCTCCCCGTCACCATCGACGTTGGTGACACAGCGACCGCACAGGGTCGGGTGCGCGCCGTGGCTGCCCACGTCCGAGCGGTGGTGCCAGCAGCGCTCACACTTGGCGGCTTCGGACAGAGTCACGCCCACCTTGATGCCGGCCAGTGCAGTTTCAGCCAGCTCGCCAGCTTCACTCAATGGCGCCAGCTTAACGTCGCTGGTGATCAGCACGAAGCGCAGCTCATCCCCCAGGCTGGCCAGCAGTGGGCTCAGGGTCTCGTCGGCATACAGGGTGACGCTGGCATCCAGCGGGTTGTTGATGCCGTCGGCCTTGGCCTCTTCCAGGGCCTTACGCACCACGCTGCGCACCTCCAGCAGCTTCTGCCACTGGTCATCGTTCAGGGAGCCCGACTCACGGCCCAGGCCGTCATACCAGGTCTGGGTAAACACAAACTGATCGCGCTCCCCGGGCAGCAGTTGCCAGATCTCGTCGGCAGTGAAGCTCATTACCGGCGCCATCCAGCGCACCATCGCCTCCAGGATCAGGTACATGGCGCTCTGACAGGAGCGGCGGGCATGGCTGTCCGCCTTGGCTGTGTACTGACGGTCCTTGATGATATCCAGGTAGAAGCTGCCCAGCTCGATGGAGCAAAAATGCATCAGTTTCTGGGTCACCTGCAGCAGGTTGTAGCTGTCATAGGCTTCAACCAGTTCCTCCTGCAGGTCAAAGGCACGGGCCACCATCCAACGGTCCAGCTCCACCATCTCGGCGGGGGCCACCATGTGCTGGTTGGGCTCGAAGCCATTGATGTTGGCCAGCAGGAAGCGGGCAGTGTTACGGATGCGGCGGTAGGCATCGGCGCTGCGCTTGAGGATCTCGTCGGATACGGTCATCTCACCGGTGTAGTCGGTAGAAGCCACCCATAGGCGCAGGATGTCGGCGCCCAGCTTGTTCACCACCTGCTGGGGGCTGATCACGTTGCCGATGGACTTGGACATCTTGCGGCCCTTGCCATCCACGGTGAAGCCGTGGGTGAGCACCTGCTTGTAGGGGGCCTTGTCCTTGATGGCCACACCGGTCATCAGGGAGGACATGAACCAGCCGCGGTGCTGGTCGGAGCCCTCCAGGTACAGATCGACCTCGGCGCCGTGGAACTCCTCCCGGGCATCCACCACGGAGGCGTGGGTGGAGCCGGAGTCGAACCACACATCCAGGGTGTCCAGCACCTTGTCGTACTGGGCCGCTTCCTCACCCAGCAGTTCGGCGGCGTCCAGATCCCACCAGGCCTGAATGCCAGACTCGGCGACCCGGTCGGCGACCATGTTCATCAGCGCCACGGAGTTGGGGTGCAGTGCCTGGGTCTCCTTGTGGACGAACAGGGCGATGGGCACACCCCAGGTACGCTGACGGGAGATGCACCAGTCGGGGCGACCGGCAACCATCCCCTCGATGCGGCTCTGGCCCCAGTCGGGGATCCACTGAACCCCCTTGATCTCCTCCAGGGAGCGCTGACGCAGCTTGGCCTGATCCATGGAGATAAACCACTGGGGAGTGGCGCGGAAGATGATGGGGGTCTTGTGACGCCAGCAGTGCGGATAGGAGTGGCGGAACGCCTCGTGATGCAGCAGGGCCCCCTTCTCCTTGAGCACCTCAACCACGGCGTCGTTGGCCTTGAATACGTGCTGGCCGGCAAACAGCGGGGTGTCCGGCAGGTAGACCCCATTGTTGCCCACAGGGTTAGCCACCTCCAGGTTGTACTTCAGGCCAACCTGGAAATCCTCCTGACCATGGCCGGGGGCGGTGTGCACCACACCGGTACCGGATTCGGTGGTCACGTGATCGCCGAGGATCGCGGGAACGGTCATCTCGTAGAAGGGGTGGTTGAACTGCTGCAGCTCCAGATCCTGGCCCTTGCAGTAGCCCAGGTTGTGATAATGGTCGATACCGGCGCGGTCCATCACATCCTTAACCAGATCGGCAGCCAGCACCAGACGCTCGGGGTGGTCACCCTCGACCTGGACCAGGGCGTACTGCAGGTCGGCGTGCAGGCACACGGCGCGGTTGGCAGGCAGAGTCCAGGGGGTGGTGGTCCAGATCACCACGGAGACAGGGCCCTGGCCGGTGTGGCCTTCGGCGCAGTCGAACTTGTCTTCCACCAGCTTGGCATCCACGGCGCTGAAACGCACGTCGATGGAGGGAGAGGTCTTATCCTCGTACTCCACCTCGGCTTCCGCCAGGGCGGAGCCACAATCGGTACACCAGTGCACCGGCTTGGCGCCCTTGTGCAGGTGACCGTTGTCGATGATCTTGGCCAGGGAGCGGATGATCTCCGCCTCGGTGCCGTAATCCATGGTCAGGTAGGGCTTGTCCCACTCGCCCAGCACACCCAGGCGGATGAAATCGGCTTTCTGGCCCTCCACCTGCTCGCGGGCGTACTCACGACACTTCTGGCGAAACTCGGCGGCAGAGATCTTCTGGCCGGGCTTGCCCACCTTGCCCTCGACCTTCAGTTCGATGGGCAGACCGTGGCAGTCCCACCCGGGCACATAGGGGGCATCGAAGCCAGCCAGGGTCTTGGACTTAATAATAATATCTTTCAGGATCTTGTTTACTGAGTGACCAATATGAATGTCGCCGTTAGCGTACGGAGGGCCATCGTGCAGAATGAATGGCTTCGCTCCCTGACGGCTGGCACGAATCGCCTTGTACAGCTCTTTCTCGTCCCAGCGTTTCAGCATTTCGGGTTCCCGCTTGGCCAGATTGCCACGCATGGGGAACTCAGTTTCCGGCAGGTTTAGCGTTGATTTGTAGTCGCTCATCGATCCTTTCACCATTGTTCAGGTAACACCAAGTATTGAATGCCCTGGATTAAAGCAGTTTAAGACGCGGCCAGCAGGATCTTGGCCTGCTGGGCATCCTTGATAATCTGTGATTGCAGCGCTTCGAGTGACTCGAAAGCCTGCTCCTTCCTCAGGTGGCTCACCAGAGCCACCCGCAAATGTTCTCCGTAGAGGTCTCCGTCGAAATCGAACAAGTGCACCTCCAGCTGACAGCGGGTTCCCGATACCGTGGGCCGGTGACCGACGTTGGCCACCCCCGGGTAACAGCGATCGCGCTCATCATAGACCCGGACGGCAAATACGCCGTTCACCGGCACCACCCGGCGCTTCATCAGGATGTTGGCCGTCGGGAAGCCCAGGGTCCGGCCCAGCTTGCGGCCATGAGCCACCCGGCCGGTGATCTGGTAATCATACCCCAGCATGCCGCTGGCCCGGTCCAGATCCCCATGGGCCAGGGCCAGGCGTATCAGGGTGGAACTCACCCGCTGCTGAGCCACCTTGAAACTGTCGGTGGGTACCACCTGGAAACCGTGGCGCTCGCCCGCCCGCGCCAGGGTGTGGAAGCTGCCCTGGCGCCCCTTGCCGAAACAGAAGTCGTCCCCTACCACCAGGTAACGGACATCCAGCTTGGCGACCAGCAGCTGCTCAATAAACTGATCACTGGTCAGTTCGGCAAACCTGTGGTTGAAACTGACGCACAGTACCCGGTCCACCTCCAGCTCGGCCAGTCGCTGCAGCTTATCCCGCAGCAGGTTGAGCCGGGCCGGCGCCCGCTCTCCGGCAAAATGCTCCTGAGGCTGGGGCTCAAACAGCATCACCGTGGTGGGCAGATTCAGCTCTTTGCCCTTTTTGACCAAGGCGTTAATCACTTCGGCATGGCCCCGGTGGACCCCATCGAAATTGCCTATGGTCAGTACGCACCCGCGGTGGCGGGGACGCAGATTATGTATACCTCGGATCAGCTCCATTATCGTGCCAGGGCTTCATAGTGTCGAAAATCGCCGGATTATACCTCAGAGTGGCGCCGGAATCAGCACTCAGGCTGCACGCAGATGACGAGGTCGGATCCCGGTCACCACCAACACCGCCAAATAGATCAGACCGCCACCGCCAATCAGGGCCGTCAGGGTCAGGCCGCGCTCCGCCAAGGTCATCGCCACCCACAGGGACTCAGCGGGGGAGAAGTTCAGCAGCGTAGCCGCCATCACCACGGCCGCCAGCAGCACCCTGGCCACAAACCCCAGGGTCTCCGCGCTCAGGCGATACACCCCCTGTTGCCGCAGGCCGAAATAGAGCAGGGCGGCATTCAGGGTCGCCGACGCCGCGGTCGCCATCGCCAGGCCCACATAACCGAAAGGAATGGCCAACAGGATGTTGAACCCCATGTTGCTGACCATGGCGATAATGCCGTAGCGCACCGGCGTCTTGGTATCCTGGCGGGAGTAATAGCCGGGCGCCAGCACCTTCACCAGCATAAAGCTCAGCAGGCCACTGCCATAGGCCATCAGGCTGTAGGAGGCCATCTGGCTGTCGGCAACGCTGAACTCTCCCCGCATAAACAGTACCATCAGCATAGGTTGCGCCAGGGCGATCAGCCCTGCCGCCGCAGGCACCCCCAGCACCACTACTGAGCGTACCCCCCAGTCCATGGTGGAAGCAAACTCACCGCCATTGGCATCCACATGCTTGCGCGACAGCGCCGGCAGGATCACGGTAGCGATGGCGATGCCGAACAGGCCCAGGGGAAACTCCAGCAGACGATCCGAGTAGTAGAGCCAGCTGATGGATCCGGTCATCAGGAAGCTGGCGATAAAGGTATCGAACAGCAGGTTGATCTGACTGACGGACACACCAAACATCGCCGGCAGCATCAGGGTGCGGATCCGTTTCACCCCGTCATCGTTCCAACCCCAGCTGGGACGCACCAGCACCCTGGCCCGGACCAGGAAGGGGATCTGAAACAAAAACTGAATCAAGCCGCCGATAAACACCCCCCAGGCCAGCGCCAGTTCAGGACGCGCCAGCTGCGGGGCCAGCCACAGGGCGCAACCGATGATGGCGATATTGAGAAACACCGGGGTAAAGGCCGCCACCGCGAAGCGCCCCAGGGTGTTGAGGATCGCCCCCGACAAGGCGGTAAAGGTGATAAACCACAGGTAGGGGAAGGTGATCTTCAGCATCAGGCTGGCCAGAACGAACTTCTCCCCAGCCGGTTCATCATTGAGCCAGGCCACGAACCAGCCGGTGCCGAACAGCGCCGCCAGCAGCGGCGAGGCTAGCACCCCAAACAGGGTCACCAGGGTCACCAGGGTGCCCAGGGTGCCACTCACCTTGGCAATCAGGTGACGCACCTCGTCGTCACTGCCCTGGTGCCGGTATTCGGTCAGCACAGGCACAAAGGCCTGGGCAAACGCCCCCTCGGCGAACAGGCGCCGCAGGAAGTTGGGAATCTTATTGGCCAGGAAGAAGACATCCGCCGCGGCGCCCGCCCCCATCAGGTTGGCCACCACCACATCCCTAACCAATCCCAGAACACGGGAGATCAAGGTCATGGCACTCACCACGGCCCCGGAGCGCATCAACTGTTTACTCAAAGGAAATTGCTCTACTTTTCATTGACGGGCCAGGATTAACAGACAGGGCTGAGAAATATCCCTCACTGCCCCTGTCGCCCGGCAAAAAATGCTGCTAGAATTGCGCCCCATCTTAAACTAGTTGGCCCGAAGAATGCCAAAGTTAGGAGTTTCTCCGAACTTGGTGTCGCTAATTTGCGCGGCGTGATTGACATTGCCCCATAAAAGCGGTATTTTCCACGGCCTTTGAGAATACGACAGCACCGTCTTTTAGGAGTTTGACCTTGGCTAACATCAAGTCTGCTAAGAAGCGTGCAATTCAGTCTGAGAAGCGTCGCCAGCACAATGCTAGCCGCCGCTCCATGTTGCGCACCTATCTGAAGAAAACCGTAGCTGCTATCGCCTCTGGCGACAAAGCTGCTGCCACCGAAGCTTTCAACGCCGCTATGCCGATCCTGGATCGCATGGCGACCAAAGGCCTGATTCACAAGAATAAGGCTGCCCGTCACAAGAGCCGTCTGAACGCTCAAATCAAAGCTCTGTAAGCTTCTGATTTCGTGACGATAAAAAACCGGCTTCGGCCGGTTTTTTTTATGCCTGTCTGCCAGGCCCCCGCCCTTTTGGTTCTTTGCCTGCCGTCACAGGAATCTGATACATTGCCCGGCCAAGGAAAATCACAACCATAAGGAACCCCATGCGCTTGTCCCTCACCCTGTTCGCCGGCCTGCTGGCCGCCCACACCACACTGGCTGCCCCCTTTACCGACGAGATCCTGAGCCAGGGCCAACAGCTGCGCCAGCACGCCATGGCCAGCAACCGGGCCTGGAACCTGCTGGAATCCCTGACCACTGAGGTGGGACCACGTCTGCCCGGCACCGAGGCAGACCGTCGCGCCGTTGCCTGGGCCAAAGCCAAGCTGAACACCCTGGGCTTCGACAGGGTTTACCTCGAGCCGGTGACCGTCCCCCACTGGCACCGGGGTCAGGCCAGCGCCAGAATTACCACCCCCTTCCCCCAGTCCATGGTGGTCACCGCCCTGGGGAACACGGTAGGCACCGACCCGGCGGGCGTGGAAGCCGAGGTGGTGGCCTTCAATACCCTGGAGGATCTGAAACAGGCCGACCCTGAGCAGGTCATGGGCAAGATCGTCTTCATCAACCACAGGATGGAGCGCTATAAGGATGGTCGCGGCTACAGCCCGGTGGTGAAGGCCAGGGGCAGAGGCGCGGTTGAGGCGGCCAAGAAGGGGGCGGTAGCCATGCTGCTGCGCTCGGTAGGCACCGACAGCCACCGCTTCGCCCACACCGGCATGATGCGCTACCAGGAGGGGATCGCTCAGATCCCGGCCGCCGCCCTCTCCAACCCCGACGCCGATCAGCTAGAGCGTCTGCTCAAGCGGGGCGAACCGGTGCGTTTCAACCTCAAGCTCAGCAGCGAAACCCGCCGCGAGCAGATCAGCTACAACGTGGTGGCGGAGATCACCGGCAGCACCCACCCGGAGCAGGTGGTGCTGATTGGCGCTCATCTGGACTCCTGGGATGAGGGAACCGGCGCCCTGGATGACGGTGCCGGTGTGGCCATCGTCACCGCCGCCGCCAAGCACATCATTGAGCGGAATCTTAAGCCCAAACGCACCGTCCGGGTGGTGCTGTTTGCCGCCGAGGAGATAGGCCTCATCGGTGCCAAGGCCTATAAGGCGGCTCACCTGGATAGACTGGACAGCCTCTACATCGCCGCCGAGGCCGATTTCGGCGCCGGTCCCATCTACCGGCTGGACTCCAGGGTCAATGAAGCCGCCCTGGAAACAATGGATGAGGTGGCCCGCCAGCTGGCGCCTCTGGGGGTCGAGCGGGGGCACAACCACAGCTGGGGAGGGCCGGATGTCTCCATCCTGCCCGATGAAGGGGTGCCGGTGGCCGGGCTGTCCATGGACGGCAGCGACTATTTCGATGTCCACCACACCATGGACGACACCCTGGATAAGGTGGACCCGGATGCCCTGCGTCAGAGCAGCGCCGTCTACACCCTGTATACCTGGCTGATGGCCAACGCCGAACAGTCTCTGCGTCCCATTCCCCTGCCCCAGGAGTAGGGTGCAAAAAAGGAGGACCCTGGTCCTCCTTTTTCTTTATCTGGCGCCCTCTTGCTAGGCAGGCTCATCTCGCAAGAACACCAGGGTCTTATCATCCGAGTGCTCGGCGCTGTAGCAGTAGCCGCCGTAATTGAATCTCTCCAGCTGCGCCAGCTCGGTCACCTGCTCCTTGGCCATAAAGCGGGCCATCATGCCGCGGGCCCTCTTGGCGTAGAAGCTGATGATCTTGTACTGGCCGTTCTTGAGATCCTTGAATACCGGGGTCACCACCTTGGCGTTCAGCTCACGGACCTTGACCGATTTGAAGTACTCGTTGGAGGCCAGGTTTACCAGTATCTGGGTCTGCTGCTCCGCCAGAGCCTGGTTGAGCCTGTCGGTAATCAGCTTGCCCCAGAACGCATAGAGATCCTTGCCCCTGGGGTTGGCCAACTTGGTACCCATCTCCAGGCGATAGGCCTGCATCAGATCCAGTGGGCGTAGCAGGCCGTAGAGGCCGGAGAGGATCCTCAGGTGCTTCTGGGTGTACTCCAGCTCCTGCTCATTCAGGCTGGCCGCCTCAAGGCCGGTGTAGACATCACCATTGAAGGCAAACAGCGCCTGCTTGGCATTGTCAGCGGTAAAGGGGGTGTGCCACTCCTGGAACCTGGCCACATTCAGCCCCGCCAGCTTGTCACTCAGCTTCATCAGCGAGGCCAGATCCGCAGGCATCAGCTTGCGGCACACCTCGATCAGCTGGGTCGCCTCACCCAGCAGATCCGGCTGGGTGCTGAGCTCGGTGGGAGCCGGGTTGTGGTAGTCCAGATTCTTGGCGGGGGAAATAACGACCAGCATGGCAGGCTCCATCCTTATTCAACATCACTGACGCCATGATAACACCGGTACCCAACAAAAAAACCACGCCGGCTGGCGTGGTTTTCGATAGGGGTAATCGGCTTACCTGTCCCAGACACCCGGGGCCAGTTTGCCCTTGAGCTCGGGGAAGCGTGCAGGATCAAAGCTTGGGGTCCTACCCGCATCCAACTGCTGCACATAATCCTTTGCCAGCTTCACCGCCAGACCAGAAAGGCCCAGGATGGCCACGATGTTCACCAGCGCCATCAGGCCCATGGAGGCATCGGCCAGGTCCCATACCACGGCAACCTTGGCCATGGAGCCAAACAGCACCATACCCAGTACGGCGACACGGAACAGCATTAGGCCTTTATGGGTGTTGCCGTTGAGGAACATGATGTTGTTCTCGGCATAACTGTAATTGGCGATGATGGAGCTGAAGCTGAACAGGATGATGGCAAAGGCCACGAAGTAGCTGGCCCAGCCGCCCAGCTCATTGGTCAGAGCCAGTTGCAGCAGGCCAATACCCTGGGCATCACCCGGATTGTCCAGCACACCGGAGAGCAGGATGATGGCCGCAGAGGCGGTACAGATCACCAGGGTGTCAACGAACACACCGGTCATCTGGATGAAGCCCTGGGAGGCAGGGTGCTTGGGGTTGGGGTTGGCGCTGGCCGCCACGCTGGCCGCAGAGCCCATGCCCGCCTCGTTGGAGAACAGGCCACGCTTGGCACCAATGATCAGGGCGCCCAGGGCGCCGCCGGCAAACTGCTCCAGTCCGAAGGCGCTCTCGATGATCAGCGCCAGGGCCTCCGGCACCTTGCCCAGGTTCAGCACCACCACCACCAGGGCAACCGCCAGGTAGACCACCGCCATGATGGGCACAATCACTTCGGAGGCATGCGCCACCTTCTTCATGCCGCCCACAATAATAAAGGCGGTCGCCGCCACCATAATCAGGCCCAGCATCAGTTTGTCGATACCGAACGCGTCGCCGATGGCACCGGCAATGGTGTTAGCCTGAACCGCGTTGAATACGAATCCGAAGGAGATGATCAGGAAGATGGAGAACAGGATCCCCATCCAGCGCTGTCCCAGGCCCTTCTCCATGTAGTAGGCCGGTCCACCGCGATAGAACCCTTCATCATCCTCCACCTTGAACAGCTGGGCCAGGGTGGCCTCGACAAAGGCGGTGGACATTCCCAGCAGGGCGATCACCCACATCCAGAAGATGGCACCGGGACCGCCGCCGACAATGGCCACGGCGATACCCGCCATGTTGCCAGTACCCACACGGGCCGCCATGGAGGTACAGAACACCTGGAAGGAGGAGATGCCATGTTCGGTCTCTCGGCCATGCATCACGGAACGGAACCCGTGACCGAGGCGCCGGAACTGGATGAAGCCCAGGCGCACGGTAAACAGGAAGCCCGCCAACACCAGCAGGTAGATGAGGATGTGATTCCACAGTAGGCCATTGACGGTGCCGGTTGCCGAAGCCAGAACGTCGTTCACGGCCTCAAGGGCAGAGGCCCCGGTGACTGCTGTCATATTCATATTGGAATTCTTCTTTGCTGAGTGAAAAAACCCGATGCTGGCACCGGTTCACTATTAACTGGAGATGTCCCTAACCACAATATGCGGCCCTGCCTGGCCTTTCGCCCCGATTTAGGGTTGTAGTTGAATAGAAGAGGGCAACTTTTGAGCGCCTCTTTCGGGCGATGGGGGGGCACGTTAGCATAGGTTTTTCAGAAATCCGCGTGACCCCGATCACAACTCAACATCAAGCTATCCCCCCGCTAACCTCGGCGACATCCAAAACACCCCAAAATGCAACACCCCGTTAACCTGAAGCCAATATTTTACCCGCCTGCACCGTGGCAAACTCCGCCCGGACGACTACCTTTTGCTAAGGGACAGGGCTGCTCCCCCGTTTTCGACTTTGACGACACATCATACGCTAACGGATAGAAAGAGGCGCACCGAAAGGAAAACCCCATGGAAAATTGACCTCAGTGGGTGAGTCTAGGGTCCAATCTGATATAGACTGACTGATTCCGGCCGAAGAATTTTTCCTGAAGCAATTGATAAATTTGCCTCTTTTTAATTATATGGCCGGTACCACACACTCGTTTCACGGCTGGGTAAGGGGCAGATTTCCTGGCAGGTTGCCTCGCGAAATGCGCGGCTGGGTCGCTTAAGCCGGCCAATGGCTGTAATTTTATTACTTTAATGTTGGCAAATAATACGAAATCGCATTTAATGGTGGGCTTAACGCCCAGTTTGTTGTAACGGAAAAACACCTATGTCTAACGCTCTAAACCAACTGAAAGCACTGACGACCATAGTAGCGGACACCGGGGACATCGAAGCGATCAAGCGCTATCACCCCGAAGACGCCACCACCAACCCCTCCCTGATCCTCAAGGCCGCCCAGATCCCTGAGTACGCCCCGCTGATCGAGGACGCGGTCGCCTGGGCCAGGGCACAGAGCAACACACCGGCACAACAACTGGAAGACGCCGCCGACAAGCTGGCGGTCAACATCGGTCTGGAGATCCTTAAGATCGTGCCCGGCCGTATCTCCACCGAAGTGGATGCCCGCCTCTCCTTCGATACCAAGGGCTCCATCGATAAGGCCCACAAACTGATGCGCCTCTATAATGAAGCGGGCATCAGTAACGACCGCATCCTGATCAAGCTGGCCTCCACCTGGGAGGGGATTCAGGCGGCCCATCGCCTGGAGCAGGAAGGGATCAACTGCAACCTGACGCTGCTGTTCAGTTTTGCCCAGGCCCGGGCCTGTGCCGAAGCCGGAGCCTACCTGATCTCCCCCTTTGTCGGCCGCATCCTCGACTGGTACAAGGCCAGCACCGGCCAGGAGTACAGCGCCGCCGAAGACCCGGGCGTCCTCTCCGTCAGCGCCATCTACGACTACTATAAACGGCACGGCTACCAGACCGTGGTGATGGGTGCCAGCTTCCGCAACACCGGTGAGATCCTGGAGCTGGCCGGGTGTGACCGGCTCACCATCGGCCCCGGCTTGCTGGAGCAACTGGAACAGAGTGATCTCCAGGTGGAAAGGAAACTGAGCTTCAGCGGCGAAGTGGAATCACGCCCGGCTCCCATCACCGAAGCCCAGTTCCGCTGGGAGATGAACCAGGATGCCATGGCCACCGACAAACTGTCAGAAGGCATCCGCAACTTCGCCATCGATCAGGCGAAGCTGGAATCGATGCTGACCGAGAAGCTGAGCGGCTAATCCCCGTTCCCGGGCTCCCCTTTTGGGGGGCCTGACCGTTTTATAAGGATCTGTCATGAGCACCCTGACCTCCCTGCCCGCCTGGAGCGCACTGGCGGAACACGCCGAAGAGATTAAGGCCACCCACCTCAGGACCCTGTTTGCCGATGACCCGCAGCGGGCCGAACGCTATCTGGCCGAGGCGGCCGGCCTGCAGCTGGATTTCTCCAAGAACCGCATCAACGACCTTACCCTGACCCTGCTGGCTCAACTGGCGGAGGAGTCCGGCCTGACAAAGAAGGTGCAGGCGATGTTCTCCGGCGAGGCGATCAACCACACCGAGAACCGCTCGGTACTGCACACCGCCCTGCGCAGCAGCAGCAGCACCCCTCTGATGGTGGAGGGCAAGGACATTCGCCAGGAGATCGCCGCAACCCTGGTCAAGATGGAAGCCTTTGTCGATGCTGTCCACCGGGGAGAGTGGCGGGGGTACACCGACAAGCCATTCACCGATATTGTCAGTATTGGCATCGGGGGCTCCTTCCTGGGCCCCAAGATCATGGCAGAATCCCTCAAGCCCTACTGGCACAAGGGGCTTAGGTGTCACTATGTGGCCAATGTGGACGGTACCGCCATCAGTGAGAAGCTGAAGCAGGTGGATCCGGAAACCACCCTGTTCATCATGTCCTCCAAGTCGTTCACCACCCAGGAAACCCTGACCAACACCCTGACCGCCCGGGACTGGTTCCTGGCCAAGGGGGCACCGGACAAGGCCATTGGCCAGCATTTTGTGGCCGTCACCTCCAATGTGCCCGCCGCGGTGCAGTTTGGCATCGACGAGGAGAACATCTTCCCGATGTGGGACTGGGTCGGTGGCCGCTACTCCATGTGGTCCGCCATTGGCCTGCCCATCGCCCTGCAGATCGGTTTCGGCCAGTTCCGCCAACTGCTGGAGGGGGCCGAGAAGATGGACCAGCACTTCCAGAGCGCGCCTCTGGAGAGGAACCTGCCGATGCTGATGGGCCTGCTGGCGGTGTGGTACACCAACTTCTTCGACTCCGCCAGCCATGTGATCCTCTCCTATGACCACTACCTGCGCGGCCTGCCGGCCTATATCCAGCAGCTGGACATGGAGAGCAACGGCAAGGGCACCAACGATCAGGGCGACGGCGTGGATTACCATACCGGTCCGGTGATCTGGGGAGGCGAAGGCACCAACGGTCAGCACGCCTATCACCAGTTGCTGCACCAGGGCAGCGGCATCATCCCGGCGGACTTTATCCTGCCGCTGAACAGCCACAATCCTCTGGGGCGTCACCACGCCATGCTGGCGGCCAACTGCTTTGGCCAGACCCAGGCGCTGATGTCAGGCAAGACCCTGGAGGAGGCGCGTCGTGAACTGGAGCAGAAGGGGATGGCGGCCGATGCCATCGACGCCCTGGCACCTCACAAGGTGATGCCCGGCAACAAGCCCAGCAATACCCTGCTGATGAACAAGCTCACCCCGGCAACCCTGGGGGCGCTGGTGGCCCTGTACGAACATCGCACCTTCGTACAGGGTGCCATCTGGCAGATCAACTCCTTCGATCAGTGGGGAGTCGAGCTTGGCAAGGTTCTGGGCAATTCCATATTAGATGACCTGGAAAGCGACACTCCGAAGCTGGATCAGGATGCCTCCACGGCCAGGCTGATTACTATCTTCCGTAAACGGGAGATCTAATCGAGCAATCCCCCCCCAACCAGTAACCTTTGTGCAACATTTGAGTTGCATACTGAAATCCGGCTGTGATATACCGATGTTACTGAGGCAAAGCTGAGGAGGGGACCTATGGAAAGGTTGGATTACGGCTCACCATTGGGAAGCGTGGTCGAGAAACCAACCCGTTCACGCGGCAGCAAGAAGCGCAAGTGGCGGGAGATTGAGGCACTGAAAGAGCGCCACCGCCTGGAGAAGGAGCTGCAGGATATCGACTTCAACTACGAGCCTGACTGGGACCTCATCGAAGCCTGACCCAATAAAAAACCCCGCTCAGCGGGGTTTTTTATTGGCTGCGGTTTAGTCTTCCACATCCGCCAGATAGTTACGCAGATCCTCAAACTCCTGCTCAGAGGCGCGCCCAAACAGGGGGTCCTCCACCAGTTTGCTGGCCACCAGCCTGTCCACCTGTTTCCAGTCCTCCTCATCAAAGGTGGCCTCGAGCAGCGGCAGGACCTTGGCCTCTTCATATTTGAGGTGACGGATCTGCATCTCCACGAAAGCTTCAACATCCTGGATCAGCTTCTCCCTGGGTACCACGGCATCATTGAGGATCATTCCCAGGGTATCGAGCAACTCCTCGGTAGACACCCGCAGACGCTCATGCTCCCTCTCCAGTTGGCTCACCTCCCCGTCACGACCGGTCTTGTCCAGATAGTGTCGGTAGAGAATATCCTCCATGGGGTGATGGCTGTGATCCGCATACTGCATCAGGTAGTGCACCACGTCGCGGATCAGGGTCAGGTTAACCTCCTTCCCCTCACGCAGGCTCTTGGCCTTGCCGGAAAGAACCCTAAGCAGAGTCAGAATGTGTTTGTGGTCGGTGTGAATCCTGGCCAGCATGGCATTCCCCTCAAAAAAGTACTTCGTTTAATGATAGTTAACTTTAGGTTACGGCCATCAAACAATTTCCCTTCAGGCCGGATTGCTTTGACGGGGATCAAGGGCGCCATTCGATGGGTGCCTGCCCCCGCTGCCGTAACCACTGATTTGCCTGGGAGAAATGGCCACAGCCAAAGAAGCCCCTGTGGGCGGACAGTGGTGACGGATGCGGCGCCTTCAGCACCAGATGACGGCGGCCATCCAGCCTGGCTCCCTTCTTCTGGGCATGACTCCCCCAGAGCATGAACACCACCCCGGGGTGGTGCTGATTGAGCTCCTCGATCAGTACATCGGTGAACCGCTCCCAACCGAAACGGGCATGAGAGTGGGCCTTGCCCCGCTCCACCGTCAGCACGGTGTTGAGCAGCAGCACTCCCTGCTCGGCCCACCGCTTCAGGTGGCCGTGACCCGGGTGCTCGAACCCTGGGATATCCTGGGCAAGCTCCTTGTAGATATTCTTCAGAGAGGGGGGGATGGCAACACCCTTGGGCACGGAGAAACTCAAGCCATGGGCCTGACCCGGACCGTGGTAGGGATCCTGGCCGAGAATCACCACCTTTACTCGATCGAACGGTGTGTGATTGAGGGCATTGAACACGTCGCCACCGGGGGGATAGACCTCGACCCCACTCTGCCTGATCTCGGCAATACGATGCCCCATCTCCTGAAAATAGGGTTGCTGACGCTCACGCTCCACAATATCTTGCCAGCTTATCTCCACACGCTTTCCCACTCTCTCCCCAAAAAGCACAGCATAAACAACCCAATGACTCAGAGCAATTGATCCCGGCGCCTCGACTCCCTAGGATCCCTCGCAGTGACAGTAATCAGGACCTAGATTGATGAGACGAATCGGAGCCCACGTCAGCGCCTCAGGAGGGGTGGAAAACGCCCCGCTGAATGCCGGTAAGATCGGGGCGAAAGCCTTCGCCCTGTTCACCAAGAACCAGCGCCGCTGGCAAGCCAAACCACTGACCGATAAGAGCATCAGTGCCTTCAAGGAGAACTGTGCCCTGGTGGGCATCTCCCCGGAGCATGTGCTCCCCCACGACAGCTACCTGATCAACCTGGGCCATCCGGACCCCGATGCCCTGGTCCGCTCCCGGGAGGCTTTTATCGATGAGATGCAGCGTTGCCAGCAACTGGGACTGGGGCTGCTCAACTTCCACCCCGGAAGCCACCTGAAGCAGATCGACGAGGATCATTGCCTGCGGCTGATCGCCGACTCCATTAACCTCGCCCTGGAGCAAACCCGGGGGGTCACCGCGGTGATCGAGAATACCGCCGGCCAGGGCTCCAACATGGGCCACCGCTTCGAGCACCTGGCGAGGATAATCGAACTGGTGGAGGACAAGAGCCGGGTGGGGGTGTGCCTGGATACCTGCCACACCTTCGCCGCGGGCTATGACCTCTCCAGCTTCCACGCGGCCGAAGCCACCTTCGCCGAGTTCGATAAGATCGTGGGGCTGAACTATCTCAAGGCGATGCATCTCAATGGATCCAAGTCTGCCCTGGGCAGCAGGGTCGACCGTCACCACAGCCTGCAACAGGGGGAGATGGGCACAGAGGTGTTCCGCTTCCTGATGAACAATCCGGCCACCGACGAGATCCCCATGGTGCTGGAAACCATAGATGAAGCCCTGTGGGCCGAGGAGATTCGCTGGTTGTACAGCCTGGAGGGTCGGCAGGAGATCACCTGAAACAGGCAAAAAAAAGGCAGGCCATCAAGGCCTGCCGACAGTAAACAGCAAAAGGGACTGGCATAGTGAGGTGCCCCGACACAAAAAAGCACCTCGGTCCCATTCGACAAAATAACTGGATGAAACGAAAAAACACTCACGCACTGAGATGGCACCAAACCATGTGCCTATACCCTGCGGCGTTCATTGACTTGGACTCTGACGCCTGAATCAACGAGGTGTTCAATTTACCTCCACCCCCCGCATTGCACAAACGACGAATAATACTCCTCGAATTAATTTCACTCATGCGAAACCGGGGGCGGCGCTCCCAATACCGCCGCCCTGCAAACCATAAGCTTCATGCACTCAACCTGTTGCTGTGACCCACGCCTCAGCACAGTTATGGGTTTCAATGCAAATAAGTGTGATTTATAAGCCAAACTGATAGAGTGTGGCCTCCACTCCCCACAACAAATCAGGAACTGCGATGATCGATTTCCGCTCCGATACGGTAACCCGTCCCAGCGACCAGATGCGTCGCATCATGGCCGATGCCCAGGTGGGCGATGACGTCTATGGCGACGATCCCAGCGTCAACCGTCTCGAGGAGTATGCCGCCGACCTGGCCGGATTCGAAGCCGCCCTGTTCACCAGTTCCGGCACCCAGGCCAACCTGTTGGCCCTGATGAGCCACTGCCAGAGGGGAGATGAATACCTTTGCGGCCAGCAGGCCCACAACTACCGCTTCGAGGGAGGGGGGGCCGCCGTATTGGGCTCCATTCAGCCCCAGCCGGTGGAGAACGACGCCGATGGTTCACTCCCCCTGGAGAAGCTGGCAGCCCAGATCAAACCGGACGACATCCACTTCGCCCAGACCCGGCTGCTCAGCCTGGAGAACACCATAGGGGGCAAGGTACTGTCTCAGGACTACCTGGCACAGGCCCAGGGGTTTGCCTTCGAACATGGACTGAAGATCCACCTGGATGGCGCCCGGGTGTTCAACGCCTCCGTCAGGCAACAGTTGCCCCTGTCCGCCATTGCCCAGCACTTTGACTCCCTGACCATCTGTCTCTCCAAGGGGCTGGGCGCACCTGTGGGATCGCTGCTGGTCGGCGATGAAGCCCTGATCACCAAGGCTCGTCGCTGGCGTAAGATGCTCGGAGGGGGACTGCGCCAGGCCGGTATTCTTGCCGCCGCCGGCCAGTACGCCCTGGAGAACAATGTCAACCGCCTGGCCGAGGATCACGACAACGCCGGTTACCTGGCGAGCGAATTGGCCCAGTTGGATGAGCTCGAGGTGGCCCTCGAGCAGGTACAAACCAACATGGTGTTTGCCCGCCTCAGCAGCGGGGATTCACGGGCACTGCAACACCACCTGGCGCAGCGGGGGATCCTCATCTCCGCCGCCAACACCCTGAGACTGGTGACCCACCTGGATGTGGATCGGACCGGCGTGGACAAGCTGATCACCGAAACCAAAGCCTTCTTTGCGAGTAACAGATAATGAGTAACACACGTACTCCCCAGGGACAGCTGCTGCTGCGCACCCTGGCGATGCCGGCAGACACCAACCCCAATGGCGACATCTTCGGAGGCTGGATCATGTCCCAGATGGACATGGCCGGTGGCCTTCTGGCCAAGGAGATCGCCCGAGGTCGCATCTGCACCGTGTCTGTCGATGGAATGAGCTTCCACACGCCGGTTTCCGTGGGGGATGCGGTGTGTGTCTACGGCCAGTGCACCCGCATCGGCACCAGCTCCATGACCATCACCCTGGAGGTGTGGGCCAAGCCGGTGCTCAAGGGCGAAGATGAGCGCCACTGCGTGACCGAAGGCACCTTCACCTATGTCGCCATTACCGACACCGGCAAGCCCAGGCCGGTTCCCGCCCGGGACTGAAGCAGAAACATCGAGGGGAGCCGTCGGCTCCCCTTTTTGATCAGTGCAGTTTCAGCTCCGGCCGCATCAGCCTCTGCAACCCATTGAGCGTCATCAGCAGCAGTCCCCGCCACACCCCGTGCAGGGCGATGAGGTGTCTACGATAGAGGGTGGTATAGACCCAGCGGGCCAGCTTACCCTTGACCGTCATCCCCCCGCCGACGCAGGAGAGCAGGTTGCCGACGGTATGGAACCGGGACATATTGATGAAGGCCCCCAGATCCCGATAAACGTACTCCCCAAGACTGGCGCCGGGATCCTCCATCAGCTTCTGAATGTTCTTTCCCACCAGCAAAGCCATCTGCCGGGCGGTCTGTCCTCGGGGCGGTACCCAGCTGCCATCCTCCTGGGGACAGGCGGCGCAGTCGCCAAAGGCAAAGATGGCCGGGTCGGTCACACTCTGGCAGCTGGGGTGAACCAGGATCTGATCGCTGCTGCTGGTCTCCAGGCCCAGGGTGGAGAGCATCGGGTGCCCCTTGACCCCGGCGGACCAGATCACCATGTCGGAAGGGATAAACTGACCGTCACTGGTGAGCATGCCATCGGGCTTCACTTCGCTGATCCGGGTATTGGTCATCACATTGACCCCCAGCTTCTCCAGCTCCCGTCCGACGGCTTCGCAGATGTGGAGCTTGTCGAGGCGGGGAAGCACCCGGTTTGAGGCCTCAATCAGGTTCACCTGCAGCAGGTCCTCCTGAATGGCGTAGCCGTAGCCTCTCAGGGTATTGGCGGCGTGATGCATCTCGGCGGCCATCTCCACGCCGGTGGCTCCGGCCCCGACGATGGAGATCTGAAAATGTTCCGTCTCGACGTTATGTTCCTTGGCATATTGCAGGAAGCGGTTGCGGATCTTGCGCCGAAGTAGCATCGCCTCCTCGGTCAGATCCAGAAAATCACAGTGCTCCTGGACTCCGGAGATCCCAAAGTCATTGGTAACCGCCCCAATCCCAAGCACCAGGTAGTCGTAGTCAATCCGCCGCTCCGGCAGGATCTCCTTACCCTGATCGTCCTTCATCGGTGCCAACACCACCTGCTTGGCACCCCGATCGATTGCCCGAAGCAGCCCCTGTTCAAACCTGTAGCCACTCTGTGCCGCATGCACCCGGTAATCCAGGGCATTGAGGCCCTCGTCCAGGCTGCCCGTGGCCAGTTCGTGCAGCAGCGGCTTCCAGATATGGTGATCACACCGATCCACCAGGGTAATCTCCGCTTTTCCCCTCTTCCCCAGCTTTCGACCCAGCTTGGTGACTATCTCCATGCCGCCGGCGCCGCCGCCGACGATAACTATCTTGGTCATCGCTCCACTCCAATTTGGGCTCTGCTTAGGAAACTCATCGGGCGGCCAGGGCCGCCACCCGGTCTACCACCGGGCCTCACACCGACTCATGCAAAAGGTGATCCGATTAAGATCGGGGCGAGTCTAGCAATGGCTTAAGTGCCCAGCAATTAGCCAAAAGGATAGAGAAAATACTTTTATGATCAGTAACTAAATAAACCAAGATTGGAGATCCAGGACCGGTTAAAAGGCGATCAAACCGAAATTTTCCTTATAAGAATGACCATTTGACCAAAGGCTGTTTCACAAGCCTCAATAAATTACACTTTTATGCACCAAAGGAGGGCAGACAGGGGAAAAGGAGAGCAAAAACGACATTCCACACCCATTACTGTTCACAAAGCAACAATCCGAACTGGGCCTGGGTCAGGGGTATGACCAGCTCATTGGGGCAGTGCCTCGGCCTCCAGGTCCTTACCGAACTCGAGGGTGGGCAAAGGCTTACCGTGCAGATAGCCCTGCATCAGGTCACAACCATGACGCACCAGCCAGCCGTGCTGCTCGGCGTATTCCACCCCTTCGGCCACCACCTTCAGGCCCAGGGTCTTCGCCAGAGAGAGGACCGCCTTGGTGATCTTGCAGCAGTAGGGATCCTTGGGCAGCCGACCCACGAAGCGGTGGTCGATCTTGAGAACATCAAAGGGTAACTGGGACAGGTAGACCAGAGAGGAGTAGCCGGTACCGAAGTCATCGATGGCAAAACTGAGTCCCAGCCTCTTGAGCTTTAACATTACCTCCCTGCCCTGGGACAGGTTATCCATCATCATCGATTCGGTCAGCTCAAACTCCACCCGCCGCGGATCCACCTCGGTGCGGTTAAACACCGACTCCACCCGTGCCACGAAGCTGTCATCCATCAGCTGGCGGGCAGAGATGTTCACCGCAACCCTGATCCTGCTGCCCTGACGCTGCCAGTTGCGCAGCTGCCGGCAGGCCTGCTCCAGCACCCACTCTCCAATCTCCACGATGAGGCCGCTCCGCTCGGCCTGGCCGATGAACTCATCGGGAGGCACCATTCCCAGTTCGGGATGCTGCCAGCGGAGCAGCGCCTCGGCACCGATGAGGTTCCCCTTCTGGTCACACTGCTTCTGGTAATAAACCTGAAGCTGACCTCGCTTCAGGGCACAACCGAGATCCTGCTCCAGCTGCCGCCTGCGCCTCCCCCTGTCACTCTGCTCCGGCGAGTGAATGCAGAACCGATCGCCCCCCTCGGCCCCGGCCCGACCGGCAGCACAGTCCGCATCCCTCTCAAACGGGCCGTTAGCGGCATCCCCCTGGCTCAAGGTGAAATCAAATCGCCGCTTGGTGCGGAAATCCGGCGGGTTACCGAAGCCCCGGCGGATGCAGGCCGCCGGATTGGCGTACTCGGGCTGCAAAGACAGATTATAGGCCGGCATCGAACTCGGGTGGGCCTTGGGGAAACTGGCCGCCCCCATGCTGCGTCGATCTCCCCTCAGCAGAGGGACCAGCAGGAGGAAGAGGCAGACCACGCTTCCCCAGGGAAGCAGATTGATCAGAATCGCCGTCCACATCGCCCGGTCGGTCACTCCCCGCCGCCGGTTGCGCTGGTCAGCGGCCCGCCCCATCAGATTGTCGGCCAGAAGCTGCAACTCTGCCTGAATCCGATCGGCGCTCTCCTGGGTCATCTCAAAGGCGGCAGACAGCCTGGCCTTATCGCTGCCGGGCTTCCCATAGAGAGCGGTCAGCGCATCCAGTTGACGACCGCCCTCCTGCAGGGCCACCACCAGTTGGGGAGCCTGCTGCTCCAGCCCGCCCGAGCCCAACAGGGCCGAGACGCCTCTCCTGGCCTGATCCAGTTCAAGGCTCAACTCTGGGGTCAGGGTGGTACGACGCAACCGAAGCAGGCACCTCTCGATGGCCAGGATCGCCAGCTGCAGCCGATGAATCTGGCCCAACGCCAGCCGTTGCTCCTCGATCAGAGTGTCGCCGGCCAGGTTCAACTGATCACCAAACCTGTGTGTTTGCCAGATCCCCAACAAACCCAGCAGGAGCATCATCGACAGCAGCAGCAACTGCCCTCGTCTCGACCAAGTGGAGAAACTGCGCATCCTTGCACCTCTGAACCTGAGAAGCCATCCCGGCTCCAGAGGTAAACTTAGTTAGCGGAGGGGTTTCATGCTAGTCACCACCCCGTCACCCGGCGCAGAGGTAAGCGGGCACAATAAAGATACAACATCATTATTATCAGAAGTTTACATAAAGAAGTCTCAAGCGGAAGGAGTCGAGGCAGGCAGATCACTTACATTCAGGACCGGTTTTCTCTTGCAGGAGTCCCGCCTCCAGCAGGGCCAGGTTGTGCTCAGCCAGGCGCTCGACAAACTCCTCGGTCAACTCTATTCCATGCATTTTCAGCATCCTGGGAGGAGCGACGAAAGGAAAGATCATCAGGCTGATCAGGCTGAGTCTCGCCATGGCGGGATCGATGCCTGGCTTTAACTCCCCGCTGGCGGCCATCCCCTCCAGGATAGGCATGACCGGCGCGTCCCCCACTTTCAGGTGTTTCTCCATCAGGGAGAACACATGGCTGACCTGCCCCTCCCGGCCCTCCAAGGAAAGTAAACGAAACAGCAGCTTGGCAAACTGGGGGCTGCGGGACATCACCCGGTAATAGGTGCGAAACACCTCTGAGACGGTGTCGAAGCTCTCACCCCGTCTGGCCTTGTAGGCCTTCTCAAACACCGGCTGAATGGTCTCCTGCATCATCGCCTCAAACAGCCCCCACTTATTGGAGAAGTAGTAGCGGATCAGGGAGGCGTTCACCCCCGCACGCTCGGCAACCCGCCGAGTGGACACCTTCTCATAGGGATGCTCGGAGAACAGCTCCCTGGCTGCCTCGATAAGCTGCTCCCTGGCATTGGATTCCCCCACCGGGCGTCCCAATTTGTTGGCCATGCGGTCAGTCCTCTCTGTCGCTAGTCGAGCTCAATGGTCACTCCATCCAGGCTGCCGGCAGAGCGTCCCTCGCTGGATTTGAGCTTGATCATCAGCCTAAGGTCATTGGTAGAGTCCGCATGATGCAGGGCATCCTCATAGCTGATCTCATCCCTCTGGTAGAGGTCGAACAACGCCTGGTCGAAGGTCTGCATCCCCTGCTCCCGGCTGGCGGCCATCGCTCCCTTGAGCTCATGGAGCTCACCCTTGGCAATGAGATCCGCCACCCTGGGTGTATTCAGCAGCACCTCGATGGCCACCCGGCGGCCGTCGCCCCCCTTGCTGGGAACCAGTTGCTGAGCCATCACCGCCCTGAGGTTGAGGGAGAGATCGAACAGCAGTTGCCGGTGCTTCTCCCTGGGCACCAGGTGCATGATGCGATCCAGTGCCTGGTTGGCGTTGTTGGCATGCAGGGTAGCCATACACAGGTGCCCGGTCTCGGCGAACGCCAGGGCAAACTCCATGGTCTCCTGGCTGCGAATCTCGCCGATCAGTATGACGTCCGGCGCCTGGCGCAGAGCACTCTTCAGGGCAGCCTCGAACGACTCGGTGTCCAGCCCCACCTCCCTCTGGGTGACGATGCTCTTGCGGTGCTGATGGACAAACTCCACCGGATCCTCGATGGTCAGGATATGCCCCGCCTGGTGGGCATTGCGGTGGCCCACCATCGCCGCCAGTGAGGTCGACTTGCCGGTTCCGGTGGCCCCCACCATGATCACCAGCCCCCGCTTGGCCATGGCCACATCGGTCATCACCCGGGGCAGGTGCAACTGCTCCGGCGTGGGGATCTCGGTCTGGATGCGGCGCAGCACCATCCCCGCCTGCTCCCGCTGCCAGAAGGCCGATACCCGGAAACGGCCCAGGCTCTCATCGAAGCTGTAGGCGAAATTGGCCTCCCGATGCCGGTGGAACTGCTCCCTGGTCTCCGGGGTCATCACCGACTCCACCAGGGACAGTGATTGCTCCGCCGTCAGCGGCGAGTCGGTCAGGGGCGTCATCGCACCGTCCACCTTGGCGCTGGGCGGGAAGTTGGCGGTGATAAACAGGTCACTGGCCTGACGGCTGACCATCTGCTCCAGCAGCGGATTGATCTCCATGACGTCTCCTAGGTGGCGGGCCGGTTCAGCTTGGAGAGCATATCCTGGCGGCTGATGATCCCCTGGTTGGCCAGCTTGGTCAGGGCCTGCTCCAGGGTCTGCATGCCGTGGCTCATCCCCGTCTGGATGGCGGAATACATCTGCGCCACCTTGTCCTCGCGAATCAGGTTTCGTATCGCCGGGGTGCCAATCATGATCTCGTGGGCCGCCACCCGGCCGCCACCGACCCTCTTCACCAGGGTCTGGGAGATCACCGCCTGCAACGACTCCGACAGCATGGTGCGCACCATGCTCTTCTCCGCGGCGGGGAACACGTCCACCACCCGGTCGATGGTCTTGGCCGCCGAGGTGGTGTGCAGGGTACCGAACACCAGGTGCCCGGTCTCCGCGGCGGTCAGCGCCAGGCGGATGGTCTCCAGATCGCGCATCTCCCCCACCAGGATCACATCGGGATCCTCACGCAGGGCACTGCGCAGGGCGTTGTTGAAACTGTGGGTATCGCGGTGGACCTCACGCTGGTTGATCAGGCAGTTCTTCGGCTGGTGAACAAACTCAATGGGGTCTTCGATGGTCAGGATATGGTCGCGGCGGTCGGCGTTGATGTAATCGACCATCGCCGCCAGGGTGGTGCTCTTGCCCGAGCCGGTGGGCCCGGTCACCAGCACCAGCCCCCTCGGATAGGAGGCGATCTGACGGAAGATATCCGGCGCATCCAGCTGCTCCAGGGTCAGCACCTCGCTGGGAATGGTGCGAAACACCGCCGCCGCCCCGCGCGCTTGGTGAAAGGCGTTAACCCGGAATCGGGCCAGGTTGGGAACCTCGAAGGAGAAATCGATCTCCAGGTTTTCCTCATACTCCGTTCGCTGCTTGTCATTCATGATGTCGTAGACAAGGGCGTGGATGGTGGCATGATCCAGTTCAGGAACGCTCAGGCGACGAATCTCGCCGTCCACCCGAATTAACGGCGCGACCCCGGAAGATAGGTGCAGATCGGAGGCGTTGTGTTTTACACTAAAAGCAAGAAGCTCAGTAATATCCATTTATCTGACATCACATAACCCAAAAATTATGACAACCATAGCAGACCAGCTAAGTCTGGCCCAAGAGCAGATTGCCCAGTCTGCGGCAGTCGTTGGCCGGAATCCCAGCGACATCACCCTGCTTGCGGTCAGCAAAACCAAACCCGCCGCCATGCTCAGGGACGCCTACCAGGCGGGGCAGCGCCACTTCGGGGAGAACTACCTTCAGGAGGCTCTGGAGAAGCAGCAGGAGCTGGCCGACCTGGCGATCACCTGGCACTTTATCGGCCCGATCCAGTCCAACAAGACGCGGCCCATCGCCCAGCACTTCCAGTGGGTGCACAGCGTCGACCGCCTCAAGGTGGCCCGGCGGCTGTCGGAACAGCGTCCGGCCGAGCTGGCGCCCCTGAACGTCTGCCTGCAGGTGAACATCAGCGACGAAGCGTCCAAGTCCGGCGCCAGCGCCGACGAGGTGAAGCAGTTGGCCCGGGAGATCGACCGGCTGGATAATCTGCGCCTGCGCGGCCTGATGGCCATCCCCATGGCCACCCGGGATCCCGGGGCACAGAGGGCGCAGTTCGCCAAGGTTAAAAAGCTGTTTAATGAGCTAAAATCTGAGTTCAGCGATATCGATACCCTGTCGATGGGGATGAGTGGCGACCTGGACGCCGCCATCGCCGAACAGAGCACCATGGTCAGGCTGGGAACAGCCATTTTCGGGGCAAGGAAGTAACAGTGACACAGACAGAGCAGCCCACCCTGGGCTTTATCGGCGCCGGCAACATGAGCCACAGCATCATCAGTGGCTTGGTCAAGGGGGGCTATCCCGCCGATGCCATCATCGCCAGCAACCCGAGCAGTGGCAAGCTGGAGGAGCTGAAGGGCAGGTTTGCCATCCGCACCAGCAACGATAACCTGGACGCCGCCGCCGCCGAGGTTGTAATCCTGGCGGTCAAGCCCCAGATCCTGAAACAGGTGTGCGAAAGCCTCAGTCACATCGACTTCAGCAACAAACTGGTGGTCTCCATCGCCGCCGGGGTCACCTGTGACCGGATCCGCCATTACCTGGGCCAAGCCATCAGGGTGGTCAGGGCCATGCCCAACACCCCGTCACTGCTTGGGCTCGGCATGACCGGCCTCTACGCCGCCCCGGGCTGCAGTGAGGGGGACCGGGCGCTGTCGGGCCGCCTGATGCAGGCGGTCGGCGAGGTCACCTGGGTTGACCAGGAGTCCGGCATCGATCAGGTGATCGCCTGTGCCGGCAGCGCACCCGCCTACTTCTTCCTGTTGATGGAAGCGATGGAGGAGAGCGCCGTCAACAGCCTGGGCGTCAGCCGCGAACAGGCCCGGGCGATGATTCAGCAAACCGCCCTCGGCGCCGCCGAGATGGTGAAACAGAACCCGGACCTCTCCCTGGCGGAACTGCGCAACCGGGTGACCTCCAAGGGAGGAACTACCGCCAAGGCAATAGAACACTTTGAGCAGCAGGGACTGCGCTCCACCGTAGACGGGGCCATGAAGGCCGCCGTAAAAAGGGCCGTGGAGATGGCCGAACAGTTTTAATTCTTTACAGGGTAACGAACAACTATGTCATCTGCCTTTCTCTATCTGATCAGTACGGTCTTCAATCTCTACCTGATGGTGGTCATCCTGCGGGTCTGGCTGCAGTGGGCCCGCGCCGACTTCTACAACCCCTTCAGCCAGTTCGTGGTGAAAGCCACCCATCCGCTGCTGGCTCCCCTGCGCCGGCTTATCCCAGCCATCGGCAGCCTGGACCTGGCCGGCGTGGTCCTGGCCTACCTGGTGGCCCTGGCCAAATGGACGGTGCTGATGCTGGTTCAGAGCGGTACCTTCGATCCCATCGCCTTCTACCTGGGCGGCATCAGCCTGGTGAAGGAGGCGGGGATGCTGCTGTTCTGGATCCTGATTATCCGAGCCATCATGAGCTGGATCAGCCAGGGGCAGAACCCCATCGAATACCTGTTCATGCAGATCACCGAGCCGATGCTGGCTCCCATCCGCCGGGTGATCCCCGCCATGGGAGGACTGGATTTCTCGCTGATGATCCTGTTGATCGGCCTGAACTTCCTCAACCTGTTCCTCTATGATCTGATCCCCCTGTGGGGAGCCATTTGAAGCCGGTAGAGCAGCAGGGCGACGCCCTGCTGCTGAATCTCTACATTCAGCCCAAGGCCAGCCGCGACCAGATCGTCGGCCCCCATGGAGAGGAGTTAAAGGTCGCCATCACCGCCCCACCGGTAGATGGCAAGGCCAATGCTCACCTGACCAAGTACCTGGCCAAGCAGTTCAGGGTGGCCAAGGGCAAGGTCTCCATCATCAAGGGGGAACTGGGTCGCCACAAGCAGGTACGCATCGACGACCCGGCGCAGATCCCCGAAGTCATTGAGCAACTACTATAATAGTGAACGGCCCTGTGAGGCGGGGCCACTGCCAACGCGCACCACACAGAGAAGGAGTTCGTTTATGTTTAATCGCCTATGCGCCCTGCTGGCATTGAGCCTGTTTCTGGCCCTGCCGGTACAAGCCGAGCAAAAGGTTCAGGTGGGGGACTACGCCATCCACTACGTCTCCTTCGGCAGCACCTTCATCCCCCCCTCCATCGCCAAGACCTATGGCATCAGCCGCAGCCGCTACATCGGCCTGGTCAACGTGGTGATTCTGGATACCTCCAAGAGCGACGAGGGAGAAGCGGTGGCCGCCAACATCAGCGGCAACGCCCAGAACCTGATCGGCAGCCAGAAGAAGCTCAAATTTAAAGAGATTCGCGAAGGAACCGCCATCTACTACATCGCCGAGGTTGATCACAGGAACGAGGAGACCTTCACTTTCACCCTGGATATCTCCAACGGCACCGACCTGCAGACCAACCTGCAGTTCGAGCAGAAGTTCTACGTAGACTGATATCGCGCTCAGGGCAGGGCTCGGGTAGAATTCCTAATCCTATCCAGCCCTGTCCGAGTTAACTCAATGAAACAGATTGTCCTGGCCACCGGCAACGCCGGCAAGGTCAAAGAGTTCGCCACCCTGCTGGCCGACTTCCCCATCACCGTCTCTCCCCAGAGCCAGTTTGAGGTACCCGAAGCGATCGAGGATGGCCTCACCTTCGTCGAGAACGCCATCATCAAGGCCCGCAACGCCGCCAAGGCCACCGGCCTGCCCGCCATCGCCGACGATTCCGGCATCGAGGTGGACGCCCTCAACGGCAAGCCCGGCATCTACTCCGCCCGCTTCGCCGGTCTGCCCTCCAACGCCGAGAACAACTGGCGCAAGCTGTTGGCAGAGATGGAGGGCCAGGCCAACCGCGACGCCCGCTTCCAGTGCGTGCTGGTGTTTATGCGCCACGCCGAGGATCCCACCCCCATCATCTGCCAGGCCAGTTGGGAGGGAGAGATCCTCGCCGAGGCCCGGGGCGAGAGGGGCCACGGCTATGATCCTGTGTTCCTGGTTAAGGGCGACAACCGCAGCGCCGCCGAGCTGGACGCCGACGAGAAGAACGCGCTGAGCCACCGCGGCAAGGCGATGGCGCTGCTGCTGACCCAGCTAAAAGAGAAGGGCGTCATCTGATGATGCTGCTGCCGCCGCTCTCCCTCTATGTTCATATCCCCTGGTGTGAGCAGAAGTGTCCCTATTGCGACTTCAACTCCCATGGGCGCAAGGGGGCGATCCCCGAACAGCAGTATGTCGATGCCCTGCTGGCGGACCTGGATCGGGACAAGCACCTGGCCCAGGGCCGGCCTTTGAATAGCATATTTATCGGCGGCGGCACCCCCTCCCTGATCTCCGCCGCAGGGATAGACCGGCTGCTCCGGGAGATAGAGCAGCGAGTGCCCTTTGCCCGGGATATTGAGATCACCATGGAGGCCAACCCCGGCACCCTGGAAGCGGGCCGCTACCAGGGCTACCGCCGCGCCGGAGTCAACCGCCTCTCCATCGGCGTCCAGAGTTTCCAACCCGAGAAGCTCAGGGTACTGGGCCGGATCCACGATGACGCCCAGGCCCTCAGGGCGGTGTCCAGCGCCAGAGAAGCGGGTTTCGAACGGATCAACCTGGACCTGATGCACGGCCTGCCGGGCCAGAGCGTCGAAGACGCCCTCTATGATCTGCGCCAGGCGATCGCCCAGGAGACCGTTCACCTCTCCTGGTACCAACTCACCATCGAACCCAACACCCAGTTTGCCTCCCGTCCGCCACAGTTGCCGGAGGAGGAGGTGCAGTGGCAGATCTTCGAACAGGGTCGGGACCTGCTGCTGGCTGCAGGCTATGAGCAGTATGAGATCTCCGCCTGGGCCAAGCCCGGCTACCGCTGCCAGCATAACCTCAACTACTGGCGCTTCGGCGACTACCTGGGGATAGGCTGCGGCGCCCATGGCAAGATCACTCAGCCGCTGACCGGACAGATTCTGCGAACAGTGAAGGTGAAGCACCCGGCAGGATTTCTGGATCCTCACAGGGCGTTTATGGACAGCTGCGCCAGGGTGGAGGAGGAGGATTTTGCCCTGGAGTACTACATGAACCGACTGAGGCTGATGGAGAGCATGCCGCTCAGCGAACTGTCTGAGCGCACCCCGCTCTCCCAGGCCAAGGTACAGCCGCTGCTTGAACAGGCGAAACGGCGAGGCCTGATCCATATGGATGCACAGAGGATGGGGCTGACCGACCAGGGTCATCGCTACCTGAATGAGCTGCTGGCGCTGTTCCTGCCCGACTGATCCTCCGACACTTGTTCAGCTCAGCAAACAATAGTTAGCGGCTTTGAGCCCGGACCGCACCCCGGACAAAGAAAAAGGGAGAGCCTTTCGGCTCTCCCATCTCTTGTTATTATGCTGGGCTCATTAATTTTGTTTTTGACGCTGCCCATCGCTCGGCTACCGCTCTCCAAGGCTCTTTGGCCTTTATTTGTAGGGTACGGAGGGGGTATTCCTTTCGCTGAAAAATGCCCCGGATATTGCCGGGGCCAAAATTCCAGATGATGGATTTCAATAATCCTGTGATGGAGAACCGCGAGGTGACTCGCCATCACTCGGTAAGGTTAAACGGCTTGCTCAAAGGAGGGGTCAGTTCCAATAAGCTTTAACCTCAACCGATGGGGCCATTGTATTCATATCAGAACAATTGACAAGCCCCACCCCGTTAACACTTACCCCCAAACGCAACATTTTCGTAAAATCCGCTTCGGATTCGACCTTTGCAGGCTTTAAAAATCAACTAGTTATACGGAGGAACTCCGGTGGGTGGCGACAGCGTCCAGATATGAGAACAATGTTTTCGCTGAGGGTTACAATAACAGGGCCAGCTTACGATCCCAGGGGGGAACTTCACCCAGGCTCTCCTTGACGAAATCGGTGAAGGCACGCACCTTGGGAGCCAGGTTCTGCCGCCTGGGGTAGACCGCCTGCAGCGCCAGAGGGTGGGTCAGGCTCCACTCGGTGAGAATCGGGATCAACTCCCCCTCCTGCAACTCGTTCTCCAGCAGGTAGGTGGAAAGATAGACGATGCCAAGCCCCTTCTTAGCCACCTCTTTCAGGGCCGGAGCATCATCCACCCGGTAGTTGCCCTTCACCGGTATCTTCTTCTCGTCGCTGCCGCGTTTAAACTCCCACACCGCATGTTCATACCATTCACTCTTGTAAACCAGGCAGTTGTGCTTAACCAAGTCATCAGGAGTGGTAGGCACACCGTGTTTGGCAAGGTAATCGGGAGAGGCCACCAACACGAAACGACAATCCATCAGCGGCCTTGCCACCATCCCCAGGGGCAGCTGCTCGGACATGGTCAGCAGCAGATCCAGCCCCTCATTGACCACGTCCACCTTATGGTCCAGGAAGCTGATCTCCAGCTCCAGATTGGGATAGCGGGACATGAAATCGGGGATCAGCGGCATCAGGTGCATCGACCCGAAAGCCTGGGTTATCCCCACCCTCAGCACACCACGGATCTCATGATGCAGGCTCTGCACATTGGCCACCGCCGAGTCCACCTCGCGGATGATGGATTCACCGTGGCGATAGAGGGTCTCCCCCGCTTCGGTGAGGCTCAGAGAGCGGGTGGTGCGCTGCACCAGTTGCACGCCAAGTTGCTGTTCCAGAAGACTTACCTGGCTACTGACCTTGGATTTGGAAATCCCCAGACGGCGGGCGGCGGCGGAAAAGCCCTGGGCGCGCACAACATGGGTATAGATAACTATGGGTTCTAACAGCTCACGCATATCACTCTCCGGTTAACCCATACATTGAACCCTTTTAGAAAACAAAAAAAAAGCGGCAAATGCAGGTGTGCCGCAAAGAGTGGAGCTTGGATCAAGTTTTAAGGGGAGTGATTGTCCGCTGTGGCGAACCGAATTACGGGGCACCATCCGGGCGCCCCGGGCCTGGAGTGAGCTCAGTACCAGCGGTAGGCCAACTTGTCGGCTTTGACCTCCAGTTGATCGAACGGCTGCAGCTGAGGGATCTGCTGCTGCAGCTGGGTTTCCATCTCATCCAGTTGCTGCCACTGACGACACAGCGCCTCGGCCTGAATCTCAAGCGACTGCTCCTGGCCCTCGAAGCGCTGCTCCAGTTGCTCGCCCATGCGCTCCATCCGTTCACCGAACGCTTCCATCTTGGCCTCGAAACCTTCGCCCTCACCGTTGACCATGGCGGAGCCCATCTGCATCATGATGGCGCCAATGGACTGGGTCACCGCCGCCTCCAGTTGGCGCTCGAACTCCTGGTCAAACTGATCACCGAACTGATCGAAGTCGCCGCCCACCAGACGGTAGGAGCCATCCTCCAGGGCGATCTTCTCCCGCACCGACTGGGCCAGGGTATCGGCGACGTCGCGCAGGTTATCCATATCGACCCCCAGCTCGGCAAACTCGGTGGCGACCGCGTCCAGGGCGACACTGGCCATCTCCAACGCCTGCTCCACCAGCTCTATGGTGGCGGGCATCTGGTTATAGATCGCCAGCTGGAAGTCGCTCATCGCCTGCTGCTGGCTGCCATCGAGGGGGATCCGCTCTCCCTCCACCCACAGCCGGCCCTCTTCGAAGCGGTACAGGGTACGCCCCTCCTCCATCACCTCCAGCCTGGTGTCACTGATCACCAGATCATGGTTGAAGGAGAAATCACACTGTTGATCTTGGGCCAGGGCGGCGGCGGATGCCAGGGTAGAGGACAGCACCACGACAGTAGCAACTTTGGACAATGACATTACTCAGCTCCTTTGAATTGGATGATGTCTGGGTAATGCCAGTATTGGGCCAGAAATTTAAATAACTGATATTAAAGAAAACAGTCGGTAATTCTCTTGGGTATGGTAGGAAGGCTCACCACTAAGTGGCGAGAATCACCATCAGAAGATGGAGCGTCCAAGCCGCTTGGCCAGCAGCTCCAGCATGCGGGTTCCCGCCAGGGAGTTCCCTGAAGGGTCAAGCTCAGGAGACCAGACACAAACACTGAGTTCGCCGGGCACCACCGCCACGATGCCGCCACCGACGCCGCTCTTGCCGGGCATACCCACCCGGTAGGCGAACTCCCCGGCCCCGTCGTAGAGGCCGCAGGTAGCCAACAGGGCATTGACCTGGCGGCTCTGGCGCTCGCTGATCATCCGCCTGCCGCCCAGGCAGACCCCCTTGTTGGCCAGGAAGAAGAAGGCCCGGGCCAGATCGGCGCAGCTCATGCGGATGGCGCAGTGATTGAAGTAACTCTTCATCACCCCATCCACGTCGTTGTGGAAATTGCCGAAGGACTTCATCAGGTAGCAGATGGCGGCGTTGCGGGCCGAGTGTTCGTACTCGGAGCGGGCCACCACCTTGTCGCAGACGATATGCTGATTGCCGGAGAGCTCGCGCACCAGCTCCAGCATCCGGTGCTTGGGGGCACTCAGCCGCCCCTGGAGCATATCACTCACCACCAGGGCACCGGCGTTGATAAAGGGGTTTCTGGGGATGCCGTGCTCGAACTCCAGCTGAACCAGGGAGTTGAACGGGTTACCCGAGGGCTCCTTGCCCACCCGACTCCATAGCTCCTGCTCCTCATACAGGCTCATCGCCTGGATCAGCGAGAACACCTTGGAGATGCTCTGGATGGAGAAGGGGTCGAGGTAGTCACCGGCCCCCAGCAGCTCACCATCCGCGGTGCAGATGGCGATGCCGAGTCGGTTGGCGGGCACCCCGGCCAGGGCCGGGATGTAGTCCGCCACCCGACCCTGCCCGATAAGGGGCAGGGCTTCGTCGTGGATGCCTTGCAGCAGAGCCAGGTCGGGCATCAGCCCCACCAGATGTCGTACAGCTCGGAGGCCTTCACCTCGGTCACCGGCTTGTCGGCAAAGAACTTCTCTACTGCCTGGCGGTGCTCGTCGGTGCACTTGCCCAGCTTCTGGGTGCAGACGATGCCGTCCCAGGCACGGTGGCCGCCACCGCTGTAACCCAGCTTCAGCGGCTCGATCACCTCCTCGATCAGCTGGTCCACCAGGGCGTCGATCTGCTCTTCGGTCACGTCGTCGTTGAAACGCCAGCTCAGGTCGAAACCCAGCTCCTGGAACTCGTCGACACGCAGCTTCTTGCGCAGGCGACGGCTGCGGTTCTTGGCGGTTGGAATGGTGGTCATAATGCTCTCCTATTTGTCTCGAGCAAAGATAAGGTCCCAGGCCCCGTGGCCCAGGCGCTGGCCTCGGGCTTCGAACTTGGTCAGGGGACGGAAATCGGGACGGGGCACAAAGTCCTTCTCGGCGGTGTTGCTGAAGCCCGGGGCTTCACGCATCTCCTCCAGCATATGCTCGGCATAGTGCTCCCAGTCGGTGGCCATATGGAATACGCCGCCAATCTTAAGCTTATTGCGCACCGATTCAATGAATTCCGGTTGAACGATGCGGCGCTTGTGGTGGCGCTTCTTATGCCAGGGGTCGGGGAAGTAGAGCTGAACCCGGTCCAGGGAGGCGTCGGGGACGCAGTCGCCCAGGATCTCCACCGCGTCGTGCTCATACACCCGCAGGTTGCTCACGCCCAGCTCCTCGGCATACATCAGGCAGGCGCCGACCCCCGGGCCGTGCACCTCGATGCCGATGAAGTTCTTGTCGGGCTCGGCGGCGGCCATCTCCACCAGGGACTTGCCCATGCCGAAGCCGATCTCCAGCACCACGGGGGCCTCGCGGCCGAACACCTGGGCCAGATCGATCATCCCCATGTCGTGCTCCAGCCCCATGCTGGGCCAGTAGACCTCCATGGCCCGGGCCTGGCCCTTGGTCATGCGCCCCTCACGCTTTACATAGGAGCGGATCTTGCGGATACGCTTGCCCTCAGGCAGATCCGGCTTTTGCTCTTCAGTCATCTCAACCTTCTCGCTTATTGCCCTAAGGCGTTACACTGTGACGCCAAAAACCGGCAATTGTAATTTAGGTGAATAGTTGATGGAAGCGAGCGGTAGGTCATTTTCCGACAGGGTGATTCAGTGGTACCGGCTCGCGGGACGAAAAACCCTGCCTTGGCAGCAGGATAAGAGTCCCTACAGAGTATGGATCTCCGAGATCATGTTGCAACAAACTCAGGTCGCAACCGTGATCCCCTACTACCTGAAGTTTATGCAGCGCTTCCCCACGGTCAGGGAGCTGGCCGAGGCCCCCACCGACGACGTGCTCCACCACTGGACCGGCCTGGGCTACTACGCCCGGGCCCGCAACCTGCACAGGGCGGCCCAGGTGATCATGGACCGGCACGGCGGCGAGTTCCCGCGCACCCTGGAGCAGGTGATGGCCCTGCCGGGGATCGGCCGCTCCACCGCCGGGGCGGTGCTCTCCCTCTCTTTGGGGCAGCACCACCCGATCCTCGACGGCAACGTCAAGCGGGTGCTGGCCCGCCACCGAGCCATCGACGGCTGGCCGGGACAGAAGGCGGTGGAGAACCGGTTGTGGCAGGCCACCGAAACGGTGACCCCGGCACAGGAGATCCAGGCCTACAACCAGGCGATGATGGACATTGGCGCCATGATCTGCACCCGCACCAAGCCCAGCTGCGGCGAGTGCCCGGTGGCCCAGGATTGCCGGGCCCATGCCCAGGGCAACCCGGGCGACTACCCGGGCAAGAAACCCAGGAGGGAGAAGCCGGTGCGCGCCTGCGTCCAGCTGATGCTGGTGCATGACGGCCAGGTGCTGCTGCATAGGCGCCCCCCCAGCGGCATCTGGGGCGGCCTGTGGTGCTTCCCCCAGTTCGACACCAAAAACGAAGCCGAACTGTGGTTGGCCAGCCAGGGGATCGATGCCGACTGGCAGGATTTCCAGCCATTTCGCCACACCTTCAGCCACTACCACCTGGATATCCAGCCGGTAAGGCTGGAGCTTGGCCGCCAGCCCGGCCAGGTGGGCGAGCTGGAGCACCACTGGTTTGCCCTGGACACCCCCCTCAAGGTGGGCCTGGCCGCCCCCACCGAGGGGCTGCTGAGAACCCTGGAAACCGGTGGCCGGGATTAGAGTTGCCCTAGCCAGGATTGGGCCGCATTTGGTATAACTGAGCAATCCAATCTGGTAAGGACCCGATCATGGCACGCACCGTATTTTGCCAATACCTGAACAAAGAGGCTGAAGGCCTGGACTTTCAGCTGTACCCCGGCGAGCTGGGGAAGAAGATCTTCGACAACATCTCCAAGGAAGCCTTCGGCCTGTGGCAGAAGAAACAGACCATGCTGATCAACGAGCACAAGCTCAACATGATGAACCCCGAGCACCGTCAGATGCTCGAGGAGCAGATGACCGGCTTCCTGTTTGAAGGCAAGGATGTGGAGATCGAGGGCTACCGCCCGCCGGAGGAGAAGTAGGCCTGTTCCACGAAAAAGCCCGCCAGTTGGCGGGCTTTTTCTTATTTGTCAGACTCTTTTACGCTTGAAGATCTGCCAGCCGGCAAACAGGCCGGCGCCGCTCCAGGCCAGCATCAGCAGCAGCATCAGCCACAGGTTGGAGTTGTGCGAAGTCACCAGGGACAGCACCCCGGTCACCGACTGGTGCTCGACGAACACCAAGTTGGCCAGGCGGAACAGGTCCACCGGGTTGGCCATCATCAACGCCCGTACCCAGGACTCGCTGCCCTCGGCGACGATCAGCCCCAGCAGCACCAGGTCGTAGAGCAGCACCAGCACAAACCACAGCAGCAGGCAGATAGCCATCGCCCGTCCCTTGGTGCTCACCGCCAGGCTCACCAGGTAGCTCACCAGCAAGAAGGTGCAGGCCAGCAGGGCGGCACTGAAGATAAACAGGCCGAAGGCGGCGGTCAGTTCCAGCAGCTGGTCGGTGCCCACCACGAAGCCCAGGGCCACCGCGGTCACCCCGAAGCCGACCAGGCAGGTGGTGGCCAGTACCGCCCCCTGCCCGAGGAACTTGCCCAGCAGCAGCTGCCAGCGGCTGATGGGGTAGGAGAGCAGCAGCAGCAGGGTGCCCCCCTCCAGCTCGCCGACGAAGCTGTCATGACCCAGCAACACCGCCAGCAGCGGGATCACCAGGGCGGCCAGGGTCGCCAGGGCGGAGATGGTGGGGGCCAGCTGCGGGGTGCTCAGCTGTCCGCTGACCGCCGAGCCGAGAAAAGCCACCGCCAGGGACAGCAGTGCAAAGCTGAGAGAGGCAAACACTACCCAGCGGTGGCGGAAACCGTCGATAAACTCTTTGTGGGCCACCAGGGCCACTGGATTCAGCATGGGAACTCCTCCAGCTGCGCTCGCAACTGACAGCTCTGATACACCTCTGGCAGCGACGGGGGCAGGACATTGAAGTCGAAGATCTTGTGGTGGCCGGTCAGGTGCGCCAGCAGCTGCTGCTTCTGCTCCTGACCCACCATGAAGGCGTTGCTTCGCGGGTCATACATCGCCGCCAGCAACATATCACGGCTGGCCAGCAGCTCTGCTCCGGCCACCTCTACCCTGGTGGGAAGCCTGTGCTCGCGGCGCAGCTCGTCGATGCTGCCCTGGGCCAGGGGCCGGCCCTTGGCCAGGATCAGCGCCGAGTCCAGGTGGCGGTCAATCAGGGTCAGTTCATGGGTGCAGATGATCACCGCGGTGCCGTTGTTGCGCAGGGCCGCCACCAGCTCGTAGAACAGGGCGCTGGCCTGGGGATCGAGCCCCACGGTAGGCTCGTCCAGGATCAGCACCCTGGGCTCGGCCAGGATCGCCTGGGCCAGCCCCAGGCGCTGGCGCATGCCCTTGGAGTAGGTGCGCACCTTGCGATCCCTGGCGTAATCCAGCTGCAACCTGGCCAGCACCTCATCTACCCGCTCCCTGCCGACTCGCCGGAGCCCGGCGAAGTAGCCCAGCAGTTCGCCGCCGCTGAGGTTGTCGTAGAGGCTGACATGCTCAGGCAGGTAGCCGATGGAGAGGGACGCCCGCTGCTCGGTGCGGCCGGGATCCCGGCCGTTGACCCGGATCTGGCCGCGATCCGGGATACTCAGGCCGAGGATCAGTTTGATCAATGTGGTCTTGCCTGCGCCGTTGTGGCCCAGCAGCCCCAGCAGTTCGCCGGGGCGCAGTGACAGGCTGACCTCGTCCAGGGCCAGGACCTCGCCGAAGCTCTTGCTCACCTGTACCACTGAGACTGCCGTGTGTGTCATAGGTTACTTCTTTCAATGACGGGAGAGATTCGCGGCCGGCTGTCGGTAATGCCCGCCGCCTGGGGCGGCAGCATCTGCCGCTCCAGCCAACGCAGGCCCCCCACCACCGGGGAGTCCATCAAAAATTTTGCTTCCGGGTAGACCCAGAACAGCCGATCCAGGGCGTCATTGGGACGGTAGGGCAGATCGCCGATGCCGTCACGGTCGGCATCCCAGCCGCCGTAGCTGCTCCAGTAGTTGCCCCGCCCCCGGTGACTCCACTCCAGCACCACCTCCCCGACGTAGCGAACCTGCACCAGGTTGTCGACAAAGTCGTTGTTGAACACCTGGTTGCCCTCGCCCCCCAGGGCCATGGCGATGCCTATCTGGCACTGCTGGAAGCGGTTGCCCGAGATGCTGTTGTCCTGGGCACCGTAGACATAGATCCCCTTGCCCTCGCCATCGAACACCTGGGCGGCATCGGGGTTGTCGATGCGACTGACCCGGTTACCCTGCACCCGCACTCCGCTGCTGATGTTGAGCAGGATGCCGAACTCTACCGCATCCTCCACGCTGTTGCCCAGCACCGCCCCCCCTTCGGAGCCCATAATTGCGTAGCCGCCCACGACATGGTGGCTGCGGTTATGGCTGGTGACCGTCTCCCTAGCGTACATGTAATGCACCGGATACTGCTGGTGACTCATGGTGTTGGCGTCGATCACCATGTCGCTGACCGTCTCCACATAGACACCGTCGCGGCCGCCGCTGAGGCGGTTGCCGCTGATGACGGCGTCGCGGCTGCCCTTGAAGTAGATGTTGTCTCCCCGGGCAACCACCGGCCGGCTGGTGTCCCCCTGGATCAGGTTGCCGAGGATGCGAAACCCCTCCCCCTCGTCGAAGCGGATACCGAAGCCATCCCCCTTGAGGCTGTTGTTGGCTATCAGGATATGGGAGACCCCCTTTTCACCGCGGATTCCCGCATCCAGCCCGGGCAGATTACTACCCCAGTTCTGCACGGTCAGGCCATGGAGTTCGATGCCGTCGGCGGCCAGCAACAGGGCGGTGCCCCGGCCGCCGGCGTCGAAGGTAACCCCGGGCTGGCCACGGAGGATAAGGGGTCGGTCGATGCGCCAGTGACCAGGGTAGAGCCCGGGCTCAAGCCGCAGCTCATCCCCGGGCTGGGCGGCACCCAGCCAGTGGGAAAGCTGCTGAACGCCCTGCACCTGGATGCGCGCCGCCTGGCTGACCAGGGGCAGACACATCAGCAGAAGCAGCAGCGCTCTCATGGTTAAGGCTCCGTCAGTGGTGTTTGTGCTGGTGGTGACCACCCTTGCCCAGCATCTCCAGGGTCAGCTGGTCATGGGCCAGCACCTTGCCGCCGTAGGAGTTGGCAAAGGCCTCGGCCATGTTGCGCAGGCTGAAGCTGGCCAGGGTGGGCCCCATGGCGCCGTGGCGGGAGGAGCCCACCACGTACCAGGCCTTGTCGGCGGGGATGAAGGCACTGTCTGAGGGCTGGTCCCAATTGGTCTGGGCCAGATCGTGGACCCAGGCCTGCTCCACCTGGCGACGGTTCTGAGGCTGCAGGACAAACTGGAACAGGTCGCTGGTGGAGCAGAAGGCGGTGTCACCCGGCTGCCCCTTCACCCTGGCTACCCCCTTGGGCCCCGGATAGCGGGTGATAAACATGCCGCACTGATGACAGCGACGCTCATCGGTAATCTGAACGCTGTGAGGGTGCGGACCGGCAACCGGGGTGGTGTCGGCCACGGACTGGCCACAGCCGGTCAGCAGCAGGGGCAGGAGCAGCAGCAGGGTGTTACGCATAGACTTTCTCTTGGTTGAGGGGAGGGCCAGCCTCCCCGGTACTCACATCAGATGGTGTAGATCTGCCCCGCGTAGAGCAGGAAGAGTCGCAAGCACATCATGCCGCAAATCACGCTGCCTCCCGTGAGGTAGAATGCCCTGCCCGAGAGGGCAAATCGTCGACCCAAGGCAAAATTCAGCACCAGGGGCAGGATGAAGCCGAGGCCGATAACCCCGCCCCAGAACAGGCTGGACCAGCCTCCCTGGGAGAACGCCTGGGTAGCGGCCTGGCTGGGGCCGGTACCGAAGATGAGTCCACTGAACAGCATGAACAGGAACATCCCCTCCACCGCCATGATCGGCCACTCGGCGCCGTGCAGCAGGCTCATCTCCTCGGAGTGCAGCGGCTCGCCAAACCACTTCACCGCCACCATCTTGGCCATGGCGGCACCGGCGGAGAGGCCAGAAACGATAAACAGCGCCGGCAGCAGCGAAGTGTTGATGATGGGGAAGCGGATCAGCGCCGAGATCAAAAAGCCGGTGTAGGCACAGACGGACACTGCCAGCACCAGGGTCAGCCACTCCAGCGGCGAACGCAGCGCCGCCAGTCTCTCCAGCCAGGGCATCATCGCCTTGAGCTGGGGGAAACGGGCCAGTTCACCGCGCAGGGCGATGGCGGCGATCACCGCGGTCAGCGGAATGTAGAACAGCAGCACGATGACACCCAGGGACATCACCGAGTTGAGGTTGTAATAGAGCAGGATCTTCCAGAAGAACAGAGGATTGGACAGATCCAGTACCAGGCACAGCATCCCCAGGCAGATGGTGACCAAGGAGACCACCCCCGCCGCCTTGAGCAGCGGCGTATCCTGGGTCTGTTTCTTGTAGATGCGCATCAACAGGGCGATGGCCAGGGCCCCGCCGGAGATCCCGGCGAAGAACAGGTAGACCGCAATGGGCCAGGGCCAGGCGATGGCGTCGCCAAGGCCGGTGGAAAAATCAATTCCGTTCATCTTGTTACACCTCCGGCTTGGCGATTGGGATGTAGTGGACACTGGGTTCGGTGCCCAGATGCGGCTTCACCCTGGCGGTGTTCTTCACCGCCAGCAGGCGCGAGACGTAGGACTTGGGATCGCTGGCATCGCCAAACACCAGGGCGTCGAAACGGCACTGGCTGACACAGGCGGGCAGCTCTCCCTTGGCCAGGCGACTCTTCAGGCAGAAGTCGCAGTTCTCCGCCACCTTGGTGTCGCTGTTGATAAAGCGCACCTTGTAGGGGCAGGCGGCGATGCAGTACTTACAGCCGGCACACTTGTCGCCGTCCATGGTGACGATACCGGTCTTCTCATCCCGGTAGGCCGCCCCGGTGGGGCACACCATGACGCAGGGGGCGTTGTGGCACTGCTGACAGGAGACCCGCACATACTTGCGGTCGCAGTTGCACTCGGTCTTGCCACAGCGGGGGCAGACCGCCCCGGGCTCCCGGTCGCTCTGACGCTCCAGGGTGAGCCTGGCGACGCCCTCGGGCAGGTTGTTGGCCTGGTTACAGGCCTCTTTACAGCGGCCGCAGCCCACACACTTGGTCTGGTCAAACAGCAGCACATAGCTGGGTCCCTCGCCACCGGAGGCCGTCGGGTCGGTGGAACCGCACCCTCCCGCCAGTATGGCTACCGAACCCACGCCCAGGCCCTTTAACAGGCTGCGGCGCGGTAACATCACATCGTTCACATCATCCTCCAACTATCTCTGTGTTATTGCGGCGTGGATGCCGCTTTTATCCTTGCTTTGGCCCGCTCCACGGCCCGTTGGATGGCCGCCTCCCGGGGACCGGCCGCGCCACTGTCCAGCAGCACCTGCCAGTGTTCTACCGCCTCCCGGTACTGCCCCTGCCGGTAGGCGTGGGACGCCAGCAGTTCTCGAGTCGTAAAATCGGTGCTATCAAGGCTCAGAGCCCGGGAAACCGCCGCCACGGCGGCGACTCCCAGGGCCCGGCCCTGTTGGTAGTAAAGGTACTTGGCCTTCAGACCCAGCAGGGGAGCGCTCTCCCCCTGCAGGACCAGGGCCTTGTCCAGGGCCTCGACTGCCTCGGCGTACAGGCCTGCGGCAGCCTGGTTGTCGGCCACAGCCAGCCAGGTGCCAGCGTCATCGGGACGCTGCTGGGCTGCCATCAGGCTCTGGTTGATTTTGCTTTGAAGCAGGTAGTCGACCCGGGTCTCGGTATGTCGCTGCTGCCAGCCGGCAAAGTGCCCCAGGCGGGAGTAGGCGAGCAGGGAAATGAGGATGAGGAAAACCAGCATACACGCTGGAGCCCACCACCCCGCCCTGGGCAGAGAAGCGCCCTCTTCCGCTGCAGCCTCCCCGGCACTGCGGAGATAACCTCTGTGACCGCTAGCCAGGGTGAATGCCGCGGCCGTCAGTGCCAGGAAGATGCTGAGAGAGAGGGTCATCATGCCGAGTACAGCTCCTAACTGAGATCCGGGTCGAACCTGTTACTGGTTGCCGAACATCTGCGGCATCGAGCCCATCCCCATCCCCATGCCCATCTCCTTGTGGGCGTCGCCGGGCTTGTTGGTGTCGATCAGTTCGATCTCGAACACCAGGGCGGAACCAGGGGGGATTGCCCCCATCCCCTGGGCGCCATAACCCAGTTCGGCGGGAATGGTAAACCTGTAGGTGGAGCCTACGGTCATCAGCTGCAGTCCCTCCTCCCAGCCGGCAATGGAGTTGATCAGAGCCACCTGGCGCGGCTGGGCGTCGCCACCGGCACGGGTATCCTGAAACACGGTGCCGTCCACCAGCTGGCCCTTGTAGTGCACGGTCACCGCGTCTTCGCGGGCGGGCTTGGCACCGTCGCCCTTCACCAGCACCTCGTACTGCAAGCCAGACTCGGTCACGGTCACGCCGGGCTTGTCGGCGTTGTCGGCCAGGTAGTCGCGGGAGGCCTGGGCCACCTCTTTCAGGCGGGCGGCCTTGCGTTCATCCTTACGGGTATTGAGCAGTTGGGCCCGTGCGTTGAGGGCGTCGATCAGCGCCTCCTTCTCCAGGGCCGGCTGCCCCTTGACGGCATCCTCGAACCCTTTGAGCACCTGCTCCAGGTTGGCACTGAGGCCGAACTCCTCCTGCATGGCCAGCTGGCCATTGAGGTAGTTGCCCAGGGAGGCACCGATGGCGTAGGACTCGGTGTCGGTATCATTCTGTGTCTGCCCCGCCAGGGCAGGGGTGGCTACGACCGCCAGGGCGATGATCAGGGGTTTGATTGCGGTTTTCATGGGTGTCTCTCTTCTAATCCAGTTGTTCGCTAAAGGCTCAGGGCTTCTCGATTGGGCGCCCTGACATCCGCCATCCGAAGATGCCGTCGGGCATCTGGCGGACATTGGTGTAGCCCATCTGCATCACCGAATAGGCCGCGATCTCGCTGGCGTTGCACAGGCGGTTGGCGCAGTAAAAAATCATCTGGGCGTTCTTGTCCTTGGGCAGCAGCTCCTTCCAGTTTTCGGTGAAGAAGTGCACCGCCCCGGGAATGAACCCCTGAGCCCAGAGCTCCAGGGTGTTCACGTCGAAGAAGTAGACGTCCTTTCTGCCTACCAGCAGTTCTGCTTCCTGCATGCTGATGTAATTCAGTTCCATACGATATTCATCTGCCGGCCGAATCTCGTCGGCGCCGCCGGCCAGGGCCGGGGCAGCCATCAGCAGGGACAGGGCCGCGGCAGCTGCAATGGGGTAACGCATGGTTGTGCCTCTCTCGTTTGAATGGCCCCCGGTTGCCCGGGGGCCCTTAGGGTTGGTTACTTCTTGTCGTAACCGGCGTCATCCATGATGGCCTGAGCCTCCTGAACGTAGATCCAGGCGTCGTTCATCATGCGCTGCGCCATGGAGGGTCCGTGGACACCCCAGGAGCCGTCCTTCTCGATCTTGGCGGCGGACTCACGGGCCTTGTCGACCATCATCAGCACCTTGGCCTTCTCGGAAACGGACAGGCGGGTCACGTTCATCAGCTCGTCGATACGCTCAAGCTGCTTGACCACCTTGGCATGGGTCTCCTTAACGGGCTCCTGCCACTCCATCACTTCACCGTAGATCTCCTTCTGGTCTTCGAAGTGCAGGCCTTCGTCGAGCTCAGACTGGAACTGGCTGTGACAGCCCTTGCCACTGACCACGGTGCGGTCCAGGGCAGAGGTGCGGGCACAGGTCCACATCAGATCCAGGTAGGAGTAGCCATCCTCATCCTGAGCCACGGTCCAGCCCTTGGTAGCCGAGGTGCGAGGCTTGCCTTCCGGTGGATTCAGAGTCTTCTTGGTGGGAGAGACCTTGATGTTCCAGATGTGGGATGCACGCACGTTGTCGAAGCCAGCCTCATCGGGGAACTGGATGGCGGTGAACTTCTCACAGCTGCCCATGTTGGGCATATGGCAAGAGGAACACTCCGACTCGCCGTGGGGCTTGGAGCTGGCGTGGAACTCGGCCTGGGTCTCGTGGCAGTCGGCACACACCTTCTTGATCTTGGTCTTGGTCACGTGGGACAAGAAGCTACCGTCGGTGACCTCGTGAGGATCGTGACAGGTGGTACAACGCATACCCTTGTCATAGTGGGCAGAGTTGAACATCTGGCCACCTTCGGTACCGCAGGAGGGGCAGGCGCCCTTCATCTTCACGGTAAAGGCGTCTTCCGGCTTGGCATTGGGGCCTTCGGCCATCTCCGCCACATAGTTGAAGCGCTGGTGGCAGCGTTCACAGTTGGAAGGCATGCCGCCGCCAACCCCACCGTCGAGGTGAGCACCGGCGCCGTGACACTCTTCACAGGCAATGCCCTTGGAGATGGTGTGTTCACGCAACTTCTTGGGATCACCCAGGGCATCGAAGTACTCCTGCTTGTTCTGGAAATCGAACTTGAAGGTGTGGCACACCTCGCAGTAGGAGGAGGCAGGCTGGAACAGGAACATCTTGTCCTTCTTGGCGCCGTAGGAGTTCACACCCCATACGTCGGAGCCGGAGCTGCCAAACTCCTCCATCACCGCCGGGAACTCGGGGATCACTTCCTTGATTTCACGGGCCTTCTCCGGAGTCAGGAAGGTGAGCCAGTTGACGGAGAACTGGTTACCACCGGCGTGCAGGGTACCGGTACCGTCCTTCAGCAGACCATCCTTGACGTGGTAGGAACCCCGCACCAGCCAGGCATCGATGAAGCCATACTTGGTCCTTGGGGTACCGATCACCGCGTAGATGGCGTCCTCGGTAATCCCCTGGGGCAGGATCGGCACGTCGGTGCCAAACATCCCCTTCTTCAGATCACCACCGGCTTCCACCACCTCGTCGGGGAAGCGTACGGTCTTGGCGTGACGGGATCGCTTCCACTTCTCATACTGAACGCCGTGGCATTCGCCGCACTTCTCCGGACCGATAAACTTATTGGGGTAGTCCAGGATGGACTTGGCACCCAGACGGTACTGAACCGCCATGGGGCGGCCTATCTTGTCGCTGTAGTCCTCCGAGTTGCCGGTGTGCAGATACTCCTCACCGCGGTCGGAGATGTGGGGTTTACCCACCATCCGGCCTTCAGGGGCGTAGGTCTTGAACACCGGGTGATTCTCAAACAGGAAGTCCCACAACTCCTTCTCCTGGATGATGTAGTCATGCAGGGTCTTGACCCCCTTCGCCTCTTCGGTCCCATCCGGGTTGGCGAAGATCATCTGAGCCTGGGGGGACTGCTTGTAGCCCTGGTCGCTCTTGGCGGCGTCCGCCGCGACCGCTGAACCGGTCCACACACAGACCAGAGCGGCTAACGACGCCTTTAATTTCCAGCCTTTCATCATTATCTCCTACAAAAGGGTTTTTTATTTCTTGCTTGGCAATGCTTTTTGTCTCCAAGCCTGTCGCCAAATAAGTTTGGTAATTGCAAGAAACGCAGTAGATAACAACAGAAGAATTGATGGAAAAGTTGGAGTTAAAGCACAAATCGGATTCGCTTTATAGCCTCAAGAGCAGCCCCGGCACAAATTACCAATAAATACCCACGAAAACATAAACTTAACCCAAGGGTTCGGGTGGCCAAATTTAGGGTTTTCGAGTACTTTTCAGCAGATGAAAGGGCTAAAAAAAGATAAAAAGAGAATGTTTTACCCAAGAATAACCAGTAATTGCACCCCGGATCACAGACAGGGCAAAGTCGACAAAAAGTGATTCAACAACCAATTAAACAACAAATATTCCTGGGTCACAAAATTAATTTAACAGCAAGGAAAGCCTAATTTATCAGTGGTAGAGTCATATTTAAACTTATGCAGATAACCTCGCCCCCTTAGGATCCCCGGAGGCTGATTGTGATTCCAGAGATAGGCCACTTTCTACTGATTCTGGCAACCGCCAGCACCCTGCTGTGCGGACTGTTCCTGCTGGCATGGGAGCGTCCTGCCGAGCTCTATCTCAACCACTATGTGCGCCCACTGTCGCAGCTCAGTGCCCTGCTGGCACTGGCCGCCACCGCCACCCTGATCTACAGCTTCCTGGCCGATGACTTTTCCGTGGCCTATGTGGCCAATCACTCCAACAGTCACCTGGCCTGGTTCTACAAGGTCGCGGCCCTGTGGGGAGGCCATGAGGGTTCCATGCTGTTCTGGGCCCTGGGTCTGACCCTGGTGACCGCCATCGTCGGCAGTCGCCCCCATCACCCCCACCGCTTCGCCAGCCGCGCCGCCTCGATACTGGCCCTGCTGAGCTTTGGCTTCCTGCTGTTTATCCTGCTGACCTCCAACCCCTTCGACCGCCTGCTGCCGGCGGTGCCCGTCGAGGGACGGAATCTCAACCCCATGCTGCAGGATATTGGCCTGATTCTCCATCCGCCCATGGTGTTCGGTGGCTACGTGGCCCTGGCGGTGCTGTTCGCCGGGGCGGTCACCGCCCTGGTCCGAGGTTATCTCAGGGGGACGGAGCTTGCCTGGCTGAGGCGCTGGAATCTGCTGGCCTGGTTTATGCTGACCCTGGGCAACCTGTTCGGCTCCTGGTGGGCCTATAACGAGCTGGGCTGGGGCGGCTGGTGGTTCTGGGATCCGGTAGAGAATGCCTCCTTTATCCCCTGGCTGCTCAGCACCGCCCTGCTGCACACCCTCTACTTGGCTCGCACCCAGAATGCCATGCTCCTGACCAGCGTGATGCTTTGCCTGGGCGGCTTTATCGTCAGCCTGGTCGGCACCTTCCTGGTGCGCTCCGGCATCATCCAGTCGGTGCACGCCTTCGCCTCCGATCCACAGCGGGGCAGTGGCGTCCTTATCCTGCTGCTGGCCACCGCACTGCCGGCCCTGACGCTGCTGGCCTGGCAGGCTCCGGTGATGCGCCGCAGCAGCCCGCTCGGCGGCCAAAGCCGTCACAGGCTGTTGATGGTGGGCTCTCTGCTGCTGGTGGTGGCCGCGCTGTCGGTGCTGCTGGGCACCTGTTACCCCTTCATCTACGCCGCACTGGACCTGGGCAGCATCTCCGTGGGCGCCCCCTACTTCAACACGGTGTTTATCCCCATGGCGCTGCTCTGTTGTGTATCGATGGGCTGGGTGATCCTCCCTCCCCACACCACCACCGGGCTCAAGGGCACTCTGCTGGCCCTGTGTGCCATAGGGTCTGCCCTGCTGACGCTCTACAGCGGCAGCGACCGCCCCGACTGGATGTGGATGGGACTTCTGTCAGCCTCCTGGACCCTGGTCGCGCTGACGCTCAGTGGCCATCACCACTGGCAGCAATCCAGGTTTGACCTGAGTCTGGCGCCCTGGCTGGCCCACCTCGGCGTCGCCCTCTTTGTGCTGGGGGCCACGGTGCTGACCCACTACGAGGAGGCGGTGATGGTGCGCATGGGACCGGGTAATGGCCGCACCCTGGCGGGCTATACCGCAGTGTACGAACAGACCCTGGAGATCCGCGAGCGCGCCTACCAGGCCAGTGAAGCCGTTATTCGCCTTGACTCTGAAAGTGAGCAAGGGCTTACCTACATCACCCCGCAGCGACGTACCTATCTGGATGACCGCAGCGAGGTCTCCATCGCCGGGGTGTACCACTCGCCGCTGTCGGACCTCTACATCTCCATGGGCCCGGCCATCAATCAGGAGCAGTTCCTGGTGCGCATCAGCCATAAACCCTGGGTACGGCTGCTTTGGCTCGGGGGCCTGCTCTGCGCCTTCGGTGGCCTGCTGGCCTGGCGCCGCAGTCGCACCACCCACTATCAGGAGTACAACCCATGAGACTGGTTCTGCTTCTCTGCCTGTCATTGATCGGTTTGCCGAGCTCAGCCTTGGACGGCGAGGTCAGTGATCTCGGCGTTCGGGTTGAGCGCCTGGCTGGCCAGCTGCGCTGCCCGGCCTCGATCAACCAGACCCTGGCAGAGTCCGAAGCCGCCATCGCCTTTGAACTCAAAGGGCTGATCGCCCAGAAACTCAGGGAGGGACAGCAGGAGGAGCAGATTGTCCAATACCTGGTGGAGCGCTATGGCCAACAGATCCGCTACCAGCCCGGCCTGGACGGCGCCACCGCGCCGCTGTGGCTGATACCAATGCTGCTGGTGGCCCTGCTGATGATGATGCTGATCTGGCCCCGCAGGCTTCGCCGTCCACCCGGACTAGGAGAGTAAGATGAAACCCCAGACCCTGACCGCCGCCCTGTTCACCGCCCTGCTGGCCCTGCCCCAGGCGGAGGCTTCCAACCTGGAAAAGGTCTACAGCACCGGCGACCCCATCCCCAAACCGATGATCATGAACAAATTCGTCGAGTTCACCAATGCACGTAAGCCGCCGGAACTGATCTTCCACGCCCGCGACGGTGCGCCGGTGTCGATGAACCGCCACCTGGGCAATCTGACCCTGGTCAACATCTGGGCCAGCTGGTGCGGCCCCTGTATCAAGGAGCTGCCCGCCCTGGAGCAGATGGAGCAGGCGTATCAGGACAAACCGCTGGCCGTGGTGCCTGTCTCCATCGACGAGCAGAGCCCGGAAGAGGTATACAAGATTCTGGCCAACTACCGGCTGGAGGGCATCGATACCCTGTTCGACGCCGACCACAGCATGCACGGGGTGATGCCGGTGAACGTGGTGCCCGCCACCTATGTGCTAGACGGCAGTGGCAACATTGTCGGCTTCGTCCGTGGCTACCTGGACTGGCAGGATCCTCAGGTGGCGCCCTATCTGGATAAGCTGATCGCCAAGTACAGTTCCGGCCAACCACAAGGCTGACTAGCGTCCACGAAAAGGGCGGCCTTGTGGCCGCCCTGGTTGTACCTGCCGGCAGCGTCTCCGGCTACATCGCCATGGTGGACTTCTTCATCCACGCCAGAGAGTAGCCATAGAAGGGGATCACCCAGGCGGCGGAGTGCTCATCCTGGTAGAAGCGGTAGAAGTAGAGCGGCTCCTCAGACAGGCTCTGACGGCGCAGTTCACGATAGAACGGCAGGGCCGCCTGAGTCACCTTTTCCGGCTTGAGCAGGTTGCGCGACTGAGTCTCCACCTTGAATACGTCCACCTGGTGACCGCCTATTTTGGCGGAATAGCGGGTAAACTCCCCCTCGAAGTTGTACTTGATGGGCGAGGTCAGGCAATCCTGGTCGGTGATGCAGAAAGAGGCGAAGAACAACCCCTTGGACTCATCCTTGTAGACCATGGAGATGTTGTGATCCACCCTCACCAGCAGTTGGTCGTTCCTGGGGAAGTAGACGTCTGCGCTGTACATGTGCTCGGTCAGTTCACCCTGATGGAAGGGCACACTGGGCAGCTCGATGCGGTTGTACCTGATGCGCTGCTCCATGATCTTGGCCAGCTCGAAGAACACCGGCAGATCCATCTTCACCTTCTCCATGGTGGGGAAGTTGATGTTGATGATGTCTTTGCCCGGACACTCACCGTCAAACCCGGGACAGATGGAGATGGAGTCGGTCTTGCCATCTGTCAGGGCAAACGCCTTGTAATCCTTAATGATGGAACGGTTCGAACTGGTATCGAAGTGACGCTGCCAGCGCGCCAGCTCCGGCCCTGCCTGGTCGCTGGATGCCAGCAGTTCGGTAGGGCCGACCTCGCTGCCGATACGCAGCTCACCCTGCTCTATCCAGCTCCAGTCACTGACGGAGCTGCTGACGTACAGACGTGGCAGCAGTTGATATACCAGAGCCGCGACCACCAGGGTGGCGGCAATGGCACCGATGGCGACCAGGGGAGTGGCTTTTCGCCTCGTGGGTCTGGGTGCGGCGTCGGCTCCGTTCGCTTCCTCGAGCTGCTCCTCGGAGGCCGGACGTGAACTGCCCACCACCACCTGATACCCGCGGCGGGCCACCGTCTTCAGGTTGACTTCGGAGAAGGGCTCAAGCTTCTTACGCAGGGTGCTGACACACTGAATCAGCGATGAGGGGGCAACCACCCTATCTGGCCACCCCTCCTGTAGCAGCACCTCCTTGGTGCAAATCTCGTCCTGGTGTTGCATCAGATAGCTGAGTACTGCGGCCTCGGCAAAAGACAACTTAATCTCTTCGGAGGATCTCGTATCTATCAAGCAAAGATGCTGATTATCCAGTACCAGATAAGGGGTTATCTGTATTGTTTTCACTGTACTTGCCTGGTTTGAGTTAGAGAGTCACTCTCGGGCACTGTTGCCGCCCTAAAATAGTTTTACAATCAACAACTATTATGCCGCTTGCCCCCACGGGTTCCTGTGATGATTTTCGCATAAACCAAGTCGGTATTGGTGCAGTTGGCCGGGGTGTGAACCCCGTTGCCTTACGGGGTTGACTGTATGACGCCCCTGAGATACCGGTGGCTCTTTTTTCGGCAAACGCTTCATCCTGGACTAAAATCGTTTGACCTTTCTTCCCGGCCGCCGTTTAATAGCCGTCCACCGCCTCGATAGCTCAGTTGGTAGAGCAGGGGATTGAAAATCCCCGTGTCCCTGGTTCGATTCCGGGTCGAGGCACCATATTGAAGAGCCCTGAACGCAAGTTCGGGGCTTTTTCGTATTAGCCGTTGTGCCAACGGCGTCTCCCTGACCTGGCCGGTCGCACCTAGGCGGCCCCGAACCCTTCCGGAGCGAGGCAACTAAGTGCTGTTCCCTGCCCTTGCACAATCTCGTCTCCCCGGCGAAGGCCGGGGTCCAGTGGCTTTTCTGGACTTCTCCTGAAAAAACCAAATATCAGCAATCACCCCCCTTGAATTCCCCCTTGGCAGGAGAGACAAAGAGGTAAATTCACCTCGCGGCAACTGCCGTGGGCCACAGCCATCCAGCAAATGTCAATTGCCAGTACAGTCAGACCACATGAGCCAATACTCCAGCTCTTAAGCACCAACTTCTGGAATTTCAAGAATCTCTGGTTTATGACCTACCAGGTTCAGGAAGCGCTCCACATTGGGCTGAGACAGTACCAGGGTGACGGTATTGATCAGTGGATGACACTGAAACGCTTGGCCATTCCAAATATCTGCATCCAACCACAGTTCCACTTTATGCTCAGGGTCGTTCACCAGGGCCAGCAGAGAAACGTGGCCAGGGGTGATCCCCAGAAACCTCTGCATTCGCTCAGTTGAAGCAAATCCCAGCCGGCTGATCTTCAACTCCCGGGAGAGTTTCTTCAGGTCCACCGCCTTGTCAGCACGGGTGATCAGCAGGAAGTGGCGCTTGCCATAGTTATCTCTTAAGAACAGGTTTTTAAGCCTCTGGCCAGGGCGGTGCAACTTCAGTCTGTCCGCTTCAGTGCAATTCTCCAGCGGGGGGTGTTCAAAGCGTTCATACTCGATGAGGTGTTGACTCAGCAGTGCCTCGATATCCATCACATCTTTCATTTCGACATCCAGAACACAACCATAAAGAAGCCCTCTTCCCGAGTCCAGGGAGCAGTCACCATGAGCAATTTTCCAGCAGACAGCCAGCCTAAGGAAAAAAACGGTTGACTCACCTGCCCTAAATCCGTTTAATACACCCCCGTCGCCTCGATAGCTCAGTTGGTAGAGCAGGGGATTGAAAATCCCCGTGTCCCTGGTTCGATTCCGGGTCGAGGCACCATTTTAAGAGAAGGCTCTGATGGAAACATCGGAGCCTTTTTTCGTTTCTGCGAGCTGTTAAAGCCCGAGCAAGGTGCCCAACCCGGTAATCTCACGTCACTTCGCTTTGACTAGGCTCCCCGTCCGATGACCGCCGCAAGCGGCGTTACTGCGTTGCCGGGGCGAAGCGAGGCACCATCATAGAGAGCCCTGAACGCAAGTTCGGGGCTTTTTGCATCTGCCTTGGTTCCAGCGGCACACTGCCCTTTCGCACCCTCCTCTCCCCGGTGAACACCGGGGGCCAGTGGCTTTATGCTCCTGGCACGAAAAACCCGGAATGCCCTCAGTCACAGACGCAGGATACCGGCGTTCGCCCGCCTGACGGTGCCGAGGGAAGCGGTAGGGCCTTGAGCCAACTGGATGTCCTCCCCGCGCCCAGTGAATAGCAGAAGTGCAGCCTACTTAAGCCTGACCGTAAAAGCCCCAAAGCTCGCCAAAACAAGGGTGATTTACCGCCACAAAAGCCAAAGATTCACCAGTTGACCATCTTTGTCCGCTTGGATGTTGACTTGCCTTAGTGAAATCCGTTTAATACGCCCCGTCGCCTCGATAGCTCAGTTGGTAGAGCAGGGGATTGAAAATCCCCGTGTCCCTGGTTCGATTCCGGGTCGAGGCACCATCTTACGAAGCCCTGGACACAAGTTCGGGGCTTTTTCGTATCTGCCTTGGTTCCAGCGGTGCACGGCCCTTTCGCACCACCGTCTCGCCGGTGAACACCGGGGCCAGTGGCTTTATGTTCCCTGAACGGAAAACCCGGAATGCCCGCGGTCGCAGACGCTGGCTACCGGCGTTCGCTGGCATGACGATGCCAGGAGAAGCGGTAGGGGCCCGAGCCAACTGGCTGTGGTCCCGCTCCCCGGCGACTAGAAATGCCCCCCCGCCCTGTGTACCTTCGCCTCCCCGATGTGCTCTCCGGCTCTGCCCAAACACCCGACCACCGAAGATCTCCGTCCCGGGGCGCCAAGCGGAATGACTCTCTGCCCCTGCGCGCCGAATTTGTATTTATCCACTGCTTTACTACGCTCAAACAGCGCCAATCATAAGGCGCCAAGAGTCGGAAACTGCGCAGGAGATCGATTGCGCCCAATTCAGGAACATCCTACAGATGGAGATGATGATGAATCGTATAAACGCGGTGTGGTTATGCCTGCTTTTCTTCCTTGTAGCCGGCACGGCTCAGGCCAAGGATGAGGGCTTCTACCTGGGAGCCTCTCTCGGTTCCGCCACCATAGAGCAGGAGGGCTCGGACCCGGATCTGGGTGACTTCAATTTCGATGAGGATGATTTTGCCTGGAAGATCTTCGGCGGTTATCAGTTCAACGGACTGCTGGCCATTGAGGGGGGCTATGTTGATCTGGGCTCCCCCTCCGATTCAGGCTCCGAGGTCGACCCCTACGGCCTGGATCTGTTTGCCGTAGCCGGCATCCCCCTGGGGCCGATGCGGGTGTTCGGCAAGCTGGGAGGCATCTACTGGGACTCCGATCTCACCCAGGATGGTGACAAGATCTCAGATGATGGCTTTGATGTCGCCGCCGGCGCCGGCCTGGAGTTTGAGCTGGGCAGCTTCGCCCTGCGCGGCGAGGTGGAGTATCTCGATGTCCTCGATGGCACCTGGATGTACACCATCGGCGCCACCGTTACCTTCTGATCCCGGTCTCTCCCCTGCAGCGAACCCCATGGCGGGGTTCGCTGCCCCAGCTTCCTCTCCCTGTTGCCAACTCCCCGTTCAGCCACTAGCTTAAACAGCGGTCATTCAAAGGATAGGACGAGCCCATGATCACCCTGTACGGCTTTCCCCGGAGCCGCTCCCTGCGTATCTCCTGGTTACTCGAGGAGCTGAATCTGGAGTGGCGCTACTCCCTGGTGGACTTCAACCAGGGGGAACACCGCAGCCCCGAGTTCCTCTCCATCAACCCGGCCGGCAAGGTGCCGGCCCTGGTCGATGGAGAGCTGGTGCTGCTTGAATCCGGGGCCATCAGCCTGCACCTGGCCCAGAGATACGGCCCCCACTGGTTGCCCGAACCGGGCAGCGACGAAGCCGCCCGCCACAATCAGCTACTGTTCTTTAGCCTGTGCGAGTTGGAACAACCCCTGTGGACCATGGGCAAGCACAGGTTTGCCCTGCCCGAGGAGCGGCGGGTCCCGGCGGTACTGGAGACCGCCGCCTGGGAGTTCTCCCGGGCCGCCTCGTTGATGGACCGCTGGGTACCGGAGCGAGGCTATCTGCTGGGCGAGCAGCCAAGGGTAGCGGACATCCTGCTCACCCACACCCTCAACTGGGCCCACGGCTTCAAACAGCCCCTGCCCGACAAGCTGGACAGCTACCGCCTGAGGGTGTCACAGAGGCCGGCGCTGGCCCGCGCCATGCAGCGCGAAACGGAGGCGCTTCCCAGCAACAAGTGACCCACTCTTCGTAACAACGGCTAAAATCCGAAGGGATTTCAGCCTGTTTGGCGATAAATTTGGCTAGGTTCAATTTTCTTTGCCGCTTTTTTCATCAAAACACTTGCTTTTGCTCCTACAAGGAGTAATATGCGCGCCCTCGGGATCTATCTCCCATATTGGGAGGCTATTAGCGCCACACAACGTCTGCCGGCCAGGGCGGCTCTAAATGGGTTGTTGTTTGGGCTAATGCCTCGTTGCTCTGATTCGCAGCCAAGCTGCGACAACCTGACTGGATTTACATGTCTGATACCACTATTGATTTCGCTGGCTTAAATCTGCCGGCTCCTCTGCTTGCGGCCGTAACTGACCTGGGCTTCACTGCCCCCACGCCGATTCAGGCCCAAGCCATCCCTTACATGATTGAGGGCAACGACATTCTGGGTGAAGCCCAAACAGGCACCGGCAAAACCGCTGCCTTCGGCCTTCCCGGACTGGCCGGCATAGATCCCAGCCAGCGTCACATCCAGATGCTGGTGTTGGCCCCGACCCGCGAACTGGCGATTCAGGTTGCCAAATCCCTGGAAGAGTTTGCTGTCAACCTGCGCGGTCTGCGCGTAACCACCCTGTACGGCGGTCAGCCCTACGGCCCTCAGCTGCGCGACCTCGAGCGGGGCTGCCAGGTTGTGGTCGCCACCCCCGGCCGCCTGATGGACCACATTCGCCGCGGTAGCATCGACCTGGAGAGGGTTAGCTGCTGCGTGCTGGATGAAGCCGACGAGATGCTCAACATGGGCTTCCTCGAGGATATCGAGTGGATCCTGGAGCACCTGGACTCCGAGACCCAGATGGCGCTGTTCTCCGCCACCATGCCTCAGCAGATCCGTCGTATCGCCCAGCGCTTCCTGAAAGATCCCAAGCACGTCAAGATCGCGGCCGACGTCAACACCAAGGCCAACATCACCCAGAAGGCGTGGAAGGTCACCGGCGTCTCCAAGCAGACCGCCCTGGAACGTCTGGCGGAAACCCTGCCCTATGACGCCATGATCGTCTTCGTGCGTACCCGTGGTGACACCGTGGATCTGGCCGCCCACCTCAACGGCCTGGGCTTCAAGGCCTCCGCCCTTAACGGCGACATGAGCCAGCAGCAGCGTGAGCACACCGTTGCCCAGTTGCACAAGGGCCGCATCTCCATCCTGATCGCCACCGACGTGGTTGCCCGTGGCCTGGATGTGCCCCGCATCACCCACGTGGTGAACTACGACCTGCCCATGGACGCCGAGTCCTATGTACACCGTATCGGCCGTACCGGCCGTGCCGGTCGTGAAGGTGAAGCGATCCTGTTCGCCCGCCCCCGCGAAATGCGTCTGCTGCGCACCTATGAGCGCCAGACCAAGGGCACCATCATCCCTATGGACCTGCCTAGCGCTGAAGAGCTGGGCCGTCACCGGGTTGGCCGCCTGCAGGAGGAACTGACCACCTGCATCGACGAGCGTGACCTGGAAGAGCTGAAGGGGATGCTCACCGAGATGGCCGAGAAGACCGAAAAGGACATTCTCAGCCTGGCCGCCGCCCTGCTGTTCGAGCGTCAGCGCAAGAAGCCGCTGAAGCCCAAGCCGGATCCGGAGCCCCGTTTCGAGCGCCGCGAACGTTCCGAGCGCCGTGACCGCGACGGTGATGATCGTCGTCCACGTCGCGACAACATCAATTTCGACACCTACCGTCTGGCCGTTGGCCGCGAGCACGGTGCCCAGGTGAAGGACATCGTTGGTGCCCTGGCCAACGAGCTGCAGCTGGAGAGCCGTCTCATCGGCCAGATTCGCCTGTTCGATGCCCACACTCTGGTACAGCTGCCTCAGAACATGCCTCCTTACGTTCAGAACGACATGCGTAAGATTCGCATCCGCAACCGCCAGATCGACGGTCAGATCACCTCTGAGCAGATCCCGCCTCGGGATCGTGATGACAGCCGCCGCCCTCGCCGCAACGACGGCGAGTTCCGTGGCCGCCGCGACGGTGAGTTCCGTCCGCGTCGCAACGATGGCGAGTTCCGACCACGCCGCAACGACGGCGAATTCCGGGGTCGCCGCAATGACGGTGAGTTCCGTGGCCGTCGCGAAGATGGAGAGTTCCGTGCACGTCGTAACGACGGCTACCAGGGCAAGCGTCAGCGTCGCGACGTCAACGACTGACAGCGGCTGAGCGGTGCCATTCCGCTCACCGCCCGGGTCTGATAAGCTGCCCTCCTGCTTGGAGGGCAGCTTTTTTTATGAAGAAAATCTTTTTATCTCTGGCTTTTATCGCCAGCTTCAATGCCAATGCCTCGTTTACCGAGAGCAGCAGCGACCTGCTGGAGTTCGCCCTGCCCGCGGCAGCGGCCTCCATCGCCTACTTGGTGGAGAGGGACGGCGAAGGGCTGGAACAATTTGGCTACAGCCTGGGGGCCACCGTCCTGACCACCTATGCCCTTAAAACCGCGGTGGACAAGGAACGCCCCAACGGCAAGGACGATGACGCCTTTCCCAGCGGCCACGCCGCCCTCACCTTCTCCAGCGCCGGCTTCCTGCACCGCCGCTACGGCTGGCAGTATGCCCTGCCCGCCTATCTACTGGCGGGCTACACCGGCTATGCCCGGGTCCAGACCGATAACCATGAGGTGGTGGATGTACTGGCGGGCGCCGCCATCGGCCTGGCATTCAACCACTTTATCGTATCACCCCACCCGGATCTGGCCATCGCACCCTATTATGATGGGGAGACCGCCGGCATCGTGGGTCAATTTACCTTCTAGGAGCGACTATGTTTGAGCTGCATGAAAGGCTGGAGCAGGACTCCATGCTGATTGGGCATCTTAATCTGTGCCAGGTACGGCTGTCGAAAGACGCCCGCTACCCCTGGCTTATCCTGATTCCTGAGCGAAATGACATCAAGGAGATCCACCATCTGGGTAACGCGGATCAACGACTGCTGATGCAGGAGTCCTGTCAGGTGGCACAGGTGATGGAAGCGGTACTCAGCCCGGATAAGATCAATGTGGCCTCCCTGGGCAACATGGTGCCCCAGCTGCACCTGCACCACGTGGCCAGGTTCGCCAGCGATGACGCCTGGCCCGGCCCCATCTGGGGAGCCCATCCGGCGCTGCTGGAGTCGGAGCATGAACTGGAGCAGAAGAGCCACCAATGGCAGCAGTGGCTCTCCCGCGTCGAAGGCTTTGTGGTTGGCTGATATCGCTTAGCCGGCGCGCTGGCGGCACTCCGGTTCCACGGAGATGGAGCCGGTTTCGGTGGAGAGCATGCACTGGCCATCCATGATGTTGGCCTGCAGACGGATATTGCGGTCCGCCAGATCCGCCAGACCGTTGAATGCCTCATCGGACAGGCTCCAGATGGTCAGGTTGTGGTATCGGGCCAGGTTGCTCCGGTTCTGCTGCCACCATACCTGGGCGGAGCGCTCACCATAGTTGAACAGCACCACCTGCCTGGCCCGGGAGCAGGCCTTTTTCAGGCGCTTCTCATCAGGCTGACCCAACTCTATCCACAACTCGATCTCACCGGCATCGTTCTTCAGCCACAGCTCCGGCTCATCGTCGGCACACAGCCCCTTGCTAAACTCCAGCCTCTCTTCGGCGTACATGCACCAGGCCAGCAGCCGCACCATCAACCGGCCATCGGTTTCAGAGGGGTGGCGGGCCAGGGTCAGGCTTTCACTCAGATATTGGTGGCGGTCCATATCCGCCAGCTCCACGTGGGCGCGGAACACCGTCGCTTTCAGGGCCATCAGTTCTCAATTCCAGTTTGGGTAGAACAACCGCAGGAGTGTACCAGCTATTGGGGCCCGATAAGCTATGGAGAGCATTTTTCCGTTTGCCTCCGCCCAAAATGGCAACAGCCCCCCCCGGTATATAGGAGAGATATGACCGTTAACCACCACGATTTGCAACCCAGATCCCACTGACGACGATCCCCCCTTCCTGAGCGGCGTTGCCGGGAACCCTGTCGCGAATCTCCGGTCATACCCCCTGTTTAGATGAATAACCCTTGCATAAAGGGCAGTTAGCCCCAATAGTAGATGGGATGTTTTTAGGGAGAATCCAATGCGCACTCTTTTCAAGTTTGGCCTGGTAGCCGCGGCCGTCGCCCTGGCCGGCTGTCAGGATAAGGCCCCCGAGGCCGATGTACAGCTGACCACCGAAGATCAGAAGATCGCCTACGCCATCGGCGCCTCTTTCGCCGGCAACCTGGCCAGCAGCCTGGACCAGCTCAATGAGCTGGAGATCACCGTAGACCGTGCCCTGGTTCTCGAAGGGATCAAGGCGGGCCTTGCCGGCAGCAACAAGCTGACCGAAGAGGAGATGAACCAGCTGCTGCAGGCGTTCGACGGCAAGATCGCCGAAGCCGCCAAGGCCAAAGAGGCCGCCGAATCTGCCGCCGTGAAGGCAGAGGGTGAGGCCTTCCTGGCGGAAAACGCCAAGAAAGAGGGCGTGCAGGTGACCGACTCCGGTCTGCAGTACAAGGTGATTACCCAGGGTGAAGGCGCCAAGCCTGCCGCCACCGACACCGTCGAGGTGCACTACCGCGGCACCCTGATCGACGGCACCGAGTTCGATTCCTCCTACAAGCGCGGCGAGTCCATCAGCTTCCCCCTGAACGGGGTGATCAAGGGCTGGACTGAGGGTCTGCAGCTGATGAGCGTCGGTTCCAAGTATGAGCTGTACATCCCCTCCGACCTGGCCTACGGTGAGCGTGGCGCCGGCCAGTCCATTCCCGGTAATGCCGCCCTGGTCTTCGAGGTGGAGCTGCTGGGCATCCCCTCCCAGGAGGAACAGGAGATGGGCACCGAAGAGCAGTAAGCTTCGCCCAACAGAACAGGCGCCTCAGGGCGCCTTTTTCATGCCACTCGGCTCAGGAGGCCAGATGATTCTTTTAACCGGCACCCGCCGCCCCTTTGGCGACGGCCACAGCGCCATCCACAAAGTGCCCGCTTCGGCCCCGCTGTTCTGCACCACCCTGGGACTGCCCGGAGACGAGGTGGCCGACCCCAGGTTCCATGGCGGTGCGGACCGGGCCCTTCATTACTACCCGGCGGAACATTATCAGTTCTGGTCCCACTACTGGCATAGCCTGGATCTTGCGCCCTCCCCCTCCCCGTTCCAGGCCGGGGCCTTCGGCGAGAACCTCTGCGGCCATGGCTGGAGCGAACACGACGTCTGTGTCGGCGACCGCTTCCGCCTGGGCGATACCTTGCTTGAGGTGAGCGAGCCCCGCTGCCCCTGCCATAAGCTCAATACCCGCTTTGACTACAGCCAGATGGCCCTGCAGGTTCAACTGACCCACCGCTGCGGCTGGTTCTTCAGGGTCATTGAAGAGGGAGCGATCGCCCCGGCGGATCCCCTGGAGCGGGTGGAGCAGGATCCCCGCAGGCTGACCCTGGCCAGGTGCAACACCATCCTTTATGGCCAGCCCTTCAATCGCAACGACCTCAGCTTGCTGGCACAGCATCCCAGGCTCACTCCTGTGTGGCGAAACCATGCAAAACGCTGGATTGAGACCGGAGTGGCCGGCGGCTGGCGCAAGCGTCTTTTCAGTCATCCGGCCACCTCTCAGTAGCAATGGACCGACCACTGGATTGCCTGGCCAGCCCAATCAACTCGGTAATGACTGCATGGTGTAAAACTTCGTTTTAAACACCCAAAATTGACATGAACACAACTGGCAAAAGCGCAAATACCTCCACCATAAATGGGGGTTTTTTAGTAATTTTACCACGAACGATGTTTTTTCCGTCAGTCACTTTCAGAGCAAAATAAACGTAAAATCGACGATTATTTAACCGCCAATCAAAAACAACGTGACCGGCATCACACAAGCCAAGGTAAGTCATACTCGCCGCTTGATGACGGGGCAGTGTCGTTATATGGCTGTGACATCAACTTTTCTGAGTAAAAGTTGCTTAAAGAAAATTACTACAATCGCGAGGACACGATGATGAAAGCAATTGCCTCTACTGCGGCCGCAGTAACTCTGGCTCTGACATCTTTCGTCGCTGGCGCAGCAGACTTCAAACCTGCCGTGGCCTACGACGTAACAGGTAAGTACGACAAATCCTTCAACCAGGCCGTTTTTGAAAATGGTGTAACCCAGTTCAACAACGACAAAGGGATGAAGATCCGTGAGTTTGAACCTGCCAACGATGCTCAGCGCGAACAGGGCCTGGAGCGCCTGGCCAAGCGTGGCTTCAACCCCATCGTCGTGGTCGGCTTCATGTACGGCACCGCCCTGGAAAAGGTGGCCAAGAAGTACCCCGACAGCCAGTTCGTCATCATCGACTCCGTTGTAGACCTGCCCAACGTTAAGTCCATCGTATTCAAGGAGCACGAAGGTTCCTTCCTGGTCGGCGCCCTGGCGGCGATGAAGTCCGAGTCCAAGAAGCTGGGCTTCGTTGGCGGCATGGATATCCCTCTGATCCGTAAGTTCGCATGCGGCTACGAGCAGGGTGCCAAGTACGTCACCAAGGACGCCGAGGTCTACCAGAACATGACCGGCTCTACCGTGGCTGCCTGGAACGATCCCGCCCGTGGCTCCGAGCTGGCCAAGTCCCAGTTCACCAAGGGTGCCGACGTGGTGTTCGCCGCCGCCGGTGGTACCGGGGTCGGCGTTTACCAGGCCGCCAAAGACGAAGGCAAGTTCGCCATCGGCGTTGACTCCAACCAGAACTACCTGCACCCGGGGGTAATGCTGACATCCATGGTCAAGCGTGTTGGCCTGGCCACCTACGAGATGTTTGCCGACGCTCAGAACGGCAAGTGGGACGCCGGCATCAGCGCCCTGGGTCTGAAAGAGAACGGCGTAGGCTGGGCCCTGGATGACTACAACCGCTCCCTGGTGACTCCCGAGATGGAGCAGCAGCTGAACGACATCGCCGCCAAGATCAAGTCTGGCGACATCGTGGTTCACGACTACATGAGCGACAACACCTGTAAGTACTAAGCTTACCGCTCCAAACCCGGAGAGGTCCGCCTCTCCGGGCTTTTCCCCTCCCAGCATCTCATGCCAGATAGCAAAGAGAACTCTGCTATGTCAGATCGAACTGAAAAACCGTTCGCCCTGGAACTAAAAGGCATCGACAAACGTTTCGGCGATGTACACGCCAACAACAATATCGACCTTCAGGTCCCCGCAGGGACCATCCATGGCATCATCGGCGAGAACGGCGCCGGTAAATCCACCCTGATGAACATCATCTACGGCTTCTACGAAGCCGACAAAGGCGAAATTTTGGTGGATGGGAAGAAGTGCAGCATCAAGACCTCCCGGGCCGCCATCGAAGCGGGCATCGGCATGGTGCACCAGCACTTCATGCTTGTAGACAACTTTACCGTACTTGAGAACGTAGTCCTGGGCGCTGAGGAAGGCGCAATGCTGGCAGGGAGCCTGACCAAAGCCCGTAAAGAGCTGACTCGTCTCGCCAAGGAGTATCAGCTGGACGTCCCCCTGGACGCCCTGGTTGAGGAGCTGCCCGTGGGCCTGCAGCAGCGAGTGGAGATCCTCAAGGCGCTCTACCGTGGGGCTCGCATCCTGATCCTGGATGAACCCACCGGGGTGCTCACCCCCCAGGAAACCGATCACCTGTTCCGCATCCTCGATGCCCTGCGCGATCAAGGGGTAACCATCCTGCTAATCACCCACAAGCTGCGGGAAATTCTCGCCGCCACCGACAATGTATCGGTGATGCGTCAGGGCGCCATGGTCTCTCACGTGGTCACCAAGGAGACCAACAAAGAGGAGCTGGCGGAACTGATGGTGGGTCGCAAGGTGCGCCTGAAGGTGGACAAAGAGGAAGCCAAGCCCAAGCAGATCCTGCTCAAGACCGAGGATCTGCGCGTGGTGGACAGCCGCGGCGTAGAGCTGCTCAAGAGCGTCAATATCGAACTCAAGGCCGGTGAGGTCGTGGGTATCGCAGGTGTATCCGGCAACGGCCAGTCCGAGCTGATGGAGGTGTTAAGCGGCTTACTCACCCCCACCAGCGGCAAGGTGGTTATCGGCGACACCACTATCTCTGCAGAAGCCCCCAGCGATCCTGCCGCAGTGCGGGAGATGGGTGTGGCGCACGTACCTGAAGATCGTTTGGCCATGGGTCTGGTCAAGCCCTTCACCGCCAAAGAGTCCGCCCTTCTGGGCTACCACGAGCAAGAGAAGTACAACGGCAAGGTTCTTACCAAGACAGGGGTCATTGAGTCTGAGTGTAAGCGCCTGATGGATGAGTGGGATGTGCGGCCGCGCAACCCCAATCTGCGCAGTTCTCTGTTCTCCGGAGGTAACCAGCAGAAGCTGATCATCGCCCGTGAGGTGGATCAGAACCCGGACGTTCTGCTGGTGGGTCAGCCTACCCGTGGTGTGGACATCGGTGCCATCGAATTCATTCACAAGCGCCTTATCGAGCTGCGCGACGAAGGCAAGGGCGTGCTGCTTGTCTCCGTCGAGCTGGATGAGATCCTCTCCCTGTCCGACCGCATCATCGTGATGTTTGACGGACAGGTGGTGGGCGAAGTCCAGGCTGACAAGGCCAATGAACGGATTCTGGGCATGATGATGGCCAACGTTATTCCAGATGAATTGAAACAGGCCAGAGTGGCCGAAGGAGATGCAGCGTGAGCGACTCCAAAATGCCGGCGTGGGCCAATGTAGGCCTGCTGCCGTTGTTGAACGTCACCCTGGCGTTCGCCGTATCCGCCTTGGTATTCATGTTTATTGGCATCGACCCTGTCGAAGCCGCCGAGGTGATGATCTACGGTGCCCTGGGCTACGAAGAGGGTATTGGTTACACCCTGTTCTACGCCACCAACTTTATCTTCACCGGCCTGTGTGTGGCCCTGGCGTTCTCCGCCGGGCTGTTCAACATTGGTGGTGAGGGTCAGGCCTACATCGGTGGCCTGGGCGTGGGTCTGGCCTGTCTGGCCCTGGACTCTGCCCTGCCCTTCTGGGCCCTGCTGCCCATCACCATGCTCTCCGGCATGGTGTTCGGTGCCCTGTGGGCACTGATCCCCGGCTACCTGCAGGCCTACCGCGGTTCTCACATCGTGATCACCACCATCATGTTCAACTTCATCGCATCCTCGCTGATGGTGTACCTGATGGTGAACGTGCTGAAACTGGACGGCCAGATGGCACCGGTTTCCCGCGTGTTTGAACAGAGTGCCCAGCTGCCCTTCATGCATGAGATCATGGGCTGGTTTGGCATCACCATCGAAGAATCTCCGCTGAACCTGGCGTTCATCATCGCCCTGCTGACCGGCTTCTTCCTGTGGGTTCTGCTGTGGCACACCCGCTGGGGCTTTGCCATCCGCGCCATGGGCAGCAATCCGACCGCAGCCCGCTACGGCGGTATTGACCCCAAGAAGCTGACCGTTATCGTCATGCTGATCTCCGGCGCCATGGCCGGCCTGGTAGGCATCAACGAGGTACAGGGCTACTCCGGTCAAATCAAGCTGGACTTCGTGGCCGGCTACGGCTTTACCGGTATCGCCGTGGCGCTGATGGGTCGTGGTCACCCCGTAGGCATCATCCTGGCATCCATCCTGTTCGGCCTGCTGTTCCAGGGGGGGGCCGAGCTGGCGTTCGAATACCCTGAGCTGGACCGTAACATCGTGGTGGTGGTTCAGGCCCTGGTGATCCTCTTCTGTGGTGCCCTTGAGTACATGCTCAAGCCCTACCTGGAGAAGTTCTTCGCCGCTGTTTCATCCAGCAAAAAGCAGACTGCGGAGGCCTAAGCCATGTACGAGAATATTATCCTGATCCTCGACGCCACCCTGCGGGTGTCCACCCCTCTGCTGCTGGCCGCCATGGCCGGCATGTTCTCCGAGCGCTCCGGCGTGGTCAACATCGCCCTAGAGGGTAAGATGCTGGCAGCCGCCTTCGCCGCGGCCGCCACCGCCACCGCCACCGGCAGCGTATGGCTGGGCCTGCTGGCCGCCATCCTGGTGGGCATCTTCATGGCGCTGATCCACGCCTTCGCCTCTGTCACCCACAATGGTGACCAGGTGGTGTCCGGTGTGGCCATCAACATTTTGGCTGCAGGCCTGACCATCACCCTGGGCCGTTACTGGTTCGGCCTGGGTGGTCAGACACCGACCCTGACCGATGATCAGCGCTTCAACCCCATCACCTTCCCCTTTGCCGATGCCCTGGCTGACGTGCCCCTGATTGGCGGTCTCTATTCGACCCTGCTCTCCGGACACAACCTGCTGGTGTACGGCGCCTTCGCCCTGGTGCCTGTGTGCTGGTGGATCCTGTACCGGACCCGCTTCGGCCTGCGCCTGCGTGCCGTGGGTGAAAACCCCCACGCGGTGGACACCGCCGGTATCTCCGTGGCCTGGCTGCGCTACCGTGCCCTGATCATCGCCGGCATCCTCTGCGGCATCGCCGGAGCCTACCTGTCCACCGGTCAGAACGCCGGCTTCGTGCCGAACATGAGTGCCGGTAAGGGCTTTATCGCCCTGGCGGCGCTGATCTTCGGTAAGTGGCGTCCTCTGACCGTGATGCTGGGCTGTCTGCTGTTCGGCTTCCTGGACGCGGTCGCCATCCGCCTGCAGGGTGTGTCCCTGCCCGGCGTGGGCGAGGTGCCGGTTCAGGCCATCGAGGTACTGCCCTACATCCTGACTGTACTGCTGCTGGCCGGCTTCATCGGTCGTTCGGTAGCCCCCAAGTCTGTGGGTGTGCCCTATGTGAAGTCCCGCTGAGGACGGAACCGGAAAGAACAAACGGCGCCCGATGGCGCCGTTTTTTTATGATTCCTGTCAGGCCGCTTCCGGCTGCGGCTCCAGCTGCTGACGGCGGCCACGCAGCAGAACCCAGACCAGGGGCAGGGCCATCATCAGCGACAGCTGCTCCACCGCGCTCAGGCCGCTGGCACCGAACAGGCCCACCACGATGGCGGCGCCGGTCATCTGGAACAGCCCCAGCAGGGCGGAAGCGGTACCGGCACGATCACCGAAGGGAGCCAGGGCGCTACCGGCACAGATGGCAATCAGGAAGGAGAAGGCCACAGAGGCGACGAACACCGGCCCCATAAAGGCGATGGGCGTCATCAGGCCGCGCAGGGCAAACTCCGCCATGCCCGCCAGGGCCATCAGCACCACACCAAACCACAGGGCTCGTTTCTGGCCCATCCACCCCACCACCTTGGGGGCAGCAAAAGCCGCCATGATATTGATCACCGCATTGACTCCGAACCAGATGGCATAGCTGCGGGCATCCAGCCCCAGTTCCACCATCAGCCTGGTGGGCGACTGAGCCACATAGCCGATGATCATCGCCATCCCCAGCAGCGCCAGCACCGCATGGAAGCGAAACGTTTCCACCTCAAGCACACTGGCATAGCGACTCCAGGAGAGCAGCCTGCCTTCGCTGCGGGTGTTGTCGGGGCGGGTCTCGGGCAACATCAGCCAAAGTACGGCACTGACCAGCACGCCATAACCGGCCATAAACCAGAAGTTGGCGGTCCAGCCCCACCAGTGGGTCAAGAGGCCACCCAACAGGGGGGCTGCCGCCGGGACGATACAGATGACGCCGTTCAGATAGCTGAACATCGGCTTGGAGCGCTCGGCACCAAAGAAGTCACGCACACCGGCAAAAGCTGCCACGGACAGGGCACAGGCAGAGAAGCCCTGGCCCAGTCGGGCCGCCATCAGCAGGGCATAATCGGAGGCCAGGGCTGCCATGGAGGAGGTCAGGATGTAGAGCAGGGTTCCAGTCAGCGCCACCGGTCTGCGGCCGTAGCGATCCGCCAGGGGACCGGCCAGCAGTTGCCCTATGCCGAAGGAGAGCATGAACATGGGCAGGCTCTGTTGCACCCAGGACACAGGTACCGACAACGCCTCGGCCATCTGGGGAATGGCGGGGAGGAAGATGTCGATGGCCAGGGGTGAAAACAGCACCATCATCATGAACAGCGGCAGAGGGTTGGTTAAACGCATGACTACTCCTTAAACGTCGATGCGTCTATTGTAGGCAACGCCAGATATGAAATAAAATGACTTATCATCCTAACCTGATAGTCCAAATAGGAATATCATGATCCGCCATACCGACCTGAATCTGCTCAGAATCCTGCTGACCCTGCTGGAGGAGCTCAGTGTCTCCCGCACTGCCGAGAAACTGTGCCTGACCCAGTCGGCGGTCAGCAAGCAACTGGCCAGGCTGCGCCAGCAGTTGGCGGACCCTCTGTTTATCCGTCACCCCAAGGGGCTTACCCCCACCCCCAGGGCTCGCTCCCTGGAGCCTCAAGTACGAACCTGGCTGGCCATGGCCGATGAGATGCTGGAGCCCCAGGGGTTTGATCCTGCCACCAGCCAGCGGCGCTTTCGCCTGGCCCTGACCGAGACCTGCTTCGCCACTCTGCTCACCCGGTTCCTCGGGCCGATGATGAGCGCCGCACCCGGCATCATGCTGGAGACCAAGAGCTGGGAGGCAGTGGGACTGCCGATGTTGGGCAAAGGTGAAGTGGACCTGGCGATCTTTCCCAGGGACAATGATACCCGGGCCCCCCACCCCTTCCACGTCAGCAGCCTGCCGAAAAACCTGGAGTACGTGGAGCTGAGCCGGGATGACCATGTCTGCCTGGTGCACGACAATCACCCGGTACTAACCAGGGAGTGGAGCCTGGAGCAGTACGTGGGCCTGTCCCACCTGAAGATCGAGTGTGAGGGATCCGACGCCTGGCTGCTGGATCAGGTGCTGGCGGAAACCGGCCATCAGCTCATCGCCTCCATGCGCACCTCCGACTTCTACTCGGCGGCCCTGCTGTGCCAGCACAGCGATCTGGCCTTTACCTGCACCCGCAGCTTTGCCGATCGGATATCGGAGAGTCACCACTTGGTGCAGTTGCCTCTGCCGCTGCAGATGGAGCCGCTGAGCAACCTGATGGGCTGGCCCGCCCACCTGTCCGCCGATCCGGCTCACCGCTGGCTGCGGGAGTTCATCGTCGCCCAGTGCCAGATGGAGCGGGCTGCTCCCTCTCGCTGAGCTCCACAGGCTCGGCCCGGGGAGGACGTTCGATCCGCATCAGCAGGGTGTGGCTGACGATATCCTCCTCCAGGGTGATGGCGCCCCGGCCATAACGCTCTCCGCGCCGGTAGAGTTCCAGAAGCTGCTCGGCGGTGGCAGCGTAACGCCCCTGGTAGGTCCACAACAGTTGACACTCCCTCTCCTGGCAGCGATCACTGATCAGTTCCATCGCCTCGGTCTGCGCCATGGCAGAGGCACTGATCGCCAACGCTATCGCCATCCATAGGCACTTTTCGACCATAGCAACCTCCCTATCAACCTGCTGTTCTCGCTGCAGAGACAACGGCGGCGGCCCCAGGGCCGCCGCTTTTTCCCGTTTGCCTGTAAGTGTAGGAGGTGTTGACCCGTGGTGATGAGAATTTCATCAAGGAGGACGGTGGTCATTCAAGGAGACGACTGTGGACACAGTGGCTCCAGCTGACCATGAAACGGCGCCGAGTGACGGTCACCAGGCCGGTCCGCCGGGCGCCAAATGGAGCGGGATGTTGGTCAAGTGAGCCTAGAACTGCGGACGAGTCGATAGCACAGGTGGCTGGGATTGGCGCACTCAGGATTCACCCAAGATTCCCGCCTCCTGAGACAGGGTTCTGGGCCTGGTTGAGATTTTGTGTATAATCCAGCTCCGGCTCGAGAAACGGCGTAAAAAATGGGCAACCCCAGGGGGCTCACGTCACGGGCCGACCGATGGGGAGGTGGCTCACAAAGCGCTTTTAGCCCGGTTTCCGGGATCTGGCGGACCCAGAGCCACCAAACTTGTTGAGGGGAAGCAGAGCATTATCTGCTAAACCGATAATCAGGGCCGCGAATCAAGAGTGTAACGGGCCCGACCTTCAACAGGAGTTAGAGCAAATCATGCTTTTTTTCGAAGGGTCTGAGAAGAAGATCGAGGTGGTTCTCCAGCCGGGTCAGCCTTCTCTCAGACAATTGGAACGCGAATACTGGCAGCAGGTCGTTGCCAAGGCCAACGCCACCATCCTCTCCTCCGTGCACAACGAGGAGTGCGACGCCTACCTGCTGAGTGAATCCAGCCTGTTCGTCTGGGAAGATCGCTTCCTGATGCTCACCTGCGGCACCACTACCCTGATGGACGCCGTGGTCAGCTTCCTGGAGCAGTTCCCCGCCGATAGCCTGGCCATGCTCAGCTACCAGCGCAAGAACGAATACCAGTCCCACCTGCAGAAGAGCTCCTTCGAGCAGGACGTCACGGCTCTGCAGCAGCAGATCGAGGGCGTGGGCTATCAGCTGGGGTACCTGGATGGGCACCATAACTACATCTACCACCTGGACAGGCCATACCAGCCCCGAGAGGACGATGCGACCCTGGAGCTGCTGATGTACCACATCAATGGTGACACCGCCCAGTACCTGCGCAGCGACAACCAGACCCTGGAGGGAATTCGCCAGCGCCTGAACTGGGAAGCGCTGCTGCCCGGCTTCCTGCTGGATGACTTCCTGTTCGAGCCCTTTGGCTACTCGATGAACGCCATCAAGGGTGACCGCTACGCCACCATGCACATTACTCCCCAGGAAAACAGCTCCTACGTCAGCTTCGAGACCAACCTCGAGGGTGAGGCCGCAGCCCTGGTACTCAATGCCCTGCTGAAAACACTGCAGCCGGACAGCTATGATCTGATCAGCTTCAACCAGCAGTTGCAGCTGGATCACCAGCCGGGGATCATCTGCGTGGATCAGGCGACTCAGCCACTGAGCTGCGGCTACACCATGCGCTTCTCCCACTACCTCAAGCCACCCTCGGCTGAGCGCAGCGCCGACCGGCTGTCTCTCTAAGCCGGCTTCTCCGTGGCGGCTGTAGACAGCCGCCACATCCTCACCTGGTTCTTGCCGTTCTGCTTGGCCAGGTAAAGCTGCTGATCGGCGATGCGCACCAGCTGGTCAAAGTCGTGGAACTGCTTGACCAGATCCACTCCTGGCTCCACCAGGGCCACTCCGATGCTGGCGCTGATGGGCCGCTTGAGCAGGGCGGTGGACTTGTGCAGTTTTTCGATGTGCCTCCTGAGGCTCTCCGCCAACTTCTCCACCGTCTCCGGCTGAACCTCCACATAGATGGTGCAGAACTCTTCTCCTCCATAGCGGCAGGCGATATCCTCACCACGGCGGGCTACCCGCTTGAGCTCCCTGGCCACACACACCAGGCAGTCGTCTCCGGCCTGATGGCCAAACTCATCGTTGTAGGCTTTGAAGTCATCGATATCCAGCATCATCACCGCTCCACCATACCTGGCCCGGCACAGGCGGCGCCACTCCCGCACGGCAAAATGGTCCATCCCGCGACGGTTGGCCAGGCCGGTGAGTGAATCGGTCTGGCTGAGATCCTGCAACTGCTGGCGCTGCTTCTCCACCCGGCCGATCAAGCCATTGAAGGCGTTCACCAGGTGCTGGAACTCCTTCACATACATGTTGACCGTCAGCTTGCGGTATTGACGCTCCCTCTCCATCTGCAGCAGCTGGTCACTGCCGAACTCGATGGGGGTGACGAAGATGCGCCACAGTAGGAAGTTGGTGGTGGGCAGCAGCAGCAACAGCAGGACGAAGGCGATCCACTCTCGCCGCTCCACCCCATGCTGAACCTGGGCCGAGTAGACGATGGAGAGGACCCAGGCTCCCTGTGACAGGCTGTCACGGATAAGGAGATCCCGCTGGCGAACCGGCTCATCCAGGCCGGTCAGGTTCATCAACCTCGGCAGAGCCAGATCCTCCGAGCGGGCTGGGCGGGCGGTCACCCGTATCCCCAGCCTGGTGAAGTTGCTCTCCACCTCGCTGACCGGCATCGGCTTCAGCAGCAACAGGTAGCCCAGGGTGCATCCCAGCTTGTTCAGACTGCAGACGGTAGAGGCGCTGTAACTGTAGAGGTTACCGCCGAGCCACAGCAGGCCGGTCTTGACCATCTCCCGCTCCGGCAGCATGGTGGGCATCAGCCTGGCGCGCTGATAGGCGGCCTCGCCCACCAGAATGGGAAAGTGGTCAGGCTCCCGGGAGTCGTGAGCCAGGAAACTGCGCAGCGACAGATCCGGGCCGAAGGCCATGGCCACCTCGGCGCCCCGGGTCAAGCGAGAGGTTGCGTCCCCCCCCTCGAGCACCGATTTGGCCCAGTGGTCGTACCCCGGGGAGATCGCCAGATCCGACAGCAGCATCTGCTGCTGGGAAAAGTACTGGCGCACCGCCAGGGTTTCATGCCACTGCAGCGAAGCCACCTCCCGCTCAAGGATAGGAATGATCACCAGCATCCGGATAAGCCAGTAACTGGCCACCAACACCAATATCAGCACCATCGACAGCAGTAATGCCAACCTTTTCAGAGTCATCAATTTACCTCAGCCTGTGAGATAAAGTGTGGCACGGCTTCGGCCATTTGACAGGAAAACAGGAAAGGGGCGCCGATGCGCCCCTTGCTGCCGATCTCTGTTCCCTCAGGCCGTTACCGGCTCCACCGTCAACGGCGTCAAGGTGCGGGGCGAGTAGTAGTCCTGATCCGCCAGCAGCCGATCACGACAGAAACCGGCCTGTACCAGGCGGGCGATGGAGGCGTTCACCATGGCCGGTGAGCCGGTCAGCACCACCCTGGCCCGCTTCCGCTCCAGCTCGGTCATCCAGGCAAGGCGCTGCAAGGCCACATCGACCACATAGCCCCGGGCGTTGCCCCAACCCTGAAGTGGGCTTTCCAGGGTCAGATCCGCCATAAAGCGGCGATCGTTCAGCCACGACTGCAGTTGCGGCAGCTCAAACAGCTCCTGATCATCACGCCCCCCCCAGCACAGATAGACCGGCTGGGCACTGGTGCCGGCCAGCCGGTGCTCGATAATGCTGCGGGACTGACTGATGCCACAGCCGGCACTGAGCAGGATCAGCGGATCCTTGTCCCACTCGGGCGCATAGGCAACCCGGCCATCCACCAGGATAGGCACCTCCTTGCGGCCGGTCAGAGCGCGAATCACCTGATCGCAGGCCCTCCCTTCGGGAAAATGCTGAATATAGAGCTCGAGTTCGCCCCCAGGCTGGGGATCGTTGGCCATGGAGTAGGGCACACACCAGCCATTGTCCAGGCAGATCTCCACATACTGGCCGGCAACGGCCGCCATGGGGAGGTGAGGACGGAGACGGATGTGATACACATCCTGGTTGACCAGTTGAGCACTGACTATGGTGGCGATGGTGGCGTCCATGGAAACCTCGGATTGTGGGAGTGCGGATCTTTCGCGATCAATGTTGCGCCGGACTTCGCCTGACACAGGAGTGAAAGTGAGAGTCGCTCACCCTGAGTGTGCTGACGTTGGCGTCCTGCGGGCCGGCCTGGCGTGAACCTGTCGACAGGGTTTGCGCTCGACGCCGAAGCAAACGACTCCTCGATCGGCTGGCGCCATCCCAGGCCCAAAAAACACCCCCGACCGGACAACAGACGCCGGAGGGGGTGATCCGCAGTCTAAACCCAGCAAGGGGGAGCGTTAATCGGCCACTGGCCACAGTGTGATCCAACTCCGTTGTTGCGCCTCAGTGTCCCGAAAAATAAGCGCCTATCTCACCCACCAGCAGATAGGGCGCGGCACTGAGAAAGGGGATCAGGCTGGCCAGCATCACCTTGTGCGCCGCCAGGCCGCAGCGGTTCTGGTGCAGAGAGAAGAACAGCCCATAGAGATAGAACGCCGGATAGAGCAGTATGGTGGTGGAGACATAGTAGCTCACCAGGGTCATAGGCACGGCGCCCAGGGAGCCTGGCAGGCTGAAATCCACTCGCCCCAGGGCCATCATCCAGAACATCATCTGAATCCCCAGCGGCAGGTAGATGAGGGCGATCCAGCCCTTGAGCCAGGACCGGCTCAGATCCATCTCCTCTCTTGGCATAAAACGAGCACTCCTTACTCAGCCTCCAATCGAGGCTATTGAATCCAGTACAAAAGTGTATCTCAGCTTTGACCGGCAGAAAACGTCCTGCCCTTGCAATCGGTGCCGGAATCCGCACACTTAAGCCTCCCCGAGTCGATGGAGCCCCCATGCTGGAAGTCGCCTGTGCCCTGATTGTCGATGGAGACAAGCTGCTGCTGTGCCGCCGCCACCCCAACGGAAGCCAGGGGGGGCTGTGGGAGTTTCCCGGCGGCAAGTGCGAACCGGGGGAGACCCTGCCCCAGGCACTCGCCAGGGAGTTGAAGGAGGAGTTGTGCCTCGATCTGGAGATTGGCCACCACCTGGGCACCTCGGAGCACCACTACGGCAACAAGGGGGTCAGGCTGCACGGCTACCATTGCCGGTGGCATCCCCAGGCGATCACCCTGACCGGCAGCCATGACCGCTACCTGTGGGTAGAGCCCGGTGACATAGAACTGCAGACCCTGGCACCGGCCGACCTGCCACTGCTGCGTGCCCTGATCCGACAACAGGGATCACTCCCCAACAACGGAGCCATTGACCGGGCTGGGCATTCGACCTAGCCTTTTGGCCAACACAAATACAAGGAATCCCCTATGAGCAACGCGGTATCTGACATCTTCGATCCCTCCCTGTGGGAGGAGGTGGAAGGGTTCGACTTCGAGGACATCACCTATCACAGGGCCAAGGATCAGGGCACGGTGCGCATCGCCTTCAATCGCCCCGACTGCCTGAACGCCTTCCGCCCCAAGACGGTGGATGAGCTCTACCTGGCCCTGGACCACGCCCGCCAGTGGTCCGACGTAGGCTGCGTGCTACTGACCGGCAACGGCCCCTCCGCCAAGGGGCAGTGGTCCTTCTCCTCCGGCGGCGACCAGCGCATCCGCGGCAAGGATGGCTACAAGTATGAGGGCGAAGAGAAGGGCAAGGCCGACCTGGCCCGCATGGGCCGCCTGCATATCCTCGAGGTTCAACGCCTGATCCGCTTTATGCCCAAGGTGGTGATCGCCGTGGTACCCGGCTGGGCCGTCGGCGGCGGTCACAGCCTGCACGTGGTGTGTGACCTGACCCTGGCCTCCCAGGAGCATGCGGTGTTCAAGCAAACCGATCCCGATGTGGCCAGCTTCGACTCCGGCTACGGATCCGCCTACCTGGCCAAGATGATTGGCCAGAAACGCGCCCGGGAGATCTTCTTTTGTGGTTTCAACTACAGTGCCGAAGAAGCCTTCCAGATGGGAATGGTGAACAAGTCCGTCCCCCACGTCGAACTGGAAACCGAAGCGCTGCGCTGGGCCAGAGAGATCAACTCCAAATCCCCCACAGCCATGCGCATGCTCAAATACGGCTTTAACCTGCCCGATGACGGCCTGGTGGGCCAGCAGCTGTTCGCCGGCGAAGCCACCCGCCTGGCCTACGGCACCGAGGAGGCCCAGGAGGGTCGCGACGCCTTCCTGGAGAAGCGCGACCAGGACTTCGGTAAGTTCCCCTGGCACTACTAGAGCCTACCGACAAGAGGGCCGCCCACCGGGCGGTCTTTTTCGTGCACAGAAAAAAAGCGCCCTGACGGGCGCTTTGGGTCATTGAAAGTAATGATGATACTTACAGTTTATGCCCATGGTGGGCCATCACCTTGTCAGGGGTGTGGCACACGGCACAGGCTTCCTGAGCCGCCTGAGCCTGGGCCTTGTCGTCACCGAAGTAGCCGCCATTGCTGATCATGTGCGACATGGCCGCGTCCGACAGGTACTTCTGGTGGCAACTCATGCAGGCACCCACGTCTGGAGAGGCGTACCAGGTCTCGGCCACATCCTTCTCCTTGACGGTACTGGGTACCGCCAGGGCGCTGCCGGCGTTGCGCCCCAGTTCGAAGCCATAGTCGAGCCCGCCCCACCCCTGCTCGGCGGAGTGGCAGGTCAGGCAGTCGGTCTTGAGCAGGGTACCGCTGCCACCATGGCCATTGTCATGGCCCTTCGCCTTGTGGGCCTTGTACATGAAGCTGGAGGGCTTCAGATAGCCTGTGGGCTGATGGTCCACCTCCACGTCCACCAGTTTCTTGTCGTTGGTGTGACAAGCGATGCAATTGGCGCCATTGGAGTCATGGTAGAACTCCTTGGAGTGGCAGCCGAAGCAGCTGGCCTCATCGATGATGGCGCGACGCTCAGGCACCTGGGCGTCACCATCGGCCAGGATGGTGCGCACAGGCTCGCTCTGCACATAGGCAGGGTAGGCCCCCTCGTTGCTGCAATCGGTGCGGACCGGGCTGTTCTCCTCGAAGCACACCTTGACCAGGGGCAGGATCTCCAGGGTCCTCTGGGCGATGTCTGCGGGCAGATCCAGGGTGTAGGTGATGCCCCGCTTGACCTTCTCGGTGGTCAGGTGGAAGGTTCCGTCGGCATAGGTGGTGGAGCCATCCCCTTTGAGGCTGAAGCGGCGGTGCTCATAGGTGGTGCCCTCGCTGAACCCCTCTCCCTCCAGGGTCACCAATTGCTCAGGGTAGTCCCTCTCCACGTCCCAGCTCACCACCACATAGGGGTTGGAGTAGCCCTGCTGGTAGATCTCATCGATGCTCACCAGGCCGCCCTCGGCGTCGGTGACCTGCAGATCCAACTCCAGCAGATGGTCGGCATTGATCTCAATGTTGGAGACGCTTACCGCATAACCTGCCGCCGCCTCGTAGGGCGCGCCATGCTTGCGGTGGTCTACGCCGCTGTGACAGTCGGTACAGGCCAGCTCGGGGCTTTTGGCGGAGTTATGCTGCACCGGGCTGTCGGTATGACAGCCAATACAGGCATTGGCATTGGCATCTTTCAACCACAACTCCGAATCGGCCAGGGAGTCATCCTCGGTGTGGCAGACGCTGCAGTCCATAAAGGGCTTGGTGGGAAAGGCGGGGTAGTCAAAGGCGTGAGGGCCGTGATAGCCAGCGATGGTATAGGGCATGGGGACGACTGTGCCCTGCTCATCCTTACCCTGACGCTCAGGCCCCATATGGATGGCGTGCACCATATGCCCGAGCTCCACCGAGACCCCTTCGGGATCGGACACCAGGCCGTTGTGGCAGGCTTGGCAGTTCTCCAGATCCAGGCGCCGTCCGCCGTGAGCCTTGAGGCTGTCGGGCTGGTGGCAGGTATAGCAGGTTTCCATGGTCACCAGCTCACGGGTCTCCACCCCCTCCTGACCGCCACTGGCCGGAATCCAGTCATAGTGAGCATTCTCCGCCAACTCATGGCCGGAGTCGTACTCAAACTGCATCTCAATGGCCAGACGCTGAGTCAGCGCCGGATCAAAAGCGACACCCGCCGGGTCCTGCCACTGCAGCAGGTCTGTGTGGAACCTGTAGCTGTAGCTGCCGTCATTGTTGTCCGTCAGGCACTTAGGACAATCCTTCAGCTTCTCAAACCCCTGTTCAAAGGTGGTGCCAGCATCGTTGGTGGTCTCATTGAGCAGCGACTGCCACCGCTTCAGATCGCCATCCACTTCCAGTTGCGCCAGGGAAAAGCGGAAGTCGTGAAAGGGGTTGTTTCCATCCAGTCCAAACAGGCCGACGCCCTGTGAATTGGTCAACTCAAATTCGACGGCAATAATGCCGTCCTGGTAGGTTGCGCCCTTGATCTGTGCGATGGCCTCCCCGGCCATATCGATATGCAGACCAACGCTGCCCGGCTCGCCGGGGTTGCCCGGTTGACCAGTTTGGCCGGGCTGGCCATCCTTGCCATCTTCGCCATCCCCGCAACCGCCCATCATCAGGGCTGACGCAATCAGCAGCGCCAAGGGTGCCTTAGGTGTTTTCATCATTATCATCTCCGTAAAACCATCATCACTGTGGTCGCAGCCATGTTAGGCGGGCGAAGCTGCAGCAGAGTTGATGACCATCACCCTCGGCCGGAGAGGAGAAAAAGGCAGGGTTCGCCACAGGAGAGGTGAATTTCAAGCGATTACATCGATAGCACGGCCATTTCCAGACAAAACGCCGAGCCTGGCCGGGCACTCCTGGAGCTTTCACAAAATTCGACAATTCAAATTACCCAAAGTCGATTTTTGCAATTCTCGATTTTGCCCATTGAGTGACAGCCAGATGAGGGCGGGATCACGAAACCCAACCACGGGAATGACAGAGGCTCAATTTCGACCACGGGGGGATCGCCAACCTCACTGACCCTGGTTAGATTAACCTCAGACAGACTCAAGGACCGGGAACGTGAACAAACTGCAACACTGCACCCTCTTCCAGTTGAACCTCTTCGTCGAGGTGTATGAGCGCCTCAATGCCAAGGAGGTCGCCCTCACCCTGGCAACCACACCAGCCGCCATCAGCCGGGGACTCAATGCCCTGAGAGACTGCCTGGGCGACCCCCTGTTTATTCGCCGCCAGCAAGGGTTCGAGCGCAGCCAGATGGCCGAGCAGCTCTACCCGGTGTTCAAACGGATGCAGCAGCTTTGCAGCCAACACCGCAGCTTCCCCACGGGATCCGAGGCGACGCTCAAGCTCAGCCTCTCCAACCTGGATCTCTTCTGCCAGCTCTACAACGGCAACGGCATAGCCCAACTGGCGGAACAGCTTGGCGTGACCACCTCCAAGCTCAATCGGAAACTCAGGGCTCTGAGACTGGCCCTGGGTGATCCCTTGTTTCACCGAGAGAGGGGCGTGATGCAGGCCACAGAGGTCGCCCATGACTGTTTCCCCCTGCTGCGCCAGTTGGTGATGCTGGGTGAGGAGGCCAGTGGAACCGGAGGCGCCCTGCAGGATGGCAGCTCTGTAAGCCTCACCATCATCACCGTCCCACAGCTGGCGATGTCACTGCCGCTGGCATTGCATCAGGCCGCGGAGCGCCACCAGACTCAACTGACCCTGAGGATGGAGTATTGGAACAGGGAGAGCCTCAACCGGCTCGCCGGTAATGAAGCCGATGCGGTAATCGCCTTTGAGCCTGCCACCCGGGAGGGGATCTTCAGCAAAAAAGTGATTCAGATTCGATCCGGCTACCTGGTGGCCAGGCAGGATCACCCCGTCTGGGCACACCCCAGCCCAGAGCAGTTGATTCGCTATCCCCTGGTCAAGCTGGCTTCCCTGCCCTTCCCCGACAACCAGTCCCCACTGGCCTGCTACGCCCGCTCCATGGGGAAAATCCTGGATGAGCTGGCGACGGTGCCGGATCTGGGCTGCGCCGCACAGCTGTTGCTGAACAGTGATGGGATCATCATCGTTGGCATCCGCTCCGCCGTCGACTACCTGGAACAGTTCAAGGGGCTCAGGACTCAAAAGATGGGCTACCAGCAGGACAAGCGGGTACTGGATAACTTCAGTTCACCGAGCACCTACCTGTGGATGAAACAGGATGCCCAGGGGCGGCTGGCTACGCCCCCCTGGCTGCAGCGCTGCCTGGAAAACTACGTACTGGAATCCCATCAGTAAAGAGGCCGCCCGGAGGTGGCCTTGATGGTGCCCCTGCGCGAGGGTCAAGGACACCACCATGCTAACGCAGCCAACATCAAAATCCCGTCAAAAAGCCTGACTTTCCCACTTCAGTTTTCGCTTTTGCCGAGACACCGGCGGTTCGGGCCTGCGCACCTTTTCCCCCGGCTCACCAGACCGTAAAGTCTGTGGGAAACCACAGAGAACGGGAAAGATCATGCAGGCCATCCACCCTTCGGCCCGGTTGCCGGAGTGCCCGGCACCACCCAGCCTGGACCAGCTTCGCCAGCAACTGAGGGCACTGGTTCTGCCGCTGGGGTTCTCCGGCTTCTGGTACCAGGGGATCCCCCACCATGCCCGGCAAGCCTACCGCACTCCCTGCCGCAGCCAGCTGTTCACCCCGGCCGCCCTGCGCCGGCCGGTGGCCAGCCTGGCCTCCTCCAGCCAGGTGCAGGCCCTGCAGCGGCTCTATCTGGGCCGGGTTGCCCGTCAGGATCCCAACTTTGAGGCCGCCCTGGAGCTCGCCTCCCCCTACCACTACCGACTGGATGCCGAAGTGGCACCTCAGGCCACGCGCCTGTTTCACAACCACGGCGTCTGCGAGGTGCTGAGCTGGCCCCTGCCCTGCTTCGGACAGAGTGCCTGGAGCGGACGCTTCACCCTGCTCAGTGATCGAACCGCGCCCCTTGGTGAGCCGCCGCAGCTGGAGCAGACACTGAGGCTGGGTCAGGCGCTGCTGCTGGAGAGCCACCGCCACCTGTTTAACCCCTACCGCCACAGCCGGTTGTTCAATCCCACCGCCATCGAGGTACTGAAGATGGCGGCCAGTGGTTTTCATAATCATGAAATTGCCGACCGGCTCCACATTACCGTCCGCGGTGTCGAATACCATATGGAGTCGCTGCGAAAGAAGCTGGGCGCGGCCAACCGCGCCAACCTGATACACATTGCCCACCAACTGGAGCTGTTCTAACTATGCTGGTACTCCTGGTCGAAGACAATCATCTATTGGCGAAGAACATCCTGCACTACCTGGAGCTGAGGGAGATCGAGTGCGATTACGCCGACACCCTGGCCAGAGCGGAGCAGCGGCTCGCCAAGCACCACTTCGACGCCATCATCCTGGATCTGAACCTGCCCGATGGCGACGGTGTCACCGCCTGCCGCCGCTGGCAGCAGCAGTGCATCAACACCCCGGTGATCATGCTCACCGCCCGGGGCGGCCTCAACGACCGGCTGGACGGCTTCGACGCCGGTGCCGACGACTACCTGGTCAAGCCCTTCGCCATGGAGGAACTGGTGGCCAGGCTCAAGGTGGTCTCCCAGCGCCGCCCGGCGCCAAAGACACTGCGACTGGCGGACCTGGAGATCGATTTCGCCGGTCACAGCGCCCGGCGCCAGGGACAGCCTCTGAACCTGTCCCGCACCGGCTGGCAGATCCTCTCCCTGCTGGCCCGACGCAGCCCGGAGACCGTCGAGCGAGAGGAGATAGAACGCACCCTGTGGCCGGACACCCCGCCGGACAGCGACAGCCTGCGCAGCCATATCCACCTGCTCAGGCGGGTGGTGGACAAGCCGTTCGACACCAAGCTGATCCACACCGTCCGCGGTGTCGGCCTGAGCCTGAGGAGTTCCGCCGATGCCGCGTAAACTCAGTCTCAAGCGCACCTACCAGCTCTATGGCATCGGCTTCCTGGTGCTGACCCTGGCGATCAACAGCATCATCCCCCTGTGCATGATGTGTACCGGCATGTTCTCCATGCACGAGATCACCATGACCAACGCCGGGCAGGCCGCCGAGCAGTGGTTCCGCTTGTCGGGCCAACCCTTCAATACCGATAACCTGACGGTATTTCGCCGATGGGAATCGGTGCCTGGGCCAATCCAGCAGATGAGCGACAATCGGCCGCCGACACCGGAGCAGGGGGTGTTCTACCACCACGCCGACGGGCCCTATATCGATGCGCTGATGGCCTACACCAACAGCGACAACCGGGACTACTATGTGTGGCTCAGGTACAACGCCACCCATGATCTGGTGTTTGCCCCGAAGAACATGACTGCCATCCTGCTGCTGATCGCCATGACCTTCTTTGTGGTCGCCAGCCTGGCCTTCTACATGCAGAATCAGGTGATCACCCCGGTGCACCAGATCAGCCGCGCCATCAAGCAGCACGACTGGCAGAACATGAAACCCTTCAGCTTCCCCAAGCAGTGCTACGCCGAGCTGCAGTCCATCGTCGATGCCCTGGACAACTCCCTGAAGAAGCTCAAGGAGGCCCAGCAGAGGGAACTCAGCTTCCTGCGCTTTGCCAGCCATGAACTGCGCACTCCCATCGCCATCTGCCAATCCTCCTTCGAGATCCTCAGCTTGCAGCAGGGGCGGCTGAGCGGCCCGACCCTGCACGCCAGCCAGGCCACCGCCCAGATGAAATCGATCACCGAGACCCTGCTGTGGCTCACCAACAAGGAGTGCAGCGCCCTGGAGCGGGAGCAGGTCCGCCTCGGCGCCCTGCTGGAACAGGTAGTGGATCACCAAAAACAGGCCCAGGGCTACCGGGCCGCCATCGAGGTCAGTGTCGATCAAACCCGGCTGCCCCTGCTAAGGGAACCCTTGGCGATCATGCTCAACAACCTGATCCGCAACGCCATGGAGCATGGCGCCCAGGGCATAGTGATCCGCCAGCGGGATGAGCTCATCGAGATCACCAACCCCACCAGCGCCGACAACCACAGTGGCTTCGGCCTGGGATTGATGCTGGTGAAGAGGTTGGCCAAGCAGTTGGGGTGGCAATTCGACACTGACAGGCAAGAGGGGCGCTTCTGCGCCCAGCTGAGAATACGTCCCTAGTCCGGAAAAAGACGGCGGCTCAGGCCGCCGTTTTCTGTTGCTGCGTGAAAGTAATGTTGAAGACAAAGTGGGTTTTGACACAGATTTGACGCAGGGAGCGAAAGCGGGGGAAACCACCTCTAAAACCCGCTCGGTTTTGCTAGCTGGAACACGCCAAGAGTGTGAAATTTAAAAACCTTTTTCCATTGCTTCCTAAACCCACACAGTTAGATACCACCCCGGATCCACCGCGAGCCACCTCACATTATTCCCTCAGGCGATGAGTATTCTGTCCCCGTCAATTACAAGGGGACACGACTATGAAACTCAAACTCCTGGCGGCGGCCGCCGCCCTGGTGGCCACCCCGGCCCTCTCCGCCACCTCTTTGGATATCGGTTACAAGGCCTACACCTCCGACACCAAGGATGATAACCGCGGCGCCTACGATCAGCCGTTCCTGAAGCTGAGTCATTTCAATAAGGCCGACTGGGGCACCCTGTTTGCCTACGTAAAACTGGAAAACCCCGGAGAAGTCAAGGATGCCCAGCACGGCGCCGATGGCAAACTGACGGTCAAATCCCTGGCCATCGTCGACAAGCAGATTGGCAAGTCCTCCTACAACTGGTGGATGCAGAACTTCCTCGCCTCCAACCGCACCGTGATGGAGGACAACTTCTACCTGGGCTTCACCACCAACCGCACGTATGGCCAGCTGTTCATTAACGCCGGCCTTGGGGTGAACTACTCCGCCGCTTCCTTCACACCCACCAACGCCAGTTTCGACGGCTTGACCGGCGGAGCGGCGGTGATCAATGCCCGCTACCCGCTGCAGTTCTTCGGCCTGAAGCACTCCCTCAGCGTCAACTACGAGGGCCAGTTCGGCCGGGATGATGAACACCAGGATGTTCTGGGCTACGACAGCTACGGCCATCAGATCATCACCACCTTGAAAACCAGCCTGGGTGACGGCGTCTACACCAAGTTGCACCTGACCCAGTTCGACAGCTGGGGCGCCACCCCCAACGATGGCATCGAGTACGGCCTGGCCGTCGGCTTCCGCTTCTGATCGAGAGGACCTCAGAATGATTAAGAAATCCCTTCTCTGCGGCGCCATCCTGGCGCTGCTGGCAGGCTGCTCCACCCAGACAGAGAGCCCAATCATCACCAGCCAGGGCAAGGCGTTCGGCAAGCATGGTGAGATTCAGGTTCAGACCGAGACCCAGGGCGGTCAGCTGGTGGATATCCAGGTGCTGAAGCAGAACGAGAACAAGGTGCTGGCCGGTGCGGTGTTCACCGAGATGAAGGACGCCATGCTCCAGGCCAACAGCACCGAGGTGGACGGCATCAGCGGCGCCACCATCACCTCAGGGGCCTTCAAGGAGGCGGTCAACCACTCCCTGGACGCCGCCGGAGTGACCCTGATCGCCGGCGCCGCCAAGGCCGCCAAGAAGGAGAAGGCCCTGGACGCCGAGCAGGAGTTCGACGTGGTGGTCGTCGGCTCCGGGGGCGCCGGCTTCAGCGCCGCCATCACCGCCAAGAACGCCGGTGCCAAGGTGGTGATCATCGAGAAGATGCCCACCGTCGGCGGCAACTCGCTGATCACCGGTGGTCAGATGAACGTGCCCGGCAACTGGGTGCAGAAGCAGATGGGCATCGAAGACAACATCGAGCTGTACATCAAGGACACCCTCAAGGGCGGTGACTTCAAGGGCGACCCGGAGATGGTGCGGATCCTGGCGGAGCAGTCCCTGCCCGCCGCCGAATGGCTGCGTGACTACATCAAGGTGGAGTTCTACCAGGACCAGCTGTTCCAGTTTGGCGGCCACAGCGTCAAGCGGGCACTGATCCCCAAGAACCACACCGGTGCCGAGTGGATCAGCAAGTTCATGGCCAAGGCCGACGAACTGCAGATCCCCATCCACACCCGCACCACCGCCAAGGCCCTGATCAAAGACCAGAGTGGCCGGGTGATCGGCGTGGAAGCGGAGCACAACGGTAAGAAGGTGATCTACAACGCCAGCAAGGGGGTGATCCTGGCCACCGGCGGCTTCGGCGCCAACGTGGCGATGCGCACCAAGTTTGTCCCCGAGCTGGACAACCGCTATGGCACCACCAACGCCCGTGGCATCACCGGCGACGGCATCAAAATGGCGGAGAAGCTCAAGGCCAAGACCGCCAACATGGGCTACATCCAGACCTACCCCATCTGCCATGTGGACACCGGCGTCATCTCCCTGATCGCCGACTCCCGGTTCTTCGGCGCCATCCTGGTGAACAAGGAGGGCAACCGCTTCGTCGAGGAGCTGGAGCGTCGCGACGTGATCAGCCGTGCCATACTGGCCCAGACCAACCAGCAGGCCTACGTGCTCTGGGGCCAGGAGATCGAGCAGTACGCCCACACCGTGGATGTACACCAGGAGGAGTTTGAGGAGCTCAACCGCAAGGGCTTTATGTACAAGGCCGACAGCATCGAGGAGCTGGCGGACAAGTTCGGCATCGACAAGCAGGCGCTGATGGCCCAGGTGGCCCGGGTCAACCAGTTTGCCAAGGCGGGCAAGGATCAGCAGTTCAGCCACCGCGGTGGCCTGAAGACCCTGCTCAAGCCTCCCTTCTACATGCTGGTGGCCAAGCCCTCCGTGCACCACACCATGGGCGGCCTGGTGACCGACACCCACACCCGGGTCATTGGCGACAATGGCCAGCCGATCCCCGGTCTGTTTGCCGCCGGTGAAGTAACCGGCCTGACCCACGGCACCAACCGCCTGGGCGGCAATGCCATTACCGATGTGACCGTGTTCGGCCGCATCGCAGGTAGGGAAGCTGCCAACCTCTAAGGGGGAAGGATTCCGCCCCTTGTTGCCGGCCCCCGTGGCCGGCCTTTTTTATCTGGAGGTCTCCATGTCCCCTTTCCCCATCCGGCTCCCGTCCTCGCTGTGGCTGCTGTTGGCACTGCTGAGCCTGACGGCCTCAGCCAGTGGCTCCCTTCGACAGCTGCACGGCGAGACCATGGGCACCAGCTACAGCATCCGCTGGCAACAGAGTACGCCGCACCAGGGCCCCGCCGAGGTGCTGCACCAGGTGGAGCGCCAGCTGCAACGGGTCAACCGGACCCTGTCGGTGTTTCGTGACGATGCCGAAGTGGTGGCACTCAATGATAGTCCGGTCGGCCAGCCCATCCAGGTCTCCGAGGAGACCGCCCGGGTGCTGACCATCGCCCGGCGCATCGCCCGGGAGAGCGGCGGCGCCCTGGACATCACCCTGGGGCCGGTGATCGAGTTCTGGGGGTTTGGGGCCAAGCCCAGGGATCTCAGCCATAAGAGCCTGGGTCAGCTGGAGCTGGTCCGCAGCCGTACCGGCATGGGGGGGTTTCGCCTCGAGGGGCGCCAGTTTACCAAGCTGATCCCCGGGCTGGAGATCAACCCGTCGGCGGTGGCCAAGGGCTATGGGGTGGATCTGATCGCGGAGGCTCTGACCGCCATGGGCATCGGCGATTACCTGGTGGAGGTGGGCGGCGAACTGCGCAGTCAGGGCAGCGCGCCCAGGGGGGGGCCGTGGCAGGTGGCGGTGACCCGGCCGGAGAAGCTGAGCCTGGAGTTTCAGCAGCGGGTGCCTCTGGATAACCTGGCGATGGCCACCTCGGGCAACTACGTCAACCTCATCCGGGCCCAGGGAGTCAGCCTGGGGCACATCATCGACCCCAGGACCGGCTACCCGGCTGCCAGCGGCACCCTGTCGGTCACCGTGCTCCACCCCAGCTGCGCCGAGGCGGACGGCTACGCCACCGCCATGATGGTGCTGACCCCGGACCAGGCCCTGGCGCTGGCCAGGGATCTCGATCTGGCGGTGATGGTGGTGCAGGCGGGCCCCACCGGACCGGTGAGCCGCTTCAGTCCCGCCTTCCGGCGGATAGTGGCCGGCCATTAGGGCCAGAAACGAAAAAAAACGACTCACTGGAGTCGGTTTTTTCTGAATGTTGGAGCGGCTAGAGGGAATCGAACCCTCATCACGAGCTTGGGAAGCTCGGGTAATAGCCATTATACGATAGCCGCGTCAGCTACTTAGCTTATGCAATTCCGCTGGTGCTTGGCAAGGGGCAATCCACCGACTGCTGCTTCTCTGTCCAATCCAGACAGAAAAGCGCCCCGCATTGCGGGGCGCCGTTCTCAGCAGAGTGGGGTTACTTCACCACTTCCATCTCTTCCAGCAGGTTGTCGGCACCGTCGAGGTGCTTCATCACCCACAGCATATAGCGGCTGTCCACATGGATGGAGCGACTCAGGTCGTTGTTGTAGCTCCAGTCGGCGGTGATGGACTCGTACACACCGTCGAACAGCAGACCCACCAGCTCGCCACGGCCATTCATGGTGGGAGAGCCGGAGTTACCGCCGGTGGAGTCCAGGTTGGTCAGGAAGTTCACCGGAACGCTGCCCAGGGACTCCTGCTTATAGGGACCGTACACCTTATCCTTGATCAGCTGCAGCTGCTTCTCGGAGGCGTGGAAAGGCGCTTCGCCGGTGGCCTTGGCGGCCAGCCCCTCCAGGGTGGTAAACGGCACGGCAACCAGACCATCCTGCGGAGAATAGGGCACCACGGTGCCGAAGGTCAGACGCAGGCTGGAGTTGGCGTCGGCGTAGACCGGCAGACCCAGGCTCTCGTTGTAGGCGATGATGGCGTTCATGTAGTCGGGACGAACCTGCAGCAGGCGGCCGGAGAGATCCTTGGCCTGCTTCTCACGCTTCATCTTGGCGTCGTAGGTGGCAACGGCGTAACGGATGAAGGGATCGTTGCTGGCCTGGAACTCCGCTGGGCTCTTGTCCAGCCACGCCAGGCGGGTTTCCGCCTTGCCCAGGTCGGTGGTGGCGTACATGGCGTCCAGCTTGGTCTTCAGCGCCTCGGCGTCGAACGTGCCATTGAGGCCGAATACCCGGTCCAGATCCTCCAGACGCTCGGAGGCGGGCAGCTGAGCGTACTTGCCCAGTTGCAGGGCCAGGATCGCCTTGTCCACCTCCACGTCATAGCGACGGTCGACCCGCTGCATGGCGGCCTTAATGCCGTCCCAGTCGCGCTCCTGGTACCCAGGTTCACGCTCCAGATCGGGCTTCTGCTTCTCCTGGGCCAGGCGGTACAGGCGGGCGGCGATGCTGGTCATCTGGTTGTAGCGCAGATAACCCAGGATGATGTCACGGTCCAGGTGGGCGTGATCCTCTTCAATCAGCGCGTTCAGCCGGTTGATCACATCACCGTACTGCTTGGCACGCTCGCGGTCGCTGTTGATCCACTCCAGCAGCGCCCGCTCTTCGCCCACCTTCTTGGCCAGGATGCCGGTCTTGGCGTAACCCTCGATCATCGACTGGAAGTTCTTGGCGTAGTTGGCCAGGCTGGCCAGGGTGCTCTCGTACTTGATGCGGGCGTCGCTGCCTTCGGCAGAGGTGGCCTTGATCAGCTCGATGATCTCCTCACGAGCCACCTTGGACTTGGGATAGATCGCTTCGAAGTAGGTCTGAACCTCGTCGGCAGTGCGATAACGGTTGGTGCGACCTGGGTAGCCCGCCACCATGACGAAGTCACCGTTTTCAACACCCTTGGCGGAGACCTTCAGGAAGCGCTCAGGTTGGAAAGGCACGTTCTCTTCGCTGTAGTCAGCGGGACGACCATCCTTGCCCACGTAGGCGCGGAAGAAGGAGAAATCACCGGTGTGACGGGGCCACATCCAGTTGTCGATGTCACCACCGTACTTGCCCACGGACATCGAGGGGGTGTACACCAGGCGCACATCGCGGATCTCCAGCTCCTTGATCAGGAAGTACTGGGCGCCGCGGTGGAAGTTGTACACGTCGCAGCGGTAGTCCTCGCTCACTTCACACTCGGCCACCAGCGCCTTGGTGTTGGCCTCGATGGTGTTGTAGTACTCCTCGCCGTTGTTGGCGGACTGGGTGCCGGTCAGCACCTTGTCGGTGACGTCGACCATGGACTCGGTGGCCCAGATCTTGTAGCCGGGCACCGGCTCCTTCTCTTCGGAGCGGGTCTTGGCCAGGAAGCCATTCTCCAGGATGTTGTCTTCCGGGGTGGAGTGGTACTGGATGGCGCCGTAGCCACAGTGGTGGTTGGTCACCACCAGGCCATCGGGAGAGACGAAGGAGGCGGTACAGCCACCGAAGTTGATGATGGCGTTCATCGGGAACGCGCCCAGATCCGCCATGGACTTGGCGTCGATCTCCAGGCCCATCTTCGTCAGTTTCTCCTCCAGGGAGGGGATTTGATAGGGCTGCCACATGCCCTCGTCGGCAAGCGCCGTCAGCGGCAGTGCCACCACTGCCGCGGTCAACCAAGCTCTCATTGCTTTTTCCTTCTCAGGCTCCGTCTCTTAATACGCGGACGGATCATCCTCTAGGGTGGGCGGCGGCAGTCGCGGCTGCCGCCAGATTCATTCCGGGACACTCTATCACAGGCGACTGAACGGGATAACCTCGCTGTAACATCATGAAGCAATTTGGCGGAAAATCAGCTTCATATTCCGCCAGATTGTTCAGCCCCAGCTCACATCAGCTGCGCCAGCACGATCAGCGCCCCCAACAGGCTGGCCAGCACCAGTGCCGGCGTGCCACCGGCTACCCGGTAGGGACGCTCGCCGCCGCGGCGCAGCTTGAGGACCGCCGCCACCGGCAGGAACACGATCAGCACCGCCAGGGGGACGGCCGCGAATCCCAGCACCGCCACGAACCCCTCGGGCAGCGCCAGCGCCAGCACCAGCGGCGGCACGAAGGTGATCAGCCAGGTGCCCACCCGGCCACCGTGGCCGCGGCGCAGCTCGGCCAGGTACTCGAACAGGCTCAGGGTCACCCCGATGAAGGAGGTCACCAGGGCCAGATCGGCGAACAGGGTCACCAGGGTGGCGATGCTGGCGGAGCCGGTCAGGGTGGCGATGGCCTGCACCAGGTTGGCCAGGCTGTCCCCCTCTCCCAGGCCCGCCAGCTGTGCCTGGCCCAGGGGACCGAACACCGCCAGCAGCCACAGGGTGTAACAGAGCAGCGGCAGGGCGCTGCCCATCAGGAACACCCTGCGCAGGGCACGAATGTCCCCCTCCAGGTAGTCCACCAGGGGCGGAATGCACACGTGGAAACCGAAGGAGGTAAAGATCAGCGGCAGCGCCGCCATCAGCAGGCTGCCCTGGCCGTCGGCAGGGAGCGCCGGCGCCAGGTTATGCGCCTCCACCAGCGGCAGCAGCAGCACCACCAGAATCACCAGGGCCACCATCTTCAGGCTGAACAGGCCGCGGGTCAGCAGGTCCACATAGCGCACCCCGAACGCCGCCACCAGCCCCAGGGTGCAGGCGAAGATCAGGGTGGCGCTGACGCTGCCCAGCTCCAGGGCCAGCAGGCTCTTGGCCTTGAGGGTAACCAGGGAGGCGCCACCGGTGAGGTAGGCGGCGGTCAGGGCATAGAGCAGGGCCAGGAAACTGGCGGAGCAGAGCAACTGACCGCCTCGCCCCAGGGTCTGCCCCATCATGCGGTGGAAGTTCAGCCCCCGGCCGGTGGCCAGGTTGGCCTCGGTCAGCAGCAGCGCGGTGTAGCCGGAGAGGCCCCAGATCAGCAGCATCAGCGCCATCGCCGGCCAGAAGCCGATGTTGGCCACGGCAATGGGCAGGGCGAGCATGCCGGCGCCGATGCTGGTGCCGGCCACAATCAGGGTGGCGCCTACAAGTTTGGTGTTCAAAGCAAAATCTTCCCGGTGTAATAAGTCAAAACGGTAGACAGTGGTCGGGAGATTGAACAGGAAGGGTAACAGGAAGAGACACGCCACCTCGCCAATTGAATCCCGACAACGGTCGGTTCAATTAGCCCCAATGGCAGGGTCAGCGATCTAGATTACGCTCCACCTTGCCATTGAGGCTGGCAAAATCGAGCGATAAAAACGATGGAGTGCAACATCATCTCTACCTGAAAAAGAGTGGTTCGGCATCAGGCCGAACCGCCAGACTAACAACGGCAGCGCCGCCTCAACAAGAGACGGCGATCACAGTTTTCGCAAGGACAACCCCGGTTCGGCGAGACTTTGACCGCACCTAAGGCCCGAACCGGCATCGGGGGGCATCGGTCAGAGGTCGTGGGCGAGGCTGGCGTCGGGAGGGGGCGCCGTCCCACAGGAAAAATGCCGGAGTATTGTTACCAACTATGTCGCGATGGCCGTTTTCGGTGCAGGGATATGCCGCCCTTCCCGGGGGGTGCGGCACGACGGCAGCGCGGTCGTACCTCTGTGTCGCCAGTGGAGCAAGACCGCCGGTCTCGGCCGCCACGCCCTCCCCCCTCATCCGGCTCGCCGGGGGAGACACCGACCTCTCCCGGTTCAGAGGAACGCCGGCCCAGCCCCCCCTTCCCCCGGGCATCCCCGCTCTCAGCACTCCTTACCCAGGTGAAATCGACTTGGTTTTCAAGCCTGTGCCTCTACTGCAAGATAAGCGGCCGGCGACAACCCGCACTCTGGTGCCCAGGTAAGGCGGGACCGGGGTAACGGCAGAGGCCTGCCACTGCAATCCTTTCCGGTCTCTTTACGCTGGCCCCAATGCCTGCCCCTGGACACGGCCCCTGCTCACGGGGTTCATCGGCGCACTCTATTGTGGATAAGGCAAACCTTCAGCTAAAGCGAACCCCTGACCATCTCTAGTTCATTATTTTCGATTAGGAGCTGCGGCTTGCCGTCGAAATAATTTTTTTTTCGATCCGGTCTACCCTGAATAGTGAGGCAGCAAATGGAGAAGCACTATGAAGTCACTGTTACTGGTTACTCTTGTTTTCAGCGCCGCAGCACTGGCCACTGGCGGCGGCGGCAGCGGCTATCCCGGCCCGGCCTACGCCAACAACACCGCGGCCAGCCACTGCTACGATGCCAAGGGCAAACGCATCAAAGGCAGCGCCGTGATGAAACAGGAGCGCCGTTGCCCGATTACCGGCGTCGATGCCATCGACATGGTCAACTACAACAACTTCTATGGCAACAAGCCCAAGGGCGAAACCCTGAGCATGATCCGCTCCAAACATAAATAGGGTATGCTGAAACCAGATTGTCGATACGGGTAAAGATCTTATGCAGTTGGTGATGCTACATGGACTGTATATGCACCATACCATCATGCGCCCTCTCGCCGCCCAGTTAACCGGTCTGGGCTGGCAGGTGGAGGGGTTCAGTTACAACAGCCTGGCCATTGATGCCAGGCTGTTGTTTGAGCGACTGGCGGCGCTCACCCGGCCGGGAGAACCCCAGTTTCTGGTGGGACACAGTCTGGGCGGGGTACTGGCCCGTCAGTACGCCGAACACCGGGAGCTCCCAGAGGGTTCCCGCATCGTCACCCTGGGCTCGCCCCACAGGGGGGCCGCCGTTGCCCGGCGCCTGGCCCAGTGGAACCTGGAAGGGCTGATGGGCAATGCCCACCAGCATGGCCTGCTGGAAAACCACCACGGCCGCTACCTGGGAGACGCCGAACTCGGCAGCCTGGCCGGCAACGCCGGTATCGGCATGGGACGGCTGATCCTGCCCAAGGAGGAGTCTGACGGCGATGGCACCGTCCTGGTGGAGGAGACCCGGCTGCAGGGGTTTCGGGACCACATCATCCTGCCCCACAGCCACACCTCGATGCTGTTCTCCTCCGAAGTCGCCAGGCAGACAGATAACTTCTTAAGATACGGCAAGTTTTCTCACATTCAACAGGTAGAAGAACACTGATCTCTCCTCCTCCCTGACATCCGGCATCCGCCCGCTTCGGCGTCACTTCGGAGGCGGCGATCACATTCCCGTCACCGGGTACGGTAACGGCAATTTTCAGGCCTTTACCGACCTGTTTCCTCAGTGGATTCACCATTACTTTCCCTATAGCACAGCCCGGTTCCTGCTGGCCCCCGGCCAAACCGGTTCCATCGTGTCACCGACTACAGGGAAATGATGATGAAAGCCCCGGCGCTCAATGCACCCATGAAAACGCTGACGGCCGCCGCGACTCCGAGGACGGCGTATACCGTCAGCCCCGGCTGCATCCCGCCGATGCCTGCCAGACCAGTGACCGCAGGATTATGACGAGCAGGCCGCGAAGGTGAAACGAGTGCACCTCTCATGTACCCTGTTCGAAGAGGTGTCAATTGCTCAGGCTGACGCCTGTTTTTCAACAGAAAGCCCCCAGGCTGTGCGCAATGGCTTTGCCGGATCCTCTTGATAAGGCCTGAAAATGGATAGATTCGACGACATCCCCAACATCACCTACCGCAGCCCCCGGCTCGCAGAAACCGGCATAGACATACTGGATCTGGAGCAGTTTCTCGGGGAGATCTGCACCGCCGGCGCCAACCCCTATCAACCCCACAGGGTCGGGGCATTCTGCTTTATCTGTATCGACGAGGGAGAGGGTCAACACTTCATCGATTTCCACGCCTATCCCTACCAATCCAACAGCATCATCTTCATCAACAAGGGGCAGGTACACGCCTTTGACGGCGACGACACCCCCAGGGGAAAGCTGGTCATCATGACCCCAGAGTTCTTCTCTGCCAGCTCCGCCAATATTCGCACCTCCTACTTTGTGCCGGTTCACCAGAGCCTGACCGCCCTGCCGGTCCTGCCCCTTTCCACCGGGCTGAGGGAAAGCACCAGGACACTGCTGAATGAGATGAGAAAAGCCATGGAGGAGGGGCCTGACAGCAGCGTCATCGTCCAGCTGCTGCTGTCGGCCCTGCTGATCAGGCTGGCGAAGCAGAGGGAGAGCCACCTGGCCCACCTCAGCGAGCTGCAGAAGGAGCGTTTCGGGGAGTTCCTGCGTCAGGTGGACACCCACTACACCGAGATCCAGGAGGCCAGCCAGTATGCCCAGCGGATGCATACCAGCTACAAATGCCTGAACCAGCTATGCAAGGCCTGCTGTGGTCATACCGCAAAACAGTTGATTGATTTTCGGATTATCCTGGAGATAAAGCGCAAGCTGGCCATGGACGGACTGTCGGTGCAGCAAACGGCGTTCGAGTTGGGCTTCGAGGACATCACCCACTTCATCAAGTATTTCAAGCGCCACACGGGCAACACACCGGCGGCCTTCAAACGCCAGCACGAAGGCTGACGCTCAACTCGCCTCCTCCACCTCGTGACGATAGATCTTGATCAGGTAGTAGGCATCAATGATGACGATAAAGGCGTTCACCAGCATCACCGGATAGGCGGCAATGGCCCAGCCATAAAGCACAAACAGCACTGCTCCCAGCAGATTCCACCACCTGAGCTTCTTGATGTCCGCCATGGTCAGCGAGATCGCCACCACGATGGACGCGGCGTAGCCTACCCAGTCCCAGATCCAGTGCAGTTCCATGGGTGATCTCCTTACACTCCCTTGTCCCATTGTAGCCCCCCAACCCACTTAAGCCAGTCGGGACCATAAACAATGGACTCACCACGGAAAAACACCTATCTATCTGGCATGATGCATCTTTTACTGCCGTTCTCGATGGGACCGGCAGGGCCGGCCTCCACCAACGCCGATGCCTCGTCGCCTCACTCCGGCCGCCCCGGTTTCGCCACCTTCGGCCTTGAGAAAAAGCAGAACTCTGGGCCCCTACCGCCACGGCCCCCGGCCAGGTTTTGACCCGGGGAGGCGGTCGTGACACAGGCGCTCTGTCGCAGACGAGGATGTTCAGGTGCGCGAGGGCGCCAGGTGACATGCCGGCTTAATTAGAAAAAGAAACATTGAAAGACATTCACTATTTCCCACCTTCGGCTAATGCGGTTGGAAATTCTCGGCGCCGATGTTTAATCCGAAATAAAATCCCATTGCCACTGCAACTGATATATTGAATGTATCCCTAATCACCATCAATTTCACTTATTGCAAGAATTATTAAATCAGGTACTTAACCTAGGTTTTGGCTCCAATAACAACAAAGAAAATACAGCGTGGGGTGCGGTTCTGTGATTTGCATCAGCAAACCCTTACCGTCAATACCGTATAGTTGCAAAAAACGATATGGTCTCGGCGATGGACAGACTCAAAGACATCAATATTTTCTCATTCCAGGTGTTTGTACTGGTCTATGAGTCACTCAACTCTTTGAGTGTGGCCCAGACCCTGAATGTGCCCGCGTCCAAGATCAGCCGCTGCCTGAACAGCCTGAGACACGCCCTGGACGATCCCCTGTTTTACCGCAAGCAGTATGGCTTTGAGCCCAGCGAGATGGCGACACGCATCTATCCGGAGATGAAAAAGATTCTGGAGCTGGCAGGCCAGGCCTGCAGCGTCGACCAGGATGAGAACAACCGGCTCAAGCAGGAGCTGACCATCGCCTGTCCCACCGGCCTGTGCGTCAAGCTCTCCCGCCGCCTGCAGGAGCAGGCCCGGGAGCACGGCCAGCACTTCACCTTTATCGTCAAACCCATCAATCACCATGTGGACAACGAGATCCAGCACGGCAATGTGGACGTGGCCATCTCCTTCGAGTCCAGCCACTCAGAGGGCGTGAAGAGCGAGTTTGTCACCAAGGGCACCGGCCTCTACGTGGTCGGCAACCACCGCCACCCCCTCTGGCAACGCTCCCCCCAGCCTCAGTTGAAGGAGATCATCGACTATCCCTTCATCGTCGCCGACTGCCCCGCCTTCAACGACCGGATCGATCCCCTGGAGGTGTACGCCAACGACATCGATCGCCACCTGGATGTGGAGGTGAAGGTCAGCGGGCTGACCGAACTGGCGGATCAGCTGGAGAGCACCAGCAGCCTGACCTTCGTCGGCCAGAAATACGCCGCCGAGTTCCTCAACCGCATGTCGGACCTGGAGGTACGGCGCCTGCCCCAGGACCAGTTCGAACTGCTACATCAGCGCATGGGCGTACCCAGCTACTATCTGCTCAGTCCCCCCAGGGGGCGCAACCTGCCCGACTGGCTGCTGCCCGCCATGAGCGAGTTCATCACCAGCTCGGTGGTCCTGACCGAGCCCGGTGACAAGGAGTGACACAGTGCCGACGACCAACATAGACAAACTCAAGGACATCAATCTTTTCGTTATCAGGGTGTTCTGCCTGGTGTTTCAACACGGCAACTCCATTGCCGTGGCCAGCATTCTGGACGTGCCCCCATCGAAGATCAGCCGCAGCCTCAACGCCCTGAGGCAGTCCTTCTCCGATCCACTGTTTATCCGGCGCCAGCACGGTTTCGAGCCGACGCCCCTCTCCTGCCGGCTCTACCCCATTCTCTGCCGGTTGCTGGGAGAGTCGGAGTCTGTCGCCGCCATCAGCCACTACCAGGAGATGGATCAGCACCAGAACCTGCATATCGCCACCCCGCCCCAGCTGGCCATCAACCTGATTCAACGGGTACGCCGGGCGTCGGAGAGCCATGACGATCCCCACAGCGTCCACCTGAGGATGTTCCACGACTCCAGCCTGGACGACCTGGCGGCCAACCGCACCGATGCGGTGATCAGCTTCACGCCGGCGGAGCGCGACGGCGTCATCTCCAAGGCGATCGCCTCTCCCAAGAAGGTCTACCTGGTGGCCAGGGAGAATCACCCGGTCTGGGACAACCCGGTGCTGGAGGAGATCGCTCGCTACCCGCAGATCCTCTATGGCAACAGCTGCTACCCCAACAGCCAGTCACCGATGAAGTTCTACTGTCGCCGACGTGGACTGCCCTTCAAGCTGGACTCCATCGCCTCGGACATGGGCTCGGTGGCCCACTCCCTGCTGGAATCCGATGCCCTCTCCCTGCTGGAGTTTGCTTCATGCGCAAACTTTTTCAGGGAGTTCAAAGGGATTCAAGCCATCCAACTGTGCAGCAAGCAGTTCGATGAGCTGGTGACCTACAAGACTCCCAAGACGGTGTACCTGTGGCTCAGGCACGACAGTGAGCGCCGTGTCACCACTCCCTACTGGCTGCAGCAGACTCTGGAGCAGCATATCCGTCACTCGCTTGGGCTGACCGGCTAACAGTACTGGGTCTGAGGCTCCGACGGGCCGTCGCACAGACTCTCACCGACGCCCCCGGGCCGGGTCTGCTGACCACAGCAGACCCGGTGGTTTTGCCACTGCGGGACCGGCTGGCAATCGAGTCCCCGAGAAGATTCCTGCCCCAACCCGCCCCTGCAGCACCATGTCGCGTATCTGCTCGTCGCGGGATAAGCCAAGGCAGTCACCGCTGAGCGTCATCACTCCTGACTCTGGAGTCGCCGCTCCCTGGCAGCTTGCCGCAGCAGTGCATAGAGGGCACGGGCGGCCACCCCGGTCTGCTTCCCCTTGGGTAGGGTCAGGTGCAGCGGCACCTGGTAGCTGCCCCCTCCGGCCAGGGTCAGGGGCACCACCTCATAGGGATCCAGGCGCGCCAGCCGATGGTCCGGCATCCGGCAGAAGCCGACGCCGGCCCGCACCGCATCCCAGGCATGGTCAAAGTTGTCCACGGTGATCCTGCGCTCCGAACGAAGCCAGCCAACGTCCCGCTGCCGCTTGGGGTCATCCTCCCCCAGATCCCGCACCACGATCTGAGTATGGGTGATCAGATCCTCGGCGGTCACCGCCTTCATCCCGGCCAGCGGGTGACCTCTCCCGGCCACCGGCACCATGGTGACCACCCCGAAGGGATCGGTCAGATGGTTGTCCACCGGCAGGGTGATGATCGCCAGATCCGCCTGGCGTTCAGTAACCGCCCGCTCGGTGGCAGACAGGGAGGTTTCGCGTATCTGCACCGAGGTCCCCTTGAAGTCATCGAAAAACCGGCCGAGCGGCGCCATAACCCACTCTCGGCAGCAGAGGTGATCCAGCGTCAGGGTGATCTCGGGCTCCACCCCCAGGGCAATCTGGCTGCCCACCGACTCCAGCTCCCTGGCCTGCTCGACCATGGGCACCGCCCGGCGCAACAAGGCCCTGGCCTCGACCGTCAGCACGGCGCGGCGTTGCTCGATGCAGATAAGCTCCATCCCCAGCTGCTGCTCCAGCTTGCGCAGGGCGTACATCAGGGTGGTGTGGCTCTTGTTCAGTGCCAGGGCGGCGGCCTGGATACTCCCAGCCCGGTCCACCTCGATCAGGGTAAGCCACTGCTCCAGGGTTGTCTTCAGCCTCATGGTCTATTTTGTCTACATTACCGAGTGAATTTATATACTTTATCACGACTTTTTAGACCAATAGTATGGGCCCTCAACCACGAGGAGAAACCAGGATGAAAACCCTGCTGCAAGTCGACTTCCCCTACCAGGGACCGATGGGCAAGGAGATGGTCAGCCAGATGAGGGCACTGGCGGAGTCCATCAACGAGGAGCCCGGGATGGTGTGGAAGATCTGGACCCAGAATGAACAGACCGCCGAGGCAGGGGGGATCTACCTGTTCGAGGATGAGGCCAGCGCCAGGGCCTACCTGGAAAAACACAGCGCCCGCCTGGCAGCCTGGGGCATAGGCCCGGTGAACGGCAAACTGTTCGCCGTCAACGGCCCCCTGTCGACCATCAACAGGGCCCCCCTCTGAAGCGACCGGGCTACCCCGAAGGGGCTCATCTCCCTATACTGGGGCCAACAATGGAACCAGGAACAGGGAACCTCATGAGCCCACCCCCCTTCTACCCCATCGGCCTCCCCGGCCAGCCATGGAACGAGTCCCACAAGGCCCAGTGGCTGGCGGGCATCACCCGCAAGCGCAGCTACCAGCAGGAGGTGGTCAGCAAGATCGCCGCCCTCGAGCCCAAGTTTGACCTGCTGCAGTACGGCGCCCTCAGCTATGATCCACAGCGCTTCCCGCTGCTGGCCCTGAGGAGCTGCCAATGGGATGACAGTAAGCCGGTGGTACTGATAACCGGCGGCGTTCATGGCTATGAAACCTCGGGGGTCCATGGCGCCCTGGCGTTTGCCGAGGGCGAGGCAACCCGCTTCGAAAAGGCGTTCAACTTGCTGATCGCCCCCTGCGTCAGCCCCTGGGGCTATGAGGTGATCAACCGCTGGAACCCCAAGGCGGTGGATCCCAACCGCTCCTTCCACCCCGACAGCCCGGCGGAGGAGTCGGCGGCGCTGATGTCGCTGGTGAAGTCATTGCGGCTCAAGCCGCTGGCCCATTTCGACCTGCACGAAACCACCGACAGCGATGAGCAGGAGTTCCGCCCGGCCCTGGCGGCCCGGGAGGGTAAGGCGTTCGAGCCCGGCGAGATCCCCGACGGTTTCTACCTGGTGGGGGACAGTGACAACCCGCAACCGGCCTTCCAGAAAGCGATGATCGAGGCGGTTCGCCGGGTCACCCACATCGCCCCGGCGGATGAGCAGGGCAACATCATCGGTACCCCGTTGGAGCAGGAGGGGGTGATCAACTACCCCACCAAGAGGCTGGGTTTGTGCACCGGCCTGAGTGACGCACGCTACGTCACCACCACCGAGGTCTACCCAGACAGCCCCAGGGCCACGCCCCGGCAGTGCAACCATGCCCAGGTGGCGGCCATCTGCGCCGGACTGAAGCATATCCTGGCCCACGGCATCTGAAGGCGGGGAGGCCGGCACCTCCCCTAATGCACCATCAGCACCCGGAGATTCTGGCGAAACTCACTCTCCAACTGAATCCAGCCACCGATAGCGCTTGGTGTGGAGGTAGCGCTTGCGGCGTTTGAGCTCGGCCACCTCCTAGCGGGGCGGCCACAGAGGCAGGGCATAGAGGTCTCTGTCCGCCGGCTGATCGCCCTGCTCCGGCCACAGGGTGTCGTAATCGAAACCCACCTTGCCGCGCTTGCTTCGGCCCACATAGCGCAGGCTCTGAGAGATAGGACCACGGTTGGACACCCCTAGATCCGCTTGAGCCTGAACTCCTTGGCCACATCAGCAACAGTTCGACCATGAGAACCTTGGGATGCCGGCCATGCACCGCCTGGGGCGGGGAGCGGATCACCCTCTCTGGCCTCCATCTTGCCGGATGGCCCCTGGACCGCACCGATATAGAGACTGCCTCCGGATCGCGAGGAGAGGCTGAAGGTGGAAGAAAATATACCGACATCATTACCCCCCTTAAGGCTGTGCCCAAACTCCCCTCCTTATTACTCCCCGGCTCAATACAGAGGCGATAACTATTGCCTTGTTCATCATTAACCCTCGGAAGACATACCCTCTTATAGATATAGAGCTGGTCAAAGGTTGTGGGAAACAATTGAGATAAAATCTCGAGGTGAGCCGTCACCTGCTCCATCTGTCTTTTTCATTCCAGCTTGGACAGACATAGGCCTTAAAGGGTTTTGGAATAACCTAGGGGTTGACGCTGGTCACTGGCCTCAGGAGATTCGACTGCAATTTGGAGGATAACGGCCTGATAGCTCCGAATGGATAAAACCCCGGGCCATGAAGGAGGTGGTCCTGAGCAGGCGACACAGTCGTCCCTGGTTACCAGGGATATCATTGACCAGGAAATCGAGCTCACCAGGCAAGTTACTTTTACTTTATGAGTGCATATACGCCTTGACCGATAAAGTGCCAAGGGTCAATTTTTCACACAGGGTAATTCAAGGCGAGAATTAAAATAGCAATCCGGTCGGGGGGTAATAGACTTGCTTAGATAGGGTGACAATACCTCGTCCGCCCCGACAGACCCCGGTGCGACTCACAGGAAGTGACGCACCCGCTCCTGGTACAGCCTCTCCAGCGCCTCGGCCACCGTCAGGCTCTCATCCCGGTCCAGGTAACGCTGCACCGCATTGACCACGTAACGACGCGACTGCCGGTGCGCCCTGGCAAACTCGGCGCACAGTCGGTTCATCTGCCTCTCCTCCAACTGCTTCTGCTGCTGTTGCTGCAGGGCATGAACCACCGCCTCCAGGTTATCGTTATGCTGCACCAGCCCCTGGGCCAGCTTGCCCTGGCTGATGCCGTAGGTCTTGGCGGCGTGTTCCAGGGCCGCCTTGATGCCGTCGAAGCGCTCGCCGAACAGCATCACCGGCTGCACCACTGCCTGGCTCACCGCCACCCGGCAGCCCTCGATCTCATAGGTAAACCCGGGGTAGTTGGCCCGGCGATGGGACTCCTCTCCCAGGGAGAGGCCGGCGGCAATGCTGTATTTCAGGGAGCGGTCCAGCTCCTCAACCTCCTCCTCACTCCAGCACAGATAGACGTTGATCGCCCTCTTGTACTTGGCCGCCAGCTTGGTCTGCACCACATCCCGCCGCTGCTGAAGCAGACCCATGGTGCACCCTCTGAGCAGGGTGACACACTCCCTGCAGGCGGGGATCTGCAGGTTGTCGGCGGCCTGGCGGTGGTGCTCGAAGGCGCCCCAGTGTGCCCTGGGCGGAGCATAGTCGTATTCAGTGGCGATACAGCCACAGTAGAAGCAGGTATGAAAGTGAGCTTCGTCTGCCGCCCTGAGCAGGCGGTAACGTTCATCCAGTGGAGTCATCAACAGCATGCGTCAGGGGCCAAGGGGGCCATTCTAGCCCAGGAGAGGGGGGTTGGCGACCGCCTGACTGGCCGAACGTGTGAAATGGGAAGGCACGAACGGGAGCGGTCGCCAGAAAAGCTAGTGCCATTACTCAGGTATAAGTCAAAACCGCCTCCATCGCCACTCTGGGCGGCGGGTTCAGGCCTCCCTCTCCGGCAGGGCCGCCAGACTCAGGCCTGAGTCATCCCGGAGCACCCGCTGCACTTCGCCTCCGGTCAGGGGTTTGTACAACAGGTAACCCTGGGCATAGTCACACCCCAGCCGGCTCAGCTGCCGGTGACTGCTGAACTGCTCGATCCCCTCGGCGATCACCTCCATGCCCAGGCTGTGAGCCATATGGATGATCGCCTGAATCATCGCGATCTCCTCGGGCGCCTGCTCCAGTTCCCTGACGAATGCCTTGTCGATCTTAAGTTTCTGGAACGGCATCCTCTTCAAGTGGCTGAGGGAGGAGTGGCCGGTTCCAAAGTCATCGAGTGCCAACTCCACCCCCAGCCGGCGCAACCGTGACAGCAGCTGGGGGGAGGCCTCAATGTCCTGCATGGTGGTATCTTCGGTCACCTCGATCACCAGCTGTTCCGCCGGCAACCCGGTCTCCCTGAGGACGGCGTCAACCATGGCCACCAGGTCGAAGCGGCTGTAGCTCATGGGGGAGATGTTGACCGACACCTGAATCGGTGGCAGCCCGGACTGGCGCCACACCATGTTCTGTCGGCAGGCCTGAGTCATCACCCAGAGGTTCAATGACTCCGCCAGTCCCGACTGCTCGGCGAGCTTGACCACCTCCAGCGGGGAGATCTCGCCATAGTGGGGATGGCGCCAGCGCAGCAGAGCCTCCACCTGTACCACCCTGCGGCTCCTCATGGACACAATCGGCTGATAGAGCTGCTGCAGCCGATCCTGGTCGATCGCCCTGACCAGATCTTCGGTAAGAATCCGCCTCCTCAGGGCGCGGTCCTCCATCTCCTGGTCAAACAGTCGGCAACAGAGCCGCTCGCTCTTCGCCGAGTACATGGCGGTATCGGCCTTGTTGAGCAGCCTATCCAGCTTGACGGCATCATCGGGAAACAGGCTGATGCCGATGCTGACGCCCGGACAGAGTTGCTGACCCTTGATGGTGATCTGGGCATTGACGCCGTCGGACAGTCCCTCGGCGAAGGCCACCGCCTCATCCGCGCTGTCAACCTGGCACAGAACGCCGAACTCATCCCCTCCCAGGCGGGCGACCATGGCGCCCCGGGCCGCACCGTCATTCAAGCGCGAAGCCACCTCCCTGAGCAGCTGGTCACCGGCGGCGTGACCAAGCTGATCATTGACCTCCTTGAAGCCGTTCATATCCATAATCAGCACGGCCACCTTCTGCTCCTGAGCCCTGGCTCGCAGGATCGCCTGCTCCAGCCCCCTGCGGAACAGGGTGCGATTGGGCAGTCCGGTCAGGCCGTCGTGCAGCGCCTGCCAGCGGTTGTTGCGGCTCTCGCGAATCAGCAGCAGCACCAGCATGGCGCCGCTGATCAGCAGCCCCAGCAGGTAGACGTTGGCCTCATACTGCAGATCAAACACCCGCTTCAGACTGAGCAGGGCAGAGTCACCGGTGAAACTCTCCACATTGAGCCGGCGTACCCGTTGCTCCAGGGGCACCAGGCGTGCCGCCAGCTCCAGGGCCCTGGGGTCGCCATCGGTGAGCACCGCCACCTCGGCGTCCATCTCCTCCAGCACCCCGGCAATGCCTGTCAGCAGAGGCGCTACTCCGGGGTGTTGGCGAAACTCCCTGGCCTCCTCGCCAACCGCCAGGACCTCAATGCGGCTCCAGAAGATCTCAAACCTCAGTCTCACCTCATCCGCATCGATGTCATCCAGGGCCAGGCGGCGAAAGGCGTGTTTGAGCTTCAGCAGTTCCATCTCCATCTCTGCCGCAGACCAGCCGACCGCCTTCATCGACAGGGAGAGCAGGTTGGTCATCTGGCTGTGACGCTGGGTGCTGATCGCCGAGCTCAGGGCGAACAGCAGCACCACGCCGACCAGGACCAGCAACTTAAACCGCTTCATGGCAGCAGTTCCAGACGGCGAAGCTGCCAGATCATCTTTTCATGGAAGCTGGGCTGATCCAGCTCGGGGAAGTCACTCAGGGGCAGGATCAGCCAGATGGGGCCCTTGTCCCGAATCCGCATCTCCCTGCCATTCACCCTGGTGGCCAGCAGCAGCGGGAAGCGGCTCAGTTCAGACAGGTCGAGATGGGTGAAATAGTCATTGAGGGCGATCGCCTTGACCCGGCTGCCGGAGGCACCGAGGTGCCGCAGCAGGTCGGTGAGCAGCACCCCCTGGTACCGATGCGGCCGCTCGGTCCAGGGCGTCAGGGTGGTCACGCTGCTCTGGGGCAGTTGGGCCAGCATCTGCCGGTCGAAGCTGGCTTGGTGACGGGCATTGGTCCGCTCAAGGCTGCCGCTCACCGTGAGCACCACCGGGCCGGTGGGTGGCGCTAGATCCCCGGCCCACACCGTCATGGCCACACCTCCCCCCAAGAGCATGGCTGCCACTCTTTTCCACATCCCTTCTTCACCGTTCGTCGTTGACAAAACAAAACCTGATCTGGCTGGCCGCCAGGCCAGTGATGGGGGGACTTTACCACAGACGGGCCGACGGATAGCCCGACACCGAGTAGAGAGACTCCGGTGGCCGTGAGGCCTTCCCCGACGCGGCGGTACCACAGGTGTGGACAGGGGAGGAGTAGTGGACGATTTATCTTCTATAATCTGGCAGATAACCGACCCAGGAACCATGGCTGGCCCCGAGGGGGGGCTCATATTACACGCGCTAAAAACGGCTTTTAATAATGACCGACAGGGAGGGGTCAGGGCTCGACGACGACGGCACCGATGACGAATTGACGGATCGCCTCGATCAGCCAGTCGGGGTAACAGTGTCGCCTCGAGGAGCTGAGCAGGTAGTAGCCCGGCGCCCCCATCCGCTGGTGAAGCAGAGCAAACTGATCATCGGGCAGGCGCCGTGACTGGATACCGTCGATCCGCCGCAACAGATCCACCGCGTGGCGTTGACCGACGAAGGAGAGGGCGTGACCGCTGAGCAGTTGATCCACCAGTTCGGTCATTCCGGAGATCTTCGACTCGACCCTGAGTTCCCGCCCCGCTTCCCGGGCATAGACCTCGAGCGGATCGATGCGATCGTTAAAGGCCGGCATGCCGTTGACGATGAAGGGGTGGCGGATGATCTCATCGAGGCGCGGCCCGCTGTCGTCCCGCCAGATGGGATGGGCCTGTTGCCCGACCAGGTAGACGCCGTTGGCACAGGTGATGAACTCACACTCCACCCCCTCGGCGGCGATATTTTCGTTGGATATGGCCAGGTCCACCTCGCCCTGCCGGATCTCCCGCTCCATGTGGTAGGTGGTTGGACGCACGATAAAGGTGAAATAGTGGTGATGCTGCTCCGCCACGCCCTTCAGGTGCTGCAACAGGCCGACACAGATAGCCGACGGGGCGGTGACCACCACCTCCTGCTGCAGGCGGCTGCGTTCATCCACATCCAGGCTGCAGGCCTGACTGGCCAGATCCAGCATCCGCTTCATCTCGGGATAGAGCTTCACCGCCATCTCGCTGGGCTCGAACCCATACTGCTTACGGTGGAACAGGGGATCATCCAGGGCGTGACGCAACTGGTTCAGGGTACGGCTGATCTTGGAGCCTGGCACGTTCAGTGCCTGGGCCACGGTCATGGAGTTGAGTGACTCATAGACCAGCACAAACACCTGAAACGAAAAAATGCTGACCTCATTTAATCGGTTCATTCCCTGGTTCCCCGGTTTCCCAGTTTAATCATTCACTATACGCAACCGACCGGCGGGGTTTTACGAGCCCTGTCACAGAAGCGCACTCATTGGTAATAGTGATTTAAGATCCGAGCGCCCCTGGGCGCGACCAAAAAAAGCGCCCGGAGGCGCTTTAGCTTGGGTGTTGCAGGGAACTGCAACGATTAGTGCGCAGGACCGCTGTGCACTGTGTCAATACCGTAGGTCTTGCCTTCGGCATGGCAAACACCACAACTTTCGATGCTCACCTCGGCGGCGCTGCCGGCGGGAGCGTCGGTCAGGGTCGCGCCGTTGGCCACGAAGTGGGCCTTGGCGGCATCGTTGTTGTGAACGTGGCAGCTGCGGCAGCTCTCGGAGACCGGAGAAATATAACCGGAAACAGGATTACCAAACGGGTCCAAAGAGAGAGCGATGGCGTCTTTGCCGGAAGCCAGGGTGCCGTTGGCGGTAAACAGGCTGACCCCTTCGCTGTGGCAGGCTTGGCAGTCGCTCTGGATGTCGGGGTAACCGTTCAGCTCACCCATGACGCCCTGGTCGTCCACCCGGCGGAAGACGCCGTGCGGGCCGCTGACATGCCACTCACCGCTGTGGTAACGGTGGGCCACGGTCATCAGATCACGGTTGTAGAACTGGCCGGGTTTCACATCCACCACCACGTCGTTGCCGTCGGCATCGGTGCCGATGGCGCTGACCTGGCTGTGGAAGGAGCCGGTGAAGCCAGCCTTGGGACTGTGGCAGCTGACGCAGGTGGTGAACTTGTTGGCACCGTGATTGTGGCCCAGCTTCACCCAGGTCAGGTTGTCATGGCAGTTGTTGCAGGTCTCCTCCTCGATGGAGACGTTGTCCCCCTCGATGCGTGGCATCACGTAGTCACTGCCGTCGGCGTTGGCCAGGTTCCAGTAGGCGGGCGCCATGGTGGCGGACACCTTCATCTCCTCCTCACCACAGGCCACCAGATCCTCGCCGTCGGTACAGATGGCGAAGTCGGGTACGAAGTAGGCGCTCTGACCCACCAGTTCGGTGCGACCGGGAACCACGACGGTGTAGCTGCCGTCGGCTTCGGTGCCATCCAGCAGGTTGATGGTGCCGGACTGGTTGAAGATGCCGTCCGCCTCGATCACACCATATAGAATGTCATCATTCAGGATGGCATCGGCGACCGCGACGCCGTCGGCGGCACGGGCGGTGGTGTCGAACACCACGGTCAGGTCACCGGTGGCGGCGTCGATGCTGACGCTGCTCACAGCGATCTCGAACGCGGACTCGGACGCGGTACGACCGCCGACATTGTGAGCCACCATCGGGTTCAGGGCTCCGGCACCGTGGCAACCGGCACAGACGCTGTCGTCCTGGGGCACGATGCCGGCGTGGTTCTCGCCGGTTTCGAAGTTCACCTCGATGTGGCAGGCCTGACAGGCATCGGCATAGATGTTGGTGGCCCAGCCGCCGCCGTTGTCGTGACAGACGGAGCACTCGGTGATGTCAGCCGGGAAGCCGATCTCGCCGAACTCGGCCTTGGCGTCACCGAGCAGATGCTCCTCGATGGCGTGGCCGCGGTGCAGTCGGTGAACCATGGGGGCGAAGTTGGGGTTGAAGCCCTTGAGATCGCCATCGGGATCGGAGTTTTCGCTGTCGGGCAGGTTGATCTGCACGTTGTGACAGGCGACGCAGTTCTCCACCCGCTGATAGTTGTGGTGGGCATGGATGTTCTCAATCCGGCCCTCTTTCTCACCGTGGCAGCGGATACAGGCGTTGCTGCTGACGATGTCCTTCACAGACTCTGCCAGCTCACCGGTGGCCGGGATGTAGTCCATAGGTGGGGTCAGCACCTTGTCCTCCAGCCCGGCACCCTCGCTGTCGACGATGTTGTAGGAGCGGATCATCAGGCGGTGCAGGTTGTTCACATCGGCGCCGGCCCAGATCAGCGGGGCGTCGCCATCGTGTTCCCAGCTAAGGGAGTAGCTGCCGGGGTTGGCCGCATCTTCCATCAGGGTACAGGCTTGAACCTCGTTACCGCGACGGTCGGTGGCGGTGCCGGTCGGGGTACAGTAGAGGGAGGAGCCAAACTCGGTGGCGGTACCGTGGTTAATCCACTGATAGGGAGCCCCATTCTTACCCTCGTTGGCCACCTGCTCGGTCAGGTAGAGGGCGATCTTGTCCAGGCCGACAAAGGGCACATCATCGCCCTTGGTGTTCTTGCCGGTGACGGTGAAGTTCACCGAGAAGGGCTTGCCGGGCTCAATCACCACCGCTTCGGGGGCGATGGTAAAGATAAGGTCGGTGGGGGCGTTGGCGGTATCGACAAAGGATCCTGCGAGCAATCCGGGCTCACCGGGGACACCGGGCTCACCGGGGGCACCGTCTTTGCCATCGTCTCCATCACTGCAGCCGGTCACCAGCATTGCAGAGGCCAGCATCAATGCCAGCGGGGTCTTTCTTGTTAGTTTCATCATCATTTCTCCAACAAAGGGATAACCATCCAAATGGTCAGTCGCATAGTAAGAGAAACAAAGGGTTAAATGAGGTGACCCACATCAATTTACCCTGGAACTTCCAGACACCCCACATCCTCTAAATATGAGTGCGCGAACAGCAGATTGCGCCAACTCAGGGGCGACAAACAGAATATGCGACACACCCAATATGGTTCAGCAAAGCTTTCGGGCAGTTTGCAGATGCGGCAAATGTTAAATTCATTTTCGGCATTTGCGAGAGGTTTCATCCGCCTTCGACTGCATAAGGGCCGTCGGCCCGCCACGCCCGGCCGACCTCATCTGCCCGGCACCGTTCAGCGTTTACAAAATTAGAATGGTAATCCCGTTTCTGCCGGTTCTGTGGGCAAGTTTGAGTCAGCAAGCCGGTGATGGCGCGAACATCTTTCTATTTTCTAGAACTGAGCCACCAGTTCTTTGCGATGGTCGCACCCTGGCGGGCCTGTTAGGGTGTAACCATCCCGACTGAGAAGGAGATCCCGATGAAACTGCTCAACCTCACCAACAGCGTGGCGACCCAGGATGGCGACGGCGTCAACATCTCCAGGGTGGCAGATTTTCGCAACCTGACGCTGGATCCCTTCCTGATGATCGACGAACTCAAATCCGCCAACGAATCGGACTACATCGGCGGCTTCCCGCCCCATCCCCACAGGGGCATAGAGACCTTCACCTACATCCTCGAGGGGGGCTTCGAGCACCGCGACCAGATGGGCAACCGCAAAGTGATCGGCCCGGGCCATGTGCAGTGGATGAGCACCGGCTTTGGCGTGGTGCACTCCGAGATGCCGGTGGCCGGAGCCGGCGGCATGCACGGCTTCCAGATCTGGGTCAACATGCCGGCCAAGGAGAAGCTGCGGCCCGCCCGCTACCAGGATTCGGTGGCGACCGGCATTCCGGAGATCCGCGGAGGTGACGGTGCCCTGCTCAGGATACTGGCCGGCAGCTGGGCGATGGCGGGCCAGCAAGCCGACTCCCCCATCGGCGATCTGGCAGGCCAGGCATCGGTGGCGGACCTGCGCCTGCAACCCGGGGCCCGGGCCACCCTAGATCGGCGTCATCAACAACGGCTGTTTCTCTATGTGTACGCTGGCCGCATCAACGGCTACCGGCAGGGAAAACTGCTGTTGGCCGATCCCGCCACTCCCCTGGATCTCGGCAGCGAGGAGGGCGGCGGCGCGTTGATCTTCTCCGGCAACCCCATCGGGGAGAAGATCGTCCACATGGGTCCCTTCGTCATGAACAGCGAGGCGGAAATCCGCCAGGCGGTGGAGGACTATCAGGCAGGAAAATTTGGCACCATAGGAGGCTGAGATGGGACGACTGGTAGATGGCGTCTGGCAGGACGTCTGGTACGAAACCGAAGACACCAAGGGCAAATTTGAGCGAGAGGAGGCACAGCTAAGGCACTGGATCACTGCCGACGGCGCCCACGGCCCCAGCGGCGAGGGGGGATTCCAGGCCGAGTCCGGCCGCTACCACCTCTATGTATCCCTGGCCTGCCCCTGGGCTCACCGCACCCTGATCTACAGGAAACTCAAGGGGCTGGAAGAGTACATTGGCGTCTCCGTGGTCAGCCCGGAGATGTTGGATCAGGGCTGGAGCTTCGATACCGCCAGCGGCAGCAGCGGTGATCACCTCTATGGGCTGGATTACCTGCACCAGCTCTATACCCGCAATAACCCCAGTTATTCGGGCCGGGTGACGGTCCCGGTGCTGTGGGACAAGAAGCTTGGTCGTATCGTCAGCAACGAGTCATCGGAAATCATCCGCATGTTCAACACGGCGTTCGACGGACTCACCGGCAACCCCCTCGACCTCTACCCGGCCCCGCTGCGCCAGGAGATCGACCAGTTGAACGACTTTATCTACCCCACCATCAACAACGGGGTCTACCGGGCCGGTTTCGCCACCTCCCAGCAGGCCTACAGCGAGGCCTATGCCATCCTGTTTGACGCCCTGGACCAGTTGGACAACCGGCTGGCGGACCGGCGCTACCTCACCGGTGACGCCCTGACCGAGGCGGACTGGCGGCTGTTCACCACCCTGGTGCGCTTCGATGCGGTCTATGTGGGCCACTTCAAGTGCAACAAGCGGCGCATTGCCGACTATCCCAACCTGTCGGGCTACCTGAGGGAGCTGTATCAGCAGCCGGGGATCGCCGACACCGTCGATCTCGCCCACATCAAGCGCCACTACTACTTCAGCCACACCATGATCAACCCCACCCAGGTGGTGCCTGAGGGTCCGGAGCTGGATCTGGATCGCCCCCACGGACGCGGCTAGGGTTGCTCGGGCTCGGCCAAAAAAAAGACCGGTCCCACCGGACGCTGTCGGGCTTGGTGGGAGCGGCCGTCAAAAACTGATTGGAAAATGGACAATATGGCAGCCATCATCCACCAGGTGTGTTGAATGTCTCCGAAATACCCACCATGAGAAACGCCACCTCCGCTGGCCGCCACCGGCAAACATACGCCGCGGCGGGTACGGCGACACATTATGCAGCACTCGGAAATCCCGCGGTGTAATCAAATGTAATCGCCGAACCTACTCCCGGGATCCAGGGTCGGCCAACAGTGCCAGGCAGCTCACCCACTGCTTCTGCATCTCCAACAAGTGCTTGCTCAGGTTGGTCAGCACGATGAAGGTCTCCCCCTGGATCGCCTCCTGCCGGATCCAGCGGTAGATCCTGTCGATGAACTCCAGGTGGTCCCGGCGGGCCTGGCGCTGCAGTTGGCGCAGCTGCTCCGGCGTCACCGCCTCAGCCGGGGCCGCCAGCCAAGCCGCTATCCGCTCCAGTCTCGGCTGCTCCATCAGGGTGCGATCCCGCTTCAGTCGAACCATCATCCGGTCTGCACCTCCCCCGGCCTGGCGCAGATCCTCGCGGATATCCTTCACCGCCTTGGTGGCATAGCCGATGTGACGCAGCAACTTCAGCGATGCCAGTAGCCGCGGTTTCTGCGGCTCATTGGCATGGGCCAGGACCTCGAGGATAAAGGCGCTCAATCGTCCCTCCCGGTCGCTCAGCGCCCGGAACTCCTGCTCATAGCCGGAGGGGCTGTCCGCCTCAGCCGCCAGTTCCGTCGCCGACGGCATAGGCAGCTTGAGCACCCGGTTGTTGACCCGCATCGCCAACTGGCAACACTCCCGCAGGGCGTTGTCGACTGCCAGGATGGCAATGGGCACCTGCTCCGGCGGAATGTCCATCATCAACCTGTCCATCTCCGGCGCCGGTGTCCGGAACAGCGACTCCAGCCAGTGCGCCAGCCCACCGACGAAGGGAAACACCAACACCACCCCCAGCAAGTTGAACAGGCTGTGGAAGGCCACCAGGCCATAGAGGGGATCGTGGATGCCAAGCCAGTGGAACAGCGGCGGTAGCACCGGCAGGATCAGCAGGTAGGCCATCACCGCCGTCGCCAGGTTGAACAGCACATGGGCCGCCGCCACCCGACGCTTGTTGTCGCTGCCCTTGAGGCCGCCGATCACCATGGTGACCGTGGTGCCCAGATCGGCTCCGATGATGATCGCCGCCGCGTCCGGCAGCGCCACCAGCCCGGCACTGAGGGCGTTGAGGGTGATCAGCATGCAGGCGGAGCTGGACTGGATGATGGCGGTAAACACCACCCCGGCCAGCAGAAAGGCGATACCGGGCAGGTGGGCATACTCCTGGGGCCGGAAACTGCCCCTGAGTTCGGCGACCCCGTCCTTCATGGTATCCAGGCCGAAGATCAGCAGTCCCAGGGCAAACAGGATCAGGCCAACGGCCTGGCGACGACTGCGCTCCTCTCCCCAGATGTAGACCAGCCCCCCCACCCCCATCAGCGGCAGCACGATGGCGGTCAGGGAGAGCTTGAACCCCAGCAGGGTCACCAGCCAGCCGGTTACCGTGGTCCCCAGGTTGGCGCCGACGATCATGCCGATGGCGTTGGCCAGGGGCAGCAGGCCGCTGCCCACCAGGGCCAGCACCATCAGCCCCACCATGGAGCTGCTCTGCAGCACCGCGGTGGCCAGGGTACCGCTGACCACCGAGCCGGCCGTGGAGCCGGTGGCACGCAACAGCACCCGGCGGAAGGTCTCCTCCCCCAGGGTGCCCAGGGCACTCTCCAGCCGCTGCATGGCATAGAGGAAGATCCCCAGCCCGGCGACAAACTCCAGCCAGTTTCCCATCGGTTCAGCTCAGTCCATTAAGCCAGTTTCCCTTTAAGAATAGGTTAGTTAGCCAAGTGTGACGGCTCCCGGGCCTGCCCTGTCGACAAAAAAGGCGAACCCCCTGGTTCGCCTTTCTCATCTCCGGCTGCGCCGTTACTCCCGGTAGGCGTCGATGGGGACGCAGGCGCAGAACAGGTTGCGGTCGCCAAATACATCATCGATACGGTTCACCGTGGGCCAGAACTTGCCCTCGCGGGTAGCCTGGCTGGGGAAGGCCGCCAGCTCACGACTGTAGGGACGCTCGCCGAAGGCCTCATCCATGATGTCCGCCTGGGTGTGGGGCGCATTGCGCAGCGGGTTGTTGTCTGCCGGCCACTCGCCGGACTGCACCCGGTCGATCTCCCTGCGGATGCTCACCATCGCCTCGACGAAGCGATCCAGCTCCACCTGGGACTCGGACTCGGTGGGCTCCACCATCAGGGTACCCGCCACCGGGAAGCTCATGGTAGGGGCATGGAAGCCGTAGTCCATCAGGCGCTTGGCCACGTCCATCTCGGTGACGCCGCTGGCCTCCTTCAGGGGGCGCAGGTCGATGATGCACTCGTGGGCCACCCGGTCGTTGCGGCCGGTGTAGAGCACCGGGTAGTGCTCGCCCAGCTTCTTGGCCAGGTAGTTGGCGGAGAGCATCGCCACCTGGGTGGACTCGGCCAGTCCGCGATCCCCCAGCATGGCGATGTACATCCAACTGATGGGCAGGATGCTGGCAGAGCCGTACTGGGCGCTGGAGACCGCCCCATTGTCCTGGGACTCGGCACCGGTCTTCACCACGGAGTGGCCGGCCACGAACGGTGCCAGGTGCGCCTTGACACCGATGGGGCCCACCCCCGGGCCGCCGCCTCCGTGAGGGATGGCGAAGGTCTTGTGCAGGTTCAGGTGGGACACGTCGGAGCCGATGAAGCCGGGGGCGGTGATCCCCACCTGGGCGTTCATGTTGGCGCCATCCATGTACACCTGGCCACCATGCTGGTGGATGATGTCGCAGATCTCCCGCGCCGTCTCCTCGTACACCCCGTGGGTGGAGGGATAGGTGATCATGCCGCAGCAGAGGCGATCGGCGTGCTCCTCGGCCTTGGCCCGCAGGTCATCCAGATCGACGTTGCCGTTGGCGTCACAGGCGGTCACCACCACCTTGAGGCTGGCCAGCATGGCGGAGGCGGGGTTGGTACCGTGGGCAGAGCTGGGGATCAGGCAGATGTCGCGGTGGCCTTCACCGATCGACTGCTGATACTCCTTGATCGCCAGCAGGCCGGCATACTCGCCGGACGCGCCGGAGTTGGGCTGCATGCACATGGCGTCGTAGCCGGTCACCTTCACCAGCCAGTCGGCCAGGGTGTCGACCATCTGGCGGTAGCCCTGGGCCTGCTCCTGGGGGCAGAAGGGGTGCATGTTGGCGAACTCGGGCCAGCTGATCGGCATCATCTCGGCGGTGGCGTTGAGTTTCATGGTGCAGGAGCCGAGGGAGATCATCGAGTGGTTCAGCGCCAGGTCCCTGCCCTCGAGGCGGCGGATGTAGCGCAGCATCTCGGTTTCGCTGTGGTAGGCATTGAACACCGGGTGGGAGAGGATCGAGTCCACCCGCACCAGTTCAGGGGCCAGCGGTGTGGCCGCGGCGCCATCGAGGGCCTCCAGATCCAGCTCACCGCCGTCGACGAACACCGCAAACAGCGCCTTGAGCGCCTCGGCGGTGGTGGTCTCATCCAGGCTGACCCCCAGGCAGTTGCCGCCGTCCACCCTCAGGTTGATGCGGGCGGCCTCGGCCCGGGCCAGCACCGCATCCACATCGTCCACCTCGACGGTGAGGGTGTCGAACCAGCTGCGGTTGACCAGGGAAACGCCCGCGCCCGCCAGCGCCGCCGCCAGGATGGTGGTCAGGCGGTGGGTACGCTCGGCGATGCGCTTAAGCCCCTCTGGGCCGTGATAGACGGCGTAGAAGGAGGCCAGGTTGGCCAGCAGCACCTGGGCGGTACAGATGTTGGAGTTGGCTTTCTCGCGGCGGATGTGCTGCTCACGGGTCTGCATCGCCATCCGCAGGGCCGGCTTGCCACGGCTGTCCTTGGAGACACCGATGATGCGGCCGGGCATGGAACGCTTGTAGGCATCGCGGGTGGCAAAGAAGGCGGCGTGAGGCCCTCCGTAACCCATGGGCACGCCGAAGCGCTGGGCGCTGCCCAGCACCACGTCGGCGCCCAGCTTGGCGGGGGCGGTCAGCTTCACCAGGGCCAGCAGGTCGGAGGCGACACAGACGATCCCCTTGTTGGCCTTGACCGCCTCGGCGACGGGGGAGAAGTCAGTCACCTGACCGGTGCGATCGGGGTACTGCAGCAGGACACCGAAGCAGTCGTGGTCCGCCGCTTGCTCGGCCGGGCCCACCAGTACCTCGATGTTCAGATGCTTGGCCCGGGTCGCCACCACGTCGATGGTCTGGGGGAACAGAGTGTCGGCAACGTAGAACAGGTTGGACTTCTTGTTCTTGGACACCCGCTTGGCCAGGGCCATCGCCTCGGCGGCGGCAGTGCCCTCATCCAGCAGGGAGGCGGACGCCAGGTCCAGCCCGGTCAGGTCCATGGTCAACTGCTGGAAGTTGAGGATCGCCTCCAGGCGCCCCTGGGCGATCTCGGGCTGGTAGGGGGTGTAGGCGGTATACCAACCGGGGTTCTCCAGCACGTTACGCTGGATCACATGGGGGAGATGGGTGTTGTAGTAACCCATGCCGATGTAGGAGGTATACACCTGGTTCTGATCGGCGAAGCCGCGCAGGGTGGCCAGGGCATCCACTTCGCGCTGGGGCTCACCGATCCCCAGGGGGTTGGGCAGGCGAATTCCTTCGGGGACGATCTGGGCGGTCAGATCCTCCAGGCTGTGGGCACCGACATACTCCAGCATCTGTTGGCGCTGTGCCTGGGTTGGGCCGATATGGCGGGAAAGGAACTCGTCCCGGTTAAACAGTTGGGACAGAGACTGCTGCTCGCTCATTATCCAATAATTCCTTGTGCTGCCGCGTCCAGGGTACAGGGCGGCTCAGATAAGAAGACAAAAGCCCCTCTGCGGGGGCTTTGATCAGTCGGGGATTACTCCTCGTCGATGACGGCCTTGTAGCCTTCGCCATCGAGCAGGTTGGCCAGTTCGGATTCGTCGCTGATGCGCACGCGGAACAGCCAGCCATCACCGAAGGGGTCGCTGTTCACCAGCTCGGGGCTGTCTTCCAGCTCTTCGTTGATCGCCACCACCTCACCGGTCAGGGGGGAGTAGACGTCGGAGGCCGCCTTGACGGACTCGGCCACGGCGCAGTCGTCACCGGCGTTCACCTCGTCGCCCACGTCGGGCAGGTCGACGAACACCATGTCACCCAGCAGCTCCTGGGCGTGCTCGGTGATGCCGATGGTGTACTCGTTATCACCCTCGGGACGGATCCACTCGTGGGAGCTGGTGTACTTCAGTTCGGATGGAATGTTGCTCATTGTTGTTTCCCCATCAATCTCTTAAAAGGCTTGTTTGCCGTTACGCACGAAACTGGGCTTGATCACCTTGACGGTCACCCGCTTCTTGCGCATCTCCACTTCTACCTCCTCGCCCACACTGCGGGGTACCCTCGCCATGGCGATGGAGTAACCCAGGGTGGGCGAGAAGCTGCCGGAGGTGATCACCCCCTGCTGTTCCTTACCATCGGCATCGGTGAAAAATACCGTCAAACCGCTGCGAAGCACTCCCTTGTCGGTCATCACCAGGCCCACCAGCTTGTCGGTACCTTCGGCTTTGATCCGGGCCAGAGCCTCACGGCCGATAAAGTCGCGATCCGCCGGCTCCCAGGCCACTGTCCAGCCCATGTTGGCCGCCAGGGGGTTGACGCTCTCGTCCATATCCTGGCCGTAGAGGTTCATCCCCGCCTCCAGGCGCAGGGTATCACGGGCGCCAAGACCCGCGGGTTTAACCCCGGCCTGCAGCAGCTTGTCCCACAGGTCGGCGGCCTGGTCCCGGGGCACCATAATCTCATAGCCCGCCTCGCCGGTGTAGCCGGTGGTGGCGATGAAGAGATCGCCGGCCTGGACACCGAAGAAGGGCTTCATCCCCTCGACGGCCGCCCGCTGCTTCGCATCCAGCACCGTGGCGGTGCGCGCCACCGCCCTGGGGCCCTGGACGGCGATCATCGCCAGTTCGGGCAACTCGGTCACGATAACCTCAAAGCCCCGGGCCTGAGCACCAATCCATTCCAGATCCTTTTCACGGGTGGCGGAGTTCACCACCAGGCGGTAGTGGTTGTCGTCCAGATAATAGGTGATCAGGTCGTCGATCACCCCGCCCTGCTCGTTGAGCATGCCGCCGTAGAGGGCCTTGCCGGGCTGGGTGAGTTTGGCCACATCGTTGGCCAGAAGCTTGCGCAGGAAGGGTTGTGCCTGGGGGCCGGTGATGTCCACCACGGTCATGTGGGAAACGTCGAACATACCGGCATCGGTGCGGACCTGGTGGTGCTCCTCGACCTGGGAGCCGTAGTGGATCGGCATGTCCCAGCCATGGAAATCCACCATCTTCGCGTTGGACTCCAGGTGCTTCGGGTAGAGTACGGTTTGATTCGCCATTTGTGTTCCTTGTCTGGCTTTACGCCCTTTTGTGATCAGGGTCTATTTTAGGGGCTGGGCGCATTATACCCAACCCAGGCTGTTTGTATACAAAATCACCTTAGGTTTGAGGCAGCAATGCCTAGTGCCTGGGCGATAAACTTCTTCTTTAAACCGGGCATCCGGTTCACCAGGGCCAGACCGATGTCGCGTACCCCCTTCTTCACAGGATCTTCTCCTGAGAACAGCCATTTGAAGCCACTCATGGCGGCGATCATCTCCTGGGCGGCCGCCTTGCGGGGACGGGCATAGCGCTGCAGCACCTTGAGGCTGCCCAGGTCCCAGTTCCTGTCGGCGGCCTCCTTGAGCACCTCCACCAGCTGCTCGCTGTCCGCCAGCCCCAGATTCACCCCCTGGCCCGCCAGCGGATGGATGGTGTGGGCCGCGTCTCCCACCAGGGCCAGCCTGGGCAGGACAAAGTCTCGGGCGTAACGCATGGTCAGTGGAATCGCCAGGCGGTCGCTGACCACCTCGATCCGGCCCAGCACCCCCTCGCTGGCCAGGCTGATTTTCTGGCAGAAGGTGTCGGCGTCACACTCGGTCAGCGCCTGGGCCTGCCCGGGGGGCAGGGACCACACGATGGAGCACTGATTGGCGTCGGCCAGGGGCAGCAGCGCCAGCGGTCCCTGGGGCAGGAATACCTGCCGGGCCACCCGCTCATGGGGGCGGCTGCTGCGTACCGTGGCCACCAGGCCGTGGTGGCCGTAGTCACGGAAGGTGAGCGGCACATTGAGTTGCTGACGCAGCCAGGAGTTGGCGCCATCGGCGGCCACCAGCAGCCGGGCACTGAGCATGGCGCCGTCGGCCAGGGTCAGCCAGGCCTCCTGCTCACCGAAGGCCACCGACTGGGGGGCTCCGACGAAGCAGCGGATCCTGGATTCACTCTGGGCCTGCTGCCACAGGGCGTGGGCAATGGCGCGGTTCTCGATGATGTGGCCCAGATCCGGCTGATGGTAGTCACGGGCATCAAACTCGATGACGCCGATGCTGTCCTTGTCCCACACCCGCATCCCCGTGTAGGGGGAGAGACGCTCCTTGGGCAGGCGGGGCCAGGCGCCCAGCTGCCTCAGGTAGAGCTCACTGGCACGATTGATGGCACTGACCCTCAGCTCCGCCGAACCGCTTGCCGGGGTGGGCTGTTCGCGGTCGATCACCGCCACGCTGATGCCGGCCCTGGCCAGTCCGATGGCAGTCGCCATCCCCACCATGCCACCGCCGACGATGGCCACCTGAACCGATTGTGCCGTTACCACCTCGCACTCCTTCTATGCTGTCCCTGTCCCAGGGTGTGGGACACCAGTTGCTGCCCCAGCGAAGGGAACAGGTCCATGGCGATGAGCCCCAGGTTGCGGCCAACCTGGAGCAGGAAATTGTTGTTGGAAAACAGTTTGACCAGGCCGTTGGTCAGCCCCACGGTACGGTCGACATCGACTTTGCGCCCCTGCAGGTAGTCATCCAGCAGGCCAAAGCCGCCGGGGTCCTCCCCCCGTTCCAGGGCCGCTCCGAGACGATCCGCCAGGGTCAGCGCATCGCGCATCCCCAGGTTGAACCCTTGCCCGGCGATGGGATGCAGGGTCTGGGCGGCGTTGCCGATCAGGGCCACCCGGTGATGGATCGGCCGTTCGATGCGCTGCAGGGCCAGGGGATAGCTGACGCGTCTGCCCACCCGGACCACCTCGCCCAGACGGTAGCCGAAGGCGCTCTGCAGGGCGGCGCGGAACCCCTCCTCCTCCAGGGCCATCAGCGCCTCGGCCTCCTCGGCGTGTCGCACCCACACCAGGGAGTAGCGTCCATCGGTCATCGGCAGCAGGGCCAGGGGGCCCTCGTCGGTAAATCGCTCATAGGCGATATCGCCGCCGCGGCTCAGCTCCACATTGGCGATCACCGCCACCTGGCCGTAGTCGCTGCGGCTGACCGGCAGCTTCAGTTGCTGGCGAACCAGGGAGGGGCCGCCGTCGGCGGCCACCACCAGGCTGGCGGTCAGTTGCCTGCCCGATTCCAGGGTCAGCGCACAGTGTTGACGCTGCTGCTCCAGCGTCGCCAGGGCATCGGGACAGAAGCGGGTTACCCCGGTTGCCTCCAAGGCCTGGTGCAGTACCGGCCCCACCCTTTCCAGCTCCACCACCTGGCCCAGGGCGTCGACCCCCTGCTCGGCGGCGGTCATCGTCACCTGTCCCCAGTGGCCGCGGTCGCTGACGTGGATGGTGCGGATCGGCGCCGCATGGGGAGCCAGGTCACGCCACAGGCCCAGCGCCCGGTAGCGTTCCACCGAGCCGTGGGCCAGGGCAATGGCCCGGCTGTCGAAGCCGGGGTGGGCCTCGCTCTGGGGGCGGTGGGCCTCAATCAGGGCGATGCGCCAGCGACTCCCCTGATGCTCCTGTCCTGCCAGGGCAAGAGCCAGGGTGGCGCCGGCCATGCCGCCACCGACGATGGCGATATCAAACTGCTCCATGGTGCTACCCGGCCATCAGGGCCTCAATCTCGTCGATCTCCTTGGGCACGCCGGCGGTCAGCACCCGGTGCCCCTCCTCGGTGATCAGCACATCATCCTCCACCCGGATGCCGATCCCCCGCCACCTGGCCTCCACCTCGGCATCGGGGCCGATGTAGAGGCCGGGCTCGATGGTCAGCACCATGCCAGGCTCCAGGGGCCGGGTGCGATCGGCGGTGTGGTAGTCGCCCACATCGTGGACATCGATGCCGATCCAGTGACCCAGACCGTGCATGTAGAACGCCTTGTACGCCTCCTGCTCGATCAGTGCCTCCACCTCACCCTCGAGGATCCCCAGCGCCACCAGGCCAGACACCAGGATGATCAGCACCCGGTCGTTGGCCTCCTTAATGGAGATTCCGGGTCTGAGCAGGGAGATGGCGGTCTTCTCCGCCTCCAGCACCAGCGCATACAACGCCCGCTGCTCCTCGCTGAAGCGGCCGTTCACCGGGAAGGTACGGGTGATGTCGGCAGCGTAGCCATCGAGTTCACAGCCGGCGTCGATCAGCACCAGGTCGCCGTCGTTGAGCTGGGCCTCGTTCTCGGTATAGTGAAGGATGCAGGCGTTGACCCCACCGCCGACGATGGAGTTGTAGGCCATAAACCGGGCACCGTGGATGGCGCACTCGTGGTTGATCTCCGCCTCCAGCTGGTACTCATACAGGCCGGGGCGGCAGGCTTGCATGGCCCGAACATGGGCCTTGGCGCTGATCTCTCCGGCCCGAGCCATCAACGCCACCTCGGCGTCGCTCTTGTGCAGACGCATCTCATGCAGCTGGGCCCGCAGATCCAGTTGTTTGGTCGGCGCCCGTCGGCCCTGGCGGAAACCGGCCCGCAGGGTGGCCATCAGGGCGGAGACCGCCTCGTCGCTGTAGCTGGCCTGGCCTGGCAGCCACGCCAGGGTGTCGGCACCATTGACCAGATCCGGCAACAGTTCGCCCATCTCGTCAAGGCTGAAGGCCACATCCAGCTGCAGCGCCTCGGGGGCGGCCTCCACCCCCAGGCGGCGGCCATGCCAGATCTCCGCCAGCTTGTCGGTGGGACGAACGAAGATCACCGACTCCGGAGTCTGCCCCGGGCGCAGCAACAGCACCGCGTCCGGTTCATTAAAACCGGTCAGGTAGAAGAAGTCGCTGTTCTGGCGGAAATGGTACTCGGTATCGTTGGAACGGGTGCATTCCCGGGCGGCAAACAGCATCGCCACGCTGCCTTCGGGCAGGGCGGCCATCAGTTGCTGTCGGTGCGCCTTGAAATCCTTAATCTCCATGGGGCAGTAATCCTTGGTTCTCATTATCAGTGCAGGGTCTTGTCTCCGGGCAGGGTGCCAAACTCCAGCAGGCACTTCCAGCAGGTGTCCACCACGTGCTCCACCAGCACCCGAAACCCCTCTTCGTTCTCTTGGTTGTCTTCTACGTCGAACTCCACATTGGTGATCTCACGCAGATCACCGATCATCTCGCCCAGCTCACCGCGGACGGTGTGGAAAGTGGGCTGCAGGCGAGCCAGTCCCAGGAAGAAACTCTGGATCCACTCGATCAGCGCCTCCAGCCTGACCGCCAGCGCTTCATCCTCGTCGGGCAGCAGCGGCTGGAACGGCACCTCGGGGTCCTCGGAGAGGCTCTTGTCGATGCAGCGGTACACCTCCTTCATCACCTCGGTCAGCTCATCACCAAAAGGCTGCCCCTCGTTGGCCAGGGCCAGGAAGCTCTCCTGCCAGCCGCGCTGATCCAGGCGGATACCGCCGCAGACCAGCCCTGTCATCAACCCGTGAAACTCGCTGGGCAACATGGTCAGCCCCGCTTTGCTCAGGGCCGCATCCAGCTTGTTCAGGAGTAAAGGAGAGTTGCATTTCATCTGTTCAATTCCCGCAGTAGAAGTGAGCTCATGCTATCACGCCGACTGGTTGCGCTCCATATCTTCCCTGTCCCGCCCGGCCCACCGAAGTTCCTGCTGTTCATTCATTGATACAAGGTGTTACAGCCGTATTGAGATTCAGTCAACCATAAGGCATAACAGGGGGCGTCACCTTGCAGAAACGGTCTGCCCGGCATATAGTCCGTAGCCAGCCAAAACAGCGGAAGCCAGAATGAGCCCAAACACCATAGAAATCACGCTTCTTGAACGGGTCTACACCGTCGCCTGCCCCCCCGGGGAGGAGGCTACCCTGCAGCAGGTTGCCCACCAGCTGAACAAGCGTTTTCTGGAGCTCAAACAGCGCAACGCTCTGCTCTCCATCGACCAGCTGGCGGTGATGGCCTCCCTCAACCTCACCCACGAATTAATGAGCCTGGAAGCCCGGACCGCGCGGGAGGCCCAGGAAAGAACGAAGAAAATTCAAGCACTTGAAAACGCCATTGAACAGGCATTGTGCAAACGTGAACTCAAGCAGCCAAAATGGGTTGAGTCCGGCTCAGAGTCGCAGTAGTCTGGAACTACAGAGCAAGGCACCGAACGGTAAACCGCTCTACAATTACTGAGCTCCCTGTGATGTTTGCCAGCGGGTTATGTCCCTGGCCGATGCTATCACCAAAGGGTACACTCCCCAGCGCTACTGTGCATGCTCGGCAGGTACCGAGAAGCCTACGGCGAAGGCAGTGCACCCGCCCTGAACCTACGGTTCACGGGCTTACACCTGCAGCGACATCTGCGGGGAGCACTCCTCTCTATCGAGGCTCACTGCAGCCCGATATGGCTGACGCTTCCGAAGCGCAGCCTGGACAGGCGGCCAATCCGCCCCGGGATCCCCGTCCCGACCAATTTCCGGCTCCCTGTGGTGCTCGTCAGCGGGTTATGTCCCTGGCCGATGCTATCACCAAAGGGTCCACCCTCCGGCGCTACTGTGCATGCTCGGCAGGTACCGAGAAGCCTAAGGCGAAGGCGGTGCACCCGCCCTGAACTTACGGTTCACGGGCTTACGCCTGCAGCGACATCTGTGGGGAGCACTCTTTCTCTTCTCTCCTGTTTTTTGTACGTTTAGGCTTGATTACTCCAAGGAACACAAGCCATGCCCCAGGATCGCCAGACCCTTCGCCGTCACCTGCGCCAGGCACGGCGCGCCCTCTCCGCAGAGCAGCAGCGCAGAGCCTCTCAGCAGCTGGCTCACAGGTTGAACGATCGCCCCGAGATCCAGCGCGCACAGACCATCGCCCTCTATCTGGCCAACGATGGGGAGCCCAGCCTGATGCCGCTGGCCCGGCTGTTGTGGCAGCAGCAGAAGACCCTGATGTTGCCAGTGATGCACCGGGACAACGGCCGGGAGATGCTGTTCCAGCGCTTCGAGCCGGACACGCCGATGGCCATCAACAGGTATCACATCGCCGAGCCTGTCTGGGCGCCGGAGCAGGTGATCGCCAGAGAGGGGATCGACCTGATGCTCCTGCCCCTGGTGGGCTTCGATCACCTGGGCAACCGGCTGGGGATGGGGGCGGGTTTCTACGACCGCTACCTGGAAGGGAACTCGCCACGACCCCTGCTGGTGGGCATCGCCCATGAGTGCCAACGGCTGGAGCGGCTGGATCACCAGAGCTGGGACATCCCCCTGAATGCGGTCGCCACCCCGGAGCACTGGCTCGATACCCGGGAGGATCTGCGCCGGTGACCGTTAGCCAAGAGCGGGAGAGACGCCAGGCGCCGCCGGGGAACCGGCCGCCCCTAGAAGTGGTAGCTGAGCATCAGGGTCACCAGCTTGGCCTGAGTCGGCTCTGCCAGCGGCCTGGGAGGGACGACAAACTGCCCTTCGGAGTCCTCCAGGGCATCCGCCAGCTGGTACTCCAGATTCACTGACAGGTTGGGCAGCAGGTCGTAGCGGACACCGCCCAGGTAGCTGGCCGACTCGATCCGCTTCCAGTTTCTCGCCACCATCAGATAGGGACGCCATCGCCCCAGGTTCCACACCAACCCCAGATAGGCGGCGTTCTGCAGCTGATCGGTCTCGAACTCACTCCACAGCTCCCACCGCCGCCATTCGTAGTGCAGCCCCAGGGCGAAGATATCCAGGGCATCAACGATGCCATTGACGGTGTAATCGGCATACAGGTAGGAGACATTGAGGGTAAACGCCGGACCGTTGAACCTCAGGTTGAGTCCGGCCAGGATGTCGGTTTCCACCTCCAGAACCAGCGGCCCCACATCGACATCCTCATGGTTATGGCCGCCGTAGAAAGGGTGCAGGGTCAGCTCCAGCTCATCGTCCAGACTCAGCTGGTAGAGGAGATCCGCACCGTTGAAGGCGGTGATCCCCAGCAGGGTATCGTAGAGATCCACCGGAGGCCGGGCCCAGGGGTAGGCACTGCCCACAAAATAGTAATCGGACGCCAAAAACAGCGGGATCCTCAGCCGTCCGACCCTGGCCTCCAGGGCATCCCCCTCCCAGCTGAGGTAACCCCACTCGAACTGGGGGTTGAAGAAGCTGTCCTGGGGACGTTTCACCAGCTGCACCGAGGCCCGCCAACGCTCGCTGAACCTGGAGTCCAGCTGCAACCCCACCGTGGTGTCACAGTCGAAGCACCACTCATCCTCGATGCGGCGGTTGAAGTAGAGGGGGACGCCGTTATCACTCCGGGTCGCCGACACCGAGGCGAACCCGGACAGGCTCAGGTGCTGATCCCACAGATCCACCGCCCCCAGGGCGACACCGGGAAGAAAGAGGGTCATGAAAAAGGTGGCAGCTCTCATCGATCCACTCCCTGTTCGATGTCGAGAAGGATGCGGGCCCCCCGAGGCACCATGCTCCTGGGTACATAGGCTATCCCACGCGGGTGATGAGCCAGCCAGGCGAGGACCGCCTGTTCACTGGCCTCGACCAGGCTCTCCGGAGGCTTGCCCTTACCGGAAAAGGCCAGCTGGGCCCAGCGACTGTTGATCTGGGGGAGCGATTTGTTGAGGAAGGATTGGTAGAACGCCTGCTTGTGGACGCTGCCCTCGGGAAAGTCGACCAGCTCCACCCGGCCAAAGCTGTCCAGCGACTTCAGCTTGCCCAGGTAGAGCATGCGCGCCTTGCTCTCGCTGATGGCCGGCATGCTGTCGTTGAGGGTGATCAGCACATACCCTGCCCGGGCCGGCCAGGCAACCAGCATCGCCAGCCACAGCAACAGCCAGTGCGCCCCTGTCGCCCCACAGTGCGTCATTCACGTTCGTCCCTGATAAGCAAAATCCATAATCATTGCTAGGCTTTATAGCATCACAGTATAGAAACTTATCAGAGTTTTGCTGGTTGAGAAGGGACGCTCAATGGCTGTAAACCTGTCGCTGCGTACGCGCATCCACCTGCTGGTGGTCATCCCCCTGCTGTTTTGCTCCGCCATCTTCGGCCGCTACCTGCTGGGCCAGTACGGCGAACTCAAGGCGCTGGCGCACATCGACCAGCGTTACCAGCTTATCTCCGAGCTGCAACTGGCCATGACCACCATCGACGCGCTGCGTCACTCCCTGGTCGAGGCACCCGCCCCGGGGATGCAGGCCTCCCGCCGCTCCGATGCCCGACTGGCGGCCAGCCATTTGGACTCCGCCCCATTTCGGCAGCTGTTCGACGAAAACCATCAAGGGTTCGCCCTGCACCTGGAGGAGCTCAACCGGGTGATCGCCACCCTGCCGGATGGGGACCCGCCATGGCAGCCGCGCATCGAATGGCTCTCCCGGGCCGATGACTGGCAGCTCAACAGCTTGAGAATGGTGGAGGCTCTGCCGGTCGAGGTGGACAACCGCCCCATCCGCGAGGGGATTCAGGCTTACAACCAGCTGCTGTTTACCCTGGAGTATGCCCGTCAGGAGCTGATCGTCATCAGGATGGCCATGGCCCGCGCCGGCCTGGACGCCCCGGGCAGACTACGACTGCAGGAGCTGGCCCTGCTGCAGCAGTCGGTCCTGGACAAGTACCTGACCATCTACGCCAGCGAGTCTCAGGTCAATCTGCTGCTTGCCGCCTTTACCGAGGACGCCTTCTCCCGGGGCAACGCGCTGCGCCAGTCCCTGCTGGAGGGACAGGGCCCGCCGCCCACCGAAGAGGGGGTCAACGCCGCCGCCAACCGAATGGTGTTGCTGGACCGGGTGCTGCAAGCGGTACGCAATGACATCGCCCTGGCGGCGACCACCGCGTACCAACAGCGGCGGGGCCAATTCATTGGTAACCTGGCTACCCTGCTGCTGATGCTGGGGCTGATGACCGCCCTGGCCCTGGGCCTGGCCCGCCACCTGCGCCGGGGCATCACCACCATTGGCGACACCATGGAGCAGGTGGAGAAGACCCGTGACTACGGCCTGAGCATCCAGCTGGCGGGAGACGATGAGCTCAGCCGGCTGGGCCAGACCCTGAACCGGCTGGTGCAGGAGCGGGCCGGATTCGAGGCCAGCCTGGTTCAGGCCAAGGAGGAAGCGGAGCAGGCCAACCGTGCCAAGAGCATCTTCCTCGCCAACATGAGCCACGAGATTCGCACCCCCCTCAACGGCATCATCGGCATGACCGACATCCTCAGCAGCACCAAGATGAACGGCGAGCAGCTGGAGTACCTGCATACCATCCAGAGCTCATCCCGGGCCCTGCAATCGATCATCAACGATGTGCTGGATCTGTCCAAGATCGAAGCGGGCAGCCTGGCCATCTCACCGGTCACCACCAACCTCAAGGAGCTGTTCTACGAAGTCGCCGGAGTGGTGGCCCCCAAGGCGATGGAGAAAGGGGTGCGCTTCGATGTGGAGTATCCGAGGGAGCTGCCCCAACAGGTGCGGGTCGACAGCCACCGGTTGCGTCAGATCCTGCTCAATCTGCTCTCCAATGCGGTGAAGTTCACCGCCGAGGGGCAGGTGCTGCTGGCCTGCTGCCAGATGCACAGGGAGGAGCAAGCTCCCCTGCTGTGCATCTCGGTCCGCGATTCCGGCATCGGCATCGACACACAGAAGCTGGAGGAGATCTTCCACCCCTTCCAGCAGGAGGATGGCTCCACCACCCGCCAGTTTGGCGGCACCGGACTGGGCCTGAGCATCTGTCGCCAGCTGGCCCAGTTGATGGGAGGACAGATCCGGGTCGCCAGCCGCAAGGGCCAGGGCAGTACCTTTACCCTGGAGCTGCCGGCGGAGCCGATCCCCGCGTCGGCACCCAGGCCCCATAAGCTGGCGGGGCTCAGGGCGCTGCTGCTCGATGGCGACCACGATTCGGCTCAGCGCTACGCTGACGAGCTGGCCGTCCTGGGGATGGAGGTCAGCTATGGCACCAGCGCCGACGAGGTGGCCCGGATGCTGCGGGGGGAGCGACACTTCGATCTGCTGATGGCGCGCTACTCCACTCTTCCGGACGGGGAACGCACCCTCCTGACACTGCAGGCCTTGCGCCCGCTGCCACTGATGCTGCTGAACGACCTGTCCAACAGCCTGATCCTGGACCACCTCGACAACCGAGTGCAGGTGATGCGGGTCCCCATTCGGGGAGAGCGGCTGCAGCGCAGCCTGGAAAAACTGATGAACAGCCTGAGGGATCCCGCCAGCCCCTCTCACCCGGGGGCCGATCGGCGCGTGGTGGAGGCCCGGGCCCGGCTGCTGCTGGTGGAGGACAACAAGACCAACCAGAGGGTGGCGCAGATCATCCTCGCCAAGGCGGGTTTCAGGGTGGAGATCGCCGACAACGGCCAGGAGGCCACCGAACTGGCGCTGGCCACAGAGTATGACCTGATCCTGATGGACTGCATGATGCCGGTGATGGACGGCTTCGAAGCGACCCGCCAGATCCGTCTCATCGAAGCGCGGCAACGGCGGCGACGGGTGCCGATCATCGCCCTCACCGCCAGCGTGCTGGATGATGATGTGCGGGCCTGTTACGAGGCCGGCATGGATTACTACGTACCGAAACCCTTCGATAAACGGCAGCTTATAGGGGCTATCTCCCGACTGGTTCCAGCGATGGAAGCGGAGGAGGAGTAAAATTTCCTGTCTATGGGGTTGAATTCCCTGGAACTGTCGCCATCTCTAACAGTGTCGAAGCATGGGTGCTCAATGGAGGCCCGGACGACAGCCTTGAATCTGTCTTGTTGCTCAAGTGAGGACACTGTTATGCGTACTTTTGATCTTGCCCCCCTGTACAAATCCGCCATCGGTTTCGAGCGCTTCGCCAAGCTGATGGACGAAGCCCAGCGCTCCGAAAGCCACAACGGCTACCCCCCGTACAACATCGAGCTGGTGGAGGAGAACCACTACCGCATCACCATGGCGGTAGCCGGCTTCGCCGACGACGAGTTGGATATCGAGGTGGAGGGCGACACCCTGAAGATCGAGGGCACCAAGGCCAAGGGCGAGGTTCAGCGCCACTACCTGCACCAGGGCATCGCCGAGCGCAACTTCAAGCGCCGCTTCAAGCTGGCCGACCATGTGCGGGTGAGTGATGCCCAGATGAAGCACGGCCTGCTGCACGTCGACCTGGTTCGCGAGATCCCCGAGGCGATGAAGCCCCGCAAGATCGCCATCAAGCAGGAGGGTCGTCTGGTCGAAGCCTGATGACTCCGGGTGCCCGCTAACGGGGCAGCGCCGGAGCCGCCTTCTCCCCCGGCTCCGGCAACCATCCCTACCGCTCTCCCCTGTTCTCCTCCTCTTTTTCCCGTTCTGCGACACAACGGTTTATCTCCCGGACCCAAGGGAACTATAATTCCCGGCAGACTTTTAGGAGATCCTTCGATGACACAAGACGAACTGAAAAAAGCCGCAGGCTGGGCAGCACTGGAATACGTGGAAGATGGCAGCATTGTCGGCGTCGGAACCGGCTCCACCGTCAACCACTTCATTGACGCCCTGGCCACCAAGAAGAACAGTATCGAGGGGGCGGTATCCAGCTCCGAAGCCTCCACCGCCAAGATGAAGGCCCTGGGGATTCCGGTGTTCGACCTGAACAGTGTCGACAGGCTGTCCGTGTACGTGGACGGCGCCGATGAGATCAACCCGCAGATGCAGATGATCAAGGGGGGCGGTGCCGCCCTGACCCGCGAAAAGATCGTTGCCGCCGTGGCCGATAAGTTCATCTGCATCGCCGACGCCAGCAAACAGGTGGACATCCTGGGTGAGTTTCCACTGCCGGTAGAGGTGATTCCCATGGCCCGAAGCTACGTGGCCCGGGAGATCGTCAAACTGGGCGGCAGCCCCGTCTACCGCGAGGGGGTGGTGACCGACAACGGCAACATCATCCTGGACGTGTACAACATGAAGATCATGGAGCCGAGGAAGCTGGAAACCCAGCTCAACGCCATCGTCGGGGTGGTCACCAACGGCCTGTTCGCCGACCGCGGGGCCGACGTGCTGCTGCTGGGCACCGAAGCGGGTGTGAAGACCATCAAATAACCCTTATGGGGCCGGTCGGATGATCGGCCCAGCGACCTTTCTCGTAGTGGGGGAGTGGATCCCCCAAGTTCAGTTCAAGGAGTGACAATGCGACCCCTTTTCGCCCTGCTGGCCCTGGCTGCCGCCCCATCCCTCTTTGCCGCCTCCTGCCCCGACTGGCTGGATGTGGACAAGCGACGCCTGCACGACCGGGAACAGGTGAACCTGTGTCAGCTCACCGCCGGCCGCCCCGCCCTGATCGTCAACACCGCCAGCAACTGCGGCTACACCCCCCAGTTCAAGCAGCTGGAGCAACTGCATAAGAGCTATGGTGATCAGCTGGTGATCATCGGCTTCCCCTCGGACGACTTCTTCCAGGAGGAGGACGACGAGGCCAAGACCGCCGAGGTGTGCTATCGCAACTACGGCGTCAGCTTCACCATGCTCGCCCCGGTGTCGGTGCGTGGCAGCGATGCCGATCCCGTGTTCAAGGCCCTGGCACAACAGGGAGGCGCCCCCAAGTGGAACTTCTACAAGTACCTGGTGGACGGCGACGGCAAGCTGGTGGATTACTGGGCCCCCACCACCAGGCCGGATGATGAAAAAGTCGTAAATAAGATCGATAAGCTCATTTCAGAAACACACGGCGGCTGAAGGGACGGCAGCAGGCGCCTTGACGGCGCCTGTTTTTTGCACCAAGATCAGACCGACTAATCAGTCGGTCACTTTTCACCCCGAGACAGGGAGATCCCATGACAGAACGACCGAGCCCCACCAGCATCCATCAGTCGCTGTTAGCCTGCTTCGACACCCAGAAGCAGGCATTCCACCACGAGCCCGACCGGGAACTGGCACGGCGCATCGAGGATCTGCGCAAACTCAAGCAGGCGCTGCTGGCCCACAGCGACCGGCTGTGCGACGCCCTGGAGCGCGACTACCAGGGGCGCAGCCGCCAGGACTCCCTGCTCTCCGACATCCTCCCCTGCGTGATGAACCTCCGCTACAGCAGCAAACATCTGAAGCAGTGGTTCAAACCGGAAAAGCGACGCGCCGGCCTGCTGTTGGCCCCGGCCAGGGTGGAGGTGCACTACCAGCCCCTTGGGGTGGTCGGCATCGTGGTGCCCTGGAACTTCCCGGTGATGCTCTCCATCGGCCCGCTGATCGCCGCCTTGGCCGCCGGCAACCGGGCGATGATCAAGCTGTCAGAGTTCACCCCCCACACCAACCGGGCGTTGATCGCCATGCTGGCCGAGGCGTTCGACAAGGATCAGGTGGCCTGCATCGAGGGCGAAGCCGATGTGGCCGCCCAGTTCACCGCCCTGCCCTTCGACCACCTGCTGTTTACCGGCTCCACCGCCGTGGGTCACCACGTGATGCGCGCCGCCGCCGAGAACCTGACCCCGGTGACCCTGGAGCTTGGCGGCAAGAGCCCGGTGATCGTCGGCCCGGATATGGATCTCGATGTGGCCGTGAAGCGGATGGCTTTTGGCAAATGCCTTAACGCCGGCCAGATCTGTGTCGCGCCTGACTATGTGCTGGTGCCCAGGGAGAAGCTGGACGCCTTTGTCGACGCCTACCGCCGCCGTTTCGAAACCCTCTACCCCGACGGGGTGGACAGTCCGGACTACGGCTCGGTGATCAATGACCGCCACTATCAGCGCCTCACCGCCCTGCTGGAGGATGCCCTCGCCAAGGGCGCCAGGGCCGTGCCCTGTGCCAGGGGCAAACACCGGGATGACCGCCGTCGACGCATCACCACCCACCTGCTGCTGGACACCGATGATGATATGAGGGTCAGGCAGGATGAGATCTTCGGGCCGCTGCTGCCGCTGGTGCCCTACGACAACATCAAGGAAGCGCTGGACCATGTGCGGGACCGGCCCCGCCCGCTGGCCCTCTACCTGCTGAGCTATGATAGGGAGCTGCAGCAGCAGGTGATCGATCATACCCATGCCGGCGGCATGTGCATCAACGACACCCTGTTCCATGTGGCGGCGGAAGACGCCCCCTTCGGCGGTGTCGGCCCCTCGGGCATGGGGCACTACCACGGCCAGGAGGGGTTCAAGACCTTCTCCAATGCGAAAACGGTGCTGCGCCAGGGGCGCTTCTACTCCGCCGCCATGATGCAGCCCCCCTACGGCAAGTGGCTACAAAAGCTGGTCTTTAAACTGTTCCTAAGATAAGGAGATGGGGTGAGCGCCTCGAAACGTCAGCAGATTCTGGATACCGCACTGGTGCTGTTTGTACAGCAGGGGTTGGAGGGGGCGGCCACCGCCAAGATCGCCAGGGAGGCCGGGGTGGCCACCGGCACCCTGTTCCACCATTTCAGCAACAAGCAGGCGCTTATCGCCGCCCTCTACCTAGAGATCAAGCAGGAGCTGGCCGATCGCCTGCCGGCGCTGCGAGCGGATCAGCCCACCCGCGAGATGGCCTGCCGCATGTGGCAGGCCGCCATGGCCTGGGCCCTGGATCATCCGGATAAGATCCGTTTCCTGCTGGCCTACTACCAGTCACCGGTGCTGACCCCGGCCACCCGGCGCACCGCCAAATTCGACACCCTGGGGTTTGTGCTGGAGCTGATCAAGATGGGGCAGGCGCGGGGGGAGCTGGCGCCCTACCCTCATGAACTGATGATGGAGGCGTGCCACAGCCTGTTCATGGCCAGCGCTGGCTACTTTATCGATCACCCGGAGCAGGCCGCCGATCCCCGCCAGCAGGAGGGCGCCATGGCGATCTTCTGGAACGCCCTGGCGGCCCCCGGCCACCGGCTGCCCTAGCTCAGCAGCGGCCGGAGCTGGCGGTCATGCCGCCGGCCCAGCAGCAACTGGGAGAGGATGGCGCCGATCATCGCCCACATCATGTCGGACTGGGTATCCCAGACATACCCCTGGGTCCCCAGGAACGCCTCGGCCCCCTCTCCGGTGCCGATGGCCACCCACCACTCGATCAACTCATAGAAGGCGGAGAACGCCAGGCAGAAGCAGAGCGACAGGAAGAAAGTCCAGCCACCGGGACGCACCACCCGGTTACGCAGGAACACCTCCCGGGCCAGGATGGCGGGAATGAACCCCTGGGCCAGGTGGCCCACCTTGTCATAGTTGTTCCGCTGCCAGTCGAACCACTCGGCCAGGGTGTCAAACAGCGGCACCTCGGCATAGGTATAGTGGCCCCCCACCATCAGGATGACACTGTGCAGCAGCACCAGCTGGTAGGCCAGCGGCGTCAAGGGCCAGCGCTTGAGGGTCGCCAGCAGGATCAGCGCGCCGAGGAGGGCCGGCAGCACCTCCAGAAACCAGGTGAAACCATCCTTGGGGTCGATGGCGGACCAGAACAGCACCAGGCTGAAAGTAGCCACCCAGGCCAGGCGGTACAGGGAGTGAGACATGGTGATTATCTATCTTTTCTATGGTTGGATTGCGCCTTAGTATAACGATCAATTCCACTGTTCATACAAAAAGGAATTAGGGTAAGCTGGGCTATTCCCACTCTCGCCGTATGGAATCTGTACCATGACCCAATACTCTCTCGAAAAAGACAAAATTAAGGTTCTGCTGCTGGAGGGACTGCACCCGCGCTCCATCGAAAGCTTCAAACTGGCCGGTTATGACAACATTGAAGCACTGAAAACCTCCCTGTCTGAAGAGGAGTTGATCGAGCGCATCAGGGATGTCCATTTCATCGGCATCCGCTCCCGCACCCAGCTTACCGAGAGAGTCATTGAAGCCGCCAACAAGTTGGTGGGCATCGGCTGCTTCTGTATCGGCACCAACCAGGTGGACCTCAAGGCCGCCGCCAGCAAGGGGATTCCGGTATTCAATGCCCCCTTCTCCAACACCCGGTCCGTGGCCGAGCTGGTGCTGGGCGAGATCCTGCTGCTGCTGCGCGGCATCCCCGAGAAGAACGCCCAAGCCCACCGGGGCGTCTGGCAGAAGAGTGCCAGCGGCAGCTTCGAAGCCAGGGGCAAGGTGCTGGGGATCATCGGCTACGGCCACATCGGCACCCAGCTGGGGGTGTTGGCCGAAGGCCTGGGGATGCAGGTGATGTTCTATGACATCGAAAACAAGTTGCCCCTGGGCAACGCCCGCCAGATGGGCTCACTGCCACAGCTGCTGGCCCAGTCCGACATCGTCAGTTTGCATGTGCCGGAAACCCCGGCCACCAAGAACATGATCAACGCCGACACCCTGGCCCATATGCGCCAGGGCAGCATACTGATCAACGCCTCCCGCGGCACCGTGGTCGAGATCAACGCCCTCTCCGCCGCCCTCTCCAGCGGTCGCATCCGCGGGGCCGCCGTGGACGTGTTCCCGGTGGAGCCCAAATCCAACGACGAGGAGTTTGTCACTCCGCTGCGTGAGTTCGACAACGTCATCCTCACCCCGCACGTGGGCGGCTCCACCCAGGAAGCCCAGGAGAACATCGGTATCGAGGTGGCCTCCAAGCTGGTGAAATACTCCGACAACGGCTCCACCCTCTCTGCGGTGAACTTCCCCGAGGTGTCGCTGCCGGAGCACACCGGTGCCAGCCGCCTGCTGCACATTCACCGCAACGTGCCCGGTATCCTCAACCAGATCAACCAGGCGTTTGCCGCCAAGGAGATCAATATCGTCGCCCAGTTCCTGCAAACCAAGAATGACCTGGGGTACGTGGTGATGGACGTGCAAACCCAGCACGCCGACGACGCCCTGGCCCAGCTGAGCGCCATCGACGGCACCATCCGCGCCCGCATCCTTCACTAAGACCGCCGCCGGAACGCCAGGGGCTATTGATTCTCCATCAATAGCCCCTGTAAAAATGGGGACTTAGGCCAGTTTTTTTCCCATTCGCCATGGCTTACACTGGAGGGCTTCCACAGGCCATATTTTCTAGGATTTGCCATGGCGCAGCTCATCCCCCTGACCCACCTGGGTCTGATCCGCATCAGCGGCGACGACACCCTGACCTTCCTGCAGGGCCAACTGACCATCAACCTGCTCGCACTGGAGGCCAACCGTTGGAGCTGGGGCGGCCACTGCGATCCCAAGGGCAAGCTGCTGGCCAGCTTCCGTCTGTTCAAGCGCGACGGCGAGGTGCTGATGGTGATGCCCAGGGATCTTATCCCCCTGGATCTGCCCCAGTTGCAGAAGTATGCGGTATTCAACAAGGTGACCATCACCGATGCCAGTGACGAGCTGGCCCTGCACGGGCTGCTGGGCAACGATGCCTGCCAGCTGGCCCAAGAGCTGTTCGCCGGTGAGGGCACCCTGCGTCACCAGGGAGACGCCAGCCTGCTGCTGGATCAGGACAGCGCCATCATCGTCGGTGACCTGCCCGGCGGTCTGGCCGCCCTGGATGGCGGCAGCACCGAGCTGTGGCTGCGCCACGAGATCGCCCGGGCCTGGCCCATGTTGCCCGCCAGCCACAGCGGTGAGCTGGTGCCGCAGATGCTGAACCTGGATGCCGTCGGTGGCATCCAGTACGACAAGGGGTGTTACATCGGTCAGGAAACCGTGGCCCGGATGCACTTCCGTGGCGGCAACAAGCGCGCCACCTTCGTGCTCAAAGGCAGTTGCGACACCCTGCCCGAGGGGGAGCTGGAGCTGGCCCTGGGTGACAACTGGCGCCGGGGCGGCACCCTGCTGAACAGCCAACTGGTGGACGGTGAACTGTGGGCCACCGCGGTCATGGCCAAGGACGTGGCACCGGATGCCAGGCTGCGCCTCGGCGAGGTGGCGCTGGCCATCGAGCCCAGACCCTACCCGCTGTTCGGCCAGGAGTAACCCCTCCCCCGACCAGAGAGGGCGCCCATGGGCGCCCTCTCTCTTTGCTGCTCCGTCACAGCTTGTGGCGGTAACCCAGGGTGAAGGCGATGTCGGTGCTGTTGTCCATGTTGAACACGTTCTCGATCATGGTCAGCTCGAGGGCGCCGCGCTCCAGGTGGTAACGGTAACCCACCAGGAACTCGTGGGAGACCTCATCCAGCTCATCCACCTCCTTGGTTTCACCACTGTAGAGGTGATACTCCAGCAACAGCCGGTGGCGCTCACCGAGGTGGTACTGGTAGCTGGCTCCCGCCATCCAGGACCAGTCGCTCATCTTCAGTCCGCCGGAGGTGGCCTGATCGTCGCTGTGGGCGCTGCCCAGGGTCAGGTGTAGGTGATGGGGTGCATTCGGCTGGTAGCTGTAGTTCAGCTGGGCGATCTGCTCGAAAGAGCGGATCTCGAAAGGGCCGCTGCCCACATAGTTGTAGGCGAGCCCCAGCCCGGCCGACATCCCGTGGGCCCCCTCGAGGTAGAGCTGGTAGCCGGCGTAGCCGGAGAGGACGTTGCTGAGGGTTTCCCCCTGGAAATCCTCGTAGAGCACCCCATATCGGGGGGCGGAGATATAGAAACGGTGCTTGGGCACCTGGTCCCGGCCATTCTGCCCCAGGCCAAACAGATCGTGAAACTTCTCGGTGACGGTGTCCAGGCCGTTATCGGCGGCGAAACGGTACTGGTAGTTGACCTCAAACTCCCAGCGCGCCAAAGGGGCGAACCGAACCCCGAGGTTCAGCTCGTTATGGTAGTAATCCATCTCATAGTCGGGAGTGACCGCCCAGACACTGGCGATGGCGCCGGTCAGGTGCCACTCTGTGGTTCCGGGCTCCAGCACCTGGCCGCTGCGCATCATCGGCGTATAGGCCTGGGCCTGCAGAGGCGACTGGGCCTTGACCATCAGGGGACCATATTCGCTCCCCTGAGCCACAACCGGGGCCAGCAGCAGGGACCATAACACTGTTCTGGTTCGCATCCGTTTCTCTCCCTCAATCCCGTCACCATGTTTCCCTCGATAACAATCATGGCAACTACTTAAGGATTTATTCAACCAGTTTAGCGAGATAGTGCCTTAACCCCGGCTGTACACGCCTGCCGCTTGGTCCCTAATCTATAGTTATCGACAGGGCCATCTTTCTGGAGGCGTTATGGAGATTCACCACCCTGAACGGCTGGATGCCCATATCCTGCTGGGCATCGTCAACGAGCGGCTGAGGCTGTCCTGCGACAACCTTGGGGAGTTAGAGGAGGACCTGGGGATCAGCGGCGCCCAGCTGGAGCATAAGCTGGGGGCCATCGGCTTTCACTATCTGCCAGAGCAGAACCAGTTTCGCCGGGAGGGGGAGTGATCGAAAACAGGCCAGGAGGAAACCACCTGACCTGTTCGGAATCGGACGAGCTCTACCAGTACTTCTCCATGGTGATCTGGCCCGGGGTGCGCCGCAGGTTTTTCCTCAGCTTCATCCCCTCCAGCACCGCCAGGGTGTCGCGGATCATGTCCGGGTTGCCGCACACCATCACCTGGCTGCGTGACGGGGTGATGGGCCGGTCGGCATACTCCTGGATCTGGCCGCCGGCGATCAGCGACGGAATCCTGCCTCTGAGCATGCCGGCCACCTCCTCGCGGCTGACCACGGGGATAAACTTGAACTGGTCGGGACGGGCCTGTTCCAGGGCGCGGATCTCCTCCAGGTAGGCCATATCCTCCAGGTTGCGGACTGCATAGACCAGGTTGAAGGTCTCAAACTGTTCCCAACTGCCGGCATCGCGCAGGATGGAGAGGAAGGGGCCGACGGCGGTGCCGGTCGCCAGCATCCACAGGTCCCGGCCCGCCGGCACCTCGTCCAGCACCATGAAGCCGGTGGGGCGCTTGGCCACCATCAGCTGGTCGCCCGGGTGAAGATCCTGCAGTCGCGGGGAGAGCTTACCCTCCTCCACCGCCACCGCCAGGAACTCCAGCAACGGCTCGGTGGGGGCATTGACGAAGGAGTAGGCTCGTTGCACCCGCTCGCCCTCCTGCTCCAGTCCAAGCTTGGTGAACTGGCCGGCCACGAAGGGCTCCACCTCGGCGTCCACCTTCAGGCTGAAGAGTTTGTCGTTCCAGTCGATCCGTTCGACTACGGTGCCAGTAACCCAAAGGCTCATTCCCATCCCTCGTGTGGCGTTGAACTCTTGACCAGAATAACAGAACGCCCACAAAGAAAAACCCCGCCATTGCGGGGTCTTTGTCTGGGTCAGGCCAGGGACCTTCAGCCCAGTTCGGTGCGCTCGGCCAGCAGCGCCTGGCGGGCCTCGCTGCGGTCCACTATGGTGACCACCGTGGTATCCCCGACGACGTTGGTGGAAGTCAGCACCATGTCGATCACCCGGTCCAGGGCCGCCACCAGGGCAAACGCCTCCACCGGCAACCCCATCTGGTGGATCAGCACACCGATCATCACCATGCCGCCGCCGGGCACGCCGCCGGCGCCCACCGACAACAGGAAGCAGGAGGTCACCAGGGCCGGCAACTGCGCCAAGGTGATCGGCGCGCCGTAGGCGTTGGCCAGGAAGAAGGCGGCGATGGTGATGTAGATGGAGACCCCGCTCATGTTCATGGTCGCCCCAAGGGGCACCCCGAAGCCAGCGGTGGCCCTGTTGACCCCCATCTTGTCCACCAGGGTACGCATGGTGACCGGAATGGTGGCGTTGGAGCTGGCGGTGGAGAAGGAGAACAGCACCTGCTCCCGGGTGTTGCGGCGAAACTCGGCGGCGCTCATCTCGGTGGTCAGGGAGACCACCACCGGATAGACCACGAACAGCCACAGCAGCAGCAGGCCGAGGATCAGCCCCATGTAACCCAGTACCGACAGGAAGGTGGCCGCCTCCAGGGTGGCCCCCAGTTTCAGCATCAGGCAGAACACCCCGTAAGGCGCCAGCCCCATCACCATGGTGATCAGAGTCATCATGATGCGGTTGGCCAGGGCGAAGCCCCGGGCCACGCCCTCCACTTCACTCCCCAGCTTCTTGATGGCGATCCCCAGCAGCAGCGCCATGAAGATCACCTGCAACATGTTGCCGGAGGCGAAGGCGTCGATGGGATTGCGGGGGACAATATTGAGGATCAACTGGCCGATGTCCGGCAGGTCGGTGGACTGGATCTGCGCCCCCTCGCCCATGCTCACCAGGTTGGCCCCCAGCCCGGGCTGGAACATCAGTGAGATCGCCACCGCCGCGGCGATGGCCATGATGGTGTTGAGGATGTAGAGACCGAATGTCTTGCCGCCCAATCGGCCGAAGGCGCGCACATCCGGCAGTTCGCAGACACCGCTGACGATGGAGACGAACACCAGGGGAACCACCATCAGCATGATCAGGTTGACGAACAGCTGCCCCCCCAGGGTGGCCAGATCCACCAAGGATTCCGAGAACAGGGCCACGTCAGCCAGAAGAAACTGAATGGTGATCCCGAGGATAAGGCCGGAGAAGAGGCCGACAAAGATCCGTTTGGACAAAGAGCTGGATTGCATATGAACTACCTGTTTGAGCGCCCGAGGGGCGATTCGCGCGACTCTCTTGAGACGGAGCCTTTATGAGTGACCGCCACATACTACCGCCGGCGCCAGCGAAAAGACACAGGTTACACCGCAGTTAACAGACAATTTATCCATTTACGGAGAGGATTTCAGATATAACATCTAGCCATCTTAGGGGTGTTCACCAGTTCCATCCACTGGATGCCCGATTCAGACCAGCATGAATCACCAGTCGATCCAGATCACACTTTTCCATTCTTGCGGACTCATCGGAGCGGATCCCTGACTAACGCACTGTAATACACTGCCATTTTTGGCGAAGGCCAGTGAATTGGTCTGCGCGGCAGGGGCATGGCAGGGAGATAGGCAACAACATTCCGGCAACATGGCGAGCGGTGGGCAAAAAAATGCCCGCCAGTTGGCGGGCACCAGTCAGAGTGTCGACGATCAGCTGCCCTGAGGACGAAGGGCGGGGAACAGGATCACGTCGCGGATGGTGTGGCTGTCGGTAAACAGCATCACCAGCCGATCGATGCCGATCCCCTGGCCCGCCGTAGGCGGCAGGCCGTGCTCCAGGGCGGTGACATAGTCTCCGTCATAGAACATCGCCTCGTCGTCGCCGGCGTCCTTGGCCTTCACCTGATCCAGGAAACGTTGCTTCTGGTCTTCGGCGTCATTCAGCTCGGAGAAGCCGTTGGCGATCTCGCGGCCCCCCACAAAGAACTCGAAACGATCGGTGATCTCCGGGTTGTTGTCGTTACGACGGGCCAGGGGAGACACCTCCGCCGGATACTCGGTGATGAAGGTGGGCTGGATAAGGCGGTGCTCGGCGGTCTCCTCGAAGATCTCGGTGATCACCCGGCCCAGCCCCCAGCCCTTCTCGACCTCGATCTTCAGATCTTTGGCCACTTCGCAGGCGCTGGTGAAGTCAGACAACTGCTCTCGGCTGACTTCGGGGTTGTACTTGAGGATGGCGTCCACCATGCTCATGCGGGCGAAGGGCGCGCCGAAGTCGAACGTCTCGTCGCCGTACTTGACCACACTGGTGCCCAGCACCTTCTGAGTCACCTCCTTCAGCATCGCCTCGGTCAGGTCCATCAGGTCGTTGAAGTCCGCGTACGCCATGTAGAACTCCATCATGGTGAACTCGGGGTTGTGGCGTGGGGAGAGCCCCTCGTTGCGGAAGTTGCGGTTGATCTCGAACACCCGCTCGAACCCCCCCACCACCAGGCGCTTCAGGTAGAGCTCGGGGGCGATACGCAGGAACATCTCCTGGTCCAGGGCGTTGTGATGGGTGATGAAGGGGCGGGCGGAGGCGCCACCGGGGATCACCTGCATCATGGGGGTTTCCACCTCCATGAAGTCACGGTCGGTCATGAACTGGCGGATGGCGGCGATCACCTTGGAGCGTACCTTGAAGGTGTTGCGCGACTCCTCGTTGACGATCAGGTCCACATAACGCTGACGGTAGCGCTGCTCCTGATCGGTCAGGCCGTGGAACTTCTCGGGCAGGGGACGCAGCGCCTTGGTCAGCAGCTTGTACTCGCCCATGTCCACGTACAGGTCACCCTTGCCGGAGAGGTGCAACTGGCCCTTGATGCCGACGATGTCGCCGATATCCAGGCCGCCGATCGCCTTCAGCTCCTTCTGCACCCCCTTGGAGGCGTAGCCCTGGATACGGCCGGAGACGTCCTGGATCACCAGGAAGGGACCCCGCTTGGCCATCACCCGGCCGGCGATGGAGACCACCTCGGCCAGCTCCGCCAGTTCCTCTTTGGATTTATCCGCGTATTTAGCCTGAAGATCTGCAGCCAGGTGCTCGCGCTTCCAGTCGTTGGGGTGACCGTTGGCGTTGCACTCTTTGCGGATGCCGTCCAGCTTGGCGCGGCGTTCGGCGATCAACTTGTTTTCGTCTTGTACCTGTTCAGTCATTTTCTCTACTCAGTCTTACAGGCCAGATTTCAGGCTGGCTTCGATGAAGCGATCCAAGTCGCCATCCAGTACCTGCTGGGTGTTGCGGTTCTCCACCCCGGTACGCAAATCTTTGATGCGGGAGTCATCCAGCACATAGGAGCGGATCTGACTGCCCCAGCCGATGTCAGACTTGGCGTCCTCCGCCGCCTGCTTCTCGGCATTCTGCTTCTGCAGCTCCAGTTCAAACAGCTTAGCCTTCAGCTGCTTCATCGCCTGGTCTTTGTTCTTGTGCTGGGAGCGCTCGTTCTGGCACTGCACCACGGTGTTGGTGGGCAGGTGGGTAATACGTACCGCAGACTCGGTGGTGTTCACGTGCTGACCACCGGCACCGGAGGCGCGGTAGACGTCGATGCGCAGATCCGACGGGTTGATGTCGATGTCGATGTTGTCGTCCACCTCGGGATAGGCAAAGGCCGAGGAGAAGGAGGTGTGACGGCGGCCACCGGAATCGAAGGGCGACTTACGCACCAGCCGGTGTACGCCGGTCTCGGTGCGCAGCCAGCCGTAGGCGTACTCTCCGGTGAACTTGACGGTGGCACTCTTGAGGCCGGCCACGTCCCCTTCGGACAGTTCGATAATCTCGGTCTTGAACCCCTTGGCCTCGCCCCAGCGCAGGTACATGCGCAGCAGCATGTTGCACCAGTCCTGGGCTTCGGTGCCGCCGGAACCGGCCTGCAGATCCAGGTAGGCATCGTTGCTGTCCTGGGGACCGGAGAACATGCGGCGGAACTCCAGTTTGGCCAGGCGGGACTCCAGCTCCTCGAGCTCGGACTGAGTCTCGTTGAAGCTGTCCTCGTCCTCCTCCTCGACCGCCAGTTCCAGCAGCTCGGCGACATCTTCCAGCCCCTGATCCAGATCGTCGATGGTCTTCACCACCTCCTCCAGGGCACCGCGCTCCCGCCCCAGCGCCTGGGCGCGTTCGGGCTCATTCCAGACGTCGGGCTGCTCTAGCTCGGCGTTGACCTCTTCCAGACGCTCTTTCTTGGCGTCATAGTCAAAGGTACCCCCTAAGGAGATCTGTCCGCTCAGACAGCTCCTTAATCTTGTTTTGAACCGGATTGATTTCGAACATTTCCGTCCTACAGATTGATGACACTATGCAAACCCGCAATTTTAACCTAAAGCAGGGCGGATCGCACCGGGTTCTGCGGAGTTTTTGTGCAAAAAATATCGGTGAATTCTCCCGGATTCCGGGCGCTTCACTGGCACCGGTGTCCCCCATGTTGCATCATGGGGCCCTGGCCTCCACAAGAACAACAATATGATAACCAAAGAGCTTCTCAGCCTGGCACCTGTGGTGCTCACCATCGGCATGGCCCTGGTGGTGCGGCGTACCCTGCTGGCCCTGGGCAGCGGCCTGCTGCTGGCGGCACTGATTCTGCACTGGGGGGCAGCCCTTGATCCCCTGCTCTACCTGATGGACACCTTCACCGGCCAGCTCTATGCCAACGGTCAGTGGCAGGGCTGGCATCTGGATGTGATCCTCACCATCGCCCTGCTGGGCATTCTCACCCAGCAGCTGGCACGCAGCGGCGCGGTCAGCGCCTTCGCCCATTGGCTGTTTCCGCGGATCCGCAGCCGCCGTCAGGCCAGGCTGGCGGTGGTGGCCCTCGGCTGGATGGTGTTTATCGACGGCATCTTCAGTTGCCTGGCCAACGGCAACGTCAGCCGCCCGCTGTGCGAGCGCTACCGCATCTCCAACACCCAGTTGGCCTACCTGGTGGACAGCACCGCCTCTCCCCTGTGTGCCATCCTGCCCTTCTCCAGCTGGGGCCCCTATGTGATGACCCTGCTGGCGGGGCTGACCATCCTGCCCGGGGCGCCCCTGACCGCCTTCCTGCAAGTGGCCGCCACCAATTTCTATGCGCTGATCACCCTGGCCCTGGCGGTGCTGGTGGCCTGGAGCAACCTCGGCTTTGGCAGCGCCCCGGTCCGACCCGAGCAGGTTCAGGCTCAGCCGTCCCGGGAGGGCAGCCCCTGGCTGCTGGGACTGCCGGTGCTGATGCTGATTGGCGGCAGTCTGGTGTTGGCGATCCTCTCCGGCCTGAAGGGAGGCAGTACGCCGATGCAGTGGCTGGCCAATGCCGACATCGGCGGCGCCATGCGCAACGCCGCCCTGGGTGCGGTGCTGCTCTCCCTGGGACTGCAGTGGCGGCAGGGGATCAGGCCAGGGGCGATGCTGTTTGCCGGCTGGATGGGGCTGCGCTCCGTGGCCACCGCCCTGGGGATCCTGATGATGACCTGGATGGTAGGACGAGCCATCGGCGACCTCGAGACCGGCCGGGTGATGGCCACCTGGGCCTCGACCCACCTGGCCGAGGGGCTGCTGCTGCCCGGGATTTTCCTGCTGTGCGCGGTCACCGCCTTCGCCACCGGCTCCAGCTGGGGCACCTTCGCGTTGATGATCCCCATCGGCGCCGACATCGCCTGGCAGCTGCAACCGCAACTGCTGCTTCCGGCCCTGAGCGCGGTGATGGCCGGTTCGGTGTTCGGCGATCACTGCTCCCCCATCTCCGACACCACGGTACTCAGCGCCACCGCCAGCGGCTGCGCCCCGGTGGACCATGTCAGCAGCCAGCTGCCCCTGGCCCTGATCAGTGCCGGCCTGGCCCTGGTGGGCTTCACCCTGCTGGGTCAGCGGCTCCCCCTGGTGCTGGTGTGGCCGCTGATGCTGGTACTGATGGGGCTGCTGGCGGCGATGGCGTTGAAAAGACGCCCCGGGCCCCGCTGACGCCGGAAAGAAAAAGAGGCGCACTAGGCGCCCCTGATGCGGGGAGAGGACGGTCAGCCCTACAGGGGCGAGAGCCACTCCACCATCAGCTGGACACTGTCATTGCCGCGCCAGTGGTTCACATCCAGTCGATAGGCCAGCGACACCCACTGCACCGCCCCATTGGGCCACTGCTTCAGATCCACATTGAAGGCGATGGCATCCAGCTGCTGGGTGCCGCACTCGGTCTCCACCACCATCTTCAGGTGCTTCTGGCCCACCAGGCGCTGATCCAGCAGGCGGAAACGGCCATCGAACAGCGGCTCGGGAAACGCCTGTCCCCAGGGGCCGCCATCCCTGAGGGTAGCGGCCATCTCCAGGCTGAGCTGATCCGCGCCCAGCTCACCGTCACTGAGCAGCTCGCCGGTGAGCTGATGCTCCTCCAGTTCGGCGCGCACCGCCGCATCATAGGCCGAGGCGAACTCCGCAAACCGCGAGGCGTCCAGGCTGAGTCCGGCGGCCATGGCGTGGCCGCCGAACTTGAGGATCATCCCCGGGTTGAGGGTATCGATCCGCTCCAGCAGATCCCGCATGTGCAGCCCGGGGATGGAGCGTGCCGAGCCCTTGAGCTCACCACCTCCGGCATCGGCAAAGGCGATCACCGGCCGGTGGTAACGCTCCTTGATGCGGGAAGCGAGAATGCCGATCACCCCCTGATGCCAATCCCCCTGATACAGGGCCAGCCCCCAGGGCAGATCACGGCTGCCCAGTTGCAGGGATTCCAGCGCCTGGACCGCCTCATGCTGCATCTCCGCCTCGATCTCCCGGCGCTCGGCATTGAGGCTGTCCAGGCGGCTGGCCAGCTGCCGGGCACTGACCAGATCCTCCGCCAACAGGCACTCAATCCCCAGCGACATGTCGTCCAGACGGCCGGCGGCATTGAGCCTGGGCCCCACGGCAAACCCCAGGTCCGAGGCCACCAAGCGGCCGGCACTGCGCCCGGCCACCTCCAGCAGGGTGGTGATGCCGGGCCGGCATCGGCCCGAGCGAATGCGGTTGATCCCCTGCTGCACCAGCAGCCTGTTGTTGGCATCCAGGGGCACCACGTCCGCCACGGTGCCCAGGGCGACGATATCCAGGTAGTGGGCCATGTTGGGTTCGGCCAGACCCCGCTCGGCGAACCAGTTGCGGCGACGCAGTTCTCCCCTCAGCGCCAGCATCAGGTAGAAGGCCACCCCGACCCCGGCCATCGCCTTGGAGGGGAACTCACAGCCGGGCTGGGCCGGGTTGACGATGGCATCGGCCTCGGGAAGGGTGTCACCCGGCAGGTGGTGATCGGTGACGATCACCGTCATCCCCGCCGCCTTGGCGGCGCCAACCCCGGCGTGGGCCGAGATGCCGTTGTCCACGGTGATCAACACCTCGGCCCCCATCTCCTGGGCCAGGGTCACCAGTTCGGGACTGAGACCATAGCCGTAGTCGAAGCGGTTGGGCACCAGGTAATCGATGCGCTCGGCGCCCAGGGCGCGCATCGCCAGCAGCGTCAGGGCGCTGGAGGTGGCACCGTCGGCATCGAAGTCTCCCACCACCAGCATCGGCTGCTGCCGTGCCAGGGCGTCCGCCAGCAACCCCGCCGCCTCGGCACACCCCTTGAGCCGGGCCGGATTGAGCAAGCCGCGGAGCTCCCGCTCCAACTCCGACGCACACCCCACCCCCCGGCGGGCATACAGCTGCCTGAGCAGCGGTGGCAGGGTATCGGGCAGGTGGCCATCATCCACGGTGGCGCGGCGAACGATCTTGGTCATAGGGGCTCTTTCTGGGGCAACAAAAAAGCGGGCCAGGGCCCGCTTCTGGGATGGGGTGTAGCTTACCGGCTACTGAGCTGCATCTGCAAGCGACCGGCGGGCAGGTAACCGGGCACCATGGTGCCGTCGTCCAGCACCATGGCCGGGGTACCGTTGACCCCGAAAGTGTTACCCAGCTGGTAGTGCTTGGCGACGGCCGCCGCCGCCGGGCAGGTGGCCTCGGGCAGCTTCTGGCCCGCCTTGGCGTCACCCATGGCCGTCTTGGGATCCTTGGCACACCACAGCTTCTCCATCTCGTGCCAGGCACTGCTGCGCTCGCCGCCGCGGGGGTAGGCCAGGTAACGGATGGTGATGCCCGCGTCCAGGTAATCCTGCATCTCGTTGTGCAATTTGCGACAGTAACCGCAGGTGGTGTCGGTGAACACGGTCACCACGTGCTTTTCATTGGGCGCCTTGAACTCGATGGCGGTGTCCGCCACCTTGGCCAGCATCTCCTTGCGGATACCGGACATGCGCTGCTCGGTCAGGTTGGCCATCTGGTTGTTCAGGTCATACACCTGGCCATGGATCAGCTTGCTGCCATCCTCGGTGACGTAGAACAGTCCCTGGCCGGTAACCACCTCATACAGGCCCTTGACGGGGGCCGGGGCGATCGCCTCGGCCTTGATGCCCAGGTTCTGTTCCATGGCGGCTTTCACCTCCGCCTCGCCGGCCACCGCGGTGCCGGCAACCAGGGTCAGGCCACCCATCAGGGCAATAATCTGTTTTCTCATTTTATAACTCCGTTTCGCCTCAGTGGTATGGACCGGGCAGTGACAGCAGAAATTACAGTATGGGACCTATTTAGCCAAGCTACATTTCTTTGCAACCGGAGACGAATCCGGTTTTTTTGTAACCAGCTCTGAGTCTATCCTCTGGGATGATGCTGCCGATGCAGCTGTTGCAACCTGGCCTGAGCAACATGAGTATAGATCTGAGTGGTGGAGAGATCCGAATGCCCCAGCAGCAGCTGCACCACCCTCAGGTCGGCCCCATGGTTGAGCAGGTGGGTGGCAAAGGCGTGTCTCAGGGTATGGGCGGAGATGCTGGTGTCGATGCCCGCCCGCAGTGCATACAGCTTGATGCGGTGCCAGAAGGTCTGCCGCTGCATCATGATGCCGCGGCGGCTGGGAAACAGCACATCGGAATCCCGTTCCGCCAGCAGCAGGGGTCGGCTCTGCCTCAGGTAGAGGGTCAGCAGCTCCAGGGCGGTTTCGCCCACGGGCACCAGCCGCTCCTTGCTGCCCTTGCCGGTGACCCGCACCACCCCCTGGCGCAGACCAAGTTGCTCCAGCTGCAGACTGACCAACTCCGAGACCCTCAGGCCGGTGGCATAGAGAAGCTCCAGCATCGCCGCATCCCGCAGCTCCAAAGGGTCCTGGCGATCCGGCTCCTCCAGCAGGGCGGAGACCTGGGCTTCGCTCAGGGTCGTTGGTAGGGACCGGCTCAACTTGGGCGGTTTAATCCGTGCCAGGGGATCGGCCTGCAGCTTCCCCCGGCGCACCAGTTCGCCATAGAAGCGACGCAGCGCACTGAGGGTGCGGGCGGTGCTGGTACGGGCCATCCCCGCCTGCTGGCGCACCTCCAGATACTGACGGACGGTCTCGCCGCTCACCTGGACCAGGGTTTCCCCCCGGGGATGAAGAAATTCGACGAAACGCAGCAGGTCACTGCGGTAGGCCGCCAGGGTGTGCTCAGACAGGCCCCGCTCCGCCCAGAGCCTGTCGAGGAAACCTTCTATAAGCGACTGATCCTTATGATTAAGCTCTTTATTACTCTCAGTCATGACCTTTTACACACTTCAAAAACTCACTTACAAATATCCCTGACGAGTGACTCAACATTTTGTTAACCTGTGGGGCGATAAAGACAAAACCGATTTCGAAGGAACGCATCTATGCTTTGGTTAAGGCGCCTGCTACCCGTTGCCATCATACTCGCTTTGCTGGTCGTTGGCTTGGTGGTGATCAACGCCACCCGTCCTCAGCCTGAGAAGAAGGAGGAGATCCGGGCCCTGCCCCTGGTGGAGGTGGAGGAGATCCGCAGTGACGACATCACCCTGACCCTCAACTCCTATGGCGTCGTTCAACCCAAGCACCAGACCCAGTTGGTGGCAGAGGTCAGCGGCCGCATCGTCGAGCTGGATCCCCGTTTTATCGCCGGCGGCGAAGTGAAGCGGGGCCAGATCCTGGCGCGCATAGAGCCCGCCGACTACCAGGCGGATCTGATGCAGGCCCAGGCCAACCTGGCCCAGGCCAAGGCCCAGTTGCAGGAAGAGATCGCCCGCGGTAAGGTCGCCGAACAGGAGTGGAAGGGGGTCACCAGCGGCCTGCCTCCGGAGCTGGGCCTGCGCAAGCCCCAGCTGGCTCAGGAGCAGGCCAAGCTTCGCTCCGCCGAAGCCGCCCTGGCCCGCGCCCAGCGCAACCTGGAGCGCACCGTGATCCGCGCCCCCCTGGACGGCCTGATCAAGAGCCGGGATGTGGATCTGGGTCAGTACGTCAGCCTGGGGATCAAGCTGGGTGAGGTGCTGGGCACCGACGTCGCCGAGATCCGCCTGCCCCTGAGCAGCGAGCAGCTGCGGTTCGTCAACAACCCGGACAACCCCGACAGCCTGGTGACCCTGACCCAGGAGAGTCCCACCGGCCCCCTGAACTGGACCGCACGGCTGGTGCGCTCCGAGCAGGTGATCGACGCCCAGAGCCGGATGATCTACCTGGTGGCCCGGATCGACGATCCCTATAACCAGCAGGGAAGGCTGGCCTCCGGGGTGCTGAAGTTCGGCAGTTTCGTCAAGGCCCAGATCCAGGGCCGCACCCTGCACAACATCGTCCGCCTGCCCCGCCACAGTGTCCGCAACGACACGGTGATGGTCATTGGCGAGGGCAACCGCCTGGAGCGCCGTCCGGTGGAGGTGGTGCACACCGACCTGAACTCGGTCTACATCCGTGGCGACATCGGCAAGGGCGACCGCATCTCGCTGACCGCCCTCAACTCCTTTCAGGATGGCAGCGAAGTGCGCATCCTTGGTGATGATTCCCGGGTCGACGCCGGCACCGCCCTGAGTGCCGAGGTGAATGCCAATGAGTGATATGGAGACTCGGCGAGGCCTGATCGCCTGGTTCGCCCGCAACAGCGTGGCGGCCAACCTGCTGATGTTCGGCTTGCTGTTTGGCGGCCTGTTCGCCAGCTTCACCATCAACAAGGAGGTGTTCCCCCGCTTCGAGCTGAATCTGCTGCGGGTCTCCGTCGGATACCCAGGTGGCGCTCCCCAGGAGATCGAGGAGGGGATCACCATCAAGATCGAGGAGGCGATCAAGGATGTCCAGGGGATCAAGAAGGTCACCTCGGTGGCCTCCGACTCCAGCGGCAGCGTCACCATTGAGGTGGAGGACGACGTCGACCCCGCCGAGGTGCTGGACGAGGTCAAGCTGCGCATCGACACCATCTCCACCTTCCCCGACAGCATCGAGAAACCCGAGGTCTACCGCATCCGGCCGGAACAGGACGTGATCTGGCTGGCGATCTACGGCGACGCCCCGCTGACCGAGCTCAAGGAGCTGGGCAAGCAGATCCGCGATGAGCTGACCAACCTGCCGGCCATCAGCCGTGCCGACCTGATGGGCGCCCCCTCCTACGAGATCAGCATCGAGCTGTCCGAGGACAAGCTGCGGGAGTATGGCCTCACCTTCGAGGAGGTGGCCTCGGCGGTGCAGCGCAGCTCCATCGACCTGCCCGGCGGTGCCATCCGTGCCCAGGACGGCGATATCCTGCTGCGCACCAAGGGACAGTCCTACACCGAGCAGGATTTCGCCGATACCCTGGTAATGACCCGCAGCGACGGCACCCGGGTGCTGCTCTCCGATGTGGCCCGCATCAAGGATGAGTTCACCGAAGGGTTAAGATACACCAAGTTCAACGGCAAGACCGCGGTCTTCGTCGGGGTGAAGAGCGTCGGCGACCAGAGTGCCCTGGACATCTCCGAGCAGGTGCGCGACAAGGTGGCAGAGCTCAAGCAGACCCTGCCGGACACCATCGAGGTGGAGCACTGGGGTGACGTCACCTTCTACCTCGAGGGGCGGCTGAACATGATGCTCACCAACATGGCCCAGGGGGCGCTGCTGGTGTTCCTGATCCTGGCCCTGTTCCTGGAGTTCAAGGTGGCATTCTGGGTGATGATGGGCCTGCCGGTGTGCTTCCTCGGCGCCCTGTTCCTGATGCCCCCCCTGGGGATGAGCATCAACCTGCTCAGCCTGTTTGCCTTCATCCTGGTGCTGGGGATCGTGGTGGATGATGCCATTGTCATCGGCGAGTCCGCCTACAGCGAGATTGAGCAGCACGGCCACACCACCGACAACGTCATCGCCGGCGCCCAGCGGGTGGCGATGCCCGCCACCTTCGGGGTACTGACCACCATCGCCGCCTTCATTCCCATGCTGCTGGTGCCCGGCCCCTTCGGCATCATCTGGAAGACCATCGGCTTCGTGGTGATCCTCTGCCTGGCCTTCTCCCTGGTGGAGTCCAAGTGGATCCTGCCCGCCCACCTGGTGCACGCCAGGCTGCAGAAGCGGGGCAAGGTCGGCTGGCTGGGATCCAGGCAGCACGCCTTCAACCTCAAGGTGCGCGAGTTTATCCAGGAGCGCTACAAGCCCCTGCTTGAGACCTGCATCAACCGTCGCTACACGGTGCTGACCGGCTTTATCGGCGCCCTGGTACTGGTGGGCGCCCTGATGGGCACCGGCCACATCCGCTTCGTGTTCTTCCCGGATATCCCCTCGGACTTCATGCGGGTACAGCTGACCATGGAGCAGGGCTCCTCGGAACAGAGCACCCTTAAGACCCTGCAGCATATGGAGGAGCAGTTGGAGCGGCTCAACAGCGGCTGGGAGCAGCAGTTCGGCCAGACCATGATCAAGCACGTGCTGGCGGACCTGGACTCGCGCACCTCGGGCTCCTTCTTCATCGAGCTGACCAAGGGGGAGGACCGGCTGCTGGACACCAACCAGATCAGTGAGCTGTGGCTGGAGGCCATAGGTCAGATGCCCGGGGTGAAGGGGATCGAGATCCAGGGCACCACCGGTGGTGCCGGCGCCGACATCGCCTTCCGCCTGGAGGGCGAGGATATGGAGATGCTCTCCCTGGCCGCCGCCGAACTCAAGGAGAAGCTGGCCAGCTACGACGGCCTTCACGACATCAATGACAACTACTCCTCCGGTTCCCAGGAACTGCGCCTGGCCATCAAGCCGGAAGCGGAAGCGCTGGGGCTGACCCTGTCCGACCTGGCCCGTCAGGTGCGCTACGGCTTCTACGGTTACGAGGCCCAGCGGATGCTGAGGGACAAGGAGGAGGTGAAGGTGATGGTGCGCTACCCAGAGAGTGAGCGCCGCAACCTGGGTCACCTAGAGAACATGCGCATCCGCACCCCCGCCGGGGTCGAGGTGCCCTTCTCCGCCGTAGCCAGGGTGGAGCTGGCGGAGAGCTACAGCGCCATCGTCCGCACCGACGGCAAGCGGGCGATCACCGTCACCGCCCGGGCCAACAAGGACAAGGTGGAGCCAGGCAAGATCGCCAAGGAGATCAATCAGGAGTACCTGCCCGAACTGCTGGCCCACTACCCCGGGGTCCAGAGCGAGCTGGATGGCGCCACTGCCGAGGAGAGCGATGCGCTGTTGAGCCTGGCTCAGGGGGCCTTCCTGGCCCTGTTTGTCATCTACGCCCTGATGGCGATCCCGCTCAAATCCTACAGCCAGCCGCTGATCATCATGTCGGTGATCCCCTTCGGCATGATCGGTGCCGCTCTGGGTCACTACATCCTGGGACTGAGCCTGAACGTCCTCAGCCTGTGCGGCATCATCGCCCTGGCCGGGGTGGTGGTGAACGACTCGCTGATCCTGGTGGACTTTGTCAACCAGGCCCGGCGCCAGGGGATGCGGCTGGCGGAGGCGGTGGTTCTGGCGGGCACCCGCCGGTTCCGCGCCATCGTGCTGACCTCCCTGACCACCTTCCTGGGTCTGGTGCCCATCGTGTTCTTCGAGAAGAGCCTGCAGGCGAAGATCGTGATCCCCATGGCCACCTCCCTGGCCTTCGGCATCCTGTTCTCCACCCTGGTGACCCTGCTGCTGGTCCCCAGCCTCTACCTGATCCTCGACGATCTCAAGCGCTTGCTGCGGTGGTGGTGGCAACCGAATCCCGAGGCGCGGAAAGCCTGAACAACAGGGAGCCGGATGGCTCCCTGTTTTTTGCCTGACGGTCGCTTGCCCCCATCATGCAGGCTTCACCGCACCGGGTGACACCGTCACAGACGCTGCCCCGTCAGTGGCCCGCCTTGAAGTCAGGGCGTTTGCGTATCTCTTTCGGTGTGGTTTCGGCGGGGGCCCGGCTATCGCGGACCAGTCCCTCGGCGCCGATCTCTCCCAGGGTACAGTGCTGCCCCTGGTGATCGATGCAGTGGTGTTTGTAGATCATCCGGTCGGCCACCGCCGCAATGCCGCTGACATGGGTGTAATCATCCAGGCAGGCGTTGCTCAGCACTGCTCCCCGTTCAATCACACAGTTGTGGCCTATCACCAACGGTCCCCTCAGCTTGGCGCCGGTCTCGATGCGGCAGCCGTTGCCGATCACCACCGGCCCCTGAATGTCCAGCATCTCCAGATCGACCACACAGTTGATGCCGATATGGATACCCGGCGCCACCTGCCGTCCAGGTATGGGATAACCCACTACCTCGCCGTTGAGTATGCTGCAGGTCACCTGCCAGATATCACTGAGCCGGCCCACATCGATCCACTGGAACTCCATCGCCGTGGCGTAGAAGGGGATCCCCCTGCGCACCAGGTCTGGAAACAGCTGGGAGCCGATGTCGTACTCACCGCTGGAGGGGATGTAGTTGAAGATCTCCGGCTCGAAGATGTAGATGCCGGTATTCACCATGTCACTGACGGCGGTGCCCGCCGGCGGCTTCTCCTGGAACGCCCTGACCCTGCCCCGCTCATCGGTTTCCACCACCCCATAACGATTCAGGATCTCCTGGGGCATCCGCTTGGTGATGATGGTGGCCAATCCCCCCTTGCTCCGGTGCCAGGCGATCGCCTGGGTGAGATCCAGGTCGATCCAGGCATCCCCGCACACCACCACGAAGGTGTCATCAAAGAACCCCGAGGTCTGCTGCACCTGACGCATTCCACCGGCGCTGCCCAGGGCCCGGCCAACCAGGGTATCCCCCTCCTTCACCCCCTCGTAGGAGTAGCAGAGATCGACCCCGAACTGGTTGCCGTCCCGGAAGTACTCCTCGATCACCGGCGCCAGGTGGCAGGTATTGACCACAATCTCATCGATACCGTGGCGCTTGAAGTGGTGGATGATCGACTCCATCACCGGACGTCGCAGGATGGGGATCATCGGCTTGGGGATCTGTTCGGTGATGGGGCGGACGCGGGTCCCCTTGCCCGCCCCCAGAATCATACCTCGCACTGGCTCTCTCCTATGCAGACCGGGCTTACCCGCGTCGTGGTGACAACGGAAGATACTGCCCATCCGGGTCAGGCGAAACGGCCCCTGCCCCTTTGTTGCAGTCCAACGATTCACAGTCTCCGCCCCGGTTGGGCGTTCAGCAGGGCGATCACGGCCTCCGGGCCGCCGGAGTCCATTAAATTCATCTCGGACAGATCCGCGACGAGGCGATGGTGACCCACGGCGGGGATTCTGGCGTTGAGCTCGGCCCTGCGGGCCGGCTTGGCGATGACCTCATCGGCGTCCATCTCCAGGCCGAAGATGATTCGCGTCCCGTCGTCGCCGGAGGAGACGATGATGAGGTCGATGACCCGCTCCCGCTCCCGCCACTGGTAACCGAACCGCTTCAGCAGCGGGGCCGCCGGAACCAAACCGGTGTCCGTGGCGTCTTCCACCGCCAGCGGCATCATCCGATCCCATCCCTGTCCACACACTCCCCTGCGCAACAGTAACGCTAGTCGACAAAGGCCTCTCCGGCAAACCGACCTGGTGCTGCTTTCGCAATAGAGAACAAGGGGTCAAGCAGCCGGAAGCGCTCGCCCAGGGCGGGCTGCCCAGCAACGACAAGGGGCGCCCCGCGGGGCGCCCCTTGTCCGACGAGGTGCTGGTTAGTGCGCCAGCTGAGGCTGAGGACGACGGATCAGGCAGCCGATGACCGTGGCCGCCAGGGTCGGCAGCATCCAGGCCATTCCCTGCTCATACAGGGGCAGGGCCGAGACAAAATCGGTGCTCAGGCCCGCCGCCTTGATGCCGTCAAACAGGCCAAACAGGCCGGAGACGGAGACCATCAGGATCAGGCCCAGACGTTCGTTCTGCATCAGGCCACGGACGAAACAGAAGGCGACCAGCGCCATGGCGACGGGGTAGACCGCCATCAATACCGGAATGCTCACCTGGATCAGCTGGCTCAGACCGACGTTGGCCACCACGGCGCAAAACAGGGCGTTGACCACCACGAATCCGCGGTAACCCACCTTGGGCATCAGCTCGGAGAAGTAATCGGAACAGGCGGAGATCAGGCCGATCACCGTGGTCAGGCAGGCCAGGGTCACCACCGCTCCCAACATCACCACACCGGCGTTGCCGAACACCTGGTAGACAAAGGTGGTAAGGATGGCACCACCGGTCTCGGCGCTGGCCCCCAGCACCGAGCTGGTGGCCCCAAGGTAGAACAGGGGCACGTAGACAAAAGCCAGGCCGGCGGCGGCGATAAGGGCGGCAATACCCAGGTAGCGGGCCTGGCGGCCGCTGTCGGTGATCCCCTTCTTACGCAGCAGATCGACGATCAGCATGCCGAACACCAGGGAAGCCAGGGCATCCATGGTGCCGTAACCTTCGAGGAAGCCCTTGGTGAAGGCACCGCTGGTGTAAGCCCCCTGGGCCTGTCCGATGGGGTCCTGGGGGAAAACGAAGGCGGCGACTGCCAGTACGGCGAACAGCAGGATCAGTGCCGGGGTCAAGACCTTACCTACGCTGTCCACCAGGTTGCCTGGGAACAGGGCCAGCAACATGGCGATACCGAAGAAGATCACCGAGTAGAGCGCCTGGGTGGTGGCACCCGGCTCAGTCAGGAAAGGGACGGCGCCCATCTCATACGCCACCAGGCCGGCACGGGGGGCGGCGAAAGCGGGACCGATGATGATGAAGATGGAGGAAGCGATCACCACCCCGACCCAGGCCGGCAGTTTCTTGGTGATCACCGGAATGCTGCCACCGGCCTTGGCGACGGCCACCAGGCCAAGCAACGGCAGGCCCACGGCGGTGCACAGGAAGCCGACCATGGCCGGAAAGTAGTTCTCTCCGGCGAGGAAGCCCGCCATGGGCGGAAAGATCATGTTACCCGCGCCCAAAAAGAACGCGAAGGTCATAAAGCCGACACTCAAGGTGTCCATCAAGGTTAAACGCTTTTCCAAACTTGCCTCTTCTCATCAAAAACCTTGGTTACCAAGGCCACCCATGTAAACTTTGGGTTACACTCAATCTGCTGTTTTTCCCTCTTATTCTGAGGGTTTTCTAACCAATCGTTTGGTAAAAGCGAATGTCCGTGGTTAGTTTCTCGTCCTTTTCCGGTAAGCGCGATTCAATGGACCATCGGATCGCAGCGACAGTTAATACCGCAATTGAGTACAATACACAATGCCCTCACCATAAATTGAAACCAAGTCAGACCATTTGATTAACATATCGGTTTTATTAGAGACACAGGCTTTTGATACCGAATCTGGTAAAATCCCCGCCTTGGGTTTCAGGGGCTGCTCATGGGCTTTAGCTTTAAACAGTTTCATATTGACGACGACCGCTGCGGCATGAAAGTCAGCACCGATTCGGTGCTGCTGGGCAGCTGGGCCCGGGTCGCGCAACGGGGGAGAACACTGGACCTGGGGTGCGGCTCCGGCCTGCTGGCCCTGTGCTGTGCCCAGCGAAGCGGCGGCACAGTGGACGCCCTGGAGATCGATCCGGATGCGGTGCACCAGGCGCGACAGAATGTCGCCGCCAGCCCCTGGTTTGACCGGGTGCAGGTGCACCAGGGGGATCTCAGGTGCTGGAGCCAGTCCCACGGCGGAGGCTACCAACACCTGATCAGCAACCCGCCCTATTTCGAGGACAGCCTGACCGCCCCCTGCCCCAAGCGGGCCCAGGCGAGAGCCGGGCTGAGCCTGGCCGAACTGCTCGGTGCCATAGAGCGGCTGCTGGCCCCTGAGGGTCATGCCAGCCTGGTGCTGCCGGCGTCCAGCCAGGCACGGCTGCAGCGCGAGGCAGAGGCGGTCGGCCTGAATCTGACTCGGCTGACCCGGGTCAGCACGACCCCGGCCAAGGGGGACAAACTGATTCTGGTGGAGCTGGCGCGAAAGCAGGCCGGCTGCCCGACACAACACCTGGTGATTCATCGTCAGGATGGCGGCTACTCCGACGAGTACCGCGCCCTGACCACCGATTTTTATCTGAAGGGATAGACCCCAAATGAGCTTTGATAACCTGGAGCTGGACCCCCGGCTGCTGAATACCGTCACCAAGGCGGGCTACACCACTCCCACCTCGGTACAGGCGGAGGTGATCCCCCTGGCCATGGAGCAGAAAGACATCCTGGCCAATGCCCCAACAGGGACCGGCAAGACCGCCGCCTACCTGCTGCCGGCGATCCAGCACCTGCTGGATTTCCCCCGCCGGGATCCCGGTCATGCCCGGGTGCTGGTGCTGACCCCCACCCGGGAGCTGGCCAGCCAGGTCAAGGCGTACGCCGACAAGCTGCTCTCCGGCCTGGGCCTGACCACCGGCACCCTCACCGGAGGGGTGGACTACAACCAGGATGACGAGATGCTGGGCAAGAACCTGGATCTGCTGGTGGCCACCCCGGGACGGCTGATGGATTACATCGAGAAAGAGAAGGTGGCCTGCCGCGATGTAGAGATCCTGGTGATCGACGAGGCGGACCGGATGCTGGACATGGGCTTCGGCCCCACGGTGGACCGCATCGCCGCCGAGGCGCGCTGGCGCAAACAGACCCTGCTGTTCTCGGCCACCCTGGAGGGTAACGCGGTGGAGGGCTTTGCCCGGGAGCTGCTGCAGGAGCCGGCCCGCATCAACAGTGCCCCCTCCCGCCGGGAGCGCAAGAAGATCGCCCAGTATTACTACCGGGCCGACGACGCCGGCCACAAGCTGGCCCTGCTCAAGCGGCTGCTGGCGGACGAAACCTGCACCAAGGCGGTGATCTTCGTCCGCACCCGCGAACGGGTAGAGAAGCTGATCGCCCAGATGGACCGGGCCGGCATCCGCACCAACTGCCTCAAGGGCGAGATGCCCCAGGCCAAACGCGACGCCGCCGTCTCCCGCTTCCGTGACGGTCAGATCAAGGTGCTGATCGCCACCGACGTCGCCGCCCGGGGACTGGACATCCAGGGGATCACCCATGTGATCAACTATGATCTGCCCCGCCACGCCGACACCTATGTCCATCGCATCGGCCGCACCGCCCGGGCCGGCGCCAAGGGGATCGCCATCTCCATCGTCGAGGCCCACGACCATCCCTATCTGGGCAAGATCGAGCGCTACGTCGGCGAGCCGATCCGCCGCCGGGTGTTCCAGGACCTGAAGCCCCAGACCAAGGAGCCCAGCGCTCCGAAGAAGTCCAAGAAGCCCGCCACCAAGGCGAAGAAGCCCAAGAAGCCGAAGAGGAAGTAGGACCGAAGATGAGCCAGCTGGTCTACGACATCCGCGACAGCCGTTACATCAACCTGACCGGGCGCTGCACCCTGCAGTGCGCCTTCTGCCCCAAGCACAACGGCAGCACCCAGGTCCATCAGTATCAGCTGAAGCTGGACCGCCAGCCCGGGGCGGAGGAGATCATTCCCCTGCTGGGACGGGTGACCGAGTTCGACGAGATCGTCTTCTGCGGTTACGGCGAGCCCACCCTCAACCTGGAGGTGCTGCTGGCCATCGCCCGCCACGTCAAGGCCGAGGGCGGCCGCACCCGGGTCAACACCGACGGTCTGGGCAACCTGTTTCACCGGCGCAACATCCTGCCGGAGCTGGGGGAGTGCATCGATGCCCTCTCCATTTCCCTCAATGCCCAGGATGAGGCCACCTACCAGCGCCACTGCCGTCCCCGGCTCAAGGGCAGCTACGACGCGATGCGCGCCTTCCTGGCTGAGGCCCCGACCCACATCCCCAGGGTCAGCGCCTCAGCCATCGACGGCCTGGAGGGGGTGGATATCAGGGCGTGCCAGGCGATCTGTGATGAGGCCGGGGTCACCTTTAGGCACAGAACCCTGGACGTGGTAGGCTAGGGCCGTGGTCCGCTGATTACATGAGTGATACAGTGAGGCAAATTCGTCCCAACCCTAGTTTGACATGACACCGAAACTCTCCTCGTTACTGGACTCTCTGCCGGAATTGAGCAGCATGGGACGCCGTGTGGATACCCTGTGGGGCCAGATCGCCGTCATCGTCTGCCTGACGGCGGTGGTCCTGGGGTGGGCCTTCGGCGTCAACCTGGAATCCCAGCGCGAACAGCTGGGAAACCACAGGTTCTCCGAGGTGCAGCTGTTCAGCGACCGGGTGTCCGACCGCCTGCTCTCCCTGCAGGCCCGGGGCCAGGCGATCGCCCAGCTGGGGGTACTGCGCTTCCTGCTGGATGATCCCGAACTGGACAAACCGTTGCTGCAAAACTACCTGCAGGGTCTGTCCAACAAGTTTGAGGCGATCGAGGCGATCGAACTCTACGACGACCAGAACCGGCTGGTGGTCGGCACCGAGCTGAATCAGCTCAGGGGCTATGCCGGCCAGGCCGACAACCAGCCCGCCATGGGCGAGGAGATGGGGCGCTACTCGCCGCTGATGCTGGACAGCAAACATCACCGCATCGAGCACTGGCAGCGGCTCCCCATCCCCCGCAACCCCCATGGGGTGGCATACGCCGCCATCTATTCGGACCTGATTCCGGTACTCAGCGCCTTCTACCGCACCGACCCCATGGGCGAGATCCCCCTGGTGATGCTCGACCTCCAGGGCACCCCCCTCAAGCTGTCCCACACCGGTGGCAGCGTGCGCCTCTCCCCAGAGGAGCGGGCCAGTTACCAGGCGCTGTGGCCGGAGATTCACGGCCAGCAGTTCGGTCAGCTGACCCTGGGAGAGCGCCACTACCTCTACCTCAAGGTGGCCGCCGGCCACTTTGAACCCTTCTACCTGGTCTCCTCCTTCGATGACCATGATCTCGAACTGCTGGCCCGGGATCACCGCCGCCTGCTGGGCGCCTCCGGGCTGGTGCTGGTGCTGTTCCTCTGCTGGCTCACCATCCAGAAGCACGGCCTGCTGCGGCAACAGGGCCACTTCAAGCTGGCCATGGACATCACCGAGCAGCTCTATCAGCATGCCGGCAGTACCCTGCTGTTCACCACCTCTGGCAAGCTGCTCTCCGGCAACCCCTCCGCCCTCAAGCTGCTGGGACTCAAGGGGGGCCGTCACGGCGCCCTGTGGTTTGCCAAGCTGTTTGACTCTCCCCAGGCGCGCAAGGGGTGGGAGATCGCCCTGGAGCAGGGGCGTTGGAGCGGTCAGTTGCCCGCCCGGGAGATGCAACACTCCCTGGACGTTGAGCTGTGCCACACCCAGGGCGAGGGCCACTACCCTCTGGTGGTTGCCAACCTGCATGCGCTCACCGACGAGGAGGAGGCTTACCGCACCCTGTCGCGCACCCCGGTCGGACTGGCACTGCTGGACAGCAACTACCGCCTGGTGCTGAGCAACCGCGCCTTACAGTCCATGCTGGGACTGGACGCCGACGCCTGCAAGAAGCTGAGCCTGACCGATCTGGTGAGCCTGCCGGAGGGAATCACCCCCAAGGGGATCACCGCCACCCTGGGCAGGGACGAGGCCTGGGAGGAGCGGGTGTGGCTGGCCACCGCCAACCAGGGCATCCTGCCCCTGCTGGCGAAGATCGTCGCCAGCGACGAGCGGGGCCAGCTGGTGCTGACCCTGATGTCGCCGGTGGAACCCTCAGTGGCCGTGGCCGGGCTTAGGGAGCTGCGGCTGTTCTACCGCCGGGCCGAAGCCCCGGCGGCATTGATCCGCATCACCCCTCACCATGAGATCACCCCGCCCCACGAAACCCGGCAGATCAACCAGTGTCTGATCCGCCAGCAGCTGGCCACCCTGGTGCCCAAACACAGCTGCATCGCCCAGGCCGGGGATCACATCCTGCTGCTGGTCTCCAACAGCCGCCCCCAACAGGTGGAGGCGATCGCCGCCGAGATGGCCGCCCGCTTCCGCGGCACGCCGCTGACCCTAAAGTTCAGTGCCTGCTGGCTGGATGGGGAGATGGAGTTGAACGACGCCCTGGCGCTGATGCGCCAGGGGGAGGGGGCCGTCCACGGCGATCTGGTGTGGGCCGCCGACGGGCCGGATTATCACACCGTCAGAACTTATACAGGAGAGTCATAGAGGTCTCGGTATCCAGAGACTCCTTGGCATCCACGGGCTTGGTGGTGTGCTTGACGCTGAAGGCAAACTTCATCGCCAGCGATCCCACCAGGCTGGCGGTCACCGAGGACTCCGCCTTGGTGATGGTGGCGTTGCCCGACAGGCTGACATCCGACGCCAGCTTCTGGCGAAACTCCGCGTTGTCTGAAAAGGCCCACCAGAAATCCAGGTTGGCCCGGGCGATGATCGACGACTCGTTGGGCTCCCCTGGCGCCTGGACGGGATCCACCCGCTTGTAGCTGTAACCCGGACCAATCTCGCCATCGAGATGGATCTTGTTGCCTTGATAGAGTCGGCGGCCCACACCGGCGGCGGCGGTGGCGACGTAGTGGTAACCGGAGAACTTGTCGATGTCATTGGAGGCAAAGCCAAACAGGTAGGCGTGCTCGCCGAAACGGTAGTTGCTCTGGGCCTCCGCGTAATAGCGCTCCTTGGACACCTGCTGGTCATCCTCCACATACAGGGCTTCCAGCAGGTAGCGATTTTCAAACTTGCTGAGCCAGTGCTTGTACTCCACCTTGCCCTTGACCGTGGTCACTTCGCTGTTACCCGTGGTATTGGAGAAACCCAGTTCGGCATTGCCTACCGGGGCGGTGGCATCCTCGGCCAGGGCCGAGGCGGAGACGACCACCAGGGTGATCGCCAATGTAGTTTTGTTCATCATCCAATCCTTACTACTGCATCCCTTAACGGCGTGTTGACCCTGGGTCATCACTTTTGTGCCAAACTCTCACCCCCAGGGGGCAACACGCCCTGGCATTCCGCCCCGGCCAGGGGGCGAAGATGTGACAAAGTTAACACAACGGCCCATAAAAAACGCCCGCGAATGCGGGCGTTTTGCTGACATTGGCTGAATTCGCCTTAGATGTGGACCTTGGGATCCAGTTCACCGGTCTGGTAGCGCTTGTACATCGCCTGCAGCGACAGGGGCTTCATCTTGGAGCCCATGCCGGCACAGCCGAACGCCTCGTAGCGATCGGTACAGATCTGGGCCATGGCGTCCATGGACGCTTTCAGGAATTTGCGAGGATCAAACTCGGAGGGGTTCTCCGCCAGGAACTTGCGTACCGCACCGGTGGACGCCAGGCGCAGATCGGTGTCGATGTTCACCTTGCGAACGCCGTGCCGGATCCCCTCGACAATCTCCTCCACGGGCACACCATAGGTCTCGGGGATGTTGCCGCCGAACTCGTTGATCACCGCCAGCCACTCCTGGGGAACGGAGGAGGAGCCGTGCATCACCAGGTGGGTATCGGGGATGCGGGCATGGATCTCCTTGATGCGGTCGATGCGCAACACGTCGCCGGTCGGTTTCTTGGAGAACTTGTAGGCGCCGTGGCTGGTACCGATGGCGATGGCCAGGGCGTCCACCTTGGTGGCGGCCACGAAGCGGGCGGCCTCCTCAGGATCGGTCAGCAGCTGATCGTGGCTGAGCACGCCCTCGGCGCCGACACCGTCCTCTTCCCCGGCCATGCCGGTTTCCAGGCTGCCCAGGCAGCCGATCTCGCCCTCGACCGACACGCCACAGGCGTGGGCGAAGGCAACGGTGCGCTGAGTCACCTGGACGTTGTAACCATAGTCCGCCGGGGTCTTGCCATCCTCACGCAGGGAGCCGTCCATCATCACCGAGCTGAAGCCCATCTGGATGGAGCGCTGACACACGTCGGGAGAGGTACCGTGGTCCTGGTGAATACACACAGGCACGTCCGGGTACTGCTCCAGGGCGGCGTTCATCAGGTAGCGCAGAAACTGGGGGCGGGCGTACTTACGCGCACCGGCGGAGGCCTGCACGATCACCGGGGAATCGGTGGCTTCGGCGGCCTGCATGATGGCGCGCATCTGCTCCAGGTTGTTGACGTTGAACGCCGGCACACCGTAGTTGTGCTCCGCGGCGTGGTCCAGCATTTGGCGCAAAGAGATCAGTGCCATGGAAAAAGCTCCTGTTGTAGATGTAAGGCTTATTAGGCGCGCTATCCCGCGCGCCTGAATTCGTTGTTATTGAGGTGTTAAACCGGTCAGCCCTGGGCGCGCTGCTCCAGGATGGCCACCGCCGGCAGCTGCTTGCCTTCCAGGAACTCCAGGAAGGCGCCGCCACCGGTGGAGATGTAGGAGACCTTGTCGGCGATGCCGTACTTATCCACGGCCGCCAGGGTGTCACCGCCACCGGCGATGGAGAAGGCGTCGGAGTCGGCGATAGCGCGGGCGATCACCTCGGTGCCCTTGCCGAACTGATCGAACTCGAACACACCCACAGGGCCGTTCCAGACGATGGTGCCGGCAGACTTGAGCACCTCGGCCAGGGCGGCGGCGCTGTCGGGACCGATATCGAAGATCATCTCGTCGTCGGCCACCTCGGCTACCGGCTTCAGGGTCGCTTCGGCGCTCTCGGAGAACTCCTTGCCCACCACCACGTCGGTGGGAACCGGAATGTCGCCGCCTCGGCTCTGGGCCTGGGCGGTCAAGGTGTTGGCCTGCTCGATCAGATCGGCTTCAAACAGCGACTTGCCCACCTTGTGACCGGCCGCGGCGATGAAGGTGTTGGCGATGCCGCCCCCCACCACCAGCTGGTCCACCACCTTGGAGAGGGACTCCAGCACGGTCAGCTTGGTGGACACCTTGGAGCCACCGACGATGGCCACCAGCGGGCGGGCGGGGTTGTCGAGGGCCTTGCCCAGGGCCTCAAGCTCACCGGCCAGCAGCGGACCGGCACAGGCGACGGGGGCAAACTTGGCCACACCGTGGGTGGAGGCCTGGGCACGGTGGGCGGTGCCGAAGGCGTCCATCACGAACACGTCACACAGGGCGGCATAGGCCTTGGACAGGGTTTCGTCATCCTTCTTTTCACCCTTGTTAAAACGGACGTTTTCCAGGATCACCAGCTCACCCTCGGCCACCTCGACGCCATCCAGATAGTCGGTGGCCAGCCGCACCGGACACTCCAATACCTTGCCCAGGTAGTCCACCACGGGCTGCAGGGAGAACTCGGCGGCGGGCTCACCCTCGGTGGGGCGGCCCAGATGGGACATCACCATCACCTTGGCGCCCTGCTCCAGGGCCAGCTTGATGGTGGGCAGAGAGGCACGGATACGGGCATCGGAGGTGACTTTACCCTCCTTCACCGGCACGTTCAGGTCCTGGCGAATCAGCACTCGCTTCCCGGCCAGGGCCAGATCCTTCATCTTGATAACGCTCATGGTTATTCCTCTTAAAGTGATTAAATCAAAGCTGTTGTTGTGCCGACATTGCCAGGCTGGTGTCCAGCATCCGGTTGGCGAAGCCCCACTCGTTATCACACCAGATCAGTAACTTCACCAGGTGGCCATCCGCCACCCGCGTCTGGGTCCCATCCACGATGCAGGAGTGGGGATCGTGGTTGAAATCACTGGAGACCAGTGGCGCTTCAGTATAGTCCAGGATGCCTCTGAGCCGGCCCCGGGCCGCCTCGGACAGGGTGCGGTTGATGCTGTCAATGTCGACTCGCTGCCTCAGGGTCAGCGACAGGTCCATGGCGGTGACGTTGATGGTCGGCACCCGCACCGCAATGGCCTCAAATTTGTCTGCCAGATGGGGCAGTATTCTCTCTATGCCGCGGGCCAGCCGGGTGTCCACCGGAATGATGGACTGGCTGGCGGCACGGGTCCGACGCAGATCGTCGTGATAGGCGTCGATCACCTGTTGATCGTGCATGGCGGAATGGATGGTGGTCAGGGCACCACGCTCTATGCCAAAGGCTTCATCCAGCAGGGTGATCACCGGCACCGAGCAGTTGGTGGTGCAGGAGGCGTTGGACACAATTCGGTGTTCCGGTTTCAGTTTCGCCTCGTTGATGCCGAACACCACGGTGGCGTCCACATCCGGTGCCGCCGGATGGGAGAACAGCACCTTGCCCGCCCCCGCCTGCAGGTGCAGGCTGGCATCGTCCCGGCTGCTCAGTTTGCCGGTGCACTCCAGCACGATGTCCACCCGGAGCCGCTTCCAGGGCAACTGACGGGGATCGGCGCAGTGCAGCAATTCGATACAGTCCGGCCCCACCCTCAGGCCCCCCGGTTCCAGGCGGACACACTGGGCGAAACGGCCATGGGTGGTATCGAACTGGGTCAGGTGGGCGATCGCCTCCGGCGAGGCCAACTCGTTGATGGCCACGACCTGTATCTGCTCCCTCAGCCCGCTCTCGTAGAGCGCCCGCAGGGTAGAGCGGCCGATGCGGCCAAATCCATTGATGGCGACCCGTATTGTCATCTGTTCACTTCATCGGTTTTACAGCGGCGGCCATTTTATCCCAGAAAGCGTCGCGCCCCAAAGGCTTATGCCCTCGGCAACGGGGAGTTGAGACCCTCAGCAGGTAAGTAAAAGACAGGACTCCGCCACCAAATGAAAAATTGCTACACCACTCTGGCGTGAGTTTCGCCCAAAAACCGATAAAACACCCCGGAAAGGTAACTCACTGCCGATTTTGGTGGAAAGTCACTTCAAAAAAAGAGGGCCATAAGGCCCTCTTCTGATCAGTCACTGTGGATTAGCGAGACCAAACCCAATCGGTGATCTCCTTGGGATCCACACCATGCTCCTTGATGTAGTTCTTGTGGTCCACCAGGCGCTGCAGCATGTCGGTGGTGATCTCAACGTGCTGGGCATCGGTGATCACGCCCTGCTGGAAGGCCTTGTAGGCCATGTCGATCACCAGGTGGTAACGGGAGGTGCCGTTACGCACACCCATGTCGAATGGGGTGGTGGTGGACCCCTCTTCCACGTAGCCCTTGACGCGGCAACGCTGGATGCCGGGGTAGTGGAACAGCAGCTTGTGGATGGTGTTGGGGTAACCGTGGTAGTTGATCACAACGCCCTTGTCCTTGGTGAAGAACTCATCCAGCAGGGTGGGGTTGCGACCATACTTCAGGCTACCGATACCGTCGGAGGTCAGCTCGGAGATGTTGACGAAGCGAACCTTCAGGTTGGGCAGCAGTTCACGGATCAGAACCAGGGCGGCCATACACTCCTGGGTCACGTAGTCACCGCAGGAAGCCAGTACCACGTCCGGGTTTTCGTCGGAGGCGAAGTCCCAGGTCATGATGCCCTCTTCCGCCTGCTTCTTGGCCTCTTCCAGGGTCAGCCACTGGGGCAGATCCTTCTTACCGGCCACGATGACGTTCAGCTTGTCGCGATCATCAAACGCCTTCTCGGTGTAGCACAGGGTGCTGTTACCGTCGGCAGGCAGGTAGGCGGACACGATGGTGGGGTGCTTCTCCAGCATGGCGCCCAGCAGAGAGGGGTTCTGGTGGGAGTAGCCGTTGTGATCCTGGCGCTCCAGCAGGGAGGACAGCACCACGTTGCAGGAGGGCACAGGCTTGCGGAAAGGTACGCCCTGAGAAGCGTAAACGTACTTACAGTACTGGTCGCACATGGAGGACACCACCTGGGCAAACGCTTCGTAGGTGGGGAACATGCCGTGGCGGCCGGTCACGGTGTAACCGTGCAGCATACCAAACAGCAGGTTCTCGGACAGCAGCTCCATGACGCGGCCGTCGCGGGACATGTCGTTGTCCCACTCCTTGATGGGCCACTGCCAGGCACGGCTGGTCTCTTCGAAGACCGCCTGCAGCTGGTTGGAGTAGGTCTCATCGGGGGAGAAGATACGCAGGTTCTTCTGTTCGGCGTTGAGGCGGAAGGCGTCACGCATCCACTCGCCCATCTTGTTCATGGACACACCGCGCTGACCGCGGGGGGTCTCGGAACCGTAGGACAGCGCCTTCAGGTCAGGCTTGTTCAGCGGACGAACCACCTCACCACCGTAGGACAGGATCTGGCGACCGATGCGCAGATCTTCACGGGGGATCAGCGACAGGATGTCGGCGTCGAAGTTGATGGAGCCATCTTCGGCGATGCTGTACAGCTCATCGAACTGGTAGCTGGCCATCCACTCGTTCAGCAGACGCAGGTGCTCGGGGTCCTTGGCACAGTTGTTGATGATAACCTGATGGGAGTCGCAGTTGCCCTCCAGCTTCTTGCCATCGGCTTCCTTGGTACCGGTCCAGCCTTTGGCGGTGCGCATGGCGATAACGGGCCACTTGGGCTTGCACACGTCTTCGCCGTTGCGGGCACGGGTCTGGATGTCGTTGATGATCTCGTAGGCGCGGTCCATGGCTGTCGCCATCTGGACATACACGTCCTCCTCTTTCTCATCGTCAACGAACAGCACTTCGTAACCCAGGCCGGTGAACTCCATGCGAATCTCTTCGTCGTCCATACGACCCAGACGGGTAGGACCGGAGATCTTGTAGCCGTTGATGTGCAGGATCGGCAGAACCGCACCGCAGGTCTTGGGATCCAGCAGACGGTTGGCGTACCAGGAGGCGGCCAGAGGTCCGGTCTCGGACTCACCGTCACCCACCAGTACCACGTTGATCAGGTCGGGGTTGTCCAGGGCAGCACCGTAACCCACGGCCAGAGAGTAACCCAGCTCACCACCTTCCAGGATCTGGCCGGGGGCTTCGGGGTTGGCGTGTGAGGGGTAACCGTAGGCTGCGGAGAACTTTTCACAGATCTGTTTCATGCCCGCTTCTTTATACGGGATGGTCTCGGGGTAGAAGTGAGACAGAGAGCCTTCGATAAACAGGTTGGCCTGTACGGCAGGGAAGCCATGGCCTGGGCCGACCAGGTAGAGGAAAGGACGGTTGTGCTTGCAGATCAAGCGGTTGATATGAGCGTAAACGAATGCGATGCCGGGGCAGGTACCCCAGTGACCGAGAAGACGGGGCTTGATGTCTTCATGCTGCAGGTCACGTTGCAGCAGGACGTTTTGCTTCAGGTAAATCTGAGCTACAGAGAGAAAATTGCTTGCGCGAACCAGTTTTTTCAGCGCACCAATTTCTTTAGCGGTTGCCATAATTACGTTGCTCCCTTACAAGTGATGCCTAAAGTTACATCGATATCCGAACGCGTTTTGTGACACGGACCCAACTTTTGTGAAATTAAATTACAAAAGAACGAAATTTAAAGACTGGTCGTCATTTCAAGGCGGCTGAATAAGGGTAGACCATCTGGTAGAGTGTGCGGACTTATCGAACCGGACCGTTTCAATGAAGTACAGCGACTTTGACCAGTACCCCTACCAATGGGTATTCAAGCGCCAGGATATGGCGGTGTCAGATCAGGATCTGACCCAGATCCGCCCCCTGACTCCCAGGGCCGCCGACGAGCTGTGGCAGGCGCAGATCAGCAAGAACAGCAACCACTGTACCGACCTGCGCAAAGGGGACTGGGCCCGTAACCAGCAAACCTGGCAGGAGACCCTGGGCTGGGAAGCCGCCTTCGACAGCGACAGCCGCGAGCTGCCCGACGGGGTGGAGTCCTTCCTGGGCTGGGATGACAACACCGTTATCTGGGTCTGCTACGGCAGCGACCATGTGGTGGAGAGCAACTGGGGCGTGTTTCGTCGCAACTGGAAGTGCTTCCTGTTTGCCGATGAAGCGGCGCTGATTATCGGCAAGCGCCGCCGCCAGGCCCTGTTCTTTGCCGATGAGCACAACCTCAAGCTGGGCATCCGGCCCCATTAGTCAGGGCGGCCCACCCCTGCGCAATACCCTGGCCCAGATGGCGAAGGCCCGATGCCAGTCCGGCCTGGCATACAGGTACAGCTGGTGGGCCAGCACCCGGTTCACCCTGGCGTCCCAGGGGGACAGCTCCAGCCAGTCGTAGCCCAGGGCGACCTGCTCAAAGCGGTCGCTGATGCCGCTGCCATCCACCCCGAAACTCATCAGCCCGGGGGGGCGATAGATCACCTCAGTCAAGGTGTTGGCCAGGCACTGGAGCTCTCGGCCAAGATCCGCCAGCCCCATCTGGTGCGCCAGCAGCAGGAACCCCACATCCAGGTGGCCGTGGTTGAGGTCCTCCGTCACCTCCCTGTCCGCCCCATTGGGATCGAACGCATAGCTCCAGCGGCAATGGCGCGGCGACTGCCGGCTGACGTTATCTCGCAGGAACCTCAGCAACTCCCCTGCCTTGGCGCGCAGATCGTCGCTGTCGCCGGCGTGCCGGTAGGCCAGCAGCATGGCGGTGCCCATGGCCAGGCTGTGGTTGTAGGGCAGCGGCCTGGTAAACAGGCCGTCGTCGCCGTAGCTGTCGTTCTTGTAGTTCACATAGTGGTAGCTGCCGGGAATGGCGCGGTTCTTGGTGTTGCTGTAGGAGCTGTCGTGACTGCGGATGATCAGCAGGGCCCGCTCCAGGAAGCGGTCCGCCGCCGCCATGAACCCCTGCTTGTGGTGGGTCTTGATGTGATCGACCACCCGCAGAATACCACTGAGGATCATGCCGTCGCTGAGCACCTCAGACCGCCAGCCCCGGAAGGCTCGGCGCCAGCCGGGCACCGCCGTTCCCGGATGGTTGAGGTAGTGCTTGGGCGCCACCTGGTAGGGCTCGGCGGTCAGGTCCAGCTCTCCCCTGGCCACGCGCTGTTCATCGGAGTAGGCCAGCATATGTTCCGCCAGCTCCACCGCATAGGTCAGGTAGCGGTCGTCGTCGAAGGCCGCCGCCATGTCCACATAGGCGCGCAACCAGTAGTGGCCCTCCCAGGCCAGGCGGTTATGATCATTGCCGTCGGAGAGAGTCATCAGTGGACGGGCATCCGGATACCGGGCGGCAAACTGGCTGTCCCACTCCTCCTGGGAGTCGATATGGGGCCTGGGCAGGGGCTGGGGCCGGGTCACCTCCAGCCAGCCGGACGGCACAGCGCCCACCAGCGTCAGGCTCCGAGACCGGGTACCGCGCTCAACCACCCCAAGATCGCCGTCAAAACTGTAACTGCGGGAGTTGTCCTTGTTGTGGCCGTCGAACAGCATCAGGGCCCGCAATCTTCCCGGCTGCGCCTCTCCGTCCAGCTGGTAGAGCCGGTCCCAGCGCAGCAGCTTGGGATCCAGTCGGCCCATCACCACCTCCCGCTCCGCCTGGGAGTCCGACACCCGCACCCGCCCCGATTGCAGCTCCACCAGCAGATAGCGGAATTGGTAGGGCGCCAGGCCGGTAACCGAGAAGGGCTGGCCCAGCAGGCGGCCGAACACCCGCCCCGGACCGTAGCCGATGAAATCGCCGCTGGCAGCGTCGCTGATCAGCACCGTGTCCACCTGCTGCTCCTTGGCCACCGGCTCAAGCCAAGCCAGGATGCGGTGCCACCCCTCGGGCGACCAGCGCTGCACCAGGCCGTAGTCCTCGATGCCGTCGAAGTGGACCGCCCGGCCATGGGCGCCGGTGAGCAGGTCGCTGTCCGGCACCGCCGGGAGGGATCCCGCCCACAGGGCGGCAACCGTCAGCCACCGGATCAGGATCCCTCCCCCGACTCTCCGCCCCATACCCCAGCCCAGCCCAGATGCCCATCGAAGTGACAAGTGTAGACAAGGGAGGGCCGCCCCCGCTGCGGTAAAGCCGTGTCTCTCCGGACTAGGCAATCCACCCTGCGGATTTCGGGCAAAAAAAATCCCCCGACCAGGCGGGGGATTCTCTCAGCGTGGCTTACAGGGCGTTGGCCGCCTCCACCACCTTGTCGACGGTGAAGCCAAACAACTTGAACAGCTCATCGGCAGGGGCAGACTCGCCGAAGCTGGTCATGCCGATCACCTTGCCGTTCAGGCCCACATACTTGTACCAGTAGTCGGCGATGCCGGCCTCGATGGCCACACGCTTGCTGATGGCGGCCGGCAATACCGACTCCTTGTACTCGGCGCTCTGGGCGTCGAAGGCATCGGTACAGGGCATGGACACCACGCGCACCGCCCTGCCCTGACCCTCCAGCACCTGGGCCGCTGCCATCGCCAGCTCCACCTCGGAGCCGGTGGCGATCAGGATCAGCTCGGGGATGCCGGCGCTGTCCTTGAGCACGTACCCCCCCTTGGCCACGTCGGCCAGCTGCTGGGCGTCACGGGCCATGGGCGCCAGCCCCTGACGGGAGAAGATCAGCGAGGTGGGGCCGTCGGTGCGCTCGACGGCGTGCTTCCAGGCCACCGCGGACTCCACGGAGTCACAGGGGCGCCAGGTGCTCATGTTGGGAGTCATGCGCAGGGAGGCGATCTGCTCCACCGGCTGGTGGGTCGGGCCATCTTCACCCAGGCCGATGGAGTCGTGGGTGTAAACGAAGATGGAGGGCTGCTTCATCAGTGCCGCCATGCGCACGGCGTTGCGGGCGTACTCCATGAACATCAGGAAAGTGGCGCCGTAAGGCTTGAAGCCGCCGTGCAGGGTGACGCCGTTCATGATGGCGCTCATGCCGAACTCACGCACACCGTAGTGGATGTAGTTGCCGGAGGCGTCAGCCGGGGTCACCGACTGGGAGCCGCTCCACAGAGTCAGGTTGGAGGGGGCCAGGTCGGCGGAGCCACCCAGCAGCTCGGGCAGCATGGGACCGAAAGCGTTCAGGCAGTTCTGGGACGCCTTGCGGGTAGCCACCTTGGTGGCGTTGGCCTGCAGGTCGGCGATGTAGGCGGCCGCCTTCTGTTGCCAGTCGGCGGGCAGGTCACCGGCCAGGCGACGCTTCAGTTCGGCGGCCAGCTCCGGGTAGGCGGCGGCGTAAGCGTCGAAGCGCTGGTTCCAGTCGCCCTCTCTGGCGGCGCCCACTTCGTTGGCGTCCCAGGCCTGCTTGACGTCGGCGGGGATCTCGAAGGGGGCGTGGGTCCAGTTCAGGAACTCTCGGGCGGCAGCGATTTCGGCGTCGCCCAGGGGGGCGCCGTGACAGTCGTGAGAGCCGGATTTGTTGGGGGAGCCGAAGCCGATGATGGTGCGGGTGCAGATCAGGGTGGGCTTGCCGGTTTCCGCCTTGGCGGCTTCGATGGCAGCCTTGATCTGCTCGGGGTTGTGACCATCGATGTCACGGATCACGTGCCAGCCGTAGGACTCGAAACGGGCCGGGGTGTCATCGGTGAACCAGCCCTCGACGTGACCGTCGATGGAGATGCCGTTGTCATCCCAGAAGGCGACCAACTTGCCCAGTTTCAGGGTGCCGGCCAGGGAGCAGGCTTCATGGGAGATCCCCTCCATCAGACAGCCGTCGCCCATGAACACATAGGTGTGGTGATCGACGATCTCGTGGCCGTCACGGTTGAACTGGGCCGCCAGCACCTTCTCGGCCAGGGCCATGCCCACGCCGTTGGTGATCCCCTGTCCCAGGGGGCCGGTGGTGGTCTCTACGCCGGGGGCGTAACCGTACTCGGGGTGGCCCGGAGTGCGGGAGTGCAGCTGGCGGAAGTTCTTCAGGTCGTCGATGCTCAGATCATAGCCGCTGAGGTGCAGCAGTGAGTACAGCAGCATGGAGCCATGGCCGTTGGACAGAATGAAGCGGTCGCGGTCTGCCCAGTCGGGATTGCCCGGATTATGCTTCAGAAAATCGCGCCACAGCACTTCGGCAATGTCCGCCATGCCCATGGGGGCGCCGGGGTGACCGGAGTTGGCTTTCTGGACAGCATCCATGGACAGGGCACGGATCGCATTGGCTAGCTCTTTGCGAGATGACATCTTGGCTCCAACTTGTATATGTAGGGGTTTTGCTCCGTAAATCTGGTGGCATATTTTCGCCATTTGTGACCCCCTTAGCAAATCATTCCCATAAAAAAACGGCCTTTCGGCCGTTTCAGATAGGGATACACTCTGAAAAAGCGCGTTTTTCCCTGTCAGGACTCCAGGTAGGTGTAACCCACCAGCCCCTGTTCCAGATCGATCAGCGCCTGCTCCCGGCGCCCCTCGTCCAGGTTGCAGCACTCCAGGCGGGCCCGATAGCGCTCCAGCATCCAGTCGGGATCCAGGTTGACGTACTCCAGCACCTCGTTGACCCGGGTTCCCGGCAGGTACTCCACCACCTCGATCTCGCCGTCGTCCTGCAGCTTGATGTCCACCACGTCGGTGTCGGCAAACAGGTTGTGCATGTCCCCCAGGATCTCCTGGTAGGCCCCCACCATGAAGAAGGCCACATGGTAGGGGTGCTCGGCACTCCAGGTGGGCATCGGCAGGGTGGTCTCGATCCCCTGGCCATCCACATACTGGTCGATGGTGCCGTCCGAGTCGCAGGTGATGTCCAGGATCACCGCCCGCCGGTCCGGCTTGCTGTCCAGGCCGGACAGGGGCAGCACCGGGAACACCTGATCGATGCCCCAGGCATCGGGCAGCGACTGAAACAGGGAGAAGTTCACGAAGAACTTGTCCGCCAGCTTCTCGTTCAGCTCATCGATGATGGGCCGGTGGGAGCGGTTCTTGGGTGACAGCTCCTTGGACACCTCGTAGCACACCTGCAGGTGCACCTGCTCCGCCCAGGCGCGCTGGGACAGGTCCAGCAGGCCATAGTTATACTTGGCGTGCACATCCGCCAGGTCGTTGACCGTGTCGTGGTAGGTCTCCCCCAGGGCGCGGGCATCGGTGTGCTCACGCACCTCCTGCAGGGTCTGCCACATGTTCTTCAGCACCAGCGGCGCGCCGCCTCCGGGCGGGGGCAGGGTCTCGGGCTCGTAGGCCTCCACCCCGATCACGTCACCGATCAGCACCGCGTGGTGGGCGGTCATCGCCCGGCCCGACTCGGAGATCAGCCGGGGGTGGGGCAGGTGGTACTGACGGCACACGTCGCCGATGGCGTACACCACGTTGTTGGCGTACTCCTGCAGCGAGTAGTTCACCGAGCAGTTGCTCTGGCTGCGGGTGCCCTCGTAGTCCACCCCGAGACCGCCGCCTACGTCCACCGTAGTGATGGGCGCGCCCAGCTTGCGCAGCTCCATGTAGAAGCGGCCGCACTCGGTCAGCCCCTTCTGAATGTCACGGATGTTGGCGATCTGGCTGCCCAGGTGGAAGTGCAGCAGCTGCAGGCACTCCAGCCGGCCGGCCGCCCTCAGGGTCTCCACCAGCTTGAGGATCTGGGCGGCGGAGAGGCCAAACTTGGACTTCTCGCCGCCCGAGGCCTGCCACTTGCCCTTGCCCTGGGAGGCCAGGCGGGCCCGCACCCCCAGCAGCGGCGACACGCCCAGAGCCTCGGCCTCCTCCAGCACCAGCTGCAGTTCGGACATCTTCTCGATCACCAGGAACACCTGATAACCCAGCTGCTGACCTCGCAGGGCCAGGCGCACATACTCCCGGTCCTTATAGCCGTTACAGACGATCACCTGGGCACTGTCCTGGGCCATGGCCAGCACCGCCAGCAGTTCCGGCTTGGACCCCGCCTCCAGCCCCAGGGACTGGCCGCCGCCCGCCAGCAGCTCCTGCACCACGGTGCGCTGCTGGTTCACCTTGATCGGGTACACCGCCAGGTATTGCCCTTGGTAACCGTACTCGCTGATGGCGGTGGTAAAGGCGCTGCACAACCCCTGAACCTGGGAGTGCAGGATCTGGGGAAAGCGCACCAGCATCGGCAACTGGGCACCCCGGTCCTGGACCAGCTGTTCGGTCAGCCTGGACAGCGACAGGCTGATCTCCGGGTTGGCCGGGTTGGGGCGCACCTCCACCTGGCCTTCACTGTTTACCCCATAGTATCCCCGCCCCCAGTAGGGGACGTTGTACAGCTGATGGGCGTCGCGACTACTCCAGCTCAATGGCCTCTCCTCCGTCAGCTCACCTTGGCCAGGCGATCCACCAGGTATTGCGGCAGGGCGAAGCTGCCCAGGTGGATGCCGGGGTTGTAGTACCTGGTGGCGATGCCGGCCTCGGCAAAGCGGGCAGAGAGGGTCTCCAGGTCCACCTTGCGGGCCTCGGCGTTGTCGGTCGCCCAGGCGAAGCTCATCACACCGCCGATGTAGGTGGGCACCGCCGCCACGTAGAAGTGGCGGTCACCGAAGTAGGGAGCGAGCCGCTGGTAGGTGGTCTCGGCCTCACCCTGCTGCATGAAGGGTACGCCATTCTGCGCCACGAAGATGCCGCCGTCGGTCAGGCACTGCTTGCAGCCCCTGTAGAAGTCGGACTCGAACAGGGCCTCTCCGGGGCCGATGGGATCGGTGCAGTCGGAGATGATCACATCGAACTTCTCCTGGCAGTTCAGCACGAACTCCTTGCCATCATTGATGACGATCTCCACCCGGGCATCGTCGAAGGCTCCCTGGCTGTGGTTGGGCAGGTGCTCCTTGCACATCTCGATGACGGTGTTGTCGATCTCCACCTGCACCACTCGCTCCACACCCCGATGCTTGATCACCTCACGCAGCATGCCACCGTCACCGCCGCCGATGATCAGCACCTTCTTGGCGCTGCCGTGGGCCAGCAGAGGCACGTGGGTCAGCATCTCGTGGTAGATGAACTCATCGGCTTCGGTGGTCTGGATGATGCCATCCAGGGCCATCACCCGGCCAAACCGCTCATTCTCGAAGATGATCAGTTCCTGGTGCTCGGTCGGCGCGCGAAACAGCACCTTATCCATGCCGAACTCCTGGCCATAACCAGGGTAGAGAGTTTCTTTGTAGTGCTTGTCGCTCATTGCGCTGTCTCCGAACCAATTCGTGACTGCCCCGGTTGCCGGGCAGGCTCATGTAGAAAGAGTGTAGATAAAACGGAGATTGAGGGTCGCGACCCGGACCCGAAGGGTCCGCAAGAGGGGGATATCATCATAGTTGTGCTAAATCCTACCGGGTGCCGCTTCAACAGGGTGTATCACGTTGAGCGGCTTATGCCACGAGAACCATAAAACCTCAGTTTATTGAAATCTGTTTGGGGCCAGTTGCCTCCGAGCGCTTTATACCCCCTTTGCCGGGATTGCGCCAGAGAAACCGATGAAGAAATTTTGGGCTGAGGAGTTTCTCACCACTATAGCCGTCAGCCGCATGGAATCGGTGCTGGCGGAGAGCGGATGTAACGCTCATTTCACGGCCAAGGCAAAAAAATACCCCCGACATCACTGGATTTTGGGTGGCAAATACATAAAATAGCCGTCTAGATGTAGATGCGTCCAACCAACCGTTCCAGAGCGTTGTGTGCTTAATGGTTGAAATTCCGCATCTTTCCCCTATTTCCAATGTGAGAGTTGATTGCCATGGCACGTCATCTGTTTACCTCTGAGTCCGTCTCTGAAGGCCATCCCGATAAGATCGCCGACCAGATCTCCGACGCCGTCCTGGATGCCATCCTGGCCCAGGACCCCAAGGCCCGTGTGGCCTGCGAAACCTATGTGAAGACCGGCATGGTGATGGTCGGTGGTGAGATCACCACCTCCGCCTGGGTGGATATTGAAGAGATCACCCGCCAGACTGTCCGTGACATCGGCTACATCCACTCCGACATGGGCTTCGATGCCAACTCCTGTGCGGTCCTGTCCGCCATCGGTAAACAGTCCCCCGACATCAACCAGGGTGTGGACAAGACCGATCCCCGCGAGCAAGGCGCCGGTGACCAGGGCCTGATGTTCGGCTACGCCAGCAACGAAACCGACGTGCTGATGCCCGCCCCCATCACCTACTCCCACCGTCTGGTGAAGCGTCAGGCGGAAGTGCGCAAGAACGGCACCCTGCCCTGGCTGCGCCCCGACGCCAAGTCCCAGGTGACCTTCGCCTATGAAAACGGCAAGATTGCCGGTATCGACGCCGTGGTCCTATCCACCCAGCACTGCGACAGCGTCTCCACCGAGGATCTGCGCGAAGCGGTGATGGAAAACATCATCAAGCCGGTGCTGCCCACCGAGTGGATTAACAAGGACACCAAGTTCTTCATCAACCCAACCGGTCGCTTCGTGATTGGCGGCCCCATGGGCGACTGCGGCCTGACCGGTCGTAAGATCATCGTGGACACCTACGGCGGCATGGCCCGTCACGGTGGCGGCGCCTTCTCCGGTAAGGATCCGTCCAAGGTTGACCGCTCCGCCGCCTACGCCGCCCGCTACGTGGCCAAGAACATCGTGGCCGCTGGCCTGGCCGAGCGCTGTGAAATTCAGGTGTCCTACGCCATCGGCGTGGCCGAGCCGACCTCCATCAGCATCGAAACCTTCGGCACCGGCAAACTGCCGGAAGAGAAGCTGATCGAGCTGGTACGTCGCCACTTCGACCTGCGCCCCTATGGCCTGATCGAGATGCTGAAGCTGGAGCGCCCCATCTACGCGCCCACCGCCGCCTACGGTCACTTCGGCCGCGTCGAGTTCCCCTGGGAGCAGACCGACAAGGCGGAAGTCCTGCGCGCCGACGCCGGCCTGTAATCCGGACGGCTCAGCCAGACCGAAGAGGTGCCCAAGGGCACCTCTTTTTATTCGGCCGTGCCGGCCTTGCGGTTGATTTCAGCCAACCCCCAAAGAGAAGCGGCCCTAGCCGCCCCCGACCCCTTCTGTGATACCCTGACTGCCAAAAGCGAGAGATAGGGAGATCCCGATGCGACTTTTTGCCCTGCTGGCCACCCTCAGCCTGACCCTCAACGCCGCCACCCTGGATCCGGAGGAGCTCAGGGTCGCCCGGGTCGAAGCCGAGCTACCCCGACTGCTGGCCCCCCTGGCCCCCATTAGCCGGGGCACCATCGACCAGCACCGCCTCGCCGCCGACGAGCAGCAGCACACCGCGGCCATCACCGACGCCGGCACCCGCCTGTGGCGCCACGCCGTGGCCAGGGTGCAATCTGGCGACCTGGATGACCGCCCGCTCTACTGGAACCGGTTGCTGGTGCGCCGGGAGATGAAACGGCAGGCCGCCGGCTATCCCCAGGCCCAGTGGCAGCGGCAGGTGAGCCTCGACAGTTTCGAACGGGCCTCCCGCGGCATGGGCGACATCCGCTTCAACAAGGGGACGGACCTGAAGATCCTGGTGACCGGTTTCGACCCCTTCTTTCTCGATCGCCACCTGAACCAGTCCAACCCCTCCGGCCTGGCGGCCCTGGCCCTGGACGGCCAGGTACTGAACCTGGATGGCCGCACCGCCCAGGTGGAAGCGGCGATGATCCCAGTCCGTTTCGAGGATTTCGACCGGGGGCTGATCGAGGCCCTGCTGACCCCCTACCTGGAACAGAACCGGGTGGACATGCTGGTCACCCTCTCCATGGGCCGGCGCGATTTCGACCTGGAACGCTTCCCCGCCCTCAACCGCAGCGCCCAGGCACCGGGCAACCGCAACCGTCTCACCGGCGCCACCAGGGAGGCCCCCCTGCCCCCCAGGCTGATGGACCAGGCCCTGACCGGTCCCCAGTTCGTCGAGTTCTCCCTGCCGGTGGCCACCATGCAGCGCGCCAGGGGCCCCTGGAAGATCAACGACAACCACCGGGTCGCCACCCTGGAAAGGGGGGAATTCGAACCTGTCACCCTGGCGGATCTGACGGGACAGACCTCGGTCTCCGGCTCCGGCGGCGGCTACCTCTCCAACGAGATCAGCTACCGCAGCCTGCGCCTGCGTCATCAGTTGAACTCCGGCGTACCAACGGGACACATTCACACCCCGAGCATCGCCCAGTATGACGCCGACACCGAAGAGGCGATCGTCGCCCAGATCCGCGCCATGCTGACCCAGGCTATCGCCGCCCTCTGACAGCGACAGTGACAGTGACACCATGAGATACCACACCCACAAAGAGCGCATCTTCGACATCATTTTTGGCACCGACACCCCGGCAGGCAAGGCGTTCGATCTGTTCCTGCTGGCGATGATCCTGCTCAGCGTGCTGGTGGTGATGCTGGATTCCATCGACGCCTTTCACAGCCAGTACGGCCAGCTGTTCTGGTACGCCGAGTGGGGCTTCACCCTGCTGTTTTCCACCGAGTACCTGGTGCGGCTGTGGGCCTCGCCCAAGCCCGGCCACTACGCCCGCAGCTTCTACGGCATCATCGACCTGCTGGCGATCCTGCCCACCTACCTGCAGCTGCTGCTTCCGGGGACCCAGTACCTGCTGGTGCTCAGGCTATTGCGGGTGATGCGGGTATTCCGGATCGTCAAGGCGATCCGCTACCTGGCGGAAGCCAACCTGCTGTGGCGATCCATCAAGGGGTCGCTGCGCAAGATCACCGTGTTCTTCACCTTCATACTGCTGCTGGCCTGCATCATGGGATCGGTGATGTACATCCTCGAGGGGCCGGTGCACGGCTTTACCAGCATCCCCAAAGGGATCTATTGGGCAATCGTCACCATCACCACCGTCGGCTATGGCGACATCAGCCCCCAGACCCCCCTGGGGCAGCTGGTGGCCTCGGTCACCATGATCCTCGGTTACTCGGTGCTGGCGGTCCCCACCGGCATCTTCACCGCCACCATTCACCGGGAGATGAGCCTGCGCCGGGATCTGCGCCGCTGTGAAAACTGCGATCGCAGTGGCCACGACCACGACGCCCGCTTCTGCAACCACTGCGGTACCGAGCTGGAGGAGCAGGTGTGACCGGAGTACCGCCGGCGCTGAGAGAGCGGGTGGAAGCCTGCTACCGCACCGCCGAGCAGGCCCTGGCTCGGCGCTTCCCCCGTCCGGAGATTAGCCTGAGGCTGAGGGGACAGAGCGCCGGCGCCGCCCACCTGCAGGAGAACCGCCTGCGCTTCAATCCGGTGCTGCTGGCGGAAAACCCGGACGCCTTCCTGGCCGAGGTGGTGCCCCACGAGGTGGCTCACCTACTGGCCTGGCAGATCCATGGCCGGGTGCGCCCTCACGGCCACGAGTGGCAAGCCCTGATGAGCCGGGTGTTCGGCTGTGATCCCCGGGCCCTCCACAGCTTCGACGTCAGCTCGGTGGCCCCGGCGACGTTCCCCTACCGCTGCGGCTGCCAGGAACACGCCCTGACGGTGCGCCGTCACAACAAGGTGCGCCGGGGTCAGGCCCGCTACCTGTGCCGTCATTGCAACCAGCCGCTGATCCCCTTGTGAGTCACCCCCGGTCGGCAGTACCCTAGGCCGGCACAGGTTTTACGACTCAATTAAATGAAATCACTACTGTTTTTACTAATGGCTTCCGCCTCCGTGGCGGCGGCCCCCTCCAGCTTCAACGCCGCCAAGAAACAACTGGTCTCGGTCTACGACCAGTTGCCCGGCGCCACCACCTTCTACTGCGGCTGTGATTACCGCCGCAAAGGCAAAAAGCTGTTACCGGATCTGCACAGCTGCGGCTACCGGGTGCGCAAACAGAAGACCCGAGCCGACCGCATCGAGTGGGAGCACGTGGTGCCCGCCTGGGCCTTCGGTCACCAACTGCAGTGCTGGCAGGAAGGAGGCCGGAAAAACTGCCGAAAAGACCAAAGATTTAAAGTGATGGAAGCGGATATGCACAACCTGGTGCCCGCCCTGGGTGAAGTCAACGGCGACCGCGCCCACTACCGCTTCTCCGACATGGGCCAGACCCCGTTCCAGTACGGTCGCTGCGAGATGGTGGTGGACTTCAAGGGGCGCCGGGTCCAGCCCCCGGAGCGAGCCCGGGGCGCCATCGCCCGCACCTACCTCTATATGCAGGAGCAATATCGGGTTAAGCTATCGGGATCTCAACTGAAGCTGATGCAGAGCTGGGACAACCTCTACCCGGTGACCACCCAGGAGTGCGAACGCCACCGCAGGGTCAGTCAACGACAGGGGTGGCCCAATCCCCATGTTGCCCAGCAATGCCAACAACTGGAAGCCAATGCGAATCCCTAGAATCTATCAACCCGGTCCCCTCACCCCAGGCAGCCTGGTGGCGCTGGAGGAGGATGGGGCCAACCACGTCGGCCGGGTGCTGCGGATGCAGCCCGGCCAGGCCCTGGAACTGTTTAACGGCGACGGTCACCAGTACCCCGCCGAGATCACCCAAGCCAGCAAGAAGCAGGTGGAGGTTCGGGTGCTGGATCGGCAGCAGGTGGAGCGAGAGTCTCCCCTGAACCTGCACCTGGGCCAGGTGATCTCCCGCGGCGACAAGATGGAGTTCACCATCCAGAAGTCGGTGGAGCTGGGGGTCAACACCATCACCCCGCTGTGGTCCGAACGCTGCGGCGTCAAGCTCCAGGGGGACCGCCTGGAGAAGAAGCTGGCCCAGTGGCAGAAGATCGTCATCAGCGCCTGCGAACAGTGCGGTCGCAACACCGTGCCCGAGGTGCGCCCGGTGATGAAGCTGCAGGAGTGGCTGGCGGAGGAGACCGGCGCCACCAAGCTGAACCTGCACCCCAGGGCCCCCTACAGCATCCAGACCCTGCCTGCCCCCATGACTCGGGCCCGGTTGCTGATCGGCCCCGAGGGGGGACTGAGCTCGGAGGAGATCGAGGCCGCCAGCCAACACCAGTTTATCGACATTCTACTCGGCCCCAGGGTTCTGCGAACGGAAACCGCCGCCCTGACCGCCATTACCGCCCTGCAGACCCGCTTCGGCGATCTGGGCTAGAAGGAGCACAGCGTGATCAAACTCGGCATAGTGATGGACCCCATCGCGGAGATTAACCTGAAGAAGGACAGCAGCTTTGCCATGCTGATGGAGGCCCAGGAGCGGGGCTACGAGCTGCACTACATGGAGATGGCCGACCTCTACCTGGAGCAGGGGGAGGCCAAGGCCAGCATGCATCCGCTGACCGTACGCAATGAGCAGGGTAACCACTTCGATCTGGGGCAGGCGGTGGAGCGCCCCCTGGCGGAGCTGGAGGTAATCCTGATGCGCAAGGATCCGCCGTTCGACACCGAATTCATCTACGCCACCTACATGCTGGAGCGGGCCGAGGAGCAGGGCACCCTGATCGTCAACAAACCCTCCAGCCTGAGGGACTGCAACGAGAAGCTGTTCACCGCCTGGTTCAGCGAATACACCGCCGACACCCTGGTGACCCGTAGCGCCGAGCGCATACGTCGCTTCCACGCCAAGCACCAGGACATCATCATCAAGCCCCTGGACGGCATGGGCGGCGCCTCCATCTTCCGCATCAAACCGGAGGGGGACAACATGGGGGTGATCATCGAGACCCTCACCGCCCACGGCAGCCGCTACACCATGGTGCAGAACTACCTGCCGGAGATTAAGGACGGCGACAAGCGAATCCTGATCATCGATGGCGAGCCGGTGCCCTACTGCCTGGCGCGCATCCCCCAGGGAGGCGAAACCCGGGGCAACCTGGCCGCCGGCGGTCGCGGCGAGGCCCGTCCCCTCTCCGACAGCGACTGGGCCATCGCCCGGGCCATCGGCCCCGAGCTGAAGCGCCGCGGCCTGATCTTCGTTGGCCTGGATGTGATTGGCGACAAGGTCACCGAGATCAACGTCACCAGCCCCACCTGCATTCGCGAGATCGAGGCAGCCTTCGAGGTGGAGATCACCGGCCGGCTGTTCGATGCCATCGAAGCCAGGCTGGCCCAGGACTGAGCGCCGCTCCCATCATCGACAAGCCCCCGCAGTGCCGGTGCTTTCTCTCTCCGCCCCCTGACGGACGCTAACCGCGGCTGCCACTCAGGGGGTGAAACACCGCCTGCAGCGACTCGATATGCTGCCACTCCAGGGTACAGCCCAGCTGGCGGATCAGCTCCACCACCTGCTGCTCATCCAGGGCCGGCGAAAACAGATAGCCCTGGGCGTGATCACAGCCCGCCCTCAGCAGGTACTGCAGCTGGTCGTGACTCTCCACCCCCTCGGCGATCACCGTCCTGCCCAGGTTGTGGGCCAGATCGATCACCGAGCTGACGATATTGCGGTCCACGTCTGAACTGTCCAGATCCCGCACGAAGCTGCGGTCAATCTTGAGGATATCGAAGGGCAGCTGCTTCAGGTAGCTCAGGGAGGAGTAGCCGGTACCGAAATCATCGATGCCGATGCGCACCCCCATCCCCTTGAGGCGCTCCATGGTGGCCAGAGCCTGCTCCAGGTTTCTGATCAGGCTCTCCTCGGTGACCTCCAGCAGCAGGCGGCCGGGCGTCACCTGCAGCTCCTGCAGCAACTGCTCGATGCGTTGCCCCAGCCCGGCGTGCAGGTACTGATGGGGTGACAGGTTTACCGCAATGTAGAACTCACGGTTGCCGGAGAGCCGGGTCAGCTTGAGCAGCAGCTTGAGGCTGCGCTTGAGCACCCAGTCACTCAGAGCCAGGATCTCGCTGCTGTCCTCCAGATCCTGCATGAACTCCGAGGGCATCAACAGGCCGCGACTGGGGTGATACCAGCGCACCAGCGACTCGAACCCCACCACCCGCTGCTCGCGGATGGAGAGGATCGGTTGCAGGCAAAGGGCCATCTGCCCCTCCTCCAGCGCCCGCCTCAGGTCCCCCTCCAGCATCAGCTTGCGGCTGGCCAGCTCCAGCATCTGGTCGTCGAACACCCGGTAGTTGGAACGGCCCGCCTGCTTGGCCTGGTACATGGCCAGATCCGCCCGCTTGAGCAGCTCCTCGGGGCGCTCCATCGGGTTGTCGCAGAACACCACGCCGATGCTGGTGGTGACGATCAGGGTGTGGCGCCCCAGTTGCACCGGCTGCTGCAGGGAAACGAAGATCTGGTGGATGATACGGTGGATGTTAGCCCCCTCCCCCAGGCCGCGGATGATCACCGTAAACTCATCGCCGCCGAGACGACAGACGGTGTCCATGGAGCGAACGCTCTTCTTCAGGCGGTTGGCCACGGTCTTCAGCAACTCGTCCCCCACATCGTGTCCCAGGGTGTCGTTGATCCGCTTAAACTCGTCCAGATCCAGGAACAGCAGGGCGATCTTCTCGTCGGTCCGGCCCAGGCTGCTCAGGGATTTGCTCAACTCGTGGTGCATCATGGTGCGGTTGGGCAGGCCGGTGAGAGTGTCCATCATCGCCAGCCGCTCCAGCTCGTGGGTGTACCTGTCCACCTCCTCGTGCAGCTGCTCCAGCTGATCGGCGGTCTCCCCCACCGCCTCCTCCAGCCGGTCCACCTCGTCCCTGAAGCCCATGCCGGCGGGGGCCAGCCGCTCACGGAACCGCTTGTAATCCCGACTGGGCAGCAGCGGCAGCAGCCGTTGCAACGCCTGAATCCGGCTGAGAGGACGCCACAACAGCCAGCCCCCCAGGAGCGTGGTCGCCACCACACAGAGCAGCATCAGTCCAACCAGGTCGGTCAGGTAGGCCCGCTGTCCCAGCTCCAGTTCACTGACGTCGGAGAACAGCAGCAGGTGGCCGCCGTCGATGGGCCAGCGGGACAGGCTCCATTGACGGCCACCCTGCGCCACCATCCGGGGGCGATCGGTCAGCTGCTCCAGCGGGAACTCGGCGGCGGCTGCGATCAGCACCGGATAGTTCCTCTCCCGGTTGGTCAGGCTGAGGATGGCGCGGTTCCAGGGGTTGAGGCTGTTCTGCTGGGGCGGGCCCAGGATCGCCAGCTCGGTGGCATGATGTTCACTCAGGACCTCCATCACCCGCTCCAGCGGGGTGGAGAGCACCAGCAGGTGCAGCTTGCCCCGGAGGGTGATGGGGGTGGCCAGCTCCAGGATGCAGCCCGGACGGCAGCGAGTGCGGCTGAGCTGCTGATCTTTGGACTCGATACCGGCGAGCCAATGATCGTCCGGCGGTGGGTAACCGCCCAGAGAGAGCAGGTTCCCTCCCTGGATCTGGTGCAGGTGCAACCCGGACAACTGCCACAGGGAGCGCAGCTCTCGCCATTGGCCCCTGAGCTCCGACTGGGGATCGAGCAGTGAACCCAGGCGCAGGTTCAGCTCCCTGGCCACCGAGGCCAGCTGCTCCACCAGCATCTCCCTGGTCTGCAGGTAGTCCCGCCGCAGGAATTCCGACTGCTGCGTCAGAACCAGCGACCGCTGCTGGCCGAAATGGCGCAGCGCCAGATGACCCAGCGACAGGGTCAGCAGGGTCATGATCACCGCCAGCACCAGCAGAAACTTCCAGCGAAGGCTGACGAACGGAAGGGCCCATGAACGGCTCATCGTCTCTCCTGAAGGACAGCGGGCCCGGCCCCCTCGGGGCAGGCCAACTCACTGTGTATCCATTACCCAACCTGCTCCGAAGAACATCCCTTTAGCCTCAAGTGTAGATCAGCGAGGAAGCCCCACTGGAAGAGACTGAAAAATTTGTTGAACACTCCTCCTGGCAGTCAGCTGCCCGGTGCAGTGCTATACTGGCGCCCCATTTAACCGGCAAGTAGCACCATGACCCTGACCAACCCCAGCCGCCTGATAGACAAGTACGCCGACGAGCTCGGCCCCCGCCTGCTGATGCTGAACCCCATGGCAGACGGACTGATCCCCCGGTTGCAGCGCCAGGGCATGACGGTGACCACCCTGACCCATGACTACCTGGTGTATCGCCAGTTGCGGGGGCAGGGGGCCACCGATCTGCATTTCGGCTGCGACCTGACCACAGACCTGCCGGAGGTGGACGCCGCCATCATGGTGCTGCCCGGTGCCAAAGCCCTGGCCAGCCACCTGATGCAGTGGCTGGCCGCCCGACTCCCCGAGGGCACTCCCTGCTTCCTGGTGGGCGACAACAAGGGGGGGATCAGGAGCGCCCCCAAGCTGATGAAGGCCCACTTCGACCCGGTGAACAAGTACGCCACCGGCGCCCACTGCCAGATGCTGCAGGGACTGAGTCGCCAAGCCGACCGGCCGCCACTGGCCGCCACCGAAAGCTACCGTGCCGGTGAGCCCCCTGTGAGCGTCTGTGCCCTGCCTGGGGTGTTCAGCCAGGGGGAGCTGGATGCGGGCACAGCGCTGCTGCTTGAGCACCTGCCGCCCCTCAAGGGCCGGGTACTGGACTTCGGTTGCGGCGCCGGCGTCATCGGCAGCGCCATCAAGGCGGCGGCTCCCGACTGCCAGGTAGAGATGGTGGACATCAACGCCTTCGCCCTGGCCTGCAGCCGCGCCACCCTGGCGGCGAACGGCCTGGATGCTCGAGTCTACCCCTCCGACGGATTCAGTGATGTGAAGGGCGAGTTTGATCTCATCATCTCCAATCCCCCCTTCCATCACGCAGGCAAACAAACCTTCTCCACCGCCGAAGCCTTCATTGCCGACGCCCGCAAACATCTGAAGCCCGGAGGCCAGCTGCTGTTTGTCGCCAATCACCATCTGCCCTACGGTGACGCCCTGGAGAAGGCCTTCGGCAGGGTCAACATCGCCGCACAGGATAAAAGGTTCAAAATCTACGCTGATCTCAGAGTTTCGGATTAAAATTTGCGCGAACAAAAAACTATTTGAATAATGGTGTTGACGGAGCGCGGAATCTCTCTATAATGCGCCTCCGTACCGATGAGGAAACGCAGAGCAGAAGTGGCGGAATTGGTAGACGCGCTAGCTTCAGGTGCTAGTGTCCGCAAGGACGTGAGAGTTCAAGTCTCTCCTTCTGCACCACTCATCGATACCACGGCTATACGCAGAAGTGGCGGAATTGGTAGACGCGCTAGCTTCAGGTGCTAGTGTCCGTTAGGACGTGAGAGTTCAAGTCTCTCCTTCTGCACCACTCTTGTTGAGTGGTGAGCCGAGAAAAAATAAGACCTGAATCGATTATTCGATATTTGCAGAAGTGGCGGAATTGGTAGACGCGCTAGCTTCAGGTGCTAGTGTCCGTTAGGACGTGAGAGTTCAAGTCTCTCCTTCTGCACCAAATTTTTGAGCCCTGACCTATGGTCGGGGCTTTTTGCTATTCCCCCTTGTCAACAATCCGGTATACTCCCTAAACTCGCCTGATAAGCATAAGTAATGGCGCCATGATAGGACCGGACCTCCTCTTTTTCGACGAAGAACACCAGACCCTCTGCGTGGATCTGATCCCCGAACAACACGCACAAGTGGATTTGGGACAGATCAGGCACCTGGTGGACTGCTCCCCCTATCGGCAATGCGCCTTCCTGGACAACGACGTCCGCAAGGCGCTGCAGTTGCTGAAGCATCAGGCCAAGGGCACCAACAAGGCCCAGGTTCAGCGCATCCCCCTGGCAATGAGGGTGGATGGCCAGTGCCAACTCCAGCTCTCCTCCGACAAGATGGAGGTCACCGCCACCCTCACCGCCCCTCAGGGCGGCCGTCCCATCGGCTTCCAGGAGCTGGTGCAACAGCTGCAATCCCTCGCCATCCGCAACGGTCTGCTGAAAAACGCCATTCACACCCTGCTGCTCAAGCTGGAGAAAGCCCCGCCTGGCGAGAGCGTCAGCGCCACCATTGCCAGGGGCAGGCCCGCCCGCCATGGCCGCGACGCCCGACTGGAGCGGCTGGTCAAGCTCAACCGCGAGCGGCTGTTGCAACCCCGGGTACTGGACAACGGCAAGGTGGACATGAGGGATCTTGGCGAGATCGTCACCGTCAGCTGCGGTGACGAGGTAATGCGCAAGCATGAGGCGGAACCCGGCGTCGACGGCTACAACGTCGTCGGCGAGGTGCTCAAGGCCAAATCAGGCAAGGACAGCAAACTGAAGGCGGGCAAGGGCACGGTCGTCTCCGACACCGACCCCAACCTGCTGCTGGCCTGTGCCGACGGCCAGCCGATGGAGGCCAAGGACGGGTTGGAGATTGTCGAGGTGCTCACCCTCAAGGACGTCAACGTCGGTACCGGCCACATCAACTACCACGGCAACGTGGTGATCAACGGCAACGTGGATGAGGAGATGCGGGTCACCGCCGGTGGCGATATCACCATCAACGGCTTCGTGGACGGCGAACAGCTCAAGGCCGGCGGCGACATCGTCGTGGGCAAGGGGGTGATTGGCCACCTGGTGGACAATCGCAAACTCAGCACCTCGCTGGAGGCGGAGGGGGAGATCCACGTCGCCTTCGCCCAGTACGCCCACCTTAAGGCGGGGGGTGACATCCTGGTGCAGACCCAGATGGTTCACTGCCAGACCCAGTGTGGCAACAACCTCACCGTCGGCGTCCCCAACGGCAAGAAGGGGGACATCGTCGGCGGCGTGACCCAGGTGGTCCACTCCATCAACTGCATCAATCTGGGTTCCCGGGCCGCCACCCAGAGCCGAATCCGTGCCGGGCTGGGGATTCGGCAGCTGCGCGCCCTCGCCAAGGAGTACCATCAGCGGGAGCAGGCACTGCTGGCGCAGAGCTTCAAGCTGCGCCAGGCAATCAACAAAGCCACCATGGCCGCCGACAAGAGCGAGGCGGAACGCAAACGCCTGGTGGAGCAGTTCACCCAGGCCCAGCAGCAGAACAGCGCCCGGCTGGCGGAGGCCCAGCTGCTGCTGGCGGAGACCGACGAGAGGCTGGCCAACTTCTTCGACAAGGTGTCCATCAGCGTCACCCACAGCCTCTACTCCCAGGTGGAGGTGGAGATGGGCCCCCACAACCTCACCACGGATCGGGAACATGGCCCCAGCAAACTGCACAGCGATGGCAACACCATCCAGATAGAGCCCCTGGTCGCCCCCTGAGCCTTGGAAGCTGGCACCCCTTTTGCTTTACAATGGGGGTTACCCGTTAACGCCAATTTTTCGACGCGAGGATCCACCCCATGGGAAGTCGGGAGTCTCAGTTCCATGCCCTGACCACAGCCCCCCTGTACAAACTGGCCCTGTGGCTGCTGGTCACCAGCCTGGCGCTGCTGTGGCTGCCGGTGCAGTGGGCGCAATCCCTCTATCTGCAGCAGTGGGTGAGTCACTATGCCTCCTGGCTGGGGCTGACCGTGGTCGCCAGTGCCGCCTACCTGGCGACCCTGGTGGGCCGGCTGCTGTTTCAGCGGCTGATGCAGCAGCGCCTGGCGGCTCAGCAGAAACTGATGGTGGAGGAGAAGGTCCAGACCCTGGACAACACCGAACGGGCGATCCTGCGTGAATTCATCCTGCAGGGGCGCGGCAGCGTGCCCATGCCGCTGAACCATCACGGCGTCAGCGCCCTGGTAGACGCCGGAATCCTTGCCCGTGCGGGCTCGGTGGAGGAGTACGCCATCGAAGGACCGGTGGCGCCGCTGAAGATCACCGCCATCGCCAGGGGGAAGATAACTCGAAAGGTGCTGAGGCTGCCCGAAGGGCAGCTCAGTGAGGAGCAGCGGGAGCGGCTGCTGGCCAGCCGACCGGAGTTTGCGGCCAATCTGAGCCGGAGCAGCCGCCACGCCGCCTAGGGCGTGCCGGTAGGGCCGCTAGAAGACGGCGGTAAGATCGTGCTCCTGATCCAGGGCGATCAACTGCTCCTCCACCGCCTTGATCACCCGATCGCGGGACTCAGGCAGCAGGCCGACGCGCCAGTTCAGGGTGCCGGTGATCAGCGCCAGGCTGTCATACAGCTTGTGGATCTGGTCGAAGTTGAGGTTCTGAGCGATCATCGGGTTGTTGATCATGGTAGTGGCGCCGCGCTGACAGGCCACCATGGTGGCATGGGCCACCTCGATCTCGTGATCGTCAGACACCAGCTGTCCCTCGATGCGCGCCGCTTCCACCACCCGCTTGGCGGTAGAGCAGGCCTGATCGACAAACATCTGCATCTCCTGCAGGCGGTAGTCACTCACCTTATCCACGATCCCCTCGGCACCGGCCAGGGCGTTGAAACCCAACGACCAGCTGGTGTGGGCCACGGCCATGGCGCCGTACAGGTGCATCGCCAGCCAGCGTTCGGCGTGATTCAGCTCCGCGTTCATCAGCTCGGGCTGCCGCTCGGTAAGCAGCTCCACGTGCTTGGCGAAGATGGCGACCAGCAGATCCTCTTTACAGTTAAAGTGCTTATACAGCGTCCCTGCACTGCACCCAGCACGGGGTGCCAACTCGGAGAAGCGGAAGGAGACAATGCCCTGCTCCTTCACCAAACTCTCCCCCAATCGCAACAGTGCCTGATCCCGCTGACGAAAACGGGCGTGCACCGGCGAAGCCCAATGGCTTGAATTGAGCCCGGACTTGGCTTCCTGCTCCATATCAATGAACTCCTTAAAACGCAAATCTGGACCCACTGTACGCCTGAACACCACGCTCGAATGTTAGCTGCGCCACGTTTAACGAAAGAGAAAAACAAAAACTTTGAGCGTTAGCACGTTAACTTTAAAAATGCAGACAGAATCGACCTCCCTCGCCAGGACGCCGCTCTCATGGGGATCGTTGGAATCGACACACTGAATCCCAATAATTGGAAATCTGCCGCCGCCAGCCGACCGGAATCCCGCCGCGATGGGGTTCAGGAGACCGTGATGACGCCGTGATCCCGCTCACCTCGCACGGCTTACTCGGACCTCACCACGGGTGTGAAATAGCAGGCCACTTAATTAATTAACATATTTCGCCCGACATTAACTCCGGAGGTTATTAATTAATTTCTGGCCAATTTCCATCGCGAGCAAATAAGTTTCCCTCCGTTTTAGTCAATAAGGGGTTTTGATTACTGAACCATAAAATCCACTAATTGGCATCACCCATCGCCCGCCGGATGCCACGGACGGCGCGATGAAACCAAGAAAAATCCGTCACTCCCCCTGGATGGCCGCTTCCACGACCGCAACGATCCGGGAGACTCCGGCCTGGGCTAATGCCCCGGGGGACACCAGCCGAAGCTGCCCAGCGGACGGGCCAGCCCTTCGGCTTCCAGCCGCTGCAGCAGCGGCTGACCATCCAGAATGACTTCGGCCACCACCCCGGTCTCGGTCACCGCCATCCCCTCCAGCTGCATCACCTGCCCAGCCAGCTGTTCGTTCAGGTACACCACCAGGGCCCTGGCCAGATTGCGCTCCAGCGGGCAGCCGGCACTGACCGACGGCAGCATCACCTCCCTGGGGGCCAGCAGAACCTGGGGCGCAATGCCCACAGGCCTGGAAGACAGGGTCAGCCACAGCCGGTCCCGCTCCATGCCGAGCACCCGCTCCACCCTGGCCTGGTCTGCCTTCAGCGGCGGCGGCGGCGGCAGCGGCGGCGGCGGGCTGGCCTGGACTTCGTCCAGGGGGGCATAGGGCTTGTTGAAGGTGGTATTGAGGCCACTGCAGCCTGCCAGGCAAAGCAGTAGAAAACCGAACACTGTCCGCGACATGAGGGTCTCCTTAACCCGTTAGCTGATCCCAAGATAGCCAAGTTGGCCGTCGACGTCGCCTCGACTATTGTTGCAGATGAAACAGGGGACGCCGGCCAGCGGGCGCTGGCTGGCTGAGAGGGGTGGAGAAACTGGTGCGGACGACGTCCGCACCCGCTCGAGCCCCTCCGGGCCCCCATCGCCAGGGGGGGGATCAGTTCAGCTTCAGCTTGGGCAGGCCGGCATCGACCCTGCTGAATGTCCCGGGGGCGGTCTCCAGCAGCTTGGGAGTGCTCTTATGGCCGCAGCACTTGCTGGGCTTGGGCTTGCAGGGGCGGCCCTGGGCCGCATCGGTCAACGACAGGGTGGTGACGCTGCCCTCCAGCACCTGGGCAATGGTGGCGCCTCGGGTCAGTCGCTCCACCTCAATGCCGGCACTGAGCAGCCGGGCTAGGGAGCGCTCGCCGATGTTACGCAGCACCACCCGGGTCACCTGCATCTCTTTGAATACCTTCACCAGACGCTTCTTCTGGCCGCAGCCTCCCTCCTGGCTGTTGTCGATGCGGATCAATTGCCCCTCATCGCTGTACACCGCGAAGGCGGCGGCCTTGGCAAAGTGTCCGGCCACCTGGGCCCTGTCGGTTACTGGCATGGCAATGGCCATCACTACTGCTCCTCTTGCTCGGGGTCGAAGGGCAAGCTCGACTCCATCTCCAGCGCCTGGCCCCGGACCAGGGCGGACACCACCTTGCGGCGGGCCGAAGTCACTATGTTGCCCAGGGTTTGTCGGGATACTCCCATCTCCTGTGCCGCCTGCTGCTGACTCATCCCCTCCATGTCGGTGAGTCGCATCGCCTCCAGCTCATCGGCGCCCAGGGGCAGCTTGATCAAATCTTTGCCGGGCACCCCATTGGGCTTGTACAGGCTGAAGGGCGCGCGACAGCGCACCTTGCGGGTCAGTTTGGGTCTGGGCATATCCACCTCATAATTGGCATATGCCAATTAATCTAGCGCGAGTAACTGGCATATGCCAGTTACAAAGGGAGAAATGTGATCCGATTATCGCTTCGGAGTCGGTGGCTCAACGCGAGGGCGGCCCCTTCGTTTCGGCCAGCCCGGTGTCCGGCTGGAACGGACCCTGGGTCTGGTGGGAACAGCCGAGGTTGTCAGTCGCCGGTGTTGTGGTGGTCGTTGTGGGCGGGGTTGGGGTGGCTGTGATCGCTCTCCAGATCCCGCTTGGGGTGGATATGCAGGTGGCTGTGGGTGTGCTGGTGGGGGTGGCTGTGCATCACCGCCTCCAGCAGCTCGCCGTCCTGGAGGATCACCGCCCGGTTGGCCAGCTTCTCGATCACCGACTTGTCGTGGGACACCAGGATCATCGCCAGCTCAAGCCCCTGAAGGCGCTCCAGCAGCCGGGTCTGCGCCTGCTCATCCAGGCCATTGGTGGGCTCATCCAGCAACAGCACCCTGGGGCGCATCGCCAGCACCGAGGCCAGGGCCACCAGCCGCTTTTCGCCGCCGGAGAGGCGATGGGTTATGCGTTCGGCGAACGCCTCCAGCCCCAGGCTGGCCAGGGTCTCCCGGGCCAGGTCACTGGCGGCCTGCTGGCTCATCCCCTGGTTGAGAGGTCCGAAAGCCACATCCTCCAACACAGTGGGGCAGAACAGCTGGTCATCGGAATCCTGGAACAGCAGCCCCACCTGACTGCGCATCCGGTGGAAATCCGCCTCATCCCGGCAAGGCTCACCGAAGGCCAGCACCTCCCCGCGTCTGGGGCGGCGCAATCCCACCACCAGTTGCAACAGGGTGGACTTGCCGGCGCCGTTGCCCCCGACCAGGGCCAGCCGCTCCCCCGGGTTCAGGGTCAGGTTGACCCCTTGGAATACCGGCCGCTCACCGTAGCCAAAGGCCAGGTCACGCAGTTGAATCAGGGGATGGCTCATAACTGGGTCTCCAGCAGTTTCAGGCTCAGGGCCAGGGAGGTAAACAGCGCCAGATGCAGGCTGTCCACAGCCTGCCACTGACCCTTATGGATCAGGTAGAAACGCCCCTGGAATCCACGGCAACGCATCGCCGCCAGCACCCGGGAAGCGCGCTCCATGGAGCGGATCAACAGCATGCCGATCAGCCACCCCAGGGTACGCCAGGTGTGCAGGTTGCTGCCGGGCCGGAAGGCGCGGGCCCGCATCGCCTGACGAAGACGCCGGTACTCATCCAGCAGCACGAACAGATAGCGCACCGTCATCAGAAACAGGTGCACCAGCTTGTCCGGCACCCCGAGACGGGCCAGGGCATGGCCCAGGCGCTCCGGCTCCATGCTGCCCAGCAGGGTCAGCATCCCCACCACCATGGTGTTGGCCCGAAGCAACACCACCAGCGCCCGCTCCAGCCCCTCGGCGCTCAGGACCAGCCCGTGCCACTGCCACAGGGTTTCGCCGCGGACGGTGAACGGCAGGGAGATCAACAGCAGAATCATCAGCCCCTCCACCGCCAGCAGCCGCTTGAGCAGGACCTTGAAGGAGAGGCCCACCACCGGCACCAACCCCAGGGACAGGGTCAGGGCCAGCATCAGCGGCAGCGGGTGGCTAAGCCCCAGGGTCACTGCCAGCAATACCAGGGCACACAACACCCTCAGCCGGGGATCGCTGCGCTCCAGCCAGCGGGGCTGCTGGGCCCTGAGCCAGAGGCCATCGTTCACCGGCGACCCCGCCACCACATCGCCAGGCCGGCGATGCCGAAGATCATCCCCAGGCCACCAAGGATGTCAGACAGCCGCGCTCGGTCCTGGGCCTGCTGCAGCTCCTGGCGCAGGGGACCCACCTGGCGGGCCACCGCCTGCTCGATCAGCCCCAGCAGTTGCCGCTGGTCGGACTGGGAGGGCTCGGCCGCCATCACAGGTTGGGAGGCCGGGTGTCCGCCGGACAGCTCTTCGGCGCGCACCGGCCAACGGATTTGGTGACCGTCGCCGGTATCCACCAGCAACTCCAGATCCCTGGGCCCATCGGGGGCATAGACAAACTCGCCATTGGCATCCGGAGTCAGGGTGGTCAACAGGGCACCATCGATGCCCAGCACCTGGACCGAGGCCCCGGTGGCAGGACCGCCGCCGGCAAAGTAGACACTCCCGTGTACCCGGCCTCCTTCACCATAGGCAAACACCTTCAACAGGTGCGCCTGAGCGGCGCAACTCACCACCAGGGCCAGGCCCAGAATCCACGATCTCATCAACACTCTCCCCGGGCCAGCAGCTCAGGCGCCACCCGTTTCATAAAACTCAATGCCCAGGCGGTCACCACCGCCTCCACCAGCAACAGCGGCAAATAGGTCACCAGGATTACCCGTCCGGCAGGCAGGTATTCGGGACCGCTGGCCACCAGTGACAGCATCACCATCACCCCGGTCAGCCCGACTCCGATGGCACCGGCCACGGCCCCCCAAAGCAGCACCGCACGTCCCCGGGCCGTCCTCAATCTGGGAGCAATCACCCAGGCACACAGCAGGGCCGGTAGCGCCAGGTTCAGGGCGTTAACCCCCAGCACCGACAGGCCGCCGTAACCGAAAAACACCGCCTGCATGCACAGGGCCACCAGCAGGGCCGGTACCGCCGCCCACCCCAGCAATACCCCCATCAGGCCGTTGAGGATCAGGTGGACACTGGAGGGGCCCACCGGCACCGTCACCAGGGAGGCCACGAAGAAGGCCGCCGCCAGCACCGCCGCCTGGGGGATGCGGTCGTAGTCCATTCGCTTTACCGCCACCAGGGTCAGGGTCGCCGCCGCCACCCCCGAGGTGGCCAGTACCGGCAGGGCGAGGACGCCATCTGGGATGTGGGCCATACTCTGCCTCCTAGTTCATGTCTCGGGCATGCACCCAGATGAGGCCGCCCAGCTCCACCGGCACCGGTTCGCCCTGGGGGTTGGTCATCGGCTGCTCCGCCTCCAGCAGGGCAGCAAATCCCCACCAGCCGGATCTGGGCATGGCGTAACTGAACACGCCGTTGGCGTCCGCCTTGATCACCTGGGTGACGTAACCATCCGAGGGAGGCGTCACGCTGCCGTCGTTGCGCCACTCCACCTCCACCTCGGCGAAGGGCACCGGCTCACCCTGATGGCGCACCAGCCCCTGGAACAGGTTGCCGCGCCACAGGCTGTAGGGGCGGCTCAGGGGCTCAATCTCCACCGGCAGGCCCACGGGCTGGTCCCAACCCTCCAGGGCGCCGAACCCCTCCACCACCACCTTGGTGTAGTGGATGATCATCTTACCCTCACCGGGCTCCCAGTAGGGCGCCGGCTCCAGGTAGAACAGGTAATCCCCCGGACGGGTGACCCGGTAGTCCGCCAGGTAGGCCTGCTGGCCATCCACCCCGGTGGAGGTCAGCCTCTCGAGCAGGTCCTGCCGCCCCTGAGGCCCGACCACACCGAACTGCACCGGCTGGCCCATGGCCATCGCCGGGCCGCGCTCCATAGGGTGGGTGAAGGTCAGCGACAGCTGCACCTGGCCGCCACTCTGGGGAGTCAGGGTGTCGCTCTGAGGGATCAGCTCCTGGAAATGGGCACAGGCGGCCCCGCTGAACAGGGCGGCGGTCAACAGACCGGCGCGGAGAGACAGGGACATGATGAACTCCAACGATGAGTAAATGAGCAAAATATTACTCTTTTAAAAATCGTCATACAATCATCCAGGCCCCGACAGGGAGCAGCAACGTCGCTAAGTTTGATCTTCCGCAAGCTTAGGCGATGCTCTCCAGGCTGCACTGGTGACAGCAGCAGCAGTTTCGGCCGTCGCTCTTGGCTTGGTACAGGGCCACGTCCGCCAGCTCCAGCAGTTTACGCGCCGGGTCCCCCGGGGTCGGCACCAGACTGGCCACGCCGACGCTGATGGTGACGTTGCCAGCGGTCGGTGAGCTGCGGTGGGGTTTCTCCAGGGCATCAACACACTCGCGGATGCGGTTGGCGACCTCGATGGCCCCGCTGCAGTCGGTCTCCGGCAGCAGCACCGCAAACTCCTCGCCGCCGATGCGGGCGGTCTTGTCCATGGCCCGCATCGGGATCTTCACCAGGGTGGCGGCCACCTCCCGCAAGCAGTCGTCGCCCACCTGGTGGCCATAGGTGTCGTTGTAGGCCTTGAAGTGATCGATGTCCATCAGCACCAGAGAGAGCGGTCGACCGGTGCGACTGCCGCGCTTCCACTCCTCGTTGAGCAGCTCATCGAAGCGGCGCCAGTTCAGCAGCCCGGTCAGACCGTCGGTGGTGGAGAGCATCAGCAACTGTTCGTTGGTCTCCTCCAACTGCTGTTGCAGCTCCTCCAGCTCCACCAGCTTGCGGTCAAACTCCAGGGTCTTCTCCGACAGGGCCTGCCGCTGCTGAAACAGTTCGATAAACACCCCGACCTTGCTTCGGAACACCATGGTGTTGAGCGGCTTGAGCAGGTAGTCCACCGCCCCGGACTCGTACCCCTTGAAGACATGCTCCGATGCCTTGTAGGAGGCGGTGACAAAGATGATGGGGATGTGCTTGGTCTTGCGGTTGCCCCGCATCAGCTCCGCCACCTCGAACCCATCCATCCCCGGCATCTGCACATCCAGCAGGATCAGGGCGAAATCATGATCCAGGGTATGGGCCAGCGCCTGTTCCCCGGAGGTGGCCCGTACCAACTCGGCATCGAACCCCTCCAGCAACCCCTCGAGGGTCAGCAGGTTCTCTGGTCTGTCATCCACGATCAGTATCTTGGGAGTGCCCATAGCTATTCATTACTCAGTGAATTTAAAAAGTGGCCGATCTCACTCAACGGCAATTGGTGGTCTACCTCGACCCGTTCCAGCACCGCCAGTGGCATCTGTGGCGCCTCGGCGCTCTCGGGAGTCTGCACCACCAGCAGTCCCCCCCTGCGCTTTATCCGCGCCATCCCCGCCGCCCCATCGCTGTTGGAACCGGTGAGGATCACCCCGACCAGCCCCGGGCCGTAGGCATCGGCTGCGGTGTCGAACAGCACGTCCACCGCCGGCCGGGAGAAGTTGACCCTGTCGTCGGTGGAGAGGGCCAGGGTATGGGTCCGCTCCACCATCAGGTGGTAGTTGGGCGGGGCAAAGTAGATGGCCCCCGCCTCGATGGGCTGCTTGTCCTCCGCCTCATACACCGGCAGGGCACAGCGCATGCTGAAGTGGATGGGCAGATAGCTGTCGGACACCGGCCCCACGTGCTGAACGATCAGCACCGGCAGGGAGAAATCCGCCGCCAGCCTGGGCAACACCCGCTCCAGCGCCGCCATGCCTCCGGCGGAGACCCCGATGACGACGGCCTGGTACGCCCTGTCCGATGCCATTGTCACTCCCTGGGGAGGCGCTTCTTGCGGTAGATGCGCTCCCGTTCAGACACCACCTCAAACTTGTCTGCCACCTCGGAGAAGCGGAGGCTCTCCTTGGAGCCCAGGCAGAGGAAACCGCCGGGACAGAGGCTGTCGCAGAACAGCTTGAGGACCCGGCTCTGCAGCTCGCGGTTAAAGTAGATCAGCACGTTGCGGCAGAAGATCAGGTTCATCTCGCCGAACACGCTGTCGGTCACCAGGTTGTGGGAGGAGAACAGCACCTTCTCCCGCAACCGGCTGTTGAGCACCGCGCTGTCGTAGTCGGCGGTGTAGTAATCGGAGAAGGAGCGGGTGCCCCCCGCCTTCTGGTAGTTGCCGGTGTACTCCCGCACCAGGTTGATGGGATAGATCCCCTGGCGCGCCTTCTCCAGGATCCGCTCGTTGAAGTCGGTGGCGTAGATCTGCACCCGCTCCTTGAGCCCCTCCTCCTCCAGCAGGATCCCCATGGAGTACACCTCCTGTCCGGAGGAGCAGCCCGCATGCCACACCTTGACGAAGGGGTAGGTCTGCAAGTGGGGCACCACCACCTCCCGCACCTTCTGGTAGAACCAGGGATCGCGAAACATCTCGGTGACGTTGATGGAGAGATCCAGCAGCAGCTGATCGAAAAACGCCGGTTCGCGGATCACCTTGTGCTGCATCTCGGAGAAGCTGGCCATCCCCTCCCGGGCCCGGCGCAGATCCAGCCGCCGCTTGGTATGGGCCCCGGCATAGTCGCGAAAATCGTAGCCGTACTTGCGAAAGATCGCCTCCAGCAGCAGGTCGATCTCCAGTTGCTCGTCGGCCAACGTCACCATCTCGTTCATCAGTACAACCACACTCTCAACATCGACAGCAGCTTATCGGTGTCCACCGGCTTGGCCAGGTAGTCGCTGGCCCCCGCCTCGATGCACTTGCTGCGGTCGCCCTTCATCGCCTTGGCGGTGAGGGCAATAATCGGCAACTTGGCCCAGTCGCTGCGCTGGCGAATCCGGCGCATCGCCTCGTAGCCATCCATCTTGGGCATCATGATGTCCATCAGCACTCCATCCACCTGCTCCATCGCCTCCAGCTTCTCCAGCGCCTCGAAGCCGTTACGGGCGATGGTTACCGTCAGCCCCTTATCCTCCAGCACGCTGGAGAGAGCAAACACATTGCGCATGTCGTCATCCACCAGCAGGATCTGCTTGCCGCTGAGGGCCGCCTCCCTGTGGTGTATCGACTTGAGCATGCCGCGCTTCTCCTCGGGCAGGTCCGCCTCCACCCGATGCAGAAACAGGGCAGACTCGTCCAGCAGCCGCTCTGGGGATTTCACCCCCTTGATGATGATGCTCTCGGCATAACGGTTGAGCTCCTTCTCCTCCTCGCGGCTGAGATCCCGGCCGGTGTAGATGATGATCGGCACCCGGGCGGCGGTTTCGCTCCTGCGGATGCGGTCCAGCAGCTCGAAGCCGGTCATGTCCTCCAGCCCCAGGTCGAGCACCATGCAGTCGTAGCCGTGACTCTCCAGCTCCTCCAGGGCGGCCCGGCCGGAACCGACGGCGGTGATGCTGACGTCACCGTCGCCGATCAGCTCCTGGATGCTGTGGCGCTGCAGCTCGTCGTCCTCCACCAGCAGCAGCCGGCGCACCGGCTTGGAGATGATCTCCTCGATCTTGGAGAAGGCATTCTCCATCTGCTGCAGGTTCACCGGCTTGGTCAGGTAGCCAATGGCGCCCATGCGCATCGCGTCCAGGGTGCTGTCGTTGGCCGACATAAAGTGCACCGGGATGTGGCGCAGGGCCGGGTTCTCCTTGAGCCGCTCCATCACCGTCCAGCCGTCGATCCCCGGCAGGCCGATGTCCAGGATGATGGCGCTGGGCTTGTAGTAGTCGGCGAAGTGCAGGCCGGTCTCACCGTCGGCGGCGACGATACACCTGAATCCGCGCTCGCGACCGAAATCCCGCATCACCTTGGCGAACGCCTTGTCATCCTCGATGATCAGCAGGCTGCGCGTCCCCTCGTTCAGGGACCGGCGATCGTCGCTGATGAACTCGCTCTCATCCGCCGGACTGGCGGAGAGCGCGGACTCCGGCGCCGGAACGGCACTCTGCTGCACCGGCGCCGAGGTGGCCTCAGCGACCTGGCGCTCCTCGTCCGGCTCGGCGGTGTCGTGCCCGGCTTCCGGCCCGGCTTCTGGCAGCACCACGGTGAAGCAGCTGCCCTGCCCCTCTTCGCTCTCCAGGTGGATGGAGCCCCCCAGCAGGCGGGTCAGTTCCCGGGTGATGGAGAGCCCCAGTCCGGTACCACCGTAGGTGCGGCTGGTGCTGCCGTCCGCCTGCTGGAACGCCAGGAAGATCGCCTGCTGCTTGTCGGCGCTGATACCGATGCCGTCATCCTTCACCGCGAAGGCGATGCAGCCCTCGCCACGGATCCCCCGCTCCCGGCACCAATGGGGATCGGGACGGGACAGGGTAAGGCTCACCTCACCCTGGTGGGTAAACTTGAAGGCGTTGGTCAGCAGGTTTCTCAGCACCTGCTGCAACCGCAGGGAGTCGGTGTGCAGGGTGCGGGGCACCTCATCCTCGACCCGCAGCTGGAAATCCAACCCCTTGTCGGCGGCAATCTCCCGGTAGAGCCGCTCCAGGTCGCCGAACAGGGATTCGATCCCCACCTGCTCCACCACCAGCTCCACCTTGCCCGCCTCGATCTTGGACAGGTCCAGGATCTCGTTGATCAGCGCCAGCAGGTCGGAGCCGGAGGAGTTGATCGCCTGGGCCGCCTCGATTTGCTTGTCGGTGAGGTTGCCCTCCTTGTTGCCGGCGAACAGCTGCGACAAGATCAGGATGGCGTTGAGGGGGGTGCGCAACTCGTGGGACATGTTGGCCAGGAACTCGGACTTGTACTTGCTGGCCTCCTCCAGCTCACGGGCCTTGTCGCGCGCCTCCTCCTGGGCCTGTTGCAGCTGGCGGTTGCTGGCCTCCATCGCCTGTTGCTGCTCCTCCAGGGCCTTGGTGCGCTCCTCCAGCTCCTCGTTGGTCACCCGCAGCTCCTCCTGCTGCGCCTGCAGTTCGGCTTCAGACTGCTTGAGCACCTTGGCCTGCTCCTCCAGCTCCTCGTTGGCCACCCGCAGCTCCTCCTGCTGGGCCTGCAGCTCCCCTTCGGAGCGGCGCAGTGCGTCGGTCTGCTCCTCCAACTCCTCGTTGGTCACCTTGAGGGCCTGCTGCTGCTGCTGAGCCTGCGCCAGCAACCGGTCGATGACCCCGCGCGCCTGGGCGGCGCTGAACAGGATCCCCACGCTGACCATCACCTGATCGACAAACTTGCGCTGCAGGGAGGAGAAGGGGGTCACCGATCCTAGCAGCACGCAGCCCAGCTTATGACCGTCCACAGTCAGGGGGACCGCCATGAAATGCTCCGGCACCAGCTCACCGGCACCGTAATTGAGCGCCGGCGCCTGGCTGACCTTGGAGAAGCAGATCACCTCCTCCTCCACCAACGCCTGACCCACCATCCCTTCACCCAGGGCCAGTCGGTTGAAGTTGCCCTGACGATCGGTGAAGGCGTAGCTGGCCCTCAGTTCCAGCATCTGATCCTCGCCCAGCAGGTAGAGGGCGCCCAGCTGACACTGCATGTGTTTGCTGAACAGGGTAATGAAGCGGCTGGCCAGCTCCTCCACCTGCAGGTCGCCCCTAAGCTGATCATCCAGCGCCTCCTTGCCGGAGGTCAGCCAGTGGCGCTCCTTCAGATCCCGGGCCATACCGTTGAGGGAGCGGGCCAGGTCGCCCAACTCATCCCGCCGTCCCTCGGGCAGGTTGGCCCCCAACCTGCCGGCGGCGATGTCCCGGGCAAACTCCATGCCGTCGATCAGAGGGCGCGTCAGGGTGCGGGCGAAGGCGTAGGCGGCCACCGCGATGAACAGCAGCACCAGGGCGGCGGTCAGCACCACCTGGGTGTAGATGTTGAGAATCGGCCGGGTCACCTCATCTTCATTGACCTTGGAGATCAGGTACCACTGCAGCCCGGGGATCGCCAGCCGGTTGTAACTGACCAGTACCGGGGTGCCCGAACTGTCGGTAAAGGTGTCGTGCCCCCCGCGGATATCCGCCTCGACCGCCTGGCGCCAGTAATCCAGCGGCTGGGCCACGGCATGGCCCACCACGTAGCGCCCCTCCCCCATGGTGCGCATGTTGCTCCGGAACTCGAAGCGGTCCGATTCGGGGTGCACCCCCATCAGGTAGGACTCCCCGGTCTGGCCCATCCCCTCGCGGGAATCGACCACCTCGGTCACCGCCTCCGGCGACAGCTGCAGCACCAGCACCGTCGACGCCCCCCCCTTACCGGCGTCCATGGGGTAGGCCACGAAGGCAGTCTCCCGCCCCTGCTCCGGCTCGAACGGGGCAAAATCGATCAGCACCGCTTCCTCCCGGCGCCGGGCCCGCCGCCACGCCTGCTCCAGGCCACTGCCCTGCAGCAGCCCGGTGTTCAGCCCCCGCCCCGCCAGGTCCTTCAGCCGGAGGACGTACTCCACCCGGCCTGAACCCCCATCGAGCAGGTAGAGGTTGGTGTAACCGTAGGAGCGGAGGAAATCATCCAGTGCGGCATCGAACCGTTGGCGCCCACTCAGGTCCTCCTGGGACTGGGGGGCAGCCAGCCAGGCGCGCAGATCGGCAATCCGCTCCGATTCCGCCAGGACCCGGATGTCGGCCAGGCGCTCGTCGAAGTACGCCTCGATGTTGGTCTTGCGGATCGACTGAACCGCGTTGAGCTGGTCGAAGGACTGGTTGATCAGGGCATCGTTGGCCAGCCGGGTGGCGATGAGGGTGACGATCACCATGGGGATCACCCCGGTGACAAACAGCAGGGCGATCAGTTTGGGGCGGATTTTCAGTTCAGCCAGGCGGATCATGGATTCTCCCCCGCGGCTGAACGGCCAGAGACAACGGAGGCAGCCGCGGAGCCCTCCCTGCCATAGATCTTTCGGCTCTCAGCTATGTTCCGCTGCACACAGGCGGTTCAAACGGGCATAGATCGACCATGGTAGGCAAAGTTACCCCAGGGGATAATTAATAACTGTGAACTAAAACAAAATGTTAGGGAAACCACACTGCTAGTGTCGATTTTTCCGAATAAAATCGATGACCTCTTGAACCGCGCCCAGGCTCCACCAAGGCTTTCCGCCACCAGGTGGCCCCTTCGAGGGCTCCAGACACGCCAAACAGTGGGCCCCACGTAGGGGGCCAGAGTTATCCGTCAACCGGGAAGCAGGCTCAGGTTTCCCTTGTCACCGCTTGTGGTTGGGGTATTTGAAGGTATGACAGTCGGCGCACAAGGGCTCTTTTGCCATGTGCTCGCCATGGCATTCGGTACAGGGCACATCCTTACCGTAGTGCAGGTTGTCGTGCGGATTCTGGTGGACCTCCTCACCGCTGCGGGCAGTCTTTTGTGCCAGCTTGTCCGGGTTGTGGCACTTGTGGCAGGTGTCGTCCTCGGGGTAGCCATCTGCCTGGGCTCCGTGACAGGCCTTGCAGTTGTTGTTGCTGTGCAGCTTCTCATGGTAGCTGCGCCCGGTCATCTGATCGAACTCCTTGAGGGTGGACTCAGCCACCACTGCCGAGGAGACAGCCCCAATAGAGAACACCAACACACCAAAAAGCAGGGTCTTTTTCATGATCGCCTCCTAGGCCTCAGCCGTGATGTGCCGGGATGCGGTCATCCCCATCACAATACATTCGGGGATCGAACAACTGCCCAGGCGGCTGACCCCGTGAACCCCACCGGTCACCTCTCCCGCCGCATACAGTCCCGGAATCGGCTCACCGGTTTGGGAGTCCAGCACCTGGGCATCCCTGTTGATCATTACCCCGCCCTGACAGTAGTGCACCTTGGGCCAGAGCCGTACCACCATAAACGGCGCTTCCAAGTACTTACCCTTGGCCTTGGCCATGGACTTGCCAAACTGCTTGTCTACACCCGTCTCCACATAACCGTTGTACTCCTCCACCTGAGCCTTGAGAGGTTCCAAGGGGATCTGATAGTTCTTGGCCAGCTTCTCCAGGGAGTCAAACTTCCAGCCGACGCCATATTTGAGCACCTTCCTGGCATTGGCATGCTGGTTGGCGTGCTTGAAGCTGGTGATCATCAGCGCCGGATCCGGATTGCCCTGCTCATCCCGGTTGGCTAACTCAGCATCTGCCCGGGTTTTACGATCGGCAATCTCATTCATAAACCGACGGCCACTCTTACGCTCAATGGCAATCGAGTGAGGGAAATTGAAGATGGAGTAGTTGGACACATAACCAAACCCCCCTTCATCCGGCGATGCCCAGGGGCCGGACTGAATGTGGGCCATGTGCACCGGTATCGCCCCCAGCCTGAGCATCTGCAACAACCCTTCGCCGGTGGCGCCGGCGGCATTGGTGCTGCCGACGTCCGCAGTCAACGTCGGATCCTGGGCCATGCGCAGCCTGACGTTCTGGGAGAAACCACCAGTGGCCATAATCAGCCCCTGGGTTGCCCGGATATGGCGCTCAGGCCCCTCGGCCACATCCCGGTCATAGTAGTAGCGGGTATCGACGGTGATCCCCTCCACTCGACCATTGCCGGCACGAATGAAGCGCTTCAGCTTGGCCCGATTGACCAGAACCACCCCTAGCCGCTTGCACTCCTTGTAGAGCGGCTGAGTGATGCCGGCACCGCAGTTAACCGTGGTCTGATAGGTCCGCGGCACACTGTGCCCCCCCAGTTGCTGCAGGAAGGGGTGAAACTTAGCGCCCACTTCCAGGCACAGCTCCAACCCCTCCCGGGCGTGAGTGGCTACATGGCGCAACAGGGTCTCATCGGCAATGCCCCGCCCCGCCTTCATCTGATCCGCCACCATGATCTCCGGACTGTCCTTTACCCCCTCCTCCTGCTGCAGCGGGGTATCGGGCGCCGCGTAGAGCCCGCCGTTAATCGCCGAGTTGCCGCCAAATACCGGCATCTTCTCGATGATGGCCACCGACTTGGCCCCCTTGCGCTTGGCCTCAATGGCTGCGGCCAGACCCGAAAACCCCGAACCGACAATGACGATGTCGTAGGTTTGATCCCAAGTGACCTCATCACTGCTGGCCGCCAGGGCCGGCCCCGCCATCACCGCCAACCCGGCGACACCCGCCCCCTTCAGAAAACTCCTGCGCGCGCTGTCATGCCCAGACCTGTCCATATCTACCTCCCGTTCAGATTCAGGGCTGAGTATAGGAACGATGGGGTCGGTTCACCGGCGAATTGCCGATTTTTTACCCCCAAAGAGGTATCAGTCGGACGCCACGGCGAGAACGGTTCCGGGCCGGGCTCATGTCGCCCTTGGCTGACTATCTGACTTCATTAGCAAAAAGATGGAGGCAGGTTGCGCAAACGAAAAAGGCCCCGACTTTCGTCAGGGCCTTTTAGATACGGGTTGCCTACAGGGCATTGATCTCGTTCAGCCGCTCCAGCGCAGTTCGGTAATAGGCACCTTTTTTCCCCGCTGAATTCAGATATTGCTGGTAAACACTCCTCGCCTTATCGGTCTCATCCGTATGGAAGTACGCTTCAGCCTTGAAAAAACTCATGGAGGCGGGCAACTGGTAATCCATACGTTCCAGCAGGTCAAAATAGACCAGTGCTTCAAAGTACTTCTTGGACTTAAGGTAATGGGTCACGGCGACCTTATATTTATCCAAACGAATACTGCGATCTAAACCAACATCTTGCTTAAACGCTACCTCAGCTTGAATCTCAAACAGCCTGGCATCACGACGCCCTTTCATGTCAACACACTCCGTTGAGCTTGCTCCATACCTTTCATCGCACGAATTCAGCCAGGTCACGTAGGCAGATTTCATCAATGTGAGAGCTTTCTCCGGCTCACTGTCCCTGCCTTTTGGCGGGTGAAGATACAACTGGGAAAGGTTGAATTTCGATTCCGCACCAGAAGTGCCGCTCTTTTCGTACAGCTTCAAAGCCTCAAGATTTCTATCATTGTCATAAAGCCTATCGGCATAATAGCTGCAGTACTCGGCTTCGCCGCGTTTATCACACATCTCCTTGCTTATCGTAGTGCGTCGGGACTTATCCTTATCGTGCCGAGAGTACTCATTGTAAAAAAGCCAGAGCCCTCTCTTTGAATCATCAGTGCGGATCGCTTCAACTTTCTCGATAACCTTAACCTTGGCCGCATCATAGTGACTGGCCATGTCACCATGAATAAGATCTGACAAAGTCCAGAAGTAAACTTCACCCAGGTAGCCTGAATCCTTATACTGCCCTCCGGAGGTGCCCAGTATGGTCACTGCATAATCTACCCACTTGACGCACTGGCTTGGATTCTTATAGGTCTTAAACAGCTTGTAATACTCGCCCCTGCAATAAACCTTGGCAACCGTTGTCGCAGCAGCATCGCTTCCCGAAAGAGCTTTATCGATCTCTCTCTGAAAGCTGCGCTTTTCCGGCGGCAGAGAGGAACATGCAAGCATAAGGGAGCTCACGCCCAACAGAGCGATTACACCTAAACTGTTTCTAATCAGATTATTAACCCAAAAATATCTCATCGAAAACCCTTAGCAACTGCATGATTTTTTCACGGAACGAAAAGTCGGTTAGCCGTTTTTCCTGAATGCTGCCACGAACCGATCTCTGCCCCACTAATTGACATTATCCTGATACAGGTGAAAGCCACTTTTTAAACACTTTCCGTCCCCCAGATAGCGGCTCTTCGCCACCGGCCCGACAACCATTTCACCTGTCTCATCAATGATCGCAGCCATCCAATACTGGCGCGTGTTGCGGCAATCTCCTTTCTCATACCTGGTGTCAAATGTCACAACCGCCCGGCCTCCGGAGAATGGCATCGCCGAATCAAATTGGGGCTGGATCAACCATTCTCCATCGCGGCCAATGTACCCAAAGAGTTGATCTTCCGCCCTGCGCACTGCCGCCTTGCTTTCAGAGAATGGAGCCGGCGAGATAAAAGAGGGCTGGATAACCCAGAACCCATCAGAATCGATATACCCATATAACCCTCCTCGGCTTTTCTGAACCGAGGCCAGCCCTTCAGCAAAGTCCTCTGCCTGCGCATAGCTGGGCTCTACCACCCAGCGTCCATTAGGACCAATAAAGCCATAGCCTTTATCCCTCATCCACACCCGGGCCCTCCCTTCGGAAAAAGGGTGGGCTTCATCGAATCTATTGTCAAACACCCTGTCACCGCTGGTATCGATATACTCTTCACTGGCGTAGTCGCCGGGTCGCCGCTGCACTTCGGCCAGCCCTTCGGAAAACTCGCCCAACTCGGCAAACCCTGGCCGAATCACCCACTCTCCATCGGTGTTGATCACCCCCCACTTATAGCTAGATTCTACGCGCGCCCGGCCATCCACAAAGTCTCTGGCATCATCAAAGGCCGGCGCAATCACCCACTCTCCCTGAGTATCGATAAAACCAAATTTGCTGCCGCCATACCGTCCTTTTCCAACAGCAGCAGCCAGCCCCTCGGAAAATCCTCTGGCATTCTCAAATTGTGGTGCAATAACCCAGTCTCCCTCAGGATTAATGAACCCATAGCGACGGTCTGTGCCTTTGCCCACCGAGGCCAGCGCAAGCCCCTGGCGAAAATCACCTGCGCCATCAAACTGAGGCTGAATGACCCACTCCTGATGAACAACACTTCTCTTGAAACCATACAGGCTGCGCTTCTTATTCGCGCCCTCATCACGCACAGGCACCAAGGTCTCCCCCGGCAAAACTCGGTTTTGAATCTCCCGAATACGTTTTGATAACAGAGCACTCTCCTGACGCCCCATCTCCAGCAACCTTTGTCGCCGTCGTTCTAACTCCCCTTGCAGGTTTGACTCTTGTGACTGCATTTCAGCCTCTATGTTGCTGGTGATGTAATCGCGTTCAAACTCCGCGAAAATGTCATCTTCTTCCGGCTGTACGGCAGTACTGACTGCAACATCAATGCGGTCTGCTTTAACCCGGTTTAGTTGCTTTTCGGATTCGAGGCGTCGCTGCTCAAGCAGATACTCGGTAAAGTGGTAGAAGGTCGCTGAAAAAGCGATGGAATAGGCGCGGACATGCTGCCTCTCACTCAGCTCAAACCCGGTCTGAAACAGCGCCTGCGCCTCGCCCTCCGGCAGATAGGATAACCGCTCAATACCAAGGCGCTTCTGACTGGCAGAGTACATATTGGAGACCACAGCCCTGCTCCAAAGGGGGCTGCCAGGTGTATTAAAAGAGAGTTCTGTCTGGGCGATGTCCACCAGTGATGTGTCCACCAGCACCCCGGGATCCAGAATCAATCCGTTAGCAGCCATCAGCTCTGATGCTGGCACGGTTTTTTGGGCAGGGCGCAATATCGGTATCAGCATCTTTAGCTGAATGGGCTTGATGGTTCTGGCAACGGAATCCGGAAGACAATCGTAGGTCTTCCTCTTCGCGCAAAGACCAAACCAACGCAGTTCTCCAGAAACCCGATCGATCAACTCCAAACCACGCAAACGCCATCGAGCCTCACTGTAGATCACCGGCTCCCCCATCAACACCCAGGCTTTCCAGTGCAACTCAAGGTCCATCAACATGCCAACGTCGGCATCGAGTAGCGCGATATATTGCTTCGGAGAGTTCAATCGTTCGAAAAGAATAACCCCCTCTGACTCTTGACCCATCGCAGAGAAACAAACAATCAGGAGGGTGAACACAATACACCGGAGAGGATTAGCCAAGGGTTACCCACTTATCAATGCAATGTTAAGAGATGGTGTCAAGTCTATCTCCGGCGCAGCCTTCACCTTTTGACTCAGATCATCAGTGTTATCAGGTCATTGCCTTGATCTACAGCACCACAGGTCCGATAGAGGCGGAAACGAAAAAGGCCCCGACTTTCGTCAGGGCCTTTCTCTGTGTTTGGTACCGAGAGAGGGACTTGAACCCTCAAGGTGTCACCACCGGCGGATTTTGAATCCGCTGCGTCTACCAATTCCGCCACCTCGGCATAGAGGGTTTGCATTATAGACCCCTTGCGTTTCGGCGCAACCCCCTTTGCATCAACTGGATAGAAATCGGCCATGGCCCGCCCGAGGCCCCGGGCCGGGCGGCAGCGGATGCCATCGGTCCCATGCAGCCGCGACACAAAAAGGCCCCGCACCGGGCGGGGCCTGTAGGCCGGGGGAGGGGCTACACCCTGAACTGCCCCACCAGCTGGCGCAGCGCCTGGCCGGACATCCCCAGCTGTTCGGAGATCTGCGCCGACTCCTCACTGGCGTGCACCAGCTCGCCGACGATGTCGCGAATGGCCACCATGTTGCGGTTGATCTCCTCGGTCACCGAGCTCTGCTCGGTGGCGGCGGTGGCGATCTGGCTGGTCATGTCGTTGATCTCGTTCACCGCACCGGAGACCGCATTGAGGCTGGTGGTGATCTCGGAAGAGGCACTCACCGTGGTCTCACAGTTCTGCTGGCTGTTGCCCATGGTCTCCACCGCCTTGGAGACCGACTGGTGCAGTTCATCGAGCATCTCCTTGATCTCCAGGGTGCTGGTCTGGGTGCGGCTGGCCAGACCCCGCACCTCGTCCGCCACCACGGCGAAGCCCCGGCCCTGATCGCCGGCCCGGGCCGCCTCGATGGCGGCGTTGAGCGCCAGCAGGTTGGTCTGATCGGCGATGTCGCCGATCACCCCGAGGACGCTGTGGATCTTGGTGGATTGCTCGTTGAGGCGGTCGATGTGCTGGGCCGCCAGGTCCACCTCGCCCACCAGGGCGTTGATGGAGGTCACCGAGTGTCCCAGCTTGGTCTGGGCGGTGCCGGCGTCATCGGCGGCGGCCTGGGTGGCGTCCGCTACCTGGTTGGCGTTGCCGGCAATCTGGGCGGCGGCGGTGCTCATCTCGGTCACCGCGGTCACCACCTGTTCGGTTTCGTCGTTGTGGGTCGCCAGCTGACGGCTGATGGTGGCGGTCTGATCGTTGATGTTGTCCACCGCCATCCCCACCTGTTCGGTGGCCTCGGCCACTTCGCGGATGGTCTCCTGCAGCTTGGAGGTGAACTGGTTGAACGCTTCGGCCAACTGGGCGATCTCATCCTGCCCCTTGACCTCCAGCCGCTTGGTCAGATCCCCCTCGCCCTGGGCGATCTCCTGCAGGCTGGCCAGCATGGCATTGACCGGCGCCAGGGTACGGCGGGACACATAGACGATGGCGATCACCACCAGCACGATCACCACCAGCGCCACCACCAGGGTGGTGGCGGTCTCCTTGGCCGCCATCGCCTCGGCATTGGCCCGGAAATCAGCCACGGCGTTGTCGATCTCATCCACATAGACCCCGGTACCCAGCCACCAGCCATGCTCGTTCAGCGGTTCAACCCAGCTGATCTTCTCCACCAGCTTGTCGCTGCCGGGCTTCTGGTAGAAGTAGGAGGAGGTGCCGCCACCGGCCTTGGCGGCATTGATCAGTTCGACAATGAAGGGAGTGCCGTTGGGATCCTTCAGGTGGATCAGGTTTTTCCCCTCCACCTCCGGCTTGAGGGCATGAAACAGGTTGGTGCCCTCCATGTCGTAGACGAAGAAGTAGCCGCCGTCACCAAACTCGATCTGAGTCAGGGTTTCACTCACCACCTCCAGCGGATCCCGGTCCGGCTGGGCCTTGATCTCGTTGCGAACCACACCCACGGCAATGGCCACTGCGTCCTTCACCTGCGCCATCTTCTCGCTGCGCAGATCCTCATTGAAGGTGGCCACCTGCTGATCGAGGGTCTCCCCCTTCAAATAGATGGAACCAACTGTCACCAGAGCCATGGTGACCACCAGGGGCAGGGTTGCCAGCAGCAACAACTTTCCCATCAAACCGAGTCGCTTCATATATCTTCTCCACCTACTGCAGCAACTGATCCAGTGACACGACCGACGGACACGGTGAGGTAGCCTCTCCTCTGGGTCGATCCCTTGGGGTGATCCATTCGACAGAAATCGCCAAAATCACGGATACAGGGTCTCTGTGTGATTTTTGGCGACTCAGTGCTGGGCACATCCTTGGTATCGGCCGCCGAACCTCGTTCTTGACAGAGATCCAACCAGCTAACCTGCCCCATTTTGGGGTGCCCAGGCGAGGGAAATATCTTCCACATCTAAATCAATTGCTTACCAAGAGATCATCCAGTAAAGGAAAAGCGACTTAACTCAGACTTAATTTTAATGATGAAGTAAAGTTGCACTCGACATGGATGAAATGTGGGCGATTGTCGGCAGAAGTTATTCACTGCGTTAAGAGAATGTCATGTTTTTTTGGGGCCGCAACCTGCTTCATTGCGCCCTCGGCCCGGGATCACGGAATCACCGATTCCCCAACCTGCCTCACACCAAGCGACAGCCATGCGTGCGCCACGTCACAACCTGCCAATGCCGGCTTTCTCTGGTACACTGCCGCCAGCCTCTAATTAGGATCTGTTATGCACTCCCATGCCAATGCCCCCAGGGCCAGCCTGAAACGCCGCCTTGCCACCCTGCTCTACGACGCCCTGGTTGCCCTGGCCATCTACATGACGGCCGGTGCCCTGTTCTTCCTGCTGTTCGGTGCCCTGGTGGCCAACGGCCTGGTGGACAACCTGGGGCAGAAGCACGCCATCGATGTCCTGCAGCACAGTCCTCTCTGGACCCTGGTCAACGAGCTGTTCAAGCTTGGAGGCGTGATGCTGTTCTTCTGCTACTTCTGGCAAAAATCCGGCCAAACCATCGGCATGCGCGCCTGGCGGCTGAAGCTGCAGAACACCGATGGCAGCCTGATCAACTGGCGGCAGGGGGTGATTCGGGCCCTGACCTCGCTGTTTGGCCTGATGTCCCTGACCATGCTGCTGCGCGCCGACCGGCGCGCCCTGCACGACTGCTGGAGCGACAGCGAAATGGTGGAGTTGACCCTGGAACAGAATCGGGCTCGCATGGGCTCCTGAGCAAGCTATCCTTAAGGGTGGCGCGCCGGTGACTCGTCGCGCTTAAGGAGAGGTCCCATGGTGATCCTGACCTGGATAGTGGCCGGTATTTCGGTAGGCTACTGGGCACTGTGGACGATGAGGGGGACGCGGGGGTATGGTCTCCCGCTGGCGCTGGGACTCGCCGTAGGAGGCGCCATCTCCGGCGGCTACCTGGCCGAGCTTCTTCAACTGACCGCCGACGGCAACGGCCTTATGGGAACCATGGTCGCCCTGACGGGCGCCGTGACAGTAATGATCGCCTACCACAAAATGACTTAAATCCAAGAGGGAGCCCCAGGGCTCCCTCTTCCAGTTCCGGGGTTCGAAGGTCGGCCCTAGCGCCGCTGCAGCAGGTAGATGGCCACCCCGGCAAACAGCATCGCCGGCAGGAACGCCCCCAGGAAGGGCGGCAGGTTGGCCACCAGGCTCATAGGACCAAAGATCTCGCTGACCAGGTAGAAGCTGAAACCGGTCACCACCCCCAGCAGGATCCGCGCCCCCATGGTGACGCTGCGCAGCGGGCCGAAGATGAACGACAACGCCAGCAGCATCATCACCGCCACCGTCACCGGCTGCCCCACCTTGCGCCACAGCGCCAGCTGATAGCGGGTGGGGTCCTGCTGGTTCACCTTGAGGTAGTCCAGGTAGTCCAGCAGGCCGCTGATGGAGAGGGATTCCGGATGCACCGTCACCACCTGCAGCTTGTCCGGCGTCAGGGTCGACTTCCAGCGGCCCTGTTCCCGCTCGCTCACCGTCACCTGCTTCTCCTCCATCAGGGTGTCGGTAATGTCGATGATGCGCCAGGCGTCACCGTCAAACACCGCCTGCTTGGCGAAGGTTACCTGGTCCAGGTTGCGGGACTTGTCGAAATGGTAGATGGTCACGTTCTGCAGGTGGCCGGTGTCCTGCACCGTACCGATATTGACAAAACTGTCACCATCCTTGGCCCAGGAGCCTCTTGCCCCGCCGATCAGGTTGCCGCCGGAGATCTTCTGCGCCTTCATCTCTCGGGCGGTGGCTTCGGAGGCCGGCGCCACATACTCGCCCACCAGCATGATGGTCAGCATCAGCGGCACCGCGGTCTTCATCACCGACAGGGTGATCTGAAACTTGGACATCCCCGCCGCCTGCATCACCACCAGCTCCGAACTGGAGGCCAACATGCCGATGCCGATCAGGGCACCCAGCATGGCAGCGATGGGAAAGAACATCTCGATGTCCCGGGGTACCAGGAACAGCACGTACAGGCCCACATCGAAGATATCGAAATCCCCCCGGCCCACGTAGCGCAGCTGATCGACGAACTTGATCAGTCCCGACAGGCCGCTGAGCACCAGCAGGCACAGGGCGGAGGTACTGATGATGGTGCGGCCGATATAGAGGTCAAGGATCTTGATCATCACTTGCTCCTCACCAGCTTGGCGGCGATCTTCTTGCCCGCCGGACGCCCCTTGCCGACCAGCACCACCCCGATGGCCAGGGCGGCCAGGTGGATGCCCCACATCCCCAGGGCGGCGGGGATCACCTCATCCTCGATCGCCTTACGGCCCGCCATCATCAAGGCGAAGTAGCCCAGGTACATCAGTATCGCCGGCATCATCTTGGCAAACTTGCCCTGGCGGACGTTGGTGCGGGCCATGGGCACGGCGATCAGGGTCAGCAGCGGAATGGCAATGGGCACCGCCAGCCGCCAATGGATCTCGGCCCAGGCGTGGGGAGTGCCCTCATCCACCAGCTGCTGCATGGAGTAGGCCGAGAGCTTGCGGCGCTTCTTGTCCACCTCCTGCTCCTTGATCTCCATCTGGTAGGTATCGAAGCCGATCTGGTTGGACTCCGGCGACCCGGCAATCATGTTGTAGCGGGTGCCCTGACTCAGCTGCAGTCGCTGGGAGCCGTCGCGCTCCTCCACCATGGCGCCGCCGCTGGCCATGACGATGGAGGTTTCGCTGTCCGGCTGGTCGCTGGGAGGCAGCATCGCCACGAACACGTTCTCCAGCTTGCCCTTGGACAGCCCCTCAACGTAGATCACCGCCTTGCCGTTGGAGGCTTGCTGGAACCGGCCCTGCACCAGTGCCGCCAGCCCCGCCTCGGACTCGGCCTTCTCCAGCACCTGGTATTCGGTCTCCTTGGCCCAGGGCGCCACCTGGATGGAGATAAAACCGGACAGGATGGCCATGATCAGCGCCAGCACCAGGGTCACCCGGGTCACATACCACTCGGAGACCCCCACCGCATGCAGCACCGTCATCTCGCTGTCGGCATAGAGACGGCCATGGGCCAGCAGGATCCCCAGAAACAGGGAGAGCGGCAAGATCAGCGCCAGCAGTTCGGGCATGTTCAGCGCCACCAGGGTGGTGATCAGCTTACCGGGAAGCTGCCCCTCGGCGGCGTCCGCCAGGATGCGAACGAACTGTTGACTTACAAAAATGGAAACCAGCACGGCCAACACGGCGATCTGTGCTCTGAACGCTTCCTTCAACAAGTAGCGAAAGATAATCAAAGTCTGTGCTCAACTAGCAAACTTGTAATTTCTCTGGAAACGAGACGTTATTTAAGTAAACTGGTTACTTTCGGATGTTTTTGTAACCAGCCCGGGCCCTTATACCCTATCATATTAGGGGGCAACATCGGGGCGGACCCCAGTTTAGCAGATGGAGTTCCGCAATGATGCTGTCAGGAGCCGATAAAGGGACCATTATCTAACAATTCATACGCTTTGTCTTTACGAAACCGGGAGATGGCATGGAGTTCAGTGTAAAAAGCGGTAGCCCAGAGAAACAGCGCAGCGCCTGTATCGTGGTCGGCGTGTTCGAGCCGCGCCGCCTGTCCGCTGTAGGAGAACAACTGGATCGCATCAGCGACGGCTACATCAGCAATCTGCTGCGCCGCGGCGATCTTGAAGGAAAACCCGGTCAAATGCTGCTGCTGCACCACGTACCCAATGTGCTTTCCGAGCGGGTGCTGCTGGTGGGCTGCGGCAAGGAGCGCGAACTGGATGAGCGCCAATACAAGCAGATCATCGCCAAGACCATCAACACCCTCAACGAGACCGGCTCCATGGAGGCGGTATGCTTCCTCACCGAGCTGCACGTCAAGGGTCGTGACACCTACTGGAAGGTGCGCCAGGCGATTGAGACCACCCAATCCACCCTCTACACCTTCGACGCCCTGAAGAGCAAGAAGGATGAGACCCGCCGCCCCCTGCGCAAGATGGTGTTCAACGTGCCCACCCGCCGCGAGCTGACCGTGGGTGAGAAGGCGATCGCCCACGGTCTGGGTGTGGCCGCCGGCAGCAAGCTGTGCCGCGACGTGGCCAACATGCCGCCCAACATCTGCAACCCCGCCTACCTGGCCAGCCAGGCCCGCCAGCTGGCGGAGCAGTACGACAAGCTGCGGGTCGAGGTGATCGGCGAGGAGCAGATGTCCGAACTGGGAATGAACTGCTACCTGGCCGTGGGTCGCGGCAGTGACAACGAGTCAATGATGACCGTCTGTCACTACCAGGGCGGCGACCAGGACCAGCGCCCCATCGTCTTGGTGGGCAAGGGCCTGACCTTCGACTCCGGCGGCATCTCCCTCAAGCCCGGCGAGGCCATGGACGAGATGAAGTACGATATGGGCGGCGCCGCCGGCGTGCTGGGCACCCTGAAGGCGGTGTGCGAGCTGGATCTCAAGGCCAACATCGTCTTCGTCCTGGCCGGCTGTGAAAACATGCCCGATGGCAAGAGCTACCGTCCCGGCGACATCCTCACCACCATGTCCGGTCAGACCGTCGAGGTGCTCAACACCGACGCCGAAGGCCGCCTGGTACTGTGTGACGCCCTCACCTACGTGGAGCGCTTCGACCCCGAGCTGGTGATCGACACCGCCACCCTCACCGGTGCCTGCGTCATCGCCCTGGGCAAGCACGCCTCCGGTCTGCTCTCCAACCAGAACTCCCTGGCCCACGACCTGCAGCACGCCGGCGAACAGTCCGGTGACCGCTGCTGGCGTCTGCCCCTGTGGGAGGACTACCAGGAGCAGCTGAAGAGCCCCTTCGCCGACATGACCAACCTGGGCGGCCGTCCCGCCGGGACCATCACCGCTGCGGCCTTCCTGTCCCGCTTCACCAAGAAGTACAGCTGGGCCCACCTGGACATCGCCGGCACCGCCTGGGAGAGCGGCGCCAACAAGGGCTCCACCGGCCGCCCCGTGCCGCTGCTGACCCAGTTCCTGCTCTCCCGCACCGGTGAGCTGGACGTCGAGTAGGGGCTGAGGCCCCAAGACGACAAAAGGCGGGGATTATCCCCGCCTTTTCTGTTTCTGTCGCCGCCCCGACGCGCTAGAATACGCCCTTCGCCCTTTGGTCGGGACCAGGAGCCGAACTGCATGGCCAACGCCACCTTCTATCTGATCGATGCCAACGCCGACGACGCCGAGAACGCCCACCTGCGCCTCGCCTGCCTGCTGGCGGCCGATTGCTACCGGCAGGGCAAACCGGCCTACCTCCACTGCGAGGACCAGGCCCAGGCCGAGCAGATAGATGAAACCCTGTGGCAGTTCGACGCCGATCGCTTCGTTCCCCACAACCTGGTGGGAGAGGGTCCCCGGGGTGGCGCACCGGTGGAAATTGGTCATAATGGCCAGTCCAGCTCAAAAAAACGGCCGGTTTTGATCAACCTGGCCGCCAAAGCGCCCCAATTTGCGGTAGAATTTGCGCAAATTTTCGATTTTGTCCCGGCTGCCGACGATGCCAAGGCCCTGGCCCGTGAGCGTTACCGCGCTTACCGCCAGATGGGGGTGGAACTGACCACCCAGGACCTGGCTGCGCAGCCGCTTTAGTTTTCACTGAATTTCGGAACACCCATGGATAAGACTTACAACCCCAACGCCATCGAACAGCGCCACTACCAGCGCTGGGAGAATGCCGGGTACTTCAAGCCCCACGGCGACACCAGCAAAGACGCCTACAGCATCATGATCCCGCCGCCGAACGTCACCGGCAGCCTGCACATGGGCCACGCCTTCCAGGACACCATCATGGACACCCTGATCCGCTTCCAGCGGATGGAAGGCAAGAACACCCTGTGGCAGGTGGGCACCGACCACGCCGGCATCGCCACCCAGATGGTGGTGGAACGTCAGCTGGCCGCCCAGGGCGTCACCCGCCAGGAGCTGGGCCGCGAGACCTTCATCGACAAGGTGTGGCAGTGGAAGGCCGAGTCCGGCGGCACCATCACCAAGCAGCTGCGCCGCCTGGGCGCCTCGGTGGACTGGGATCGTGAGCGCTTCACCATGGACGAGGGCCTGTCCAAGGCGGTTCAGGAGGTGTTCGTTCGCCTGTATGAAGATGACCTGATCTACCGCGGCAAGCGCCTGGTGAACTGGGATCCCAAGCTGCACACCGCCATCTCCGATCTCGAGGTCGAGAACAGGGAGAAGAAGGGCTTCATGTGGCACTTCCGCTACCCCCTGGCCGACGGCGCCAAGACCGCGGAAGGCAAGGACTACATCGTGGTGGCCACCACCCGTCCTGAAACCATGCTGGGCGACACCGGCGTGGCGGTCAACCCGGAAGATCCCCGCTACCAGGATCTGATTGGCAAGGAGATCATCCTGCCCATCGTCAACCGCCGCATCCCCATCGTCGCCGACGAGCACGCCGACATGGAGAAGGGCACCGGTTGCGTGAAGATCACCCCGGCCCACGACTTCAACGACTACGAGGTGGGTAAGCGCAACAAGCTGCCGATGATCAACATCCTCACCTTCAACGGCGACATCCGCGACGCCGCCGAGGTGTTCGATCACAACGGTGAGGCCTCCGAGATCTACACCACCGACCTGCCAGAGAAGTACCACGGCATGGAGCGTTTTGCCGCCCGCAAGGCGGTGGTGGCCGAGTTCGAAGAGCTGGGTCTGCTGGAGGAGATCAAGGACCACGTACTGCAGGTGCCCTTCGGCGACCGTGGCGGCGTGGTGATCGAGCCGATGCTCACCGACCAGTGGTACGTCCGGGCCGCGCCCCTGGCCAAGACCGCCACCGAAGCGGTAGAGAACGGCGACATTCAGTTTGTGCCCAAACAGTACGAGAACATGTACTTCAGCTGGATGCGTGACATCCAGGACTGGTGCATCTCCCGTCAGCTGTGGTGGGGCCACCGCATCCCCGCCTGGTACGACGAATCCGGCAAGGTCTACGTAGGCCGCACCGAAGCCGAAGTGCGCGCCGCCAATGGCCTGGGTGCCGATGTGGCCCTGCGCCAGGACGACGACGTTCTGGACACCTGGTTCTCCTCCGCCCTGTGGACCTTCTCCACCCTGGGCTGGCCAGAGAACACCGAAGAGCTGAAAACCTTCCACCCCTCCGACGTGCTGGTGACCGGCTTCGACATCATCTTCTTCTGGGTTGCCCGGATGATCATGATGACCATGCACTTCATCAAGGATGAGAACGGCAAGCCTCAGGTGCCATTCAAGACCGTCTACGTCACCGGCCTGATCCGCGACGAGAACGGCGACAAGATGTCCAAGTCCAAGGGTAACGTTCTGGATCCCCTGGATATGATCGACGGCATCGACCTGGAGTCCCTGGTTGAGAAACGCACCGGCAACATGATGCAGCCTCAGCTGGCCGCCAAGATCGAGAAGAGTACCCGCAAGCAGTTCCCCGAGGGAATCGCCGCCCACGGCACCGACGCCCTGCGCTTCACCCTGGCAGCCATGGCCTCCACCGGCCGTGACATCAACTGGGACATGAACCGCCTGGAAGGCTACCGCAACTTCGCCAACAAGCTGTGGAACGCCAGCCGCTACGTGCTGATGAACACACAAGAACACAACTGCGGCTTCAACGGCGGCGAGATGGAGCTGTCCCTGGCGGACCGCTGGATCCTGGCCCAGTACAACGACACAGTGAAGCAGATCCGCGAGGCGATGGAGGGCTACCGCTTCGACATGGCCGCCAACATCGCCTACGAGTTCACCTGGAACCAGTTCTGTGACTGGTACCTGGAGCTGACCAAGCCGGTACTGAACTCCGGCAGCGACGCCCAGCAGCGCGGCACCCGCCACACCCTGCTGACCGTGCTGGAGGGGATGCTGCGCATGCTGCACCCGCTGATGCCCTACATCACCGAGGAGATCTGGCTGACCGTCTCCAAGCTGTGCGGCATCAACGAAGAGACCATCATGCTGCGGGAGTTCCCCAAGTTCGACCAGACCCTGGTGAACGACCAGGCCCAGGCTGACCTGGAGTGGCTCAAGCAGTTCATCGTGGCGGTGCGCAACATCCGCGGCGAACTGAACGTGGCCCCGTCCAAGCCGCTGAACGTGCTGCTCAAGGGCGCCAACGACGCCGATCTGGCCCGGGTGGAAGCCAACCGCACCTTCCTCAACCGCCTGGCCAACCTGGAGTCCATCGAACAGCTGTCCGGTGACGCCCCCATGTGCACCACTCAGTTGATCGGTGAGATGGAGCTGCTGATCCCCATGGCTGGCCTGATCGACGTGGACGCCGAAATGGCCCGCATCGACAAGCAGATCGCCAAGCTGGCCCAGGACGCCGAGCGGGTGGAGAAGAAGCTCTCCAACCAGGGCTTCCTGGCCAAGGCCCCCGAGGCGGTGGTCGCCAAGGAGCAGGCCAAGCTGGATGATGCCAAGCGCGACATCGCCAAGCTGGAAGAGCAGAAGCAGCAACTCAGCACGCTGTAAGCTCTAACCCTTGACACAGAGAAGCCACCGCAACTGCGGTGGCTTTTTTCATGTTGGATGAAAGACGCTGGGTACCGGCGTTCGCCGGCATGACCGTGCGAAGGGAAGCTACATGGGCTGGATTTAGGCTCCCCCGCGAATCTGCAGCCGCGAGCAAAGGCAGCGACGGAGTGTTCCCTTATCCTTTGGCACCATCGTCTCCCCGGCGCAGGCCAGGGGCTGTGCCGCCCACCTTCAAAACCAAAGGCGCTGGATAGCGGCGTTCGCCGGCATGACCGTGCGAAGGGGAGCCACATGGGCTGGATTTAGGCTCCCCCGCGAATCTGCAGCCGCGAGCAAAGGCAGCGACGGAGTGTTCCCTTATCCTTTGGCACCATCGTCTCCCCGGCGCAGGCCAGGGGCTGTGCTGCCCACCTTCAAAACCAAAGGCGCTGGATAGAGGCCTTCGCCGGCATGACAGAAAGAACGAAGTCCGCAACTTTTGACAGGAAATTAAAGTTCCGGAAAAGATCTGTCGCCTTAGCCCACTCAGTGGGCTAATTTTCAGGAAACCGCAATGCCACAGGCCAAGATGAAGTTCGCCATCGACGATGGCTCCACCAACGTAAAAATCAGCTGGATCGAAAACGGGCTGGTGCGCAGCATCACCTCCCCCAACTCCTTCCGCAAGGAGTGGAAGAGCGCCGCCCTGCTGAGCGACAAGAAGGTGTTCAACTACCAGGTAGGCAGCACCAAATACACCTACGACGCCACCTCGGACAAAGCCCTGTCCACCACCCACGTGGCCTTCCAATACGACGACCTCAACCTGCTGTCGGTGCACCATGCCCTGCTGCAGACCGGTATCCAGCCCTGCCCGGTGAGCATCCTGGTGACCCTGCCCATTACCGAGTACTACAACGCCGACGACTGCCAGAAGAACGAGGAGAACATCGCCCGCAAAAAAGCCAACCTGATGCGGGAGATCAGCCTCAACAAGGGTGAGCTGTTCCAGATCGTCGACGTCCAGGTGCTGCCGGAGAGCCTGCCGGCGGTACTCACCACCCTGATGGACTCCGGCGTCAACCCCTACACCAAGTCCTTGGTGATCGACTGCGGCGGCACCACCCTGGATATGGGGGTGATCGTCGGCGAGTTTGACGATGTCTCCGCCGTCTATGGCAATGCCGACATCGGTGTCTCCATGGTCACCGACGCCACCCGCAAGGCCCTGGCTGCCGCCGACAGCGACGCCAGCTACCTGGTGGCCAATGAACTGATCAAGCGCCGCCAAGACCGCGACTTCGTCGGCGATGTCATCAACGACCTGAGCAAGGTGGACTGGGTGCTGGGCAAGATCGACGAGAAGATCGCCGAGCTGGGCAGCGCCGTGGCCTACGAGGCCAAGACCTTCGCTCGCAACCCCAACCGCGTCTACCTGGTGGGCGGCGGCGCCAGCCTGATCGAACCGGCCATCCGTGACGCCTACCCCAGCCTGGGGGACAAGATTGTGCTGGTGCCAGAGCCCCAGGAAGCCCTAAGCCGGGAGATCTGCTGCTACCACGCCGCCGACCCCCAAACCGCCGACGCCGTCTGAGGCCACCATGCGCATACGTTGCAGTTTCACCCTGGAGCCGGAACAGCACCGGAACCACCAGTACGCCGTGGAGCGGCTGCGTCAGTGGCAGCAGCAGGAAAGGAGCCTGGATGGCGACAGCCAGACCCGCCAGGCCCGGCGGAACGCCTTCCACCGGGATCTCTACCTCAGTGGCCTGTTCCTGCATCAACTCGCCCCCCAGCTGACCTCTCAGCTGAGCGCCCGCCTGGGAGAGGCCGATGCCGCAGCGGCCCTGCAACAGTGCCTGGCCAGTTCGGGCTTGGCCAGGGGAGGCGAGGCAGCGCTGTCCGACGATCAGTGGCAGCGACTGACCACCATGCTGAAGACCGCCATGGCCGCCCCAAAGCCTGAAGTCGGCCTCGACCTCTCGCCCCTGACCCAGAAACTGGCGCAGATGGAGCACCAGCTCCAGCGCCCGCCGGCACCCGCCGACACAGCCACGGATCTGACCGCCATCGAGGCCCAACTGGCACTGCTGGCTCAGGGACAGCAGGCGTTGCTGGCCCGGCTCGACGCCCTGCCCGTTGCCGAACAGGCGGATCTCGGCGCCCCGCTGCTGCAACTGAAGCAGGGGCAGGAGAAGCTGCTGTCGCAGATTAAGGGGCTGAAGGGGCAGCTGGGGCAGCCGCTACCGGCGCCGCCGGAAGCGGAACAACCCAAGCTGGAAACCCAGCTGGAGAAGGCCAGCCGGGTGAAAGCCAAGGGGATCTGGTAGCCGCCGCTGGAGTCAGGGCAGGGTATGGCCGCGGCCAATTACCGTCCAGGGCGGGGTACGGCCATCGTCCACCACCAGACAGTTGCGCCCGCGCGCCTTGGCCCGGTAGAGGGCGGCGTCGGCCCGGCGCAGCACATCCTTCAGGTGGCGATCCTCGATCCCCTGCTGCACCAGCCCCAGGGAGATGGTGATCTGCTCCGGGCGATCCTCCTCCTCCCCCGACGGGGCATTTAGCGGCCGGCGGATGTAGAAGGGGTACTCCGCCACCCGGCGGCGCAGCCGATCCAGGGCGTTGGCGCAGAGTCCGCGGCAGCTGGAGCCGAACAGGATGACAAACTCCTCGCCCCCGAGGCGGTAGACCCGACCGCCGCACTGCACCTCGGCCAGCAGCTGGGCCACCAGTTTCAGCACCTCGTCCCCAACCTCATGACCATAGGTGTCGTTGAACTGTTTGAAGTGATCCACATCGGCAATGGCCAAGTGGAAGCCGCGGGGCAGATCATTGAGCATCGACTCCAGGCTGCGGCGATTGCGCAGCCCGGTGAGGGTATCGAAGAAGGCCAGGTGGTAGCTGTGCAGCAGCAGCAGCACTATGGTGGCCAGCCCCACGGCGGAGAACGCCACCTCCGGCATGGTCGGCACCCGGAAGCCACACACTCCAAAGCCCAGCCCCAGCAAGGCCATCAGCGCCACCAGGTCCACACTCTCGCTTCGCTGCACCATCATAAACAGTGGCACCATCATGCTGGTGGCCAGCAGAATCAATCCCGCCAGCGGCGGGCTGCCCGACTCCATGCCCGGCAGGCTGGAGAGCAGCACCTCGGAGGGTTCCGGCACCTTGACCAGCATCATTGCCCCCAGCCCCAGGGTCATAGCCACCAGCAGATAGCACTTCCAGTTGCTGGATTCCCCCGCCATGGCGTCGGGAATCAACTGGAAGGTGAGGATCAGCGGCGGCGCCATCAGGCACATCAGCCAGATCATCAGCTCGTTGTTGGCGTCGGTCAGCAGGTGGTTCAGGTAGAGCTGCAGCACGCTGTAGGACAGCAGAGACACCAGCAGGATAAAGCTGACCTTGGGTTGCCCGAACAGCCGGCTGACGCCCCAGGCGGTGCACAGCAGCAGCCAGGGCAATAGGGCAACCGCCTGCAAGACAACGGGGTGGGAATCCTGCAGCCAGGTGGGCAGCAGCAGCGCCAGGGTGCAGACCGCCACCGGCATGGCACCCTGCACCGTCCGAATCAACATATCAACATCCTGTTCCTCGTCAGGAGCGGTCCGGCACTCCCATTGGTTGGCATTCACCAAAGAGGATAGTTGACACGGCGCGACTACGCCTAAAGAGATAGCGCGGAAATTCGGTCGCTTAGGCCACGGCGCGCCGACGTGTTGGCCGGCGGCTGACGGCAACGTCGGCACGGATGCAGTTGCGCCCCGCCTGCTTGGCCTGATACAGCAGCTCATCGGCGCGGCGGATCACCGCCTCGGCACCGGTCTCGTCAAACCTGGCCTGAGCCAGCCCCATGGACACCGTGATGGTCTGGGGCGGGATCTTCGGCGCACTGGTGCGATGCCGCCGCCGGGACGACCCGCCGGGCTGGCGGTCGCGCACCTGGAAGGGGTAGTCGGCGATGACCTGACGGATCGCCTCCAGGGCCGCCAGGCAGCGCCTGCGATCACGGCTGGGAAACAGGATGGCGAACTCCTCACCGCCGTAACGGTAGACCCGGCCTCCGGCTCCCACCCTGGACAGGCGCTGGGCCACCAGCCGCAGCACATCATCGCCGACATCGTGGCCAAAGGCGTCGTTGAAACTCTTGAAATGATCGACATCCACCATCGCCACCTGGTAGCGACCCCGGATCCCCTTCAGCCTGGCGTCCAGGCTGCGGCGGTTGCGTACCCCGGTCAGCAGATCGTAGAAGGCGAGGCGGTAGCTGTGGAGCACCAGCAGCAACAGCAGCGCCAGTCCCAGGCAGGTAAACATCAGCGAGGAGATCGCCGCCACATCGAAGTTGAAACAGGTCAGCGCCAGGGCCATCAGGCACAGCAGGGAGGCGGAATCCCCCCGGTCCTGGCGGCGACTCTGCCCCAGGGCACAAGCGCAGAAATAGCCGGCCATCGGCAGCAGCGTCAGCCAGGGCGCGGGGTAGCCCCCCAGCAGCTCGAACCAGCCCGCCAGCGCCGCGTGACTGCCCTGGGGATCACGGCCGAGCAGACCGTAGACCAAAGCGCAGGGGATCAGGGCCACCATCAGGGCAGACAGGTGATAACCGCCGAACAGCCAGCGTTCCGGCAACTTGTCGTAGAGGAGAATCAACAGGGGAGCAACGAGACACAGGGCCCAGAAGATCAGCTCGACGTTGCCCTGGGTGAGCGGGACCTGCAACTGGGTGCGGATCAGGGCGTAAGCTCCCAGGCACACCAGCACCATGAAGCCGAGTTTGTTCAGACCGTAGACAAAGCTGACTAGGCCAGCCGCGCCCAGTAACACCCAGGGCAGGTACTCCAGCAGCCAACGCACTTCGTCGTCGGCCGAGGCGAGCCATCCCGGCAACACCGCCATACTCACGAGCATAAACAGCGCCAGACCAAGCTGGATCAGGCGATGCGACATCCGATATCTTCCCCTAATTGACTGTCGGCACCAGGTGCCCGCATTTCCATCTGCCATAGGGTACCTGAAATCGCTTCGCGGCGGGATAGACTCCCTTGCGAATCCATCGCCAGAGGCGACCGCTCCCGCCGAAAACTTTAAACCGCCTGTCGTCAGGCCAGGCTGACGATGCTGTCCCAGTAGAGCTGCAGCAGACGCTCATTCTCCACCCCGACGCACACGTTCTGGGCGCGGCTGGGGGACCACTGGTCATGGTGATAGAACTGATCGTCGCTCTTCTGGATGGTCATGCCGATGGCCGGGCCCTCGGTCACCACCCGCACCGGCCCCTGACGGGTGATGAACAGGCTGGGATCGGCCACATAGGCCACGGCGGAGGGGTCGTGTACGTGGCAGCCGTCGACGCCGATTCGCTCGGAGTAGAACTTCAGGTAGAAACGGCTGACATCCCAGATGAACTGACCCACGTCACCGGCACCGTCGCGCAGCTTGTCCAGGTAGTCGCCGCTGAAGAAGCTCTGGTGGGTCACATCCAGACCGACAATGGTCACCGGCCAGTCGGCGGTAAACACCAGGTCGGCGGCATGGGGGTCGTCGTAGATGTTGGCCTCCGCCACCGGGGAGATGTTGCCGCGGTGGCCGTTCTCGCCGAAGGCGGCCCCCATGATCACCACCTCTTTCACATAATTGACGATCTCAGGATCATACTCCAGCGCCAGCGCCAGGTTGGTCAGCGGGCCGACCGCCACCAGGGTGATCTCACCGGGATGGGCCCGGGCCATCTCGCTCATGTAGACCGGGGCGGAGCGAGGGTCGATGTTAATGGGCTGATCCGCCGGTGCCTCGATGGTGCCCAGGCCATGCTCACCATGCACCACCGTGGTGGGGCCAACCGGATCCCGGGTCAGCGGGCCTTCGGCGCCGCGCGCCACGGTGGCGCCCATATTGAACCTGTCGTTGAGGTAGCAGGCGTTGCGGGTGCAGTCTTCGATGGTGCCGTTACCGAAGACGGTGGTGATGCCCACCATGTCGATGTTGGGCAGGGCGTGGGCAAACAGCAGGGCCATGGCATCATCGATGCCGGGGTCGGTGTCAAAGATAATCTTCTGGGCCATAGGGGTCTCTTTGTTGTTCTGACTGTGGCGCAAACGGGCACAGTGTGGCGCACATTATCGATCACAGCGAGGGTGAAAACTGCGCGGCCGGCCTCGTTTGACTGAATGGAGTATACCGTCCCAAGCCCACTGATGGAGCACATTATTTCTCAACCGGGCCTCGCCGAAGCCACTGTCTCTGCCGGTGGGCAAAGACAGTGGATACCGGCATTCGCCGGCATGACAGTGGTATGGGTTCTGGATTCTAGCGTTCGCGGGAATGACGGAGGGTGTTGAGTCTCTCCGGCGCACGCCGGGGTCCAGAGGCTTTGCTGCTCGGGGTCATCCACAATCAAAGGCACTGGATACCGGCATTCGCCGGCATGACGGTGGTATTGGCTCTGGATACCGGCGTTCGCGGGAGTGACGGGGGGTGCTGCGTCTCCCCGGCGCACGCCGGGGTCCAGCGGCTTTGCTGCTCGGGGTCATCCACAATCAAAGGCACTGGATACCGGCATTCGCCGGCATGACGGTGGTATTGGCTCTGGATACCGGCGTTCGCGGGAGTGACGGGGGGTGCTGCGTCTCCCCGGCG
>NZ_SWCI01000005.1 GCF_005116715.1 Ferrimonas sediminicola | reverse complement strand
GTCTTAGAGCCCACCGCCTGAGTCTCTGCCGACATGCCTCGGGTGAACGTAGAGGGATGACAAAGCCACTGGACCCTGGCGTCCGCCAGGGAGACGAGGGTGCGAGCGGGATTGGGAGCACCCTGTTGCCGGCTGTTGTGTGGGCCGGGAGTCTGTCTGTTAAGGGCGGCCCGATCACCAAAGCTCGCAGATTCGCACAGAGCCAGCTTTCTCCACGGTGGCTTCCCCTGGCACGGTCACTCCGGCGCAGGCCGGAGCCCAGTGTCTTAGAGCCCACCGCCTGAGTCTCTGCCGACATGCCTCGGGTGAACGTAGAGGGATGACAAAGCCACTGGACCCTGGCGTCCGCCAGGGAGACGAGGGTGCGAGCGGGATTGGGAGCACCCTGTTGCCGGCTGTTGTGTGGGTCGGGAGTCTGTCTGTAAAGGGCGGCCCGATCACGAAAGCTCGCAGATTCGCACAGAGCCAGCTTTCTCCACGGTGGCTTCCCCTGGCACGGTCACTCCGGCGAACGCCGGAGCCCAGTGTCTTGGTTCGCACAGTTCAAATGATTTATCGGAAGCTTGAGGTTGGCTATTTCGAATTGTATTGCGGGCGATGGCAAGCCCGAAAGGGTCATTGCGGCAGGCAGCACTCCCAAACGAAAACGGGGCCCAGGGCCCCGTTTTCATCTCATTCGGCGGTCAGTTCACCGGCCAACTCTTCCGGGGACATCACCTCCCCTTCGCCGGCGCGGGTGGGCACTAGGGCCACGTCGAAGCCGTCCTGAGTCATGCCGGGCACCCACTTGGCCAGGAAGTCGTCCAGGGGGATCCCCATGGCGCGGCAGCCTTGGTACTCCTCGGTTGCCCAGCTCTCCGCCAGATCTTCGTCATGCCACAGCAGCAGGCACTGCTCCTCGCCGGTGTCCACCAGCACACAGCCCTGATCGTTGGCCAGGGTCCACACTACCTGCTTCTCCTGCGCCTGTGCCACGAACTGGGCAAAGCGCTCTTTGCTGGTCAGACGGTAGAAGTCGTTAATCTGTTCTTCGGTCAGGGGCATGGGCTGGGTCTCGATAATCTATTGGGGCGCGGATTATAACAGCAGCCGGGTTCCATAACCAAAGAGAACCCATTTATAAGTATGAAGAACCGCTAATTTGCCCGCTAAGTTCAGCTTGGTAACAATGTGTCCGAGTGTTTTTTGGAGAATGCACCATGTCACTGCCAAGTCTGCTGCAGAAGACCCTGCAGCTTCCGGCCGTTGCCGCCCCCATGTTTCTGGCGTCGGGGCCGGATCTGGTGATCGAAACCTGTAAGAGCGGGGTCGTCGGCAGTTTCCCCGCCCTCAACCAGCGCACCAGCGAGGGGTTTGAGCAGTGGTTGATCACCATCAACGAGGCGCTGGCCAAACACGGCTACGGCGCCGGGGCCCGGGTGGCCCCCTACGCGGTTAACCTGATAGTCCACGCATCCAACCCCCGTCTGGAGGCGGATCTTCAATTGTGCATCAAGCACAAGGTGCCGATCGTCATCACCTCCCTGGGGGCGGTGCCCGAACTGGTGGAGCGGGTGCATGAGTATGGTGGTCTGGTGTTCCACGATGTGACCACGGTGCGTCACGCCCGCAAGGCGGCCGCCACCGGTGTTGACGGGCTGATCTTGGTGGCCGCCGGGGCCGGTGGCCACGCCGGCACCCTGAGTCCCTTTGCCCTGCTGGCGGAGGTTCGTCAGCTGTTCCAGGGTACCCTGTTGCTGGCGGGGGCCATCTCCAGCGGCCAGGACATCGCCGCCGCACAGCAGATGGGGGCGGACCTGGCCTACATGGGCTCCCGGTTTATCAATACCCAGGAGTCCACTGCCGATCCGGGCCACAAGAAGATGATCCAGTGCGCCAGCGCCGCCGACATCCTCTATACCCCGAACATCTCCGGAGTGGCGGCCAACTTCCTCAAGGAGAGCATCGTCAATGCCGGGCTGAATCCCGACGAGTTGGCGCCCAAAGCCGGGATCGATTTCGGCCAGGAACTGACACCCGGCGAGAAGCAGGGGGGCGCCTGGTCGAAGATCTGGTCCGCTGGTCAGGGGGTGGGTGCGATCAAGGACATTCCCACGGTGGCCAACCTGGTGCAGCAGCTCAAGGTGGAGTACAAGGATGCGGTGCTGGCTCACCATGAGTTGGCCAAACCCTACCTCAAGTAAATGAGTATCTTCGCTTGATGACGTCGGTATCAATAAGGGCTCCCTCGGGAGCCCTGGTTGATCATGGGGACTCGGCTGAGGGAGCCTTCTCGGTCATCGATCCGCGCCGGCGCCGGGTATCTAACAGCACAGCTGAACTGAGGGTCGGCGGGGAGCCAGCTCTTTCCACAGAGGTTTCCCCCAGCACGGTCACTCCGGCGCACGCCGGAGCCCAGTGTCTTGGCTGGCACCGCCGTTGCCGGTGCCTACATGGCTTTGATGAGCACCCAGGGATAAAGCCACTGGACCCTGGCGTTCGCCAGGGAGACGATGGTGCGGGTGAGATTGACAGAACTCTGTTGCCGGCCGCGGTGTTTGTTGACGTTTACTTGATTGTTCCAGCGGTAACTGCAGGTTCGCAAGGTGTTCGCTCAATCCACTGTAGCTTCCCCCAGCACGGTCACTCCGGCGCACGCCGGAGCCCAGTGTCTTGGCTCGCACAGCCGGTGCCTACATGGCTTTGATGAGCACCCAGGGATAAAGCCACTGGACCCTGGCGTTCGCCAGGGAGACGATGGTGCGGGTGAGATTGACAGAACTCTGTTGCCGGCCGCAGTGTTTGTTGACGTTTACTTGATTGTTCCAGCGGTAACTGCAGGTTCGCAAGGTGTTCGCTCAATCCACTGTAGCTTCCCCCAGCACGGTCACTCCGGCGCAGGCCGGAGCCCAGTGTCTTGGCTGGCACAGCCAGTGCCTGTGCCGACATGGCCCGGGTGAGCACCGAGGGATAAAGCCACTGGACCCTGGCGTTCGCCAGGGAGACGATGGTGCAAACGAAGCTGGAAGCCCCCTGCTGTTGCCATTGCAGAGACCCGGGGAGTCCATTCCTTCTACGGTTGCTCTCTCCGCTGGCTGAGTTGAGAGGCCGCAAAACAAAAAGGGCCCCGAGGGGCCCCTGTTACTCTGAAGGGGGAGGCTCAGGCCGCCTCAGGTTTGCGATCACCCATCAGCTCGGCGCCGGCGAAGGGATCGTCATACACCTCCTCATCGAACTCACCCTCGGACTTGGCCACAATCACGGTGACGGCGGCGTCGCCGGTGACGTTCACCGCGGTACGCACCATGTCCAGCAGACGGTCCACGCCCAGGATCAGGGCAATGCCCTCGACGGGTAGGCCCACCTGGTTCAGCACCATGGCCAGCATGATCAGGCCGACGCCGGGTACACCGGCGGTACCGACGGAGGCCAGGGTGGCGGTGATGATTACCATGACGTAGTCGCCGATGGTCAGATCGATGGCGAACACCTGGGCGATGAATACCGTGGCGACACCCTGCATGATGGCGGTGCCGTCCATATTGATGGTGGCCCCCAACGGCAGGGAGAAGGAACTGATGTTGTTGTGAACCCCCAGGCGGTAGTTGGCGCTCTCGATGGTCACCGGCAGGGTGGCATTGGAGCTGGCGGTGGAGAAGGCGAACAGCTGAACACTGCGCATCTTTTTCAAGAAGGTGACAGGACTCAGGCCGGTGGCCAGTTTCAGCAGGGTGGGGTAGGTCACCAGGCCATGGACAAACAGCACCGCCAGAACCAGGAAGAAGTATTTGATGACGCTGCCGAAGGTCTCAAGTCCCAGGGTCAGGGCCAGTTTGGCCATCAGGGCGAACACGCCATAGGGCGCCAACTGCATCAGGATGGTGACCAGTTTCATCACCACTTCGTTGATGTCTTCGAAGAAGTTGCGTACCCGGGCGCCGCGTTCACCGCTCTGGCTGATGGCCACGCCGAAGATGATGGCGAACACGATGATCTGCAGCATGGAGCCCTTGGCCATGGCGTCGATGGGGTTGCTGGGGACGATGTTGACCAGCACCTGGCTCAGCGGAGGCGCCTCCTTGGCGTCAAATGCCAGTCCCTCTGCGGCCATGGAGGCGCTGCCGGGATGAACGATCACCGCCGCGGTGATCGCCAGGGTGATGGCGATGGCGGTGGTGGTCAGGTAGAACGCCAGGGTCTTGCCGCCGAGGCGTCCCAGTTTGCCCGGGTCGGACAGGGAGGCGGTACCGCACACCAGGGAGACAAACACCAGGGGCACCACCAGCATCTTCAGCGAGGAGACGAAGATATTTCCGATAACGCTGAACAGGCCGTCCACCAGATAGGTCTCGACCAACTCACTGCCGGGGAATAGGACCCTGAGTAATCCGCCGATGGCAATGCCGGCAAACATGCCAATCAAAATCTTGGCAGTCAGGCCCATTTTCTTTTGCATATTTTCAGTCATGCAACTTCCTTCATTCGGTTCTCTTTTTTTTATGCGGCCTAAGCCTAGCAGGAACTTTGCAGCGGAAAAAAGGGGGTAAATGTAGAATTTCACCATTCATTTGGGCAAATGATGCGATGATGGAAATTCATGGTGGCGAACTTGTTGGTATTGGTTAGTCTTAAGGTTGCCGGGATGCCAGGGAGTGGTGTCCTCAGTGTGACAGGGAGTCCCGCAATGGATTTTGTCATTCGTCAGTTATTTGTCTCTTTTTTCCTCATTTTGTTGGTGAGTTGTGGCGGCGGCGACGGCCTGGAGGAGGGCAGTTCGGAGGAGTTACCTGCCACATATGTCCTGTCGTTGCAACTGCTCGATCTGTCCGGCCAGCCCACGGAGCAATTTTTTTCCGACGAGGCTGTGCGCCTGTCAGCCCGCCTGCAGTCGAGCAGCGGCGATGTAGCCTCGCGAAGGTTGGGGCTGGCGATCAGCGGCTCGCGCATGGCGCAACCGCTTTCCTACGCCATGACCACCAACCAGGCCGGGGTTGCCACCCTGGAGATCCCGCCGGGTCGTCTCAAAGGCCGGGGCGAGATCCTGGCAAGCTACGGCTCCCTGGCCCAGGCGTCCCTTCCCTTTGACGCCCAGACACTGAAACTGGTCTTAAGCCTGACCGACCGTAAAGGCGAGCCTCTGCATACCCTGACTCCGACCCAGCCTGGCCAGTTGACAGCCTATCTGTCCGACGACGGCAGCCCGGTCCCCTATGCCCTGGTGCGTTTCTCCCTGGGAGAGGTGGGGGCCCTGACCCCGTCGACGGGCTCCGCCTTGACCGATGCCGACGGCGTCGCCAGCGTCACCCTGCTGGCGGGTCAGGATGCGGGCGCGGGCCTGGTCCAGGGGATGGTCAGCCTGGACGGGGTTGAGCTCAGTCGCTCCCTGGCCTTTGCTTCTACCGGGGAGGCCAGTTCGGGGGAGCCTGTCGGGGGAGAGCAGCTGTTGATCGCCCTGCTCAGCAGCGCCAGCGGCGCCAGCACCAGTGAGATCTCGGCAGACGATCCCGGCCTGGTTCAGGTGCAGCTCCTCGACAGTGCCCAGCGGCCGGTGGCCGGGCGGGTGGTCAGCTTTACCACCACCTTGGGCCAGTTCCTGCCGGCCAGTGCCACCGCCCTTACCGACAGCAGCGGCCGGGCCAGCATCCTGCTCAAGGCGGGCAGTATCCAGGGCGCCGGTGAGGTGGAGGCGAGCTTCGACGGGGTGGTGACTCGGCTGGGATTTGTCACCCTGGGCGATGAGATCGATCCGGACTCGGTGGTGCCGCAGATCGGCCTGGCCCTGTACGACTGCAACGAGGCGGCGGGCTGGGATCGGGCCGTTCGCAATTTCGAGGCATGCCAGCCGACCTCCAACATCACCAATGCGTCGCCCGGGGTGGTGGCTATAACCCTGACCCAGAGCGGCAGCAATCAGCCCCTGCCCCAGAGACTGGTGAGTGCCTCCACCACTCTGGGTGCCATCAGCCCGGCGGCGGGGACCGCCATGACCGATGAGCAGGGGCGGGCCCTGCTGGACCTCTATGCCAATGGGGATCTGGGGGCCGGGGAGTTGACGGTGGAGATTGCCAACCAGTCACGGCTGCTGGCGTTCGAGGTGGGCAGGGTCAGTGTCCGCCTGGCGGTGTCCAACTCCCTGGGCGAGCAGACCCTGCCGGCCGGAGGCAGCGCCATAGTGCGAGTAGAGACCCTGAACCCGGATGGCACCCTGGCGGTGGACCAGCCGCTGGTGCTGGAGCTTAGCTCCCAATGTGCCGCCGCCGGCCTGGCGCAGATCGACTCGCCGGTGACCACGGTGGCGGGGGTGGGGCTGGCCACCTATCTGGCTCAGGGGTGCCAGGGCCAGGACAGGATCGGTGTCAGTGCCCAGACCGGGGGCAGCACCGTGGTGGGGGAGACCCAGTTGATGGTGGCGGAGTCCGCCATCGGTTCCCTGCAGTTTGTTTCTGCCGAGCCGGGGCAGTTGGCGCTGAAGGGCAGTGGCGGCATCGACGGGGCCGGGCAGCGCTCCGAGACCGCCCTGGTGACCTTCCGGCTGCTGGATCAGTCCGGGGCCGCCGCCTCTCAGGAGAAGGTCTGTTTCGAGCTCTCCACCGGAGCCGGTGGCCTGAAGCTAAGTCCCGAGCCGCAGCCCCAGGATCTGGTGGCCTGCCCCAATGTGGACCAGGATGCCACCGATCTCAGCCGTTACGCCGTGGGCTACAGCAACAGCCAGGGGCGGGTGTCGGTGACCGTCGGTGCCGGGGATGTGCCCACCCAGGTCAAGGTGTTTGCGGTGTGGGCCGGCAGCGACGGCGGTGGCCACCCTTCGGTGGTCTCCAATCTGTCCGATGCCCTGGTGGTGACCACCGGGCTGGCGGATGATGACAGCCTCTCCCTCAGTGCCTCACTGCTCAACCCCGAGGCCTGGGAGTTTGATGGCGAGGAGGTGGTGCTGACCATGATGGCGGCGGACCACTTCAACAATCCGGTGCCCGACGGCACCCTGGTGACCTTTACCGCCGAAGGGGGGGCCATCGACGCCCGCTGTGCCACCAAGAGCAGCGATGACGGTTCCGGTCCGGAGGGGGCATGCCAGGTCACCTGGCGAAGCCAGAGCCCTCGGCCCTTCTATATACCGTCGGCGGTCACCTGCCCAAGCGGCGATCCGCCCCCCTGCCTGGGAGACACGCTCGAGGCGCACTTCAACGGCCTGGGGTCGGTGATCGCCGAGCCCAGACCGGGGCGGGCCACGGTGATGCTCCGGCTGATTGGCGAGGAGAGTTTTGTCGACCTCAACGGTAACGGGGTATTTGACGGCGCGCCCGAGAGCTACGTCGATCGCACCGAGGCGTTCCGGGACGACAATGAGGATGGCCTGTACCGCAACTACAGCGTCGACGGCCTCAGCCAGGACGGTGCCGTATCCGCCGGGGCGGTGGCGGAGGAGTTTTTCGATTACGATGCCGATGGCCAGTTCGATGGCGTCGACGGTCTCTATACCGGTTTGCTGTGTCATGGCGAGGCGGCGGCCCAGTGCGTGGATAGCGGCCTGGATCCCGGGCGGGCGCAGCTGATGCTGTGGCGCAACCTGACTCTGGTGATGTCCGGTAGCGTACCCTTTGGCAAGTTGCGCCAGCTGGGCAGCGGCGGGGCACTGCAGAGTGTCGTTCAGCTTGATCTGGTCAGCAATGACAGCCAGTCGGTACTGCTGTTTCTGTCGGATCAAAACAATAACCCGCTTCCCTACGGCACCAGGGTGACGGCGTCCACCTCCAATGGTCAGCTGGTGGGGGTGACCGACTACACCCTCGGCAGCACCAATGCGATGATCCCGGGCTACTTCAGCTTCACCGTGGAGCAGGAGACCAGTCCCAATGACCGGACTCAGGGCACCCTGACTATTACCGTGGCGACGCCGAAGGGCACCCCTGCCGCCTTCTCGGTGTCGGTGCTCGATGGTGGTTAGCCATATAGCGGGATTAAGGGCAAAGGGTGCCCTGGGCACTGTGTCTGCACAGTGCGGCCAGCTCAAAGAGGCTGACACAGTCGCACAGAGTCAGTTCAAGCCACTGCGGCTTCCCCTGGCACAGCCACTCCGGCGCACACCGGAGCCCAGCGTCTTGGCTGGCACCGCCTGTGCCTGTGCCGACATGGCCCGGGTTAGCGCCGAGGGATAAAGCCACTGGACCCTGGCGTTCGCCAGGGAGACGATGGTGCGGGTGGCGACCAGAGCACCCTGTTGCCGGCTGTTGCCTGGGTCGGGAGTTTGTCTGTAAAGGGCGGCCCGATCAGGAAAGCTCGCACAGTCGCACAGAGCCAGCTCTCTCCACTGCGGCTCCCCCCAGCACGGTCACTCCGGCGAACGCCGGAGCCCAGTGTCTTGGCTCGCAGGGGCTTTGAGTGTTGTGGGGACCTTGGGTGACCCTCCGTTGCTGCTTAAAGCCACTGGACCCTGGCGTACGCCAGGGAGACGATGGTGCGGGTGGCGACCAGAGCACCCTGTTGCTGGCTGTTGTGTGAGTCGGGGGAGTGCCTGCAGCGGGGGCAGATCAAGGAGGCTGGCAGATTCGCATAGAGCCAGCTCTCTCCACTGCGGCTCCCCCCAGCACGGTCACTCCGGCGAACGCCGGAGCCCAGTGTCTTGGCTCGCAGGGGCTTTGAGTGCTGTGGGGACCTTGGGTGACCCTCCGTTGCTGCTTAAAGCCACTGGCCCCTGGCGTTCGCCAGGGAGACGATGGTGCGGGTGGTAAGCCGTGTACCTTGTGGCTGGCGGCGGTAGGTGTGGAGTAAAGGGAGGCTGAGAAGGGTGAGGGAATCGATCTGCTGTTAGTGGACTGATGCTGGCTGTATAGTGCCAGTGTACTTAGGCGCTGATTCAATCCGGTGCAGCTCCCCCCGGCACAGTCGCTCCGGCGCACGCCGGAGCCCAGTGTCTTGGCTCGCAGGGGCTTTGAGTGCTGTGGGGACCTTGGGTGACCTTCCGTTGCTGCTTAAAGCCACTGGCCCCTGACGTTCGCCAGGGAGACGATGGTGCGGGTGGTAAGCCGTGTACCTTGTGGCTGGCGGCGGTAGGTGTGGAGTAAAGGGAGGCTGAGAAGGGTGAGGGAATCGATCTGCTGTTAGCGGACTGATGCTGGCTGTATAGTGCCAGTGTACTTAGGCGCTGATTCAATCCGATGTAGCACTCCCCTGCACAGTCACTCCGGCGCACGCCGGAGCCCAGTGTCTTTCCGTTCGGTGAGGTAGGATGCACTCCGACACCGGATGAAGAAGGATAATAAAGCCACTGGCCCCTGGCGTTCGCCAGGGAGACGATGGGGGGGAGTGCGGTCTTTTCGCTCCAGGCCCTCCCGGTATCCTCCTTGATAGAGGAGTTAAAACACCGGTTCGCCCCGCAGTTCCAGCTCGGCGGCGCGGGCCTGCTCTTGTTGCAGCAACTGGACGATGGCGTCGACGCAGCGCACTACCCGCAGCTGGACGAAGAAGGGCTCCGCCTGGGGATACTGCATCAGGATGTAGCGCAGCCACTGCTTGATGCGGTTGGGGAAGTAGATGGACTTTTCGCCGGCGATCTCCCTCATGGCGTAGTCCGCCATCAGCGCTACCACCTGAGACCAGGAGTAGGCGGCCTCGGTGCCGCGCACCACCTGGGCCAGGTTGGGGACCGCCAGGGCGCCGCGGCCGAGCATGATGTCTTGGCAGCCGCTTTGTTCCAGGCAGGCCAGGGCATCGGCACGGTTCCAGATCTCGCCATTGGCAATGACCGGGATGGCGAGGGCGCGGGCGATGGGGGCGATTGCGGCCCAGTTGATCCGCTCGGCACGGTAGCCATCCTCCTTGGTGCGGGCGTGGACCACCAGCTCGGCGGCGCCGCCGGAGGCGGCAGCGTCGGCGATCTCCATGGCCCTGTCGCCACTGTCCCAGCCCAGGCGTACCTTGGCGGTGACCGGCAGATGGGCGGGCACCGCCTGGCGAACCGATTGGACCACCTGGTAGATCTGTTCCGGGTTCTTCAGCATCACCGCTCCGCCATGGGAGCGGTTGACCGATTTGGCAGGGCAGCCAAAGTTGAGATCGATGCCCGGAGAGCCGAGCTCGGCGGCCAGGGCGGCATTCTCCGCCATCCACTGGGGATGTTGCCCCAGCAGCTGAACCCGTACCTCGGTGCCGGCCAGGGTTTGGCCGCCCTGCTCCAGCTCCGGGCACAGCCGCCGATAGACCTTTTCCGGCAGCCGTTGCTCCACCACCCTGACGAACTCTGTAACACACAGGTCGTAGTCGTTGATCTCCGTGAACACTTGCCGCATCAGAGGGTCCATTACCCCCTCCATCGGCGCCAGAATCACTCTCATAGTCCGCTAAACCCTCTCATGCCAAGGCGCGACAGTGTACCAGCCCCCACTCATGGCTTCATCCCTAGCAGGCCGAAACGGGTTTGAAAACCGACGAGATCAAAAAAAGTTGATATATTGTGAAATGGATCCTGTGGTCGCTGGGTCTAGTATCGTGAGCCAGCGAACTACCGCGCTGGGTTAACAATGGTTTAAAAATCGACGATTAGAAGGATGCTTAAGATGAACACTATGAAGAAAACCACTGTTGCTGCAGCGCTGGGTCTGTGTGTGGCGGGCGTATCCATGGGCGCGGCGGCGGCCGATACCAACCCCTTTGGCGCCCAGGAGCTGTCCTCCGGCTATCAGCTGGACGGCGATAAGCACAAAGAGGGCAAGTGCGGTGAAGGCAAGTGCGGCGAAGGGAAGATGAAGGGCAAGGAGGGCAAGTGCGGTGAAGGCAAGTGCGGCGAAGAGAAGATGAAAGCCCGCGAAGGCAAGTGTGGTGAAGGCAAGTGCGGCGAAGGGAAGATGAAAGCCCGCGAAGGCAAGTGCGGTGAAGGCAAGTGCGGCGAAGGGAAGATGAAGGGCCAGGAGGGCAAGTGCGGTGAAGGTAAGATGAAGGGCCAGGAGGGCAAGTGCGGTGAAGGCAAGGTAAAGAGCCGCGAGGGCAAGTGTGGCGGCGAGTCCAAGTCTAAAGAGGGCAAGTGCGGCGGCGACGCCTGAGCCCCGGCCTGACCGAACCACAACTCAAGGCTGGCGTGTGCCAGCCTTGTTGTTGAACCCGAGGAAAATCAGGTTCAAAGGGGATGGCGATCTCCCCCCGAGCCGGGAAGAGAAGGAGAGCAGCATGATTACAGGGGCCGGACTGGGACTGAGGCGGGAGATGGTGGATGAGTTCATCCTCGATGGCGTGCCGTCGTCGGTGAACTTTCTCGAGGTGGCACCGGAGAACTGGATGAAGGTGCCGCCCAAGCTGGCGCACAAGTTCAGGGCTCTGACCGAGCAGTACCCCTTTGTCTGTCACGGCTTGTCCCTCTCCATCGGCGCGCCCGCGCCCCTGGACCTGGGCTTTGTGAAGCAGATAAAGCTGTTTCTCGACACCCATGGCATCGAGCTCTACTCCGAGCACCTGAGCTACTGCTCTGGCAACGCCCACATGTACGATCTGATGCCGATCCCCTTTACCGAGGAGGCGGTGTCCCATGTGGCAGAGCGGATTCGAACGGTGCAGGAGATCATCGAGCGTCCGCTGATCATCGAGAATGTCTCCTACTATGCCGAGCCCGGGGCCACCATGGATGAGGTCAGCTTCATCAATGCGGTGCTGGCGGAAAGTGACTGTCGGCTGCTGCTGGATGTAAACAACATCTATGTGAACAGCATCAACCACGGGTACGATGCCGACGCCTTCCTCGAGGGGATCGATGGCGGCCGTACCGCCTACTACCATGTGGCGGGCCACTACCGTCAGGCGGAGGACTTTGCGGTGGACACCCATGGCGCACCGGTTATTGACCCGGTTTGGCGGCTGCTGGCTAAGGCCTATGAGCGCCACGGCATCCATCCGACCCTGCTGGAGCGGGACTTCAACCTGCCCCAGACCCGGGAACTGGTCGCCGAGATCGACCGCATCCACCAGATTGCCAGCCAGGCCAAAGGGGTCAAGGAGAGCGCATGAACGATTTCAAGGCACGCCAGAACGCCTTCATGGCCCACATCCGCGATCCGAGCGCCCCCAGGCCCGCGGGGATCCCCGCCGAGAGGATGGCGGTCTACCGCGAACTGATGCTCAATAACATCGGCACCTTTGTCGACAGCGGCTTCCCGGTGCTGAGGTCCCTCTACCAAGAGGCACAGTGGCTGGCCCTGCAGCAGGCGTTTTTCGCCAGTCACGACAGCCACTCGCCGCTGTTTGTGGATATCGCCGCCGAGTTTCTGCTGTTCCTCAAGGGGTGGGAGCCCAGGCCCTGCGATCCCCCCTACCTGGAGGCGCTGGCGGCCTATGAATACCTGGAGCTGAAGCTGGATGTGATGCCTGAGGCCCTGCACCAGCAACCGCTGTCGATAGACGATGACCTGTACCGGGTGCCACTGTTGCGCAACCAGGTGCTGGAGGTGGGGGACTACCCCTATCCGGTGCATCAGGTGTCTCGTCACAACCCTAAGGTGGATCCGGCTCACACCCTGCTGCTGGTCTACCGGAATCGGGATCTGGATATCGCCTTTATGGCGATCAACCCCATGACCCGGGCCCTGCTGGATGCGTTGGATCCGCTTCAGCCGGTCTGTGCCGACGCGCTGATCCTGTCGATGCAGGGCCAGTTTCCCCAATTTGAGGCCCAGGTGATCGAGCAGGGCGTGATCCAGATCCTGGCCCAGATGGCTCGCGCCGGGGTGGTGGTCAAACCGTGTTCATAAATTGAGAGCCGGGGAGACTTTGCCATGGAATTGGCGAGAAATTGTTTCAAACATAATCGTATTTCGCCGAATCTGCTTCTTTGGTTGTGATCTGCGACACACCCTCCTGGCTTGCGGTTTCGTAGACTGCGCCCAGGATTGAACAGTCGGGTGCAGACGATGACCAAGCACATATTGGTGGTGGACGACAACGCCGCCAGTCGGGCGAGGATCCAGGAGGTCCTGACGGTGGCCGGGATGTCGGTGGTGGTGGCGGAAAACGGCATGCAGGCCCTGCTGATTGCCAAGAGCGAGCGACTGGATGGGGTGGTCACCGATCAGGTGATGCCGATGATGGACGGTTGCCACCTGTGCCAAATGCTCAGGGAGATCCCGGCCTATCGCCAGATCCCCATAGTGTTGCTCACCACCGAGGCCGGGCCGGCCTTCCAGGAGGAGATGGAGGCGTGCGGAGTGCCGGTTTGGTTGGAAAAACCACTTACGGAACAAAAGCTCGCACTCATTGCGACGGAAATGTTACACCCGTCTGTTGCAACCAAAACTAAAGCTGCTTAAGCTATAGCCGAAAAAGGTAGTAGTCATAAAGGCCCATCTGCTGAACCTTATTTCAGCGCAGTGGGCTTTTTTGTTGTTTTTTTGCCGTCGCATCTGCGGCGAAATGGTAAGCCCTTTAACCATGAACCAAGATAAACTGACGCTGATCAAAGACAGCATCAAAACCGTGCCGGATTACCCCAAGCCAGGCATCATGTTCCGTGATGTGACCTCCCTGATGGAGAATGCCGAGGCCTACAACGCGTCTATCGACCTGTTTGTAGAGCAGTTTCGCGATGCAGGTATCACCAAGATTGTCGGCACCGAAGCGCGCGGCTTCCTGTTCGGAGCTCCCCTGGCCATCGCCCTGGGCGTGGGCTTCGTTCCCGTGCGTAAGCCTGGTAAGCTGCCCCGCAAAACCATCGGCCAGTCCTACGAGCTGGAGTATGGTCAGGACACCCTGGAACTGCACGTTGATGCCATTGAAGCGGGCGACAAGGTCCTGGTAGTGGATGACCTGCTGGCCACCGGTGGCACCATTGAAGCGACCGTCAAGCTGATCCGCTCCCTGGGCGGTATCGTGGAACATTCCGCTTTTGTCATCTCCCTGCCCGACCTGGGCGGTGAGCAGAAGCTGGAAGCGCTGGGTCTGACCATCACCAAACTCTGCGAGTTTGAAGGAGATTGATGGTCTTCTAGCCGAGCCGGGCATTCTGCCCGGCTTTTTTGTACCTGGGTTCCCGTGATAGCATCAACCTCTTAGCGAAGCATCGCCTTCGAAGGATTTTACGGGACATACCATGGCATATCAGGTTCTGGCGCGTAAGTGGCGCCCGGCCAGTTTCGACGAGGTGGTTGGTCAGCAGCATGTGCTCAAGGCCCTGACCAACGCCCTGGAGCAGGATCGCCTGCACCACGCTTACCTTTTCACCGGCACCCGAGGGGTGGGCAAGACCAGTATCGCCCGCCTGTTCGCCAAAGGGCTCAATTGCGAACAGGGGGTGACCGCCACCCCCTGCGGCCAGTGCTCCGCCTGCCAGGAGATCGCCGAGGGCCGCTTCGTCGACCTGATGGAGATCGATGCCGCCTCCCGCACCAAGGTGGACGATACCCGGGAGATCCTGGATAACGTCCAGTACCAGCCGGTGCGTGGCCGCTACAAGGTGTACCTGATCGACGAGGTGCACATGCTGTCCCGCCACAGCTTCAACGCCCTGCTCAAGACCCTGGAGGAGCCGCCGCCACACGTGAAGTTTCTGCTGGCCACCACGGATCCGCAGAAGCTGCCGGTGACCGTGCTCTCCCGCTGCCTGCAGTTCAACCTCAAGAGTCTGCCCGCCGAGCGCATCGCCGAGCACCTGAGCCGGGTGCTGCAGGCGGAAGCGGTGTCCTTCGTCCCCGAAGCGGTCAACCTGCTGGCGCGGGCGGCCGAGGGCAGTGTCCGTGATGCCATGAGCCTGACCGATCAGGCCATCGCCCACGGCAATGGCGGCCTGGCTTTGGCCGAGGTTCAGGCGATGCTGGGTACCCTGGACGCCGGTTATAGCCTGAAACTGCTGCAGGCCCTGGTTGCCGGGGATCTCCAGGGGGTGATGGCTACCCTGGAGGAGATTGACCAGTTTTCCCCCGATTACGATGACCTGCTGAAACAGCTGCTGGAACTGCTTCACGCCCTGGCGATGACCCAGTTCTCGGTCGGGGCGGCCAGGCTGCAGGAGCAAGGGGCGGCCCTGCTGCCCCTGGCCAGCCGCCTGAGCCGGGAACAGGTGCAGCTGTGGTATCAGATGCTGGCGGAGGGGCGACGCGACCTGGTCCTGGCCCCCGATCCTCGCAGCGGCCTGGAGATGACCCTGCTGCGGGCCCTGGCGTTTTCGCCGGTGACCGAGGTACCGCCGCTGACCCCATCCCTGACCGACCAGCCTGCGGCCCTGTCCCCCATCGCTGTTGCCGGCCAGGTTCCGCCCGAGTCCCGGCCTGCCATGCCTGCTCAGGCACCGATGCCCCAGGTGGGCAGCGGTGACCCGGATGTCTTGGCGGCAGAGCAGCAGATGCTGCTGAGTCAGGCGGAGCAGCTGCGCGGGGCCCCCGTCGCGGAGGCCCGGGTTGAACCTCAGCAGCAGCCGGTCGCCCAGGAGCCGAAAGCCGAAGCGGGTTCGTCGGTCGAGCCTGCAGCCGAACCGGCCGAGCCCCCGGTCGCCGAATCCGAGCCCGCCCCTGACGCGGCACGGCCGCAGTCCGAACCGGCCGAGGCTCAGCCAGCGAGCGGCCCCATGAGCCTTATGGCGCGCGCCCTGGCCAACCGCGAGCGGCTGAGCCAGATGGGCCAGGTCGAGGAGGAGGACTCAAAAAAGCCGGCGCCCCTGGTGAGCGCGGCTCCCAGGGGAGGGAAGGCGGCTAGCGCCAAACCGCAGCAGGCAGAGCCGGCCCGCAGCGATCAGGCCGAGGCCGCCATTGAGACCAGGGACCGCCCTGAATTTGCTCAGGCGGAGCCTGCCAAAGAGGCCGCCAAGCCCGCTCCCACTCAGCAGGCGTATGCCCCGGAGTCCATCCCCCTGGAAGCCTATGGCGAGTATGCCGGCCCCTCCCAGGAGGAGACCGCGGCGCCTTACCCCGACGAGGTGCCCGCCCAGCCCGAACCCGAGCCGGCTGGCCAGCGGCCACGGCAGCCGCCGCAAGCGCCGGTGCCGCCGCCCCCGGCGAATGCCCAGGCGTCACCCCCTCAGCCGGCGGCGCCGACCAGCGCCTCTGAGGCTCGGCCAGCCGGTAGTGGCTCAGTCCCCTCTGGCAACCCGGAGGATCTGGCCTGGTATCAGGCGATCTTCGACCTGGGGGTGGCCGCCCGGGCCCGCCAGTTGGCGATCAACTCGCTGATGCAGCGGCAGCAGGACCGGGTGACCCTGCTGCTCAAACCGGAGCAGCGTCACCTGATGCACGACAGCGTGCTGGGACAGATCCGGGAGAAGATGGTGGCGCTGTGGCAGCAGCCCATCGAACTTAAGGTGGAGATTGGCGAGCTGCCCGGGCGGGAAACGCCGCTGGAGATCCGGCGCCGCCTGCATAGGGAGCGGCTGGCCCAGGCCAAGGTGACCCTGCTGGAGGATCCCAGCGTCAGCTGGCTGATGGCAGAATTTGATGCACAACTCATCGATGAATCGATCAGTTATAAATAAGCTTAGCGAACGGGAATGAATCCGTTAACATACGCCCTTTATGGCGCCAACCAGTAAAGAGAGAACCGAATATGTTTGGTAAAGGTGGTATGGGCAACCTGATGAAGCAGGCCCAGCAGATGCAAGAGAAGATGCAGCAGGCTCAGGCCGAGATCGCTGCCATGGAAGTGACCGGCGAAGCCGGCGCGGGGATGGTAAAGGTGACCATGACCGGCAGCCACAGCGTCCGTCGCGTGGAGATCGATCCCTCCCTGATGGAGGATGACGTGGAGATGCTGGAGGACCTGATCGCCGCCGCCTGCAACGATGCGGCTCGTCGCGTCGAGGAGACCTCCAAGGAGAAGATGGCTGCCCTGACCGGCGGCATGGGTTTGCCCCCAGGCTTTAAGATGCCCTTCTGATGAAATTCAGTCCCCTGGTCGATGAGCTGATCAAGAGCCTTCAGTGCCTGCCTGGGGTGGGTCCCCGTTCGGCCCAGAGGATGACGTTCCAGCTGCTGGAGCGGGACAGGGTGTCCGGTCACAAACTGGGCGAGGCCCTGACCAAGGCGATGGCGGATGTGGGTCACTGCAACCGCTGCCGCACCTTCACCGAGGAGCCGCTGTGCCCGGTGTGCGCCAACCCCAAGCGGGGGGAGTCCGGCCAGGTCTGTGTGGTGGAATCCCCGGCGGATGTGCTGGCCATCGAGACCAGCGGCCAGTATGACGGCCGCTACTTCGTGCTGATGGGTCACCTCTCCCCCCTGGACGGCCTGGGGCCCGATGAGATCGGCCTGGATAAGCTGGAGGCGCTGATCCGGGAGGAGGCCCCCAAGGAGCTGATCCTGGCCACCAACCCCACGGTCGAGGGGGAGGCCACCGCCCAGTACATCGCCGACATGTGCAAGGGCAGGGGTGTCCGGGTCAGTCGCATCGCTCATGGTGTGCCGGTGGGCGGCGAGCTGGAGTATGTGGATGGCACCACCCTGGCCCTGTCCCTCAGTGGCCGTCGCGATCTCTAGCCTCTGATGAAGTTAGAAAAAATCCCGCCCCTGTGGCGGGATTTTTTTTGGCTGTCTAAACTCAGGTGAGAATCGCACCACACTCCTACTAACACTTTATAACTATGGGCGCCCCGGCGCCCGCCCGCGCACAGTGCGTGGGAATAATATGGATTTTTGGGTTATGGACGACGATGTACTCATCGACCTAATCGAGCAGGCTTACGATTGCGCCATCGATGGCCAGTGGAACAGCCTGCTTGAGCGCATCTCTCCCGCCTTTGGCGGCTCCAAGGTACTCCTCTCCTCCGTTCGGCAGCCCGGCAACGGCTCGCACCTGGTCTGTACCACCCATGGCATGGACGATCTGCTGCACGGCTACCTGGACCAGATCCACCTCGACCCCTGTTTCCAGGTGGTGAGCCAGCGTCCCGATGAAGCGCTGTGCATGAGCCCCAGGATGAAGCAGCGGCTTGACACCAGTCCGGTGTCGCACTGGTACCGAAGGATGGAGGCGGATCATGCCATTGGCCGGATCTACCCAGGCAGCGAGTCTGCCGCCCTGTTTGCCATGAACCGCACGGCGCTGCAGAGCCAATACTCCCCGAGGGAGCAGGCGGGATTTGGCGTGCTGTCGGCCCACGTGGGCGGCGCGGTGCGCAGTGCCCTGGCCCTGGCGGACCAGGTGCACCAAAGGCTGAGTCAGTGGCAGGCGGACAGGGTCAACAATGATGCCGCCCTGGCCATCGTCCGGGCCAACGGTAGCCCGGTATTCATGAGTCAGGCGATGGAGCAGCTGCTGGAGCGCGGAGGCCCATTCCGTTGGCACAAGGGGGGCCTGAAGCTGAAGGATCCCTGGCACGACCTGATTCTGGCCCGGGCCCATCAACTGGCGGTCAACACCAAGGTCAGTTGTCGCTTCGGCAGCTCCATTCCGGTGGCTGAGCAACGGATGCAGGTGGTGCCGCTGTCCGACTCCGTCTATGAAAACGCCGCCCTGTGGCTGATCTCTTAGCACCAACGTCTCCCTGGCGAGCGCCAGGGGCCAGTGGCTTCATCCCTCAGTGCTCAGCCGGGCCATGTCAGCACAGGCACCGGCAGTGCCAGCCAAGACACTGGGCTCCGGCGTGCGCCGGAGTGACTGTGCCAGGGGAAGCCGCGTTGGCTTGAACTGACTCTGTGCGACTGTGCCAGCCTCCTTGAGCAGACCGCCCGCTGCAGACACTCCCCGGCTCACACAACAGCCGGCAACAGGGTGCGCGCCATCCCGCTACACGCCCTCGTCTCTCTGGCGAGCGCCAGGGGCCAGTGGCTTTATCCCTCGGCGCTCAGCCGGGCCATGCCGGCACAGGCACCGGCAGTGCCAGCCAAGACACTGGGCTCCGGCGTGCGCCGGAGTGACTGTGCCAGGGGAAGCCGCGTTGGCTTGAACTGACTCTGTGCGACTGTGCCAGCCTCCTTGAGCAGACCGCCCGTTGCAGACACTCCCCGGCTCACACAACAGCCGGCAACAGGGTGCGCGCCATCCCGCTACGCACCCTCGTCTCCCTGGCGAGCGCCAGGGGCCAGTGGCTTCATCCCTCAGTGCTCAGCCGGGCCATGTCAGCACAGGCACCGGCAGTGCCAGCCAAGACACTGGCCTCCGGCGTGCGCCGGAGTGACTGTGCTGGGGGGAGCCGCAGTGGAGAGAGCTGGCTCTGTACGAATCTGCCAGCCTCCTTGATCTGCCCCCCGCTGCAGGCACTCCCCCGACTCACACAACAGCCAGCAACAGGGTGCGCGCCATCCCGCTACGCACCCTCGTCTCCCTGGCGAACGCCAGGGTCCAGTGGCTTTATTCCTCGGCGCTCAGCCGGGCCATGTCGGCACAGGCACCGGCAGTGCCAGCCAAGACACTGGGCTCCGGCGTGCGCCGGAGTGACTGTGCCAGGGGAAGCCGCGTTGGCTTGAACTGACTCTGTGCGACTGTGCCAGCCTCCTTGAGCAGACCGCCCGCTGCAGACACTCCCCGGCCCACACAACAGCCGGCAACAGGGTGCTCCCCATCCCGCTACACGCCCTCGTCTCCCTGGCGAACGCCAGGGTCCAGTGGCTTTATTCCTCGGCGCTCAGCCGGGCCATGTCGGCACAGGCACCGGCAGTGCCAGCCAAGACACTGGGCTCCGGCGTGCGCCGGAGTGACCGTGCTGGGGGAAGCTACAGTGGATTGAGCGAACACCTTGCGAACCTGCAGTTACCGCTGGAACAATCAAGTAAACGTCAGCAAACACCGCGGCCAGCAACAGAGTTCTGTCAATCTCACCCGCACCATCGTCTCCCTGGCGAACGCCAGGGTCCAGTGGCTGTCATCATCCGGCTACAGAGCACTGGTACCTCGCCGCACCGCAAGCCGACGGTTTTAAGCGAGGATTGACGCAAAAATGGCCAACAAGGGGCAGTGCGCCCTAAAATTCTTGTGTGAGTGGTTGAAATCATTGGGAGCGACCCCATCTGAGAAGGAGTACAGAATTTATCTAGACTGCCAGGAGAAATAGAGCATGTCCGTGCAACAGGAAACCCATGGTTTTCAGACCGAAGTGTCCCAGCTGCTGAAGCTGATGACCCATTCTCTGTATTCCAACAAGGAAATCTTCTTGCGCGAGCTGGTGTCCAACGCCGCCGACGCTGCCGATAAGCTGCGCTACCGCGCCCTGTCCGATGCCGACCTCTACCAGGGCGATGGCGAACTGCGGGTGCGCCTGAGCGTCGATACCGACGCCGGTACCCTGACCATCAGCGATAACGGCATCGGCATGACCCGGGATGAGGTGATCGAGCACCTGGGCACCATCGCCAAGTCCGGCACCGCCGACTTCTTCTCCCAACTCTCCGGTGACGCCGCCAAGGACTCCCAGTTGATCGGCCAGTTCGGCGTAGGCTTCTACTCCGCCTTCATCGTGGCCGATAAGGTGACCGTGCGCTCCCGTGCCGCCGGCTTCGACGCCGATGCCGGTGTCCAGTGGGAGTCCGCCGGTGAGGGCGACTTCACCGTGGCCAATATCGAGAAGCCCCAGCGCGGCACCGACATCATCCTGCACCTGCGGGAGGAGGAGAAGGAGTTCCTGGATGAGTGGCGGCTGAAGTCGATCATCGGCAAATACTCCGATCACATCTCCATCCCGGTGGAGATGTGGCAGGAGGGCGAGCCCGAGCGTGAAGAGGGCGGGGAGACCATCCCGGCCACCGAGGGCCAGTGGCAGCCGGTGAACAAGGCCACCGCCCTGTGGACCCGCAACAAGTCCGACATCTCCGACGAGGAGTACCAGGAGTTCTACAAGCACGTCGCCCACGACTTCGAGGATCCCCTGGCCTGGGCCCACAACAGGGTGGAGGGCAAGCAGGAGTACACCTCGCTGCTCTACATCCCCGGCCGCGCCCCCTTCGATCTGTGGAACCGCGAGCGTCAGCAGGGCCTCAAACTGTATGTGCAGCGGGTGTTCATCATGGACGATGCCGAGCAGTTCATGCCCCAGTACCTGCGCTTCGTCAAAGGCCTGCTGGACTCCAACGACCTGCCGCTGAACGTCTCCCGCGAGATCCTCCAGGACAACAAGGTGACCCAGAGCCTGCGTACCGCCCTGACCAAGCGGGTGCTGACCATGCTGGAGCGGATGGCCGCCAACGATGCCGACAAGTACCAGAAGTTCTGGGGCGAGTTCGGCAACGTGCTCAAAGAGGGCCCGGCCGAGGATTACGCCAACAAGGAGAAGATCGCCAAGCTGCTGCGTTTCGCCTCGACCCACAGCGATTCCAGTGCCGAGACCGTCTCCCTGGAGGAGTACCTGAGCCGCGCCATCGAAGGTCAGGAGAAGATCTACTACATCGTCGCCGACAGCTATCAGGCGGCCAAGAACAGCCCGCACCTGGAGCTGCTGCGCAAGAAGGGCATCGAGGTGCTGCTGATGTCCGAGCGCATCGATGAGTGGCTGATGAGCCACCTCACCGAGTTCGACGGCAAGCAGTTTGTCTCCGTGACCCAGGGGGACCTGCAACTGCCCGAGTCCGATGAGGAGAAGGCGGAGGCCGAGAAGCAGGCCGAGGAGCACCAGGCGCTGCTGAGCCGTTTCAAGGCGTCTCTGGGTGACAAGGTGAAGGAGGTGAAGATCTCCCAGCGCCTGACCGACTCCCCCTCCTGCATCGTCACCTCAGAGCAGGACATGTCCAGCCAGATGGTGAAGATGATGAAGGCGATGGGCCAGGAGGTTCCCGAGGTGAAGCCGGTGTTCGAACTGAACCTGGAGCACCCGCTGGTGGCCAAGCTGGAGCAGGAGCAGGATGAGGCGCGCTTCGGCAAGTGGGCCGAGCTGCTGCTGTCCCAGGCGATGCTGGCGGAACGCGGCAGCCTGGAAGACCCCTCTCAGTTCGTGGCACAGATGAACAGCCTGTGGCTGGAGCTGTCCAAGTAACACCCTAACCCGGGCCGGAGCCTGCCTCCGGCCCCACAGGACCCTATATGCAACAGCAAGCACAGATCCTCGAGGCGAACGCCCAAAACATTCAGCAACTGGTGGACCAGTCCATGGACCGCCCGGTGGTGCTGAACTTCTTCTCACCCCAGGCGTCTGAGTGCCAGCCGGTGACCGCGCTGCTGACCCGCCTGGCCAGCGAGCGCGCCGGCCAGTTTGTGCTGGCCAACGTCGACTGCGACACCCAGATGGAACTGGCGGGTTACTTCCGCATCCAGGCGCTGCCTACGGTGCTGGTGCTCAGCCAGGGCCAGAGTGTCGACGGTTTCGCCGGGCCCCAGCCGGATGCCATGGTGGAGCAGATGCTGGAGAAGCACCTGCCCAAGCTGTGGCAGCTGAAGCTGGAGCAGGCCAAGGCGCTGGCGGAGCAGAAGCAGTGGGACCAGGCCCTGCCGCTGCTGCGTGACGCCCTGGCCCTGGAGGAGAACAGTGCGGTGAAGCTGGCGCTGGCGGAGGCCTACCTGCAACTGGGGCGTCCCGGCGAGGCCCAGGGGTTGCTGGACACCATCCCCATGGCGGATCAGGACAGTCAGTACCGGGTACTGATGGCCCAGTTGGAGCTGGCTCAGCAGGCGGCGGATACCCCGGAGATCCGGGCGTTGCAAACCAAGCTGGAGGCCAATCCGGATCAGCCTCAGGTGGTGGTGGAGCTGGCGGTGGCCCTCAATCAGGCCGGTCGTCAGGAGGAGTCCCTGGAGGCGCTGTTCGCCCTGCTCAGGGGCAACATGACCGCCGCCGATGGCGAGGCCCGCCGGGTGTTTATGGACATCGTCAATGCCCTGGGCCAGGGCGACCCGGTGGCCAACCAATACCGGAGAAAGTTGTACAGCCTGTTGTATTAGTGCTGCAAAAAGGTCAGTATGATCAAGCCGAGCCCATGCTCGGCTTGTTAGTGTTTTGCCCCTGTATAATAACCCTGCCACTGATTGCCGGTGTGGTAAAGGCATAAATGTTAATGAATTTTGAGCGTCAGTGCTCCCATTCGCGCTGAATTATCCAAAAGTCTATCTTAACGGCCCTTCACATCCATCCTGGGCTATGCCAAGATCGCCGGATCAGAAGTCAAGAGAAATAGTAAGAGGACTGTCGAATGCGCATTATCCTGTTGGGAGCGCCGGGCGCCGGAAAGGGAACTCAAGCCCAATTTATTATGGAGAAGTATGGTATCCCCCAAATCTCCACCGGTGACATGCTGCGAGCCGCCATCAAGGCAGGCACCCCCCTGGGTCTGGAAGCCAAGAAGGTGATGGACGCAGGTCAGCTGGTTTCCGATGAGATCATCATCGGCCTGGTGAAGGAGCGTATTGCACAGGAAGACTGTGTGAACGGCTTCCTGCTGGACGGCTTCCCCCGCACCCTGCCTCAGGCCGACGCCATGAAGGACGCCGGCATCAAGGTGGATCATGTGATCGAGTTCGACGTGGCCGACGAGGTGATCGTTGAGCGCATGAGCGGTCGTCGCGTGCACCCCGGCTCCGGCCGTGTGTACCATGTGGTGTACAACCCGCCCAAGGTCGAGGGCAAGGACGACGTCACCGGCGAAGAGCTGGTGATCCGTGCCGATGACGAAGAGGCCACCGTGCGTAAGCGCCTGGCGGTGTACCATGAGCAGACCAAGCCCCTGGTGGATTACTACAGCGCCGCGGCCGAGCAGGGCCTGAACCAGTACCACAAGCTGGATGGCACCCGGGCCGTGGCCGAGGTATCCGATCAGATTGCCGGGTTGCTCTCCTAAGAGGCGGCCGACCCAGGCACAAAATGTGATATCCCTAAAAAGCCCGCCCATCGCGGGCTTTTTTTGCTTTAAATTCAGTCAATCAGTTAAACCAATTCCGTCGCTCTAACGTATACTGGCGTCAGGCCAATTTTGGATAGGTTTCATCGATGGACAACAGCACCACCGGCGTTCTGCTGGTTAACCTGGGGACGCCGGATGCCCCCACCACGAGCGCGGTTCGCGCCTTCCTCAAGCAGTTTCTCAGTGACCCCCGTGTGGTCGATCTGCCCCGCTGGCAGTGGTGGCCGATTCTCAACGGCATCGTGCTGACCTTTCGCCCCGCCAGGGTGGCTCGCGCCTACCAGAAGGTGTGGCAAGAGCAGGGATCGCCGCTGATGGTGATCTCCCTGGAGCAGCAGCGGGCGCTGGCGGCCAGGCTTGCGCAGGATCTGGGCACCGAGGTGCCGGTGGCCCTGGGGATGACCTACGGCACCCCCTCCCTGGAGCAGGGGCTGGAGAGCCTCAAGGCCCAGGGGTGCGACAAGGTGGTGGTGCTGCCGCTGTTTCCCCAGTTCTCCTGCTCCACCACCGGGGCGGTGTTCGATGGCCTGGCGGCGGAGTTCGCCAAGCTGCGCACCATTCCCCACACCCGGCTGATCCGTGACTACCATGATCACCCCGCCTACATCGGCGCCCTGGCGGGCAGCATCCAGAAACACTGGAATCACAATGGGCGTGGTCAGAAGCTGCTGCTCTCCTTCCACGGGGTGCCCAAGCGATATGTGGATGAAGGGGACATCTACCAGCGTCAGTGCCTGCGCACCGCCGAGCTGGTGGCGGAGCACCTTGGTCTCTCCCAGGGGCAGTGGATGGCCTGTTTCCAGAGCCGTTTCGGCAAGGAGGAGTGGCTGACTCCCTACACCGACGAGACCCTGGAGGCGCTGCCCAAGCAGGGGGTGACCGCCATCGACATCGTCACCCCGGCCTTTTCCGTCGACTGCCTGGAGACCCTGGAGGAGATCGCCATCGAGGGCAAACAGGCGTTTATGGCAGCCGGCGGCAAGCAGTACCAATTCATCCCCTGCCTCAATGCCGAACCGGATCACATCCAGATGATGTCGGAGCTGGTTCAGGCCGAGATGAGGAACTGGTAATCGCCCGCCGCAGCTGCTAGAATCCCGCGCCAATCCGGGCCCGCATCGGGTCCGGCAGGGTCACCCCGCCAGGGAGCGCAGCTGCGAGAGGCGGGGTCTACACTAGCAAGGATGTTTCGCCACTTTTCTGCCATGGTTACCGCCCAATGAAATTCCCTGGCCAACGCAAGTCCAAGCACTATTTTCCTGTCGACGCCCGCGATCCGCTGACCAATGAACTGAATCCGGTCATTCGTCCCAAGAATATCCACATCACCGGCATCGACCAGACCCTGGTGGACATCGAAGCCAAGGTGGATGACGACTTTATCGCCCGTCACGGATTGCGCAAAGGCAACTCCATGCTGATCGATGACGCCGCCGCTCACGCCCTCTACGAGGAACTGAAGGCGAAGGCGCTGGTCACCAATGAGTTCGCCGGCGGCACCATCGGCAACACCCTGCACAACTACTCCACCCTGGCGGATGACCGCTCGGTACTGTTCGGGGTGATGAGCCGCAATATCCTCATTGGCAGCTATGCCTACCGCTACCTGTGCGCCACCTCCTCCCGGGTGGATCTGAATCACCTGGAGCCGGTGGACGGCCCCATCGGCCGCTGCTTTACCCTGATCAGCGAGTGTGGCGAGCGTACCTTCGCCATCTCCAAGGGGGCGATGGACAAACTGACTCCGGCCTACATCGACAAGACCCTGGTGCAGAGTGGCGCCGCCCTGGTGCTGACCGCCTACCTGATGCGGGCCGGCGACGATCCCATAACCGACGCCGCCATGACCGCCATCGGTTATGCCAAGGAGGCGGGGGTGCCGGTGGTACTGACCCTGGGAACCCGCTTCCTGATCGAGGAGGATCCCCAGTGGTGGCAGGAGTTTATCCGCGAAAATGTGGATGTGCTGGCGATGAACGAGGAGGAGGCGGAAGCCCTGACCGGCCACCGGGATATCCTGCTGGCCTGTGACCAGACCCTGGAGTGGTGTGACCTGGTGCTGTGCACCGCCGGTCCCGCCGGGCTCTACATGGCGGGCTACTGCAGTGACGAGGTGAAGCGCCCCACCAGCCACCCGCTGCTGCCTGGCTCCATTCCCGAGTTCAACCAGTTCGAGTTCTCCCGCCCCATGCGCAAGGAGGATTGCGACCAGCCGTTCAAGGTGTTCTCCCACATTGCCCCCTTCATGGGCGGTCCGGAGAAGATCCGCAACACCAACGGCGCCGGTGACGGCGCCCTGTCGGCGTTGCTGCACGACATGGCCGCCAACTTCTACCACAAGAAGAACCTGCCCACCTCCAGCAAGCACCGTTACGATGGCCTGTGCTACTCCTCCTTCGCCCAGATCTGCAAGTACGCCAACCGGGTGAGTTACGAGGTGCTGGCCCAGCACTCTCCGCGTCTCTCCCGCGGCCTGCCGGAGCGCGAGGACAGCCTGGAAGAGGCCTACTGGGAGCGTTAATTCGCCGCCTCAGTTCTTGAAGCCCGGCCTGTGCCGGGCTTTTTTGTGCCTGGCGTCCGGCTGACCCAAACCGTCTTATTTCTGCTATGGCGCTGTCACACCGGCCGACGATAATGCCTCCGTTTTCGAGCAATCACCTGGATGGCAACGATGAACGGACGGGCCTTTTTCAAGATGCTGACCCGGCGCGGCATCCCCTGCAGCGCCCTGGCTCAACAGACCCAGACCCAGCTGGCGCACCTCTACGGCCTCAAGCACTCCCCGATGGTGGCCAGCCACTACCTGCGGGCGGTGCTGGTCCACTACCGCCACCAGCTCACCATCGATGATCTGGCCCGGTTGACCGCCTCCCTGGCCGCCGACCTGCACCGCGCCGCCTGAGGACGGCCGGCGCTACTGTGAAAAGCTGGAGGAAATCGGCTGTCCGGTGCCGCCGTGGCGGTGGCGTCGCTGTCATGGTGCGACGGTTTCGGGCCACCATGGGATTAGGATGAGCGACGGCGAGATAAAGACACTGGAGATGGACTTCGGCAGGACGGTACTCAATCTGGCGGTGTATCGTATCGGCCGCTTGCTGACGGAGGGCGCGCGCCGAGGTGTGCGTTCCCACCGCATCGGCTTCAATGCCATCATTCTGGTGGTCGTCGATGCCGGCTCCGAGTTGATATTGTCGCCGTGGCTGGCACACCTCGGCTTGGGTTACAGCTGTTCCAGGCTGGCTAGGCACTGCCGGGCCCGCTCTAGCACGGCGTCCTGCTGCTTGGGGGCCAGACCAAACCAGTGGCGGTAGATCATCCCCATCCTGGGGTGGCGGGCGAAGCGGTCGCTGTGACGGTGGATAAAGTGCCAGTAGAGGCTGTTGAAGGGGCAGGCATGGTCGCCGCTCTTTTGCTTGGGGTCATAGGGGCAGCGCTGGCAGTGATTGCCCATCCTGTTCAGATAGTTGGCGCTGGCGGCGTAGGGTTTGGTGGCCAGTACACCGCCGTCGGCGTACTGGCTCATGCCCCGGGTGTTGGGCAGCTCGACCCACTGGAAGGCGTCGACATAGATCCCCAGGTACCACTGGTCCACCTCGTCGGGATCGATCCCTGCCAGCAGGCAGAAGGTGCCGGTGACCATCAGCCGCTGAATGTGGTGGGCGTAGCCATGGGTCAACGATTGGTCGATGGCCCGGGCCAGGCAGCGCATCCGGGTGTGGCCGGTCCAGAACCAGCCGGGCAGGGGGCGCCGGGCGCCGAGGGCGTTCTCCTTGGCGTATCCGGGCATCCGGCTCCAGTAGATGCCGCGGACAAACTCCCGCCAGCCGAGGATCTGACGGACAAACCCCTCCACCTGGGCCAGATCGACCCTTTCCGGGTGGTATTCGTGGGCGGCGACGGCGGCCCGGATCACCTCCATGGGGTGCAGCATCTTGGTGTTGAGGGCGAAGGAGAGCCGGGAGTGGTACAGGGTCCAGGCGTGGGGGCCGGTTTCGGTGAGGGCGTCCTGGAACTGGCCAAATCTCGGCAGCAGATGGCGGCAGAAGTGCTGCAACTGCTGCAGAGCCTGCAGCCGGGTGACCGGCCAGATCAGTTGCTCCGGGCAGTGGCCGAGGGTGTCGATACCATGGCGTCTGAGCCTGGCTAGCACCGGGCGGCAATCATTGGCGAACAGGCAGGGCTGGGGGACCGCCCGAGCTTCGTCGTCGCTGATGGGATGGCGGTTTCGGGCGTCGAAGTTCCAGCGGCCCCCGCTGGGTTTGCCCTCGTCCATCAGGATGCCCAGCTCTCTGCGCATTCTCCGGTAGAAGGTCTCCATCTTTAGCGGGTGATCGGCGGAGAAGTACTGGTTCAGCCGCGCCCTCGGCAGCAGGAAGTGTTCACTCTCCACCCCACGGATCTCGATGCCGGGCAGGCGGAGATCGGCCAGTTGCCGGGTCAGGCGATACTCATCCGGGAGTTGGTACTCCAGTCTAGCCACCTCGTGCAGGGCACAGAGGTGGGTCAGCAGCTCGGGCAGATCCGCGAAGCGGGTGGTGTCATCCAGGGGCAGGTGCACCACCTGGTGACCCTGCTCGGCCAGGTGGCGCGCAAACGCCTCCATGGCCAGGAACAGCGCCGCCACCTTCTGCAGGTGATGGCGGACGTAACCGGTCTCCTGCTTCAGCTCCGCCACCACATAGAGGCACTGCTGATCCACCCGGTCATACCAGGAGTGGTGGGGGTTGAGCTGATCCCCCAATATCAGTCTTAAGGTGGGGGTCACCCGGAACCCCCGGGCCGGTCTGTCTGCGACTCGATGCCCTCCTGGGGCGGGGATCCCTGCCAGCGCCGGGTGTAGTGGCCGCCAGGGTCAAACCGGCGAGCCTGCTGCTGCAGATCGAAGTGGCGCCCGCCTCTGGGGTCGGCGCCGACCCCGGCGATGTACTGCCAGTTGCCCCAGTTGCTGGCGACATCGTAGTCGATCAGCTGCTGCTCGAAATAGGCCGCGCCGCAGCGCCAGTCCAGCTGCAGTTCATTGACCAGGGCGCTGGCCACCAGCTGCCGTCCCCGGTTGGAGAGGTAACCGGTGGCGTTGAGTTCGTGCATGCAGGCGTTGACCAGGGGGAAGGAGGTTGAGCCCCGGCACCACCGGGTAAAGCGTCCGGGATGGAAGCGGGTCGGTGGGCGTCGGCGATGGATGCCGGTAAAGCGGAACAGGCGATGGCCCCAGCGGCAGGCGTACCATTGGAAATACTCTCTCCACAGCAGTTCCCTGCGGAGCCAGTCGGTGGAGTCGTTTCCTCCCCAGGAGCGCTCGTAGTGGCTCAGCGACCTCCAGATCCGTCGAGCGGACAGGCAACCCGCGGCGAGCCAGGGGGACCACTTGGCCGAGCTTTGCCATCCCTGTAACTGGTCCCGGGTCTCCTTGTAGTGACCCGGGGCGGGGCCGTCCAGGTAGTGAGCCAGTTGCCTCTGCCCTTGGGATTCTCCGCCGACGAAGGGCCGGTCCCGGTGGTGACGGATATGGGGCCAGGGGGTCACCTCGGGGGTTGGGCCGGGCAGGGAGGCCGGTGCCGGTTGGGGAGGGGAGACGGCCACCGCCGCGACCGCCCGGCGGAAGGCGCTGTAGCTGGCGGGAAGCTGCTGCAATGCAAAGGGCAACTGATCGAGGCCCAACAGGGTGTGGCCATCCAGGTGCTCCAACTCGACCTGGGGGTGACGCCGGCTCAGTTCCCCGCTCAGTTTTCCCTCATCGCTGGCCAGGGGACGCTGCCTGAGAATGTGGGTGATGCCGTGGTGCCTTATCAGCCTGTCCAGGGCCGACAGCAGGGGCGGGCGAATCAGTACCAGCCGTTGCCCCAGTGCCTGCAGGGCCCAGTGCAGCTCCTGTCGGCACTGATCGAGGAAGTGCTGGCGGCGTTCTCCCGTCCGCACTAGGCCATAGGGGCCGGGCTGACCGGGGAGCTCTCCCAGCGCCGCGCACAGCGTGGGTTGCGCCAGCTCGCGGGCTCTCAGGACAAGGGGATTGTCATCCAGTCTCAGGTTATGTTCAAACAGAACCAAGGTTGCCATGTCGGCTCCACTGTGTAATGACGGAGTGAATGCCTGTCTTCCTTCAGTGCCTACGGTGAGGTTAGCAAACGGCTCTCTCCTTTCCTATTGACCTCGCTGGCGCGGGGTGGTGCCTCAATGGGGCAAAAAAACGCCGGGCATGGTTGGGGCCGGCGGCGAGGCCGTCTCTTTTGGCTTGCAAGTGAATTACCTTCAGTGGTGAATTTGGGGTGGGATTGAAAAAATACAACAGGGTGGCCCTGGGCGGGCTCAGGGGGCGGCGGTGACAATGGCGCCCAAACCCAACCGGTGGACTGGTCGGTAAAGAGTCTGAAAAATAGAGTGGTTTCTATGTGCGCTCCGAGTAATACCGGTGCCATTCGGCTCGCCAGGGCAGGAGGAATTCATCAGTAAAGTAACTGAAATACAACAAAGAAATAATTTTAGATACAGGCCGGGCTTTTCTTGTAACAGCGAAAGTTTATACTGGCAGGGTTTTAGGGGATCGGTATGTACACATCTGTACCTCTTGCTGGTCTGTTTCTTACCCGAATTCTGAGAGTGGTCGGAATGAAAGAAGTTGCCTTCCGTTGGGTCGATAAATGGCTTATCCACCTGACTTTGAGAGAAAAATTTTACCTGCTGTTCCTGCTTCCCCTGATTACCCTCCTGTTTGTTGCCACTACCCTGATCCATCAAGCCGGCCAGTCACAGAAACTGGAGAGCGGGCAGCAACAGCAACTGGTTTCCAGGTTGCTGGATGTTAACTCGGTGACCGCGGACGAAGCTCGGGACCTGCTGGCCGGAAGCGGGCTGCGGATCGAAGCTCGGGGCAGCGATTACCGGGTCGTGGCCGATGCCCGGCCCAGCCTGCTCGACGCCATCGCCGGGTGGCAGTGGGGACTGTTTGGCCTGCTGATCCTGATCAGCCTGATGACCGGCTACTACGTGATGACCTTTATCGGCGGCGCCATGTTCAGTACCTACAAAGCCCTCAACAACCTGGCCGACGGAGACCTGGTTCAGCGTCTCAACTATTTCCCGGTGCGTGATGAGTTCAGCCTGCTGGCCATCACCATCGACAAGGTGACCGAGCGGGAGCAACAGCTGGTGCTGGAGATGAGAAATGCCGCGTCGCTGCTGACCCGCATCGGCAACGAACTGGCGGCCATGAGCCAGCAGTCGGAGGTGTTGGCGGAAGATCAGCAGTCACAGATCGATGGCCTGGCCGGAGCCAGCGTGGAGATGGAAGCCTCCATCCGCGAGGTGGCCGCCCACTCTGAGGACTCCTCCGCCCTGACCCAGGATGCCGCCCAGGCCTCCAGCCAGGGGCAGCAGAAGGTGGATCAGACCCGGACCGCCATTGCCGGCCTGGCACAGGAGATCGGCCAGGCACAGCAGGCAGTCAGCGCCCTGGACGCCAGCACCATCGACATTGGCAAGGTGCTGACTACCATCAATGCCATCAGTGAACAGACCAATTTGCTGGCGCTCAATGCCGCCATCGAGGCGGCCCGCGCCGGCGAGCAGGGGCGAGGCTTCGCGGTGGTGGCCGATGAGGTGCGCACCCTGGCCAGCCGCACCCAGCAGGCGACCGTGGAGATTCAGGGAATGGTCGAAGGGCTGCAAGGGCACAGCAAGGGGTTGCTGCAGGTCACCGAGAGCACCGTCAGCAACGCCCAGCACAGCCAAAGCCTGATGGCCGATGTTCACGGAGAGATCGAGCAGATCAGCGGCCTCAACGCCACCATATCCGATCGCAGCGCCGAGATCGCTGCGGCGGCCACCCAGCAGGGCAGCGTCGCCGCGGAGATTGCCGCCAGTCTCGAGCGGGTCAGGGCCCAGTCCCACGAAGTGGTGGGGATGATCCGTGACAGCGCCTCCAACGTGGAGCGCATCGCCCAACAGGCGTCGGTCATCGAGGGGCTGGTGAAGGACCTCAAGGCCTGAAGTCTCCCCCTGGGGAAAAGCCGGCCTTGCGCCGGCTTTTTCGTGCATGTCGACGGCAGGGTCATCTGCTACCATAGCCGCCAATCAACGGAATTGGTTAAGGAGCTGTCATGTTGACCCTGCTGATGCTGGCGGCGGCGCCGCAGATGACCGAGATGGACAGCTGTCTGCTCAAGGCGCTCAAACAGGCGGGGGCCGGGGTGACCGTGGCGGAGCTCAGGACCCTCTGCCAGGAGACGCTGACCCCGACGCGGGAGCTGCACGACACCGCCCTGGATCACCGCATCGCCGAGGAGCAGATCAGCCATGCCTCCGATTTCAGCCTGACCGCCCACCGCAACAACTACATGTTGCCGTTCAGCTACAATCACACCCCCAACCAGGCGCCGTTCGATCCCGATGAGCTGCCGCTGCAGCGGGCGGAGATGAAGTTTCAGTTCAGCTTCAAGCTGCCACTGACGGTGCCGCTGCTGGACGAGCGCGGCCGGCTGTTCTTCGCCTACACCAACAAGAGCTGGTGGCAGGCGTTCAATACCGACCACTCGGCTCCCTTCAGGGAAACTAACCACGAGCCGGAGCTGTTCTGGGTTCAGCGCGTCGACTGGCGGCTGGGGGAGTGGCAACTGCCGCTGTGGGCGGTGGGGATCAACCATCAGTCCAACGGCCAGAATGGTGCCAAGAGCCGTTCCTGGAACCGCATCATCGGTTCGCTGGTGCTGGAGAGGGGGGATTGGACGGTGTTGGCGCGGGCCTGGTACCGCCTGCCGGAGGAGAGCAAGCACTCTCCCGAGGATACCCAGGGCGATGACAACCCGGATATCCTTGATTACCTGGGTTACGGCGAGATGGGGGTAGTCTACAAGTACCATGAGCACACCTTCAGTGGCCTGCTGCGCAACAACCTGGACCTTGACGACAACCGCGGCGCCATGGAGCTGGGTTGGAGCTTTCCCCTGGGAAACAAGGTGCGCGGCTATGTGCAGTACTTCTACGGCTATGGCGAAAGCCTGATCGACTACGACGTTCGCAGCAACCGCATCGGTATCGGCCTGGAGATGACCCCCCTGCTGTAAGCCAAGGGCCGTAGAACCCGCCTATCTCCCTGATAGTTAGGCAGGTTGCCTATTGCAAGGGGCCTTCGGGGCGTATACTCAATGCACTATCCGGTCCTCAGTGGAGGAGGAGCCGGGTGGACCCAAGCCTAGCGCCGGTCGTCGAACGCCGGGGCGCGGAACTGGCGTGCCGTTCAGCTCGCGTACTGACAAGACCAATATAATCAGCTTCTTTTTTACCAGGGAGGGGAGGGGATGAGACTTTGCGGCGTGGCGCTGGCGCTGGCGCTGCTGCTGTCTGCCGGGGCGGTGGCTCAGGAGGAGGTGGCGCGCGCTCCCATCACCAACAGTCGCTGGGAGGAGTTGTCTGTGGACAAGGGGGGGGATGAGGATCCCTTTGCCGTCTCCCTGTTCAGCGCTCCCCATGGCGAGGACAAGACCCGGCTGTGGTCCCAGACCAAGTCGGTGATGGCTTACGGGGTCGGTGTCGCCGGGGTGATCGCCCTGATGCCTGAAGATCTCTCCAACTGGGAAACCAGCGATGACCTGCTGCTGTCGAAGTGGTGGGACAACGTCTCGGAGGGGCCGGTGTGGGACAGGGATGCCTGGCACATCAACTACATCGGCCACCCCTATTTCGGTGGCGTCTACTATCAGGTGGCACGCAAGTCCGGCTACCGCCAGTGGGATGCCTTCCTCTACTCCTTGCTGATGTCCACCTTCTACTGGGAGTATGGCCTGGAGGCCTTCGCCGAGGTGCCCTCGATCCAGGACCTGGTGGTGACCCCGGTGCTGGGGTGGGTGTACGGCGAGTGGGCCTTCCACAAGGAGCAGCAGATCTGGGCCAGGGGTGGCCGTGTCTGGGGATCCGGGACCCTGGGCAGCACCGCCCTGTTTTTCCTCGATCCGGTCGATGGCATCGGTCGCGGCATCAACAACCTGATGGGTCGGCAGGTGGTGAAAGCGGGCACCGGTTACATGACCCTGAACGAGGTCCCCATGAGCAACGGCGACAGCGACACCCAGTTACAACTTCATCTTCGTTACAGCTTCGGTGGCGGTGAGGGAGCCCGGAGGCCCCCCAGGACCGGTCAGATCCCCAGTGATGACCCGATCGATACCGGCCTGGTGGGCCTGAGCATCGGCACCAGCTGGGTGGCGCCGGACAGCAACTGGGGGGTTGAAGGCGGAGCGGCAACGGTGATGACCCTGGGGCTCTACTTTACCCCAGCTTTCTCCACCCGCCTCAGCTACATCCGTGGCGATCTGGATGAGAAGGGCAGTGGCAAGCTGCTCACCTATGAGAACTACAGCCTGGATGCCCAGTACTACTGGCTGGGGGAGGGTGATCTCAGGCCCTTTATTACCGGTGGCATAGGCGAGACCCTCAGGGACCAGGACAGGGACAGGAAAACCTTCCAGGTCAACGGCGGGGCCGGGCTGCATTGGCGCTGGCATCGCAACTGGGCGCTGCAGGGGCAGTGGCGGGCCTTCCACAGTACCCGCTTCTCCACCACAGACACCCTGGCCGAGATCCAGCTGATCTACCGCTTCGGCGGTGGTGAGCGCTAGGTGGTATCACCGAAGAGAAGAAAGCCCGGCAGTGCCGGGCTTTCCGTTACTTGGCGTTCAGGTAGGCAAAGCCGGTGGTGAAGGCGCCCTCCTGGAACTGCTTGAGTCCCACATCCTTGGGGCTGACCTCCAGGGGGGTGCGCTTCAGGCTCTCCTTGATGGCGGTGTTGGTGACCACCTCGGCACTGAAGCCTTCGATCAGCTGCATTGCCGCCTCCATCTTGAAACCGGCGGCGCTGCCGGCGAATTTGCCCTTGGTGGGGCGTTCGCGAATCACCACCTTGCTCACCTGGTAATCGTTCAGCAGCTTGGCAAACTCGCCCTGGAACGCGCTCAGTGCCTTGGCACTGTGGATGTCGGTCAGGGTCAGCTTGCGGGCCCGGCAGTCGGGTACGTTAAACAACCCGTTTTCCAGAGCCAGGATGCAGATAATGGCTTCGTTGCTCTTCAGTTCTACGGCGCAGATTCTCATCGATTCCTCAGGTATCCCCGGTGATGGTTAGATCGGCGGCCAGTATAGTGGATTCCTCGCCGCTGCGGGAGGGGGATTGGCGGCCGGTCTCCCTCTTTGGGGAAGAAATGTGCAGGGGGCCGGGGCGGGCAAACAGGAAGCCCTGCATGCGGTTGATGCCACGAGCCAGCAGGTAGTGGCGCTGCGCCTCGGTCTCCACCCCCTCGGCAATCACCTCGATCCCCAGGCGCTGGGCCAGCTGCAGGATGGAGTCCAGCACCGGCTGGGGATCCCCGCGATGGTTGATCGCCTGGATAAAGCTGCGATCCACCTTCAGGTAGTCCGGCTGGAACACCTTGAGGCTGGCCAGGCCATTGTGACCGGTGCCGAAGTCATCGATGGCCACCTTGAAGCCACGCTGGCGGATGTCATACAGGGTGCGCTGGAAGAGGCGGGAGTGGAAGTCCAGGACCTCGCGTTCGGTGATCTCCACCACCATCTGCCAGGGTTCGATGCCGATCTGCCGGCTCAGGTGCTCCAGGAAGTCGCCCAGGTTGCGCTTCTTCGACAGCAACTGCTGACCGGCCAGGTTGATGCTCAGGTATCCGTGTTCGGCGGGCTGGTATTGGCACTGGGGCGCCAGCTCATACAGCAGCCGATCCAGCTGATGGTGGGATTCCAGCATCGGGATGAACTCGTCCGGGGGGACACTGCCCAGCTGGGGGTGGTGCCAGCGGGCCAGCATCTCGTGACCCAGGATGCGGTGGTCGCGGCCATCCACTATGGGTTGGAACACCGGGTAGATCTCCCGGTTGCTGAAGGTGTCCAGCAGGTCCTCCGGGTGCAGGCCGTGGTCACTGCGCCAATAGAGCAGCAGCATGGTCACCAGCACCGAGAACACCAGGGTCAGGGGCAGCCCCAGAGAGAGATCCCGTTTTAGGGAGATCAACAGGTGCTCGGGGGCCAACGTCAGGCTGATGGAGAGTGGGCCCTGCTCGCTGTGGTAGTTTTGTGTCAGCCAACTCTGTGTTTCGTCACCCAGGGTAACAATCACCTGTTGTTTGTATTTCAGGGTGATGCGGGCATTGTCCATCAGTTCGGGCTCGGGGAACAGCAGCGCCATCATCCGCCGGCTTTTGGTAATGCCGAACAGGTAACGGCTTCCGCCCAGGTGGAGCGCCATCATCTGATAAGACTGGAGATGATGGCTGTCGTTCTTCATCCATACCGGTCCCTCCCCCTCGGTGAGCATATCGAAGGCGCTGTAGGGGGCGATGATCAGATCCTCGTCCCGGCAGAACCCCTCCTGATCACTCAGGGTGGCCAGATAATCGAAGTAATGGGAACGCTCGGCTTCCCGTTTCAACTCCAGTTCCGAGCTGGCATCGCAGACCCCCCAGGGGATACGGCTGGCCAGTTGGCGCAGTTCCGATTCACTGTGGCTGTAGTAGGCCTCGAACAGGGAGAGCCCCAGTGACAGCCTGGAGTTGATGGTGTTGCTATGGGTCATCAGGCTCAGGGAGAGGCTAAAGAGAACCCCCACCAACAGGCATAGGGAGAGGTAGCGCCACCCCAGCCTGAAAAAGCGTCCTAGCTGCCATCTGAGTTTACCCATAAAACGGTCGGCATCCCTGGTTGCCCTTGGAAGATGAGGGTCAACTTACCACAGATTTGGCCCAAAAAAATTGCTTAGATACAGTGATTTGAGCGATTTTCGAACGGCGCTGAGTGACACCTTCCCTGCGCCTTTCCCCTCCCTTTAACCCAAGGTCGCTGCAGGGGGAACTCATCGGCGAGCCCGGCCCCGGCCGGTCGACGCGCCTTCAATGCCGTCGTGGCGGGCGCTGGGCCGGCGTCGGGATGACTCGCCCCCGGCAAATGACATCGATTCTTATTAGTCGAGATGTTGGATCTTTGTCACGAAGGTGGTTCATGCTCAGGGTCGCATTTTGGCGGTCCGCCCAGCAAATAACCTTTCCCTTTGTGCTGGAATTTTCGACCTTTGCCCTATCTCAAAAGGAATACCACCTAAGGGGTATGGTGAGCATGGGGCCAAAAAAACACCATCGGCCTCAATGAAGCGCAAACGACACAGGTGAAGACCTTGAGTGACACGGTGCATATAAGCGGATTGGTGGTGAGCTGCGTGGCGGAGCTGGAGGGGGAGGTGATTCCCGCCCTGGCCCAGATCCCAGGCTGTGAGCTGCACACCAAGACCGATGACGGCAAGCTGGTGGTGACCCTGGAGAGAGAGAGTCAGCAGAGTACCAGCGACGCCATGGACGCGATAGCCGCCATCGAGGGGGTGCTCAACACCGCCTTGGCCTATCACAGGGTAGAACAACTCTAATACATCAAGAGGAAGATATGAGCTTGAACAGACGCGAGTTTATTAAAGCCAACGCCGCAGTGGCCGCCGCCACCGCCGCAGGTGCCATCTTGCCTGTGTCCACCGTCAATGCGGCCCAGGGCAAGGATGATCTGGAGTGGGGCAAGGCCCCCTGCCGTTTCTGCGGTGTGGGGTGCTCCATCATGGTCGGTACCAAGGACAACAAGGTGATCGCCACTCGCGGCAACCCGGACTCCCCGGTCAACAAGGGGATGGCCTGTGCCAAGGGCTACTACCTGTCCAAGATCATGTATGGCAAGGACCGCCTGACCACGCCTCTGTTGCGGATGAAGGGCGGCCAGTACGCCAAAGACGGCGAGTTGACCCCGGTTTCCTGGGATCGTGCCTATGAGATCATGGCCGAGAAGTGGAAGGCCTCGTTGAAGAGGAAGGGACCGAGCTCCGTCGGCATGTTCGGCTCCGGCCAGTGGACAGTCTGGGAAGGCTATGCCGCAGTCAAGATGATGAAGGCCGGCTTCCGCTCCAACAACATCGATCCCAACGCCCGCCACTGTATGGCCTCCGCCGTCGTCGGCTTCCTGCGTGCCTTCGGCATCGATGAGCCCATGGGCTGCTACGATGACATCGACCACGCCGACGACTTCGTCATGTGGGGTTCCAATGCCGCCGAGGCCCACCCCGTCCTGTGGAACCGGGTCACCGATCGCCGCCTGGGCCACCCCGGCGCCCAGATCCACGCCATCTCCACCTACCGCAACCGCTGTTTCGACATCGCCGACAACGGCCTGATCTTCAAGCCTCAGACCGACCTGATCCTGTTGAACTACATCGCCAACTACATCATTGAGAACGGTGCGGTCAACAAGGCGTTTGTCAACAAGCACACCAAGTTTGCCATGGCCACCACCGACATCGGTTACGGCCTGCGCCCGGATCACCCCCGCGAGAAGGCGGCCAAGAACCAGAAGTCCGCCAAGAAGATGACCCCCATCAGCTTCGACGAGTACGCCGAGTTCCTCAGCAGCTACACCCTGGAGTACACCGTCGAGAAGACCGGGGTGGATGCCGACGCCCTGGTGGCCATTGCCAAGGCCTACGCCGATCCCAAGCGCAAGGTGATGAGCATGTGGTGCATGGGTGCCAACCAGCACGTGCGTGGGGTGTGGGTGAACAACTCCATCTACAACATTCACCTGCTGACCGGCAAGATTTCCGAGCCCGGCAACAGTCCCTTCTCCCTGACCGGTCAGCCCTCCGCCTGCGGTACCGCCCGCGAAGTGGGCACCTTTGCCCACCGTCTGCCTGCCGACATGGTGGTGATGAAGAAGCCACACCGCGACATCACCGAGAAGCGCTGGGGCCTGCCTGAGGGCACCATCCCCGCTAAGCCCGGTTACCACGCGGTACTGCAGAGCCGCATGCTCAAGGATGGCAAGCTCAACTGTTACTGGACCCAGGTGACCAACAACCTGCAGGCCGGCCCCAACATCAATGAGGAGACGCTGCCCGGGTTCCTGAACCCGGAGAACTTCATCGTAGTGTCCGACGCCTACATGACCATCACCGCCTCCATGGCCGACCTGGTATTGCCCACCGCCATGTGGGTGGAGAAGGAGGGGGCCTACGGCAACGCCGAGCGCCGTGGCCAGTACTGGCATCAGCTGGTGAAGCCGGTGCCCGGGGCCAAGTCCGACGTGCTGCAGGTAGTGGAGTTCTCCAAGTACTTCAAGATGGAGGAGGTCTGGCCCGAGGAGCTGCTGGCGCAGAAACCGGAGTACCGCGGCAAGACCATGTTCGATGTGCTGTTTGGTAACGGTGTGGTGGACCAGTTCCCCGTCTCCGACTGCAAGGGTAAGTACAACGACGAGTCCAAAGCCCTGGGCTTCTACCTGCAGAAGGGGCTGTTCGAGGAGTACGCCGCCTTCACCCGTGGTCACAAGCACGACCTGGGCGAGTTCGACCAGTACTTTGGCGAAGGGATGCGCTGGCCGGTGATCGACGGCAAGGAGACCCTGTGGCGCTTCAAAGAGGGCCTGGATCCCCTGGTGAAACCCGGCAGCGGTTTCGAGTTCTACGGCAAGCCCGACGGCAAGGCGATGATCATCGCCAACCCCTACGAGGGGCCGGCCGAGGAGCTGACCGAGCAGTACGACCTGTGGCTGTGTACCGGCCGGGTGCTGGAGCACTGGCACACCGGCACCATGACCGGCCGCGTCGAGGAGCTGAACAAGGCCTACCCCAACGCCAAGATCTACATGAGCGACCAGGATGCGGCCAAGCGCGGTCTCAAGCGGGGCGACGAGGTGATGGTCAGCAGCCCCCGTGGCGCGGTGCGTACCCGCATCGAAACCAAGGGTCGCTACGAGATGCCGGAAGGGGTGGTGTTTATGCCCTTCTGTGACGCCCGTCAGCTGGTGAACAAGCTGCTGCTGGATGCCACCGACCCCATGTCCAAAGAGACCGACTTCAAGAAGTGTCCGGTACAGGTAGTCAAGGTTTAACCGATTAGGGAAGGGGCCGCCGAGCGGCCCCGATGGAGAGACCCATGAAAGCAAAAATTCTTATGGTAGCAGCGGCCCTGATGCTGGGCGGATGTCAGATGAACGCCGCCGAACAGGCGCAGAACAGCGCCGAGTCCCGCCGCGGCGAAGCCGCGGTCAACACCCAGGTGCCCGCCGCGCCCATCGCCAACTACCCCAAGAAGCAGGTAGTGGAGGCGGTGTTTGCCGGCCAGCCGCCGCTGATCCCCCACAAGGCGACCTACCCGATCACCCTGAAGCGCAACGGCTGCATGAGCTGCCACAAGCCCAACAAGCAGACCCTGCCAGTCAGCCATACCGACAATGGCAAGGTGAAGGGCCAGCTGTATCAGTGCCGTGCCTGCCACCTGCCTCAGGCCGATAACGTTGGCACTCTCGCCAACCAGTAACACCCAAAAATAATAAAGACGGGGCGGCCCACCGCCCCGCACCTTGTCAAAACAGGAGACGACAATGAAACTACGCTACCTGGCCACCGTAACTGCCCTGGCCCTTTCCTCTGCCGCCGTGGCCGCCGAGCCCGCCTCCATCGCCGATGCGGTTGCCGAAGGCTCCGTCAAGCTGGACGCCCGTCTGCGCTACGAAAATGTCAGCCAGGACAACAATAAGAAAGATGCCGATGCCCTGACCCTGCGCACCCGCCTGACCCTGGAGACCGCCGCCTACCAAGGCTTTTCCGCCCTGGTCGAGTTCGAAGACTCCCGCGACGCCTTCGGCATCAACGATTACAACGACAAGATTGGCAACAAGCCCGATTACTCGGTGATTGCCGATCCCAACACCACCGAGCTGGATCAGGCGTTGCTGCGCTACCAGCGCGGCATGTTCAAGGGCACCCTGGGCCGTCAGGTGGTGACCCTGGACAACCACCGTTTCGTTGGCCACGTGGGTTGGCGTCAGGACCGCCAGACCTTCGACGCGGTCAACCTGTTGCTGACCCCGGCCAAGGACCTGTCCCTGAACTACGTCTACATCAACCAGCGCAACCGCATCTTCGCCGACGAGCGCGACGTGGATTCCAAGGACCACCTGGTGAACCTGGGCTACACCACCGCCCTGGGCAAGTTGACCGCCTACGCCTACCTGCTGGAAGAAGACAACGACACCAGCAACGGCATCGACACCTACGGCGTGCGCTTCGCCGGTGGCGCCAAGCTGGCCAACACCCCAGTTAAATACCAGCTGGAGTACGCCACTCAGGAAAACAAGGCCGGCGACTTCGACGCCGACTACTACCTGATCGAGGGGGCTGCCACCTTCGGCGGCGTGACTGCCAAGCTGGGCTACGAGGTGCTGGGTTCCGACGGCGGCCAGTATGGCTTCGCCACCCCTCTGGCGACTCTGCACAAGTTCAACGGTTGGGCCGACCAGTTCCTGGGGACCCCAGATGCCGGTCTGGTTGACCTGTACGCCGGCGTATCCGGCAAGGCCCTGGGTGGCAAGTTCGCCGCCATCTACCACGACTTCAGCGCCGACGAGAGTGTCGCCGCCGATGATTTCGGCAGCGAAATCGATCTGAGCTACACCACCAAGGTGGCCAAGCACTACACCCTGGGGGTGAAGTACGCCATCTACGACGCCGGTGACATCAAGGTGGACACCGACAAGCTGTGGGTATGGGCCAGCGCCAGCTTCTAAACATCCTGTCCCTGTCATGGAGCACAAACGGAAGGAGGACTCGAATGAGTCCTCCTTTTTTTATGTTGCCCCGAGGCCGGCGTCAGGCGATGGCCGGTTGCGGCAGGGGGCAGCTGTCATGCCAGCGGGCCGGCCTGCCAAACAGGTAGCCCTGCATGCTGGTGACACCCCGATCCAGCAGGAACCGGCGCTGTGCCTCGGTCTCCACCCCTTCGGCGATCACCTCGACACCCATCTGTCTGGACAGCTGGATGATGGCCTCCAGCACCGGCCTCTGGATCGCCTCACCGTTGATCGTCTGCACGTAGCTCTTGTCGATCTTGATCACGTCCGGCGAGAAGGTGCGCAGGCAGGCGATGCCGTTGTAGCCGGTGCCGAAGTCGTCGAAGGCCAGCTTGAAACCGGTGTGGCGCAACAGGGCCAGGGTCTCCTGCAACTGCGGGCAGTCGTAATCCAGGGCCTGTCGCTCGGTGATCTCCACCATCAGCCGGTCGGCGCCGATCCGCAGACGATGGCAGATCTCCAGCAGGAAGCTGATCGGGTCGCGCAGCCCGTGGGTCAGTTGCTCGCCGGAGAGGTTGATGCTCAGGTAGGTGGCGTCGGGCAACTTGCCACGGGCCTGATCCGCCAGCGAGGTGAGCAGGCTGTCGAGCAGGCCATGGCGCTCCATGATGGGAATAAAGGTATCCGGGGTGATCTGTCCCAGGTTGGGGTGGTGCCATCGGGCCATCATCTCGAATCCCCGTACCCGGCCGCTGCCGCCATCGACGATGGGCTGAAACACCGGCGCAATCTCACCCCGCTTGAGGGCGGTGGTGAGATCGTCCACCAGCACCCCCTTGTGGCTGTGGTGGCGGATGATCAGGGCCGGCAGCACCAGTCCCAGGGCCAGGGAGAGGGGCAGGCTGTAGCTCAACCAGCGGCGCCAATGGCTGTCGCACAGGGGCAGGCCGACCACCTGGGCGCTGACCCGCTCCAGGCTGCGGGTGCGCTGCAGGCTCAGCCAGGGAACGCTGTCGAGGCGGTCCTGGGCATAGAACAGCCGGCCATCCACCCGAATGCTCATCTGGCCGATGAAGTCGCGGTCCCGGGAGGAGAGCAGCTTTTCCAGCAGGTGGGCGGACTTGGCCATCCCCACCAGGTAGTGTCCCGGGGCCATCTGCTGCACAAACAGCTGGTAGGGGGTCAGGGTGCTGTCATCGAAGGCGAGCCACAGTGGGCCGGGGTGGCGTGACATCAGCTGCCCCACCTGAATCGGGTAGAGCGGGTTGGTGGCACTGCGGCAGTAGCCCCCCTCATCGCTGAGGTAGGCGAAGTGGTCGAACACCTCGGAGTGGATGGCAGCCTCGGTCAGGCGGAACTCGGTGGTGGCGTCGCAGACGCCGGGATCCAGCGTCTGCCCCAACCGGGCCAGGGCCTCGATGCCGCTGCTGAGGTAATTCTCGGTGGTGTCGACCACGGCGTCGACCCGGTCATCCAGGCGCTGGCTCAGGGCCAGCCCCCCGGCCAGCAGGACACCGAGCAGGCAGGCGAGCTGAATCAGAATGAACCACTGCCATCCGTGGCGAAGGTAGCGTCCGAGCTGCCATCGTATTTGAATCATTATCTTCCTGGCCCTGGCACTGACGGGTGAGCCCCTGAAAAGTGACCAGAATGTAACAAAAACCGGGTTGGCTTTAAACCGCAGTGGGGCGGGCGATCGGGGCGGTTCCCCCGACTTTTAGAGCAAAGGGCTGATATTTAGATTATTAAAAATTTTGAGTTGTTCGCAGAGGGAGGGCAAAAAGCGAGCGGGATCATCAACGCTGAAAAAAAGGGGGCCGAAGCCCCCAACGTGACTAGTAAGCGTCTTTATGTACGTTGGCCACGGCCCGGCCCGAGGGATCGGCCATGGCGGAAAAGCTCTCGTCCCAGGCCAGGGCTTGTGGCGTCGAGCAGGCCACCGACTTGCCGCCGGGGACGCAGCGGGCGCAGGCTTCGCCGGGGAAGTGCTGCTCAAACAGGGTGCGGTAGAAGTAGGCTTCCTTGGTGTCCGGGGTGTTCACCGGGAAGCGGAAATGGGCGTTGGCCAGCTCCTGATCACTGACCTGGCAGTCGGCGTGCGCCTTCAGGGTGTCGATCCAGGAGTAGCCTACGCCGTCACTGAACTGCTCCTTCTGGCGCCAGGCCACCGATTCCGGCAGGTAGTGGGCAAACGCCTCCCGCAGGATCTGCTTCTCGATGCGGCCGTCGGTGATGGTCTTGGCGGCGGGGTTGAGCCGCATCGCCACATCCGCAAACTCCTTGTCCAGGAAGGGCACCCGGGCTTCGATGCCCCAGGCGGCCATCGCCTTGTTGGCCCGCAGGCAGTCAAACTGGTGCAGCTTGTGGATCTTGCGCACCAGCTCCTCGTGGAATGCCTGGGCACTGGGGGCTTTATGGAAGTAGAGATAGCCGCCGAACAGTTCGTCGGCGCCTTCGCCGGAAAGCACCATCTTGATACCCATCGCCTTGATCTTGCGAGCCATCAAATACATTGGGGTGGAGGCGCGGATGGTGGTGACGTCGTAGGTTTCCAGGTGGTAGATGACGTCGGTCAGGGCGTCGATCCCCTCCTGAATGGTGAAGGTGACCTGGTGGTGTACCGTGCCGATGTGGGCGGCCACCTCGGCGGCGGCGGCCAGATCGGGGGAGCCCTCCAGGCCGACGGCAAAGGAGTGCAGCTGGGGCCACCAGGCGGGGCTGGCCTCATCCTCCTCGATGCGTCTGGCGGCGAACTTCTTGGCCAGGGCAGAGGTGATGGAGGAGTCCAGGCCGCCGGAGAGCAGCACCCCGTAGGGTACGTCGGACATCAGCTGGCGCTTGACCGCCTCCTCCAGCCCCTGGCGCAGGGTGGCGCTGTCGGCGCCGTTGCCGGCCACCTCGGCATACTGCTGCCAATCGCGCACATAGTAGGTGACCGGCTCCCCCTGCCAGCTGGCCTGGTAGCGCCCCGGCAGGAACTCCTCGATCTGGCGGCATTGGGGCACCAGGGCCTTCATCTCCGAGGCCACGTAGAAGTTGCCGGAGGCGTCGAAACCGGTATAGAGGGGGATGATGCCGATGTGGTCACGGCCGATGAGGTAGCGCTCCCTGGCCTTGTCCCACAGGACGAAGGCGAAGATGCCGTTGAGACGGTCGAGGAACTGTTCACCGTACTTGCGGTAGAGGGCGAGGATCACCTCACAGTCGGAACCGGTGAGAAACTCATACTCACCCTCCAGCTCCTGACGCAGTTCACGGTGGTTGTAGATCTCGCCGTTGACGGCGAGCACCAGGTCACCCTCCTTGCTGTAGAGGGGCTGGGCGCCGTTGTCGATGTCGACGATGGCCAGACGCTCATGCACCAGGATCGCCTTGTCATCACAGTAGATCCCGGACCAGTCCGGGCCCCGGTGGCGCATCTTCTTCGACTGGCCGAGGGCCAGGGTACGCAGTTCGGAGGCTGGCGTTTTCAGATCCAGGATACCAAAGATACTGCACATGGTTGGTTCACTCCGTCTAAATCTTGGGGCAGATTCAGACCACATTGCCACTCTTTGGCGCGTTTGCCAACTGCATGTATAGTCGGTGTAAATGAATTGATAATCGACCGCGCCTGCCGGCGCGGCCGCAAAGGGGTTAACCGAGCGCCCGCTTCAGCTGCGCCAGCAGGGTGGGCAGGTCGGTGCCGTCATCCCAACTCAGGCTCTTGTAGCTGTCGCCGCGGAAGGCGCGGTCTACCTCGATCAGGGCGTTCATTCGCCCCCCCTGAGGCACGAAGGAAACCTCCACTTCGCGCACGCCAAACAGGCTGATGCCGGCGGGGATGAACTCCAGCTCCTGGTAGGCACCGCTTTGGGAGCTGAAACCGGCGCCGTTGAGGTGGCCACGTTCGACGTCCGCCTTGTGCAGCCGATAGCCCGCCTGCTCCATGGCCGCCACCAGGGTTTCCATTGCCGGGGTGGGGGCCACCGCCAGCATGTCGCGATCCGACGGGTCCACCGCCAGATCCACCTCCAGTCCGGTCTGCAGCCACACCTTGCTCTGGTTGCGGCGTCCGCCGAGGGTGGTGATGGGGGTCTCCGGGTGCAGTACCCCTTCGAAGGGCAGCTCATAGGTCTGGCCCGCTTCGATGGTCATGGTCTCGCTCAGGCGCCAGCTGTCCAGGGCGACGGGCTGGTAGACGGTGGCGTCATCCACCTCGGCCTTGGCTTCGGTCACCAGGGTCAGGGTCAGGCCCGAGATCGCCTGATCCACCTCGCCCCCCTGGATCACTATGGTGGCGGAGAAGGGCTGGCCGGGCATCAGCACCTCCTGATGCAGCTGGGTATCCACCTTGGCGGCGCCGATTCCGACAGACGCCAGCAGTTTCTTCAGCATGGGTTTTCCTCATCTCTAGGGGGGCCGCCACTCAGTGGCGGCCGGGGTTAACTGGCGGGGCGCAGAGAGTAGAACTCACTGCCCCGTTTAAAACCGGGCCGGTGGTCGCTGTTGGCCAGGGCGTTGCCAGCCCGGTAGAACACCTCGATGTCCTCCAGGGCACCGGACAGGTTCCAATGCTCCCGGTAGATGTCACAGGTGTTGTGGTAGCAGCCCTTCATCTCCTGGCGCATCGACTCCCGGTAGCGCGCCAGGGCGTCGCTCTTGGGGGTGGTGCCGCCGCCGGCGAACACCGCCGGTACCCCCTCCTTGACGAAGGAGAAATGGTCGGAGCGGAAGAAGCCGCCGGCCTCAGGGTGATGTTCGGAGGCCAGTACCCGCTGTTGACCGGCGGCGGCTTTGCCCAGGTAATCGTCCAGCTGGGACTGGCCCAGCCCCACCACGGTGAACTCCCTGACCGCCCCGTAGACGTTGGTGGAGTCCAGGTTGAACACCCCGACGGTGCTCGCCAGCGGCTCCGTGGGGTTGGCCACGTAGTAGCGTGAACCCAGCAGTCCCTGCTCCTCACCGGTGACGGCGATAAACTGCACGGTGCGGGCCGGTGGCTTGGGGGCGGCGGCGAACTGGCGGGCGATCTCCAGGATGCCGGCGACGCCGGTGGCGTTATCCAGGGCGCCGTTGTAGATGGCGTCGCCATCGGCACCGATGTGGTCCCAGTGGGCGGTGTAGCTGACCACCTCGCCGGGGCGGCTGGCGCCGGTGAGCTTGGCCACCACGTTGTGACTGGTGGCGTGCTCCACCCTTTGTTTGAGGCTGGCCTCGGCACGGGCGCTAAGGGGCAGGTTGCCGGGGCGGAGTGCCGCTTGGGCCATCAGTGCCTCCAGACTTTTGCCCTCCTTGGCCAGCAGAGCTTCGGCCACCTCCTTCCGCACCCACCCCTCCAGGGCGGGGTGAGGGTCGCGGCTGTCGGCCAGATCCAGTTGCGGTCCGGTCCAGCTGTTGGCCACCACCGACCAGGGGTAGGAGGCGGGTTCGGTATCGTGGATGATCAGGGCGGCGGCGGCGCCCTTGCGCCCGGCTTCGGCAAACTTGTAGTCCCAGCGGCCGTAGTAGGTCATGGTGCTGCCCTTGAAATGGTCGGGGTCGCCGCTGGCAAAGCCGGGATCGTTCACCAGGATCAGCACTGTCTTTCCGGTGACATCCAGTCCCTGGTAGTCGTTCCAGCCATACTCCGGAGCGTCGATGCCGTAGCCGACAAACACCACCTGGCTGTCGCTCAGCCGTTGCTCGGGGGCGCTGCGAAAGCTGGTGAGCACTGCCTGCTCCGGCAGGGAGAGGGACTCGCCGCCCAGGCTGAGCCGGGCTCCGGGCTCGGCGGTGTAGGTGACCATGGGCACGGGCTGCAGGTAGGAGTCGCCGTTGCCGGGCTCCAGGCCCATGGCGCGGAACTGCCGCTCCAGGTAGGCCAGGGTCAGGGTCTCCCCCTGGGTGGTGGGCAACCGCCCCAGGTAGCGGTCGGAGGAGAGCTCTTTGATGTCGGCCCTGAAGCGGGACTCGTCGATGCCGCCAGCTTGACTGGAGATCTGGCTGCAGGCGCCGAGCAGCATCAGCGCCGGTGCCAGTGGGAGTAATCTCATGGGTCGTCCTTCTTTCTGTGTTCGACTGAATCTGCCGTTCAGTTACTTGGTCGGGTTCTATCATCGCCTCAGTGGCCCGGAGCGACAAGGATGATTTGTAAGGAATTCTGTTTGGCCATTGGGAGGGGACCGGTGAAAAAAAGGGTGGCCGCCGGCCACCCTGATTAGGCTGGCGCCGCCGTCAGAGCACGTCGATCTCCGCCACGCAGGGGAAGATGTGGCTTGGGCGGAAGGGGTGTCTATCCAGTTCCTCGATGCCGGTGACTCCGGAGAGCACCAGGATGCTCTCCAGGCCCGCCTGAACCCCGGCCCTGATGTCGGTGTTCATGTTGTCACCGATGATCACCGTGTCGCCGGAGTGGCTGCCCAGGTGATCCAGGGCGCTGCGGACGATCCAGGAGGAGGGTTTCCCCACATAGAAGGGGCTCTTGCCGGTGATCCGCTCGATGGGGGCGCACAGGGCCGAGCAGGCCGGGCTGTAGGCTGGGCCATGGGTATCCGGGTTGGTGGCAATGAAGCGGGCGCCGTTGGCGACGAAGCTGGCGGCCCGGTGAATCATGTCCCAGTTGAAGGAGCGGGTCTCGCCCACCACCACGAAATCGGGATCGATGTCGGTGATGGTGAAGCCCGCCTGGTACAGTTCGTGGGTCAGAGCGCCTTCGCCGATCACATAGGCCTTGTTGCCAGACTGGTGGCGCAGGAAGTGGGCGGTGGCCATGGCGGAGGTGTAGAACGCGGAATCCGGCAGATGGATGCCGGAATTCCCCAGCCGGTTGGCCAGGTCCCTGGCGGTCTGGGCCGGGTTGTTGGTGAGCAGCACCAGCGGGTTCCCCTGCTCCTGCAGCCGCTTGATGAAGCGGTCGGCGCCGGGGATCGGCTGGTTGTCGTGCATCAGCACGCCGTCAATGTCACAGATAACGCTCTTTAACCCGGTCGCCATGGCGTGGCCTACTCCTCGTTGGCGTACCCCTGCAGGGGCAGCCGTTCTCCGTCCAGCAGGGCTGCCTGTTCGGTCATCGTCAGGCGCCCTTCGCAAAACCATTTCACCACCAAAGGATAGATGCGGTGCTCCTGGGTGTGCACCCTCTGGGTCAGGGCCTCGATGCTGTCATCGGCGAAGATGGGCACCTTGGCCTGGAGAATCACCGGTCCGCCATCGAGCTCCTCGGTGACGAAATGCACCGAGCAGCCATGCTCCCGGTCGCCCGCAGCCATCGCCCGCCGGTGGGTGTCGAGGCCGGTGTACTTGGGCAGCAGGGAGGGGTGGATATTGAGCATCCGTCCGGCAAACTTCTGCACCAGGGCGGGACTCAAGATCCGCATAAAGCCGGCCAGCACCACCAGATCCGTCTCCAGCGCGTCCAACTGGGCAGCCAGCCGGGCATCGTAGGATTCCCGGCTTTCCCCCTTTTCCGCGCTCAGGGTGATGGCGGGAATGCCGGCGTCGGCGGCGCGGGTGAGGCCGAAGGCCTCGCCCCTGTTGCTGATGACGCCGACGATACGGCCCGGGATCCCCCCGTCTGCGCAGGCGTCGATGATCGCCTGCAGGTTGCTGCCGCTGCCGGAGATGACAACGGCGATTCGGGTCTGTTGTGCCATCTTACGCGATCACCACCTGGGGCTGATCCTCGGCGCGGGCCTCGATTCGGCCCAGCAGCCAGGCGTTTTCACCCTCGGCCTTCAGCAGGGCCAGTGCCGCCTCCACCTCGGACTGGGGCAGGGCGATCACCAGGCCCACGCCGCAGTTGAAGGTGCGGTACATCTCGTGCTTGTCGATGTTGCCGACCCGCTGCAGCCAGTTGAACACTTCCGGCCACTGCCAGGAGGCGTCATCGATCACCGCCTGGGCATCCGCCGGCAGTACCCGGGGAATGTTTTCCCAGAAGCCGCCACCGGTGATGTGGGAGATGGCGTGGACGCCGTGCTGCTCCAGCAGTTTCAGCACCGGCTTGACGTAGATGCGGGTGGGGGCCAGCAGGGTCGGGATCAGCGGCTGACCGCCGATGGTCTGCTGTTCGGGGTGTTCCACCCGCTCCAGCACCTTGCGGATCAGCGAGTAGCCGTTGGAGTGGGGGCCGCTGGAGCCCAGGGCGATCAGGGCATCGCCGGGAGCCACCTTGCTGCCGTCGATCACTTGTGACTCCTCCACCACGCCGACACAGAAGCCGGCCAGGTCGTAGTCCTCACCCTCGTACATGCCGGGCATCTCGGCGGTCTCGCCGCCGATCAGGGCGCAGCCGGCCTGTTCACAGCCGTCGGCAATGCCGGACACCACCTGGGTGGCGGTGTCGACGGACAGCTTGCCGGTGGCGTAGTAATCCAGGAAGAACAGGGGCTCGGCGCCCTGGACGATCAGGTCGTTGACGCACATGGCCACCAGATCGATGCCCACGGTACCATGGCCGTTGTAGTCCATGGCCAGGCGCAGCTTGGTGCCGACGCCGTCGGTGCCGGAGACCAGCAGGGGCTTCTTATACTTCTCGGGCAGGGAGCACAGGGCGCCGAAGCCGCCCAGGCCGCCGCGCACTTCCGGGCGGTGGGTGCGCTTTACCGCAGACTTGATGTTGTCTACCAGGGCGTTACCGGCATCGATGTCGACACCGGCGTCTTTGTAGCTGAGGGAATCGGCTTTGTTCACAGAGGCCTCGTTGTTTTTGTAGGGGTTTTTATAGTGTTGATGTTCTGGCGCGCATTTTACCAGCTGCACACGGTGCACCCAAGTTTTTCTCAGCCTCTGCGTCCCGGGGCGGCAAAACGAATGAAAAACCTTCGATCGAACCCTGCGGCTGTGATCTGTCTCGCGTCGCGGCGCTTCTGGCAGCGCACTCGCTTTCAAGCGAGGGCGGTTCACGCTATGATTCCGCTGTTTACCTGTAGCCTACCATTCGGAGAATAAGATGAAAGTCACTGAGGTCAAGCACCCGCTGATTCAACATAAACTGGGCTTGATGCGTGAGGCTGATGTCAGCACTAAGCGCTTCCGTGAGCTGGCCAAAGAGGTAGCCGCTCTGTTGACCTATGAAGCGACCTCCGATTTTGAAACCGAGTCTGTGGAGATAGAGGGTTGGAACGGCCCCATCACCGTCAACCAGATCAAGGGCAAGAAAGTGACCGTGGTGCCGATCCTGCGTGCCGGCCTGGGGATGATGGATGGCGTGCTGGAGCACATCCCTGCCGCCAAGGTGTCCGTTGTGGGGATCTACCGCGACGAAGAGACCCTGGAGCCGGTTCCCTATTTCGAGAAGCTGGTATCCAACATCGATGAGCGTATCGCCCTGGTGGTGGATCCCATGCTGGCCACCGGCGGCTCCATGATCGCCACCCTGGACCTGCTGAAGAAGCGCGGCTGCACCAACATCAAGGTGCTGGTCCTGGTTGCCGCCCCCGAGGGCCTGAAGGCGCTGGAGGAGTCCCACCCCGATATCGAGCTGTTCACCGCCTCCGTGGATGAGCGTCTCAACGAAAAGGGCTACATCCTCCCGGGACTGGGTGACGCCGGAGACAAGATCTTCGGAACCAAGTGATTTCGGAAACGGCGCCATCGGCGCCGTTTTTTTGAATCCCGTGGAAGCCGGGAGGACGGGTGTCCACGCTTCCAACCCTACATCGGTCCCCAGAGGCCGATCACATAACTACGATAAATAACAATGAGGTTAACATGCAGCAGCAAGCTGTTAGCGCCGGAGCTGTACCAGTTCCGGCGACCTGGCGACAGGTGGTCGCCGGTACCCAGATGCTTTTCGTGGCCTTCGGTGCCCTGGTTCTGGTTCCCCTTCTTACCGGTCTGAACGTCAACGTGGCCCTGTTTACCGCGGGTGTCGGCACCCTGCTGTTCCAGCTGGTGACCAAGCGTCAGGTGCCGGTGTTCCTGGCCTCCTCCTTCGCTTTTATCGCCCCCATCTCCTACGGGGTGACTCAGTGGGGCATCTCCGCCACCATGGGGGGACTGATGGCCGCCGGTCTGGTGTACGTGGTGCTCTCCCAGGTGGCCCGGGCCGGAGGCATGGAAGCGATCAACCGGCTGCTGCCGCCGGTGGTAGTGGGACCGGTGATCATGGTGATCGGCCTGACCCTGGCGCCGGTGGCGGTGAACATGGCCCTGGGGATGCAGGGGGATAACCAGGCCTATGAGACCGGGTTGGCCCTCTCCATCGCCCTGCCGACCCTGATCACAGCCCTGGTGGTGGCGGTGATGGGCAAGGGGATGCTGCGCCTGCTGCCGATTCTGTCGGCGGTAGTGGTCGGTTACGGCCTCTCCTGGTTTGCCGGCATCATCGATTTCAGCGGTGTGGCCGCGGCGCCCTGGTTCGCCATCCCCGAGTTCACCACCCCCAGCTTCCACTGGGAGGCGATCCTGTTCCTGATCCCGGTGGCCATCGCCCCGGCGGTGGAGCACATCGGTGACATGCTGGCGATCAGTAACGTGACCGGCCGTAACTACGTGAAGAAGCCTGGCTTGCATCGCACCTTGCTGGGGGATGGCGTGGCCACCATGGCCGCCGCCGGCCTGGGTGGACCGCCAAACACCACCTACTCCGAGGTGACCGGGGCGGTAATGCTGACCCGTAACTACGATCCCAAGGTGATGACCTGGGCGGCGGTCAGTGCCATCCTGCTGGCCATGGTGGGTAAGTTCGGTGCCATCCTGGCCACGGTGCCCACCGTGGTGATGGGCGGCATCATGATCCTGCTGTTCGGTTCCATCGCCGCAGTGGGGATGAGCTCGATGATCAACAACAAGGTGGATGTGGCCGAGCCCCGCAACCTGGTGATCGTGGCGGTCACCCTGGTGTTCGGCATCGGCGGTATGACCATCAAGATGGGCGAGTTCACTCTGCAGGGGATCGCCCTGTGCGCGGTGGTGGCGATTCTGCTCAACCTGCTGCTGCCGAAGAACTTCGGCCACGAGGAGGATGAGGCCTAACTGGCTTCAATCCTGGGGGAAGAGAGGACTCATTGAGTCCTCTTTTTTTATGCCCTGCCTTCGGCCTTCCACTTCCTGGCGTCCGGATCCATCTCCTTGGCCTCGAGCTGTGCCAACTGCTCCTTGGCCTCCTGCAACTGTTCCTTGGGCAGCTGGAGGGGCTGCTTGATCCGGCCTTACTCCGGGGATTCCCGGGTTTCCTGGTCGTCGTTCTTCCTGGCGGGAGCGACGGCCTCCCGGGGGCGATGGCTCAGCAGCAGCGGAAAACCCGGGCCGCTCTGTTCGTCCCCGCAGGGGACCATACAATGCCGCGCCCCCTGTGATACACTCTGGCCATCACCGTTTATCGACAGGAATCCTTGTGAAACGACTCGTTTTTTTACTTTCTCTTCTGAGCTGTAGCTCCGCCTTGGCGGTGGAGGTGGATAACCTTTATCAGGCGCAGGTTCAGGTGGAAGGACGGGAGCGGGCCGAGCGGCAGAGCAAGATTCCCGACGCCCTGATGCAGACTCTGGTGCGCCTCAGTGGCGAGGCCGATATCGGCCAGGATCCGCGGATGGAGGGGATGCTCAGCAACCCCACCCGGTTCGTCTCCAGCTTCGGCTACGGCGGCGATCCGCTGACCCTGACGATCCAGTTCGATGGTGCCCTGCTGGTCCGGGCGATGCAGCAGCGCCAGCTGCCGGTCTGGGGCAAGCAGCGGCCCCTGACTCTGGGGTGGATCGCCCTGGAGGATGAACAGGGGAAGCGGCAGCTGATGTCGGAACAGCTGGATGCCGAGCATATGGGTACCTGGCGGCGGCAGGCGGCGCTGAGGGGGCTGCCTCTCTCCCTGCCGCTGATGGATCTGGAGGACGCCATGCGCGTCGGCCTCAATGACGTCTGGGGCTTCTTCGTCGAGCCGGTGGCCGAGGCCAGTGAACGCTATCAGGCCGACTTTTTCATGTTGGCCCGGGTGTGGCCCGGAGCCGATGGCTGGTATTACACCCTGTCACTCTACCCGTATCAGCCAGAGGGGCAGGGGGATCGCTACGGCTTTGGCGGAGTCCGCCGCAGCCTGATGCAGAAGAGCGGTCGTGTCGACGGGGTGGAGCAGGGGTTGTCCCGGATCCAGGAGGAGCTGGCCCGCTATTACGCCCGTCGTTATGCCACCGTGGCCAGCGAGGAGGAGTCCCACAGACAACTGGTGTTCGAGATACAGGGTAGCATGGCCGAGCTGGTCGAGGTGGAGCGCTACCTCAAGGGACTCAGTGCCGTGTCCAGCCTGCAGGTTATCGCCCTGCAGGGACGCCAGGTGAGCTTCGCGGTGGAACTGGTGGGATCGCCGGAGGCGCTGGCGCAGATGTTGGCACTGGAGCCCAGGGTGGAGCAGCTCTCCTCTGACGATGAAATGGTCACTCAGACCCGATATCGCTGGATAGGCAATCCGTAAAATTGGGCCGGGCGCAACCCCGTGCTACAATGGCGCCACCTTGCAGAACGGAACCCAAATCCCTAGTGCAATCGAATTCACCCATTCAGCTCTCTCTGCCAGTGCATCTGCCGGATGATGAGACCTTCGGTAGCTACTACCCGGCGGCCAACCAGCAGTTGCTGGAGGCGATACGCCAGGTGGCCGAGGGCAGGGGGGAGACTGTGACCTATCTGTGGGGGCAGGCCAAATCCGGCCGAACCCACCTGCTGCACGCCGCCTGCGCCCACGCCCGGGAGTTGGCCCGTCAAGCCTTCTACCTGCCCCTGGGCATCCATGCCAGCATGTCTCCCGCGGTACTGGAGGGGTTGGAGGAGCTCTCCCTGGTCTGTCTCGATGACATCGATCAACTGGCCCGCAACCCCTTCTGGGAGGAGGCGGTGTTTGATCTCTACAACAGGATCAACGAACGGGGTGACTGCAAGCTGATCGTCTCCGCCAGTTGTCCGGCCGGCCAGGCCGGGTTCCTGTTGCCGGATCTGGTGTCCCGACTCAACTGGGGGGTGCACTACCAGGTCCAGTCCCTGTCCGACGAGGAGAAGCTGACCGCGCTGCAGCGCCGCGCCAAGGCCCGGGGGCTGGAGCTGCCCGAGGATGTGGGACGCTTCCTGCTGACCCGGCTTGCCCGGGACCTTCGCACCCTGTTCGACGTGCTGGACAGGCTCGACAAGGCGTCGATGCAGGCCCAGCGTCGGCTGACCATCCCCTTCGTCAAGGAGACCCTGCACCTGTAACTCGGTGACACGGGACTGAAAAAGGCCGCTTCTGCGGCCTTTTTCAGTTACTGCTGTTCCAACTTCCAATCCGGCGTACGCCCGAGGTGGCGGAGCACTCCCTCCCGTGGGCGGGTCAGGCTGGGCCTCGCCAGCACCCTGGCTGCCGCGGCGGCGGGATCCAGGGTGAGGTTGTCCGCCCAGCTCTCCCCGGCGCGCATCGGGATCGAGGCCGGCAGGGCGGAGATCAGCCGATCGGCCTCGAGCGACGGCATCAGCTGGGTCAGCACCAGGTCCAGTCTCGGCAGCAGCGGTGCATCGGCGATGCGCCCCCGTTGTCCCCAGCTGACGCTGATGGTGGAGGCACTCACCTGGTCCGGTCGATCGGTCACGGCGACATCGCGGCGGATGCCATAGCGATGCGCCATCATTGCCTCCTCAAACAGCATGGCCAGATCCTCCCTAGGGGTGGAGTAGGCGTAGTCGTCGTTGGCCCTGTCACTGGAAAAGAATGCGGCGATGTCGCCGGGCTGGTAGCTCTTCTGCAAAGGGGTGGCGGTGGCGCCGCGGAACTGAACATCGGCCAGTGCCTTCATCTCACTGCTGTGCAGGGGCAGATCGGCAGTGAGCCGGTCCGAGATGAGTTGCTGTTGCTCGCTGCGCAGGTAGTAGGCTTGCAGCAGGGTCGGGGTATCGATGCTGTCCCAGGTGCTGCTGGGGAAAAAGTCGTTGGCGTGCGCCAGCTCATGGTAGAGCAGGCTGGCCAGCTCCGACTCCAGGGCGCCCAGGCTGCGGCTGATCTCCGCGTAGGGCGGGTAGGAGACGCTGGCATAGGCGTTGCCCTTCACATAGCGCCAGGGGGTGAGGAAATTGAGCTCACTGCCAAAGCCACTGCGGTAGTCCGGATCTTCGTTGATGGTCGCCATCTGCCAGGGCTCAAGCCACAGGTCGGAGGGATCCAGGTAGATGGCACCGGTGGCCACCCAGTAGAAGGAGGGGCGGATGTCGGCGCTGATCACCACTGCGGTGACCGCCCCCAGCAGACGGCGGAAGTCGCCGCTCGGATCCCGTTGCTGGAGAAACCCCTTGAAGGCGTCGCCCATCCAGGGGTGGGAGACCACCACCCGCTCCATCACCTGATCCACAGTGGGAACGGGGTGCTGCTGGCCCAGAAGCGGCAGGGTATCGATGCTGCACAGGGAGCTGGCGTTGAACCGGGTGGAGTAGACGCAGCGCTCCAGGGCGGCCTTCCAGGGGGAGCGGTCGTCCCAGGCCTGGACCCGGGCGACGGGGCCGTCGAACAGGGCGTCATTGGCCGGCGAGGGCTCGGCGGTCACCAGCACCAAGGCCTGGTCGCTGACCGGCCGGCCGTTGTCGCTGGCGGTGACGCTCAGGGTCAGCAGGGTGTCCCGGGTCACCACCGGCGCGGTGAAGGTGAGCAGCTCCGGATCGTCGAACGCCAGATCGCCGATTCTGGGACCGGCTTGCTGTTGCCAGCGGATCCCCTGCATCGCCTGGCTGCGATCCCCGGAGCGCCCCAGGCGCATGGAGACCCGGCCGCCGGAGGGCACCACCTGGTCACCGCGGATACGTCCGGCATCGGCCGCCGTGTCGGTGCTGTGGTCGACCACTTCGCTGATCGCATTGCCCTGGCTGTCGGTGACGGTGATGCGAAACTCATACAGGCCCGGTTCCGGGGCCTCGAAGGCGGCCATGGGCGAGCTGGGGTTGAGGATGTTGACCTGGGGCCCGGAGATCTGGCTCCAGCGGAAGTCCAGCTCTCTGCTGTCTATCCCGGTTACCGTGGCCACCAGTGCCGCACTGGGGTCCGAGGCCAGAGTGCGGCTGATGGTCAGCTCAGTAGAGGGGGGCAGGGGGCTCGGGTCGGGAGAGGAGGCCCCCCCGCCTCCGCCACAGGCGGTGAGCAGCCCCATACAGGTTACGGCAATCCAGTGCGTTTTCATTCTCTCCCTCCCTAGGGGTTAGTTTTTCTTCTTCAGCCCCAGCCCCAGTTCCCTACCGCGGTGACGGGCATAATAACTGCTGGCCAGCAGCCAACTGAGCAGCAGGACGGTTGCCAGGGCCGGCCACCAGAACTGCTCCCTGGCGGTCCACAGCTGGGTCAGACTGGCCACCAGGTAGAGGCAGGCGATAAAGCCCGACCAGGCATGGGTGTAGGGCCGGCCCTTCAGCATTCCCGGCAGGGGCAACAGCAGTGGCAGCAGCATCAACAGGTGGAATCCCAGAGAGTAGCCGTCGTGGGGGCTGAGCCGGAGTTGCCAGAGGGGAACGTAGACCAGGCAGCTGAGGTAACTGCCCAGGGCCAGGCGCCCCAGGCTTTGGCTATCGTTGATCATCTTAACCGAGGATCTCCAGCACCTGCTCCGGGGGACGGCCCAGTGCGGCCCGGTTGCCATGAACGACGATGGGTCGCTCAATCAGCTTCGGGGTGGCCATCATGGCGGCAATCAGGGCGTCATCACCGGCGTCGGCGAGGTTCTGCTCCTTGTACTCCGCTTCCTTGGTGCGCATCAGCTGGCGCGGCTTAAGCCCCAGCAGCTCAAGCACCCGGCGCAGCTCGGTTTCGCTGGGGGCCTGCTTCAGGTACTCATACACTTCTGGAGTGATGCCTCGCTCCTCCAGCAGGGCCAGGGTTTGGCGGCTCTTGGAGCAGCGGGGGTTGTGCCAGATACGGGTGGTGTCGGTCATGGTATAGCTGTTCCTGTGATCATGATCTCATTCTGGGGCCATTCTACGTGGAGCCGGCGTCAACTCAAAGGGATTTCATCTCCTGCTCCGATCTGCGCAGCTCCTTGATTCTCGCGTCGATGCGTGCCTTTTGCAGCGGATCGTCCCGGGTCTGGCGGTAGGCGTATTGCAGCTGTTCGATTGCCCGCTCATAGGCTGCGGAAAGGGCCAGCAACTCCGCCTGCACCATGTGGCGTTCGGCCACCATCCCCAGCCTGCGATACACCTGGGAGAGCAGGTCGTAGGCGACCACGCTGTCACCGTTGAGGTTGGTCTGGTGCTCCAGCAGGGCCCGGGCTTCCTGCAGCTTGCCGGTTTGCAGCAGCACGTTGGCCAGGTTGATCTCGATGACGCTGTTGTCGGGGCGAAGCTTGTGGGCCTGCCGAAGCATCGCCAGTGCCTTCTCCGGACGCTTCTGCATCAACAGAATGTCGGAGGCGGTATCCAGGTAGAAGAGGTTCTGCGGATCCTTCATCAGCAGGGCGTTGAGCGCCTCCTCGGCCTCATCCGGCCGTTCCAGATCCAGCAGGGTCAGCGCCTTGCCGTAGCGGGCGGCATCCTGGACCACCGGATCCCCGGACTTGAGCTGCCGGTCGAACAGGAACAGGGCATGGTCCCTGTCCAGCTTGGAGTAGCGCACCTGCACCCTGGCCTTGGCCAGGTGAAACAGCAGGTTTTCCGGTACCGGCCGGTAGGGATAGAGGGCGGCGCGGGCGCGGGCATCGGCCACCCGGCTCTCGGGCAGGGGGTGGGTCAGCAGCATCTGAGGCGGCTTGCTGGCGAAACGGTATTTGGCGGCCATCTTGCTGAAGAAGCTGGGCACCGCATTAGGGTCGAAACCGGCGGAGACCAGGGTCTTGATGCCGATTCGGTCGGCCTCCTTCTCGTTGCTGCGGGTGTAGTTGATCTGGGCCTGCTGGTTCAGGGCCAGGGTGGACTGCAGGGCGGCGATGCCCGCTTCGGGGGCGGCCATGGCCAGGATGATGGAACCGATCACTCCGGCCAGGGTGGCCGGCGCGGTTTTCTTCTGCGCCTCGATGGCCCGGGCCAGGTGGCGCTGAGTGACGTGGGCTATTTCATGTCCCAGTACCGAGGCCAGCTCACTCTCATTGTCCGCCTCGTCGATGATGGCGGTGTGGACCCCGACGTGGCCCCCGAAAAACGCAAAGGCGTTCAGTTCGTTGCTGTTGACCAGAAAGAAGGTGAAGGGGGTCTTGACGTTGTCGGCCCTGGCCACCAGGCGGTTGCCGAGATCGTTGAGATACTCGGTCATCACCGGGTCGTTGATGATCGGCAGCTGGCCCCGAAGCATGCGCATGTAGAAGTCACCAATCTGACTCTCCTTGTCGATGGAGAGGGTGCTGGTGGCCACGGTACCCAGTTCAGGCAGCTCGGGCTGTGCCTGGGCGGCGGTCAGCCCCAGGGTGGCACTGAGCAGGGCCGCGCCCAGGGAGAGAGTGAAACGTCTGATCACGTATGTCCTTGAGGTCCGGTGTTGATGGTGTTCTCGCCAGTGTACCCGCATCGGCCGGTGAATGACCACTGTGCAGGGAGGGCAAAAACCACTCAACAATGTAGCAATATTATGTTTTAGCTAGGGTTCTTCAGCAATTTCCCCCCGGGTTCCCTCGGCGGAGCAGGGGGGATGTCTGTTGGTTAGTCTGCCAGGAGGCTCTCTGGGTTCCAGAGACTTTACATAATCTTGCGTCACAAGTTTGTGGTTTGCCTGAGGTAAGGAGATAATGACGCCCAAAACAAGGAGGCCCGGATGCACCCTGTCGATCTCACCCGCTATCGCTGCCCCATGGCCTTCGTCCAGGCCAAGCTGGCGATGAAGCGGCTCGGCCCAGGTGAACCCCTGACGTTGATCGTCAGTGATCCTGGAATCCTCAGGGATCTGCCCCCCTATGCCCGGCGATGCGGTTTTCGAGTGAATACCGAGGCGCGTCCGGGAGCGACGGCAGTGATCCTGAGCCCGCAACCCTAAAAGACACAGAAGGTTTTATTAAGTATGTGGAATCTGCTCCGCAACTGGTACCAGGAGAAGTTTTCCGATCCGCAGGCGGTCACCCTGGCACTGATCCTGATGGTGGGCTTTGCCATCATCTATTTTTACGGCAAGCTGATCACCCCACTGTTGGTGGCGGTGGTGCTGGCCTACATGCTGGAGTGGCCGGTGGCTCAGATGGCCAACCGGGGTCTGCCCCGTTCCGTGGCCGTCTCCCTGGTGCTGTTGGTGTTTGTCGGGGCCATGATGATGTTCTGCCTCATCGCCCTGCCACAGATCTGGAACCAGGGGATCAGCCTGGCCCGCGAACTGCCGGATATGATCGCCTGGGCCCAGAGCAAGGTGCTGACCCTGCCTCAGCAATACCCCGACGTGATCAGCGAAAAGCAGATGCAGGAGTTGATGCAAAACCTCAATGCCCGCATCCTGGCCTGGGCCCAGCAGGTGTTGCAGGTGTCCCTGGGCTCTCTGATCGACCTGGTTGCCCTGGCGGTGTACGCCATCCTGGTGCCGCTGCTGCTGTTCTTCTTCCTCAAGGACAAGCGCGAACTGCTGAGCAGCTTCAGCCGCTTTGTACCCAGCAACCGCGAGCTGGCCAAGCAGGTGTGGACGGAGATGAACGGCCAGATCGTCAACTACATCCGTGGCAAGGCAATTGAGATCCTGATTATCGGAGTAGCCAGTTACCTGACCTTCCTGTTTATGGACCTGCGTTACGCCGCCCTGCTTGGGCTGGCGGTGGGCCTGTCGGTGCTGATCCCCTACATCGGGGCGACCGTGATCACCATCCCCGTCGCCCTGGTGGGCCTGTTCCAGTGGGGCCTGACGCCCCAATTTGGTTACCTGCTGCTGGCCTACGGCATCATCCAGATGCTCGATGGCAACGTACTGGTGCCCATCCTGTTCTCCGAGGCGGTGAACCTGCATCCGGTGGCGATCATCGTGTCGGTGCTGATCTTTGGTGGCCTCTGGGGGTTCTGGGGGGTGTTTTTCGCCATCCCCCTCGCCACCCTGGTGAAGGCGGTGGTCAACGCCTGGCCCAGTGTTGACCTGATGGAGGAGCAGAGTTCGTGAGCCGGCTTCCCGTCAATGAGATCTTCGAGACCATCCAGGGCGAGGGCCAGTTTACCGGCATGCCGGCGGTATTCCTTCGTCTCCAGGGCTGCCCGGTCGGCTGTCCCTGGTGCGACACCCGCCACACCTGGGAGGTGGAGCCTGAGCACCAGGTGGATCCCGAGCGGATCATCGGTGTCAGCGGCGACAGGCCCATCTGGGCATACTATGATGAAGCCCGGCTGGTGGCCCTGCTCACCGATGGCCGCTACAGTGCCCGCCACCTGGTGATCACCGGTGGCGAACCCTGCCTGTATGACCTCACCGAACTGACCCGGCTGATGCACGCCGCGGGTTGGCGCTGCCAGATTGAGACCTCCGGCTGCGTCGAGGTGCGCTGTGATGAGCAGACCTGGGTGACCGTCTCCCCCAAGATCGGGATGAAGGGGGGACTGACCGTGTTGCCCCAGGCCCTGGAGCGGGCCGATGAGATCAAGCACCCCATCGCCACCGAGCGCCATATCGAGGAGCTCGATGCGCTGCTGGCGGACCAGCCACTGCCGCGGCATCCGCAGATCTGCCTGCAGCCTATCTCCACCAAGAAGCGGGCCACCCAACTGGCCATCGACACCTGCATCAAGCGCAATTGGCGGCTGTCGGTGCAGACCCACAAGTACCTGGAGATCGACTGATTGGCCATTGGTCCTGCGACAAAAAAGACCGCCATCAGGCGGTCTTTCTGTCGCAGGGGGCGATCAGCACTCGACGATATTCACCGCCAGGCCGCCCCGGGCGGTCTCCTTGTACTTGGTGCGCATATCCTGACCGGTTTCCCACATGGTCTTGATCACCTTGTCCAGGGAGACCTTGTGCTGGCCATCGCCCCTCAGGGCCAGCCGTGAGGCATTGATCGCCTTGACTGCGCCCATGGCGTTGCGCTCGATGCAGGGCACCTGTACCAGGCCGCCGACCGGATCGCAGGTCAGGCCCAGGTTGTGCTCCATGCCGATCTCGGCGGCACACTCCACCATGGCCGGGGTGCCGCCCATGATCTCGGTCAGTGCCCCGGCGGCCATGGAGCAGGCCACCCCCACCTCGCCCTGGCAGCCGACTTCGGCGCCGGAGATGGAGGCGTTCTTCTTGTAGAGGATGCCGATGGCGGCGGCGCTGAGCAGGTAGCGGCAGGCGGTCTCCTCATCCACCGCCTGGATAAACTTGTCGTAGTAGCAGAGCACCGCCGGCAGGATGCCAGCGGCGCCGTTGGTGGGGGCGGTCACCACCCGGCCGCCGGCGGCGTTCTCCTCGTTCACCGCCAGGGCGAACAGGTCGACCCAGTCCATGGCGTTCAGGGGATCGCTGCTGTTGCACCCCTCTACGGTGAGACGGCGATAGAGGGTCGGGGCCCGGCGTCTCAGCTTGAGGCCCCCGGGCAGGATCCCCTCGTCACGACAGCCGCGCTCCACGCACTGCTTCATGGTGAGCCAGATGTTCCACAGCTGGCTGCGAATGGCCGACTCTTCGGCCACCACCTTCTCGTTGGCCATCATCAGCGAGGCGATGGAGAGCCCCTGCTCATTGCACAGCTCCAGCAACTGGGCGGCGCTCTCGAAGGGGTAGGGCAGGGTGGGGCCCTGGATGGTGCTGAGCGGCTGGGCGATCTCGCTCTTGTCCAGCACGAAGCCGCCACCGACGGAGAAGTAGGTCTGCTCATAGACCACCAGGCCGCGAACCAGGGCGCGCAGGGTCATGGCGTTGGCGTGCTGGGGCAGGGTCTTGCGTCGGTGATAGGTGAGGCCATCGGCGCGGGTAAAGCGTACCGGACGCTCGTTACCCAGCAGCAGGGCTTCATCCCCCTCCACCTGGTCCAGTTTGGCCTGGACACTGTCGGTGTCCACTTTCTCCGGCTCCTCGCCCAGCAGGCCCAGCACCACGGCCTTGCCGGTGCCATGGCCCTTGCCGGTTTGGCCCAGGGAGCCGAACAGCTCACACTGGATCTCATCGGCCTGTTCAAACTGCTGGTGCTGCTTAAGCTCGTCGATAAAGCGGTTGGCTGCCCGCATCGGTCCCACGGTGTGGGAGCTGGAGGGGCCGATGCCAATGCTGAACATATCGAACACGCTGATCATAAACTCTGTCCTGTTGTTTCGTTGCCCGCAGGCGGATGGCTGATGGTAACCCAGGTGGAGGGAAAGCAAAATCCGACCTGGCCTATACAGCATAATATCCCGACCAGGCGCTGTCCTGCCGATTTCTGAGCCAAACGCCCGCGACCTTCAGGGGAAAGTGCGCTGGCCAAAATGGGCTGGGAATGGGATTCAGGCCGAAACGGGACCATACTCAGCACAGTGCGATTTCGGCTGGGGCTGGGGCGCCGGCGTCAGTTGGCAAAATTCGATCAACCGTGATCCAGATCAGGGTTTGCCCTTTGAATGGTTTCGCCCTATGGCTATAGTGGTCTCAAGCTAATGGAATGGTTTCGTTATGATTATCTACCTGCACGGCTTCGATGCCACCAGTCCCGGAAATCACGAGAAGGTGCTTCAGCTGCAGTTTGCGGATGAAGACGTTCGTTTTATCAGTTATTCCACCCTGCATCCGCGCCACGATATGCAGCATCTGCTCAAGGAGGTGGAGAAGCAGAAGCGGTTCAGCGACGATCCCTTTCCTCTGATCGTCGGGGTGGGCCTGGGGGGATTCTGGGCGGAGCGGATAGGCTTCCTCTGCGGCATGCGTTCGGTGGTGTTTAATCCCAACCTGTGGCCGGAAGAGAACATGGAGGGGCTGATCGACCGTCCCGAGGAGTACCGTGACATCAAGGAGAAGTGCGTCACCGCCTTCCGGGAGAAGAACCAGGGACGCTGCCTGTGCGTGTTGGCCCGCAACGACGAGGTGCTGGACACCCAGCGTATTGAGCGTGAGCTGAGTCGCTACTATCCGGTGATCTGGGATGAAACCCAGACCCACAAGTTTAAAGATATCTCCAAGCAGCTCAGGGCATTGTCACAGTTCAAGCTGGACGCCCGGGACTGCGCCTGAGTCGGTGAAACGCAAGGCGGCCCAGGGGTCGCCTTTTTGTTTGCTGCTATATTGAAAACAGTTGGGTGACGGTGGGTGCTTCGATGAAACGGCTGTTGATGAGGGTGACCGGCAAGGTGCAGGGAGTCTGGTTTCGGGCGTCAGCCCAGGAAACCGCACTCCGGCTCGGGGTCACCGGCTATGTGCGCAACCTGGATGATGGCAGCGTCGAAATGCTGGCCCAGGGGGCCGACAGGGCGGTAGATGCCATGCTGGACTGGGCCCATCAGGGCCCGCCCCGTGCCGAGGTGTCCGACGTCCTGGTGTCCGACTATGACGGCAGCGACCTCTACCTGGATTTCGAAGTTACCGAGTGACGCTGCCGTCGACAGAGGAGACCGCCGTCTCGGCGGGCTGGGCTGGCGGCTCCGCCTCAAGCGGCGGCATCTTGCTGGGCTGGGTCATGCGCCGGATCTGGATCACCATCCCCATCCTGGGGTGATCGAAGTAGTGCAGTTCCCGGCTGCGCACCCGCCGGCTCTGCTCCAGGCGTATCCGGTGCAGGAAGGGCTCGGTTTCCACCGCCTCTTCCGCGGCCACCTCCATGGGCAGAGTCGCCCCCCTCTCCATTGAGCCTTGCGATGCCGAGGCGACATCCCGCTCCACGGGCGTCACCGACCGCACCCCCTCCTCCCTCAGCTGCAGCTGGGTGTCGATGTGAAGGAACTGGTTCAGGTAGATGCGTATCCAGCCATCCAGTTGCCACAGGGGCTGGCTCTGCGGCTCCGAGGGCATCAACCAGGCCAGATCAAAGGCGTTGATGCCATCGCCCTGTGGCTCTGCCGACTCCTCGGGCTTGAGCCGGCCATCGCTCTGATAACGACCGGCAAAGTTGTGGCCGCCGTACAGGCGGTAGGCCTGGCTGTTGCCCCGGCTGTACACCGGCTGCTGCCAGCCGGTGTGCAGCAGCAGCTTGACGCCGCCGCTCCTGAGTTTGGCCAGGGCCTGGTCAAACTCCAGCTTCTCCTCCGGCAACAGGTAGGGCTTGCCCAGGCGGGGATCGCCCATGTTCCTGGTGGTAACCCGCACCGGAAGGTCACTGGGCTGGGAGGGCTCCGAAGTCTCGGGGGGGCACTCGGGCTGGTCCGGTTGCCAGCCGAAGCTCTGGCAGTCGCTCAGGGCCAGCTCCAGGGCGCTGGTGTCCGGCATTACCTCGGGCCCGAGAAGGTCCAGGGGCGCAGCGGGCTTCATCGGCGCCAGCTCCTCCGGGAAGCGTTCGCTGGTCTGCTGGGGGCGTTCAAACACCACCAGTTCCACCTCGAACCAGGTGGCGTCTTCGGCGGCGGCGTGGCCGCTGCCCAGCAGGGCGGTGAGCCCAAGCAGGGCGTGGTACAGTGACTTGCTCATCAGATCCCCAGTTGGCTTAACAGCTGCTCCACCGCCTCAAGGCGGGGGGCCGGTTCCTGTAACTCCCCTTGGAAGCGCAGTTTATTGGGGCCGTCCATCTTCAGGCGGCCTGCCTGAGATTGTAACAGACCGATGAGGATTTCCGGAGTCACCTTGGTGTCGGGCCCGAATTCGATGCTGCCGCCCTTGGCGTGGGCATCGATGCGGCGGATGCCGGCGGCCATGGCCCGCAGTTTCAGGCGGGTCAGGCTCAGCAGGTTCTCGCTGGCGTCGGGCAGCCGGCCGAACCTGTCCACCAGCTCCACCCGGGCCTCGGTCAACTCGTCTGTGCTGGTGCAGGAGGCGATGCGCTTGTAGATCGCCAGCCGGGTGTTGACGTGGGGAATGTACTCCTCCGGCAGCAGCGCCGGGATCTTCAGCTCCAGCTCGGTCTGGTCCGCCAGGATCTGATCCAGGCTGGGTTCCTTGCCCGCCTTGAGGGCGGAGACGGTCTGCTCCAGCATGTCCATGTAGAGGCTGAAGCCCACCTTGGCGATGTGACCGCTCTGCTCGTCCCCCAGCAGCTCGCCGGCGCCGCGGATCTCCAGATCCTGGGTGGCCAGCATAAAGCCGGCGCCCAGGTCCTCCAGCTGCTCGATTGCCTCCAGCCGCTTCTTGGCGTCCTTGGTGAGCTTCTTGCCCTGGGTTAGCAGGTAGGCGTAGGCCTGGTGGTGGGAGCGTCCCACCCGCCCGCGGAGCTGATGCAGCTGGGCCAGGCCGAAGCGGTCGGCGCGTTCGATGACGATGGTGTTGGCGCTGGGGATGTCGATGCCGGTCTCGATGATGGTGGTGCACACCAGCACGTTGAACCGCTGGTGGTGGAAGTCGCTCATCACCCGCTCCAGCTCCCGCTCGCGCATCTGGCCGTGGGCGATGGCGAAGCGGGCTTCGGGCACCAGCTCGGCGAGCTCCTTGGCGCACTGTTCTATGGTCTCGACGCTGTTGTGCAGGAAGTAGACCTGGCCACCGCGGAGGATCTCCCGCATCAGCGCTTCGCGGATCAGGTTGCCCTCCCTGGGGCGGACGAAGGTCTTCACCGACAACCGCCGGGCGGGCGGGGTGGCGATGATGGAGAGGTCCCGCATGCCGGACATCGCCATGTTCAGTGTGCGCGGAATCGGGGTGGCGGTGAGGGTGAGGATGTCCACCTCGGCCCTCAGCGCCTTGATCTGCTCCTTCTGGCGCACGCCGAAGCGGTGCTCCTCGTCGACGATCAGCAGGCCGAGATCGGTAAACTGGATGTCGGACTGCAGCAGCTTGTGAGTGCCGATGACGATGTCCACTTTACCCTCCGCCAGTTGCCCCAACACCTGTTTCTGTTCGCCAGCGGTCTTGAACCGGGACATCACCTCGATGCGCACCGGCCAGTCGGCAAAGCGGTCGCGGAAGTTTTCGAAATGCTGCTGGGCCAGCAGGGTGGTGGGCACCAGCACCGCCACCTGTTTGCCGGCGGCCACCGCCACGAAGGCGGCGCGCATCGCCACCTCGGTTTTGCCAAAGCCCACATCGCCGCACACCAGACGGTCCATGGCGCTGGAGGTGCGCATGTCCCGCACCACCGCATCGATGGCGCTGTGCTGATCGAGGGTTTCCTCGAAGGGGAAGCCGGCAGAGAACCGCTGGTACTCCAGCTCATCCAGTTCGAAGGCGTGACCCGGCTTGCTCTCTCGGCGGGCGTAGATGTCCAGCAGCTCGGCGGCCACATCCCTCACCTTCTCGGCGGCCTTGCGCCTGGCCCTGTCCCAGGCCTCGCTGCCGAGGCGATTGAGCTGGACCTCGGACTCCTCGCCGGCGCTGTAGCGGCTGATGAGGTGCAGGGCGCTCACCGGCACATAGAGTTTGGCCTGGTCCTTGTACTCCAGCACCAGGAACTCGGTGCTCATGCCGCCGGCCTCCAGGGTCTGCAGACCCTGGTAGCTGCCGACACCGTGCTTGAGGTGCACCACCGGCTGGCCCACCTTAAGCTCCGCCAGGTTGCGGATCAGGGTGTCGGAGCTGACGGTCTTGCGCTGGCGGCGGCGCTGGCGCACCCGGCCGCCCAGCAGCTCCTCCTCACAGATGAGCGCCAGCCCCTCCTGCTCCAGCAGCACGCTCTGCTCCAGCGGGCTGACGATGATGCCGGTGGCGGCATCGGCCTCCAGGAAGCTATCCAGGTGATCAAACTGGGTCAGGGTCAGCTGCATGGGGCGCAACAGCTCCAGCAGCGCCTCGCGCCGGCCCTCGGACTCGACACTGAACAGGGTGCGCCTGGCCTCGGCCATCCGCTTGGCCAGCGCCTGGGTGGGGACCTTGAGCTGGTGGTTGACCGCCACCTCGCCGATGGCAGCCGCCTTGGCCCTGGGCTCCCTGGCGATCTCGCTGAGCGTCCGGCTGAGCTGGATGCGGCCATGGGGCTTCATCTGCGAAAACAGCTCTTCGGTATTGAGGAACAGGGTCTGAGGCGGCAGCAGCGGCCGCAGGGGATCCACCCCGTAGTTATCAAACCGCTGGCGGGCATCGGCCAGGAACTTGTCACAGGCGCCCTGGATCTCCCCGGTGGTCATCAGCTGCACCTGCTCCGGCAGGTAGTCGAACAGGGTGGCGGTGGTCTCGAAGAACAGCGGCAGATAGTTCTCCACCCCGGCTGGCATCAGTCCGCGGCTGATCTGCTGGTAGACCGACTCTGTTTCGTTGCTGATGCGGCTGAAGTGCTGACCCCAGCGGCTGCGGAACCCCTCGATCGCCTTGTCGTGGGTGGGAAACTCCCGGGCCGGCAGCAGCCGCACCCGCTCCAGGCTGCCCTGGGTGCGCTGGCTGTCCACATCGAAGGTGCGGATCGACTCCAGCTCATCGTCAAACAGGTCCAGGCGCAGCGGCTGGTCACTGCCCATGGGAAAGAGATCGATGATGGCGCCGCGGACGGCGAATTCGCCGTGCTCGTACACCTGCTCCACATGGTGGTAGCCCGCCTGGGTCAGGTTGTGGCGCAGCGCGTCGATGTCGATCCTCTGGCCGGGCTCCAGCAGCAGCACGCTGCTGCCGACGTAGTCCACCGGGGGCAGCCTCACCAGGGCGGTATTGACCGGTACGATCACCAGCCCGCTGCGGGTCTGGGGCAGGCGGTAGAGTGCTTCGAGTCGCTGGGAGACGATGTCCTGGTGGGGGGAGAAGCTGTCATAGGGCAGCACCTCGCGGTCGGGGAACAGGGTGACCGCCATCTCAGGGCACAGGTAGGAGAGCTCCTGCTCCAGGTGCAGGGCGCTGGGGGTGTCCTGGGTGATCAGTAAGCTGACCCCCTGATGCTGTCGGGCCAGACGGCTGATGGTCAGACTCAGGGCGCTGCCGGTGAGGCCGGTGAGACGGCGCTTGCAGCCGGCACCGGCGGGGGCCGGGGCCAGGGGGGAAAAACTACTCATGATTCGGGCTTACTGAAGTTAGGTGCGGCTATTGTAGGCAAGGGGGGCTGGGGCTTCCACCCCCGGTTTTTGGCGGAGGGTGGATCCCAGGTGAATCTTTGTCCGCCAGTTTGCCGAAAGCGGCCTGACTGGCCCCAGGCCTAGGGGGCCTGCTGCTCCCGCCTGGCCTGGGCGCGGGCGCGCAGCATCCGCTGCTCGACCTGCAGGCTGGCGTGGACCAGGCGCTCCTGGTCCCCCTCGATGATGCTGGTGAAATCCAGGGTCCACGAGTAGCCGGATTCCTCCCGTTCGCAGCCGGTCAGCTCGGCGACGGCAAAGACCGCCACGTTCTCCTCCGGAATCAGTATCTTGATCTCCAGTATTGCTCCAGGCTCCAGGGGGTGATCGCAACGCACCAGGGCGCCGCTGCCGCCGAAGCGCACCCCCTGGCAGCGGTAACGGGCTTCGGTGCTTTTTTCCAGTTGCATCTGCAGCACCATATCCAGCTTGAGATTCTGCAGGCTGAGGTACTCCGCCAGTTCGGCGGCCTGTTGGGACAGGCTGGCCATCAGAGGCTGGCAGCGCTGCTCCACCTCGTTGACCTGGGCCATCAGCCTGAAAGCCCTGGGCATCATCGCCAGCAGGGTGTCGGCGTCCACCAGGCGCTTGTCTCCGGGCAGGGGATCGGCGAACAGGGTGAATTCGCAGGGGACGCTGAAAAAGCTTTGTTGCGTTTCGGACATGGCCTGAACTTGTCTATTGGGGGCGAATAACTTTATTATCCGATAACTTATGTAATTGGCAAATGGTTAGATGTCACCCACTGTCTCCCTGCTTATCGGGTTGCGTTACTGGCGTGCCCGCAAGGACACCCAGTTTGTCTCCTTTATTACCCTCTTTTCCGTCGTCGGCATCGCCCTGGGCGTGGCCGCGCTGATCGTTGTCAGCTCGGTGATGAACGGCCTGGAGGGAAGGCTGAAGACCCGCCTGCTGGGGGCGGTGCCCCAGGTGCTGGTTTCCCAGGGCCGCCACATAGACGATCCGCGGCCGCTGCAACAGACGCTGTCGGCCCAGCCCGGGGTGCTGGGGGTCACGCCCCTGGTGAGCACCGAGGCGATGCTCCAGGGGGAGGGGGCCCTCGGCGGCGCTCAGGTGCTGGGGGTGGATCCCGAGCAGGAGTCTGGCCTCTCCACCGTCTCCGAACACCTGATCAGCGGCCGCTGGGAGGAGCTGCGTGCGGGGGAGTACCGGATTCTGATGGGGGCCCGGCTGGCAAGCCGGCTTAACCTGGTGCCCGGAGACCGGGTTCGGGTGATCTCCGCCACCGGCGCCGTCTATGGCCCCATGGGGCGCCTGCCCAGTCAGCGGGTCTTTACCCTGGCCGGGGTGTTTGAGCTGGGTGCCGACGTCGATGGGCACCTGGCCTATGTCCACATCGAGGATGCCGCCCGTCTGACCCGGTTGGGCAAGGGGCGGGTGGCGGCCATGCGCCTGTACCTGGATGACGCCTTCAAGGCCCCCGGCCTGGCGGCACAGCTGCAAAGCCAACTGGGGGAGAGGTTCCGGGTGCAGGATTGGCGCAGTGACTACGGCCAACTGTTCGGCGCGGTGAAGATGGAGAAGAACATGATGGCGCTGCTGCTGGCGCTGATCATCGCCATCGCTGCCTTCAATGTGGTGTCGGCCCTGGTGATGATGGTGACCGACAAGACGTCGGACATCGCCATCCTCAAGACCATGGGACTGAGCCGGGCCTCGGTGATGGGGGTGTTTTCCGTTCAGGGGATGACCAGCACCCTGCTGGGGGTGGCCATCGGTGCCCTGGCCGGACTGCTGCTGGCGTTCAACCTCCAGGGCGTGATGGCCGCGCTGGGGATCTGGCTGCTGCCTCCGGGCCAGCCCCTGCCGGTGATCCTCGATTATGGTCAGATCGGACTGATCCTGGCCGGCGCCATGGTCATCAGCTACCTGGCCACCCTCTACCCCGCTTGGCGGGCTTCCCTGATTCAACCCGCTGAGGCGTTACGTTATGAGTGATCTGTTGCTGCGTTGTGAGCAGCTGGGCAAGGAGTACCGGGAAGGCAAGTTGGCCACCCGGGTGCTGACCGATCTGAACCTGGAGGTCCGCGTCGGCGAGCTGCTGGCGGTGGTGGGCAGCTCCGGTTCGGGCAAGAGCACCCTGCTGCACATCATCGGCACCCTGGACAGTCCCAGCGAGGGACGGGTCTGGTTTAAGGGGCAGGACCTGTTCGCCCTTGGGGACGGCGCCCGCACCCAGTTGCGAAACCGGGAGCTGGGGTTCGTCTACCAGTTTCATCATCTGCTGCCGGAGTTCAGCGCCCTGGAGAACGTGATCATGCCCCTGCTGATCGCCGGCCAGACCAGGAGGGAGGCCAGGGGCCGTGGCGAGGAGCTGCTGAAACGGGTGGGACTCAGTCATCGCATGCAGCACAAGCCCTCGGAGCTGTCCGGCGGCGAGCGACAGCGGGTGGCCATCGCCCGGGCGCTGGTGAACAAGCCCGCTCTGGTGTTGGCGGACGAGCCCACCGGCAACCTGGATGAGCACACCGCCGAAGAGGTGTATGAGCTGATCCGCGAACTGGCGGCCCAGGAGGGCACCGCCTTCGTGGTGGTGACCCACGACCGCGAACTGGCGGCCCGGCTGGACAGGCAGTTGATGATGCACGGCGGTCGACTGCAGGAAGCCCAATGAAGAACCTGGCCCTGATCTGGCAACTGGGGTGGCGCTTCCTGCGCACCCGTCACAGCAACCGCTTCATCTCGGTGATCTCCCTCTCCTCCATCATCGGGGTGGCCCTGGGGGTGACCGTGCTGATCCTGGTGCTCTCCGCCATGAACGGCTTCGAGCGGGAGCTCAAGGAGCGGCTGCTGGCGGTGGTGCCCCAGGCGGAACTGATCGCCGTGGACAGCCCCATTCTCGACTGGCAGACGATGGCCGCCGACGCCCTGAGCGAGCCCGGGGTCGAGGCGGCCGCCCCCTTTACCCTGGTAGAGGGGCTGCTGCAGAAGGGAGAGAAGCTCAAGGGGGTGTCGGTGCGCGGCGTCGACCCACAGCTGGAGCGGCGGGTTTCCGACGCTCGGCGCTACATGCCCGCCGCCGCCTGGCAATCCCTGGCCGGCGAGGGGGCTCCCCTAGTGCTGGGCAAAGCCCTGGCCAGTGAGCTGGAACTCAAACTGGGTGACAGGGTCACCCTGCTGGTGCCCCGCCCCACCTCCCAGGGGCAGAGGCCTCCGAAGCGGGTGGTGTTTACCCTGACCGGATTGTTTGACCTCGGCGGTGAGATCGATCGCACCATGGCCTTTACCAGCCTGGGCAAGGCATCGCAGATCCGCGACTTTGGCCAGGGGGTGGGTGGCTTGAGGCTGAAACTGGTCGACCTGTTTGATGCGCCCGGGGTGATTCGGGCCGTCGGCTACCGTCAGACCCACTACCTCTATCTGAATGACTGGACCCGAACCCAGGGCCACCTCTACGCCGATATCCAGTTGATTCGCAGCCTGATGTACCTGGTGCTGGTGCTGATGGTGGCGGTGGCCAGCTTCAACATCATCTGCTCCCTGGTGATGGCGGTGCGGGACAAGCAGGCGGAGATCGCCATCCTGCGCACCATGGGGCTGGAGCGCCGCGCCGTGATGGGCGCCTTCCTGGTGCAGGGGGCGCTGACCGGCCTCACCGGCTGCCTGCTGGGCGCCGCCCTGGGCAGCGCCCTGGGATGGCGCCTGTCGGACCTGGTTCGGGCCCTGGAGCAGAGCCTGGGGGTGACCCTGCTGTCCGGGGAGGTCTACTTTATCGACTTCCTGCCGTCACAGCTGATCTGGAGTGATGTGGTAACGGTGACCCTGCTGGCGTTCCTGGTGACTGTGCTGGCCTCACTCTACCCGGCGTGGCAGGCCGCCAGGCAGGAGCCGGCCCAGGCGCTGCGTTGAGCGCACCACACACAAAAAAGGACGCCTAGGCGTCCTTTTTTGTTTTCTGGTTTCAGCGTCAGGGCGGATTATTTGCCATTGCCATTGCCATTGCCATTGCCATTGCCATTGCCATTGCCATTGCCATTGCCATTGCCATTGCCATTGCCATTGCCATTGCCATTGCGTTTCATTTGGCGCTTCTTCCAGTTAAACAGGATGGAGTAGCGCCATAGGCTGTTGATCACGAAGTAGGTGAACAGCGAGCTGAGAATGGCCAGCACCAGGCACCCCAGCAGGAAGGGTTCGCCGATCTGTCCCAGGCTGCTGGTCAGCCACTCCCAGGTCAGTTCGAACTGGAAATGCCCGGCTTCGAGCCCCAGCAGGGAGGCGCCCACCAGATAGGCGAAGTAGAACATGAAGGGCATGGTGACCGGGTTGGTGAACCAGACGGTGACCACCGCCAAAGGCAGGTTGACCCCGAGAACGATGGCGGCGGCCGCGGCCAGAATCATCTGGAAGGGGACCGGGATCCAGGCCATAAACATGCCGGCCGCCAGGGCACCGGCGGCAGAGCGACGATTCAGGTGCCACAGTCCGGGCTGGTGGATCACATCACCGAACAGTTTCAGGTGTTTGTGATCTTTCAGCTTGTCCGGGTTCGGCATCAGCCGTTGAATGGTCTTTTTTGGCATAGCGGTTTGTTATCGCCTAAACAGAGTCAGGTGAACAGGTTTCTTCTGGGTTGGGTTGCGGCCGTCAGCTCGGGCCTATTCTGGCCGGCACTGCTGCCTCCCTGGTTTCTGGTCGTCATCGGAGCGGCCGTCCCATGGCTTGTGCGGCCAAGGCCGCTGTGGGCCGGACTGCTGCTGGGCGTCTGCTGGTTCGCCTGGCACGGCGACCGTCATATCTCTGCGGCACAGCCCCTGAGCGAGGGGGAGCACCTGCTGGTGGCGAGGTTGATCACTTTACCAACCCGCGGCGCACTATACCAGCGAACTTTATGGCAGGTCGAGAGAATCGATGAAACGCCATTGCAGTTTCACCACCCCGATCGCATCTGGCTGAGTTATCAGGGTGAGACCAACTGGCAGGCGGGTCATCTGTACCGACTCAAGGTCACCCTGAGACCCCCGATGGGCACCTTTAATCAGTTTAGCTGGAACCAGCGGCGTCATGCCCTGGCCAATCGGGTGGTGGCCCAGGGGCGCATCCTGGCGATGACCCCGTTGGCGGAGAGAAGCCACTGGCGGGTGCCCCTGGCGCAGAGGCTGGAGCAGGCGGTGGCCGATCTGCCCAGGGGGGATCTGCTGCGGGCGCTGGCGATGGCCGATCGCCGAGGCCTCACCGATGAGCGTTGGGCCCAGCTGCGTGCCGGCGGCCTCACCCACCTGGTGGCCATCTCCGGGCTGCACCTGAGCCTGGTTGCACTGTTGCTGGTGACCACCCTGGGCTGGCTGGCACGCTGTCTGCTGCCGAGCCAGGGGGGAGCAGCCCGCCTGGCGGTGTTGCTGGTGGCGGCCTTCGGCGTGACGGGGTACGCCCTGTTGGCGGGCCTGGGGCTGGCGACCCAGCGGGCGCTGATCATGGCCCTGGCGGCGATGCTGATGCTGGCCACCGGTCGCTTTGGCCGGCCCTGGGAGCTGCTGCTTCGGGCGGCGGCGCTGCTGTTGCTGCTCGATCCCCTGGTGGTGCTGGGCCCAGGCTACTGGCTCTCCTGCTGCGCGGTGGCGGCCATCCTGCTGTTGCTGGCCCAGACACCGCAGTGGTGTCGGGGCAAGTTGGCCCGCCTGGTGTGGATCCAGTGCGGCCTGACCCTGCTGCTGGGCCTGGTGCAGTTGGGGTGGTTTGGCAGCCTCTCCCTGCACGCCCTGTGGGCCAACCTGCTGATGGTGCCCTGGGTGTCGCTGGTGGCGCTGCCGCTGACCCTGGTGGCGGCGCTGATGAGCTGGTTGTCACTGCCGGCGGCCGACCTGGCGCTGCGGCTGGCGGACGGGGCGCTGTGGCCGCTGGCGTCGGTGGCCAGGCTGGCCCACGCCCTGCCCGGTGACAACCTCGGCTGGCCCCACGGCCTGCTCTCCCTGGCGCTGGTCCCGATCGCCCTGTGGCTGATCTGGCGCCCTCCCATGGCCTACGCCAGGGGACTGGCGCCGCTGCTGCTGCTGCCGGCAGGGCTGCATCTACTGCCGGAGTCGCCGAGGTTGTGGCGACTGCATGTGCTGGACGTCAGGCAGGGGCTGAGCGTGGTGGTGGAGAAGCAGGGGCGGGCGATCCTCTACGATACCGGCGCCGCCTTTCCGTCGGGGTTCAGTTACGCCGAGCGGGTGGTGACCCCCTTTCTCCGGGGGCGGGGAATTGGCCACCTGGACTACCTGGTGCTGAGTCACAGGGACAATGACCATGCCGGCGGCGCCGGGGCGATTCATCGCCTCTGGCCCGAGGTCAACCAGATTGCCGGTGACGGCTGTACGCGAGCGCCCACTCACTGGCAGGGGCTGACCCTGGCCTGGCAGAAGTTTGACTACGCCGGCAACAACGGCTCCTGCATGCTGCGAATCTCCGATGGCCATCACAGCGTGCTGTTGCCGGGGGACATCGAGGCTACAGCCGAGGCCAGGATGCGTCCGCAGCGGGTCACGGTGCTGGTGTCGCCGCACCATGGCAGCCGCAGTTCCAGTACCGACGCCTGGGCGCGTGCCGTTGCCCCCAGCCTGGTGATCCATGCCGCTGGCTGGCGCAACCGCTGGGGATTCCCCCACCCCGAGGTGCTGGTCCGCTACCGGGCGCTGGGAGCCCGCCAGAGAACCACCGGCAGGGTGGGGCAGGTGAGCGTTCACTTCCGGCCGGATCGGGTGGAACTGCTGAGCTACAGCGAACGGCTGGCCCCCTACTGGTACAACCAAAGGGTGTGGTAATTGGCGGTTTAATCGACATTTGTCCGCCATGCGTTGGTATCCATCCGCTGTGTGGGTAGAATGGCCCCTTGAATTGAAACTCGGTTAACTCTATGAGCGCCAAACCAACTCCAATGGAGAGGGGACAGACCTGGGCAACCTTCAAACGCCTGTGGCCCTATGTCCTTCCCTACCGCGCCGCCTTCCTCGTCTCCGTCCTGGGGATGATCACCTACGGGGCGGTGGACGCCGGCATGATCTGGCTGGTTCAGCCCCTGATCGACAATGGCCTGAACGAGGGCAGGAGCGAAGTGCTGCGCATGGCCCCCTTTATCGTGGTGGGGATGTTCCTGATCCGCGGTGTGGCCAACTTTATCTCTACCTACTGCCTGGCCTGGGTCAGTCAGAAGGTGGTGCAGACCATGCGCCAGAAGGTGTTTGAGAAGTACCTCAGCCTGCCGGTGAGCTATTTCGACACCCAGAGTTCCGGTGACCTGATCAGCCGCATCACCTATGACACCGAACAGGTGGCCCGGGCCTCCAGCAGTGCCTTGGTGAGCATGGTGCGCGACGGCGCCACGGTGATTGGCCTGCTGTTTATCATGTTCTACCAGAGCTGGCAGCTGTCGCTGATCTTCTTCCTGATCGGTCCGCTGGTGGCCTGGGTGATCGCCGTGGTCAGCCGCCGCTTCCGTAAGGTCTCCAAGGCGATCCAGCAGGCGATGGGCGGGGTGACCACCGCCTCCGAGCAGATGATCAAGGGGCATAAGAACGTGATCGCCTTCGGCGGCCAGGAGATCGAAGCGGAGCGTTTCGCCCGGGTCAACAACCGCAATCGTCAACAGAACATGAAACTCTCCGCCGCCCAGGCGATCAGCCAGCCGGTGATTCAGATCATCGGTTCCGGTGCCATCGGCGTGGTGCTCTATGTGGCCAGTTTCGACTTTATCCTCAGCAGCCTGACCCCGGGGACCTTCGTCACCATCATCGGCTCGATGATGGGGCTGATGCAGCCGATGAAGCACCTGACCCGGGTTAATGCCGACTTCCAGCGGGGGATCACCGCCGCCCACACCGTGTTCGAGGTGCTGGACACCGCCGATGCGCCGGACAACGGTACCCTGGAGGTGGAGCGGGTTCAGGGCGCCATCAGCTTCCGCAACGTCACCTTCTGCTATCCCAACACCAACAAAGAGGAGCCGGCCCTGCGAGACGTGTCGCTGGAGGTGCCGCCCGGTAAAACCCTGGCCCTGGTGGGGCGCTCCGGCTCCGGCAAGAGCACCATCTCCAGCCTGTTGCCTCGCTTCTATGACGCCGGCGAAGGCCAGGTGCTGGTGGACGGGGTGGATGTCACCGAGTATCGCCTGAGCAGCCTGCGCCACCAGATCGCCATGGTGTCGCAGCAGGTGACCCTGTTCAACGACACCATCGCCAACAACATCGCCTACGCCTGTGACCACTGCAGCCGCGAGCAGGTCCAGGCCGCCGCCGAGGCCGCCTACCTGATGGAGTTCGTCAAGGATCTGCCGGATGGACTGGAAACCATGGTGGGGGAGAACGGCATCCTGCTCAGCGGCGGTCAGCGCCAGCGCATCGCCATCGCCCGGGCGATCCTAAGGGACGCGCCCATCCTGATCCTGGACGAGGCCACCTCGGCCCTGGACACCGAGTCGGAGCGCGCCATCCAGGCGGCCCTGGACAACCTGCAGCGGGGCCGCACCTCGGTGGTGATCGCCCACCGCCTCTCCACCATCGAAAACGCCGACATCATCATGGTGGTGGACAAGGGCCAGGTGGTGGAGCAGGGCAGCCACCAGCAGCTGCTCGAGCACGGCGGTATCTACAGTCAGCTGCACCAGATGCAGTTTGGTGACAATGAGTAACTGGATAGAGCGCGCCTGGCAACAGGGGAGCCCGTTGCTGTGGCTGCTGGCTCCCCTGGCCGGGCTGTTTATCCTGATCAGCGGCCTGCGACGGCTGCTGTTCCGCCTCGGGGTCCTCACCAGCATCAAGCTGCCGGTGCCGGTGATCGTGGTGGGCAACCTCAGCGCCGGCGGCAACGGCAAGACCCCGGTGGTGCTCTACCTGATTGAGCTGCTGCGGCGCCACGGTTACAAGGTGGGGGTGATCAGCCGTGGTTATGGCGGTCAGGCCGAGACCTGGCCCCAGTGGGTCGGGCCGCAGACCGACCCCGCCCTGGTGGGGGATGAACCGGCCCTGATCGTGCAACGCACCGGCGCCCCGATGGCGGTGGGGCCGGACAGGATCAAGGCGGCCGAGCTGCTGATGGAGCGGGCGGAGGTGGACGTGATCGTCGCCGATGACGGCCTGCAGCACTACCGGCTCGGGCGCGACATCGAGCTGGTGGTGGTGGACGGTGAGCGCCGCTTCGGCAATGGCCACCGGCTGCCGATGGGGCCGCTGCGGGAGCCGGTCAGCCGCCTCAAGAGCGTGGACATGGTGATCTGCAACGGCGGTCGTCCTAAGCCGGGCGAGTATGCCATGACCCTGGCCCCGGACGGGTTGACGGCGGTGGATGGCAGCGACACCCCCTTCGATGCGGACCTGGAGATCGTCGCCATGGCCGGCATCGGCAATCCCCCCAGGTTCTTCACCTCCCTGGAGGAGCAGGGGCTGTCGCCCCTGCGCTGCGTGCCCTTCGCCGACCACTACCTCTACAGTGAGGCGGAGCTGGCGGCGTTAACCCCAGACGGCGAGCTGTTACTCATGACGGAGAAAGATGCGGTCAAGTGCCGAGGTTTTGCCCGTCCCAACTGGTTTTACCTACCGGTAACTGCTAATTTACCGGAAGATTTTGACAGCGCCCTGCTGTCACGGCTGAAGGAATAAACAATGGCGTTCGATACCAAACTGCTAGAGATCATTGCCTGCCCGGTGTGTAAGGGCAAGCTGGAGTTTAACGCGGCTGAGCAGACCCTGACCTGTAAGGCCGATCGTCTGGTTTACCCCATTGATGACGGCATTCCGGTGCTGCTGGAAAACCGCGCCACCGAGTTGAAGGAAGACTGATGATGGGCTTTGTGGTGGTCATCCCCGCCCGCTACGCCTCGACCCGGCTGCCGGCCAAACCCCTGGCGGACATCGCCGGCAAGCCGATGATCCAGTGGGTCTGCGAGCAGGCCCAGGCCAGCGGCGCCGATCGGGTGGTGGTGGCAACCGATGACCAGCGGGTGTATGACGCGGTCAAGGGGTTTGGCGCCGAAGTGGTGATGACCTCGGCCCACCATCACTCCGGAACCGAGCGTCTGGCCGAGGTGGTGGAACTGCTGGGCCTGTCTGAGGAGCAGGTGGTGGTGAACGTGCAGGGGGATGAACCCCTGATTCCACCCGCCAACATCCGCCAGGTGGCGGAGAATCTGGTGACCAGCGGCCTGCCGATGGCCACCCTGGGGGTTGCCATCGAGGACGCCGAGGAGATGTTCAATCCCAATGCGGTCAAGGTAGTGTGCGGGGCGGACGGCCGCGCCCTCTACTTCTCTCGGGCGCCCATCCCCTACCACAGGGACGGCTTTGCCCACGGACCGGCGGTGAGCCCCGGCGCCCTGCGTCATGTGGGGATCTACGGTTACCGCGCCGGCTTCATCCGGCGCTACGTCGGCTGGCCGGCGAGCCCGCTGGAGGCGATCGAGTCCCTGGAGCAGCTGAGGGTGCTCTACTACGGTGAGGGGATCCATGTGGAGGAGGCGAAACAGACGCCGCCCGCCGGTGTGGATACCCCGGAGGACCTGGAGCGGGTTCGCCGGACACTCTGTCATTGAAAAGGGCGGTCTGCGGGCCGCTTTTTTACCGCCTGGGGGTAACGACGGCGCTCACTCCGGCCATACTTCAGAGCGGGCCAGGTTGAGCTGCTGTTGTAAGGTGGTGGTGAGTGACAGGCCGTTGAGATACTCGCCGGTGCCCCACTGGTAGGTAAGGCACAGCACCGTCGCCAGTATCACCCCCCGCCAGGTGCGGGTGCCGAACAGCAGGCTGAAGGCGACGGCGCCGAACAGGCCACCCGCCAGCCAGCCCCAGGGAGCACTGATCCTGTCCAGGGAGAGCTCCAGCAGCGCCAAAGAGATGCAGACCGTCAGCCCCCCCAGCAGCGGGCCCGGGGTGGGGGAGCGGATCAATACCGCCGTCCCGTAGACCGGCACCATGGCCACCAGCAGGACCAGGGTGGCGAAGATCAGCAGGTCAATCATCGAGTCTGTCCCGTTCCTGGTAGAGGGTTTCGACCCAGCGCTCGGTAGTGACAAAACGCCAGCTCCAGCTTGCCAGCTCGGTGGGGAAAGCGCTCTGCCATGAGGCCAGGGAGCCTTCTCTGTCCTGTTTCCTGGCCCACAGGATCGACGCCTCCAGCATCTGTTGGAACCTCAGCAGCTCCTGGCGACCGGCCAGTTCACCGTGTCCGGGAATCACCCTGGTGTCGGCATCCACCCACTTCAGCGCCTCGGAGACGGCCTCGAGATAGCCGGTGACGCTGCCGCCCCCCTTGAGATCCACAAAGGGAAACATGCCGTTGAAGAACAGATCCCCCATATGCACCACATTGGCCTGCTCGAAGCGCACCAGGCTGTCGCCATCGGTGTGGCCGTCGGCCAGGTGAATGACGCGGATGGTGTCACCGTTGAGGTGGAAGATCAGCCCCTCTCCGAAGGTGACCAGCGGCAGTTGGGCGGGGTTCACCCGGTCGTCGCCCGCCAGCCTCAGCCGCACATTGTGGTGGGCGAACACCGTCGCCGGCGGGGCAAACTCGGCGTTGCCGCCGGTGTGATCCCCATGGTAGTGGGTGTTCAGCACATAGTTGACCGGCCCAGGCTTGATGGCGGCCAGGGCCTGCTGGATGCGCCCGGCCAGGGGGGCGAACTGGTCGTCGATGATCAGGATGCCGTCGGCGCCGGCACTGACGCCGATATTGCCACCGCTGCCGGTGAGCATATGCACGCCCTGGGCCACCTCCTGGCTTTGGATGCGCACATCCTTGAAGCGGTCCTCGGCGTTCAATGGCATCGACAAGAGCAGGGTCATGAGAAGCAGCTTGCGCATAACAGATCGTCCTGATGGTTGTTTGTTGTTGAAAATAGCATCGATCTGTCGAGGTTGATATAGGGAATGCTGATGACTCATAAGAGGTCAAGCAGGCTGGATGACGGGGGGCGGCCACCGGGCTGAAGCGCGGTTATCCAGCCGACCATGAAAAAGGGGCGCCCATCGGCGCCCCTTCGTTTCCTGGCTAGTAGCTGTAGGTTAGATCCAGGTAGTAGTAGCCGCCGTTGAATCCGAACGGAGTGTTGGTCAGCGGGTAGAGGAAGATGCCGTTGAAGTTGTTGTCGTCGGGCCGCTTCTCCGGGTAGGTGTCGAACAGGTTCTGGGCCCCGGCGGTCAGGGTCAGGGCGTCGGTCAGGGCGTAGCTGGCACTCAGGTCCGTGGTCCATTTGGCGTCATACTCCACCTCGGAGCGGGAGTAACCCACGGTGTAGGTGCCGAAGTAGCTGAACCTCAGGTGGGTAGTGAGATCGCCCAGGCTGTGGGTGAAGCCGATATTGCCCTTGTGGTGCAGGTTGGCGTCGGTGGCGCGAACCTCCTCCCGGCGGTCAAACAGCTGCGCCTCCTGGCCACTCAGGATGGTGGGCAGGTTCACCGACTGAATCTTGGTGTCGTTATAGGCGTAGGCCAGGTTGGCTTTCAGTTCACCCCAGCCGTTCAGGTCAAACTCCTGGGTAGCCACCAGGTCCAGTCCCTGGGTACGAGTATCCAGGCCATTGATAAAGAATCGGGCGGACTCGGCATTGGTGCCTGCGAACAGGGCTTCAATTTGTGGGGAGGATTCCTTGTCCACGGAGCCGGAGAGGATGATGCGATCATCCACATCGATGCGGTAGGCATCCAGGGTGACGGTCAGGCCGCTGTCGTGGCTGTAGACCAGCCCCAGGCTGTAGGAGTGGGCGATCTCCGGCTTCAGCTCATTCACACCCAGGGCCTGGGTGATGGGTGCCAGGGTGTTGAAGGTGCCGGATTCGCGGGGCACAAACTCGCCGGTGACCGGATCCGGGTCGAAGAAGGTGGAGATGTTGGTGAAGTAGAGCTGCTGCACGCTCGGGGCGCGGAAGCCGGTGTTGGTGGTGGCACGCAGAGCCAGGGCGTCGGTGAGGTCCCAGCGACCCGCCAGCTTCCAGCTGGTGTTACTGCCGAAGTCAGAGTAGTCCTCGTAACGGGCGGCGGCGGCCCAGTAGAACTGATCGCTGTACTGGTTCTCCAGCTCCAGGTAGAGCCCCAGGTTGTGGCGCTCCTCGTCTACGGCGGACTCGGGAGTGAACCCACCAAAGCCCTGGCTACCACCGGATTTGCCCTGGTAGTCACCACGGATGTAGGAGGCCGGTTCACCCGCCTCCACCTCATAGCCGCTGTTGCGCCAACTGGCGCCCAGGGCCACCACCAGCTCGGAGTCATTAATGAAGTCGTAGTAGCGGGAGACATCCAGATTGAGGTTGAGCTCATCGGTGGTCAGCTTGCCGGCGTCGAACTCGGTGGGGCTGGTGGGGCCCAGGGAGGCGTTCAGGCTGTTTCTCACCCGGTACTCAAAGCTGTTCCGGCCATAGCCGGCGGAGGTGTCCAGGCTCCACTCACCCAGTTCGAACTCATAACCCACCAGCAACGAGGTGTCGATGATCTCGGGATTGATCTGGGGCAGGAAGCCGTCGGGGTAGATCTCCGTCAGGTTGCGGCTGTCTTTGGCGCGGCGGTAGAAGGCGCCGGAACTGGACTCACGCTCGGAGTAACCGCCGAACAGGTAGAGCTGGTCATCGCCGCTGATGGCGGTGCCGCCGTTCAGGAACAGGCCGTAGTTCTGATAGTCGCTGTCACCTACATGGTGGTTGTTGCGATCGAAGGTCTCTTCGCGGGGGTCCGGGCTGCCATCGGCCAGCTCAGGGTACTGCTGGCGAGGGTCGTTACCGGCGCGGTTGGTGGGGTTCTTGTGATGGCTCTCCAGGGAGAGGTTCAGGAAGCCCTCGTTACCAAGCTGCATGCCATGGTTCAGGCCGAGGCGCAGCTGTTCACCGTCACCCTCATAGGTCTGTCCCAGGTGGGTACTGATACTGCCCCCCTGGTCGGCGTCCTTGAGCACCACGTTGATCACCCCGGCGATCGCGTCGGAGCCGTACTGGGCGGCGGCGCCGTCACGGAGGATCTCGATGCGCTTGATGGCGGCCATGGGGATGGCGTTCAGATCCACGTTGGAGGAGCCCTTGCCGACGGTGCCGGAGAGGTGCACCAGGGCCGAGGTGTGGCGGCGTTTGCCGTTGACCAGCACCAGGGTGTGGTCCGGGGACATGCCGCGCAGGTTGGCGGGACGCACCGCATCGGTGCCGTCGGTGACCGAGGAGAAGGGGAAGCTGTAGCTGGGGGCGGCGAACTGCAGCGCCTTGGCGGTTTCCAACTGGCCGGTGGCGGCCAGGTCTTCGGCGGAGATGATGTCCACCGGGGCGGCGGAGTCGGTGGCGGTGCGCAGGGCGATGCGTGAGCCCACCACTTCGATCCGCTCGACGCCGCCCTGTTCGGCGGCCAACAGGGGGGCTGGCAGGGTTGCTGCGACAGCCAACGCAACAAGGTTTCTAAACATCCGTACTATCCAAATAACTAAAGTGAATATGAAAGTGTGAGGATGTTAACATTTCCAAAATGGCAGAATTATAACCAAATCGTCTGAATCATCGCGCTCCGGTCTAAAGAGAGCTGAAATAAGCCTTTGAATAAATTTGGCTAAACTTTTTGCTTAGCGGTGGTAATCGGCAGGCAAAAAAAGGGGAGGCCGAAGCCTCCCAAAGACCTTGGGAATCTCTACATCCAATTGGGCAACTTGGCGTCGCTCCACTGCTTGATGTGGGCGCAGCGCTGGGCATAGAAGTGGCGCATGCGGCTCAGCAACAGGTAGCAGTAGGGCACCAGGAACAGGCTGGTGACGGTGGAGAACAGCAGGCCACCGATGATCGCCAGGGCCATGGGGGTATAGGAGGGGCCGCCGCCGGCCAGGCGGGTGTCATTCAGGGCCAGAGGCACCAGCCCCAGCACCGTGGTAGCCACGGTCATCAGCACAGGTCGCAGCCGTGAGGTGGCGGCGTCGACAATGGCCAGCTTGAGGCGATCGATGTCCGGTTCGCGCTGGTTGATCTGGTCCACCAGCACGATGCCGTTGTTCACCACCACCCCCATCAGGATCAGGATGCCGATCATCCCCATGATGGACATCTCCTGTCCCAGCGCCATAAAGGTCCAGTAGACCCCGGTGATGGAGAACAGGATGGAGGTGATCACCGCCGTGGGCAGCAGCAGCGACTCAAACAGGGCGGCCATGACGATGTAGATCATGGCGATGGCCAGCAGCATGTTGATCATCATGATCTGCTCGCTGTCCTGTTGTTGGCGGAAGCCGCCGCCAAAACTGTACTCGTAGCCGGGAGGCCAGTGGATGGAATCCAGCACCTTGGTCAGATCGTCGCGCACCTCGTCCATGGATCGCTCCTCCACGTTGCCGCCGATGGTCAGTGCGGTCTGGCGGTTGAAGTGACGGATCCCCTGCAGCTGAGGCTGGGCAGCGATGCTGGCCAGCATCTCCAGGGTGTAGACCCGCTCGCCGTCGCGGACGATGGGCAGCTGCTTCAACTGCTGCAGGGAATCGCGCCACTGACGCTCCCAGGCGAGGAAGATCTGAATCTCACCGCTGGGATCGTGGCGGAAGGAGCGCAGGTTCTGGCCGCGCACCGCCAGGGCCAGGGTCTGGGCGGCATCACTCACCTCCAGTCCCAGCCGGGAGAGCAGTTGACGGTCGAACTGCACCACCAGCTCCTGCTGACCGGCACCAGCGTCGGAGCGCACATCTTCCAGTCCCTCAATGCGGTTCATCAGGGGAACCAGCTGCTCCGCCAGCTCCATCAGCACCGTGGTGGAGCGGCCGGTGAGGGTGATCCTCATGCCGCTGTCATCACCGCCGCCCCAACCGAATTCAGGCTCGGCATTGGCCAGACTGGGCATGTTGTCGCGGATGGTCTGCTTGATGGCCTCGATGGTCGCCGGCAACTCTTCGCGCATGATCAGGGTGGTGGTGGCGTTGTCGGTGGCGTAGTAGCTGTAGATGCTGTCAAACCCCAGCGCCGCCTGGTTGGCAAACAGGTACTCCTCCACTCTGTCCACCATCGCCTCGGTAACGGCCACCGGCTGACGCTCCTGCAGGTGGTAGCGCAGATAGAGGCGGGTGTTGTCATCGTCATCGTCCGCCATCTTAACCTGGCTGATGGGCAGGGCGGTGCTGGCGAGCAGTACCAGGGCGATGACCCCAGAGGTCTTGGGCCACTCCAGGCAGCGGGTCAGCCACTTTCTGTATCTGGGGTGGCAGCTGCTGCCCTTGGGGCTGGATTTCAGTCCCTTGAGGCGGGAGAGAAGCAGCGGCAGCAGGGTCTTGGCCAGCAGCAGCGACGCCAGCAGCGAGATGCAGATGGCGATGGCCACATGCTCCAGGAACATGGTCAGCTGCACCTTGGTGCCGAAGATGTTCGGCAGGAAGACGATGATGGTGGTCAGGGTGCCGGCCATCACCGCCAGGGCCACCTTGTTGACCCCAGCCAGAATCGCCTCTCTGGTGCCCTTGTACTTGCCGCTCTCCTGAGCCTGCAGCACCGACTCGGTCACCACCACCGAGTTGTCGATCAGCATTCCCACCGCCAGCAGCAGACCCATCATCGACAGGATATTGAGGCTGTAGTTCATCAGGTACATGGCCGCCAGGGTGATGGCGATGGAGATGGGCACCGACACCACCACAATCAGGGTCATGGGAATGTTGCGCAGGAACAGGAACAGCACTCCGAAGGAGAGCCCTGCGCCTATCAGACCGGCCATCAGCAGGTCGTGGAGTGAACTTTTTACCCCCTGGGCCTGGTCATCCATGGAGAACAGCTCGATCCCCTGAAACTGAGGGTTGTCGTTGGCCTGGGCGATCACCTTGGTCACCCGGTCGGCCACTTCCACCAGGTTGGCGCCGGACTCCTTGAAGATGTCCAGGCCGATGGCGTAGGCACGGTTGAGGTGACGGCCATCGATGCGCTCTGCCTGGGTGTAGCCAATCTCGGCCACATCGCCGAGACGCAGGCCGGGACGCAGCACCAGATTCTCGATTTCACTGACGCTGCGGAACTCCCCCTTGGGCGAGAGCTGCCACAGGGTCTGCTGACTGCGCAGGGTGCCGCCACTGAGGGTAAAGTTCTCTTGGTTCAGCCTTTGCTGCAGCTTGTCAGGGTTGATCCCCATGGTGGCCAGGGCATCGGCATCGACGCGAATCTCGATGCGGGGCTTGTCCACACCGTAGAGGGTGACCTGGGAGACCCCAGGCAGACGCTCCAATGGGCGTTTGAGCTGGCTCTCCAGCAGATCATAGGCGCCGCTGAGATCCCGTTTGGAGGAGATCCTCAGGGTGTAGATGGGCATGTCTGCGGTGGAGAACTGGCGCAGTAGCACCCTTTCGACGTCGGTGGGCAACAGATGACGCACCGAGTCCAGGCGCTCCCTGGCCTCCACCGTCTTGGTGGCGATGGGCACACCCCAGTCGAAGCGCATCTCGATAAAGGCGCCATTCTCGGTGGAGTGGGAGCGCATGCTCTTCACATCACTCAGGGTGGCCAGGGACTCCTCCAGCACCGTGGTAATGCCGCGCTCCACCTCCTGGGGTGAGGCACCCTGGTAGGGCACCTCCACCATGATCTGGGGGATCTCCAGACCGGGGAACATCTCCAGGGGCAGCAGCCGGCTGGAGACCAGCCCCATCAGCAGCATCGCCAGGAAGGCCATGGTGATGGTCACCGGCCTCTTCAGCGCCAGCTTGGTCAGATTAGTGGTCATGCTGCCCCTCCATGGCAAACTGCTTGTTGTCGAACAGGCTGTAGAGCACCGGCAGCACCACCAGGGTAAGCAGGGTGGAGATCATCAGCCCGGCAATTACGGTAATGGCCATGGGGGCACGCATCTCGGCGCCTTCGCCCAGGCCGATGGCCATGGGGGCCAGGCCCAGGGTGGTGGTGAGGGTGGTCATCAGGATCGGGCGCAGCCTTGAGTGGGCCGCTTCCATGATGGCCTGGCCACGCTCCACGCCCTCCTGGCGCAGCTGGTTGATGCGGTCCACCAGGACGATGGCGTTGTTCACCACGATGCCCGCCAACATGATCAGACCGATGAAGACGATCACCGAGATGTGGGTGTCGGTGAGCCACAGGCCATAGACACTGCCGGCCAGGGCCATGGGCACCGCCGCCAGGATCAGCAGGGGGTGCAGCAGGGATTCAAACTGGCTGGCCATCACCAGGTAGACCAGGAACACCGCCAGACCCAGGGCGATATAGAGGGAGTTCAGCGAGTGCTCCATCTCCTCATTCTGGCCGCCAAACTGGATGCTGGTGCCTGGGGGCAGGGAGATTGACTCCAGCAGGGCAGAGGCGGCGACCACGCCCTCCTTGAGGGAGCCGTAGGCCAGGTTGGCGGAGACGATGGCCACCCGCTGCTGGGCGATACGGTTGATGGAGGCGGGGCCAATCTCCTCCTTGATGCTGGCCACCGCATCCAGGGCGATGGGGCGCTCGGAACCCGGATTGACGATCAGGCCGGCCAGGTCCTCGTGCTGGTCCCGCTGGCTGGGCAGGGCTCGCACCAGAATGTCGATCTTGCGGTCACGCACCGTGTACCTGGAGGCCACACTGCCGCCGATCACCGAGGCGACCCGGCTGGCCACCTCCGGGGCGGTCAGTCCCAGAGACGCCAACTTGGCGTGGTCGAAGCGGATGGTCAGCTCGGGCTGGCCCTCCTTGAGGCTGTTCTGTATATCCTTGAACCGGTCAGACTGGGCCAGGGTGGCCGCCACCTGACCGCTGGCCAGACCCAGCATACCCAGGTCATAGCCGCTGATCTCCAGCTCCAGAGGGGTCTTGAAGCTGAACAGCTCCGGCGACTGGGCTGCATATTCCAGATCCGGTACGCGCGAGGCGCTGTGGCGCAGGGCGCTCATCACCCGCGGCTGCTGATTGGCGTCACTGAGCACCACCTGCAGCCGGCCCCAGTTTTCGCCGCCAATCTGGGAGGCGGAGCTCAACAGGCCACCGCTGCCCGCCTGGGAATAGACCCTGTCCACCGCGCCGTCATCCATCAGGCTGTCCGCCAGGTGGCGCAACACCTTGTCGGTGTGACTGACCTCGGTACCCGGTGGCAACTGCACCTCCAGATAGAATTCACCCTGGTTCATGGGGGGGATCAGTTCCATCCCCAGGCGCGGGGCCAGGGAGAAGGCCAGGGCGGTGACCGTCACCGCCACGCCCAGGGTCAGCAGCCGGGCATTCAGGGCCAGGTTCAGCAGCTTGGGGTAGGCCCAGGAGAGGGCGCCGTAGAGGCGGTCAAAGCCCCAGAGTACGGGGGTGAGCAGCAGGGCGAACAGTTTGCGCAGGGCGCGAATCACCACCATCACCACCCCAATCACCAGGCTGGGAATATAGGAGAACAGCAGCACCAAGGGGAAGCTGAACACCGTCGCCGCCTGGTGGCGCACCTTGCCCCAGCGGGTGGTGGGCCTGGCCTTGGGTTGGTCATTGGGATTGACCTTCAGCTCAATCCCCCTGCGCGAAGAGAGCATGGGGATGGCGGACAGGGCCACCAGCAGGGAGGCGATCAGGGCGAAGGTGACCGTCATCGCCTGGTCGGCAAACAGCTGGCCGGCGATGCCGTCGACGAAGATCAGCGGCACGAACACCGCCAGGGTGGTGAGGGTGGAGGCGACGATGGCACCGCTTACTTCCCGGGTGCCGGTCTCGGCGGCCCGGTGCAGATCATCGCCCAGGCGGCGGCGACGGTCGATGTTCTCTAGCACCACGATGGCGTTGTCTACCAGCAGGCCCACCGCCAGGGCGATGCCACCCAGAGACATGATGTTGAGGCTGATGCCGGCGAAGTACATCAGGTTGAAGGTGGCGATCACCGACACCGGGATGGAGAGGGAGATGATCATGGTGGGCTTGAGCTGGCCGAGGAACAGGAAGATCACCGCCATCGCCAGTACGGCGCCCACCAGGGCGGCGCTGGTCACCTCATCGACCGCGTTCTCAATGAAGCGGGACTGATCGTAGAGCAGGTTGATGGGGTAGGGGGTCTCCTCCTCCAGGGTTTTGAGCTTGGCCTTCAGGGCCTGGGCCACCGCGACGGTGTTGGCATCCCCCTCCTTGTAGATGGCCAGTTCCACCGCTTCCTGACCCTGGCTGCGGGCGATGTTGTCCCGCTCCTTGAAGCTGTCTTTGACCTGGGCCACCTCAAACAGGCGCACCTGGCGCTGGTTGTCGCGGTAGACCACCATCTGGCGCAGCTCCTCCAGGTTCTGGAACTGATTGAGGGTGCGGATCAGCAGCTCCTGATCCCCTTGGGTCAGCTTACCGGCGGAGAGGTTGAGGTTTTCGCTGCGGATGCGCTCGATCAACTGGGCGGCGGTGAGGTTCAGCTGGGCCAGCTTCTGTTGGTCGATGAGGATCTGCACCTCCTGCTCCAGGCCGCCAGAGGGGCGTACCGAGGCCACGCCGGGGACGGTTTCCAGGGTGCGTTTGAGCTCCTCCTCCACCCAGGTACGCATCTGCACCAGGGCAGCGTCGTTGCTGTCGCCGGTGGTGACCGCCAGGCGTACGATTGGGTCCAGGTTGGGGTTAAAGCGCAGAATAAGGGGCTTATCCACATCCAGAGGCAGTTCGATGGCATCCAGTTTCTCCCGGCTGTCCAGGGCGGCCAGATCCATGTCGGTGCCCCACTCAAACTCCAGGTGAACGTCGGAGAGTCCGGCTCTGGAGGTGGAGGAGACCTGGCGCAGTCCCTTGACCACGCCCACGGACTCCTCGATGGGCTTGCTGACCAGCTGCTCCACCTCCGCCGGGGCGGCGCCGGGGTAGAGGGTGCGCACCGTCAGGGTGGGGTAGCTCATGTCGGGCAGCAGGTTGACGCTGAGGCGGCTCAGGCCCACCAGGCCAAACATGACGATGGCCAGGATGAACATCCACACGGTCACCGGGCGTTTTACTGAGGTGTTGATGATTCCCATGGTCCGTCCTTAGCGCTGGGCCAGTTGCAGCGGGGCGATCACCTCCACACTGGCGTCGTCCTTGAGCTGGTGCTGGCCGCGGACCACCACCTGGTCGTTCAGGGCCAGTCCCTGGATGATCTCCACCCGGCCCTCATCCTCGTAACCCAGCTCCACGGCACGGCGCTTGGCCTTGCCCGCTTCCACAACGAACACCGCGTGTCCCTGGTCCTGGCGCAGCAGGGCGTTTTTGGCGATCACCAGGGTGCCTTCGTGAGCGTCATATTTGAGTCTGGCTCGGGCAAACATGCCCGCCTTGAGACTGCCCTGGCTATTGGGAACGGTCAGGGTTACCTTGAAGGTGCCAGTGTCGGCGTCGACGATGGGGCTGATGCGCAGCACGTTGGCCTGGTGCTTGCGCTCATCGCCGCTGAGAATCAACTCCGCCACCTGGCCTTTACGGACCTGGGTCAGCTCCTGCTCCGGCAGGTGGAGGATGCCGTGCAGCTCATCCTGACGAACGATGTAGAACAGCTGCTTGTACTGCTCGGCCATGTTGCCCCGCTTCACCAGGCGCTTGGCGACCACACCGTCGAAAGGCGCTTCGGCGCGGCTCTCTTTCAGTTGCAGGGCTGCCAGGTCGCGATCCGCGATAGCGGAAAGGCGGCGGAACTCAAGTTTGGCCATCGCCTCTTCGCTGACCAGTTGTTGGTTGGCGATCTTTTTCAGACGATTCAGCTCCTGGTCGATCACATCCAGTTCGGCCTGGGCCTTGTCGAGGTTGTAGCGGTAGCGCTCGGGGTCGATGCTGGCAAGTACCTGACCCTGGGTGACCATGTCCCCCTCCTCGACATTCACCTGGGTGATCACTCCGGGGACCCGGCTGACCACCATCGCCTCCTCCGGGGCCTCCAGGATGGCGGTGGAGCTGTAGTAGGACGCAACGGTGTCCTGGACCACAGGTTGGGTTTCCACCGGCAGGGTGACGACCTGCTCCTCTTTGGCGGCATCTGCTTCTTTGCTGGTGTCATCGGCGGCGGGGGCCTGGCCACAGGCGGAGAGAATCCATACCAGGGGGAGGGCGGTCAGGGAGAGGCGTTTCATGGCGCAATTCCTTTGTGTCGTTATTCGTAAGATACGCAGGAGATGCACAGCTTGTGCCAAGGCTTACAGTCTTTTTATATCAATTGCTTACGTGGTTGATCTGTGGGTGAGTAAATACAATGTTGTGGAAATTGGCTAAGAGTTGGTGAGTTTTCTTACCCCGGGACACTCCCCGAGCTTTCGTGGGCGCAGTTGGTTTCCGATAACGGCAGCCAGTCCTCCCCATATGAGCACGAACCCCATCAGCTGCTGCGGTGGGCAGGGCTCGCTGAACACCCAGACCCCCAAAAGAAACTGTAGGCTGGGATCGATGAACTGCATCAGGCCGAAGGTGGTGAAGCGGATCCTCTGAATGCCGTGGTTGAGCAGGGTGACGGCAAACAGGATCAGCGGGGCAAACCCCAACTGCAGCCAGACACTGTGGTCCGCGGACAGCAGTCCGGTTTTGCCCTGCCAGCTTTGGTAGGCCCAGTAACCCAGGGCCAGGGGCAGCACCGTCAGATGCTCCAGGGTCAGCGAGGTGTGGGTATCCACCCGGGCGCGTTTTTTGAGGAAGCCATAGAGGGCAAACAGGCTGCCGATGATCAGGGCCAGCGCGAGGGAGAAGCTGTGGTGACCGAACTGCAGCGTCAGGCCGGCCGCCGCGGTGAGCAGCGCCAGTATCTGCAGCCGGGAGAGACGCTCATTGAGCAGCAGCAGGGCCAGCATCACAGAGACAAAGGGGGAGAGGTACTGACCCAGGCTGGCGGCGAGGATCTGCTGGTTCATGAAGGCCCAGACGCTGAGCAGCCCGGCGGCGGTGACCAGGGGGGCGGAGAGGACGCAGCAGAGGGCCGAGCCCGGGTGGCGCCGCACCTGGGCGGCCATGGCGCGCCACCGGCCTCCTGTCAGGGAGAGCCCCAGCAGCAGGGCGCTGGCCAGGATGATTCTCAGGGCCACCAGCGACTCCACCCGGATTCCGGGCATCAGGCTCAGGTAGAGCGGCAGCAGCCCGAAGATGCTGAGGGCGACCAGGATTTCGAATTTGTGCAGCAAGGGACCAATCTCGGGTGACATCGCGCCCCAATGTAGCACCGGTGCGGCGTCGGGGCAGCGCCCCGGTGTCGGAAACTCGAACTGGATCGCCCCGAGGGTTCCTACAGGGCGCGCCGCCGGCTGTTCAGCAGGGCCTCTACCGAACACAGCCCCAGGCCCAGCCAGATGAGGCCGAAGCTGACCGCCTTGACCTCGTCAAATGCCTCGGCGAACACCAGGGTGGCCAGCAGGAACTGCAGGCTGGGCTCGATGTACTGCATCAGCCCCACCATGGTGAGGCTGGTGCGGTTGATGGCCAGGGTAAACAGCACCAGGGGGATCAGGGTGACCGGCCCGGAGCCGAGATAGAGCAGCAGGGTGGTGAAGCCTGAGCTGGCGGCGGTCAGTCCCTGGCTCTCATGACGCCACAGCAGGTAGGCCAGGGCTAGGGGAACCAGCAGCAGCGCCTCGACCATCACCGAGTTCAGGGCGTCGAAGCGGATGTACTTCTTCACCAGGCCATAGAGGGCGAAGAAGCCGCCCATCACCAGGGAGAGCCAGGGCAGTTCACCATACTGCCACACCTGGTAGCCGATGCCGGCGGCGGCCAGCAGCACCGCCCATCTCTGGGCCGGGCTCAGCCTGTCGCCGAGGAACAGGACCCCCAGGGCCACCGCCATCAGCGGGTTGATGAAGAACCCCAGGCTGGCGGCCAGCACCTGGCCGTGGGTGAGGGCCCAGGTAAAGCTGTACCAGGAGACGCACATCAACAGGGAGGCGACCAGGCACAGCAGCAGTGAGCGCCTGTCGGACCAGATGGCGGTCAGGGAGAGAGGCTGACGTCCCAGCAGCAGGATCAGCAGCAGCATCGCCGGCGCCGAGGTGACGATTCTCAGGGCCAGCAGCTCATCCATCTGGGCGCCGGGCAGCAGGGCATAGTAGAGGGGCAGCAGGCCATAGGCCACGAAGGAGAGGGCGGCCAGCAGGTTGCCGAGTCGGGTTGCACTCATGGATACGGGTTATCGCGGGACAGGGGACGCCATTCTACTGGTGCGGTGTAGCGGGGAACAGGGGCGAGTGGCAATTTGAGGAGAGGGTCGCGAATTCACTTCGCCGGGCTCAGCGCCGCGGCTGAGGTTGCAGTTGCTTCAGTTTGGCATCCAGTTCGCCGGTGACCGCGTCCTTGAGCATTACCCAGTCCCCCAGGAGGCTGTAAAACGGGTACTGAAAGGTGGCGGGGCGGTTCTTTTCAAAGCCGAAGTGACCAGCCCAGGCAAAGCCATAGCCGATCAGCGGCAGGGTCAGTAGCAGCAGATAGTTGCCGGATGTCACGGCGATGCCGGCCATCAGCAGTACCAGCACTGAGCCGATATAGTGCAGCAGGCGGCAGCGGCGGTTGCGGTGTTCACCAAGGTAGAAGGGGTAGAACTCGTCGAAGGAGCCGAAGTGCTTATTCATAAACCTGTTGTGACCAAAAACCAATCACAACAGGTTTATCACGCTCACACTTAGGAGGCAAGCTCAGCCTGGGCGCGCAGCACGTCGAACCCTTCCGCCTGGAGCATCTCGATCAGGCGAATCAGCGGCAGGCCCATCAGGGTATTGGGATCCCGACCGCTGAGGCGGTCGAACAGGGCGATGCCCAGCCCCTCACTCTTGAAGCTGCCGGCGCAGTTGTAGGGCTGCTCCGCCTTGAGGTAGGCGTCGATCTGCTTGTGGCTCAGGGTACGGAAGTACACCTTGAAGGTCTCCACATCCAGCTGGCTCTCGCCGGTCTGGGTGTTGAGCAGGCATAGGCTGGTGTAGAAGGTGACCTTGCGCCCGCTGGCGGCGCTCAGCTGCTCGAGCGCCTTCTCATGGCTGCCGGGCTTGCCCAGGATCTCATCGTCGATGACGGCGACCTGATCGGAGCCGATCACCCAGGCATCGCTGTGCGCCTGGCCGGCGGCGCGGGCCTTGGCTTCGGCCAGGCGCATAACCAGTTGATAGGCGGTTTCATTTTCCAGTGGGGTCTCATCTACTTCCGGTTTTTCACAACTGAAAGGAAGATTCAGTTTCTCCAGGATCTCGCGGCGAAACGGCGAGGTGGAGCCCAAAATAAGCGGCTTTTTCATGGCGTGTCTGGTAAAAAGTGAGACAAATTTTCAGGCCGCCAGCCTAGCAGATGCCGGCGCGCCGCACCATGGCCCCCCTTGATTTGAGTCAAACGTCCACCATTCTAACGGGGTTCAGTGGTCAGTTATCCTAACATGAGGGTGAAAATTGGTCGGCATGCCAGGGGGAAGCCCGGCTTGGTGCGACGGTGGTCAGCCCTTAGCCAGCCCCGGTTTTCACAGCTAAAATTTCCTTTGACTCGGCTGGAGACGATCGATAAACTGCGCGGCCTATGCAGAATGTACAAATTCCGGTTTCGCTCGACCCAAAACGAGCCGCCCAACGGAGACTGGTGTACGAAGGTATTCTTCGTGCCAAGAACCTGAAGCGATTGATTGGTGTGAGTTCCGGCGATTGCACTGATGCCGAGGTGACCGTTGAATGCGGCACTGACATCCAGGGGATAGTCTACCTCAAGGGGAAGGCTGTGACGGAGCTCACTCTGACGTGTCAGCGTTGCATGGAGCCTTTTCGGCATACTCTCGCAGTTGAATTCGCATACAGCCCTGTGACCGACGATTCACAGGTCGAAGAGCTCCCGGATGCTTACGAACCCGTCGAGTTAGATGAACACGGCGAAGTTCGACTTCATGAACTGGTGGAGGATGAGCTGCTGCTGATGGTACCGATGATGCCAATGCATGATCTGTCCGAATGCAGTCGCCCTGAGACCGAGGTTGTCGTCGGAGACCTGCCCAAAGCGCATGAAGACGAGCGTCCGAATCCCTTTGCGGTGTTACAAAAGCTTAAGAGTAAGTAATTAGGAGATTGGGGCCATGGCCGTACAACAGAATAAAGTTACCCGTTCACGTCGCGGTATGCGTCGTTCCCACGATGCGCTGACCACTTGCCAGCTGTCTGTGGACGCGACTTCCGGTGAAACTCACCGTCGCCACCACGTGACCGCTGACGGTTACTACCGTGGTAAAAAGGTAGTCAACAAGTAAGTTGATACCGCTTTGAATCATCTAACCCTCGCGTTAGATACCATGGGGGGCGATCACGGCCCCCATGTCACAGTGCCTGCAGCTTTGCAGGCATTGTCGGTTTACGCCAACCTTCATCTGATTCTTGTGGGCGATCGCCCCACCATCCTCACCATCATGCGCCAGCATCGGGCATCCGAGTCGGAACGCCTACGGATTCTGCACGCCGAGCAGGTGGTTCAGATGGGTGATAAACCGCTGCATGCCCTGCGTCGACTCAAGCACAGCTCCATGCGACTGGCCCTGGACCTGGTGGCCAATGGCCAGGCCCACGCCTGCGTCAGTGCCGGTAACACCGGTGCCCTGATGACCATGGCCAAGGTGGTGCTGAAAACCCTGCCTGGCGTCGACCGCCCCGCTTTAGTGACCGCGTTGCCCACCATGACGGGTGACCCGGTCTATCTGATGGACCTCGGTGCCAACGCCAGTTGCGACTCCCAGGCGTTGTTCCAGTTTGCCGTTATGGGCTCGGTGCTGGCCGAGCAGGTGGCGGGAAAGAGCAACCCCAGGGTGGCCCTGCTTAACATCGGTACCGAGGAGATCAAAGGAAATGATCAGGTTCAGCAGGCGGCCCGCCTGCTGCAGTCCACACCGCACATCAACTACACCGGGTATGTGGAGGGTGACCGCATCTTCTCCGGCGAGGCCGACGTGATCGTCTGCGACGGCTTTGTGGGGAACGTTACCCTGAAGACCACGGAGGGGATAGCCCGCCTGTTGATGCACCAGATTGCCCAGTCGGTAAAGCGCAACCCGCTTGCCCGCTGTCTGAGCTGGTTGCTCAAGGGAAGGCTAAAAAAGCTGTTCTTGCAAATGAACCCCGACCACTATAACGGTGCGAGTCTGTTAGGATTGCGCCATATTGTGGTGAAGAGCCACGGTAATGCCGATGAGCTGGCCTTTCTGCGCGCTGTCGAAGAAGCCATGACAGAGGTTCAAAGGCAGGTGCCTGGCAAGATTGAAGCACGACTCCAGTCGGTGTTACTAGAAAAGTCCTGTTGATATTCCTATGCATACAAAAATTTTAGGTACTGGGAGCTACCTGCCCACCCAGATCCGCACCAATGCCGATCTGGAAAAGATGGTGGATACCTCCGATGAGTGGATCCTCGAGCGTACCGGCATCCGGTCCCGTCACATCGCCAGCGGCGATGAGACCGTTTCCACCATGAGCCACCGTGCCGCGGTGAAGGCGCTGGAGATGGCCGGTATTGACGCCTCCGAGTTGGATATGATCGTCTGCGGCACCTGCAGTGCCCCCAACTCCTTCCCCTCTGCCGCCTGCGAGGTGCAGCAGATGTTGGGGATCTCCGGCATTCCCGCCTTCGATGTGGCCGCGGCCTGCAGTGGCTTCATCTACGCCCTGGCGGTGGCGGACCAGTTTGTGAAATCCGGTGCCTGCAACAAGGTGCTGGTGATTGGCGCCGACGCCCTGGCGGACATGTGCGATCCCGACGATCGTACCACCATCATCCTGTTCGGTGACGGTGCCGGCGCCGCCGTGGTGGGCGCCTCCGAGGAGCCGGGCGTGCTCTCTACCCACATCCACGCCGATGGTCGTCAGGGCCCGCTGCTGAAAGCCGTGGCCCCGGCCCGCAGCAAGACTCCCCGCGCCACTCCCAGCGAGGAGTACATGTTTATGAAGGGCAACGAGGTGTTCAAACACGCCGTGACCCGCCTGGCGGAAGTGGTGGAGGAGACGCTGGCGGCCAACCAGATGGAGCGCGATGAGATCGACTGGCTGGTTCCCCACAACGCCAACTACCGCATTCTCAAGGCAACCGCCAAGAAGCTGAACATGGGAATGGACCAGGTGGTCCTGACCCTGGCCGAGCATGGCAACACCTCTGCGGCATCCGTGCCCATCGCCCTGGATGTGGCGGTGCGTGACGGACGCATCCAGCGTGGCCAGGTGCTGCTGCTGGAGGCGTTCGGTGCCGGCTTTGCCTGGGGCTCGGCCCTGATCCGTTTTTAAAGGAACTCAAGATTATGTCCAAGTTTGCTTTCGTTTTTCCCGGTCAGGGCAGCCAGGCCGTTGGCATGCTGTCTGAGATCGCCGCCGAGAACCCGATCATCGAACAGACCTTCGCCGAAGCGTCCGAGGTGCTGGGCTACGACCTGTGGCAACTGGTCAGTCAGGGCCCGGCCGAGGAGCTGAACCAGACCCAGCGCACCCAGCCGGCGCTGCTGACCGCCAGCGTCGCCCTCTACCGCGCCTACCGGACCGCCGGTGGCCAGACTCCTGCCGCCATGGCGGGCCACAGCCTGGGTGAGTACTCCGCCCTGGTGTGCGCCGGCGTCATCGATTTCAAAGACGCGGTGAAACTGGTGGAGCTGCGTGGCCTGGCGATGCAGGAGGCGGTGCCCGCCGGCACCGGCGCCATGTACGCCATCATCGGCCTGGACGATGATGCCATTGCCGCGGCCTGTGAGCAGGCGGCCCAGGGCCAGGTGGTGTCTCCGGTGAACTTCAACAGCCCGGGTCAGGTGGTGATCGCCGGCGAAAAGGACGCGGTTGAGCGTGCCGGTGAGCTGTGCAAAGAGGCCGGCGCCAAGCGTGCCTTGCCGTTGCCGGTGAGCGTGCCCTCCCACTGCGCCCTGATGAAGCCGGCTGCAGAGAAGCTGGCCGAGGCCCTGGCGGGTCTGGCGCTGAAGGCGCCCCAGGTACCGGTGATCAACAACGTGGACGTGGCGGCTGCCGAAGAGGTCGACGCCATCCGCGACGCCCTGGTGCGACAGCTGCACAGCCCGGTTCGCTGGACCGAGACCATCAACGCCATGGCAGAGATGGGAATCGAGACTACCTTTGAATGTGGCCCCGGCAAAGTGCTCACCGGCCTGGCCAAACGAATTAACAAGACGATCGCTGCGGCGGCGCTGAATGACTCGGCGACCCTGGCGGCGGCCCTATAACAAGGAAAAGACTCCTATGAGCATTAGTATCGATCTGAGCGGCAAGATTGCCCTGGTCACCGGTGCCAGCCGTGGCATCGGACGTGCCGTGGCCGAGCAGCTGGTTGCTGCTGGCGCCAAGGTGATCGGCACCGCCACCAGTGAGCGTGGCGCCGCCGCCATCGGCGAATACCTGGGCGATAACGGCCAGGGTATGGTGCTGAATGTGACCGAACAGACTTCCATCGATGAACTTTTTGCGGCAATCAAGGCCGAACATGGTGACATCGATATCCTGGTGAACAACGCCGGTATCACCCGCGACAACCTGATGATGCGGATGAAAGAGGATGAGTGGAGTGACATCATCGACACCAACCTCACTTCCCTGTTCCGCACCTCCAAGGCGGTGCTGCGGGCGATGATGAAGAAGCGCCATGGTCGCATCATCAACATTGGTTCCGTGGTGGGCACCATGGGCAACGCCGGTCAGGCCAACTACAGTGCCGCCAAGGCGGGTCTGCTGGGCTTTACCAAGTCCCTGGCCCAGGAAGTGGCCAGTCGTGGCATCACGGTGAACGCGGTGGCCCCCGGCTTCATCCAGACCGACATGACCGATGAGCTGACCGACGACCAGAAGCAGGGCATTATGGGCCAGGTGCCCGTGGCCCGACTGGGTCAGCCTCAAGAGATTGCTGACGCCGTTGTATTTTTGGCGTCTGATCGTGCAAGCTATATCACTGGAGAAACCTTGCACGTCAACGGCGGGATGGTGATGGCCTAAAACTGGGCCGGATCGTGATCCAGCAGGTAATTTGAGTCGAATTTCGCCTAAATGATGCAAACTCCGTGGTTTGACCATTAAGACCTCGCTTGCATTGTGGCATGAATCGAATAAACTACTCGCAACTCTACGCAGATGCGTAAATTTAATAGGAAAGCGAAGACTATGAGCAACATCGAAGAACGAGTTAAGAAGATTATCGTTGAACAGCTGGGCGTGAAAGAGGAAGACGTTAAGGCTGAAGCTTCTTTCGTTGACGATCTGGGTGCTGATTCTCTGGACACCGTTGAGCTGGTAATGGCTCTGGAAGAGGAGTTCGATACCGAGATTCCTGACGAGGAAGCCGAGAAGATCACTACCGTTCAGGCTGCGATCGACTACGTTACTGCTAACCAGTAAGCAGAAGAATTTTGAAACAGGCGGCATGGGCCGCCTGTTTTTGTTTCTGACGGAGAGAGACAATGACCAAGCGCCGTATCGTAGTCACTGGCCTGGGTGCCGTGACTCCTGTCGGACACGATGTGGACACCACCTGGGCCAACCTGCTGGCCGGCAAGAGTGGCGTTAGCCCCATCACCCACTTCGACGCCAGCGAGTTTGCTGTGCGTTTCTCCGCCTCAGTCAAGGATTTTGATATCGAGGCCTATCTTTCCAAGAAAGATGCCCGCAAGATGGACCTGTTCATCCAGTATGGCATGGCCGCCTCCATTCAGGCGATGCGCGACAGCGGCATCGAGGTCACCGAGGAGAACGCCCACCGCATTGGCGCCGCCATCGGTGCCGGCATGGGGGGCTTGCAACTGATCGAGGCTAACCACGACCAGCTGCGCAAGTCCGGTCCGCGCCGGATCTCCCCCTTCTTCGTGCCCTCCACCATCATCAACATGATCGCCGGTCACCTGTCGATCATGTATGGCTTTACCGGCCCCAACATCGCCATCACCACCGCCTGTACCACCGGAGTGCACAACATCGGCCATGCGGCGCGGATGATCGCCTACGGTGATGCAGACGTGATGGTCGCCGGTGGCGCAGAGATGGCCACCACCGAGCTGGGTGTGGGTGGCTTCGCCGCCGCCAAGGCGCTCTCCACCCGCAACGACGATCCCACCAAGGCCAGCCGCCCCTGGGACAAGGACCGTGACGGCTTCGTCATCGGTGACGGCGCCGGTGTCATCGTGCTGGAGGAGTATGAGCACGCCAAGGCCCGTGGCGCCAAGATCTACGCCGAGCTGGTCGGTTTCGGCATGAGTGGTGACGCCCACCACATGACCTCGCCGCCTGAGGATGGTCGAGGTGGCGCCGCCGCCATGCGCAACGCCCTCAACGATGCCGGCGTGGCCCCCGAACTGGTGGGTTACATCAATGCCCACGGCACCTCCACGCCCGCCGGCGACATCGCCGAGGTCAATGGGGTGAAGTCGCTGTTTGGTGATCACGCCTACAAGCTGATGATGGGCTCCACCAAGTCGATGACCGGCCACCTGCTGGGTGCGGCGGGCTCTGCCGAGGCGATCTTCACCATCCTGGCGCTGCGAGATCAGAAGGTGCCGCCCACCATCAACCTGGACAACCCCGATGAGGGGTGTGACCTGGACTTCGTGGGGCCGGTGGCCCGCGAGGCGGAGCTGGAGTATGCCCTGTGCAACTCCTTTGGCTTCGGCGGCACCAACGGCTCTCTGTTGTTTAAGAAAGCCTGAGCCAGTCATTCAGAGTGAAAAACGGCGCCAATGGGCGCCGTTTTTGTTTGGCTGCATCGGTGGTCGACGGCGCGGGTTGGGGAGCTCTACGTTGAGGGCGTCGGGTCCCGGTGACTCGGCGGCCGACGGGCAGGCGATCAGCTCTGATGCGCCGGGCGTCGGCCAGCCTCCAGGGTCATCTGATTCAGCAGCCAGAGGCCGGCCTCATGGAATCGGTGGCCATTGGGCCACAGCAGGGTGGCCCGCCACTCAAACTTGGAGATGCGGTCGAAGTCGAACTGAATCCTGATCAACCTGCCGAGCGCCATATCCTGGCGAATGACAAAGTCGGGAAGGCAGGAGATGCCGATGCCTTCGCGACAGAAACTCAGCAGGGTGTTGAGATCTTCCACCTGCCACACCTGAAGCATATCGGCCATCTTGCGCATCGACGGCTCTGGCAGGTTGGTGGGCAACAGCAGCCTGGAGCGGCTCAGGTTGGTGTAGGTCAGCGGGGCGCCCAGGGCGTCCGCCAACCGGGGTGAGGCCACCCAGTGGCTGGCGATGGGAAAGGCGTCCACCCCGGTGTAGTCCACCAGGTCTGCCTTGGGGAACAGCCCCAGCACGGCGTCCAGTCGTCCATCACCCAGCTGTCGCAGAAGAGACTGGCTGTTCTGCTGAACCAGGTAGAGTTCGACTTGGGGAAATTGCCTGGAGAAGTCGGACAGGGTGGCGATCAGCCCCGGGGTGCCGACCAGGGGATCGATGCCGATCCTCAGCCTGGGCTCGGCGACCCCCTCCAGTGACCGGGCCTGTTCGGAGAAGTGCTCCACCTGCGAGAGCATCATCCGGGCATCCTTGAGCAGCCGCTGTCCCTTGTCGGTCAGCTTGGGGTATTTGCCCTGGCGGCAGAACAGGTGGAAACCCAAATCGATCTCCAGGTTCTGCACCTGCTGGCTGATGGCGGCCTGGGTCTTGTTCAATTGCCTGCCGGCGGCGGTAAAGGAGCCCTCATCCGCGGCGGCCACGAAGGCACGTACTGCTTCCAGTTGCAGTTTCATAAAATTCGTCCTGAATTAACTGTGCTGCTGTTCCAAGCAGCGTTCGAAGTGCCGATGCATCGGCGCAGATCATTGTTTGTCTTTTACCCATCGAGATCAATGCCGAGCATCATTCGGCGCGGCATTTTTCCTCTTTTGTCATTGGCAAATGTCCCCCTTTTTCCAGTTTTAATAGGTGACTCATAGAACTACATTGCCTTGTTGCCAGGTCTCGGCAGGTGTCATGGCGTTGGCTCGACGACAACGGAAAAGGGGAGGGGCGATGCAGGGGGCGGTTCTCATGCTCCTCGGCTTGGCCGGTTTCCGGGAGCGACCCACGGAGCCCTGCCGGCAGCCACTGCCGGTCGCGGCGGGGTATCCGGCGCCTGCGCAAAAGGCCTTTCTCCCGCCTGCTCAGGCCATTGAGTGGAGGCCTCGAGCGACCCTGCCCTGGTCGGGGGCTCGCAATCCTGTCGCAACTGGCACACAATGAAGCCACTTTTGGTTGTACAGAGGGAAGACAATGGCCAAGGTTGCCTTTATTGGATTGGGAGTCATGGGGTACCCCATGGCGGGTCATCTGCAACGGGCGGGACACGATGTCACCGTTTATAACCGCACCACCGCCAAGGCCCAGCGTTGGCAGGAGCAGTATGGGGGCAGCTATACCCTGACCCCCAGGGATGCCGCCCAGGGGTGCGAGTTGGTGTTTGTCTGCGTCGGCAATGATGACGATCTGCGTCAGGTGGTGGCCGCCAAACAGGGGGCCCTGATGGGCATGGAAGCCGGTTCGCTGCTGGTGGACCACACCACGGCCTCCGCCGATGTCGCCCGGGAGCTGGCCGAGGTGGCTGCCGAGCGTGGCGTGGCCTTTATCGATGCCCCGGTCTCCGGCGGCCAGGCCGGCGCCGAAAACGGGGCGCTGACGGTGATGGCCGGTGGCGAGCCCGAACAGTTTGAGCGGGTGCGTCCGGTCCTGGAGGCCTACGCCAAGTGCGCCGAGCTGATGGGGCCGGCAGGCAGTGGTCAGCTGTGCAAGATGGTCAACCAGATCTGCATTGCCGGCGTGGTCCAGGGGTTGGCCGAGGGGATGCACTTCGCCCAGAAGGCCGGCCTGGATGGTGACCGGGTACTGGGGGTGATCGGCAAGGGGGCGGCCCAGTCCTGGCAGATGGACAACCGTGGCCACACCATGCTCAGGGATGAGTATGAGTTCGGTTTTGCGGTGGACTGGATGCGCAAGGATCTGGGCATTACCCTGGATGAGGCCAGGCGCAATGGCGCCCAACTGCCGCTGACCGCCCTGGTGGACCAGTTCTACGCCGAGGTGCAGCGCCTGGGGGGCAGTCGCATGGACACCTCGTCGTTGAAGCTGCGCCTGCCCAAGTAGGGTGAAGGGGCTGAGCGTTTGCCCCGTTCGGGCAAAAAGATGAGCGCCTAGGCGCTCATCCTCCATCCGGGCTGGAGCTTCAGCCCGCGGTTGAAGACCAGGCGGCGCCGGGCCGCCTGCATCTTCTTGATCTTCTTGTTAAGCTTGCGCTTTGAAAACTTCAAGTGGCACCTGACTGACGGTGGCCAGGGCATCGCTGGCACTGTGAACAAAGCTGATCTGACCCCGGTCGCTCTCCACCAGCACGGCGCGGCGGATGCTGTCGAAGGGCAGTCCCATTCGGGCCATGCCGTTGAGGGCGATCTGCATCGCCGGCAGGCTGGGGTTGAAGGCGGCGTTCTCGGCGTAACGGCCAACGAACACCCGTCCGCTGTCGGTCTCCAGGGCGATGGCCGCCGGGGTCTTGGAGTAGGGGGCGTAGGAGGCGTTGGCTTCGCGCAGGGCGCGTTGCACCAGCGGATCGTCGTTCTCCAGCACCATCTCGTGATCGTTGCCATCGAGCAGGCCGTCCTCCATACCCAGATCCTTGGGCCCGAAGGCGTAGGGCAGGTAGTGGGTCAGTGGCTGAGGTGGCTGCTGCGGCAGGCGGATGGTCAGTCCTTCGTTGTTGTTCAGCTCGGTCATGAACTGGCGACAGTGGCCACAGGGAGAGTAGTTGACGGTGATCCCCACCAGCTTGGGTTCGCCGGCCAGCCAGGCATGGCTGATGGCGGACTGCTCGGCATGAACCGAGTGGAACAGCGCCTCTCCCACCAGCTCCATGTTGGCACCCATGTAGGCGTCGCCGGAGGCACCATGGGCAATGGCGCCAACGAAGAAGTTGGAGATGGGGGCATAGGAGAGTGTGGCGGCGATGGGCAGCAGAGCCAGGTAGAGCTCGGACCCCTCTAGGCCGGATTTCTCACTGAGTTGCTTCAGCTGTTCGGCGGAGAGGTGACCGGCAAAATGCTCGGTCAGCATGGGCGCGACGGCCTCCGCCAGGGCATCAGGCATCTGAGTCAACGCGTCTGCGAAACGGGTACTCATCCTCAATCCTCAAATTATGAAAATGGGTTACAGTTTAGGCGCTTGTGGATCATTTCGATGTGATGGGGATCACGCCCACCTCCAAATATAGGGGAAGTGGGCAACATTTCTTTAATTTACAACGATTGAAGATGATGATAGAGCGCTTTCAGCAACGCCATCTTGGTCTCATCCTGTTGATGAGCCTCGACTAACTGCTCCAGGCGCATCACATACTCCGGGTCGTTGATCCGCTCTTGGCAATGATCCTGCCAGCGTTTGAGCTCCGACTCCGACAGGGTTTGTGGGTAGTTGCGTGCCCGGTAGCGGAAGAACAGCGGCGACAGCCGCGGATCGGCAAACTGCGGGTGGAGGGCGGCCAGGTGCTCGGGCGCAGTGGTGCGCACCAGCTCCATCTGGCTGCGGTCGGCATCGGAGAAGAAGCCGCCATAGAGCTGCTGGTCGACGTCTCTGCTCTCTTCCGTGGACCACTCCTCGCTGTAGAGGGCGGTGAGCTTCTCCCGCACCTGCTGGTGATGGCGGCGAAGCAGGGTGTAGTTATCCCGGCAGCGCTGCTTATTCAGCCCCAGCCTGTCTGCCTGGGGATCCTCCAGGGTGGCCGCCGGTGCGATGAACGGACTCTTGTTGAAGTGCAGCAGCTTGACGGGGACCCGTCGCTCCCCCTCCTTCAACTCCCGTGACGGGGTGTAGAGTCGCTCCTTGAGTTGTTCGACACTCCATTCAATCAGCGGGCTGACATCCTGGTGCAGATCCACCACCACCACGGCGTTGCGGTTCTCCGGGTGCCAGGCCATCGGCATCACCAGGGTGGCGCAGCCCTGGCTGGCGGGGAAGCGGGAGGAGACATGCAGCAGCGGTTTCATCGCCAGTACGTCCACCAGCTTGGAGACCGCCTGTTTGCGCCGCAGGCCGAAGAACCAGTCGTACAGTTTGGGCTGGGTCTGCTTGACCAGCCTGGCCAGGGCGATAGTGGCGCGCACATCAGACAGCGCGTCGTGGGCGTGCCCATGATCCAGTCCGTTGGCGGCGGTCAGGTGTTCCAGCTTGAAGCTGGGGTTGCCGTCGTCCCGCCGCGGCCACTCTATGCCTTCGGGCCGCAGGGCGTAGCAGGCCCGAACCAAATCGATGATGTCCCAGCGGCTGTTGCCGTTCTGCCACTCCCGGGCGTAGGGGTCGAAGAAGTTGCGGTAGAGGGTGTAACGGGTGACTTCATCGTCGAAGCGGATGGAGTTGTAGCCGACGGTACAGGTACCGGGTCTGGCCATCTCCGCCTCCACCTTGGCGATAAACTGCGCCTCCACCTCGCCCAGACGGTTGGCTCGCTGCGGGGTGATGCCGGTGACAAACATCGCCTCCGGGGAGGGTAGGTAGTCCGCCGGCAGCTTGCAGAACAGCTCCACCGGCTCGCCGATGGGATTGAGATCCAGGTCGGTGCGGATGGCGGCGAACTGCGCCGGACGATCGGTGGCGGGGTTGGCCCCCCAGGTTTCATAGTCGTGCCACAGCAGGCTTGGGCCGTCGGTCATCGAAACTCGGTCTTTTACAGGAATTTGGGCTGAGTATACACCAGAGAGCCGCCGGCGACAGCGCCGGGCGCAGACCCGGCGCGGCGGGGGCGGCTTATCGGCGCGGGCCTGGAGCGGTCATCCGGGGCCCGTTGAGGGCCCGCCTCACTGCCAGGAACTGCCGCCACATGGCCCTCCGCAACGGGCGGCGCCGAGCCGCTTCCGGCTTGGCGTAGCGCAGGCGATAGAACAGCCGTTGCAACCGGCGTGCCGCCGGACCGGCGGCCGGGCGGCTGCGTTCGGTGAGCGCCACCAGCCGGGAGACCGACGGGGCAGGGCCGGGAGGGTGGCCGAGGCGGGTCAGCCGTGTCGCCAGCCATTGCCAGAGCAGCAGTTCAGGCAGCGGCAGCCGCGGCCGGGGCAGCATCCTGGCCAGCCTCAGGTGGAGCAGCAGCAGGGTGGTCACCAGGAGGGTCGCGAGCAGCAGCAGGCTAAGGGGGGAGCGCTGGCCGAGCAGACGGCGGAGCCACTGCTGTTGCCCGAGTCGATCGAAGCCGCTGACCTGCTGATGCCACAGGGCATTGAGGTGGTCGGTCAGCTCGCCCAGCTTGCGCACCGCTGCCCCCTCCCCGAGCCAGTCGCCGAGGCCCAACCAACTGGCCACCCGCTGTTCGCCGACCATCTGGACCCGCTCCGGGGCCACCATGGCGGTGGGGTCGCTGCGAACCCAACCCTGGGTCGGCTGCCAATACTCCACCCAGGCGTGGGCGTTGAGCTGGCGCACCTGGAGACGGTTGCTCTCTCCCAGCCAGCGCCCCCCCTGGTAGCCGCTGACCAGCCTGGCGGGGATCCCGGCGGCCCTGAGCAGGAACACCATGGCGCTGGCGTAGTGGCCGCAGAACCCGGCCCTGGTGTCAAACAGGAACCCGTCCACTTCATCCGCCCCGGTGTCCGGCGGGGCCAGGGTGTAGCGAAACGGCTGCTCCCTGAACCGCCGCAGAATCTGCCGGGCAATCTCCCCGGCCCCTTTGCCCGCCAGGCGCTGCCCCAGCTTCCGTGCCCTGGGGTTGCCCGAGGGCAGTTGCAGCGCCGGGGTCAGGGCCCGGGGTAAACTCGGGGGGGCGGCCGGTTGCCAGAAGAGGGTGATCTCGCCGGCGTGGTGACTCTGCCACAGTCCGTCCTCCAGGGGGTGCACCCCCTGGGTCAGGGCCTGGCTGACCGCCAGGGTCGGCAGATGTCCGCCAGATGGCCAGTGGCTGATTCGGTAGGTCTGTCCCGGTCCCGATCCCGCCGGCAGGGCGGCGGCCACCGGCAGCGAGCGGGCGCCGTACCAGGTGCGGCCGTCGTAGAGGTTGTGCACCCACACCCTGAAATAGAGTCGTTCCTGGGGGGGACGGGTGTCGAAACTGGCGTTGAAGGCCATCTCCGTGGATTGGGTCAGCCGGGCTATGTCCCCCAGGGCCAGGCGGTCGCTAAGGCCGGTATGCGCCCCGGGGCGTGCGCCCTGGGACCAGAGGGGGTCGATCCGGGGCACCAGCAGGTAGAGCAGCAGGGCCAGCGGCAGGCTGAACAGCGCCAGGCGCAGGGTGGCGCCCAGGTTGGCGCGGGCACTGGCACTGCTGTGCAGGCTGAGCAGCACGGTGATGTTGAGGGTCACCAGGGCCAGGGCGGAGGCCAGCTTCAGGGGAGACTGCGCCGGGATCAGGCTCAGGGAGATCAGGAAGAATCCCACCAGGGTCAGGATCAGGATGTCCCGCCGGTGGCGGACCTCCAGTGACTTAAGGCTGTAGGCCAGGGCGATCATCACCGACAGGGTGATGGCTATCCCCTGGCGCAGATAGAGGGGCACCAGGCTGAGCAGAACCAGCAGCGACAGGAGAAACAGCAGCGGCGGCGGGGGTGGGGGAAGCTTGCCGAGGAAGATCGCCAGACGCCACGCCAGGGCCAGGTTGGCGATGGCCAACGCCCAGTCGGGCAGAACGCCAATCAGGTGCACCACCATCATCTGTTGGGTGAGCAGCAGCCAGCCCAGGGTCTGCCGCAGTCCGTGGTGGGGTGAGTCAGTGAGCATGGGGGACTCCGGCCAGCCGGTCCAGCACTCGCGACAGCTGCTCCGCAGCCAGGCTGGGGGGGATCGCCGGCTTCGAGCCTCTCAGGCCGAAGGGGATCCCCGCCTGCTGGCAGTGCAGGGCGGCAGCGGCCAGCAGGCTCAGGTGCCGCTCCAACTGGGGGTGGCCCGGGTCCAGCTCGAGCCAGCATGCCTCCTGGCTTTGTTCGCTGAACTGCTTGAGCATCTTTCCCCGCTGGCGGGCCAGCTGCTTCCAGTCGACGCGGGAGAGGCTGTGTCCCGGCTGCCAGGGGCTCAGTCCCTCCAGCTCCTGCCATTGGGCGGCGCCGGCGGGCAGGGCTGGGGCCGGTTGGCCGGCGCTCTGCTCCGCCTCGGGTGCGGGCCAGACCCAGCAGGCCACCTCGGGGTGAATATGGGCCCAGACCCGGCACAGCCCCAGGGGGTAGCGGCTGCTGATCCGCACCCGGCCCGGTTGCAGCCGGCCCCGTCGGGTACCGAGGCGATTGAGCTCCAGCCTCCTGCCGGGGCTGCTCAGCAGCGACAACCGCTGCCCCGTCCCCTGTTCCAGGGTGAGGGAGAGGGCATGGCGATGGCGGTCGCTGCTCAGCTCCACCGGGAACCCCACCTGCTGACCGGCGAAATCGGCCCGTCCCGGTGCGAACCTCAGGGTGAGCCCGGACAGGTTGCGGAAGCAGAGCAGCAGGCAGGAGCTGAACAGGCTGAACATCAGCAAGGCGAGCATCAGAACCAGGTTATTCTGGTAGTTGGAGCCAAATACGAACAGCACCCCGGCGAGCCCCAAGTAGAATACGCCGAACCCGGAGGGCAGGATCAGGATGTCATTGTGCTCCAGCCGGACAGAGGGGGCCGCTTTGAGTAGAGGGGGCTGCCAGAACCTGGGGATCGTCATCGTATGGGGTTGACCCTGTCCAGCAGCCGCTGGGCGCCGGAGACCCCGCGGGCGCCGGCGGCCAGGCGGTGACCGCTGACGGCGGCAAACACCGCCTGGACATCGTCGGGCACGGCGAAGTGGCGCCCCTCCATCAGGGCCCAGGCCCGGGCCGCAGCCAACAGGGCCCGGCTGCACCTGGGCGATAGGGGCAACAGGCCGTCGCCGTTGCTGCGGCTGTGGCTGACCAGCTCCAGCAGGTAGTCCAGCACCGGTTCGGTCACGGTCACCCGGTCGGCTGCCCGCTGCATCTGGCTCAGCTCGTCGGCGGTGATCAGGGCCGGCAACTCCCGAACCCGGTCGGCCAGGTGGTCGCCCCTGAGCAGCAGCTTCTCCGAGTCGACGCTGGGGAATCCCAGGCTCAGCCGCATCATAAAGCGATCCAGCTGCGACTCCGGCAGGGGGAAGGTGCCGGACTGCTCCTGGGGGTTTTGGGTGGCGATCACGAAGAAGGGGTCGGGCAGGGTGCGGGTGACCCCGTCGCAGCTGATCTGGCGTTCGGCCATCGCCTCCAGCAGGGCACTCTGGGTCTTGGGGCTGGCGCGATTCACCTCGTCCGCCAGCACCACCTGGCTGAACAGCGGGCCTGGATGGAAGCGGAACTCCTGGGATTCGGGCGAGAAGATGGTAAAGCCGGTCAGATCGGCGGGCAGCATGTCTGCGGTGAACTGAACCCGGCGGTGACTCAGCCCCAGGGTGGTGGCCAGGGCCTGGGACAGGGTGGTCTTGCCCATTCCGGGGAGATCTTCGATCAGCAGGTGGCCTCGGGCGACGAGGCAGGCCAGGGCCAGACGGATCTCGGTGGGCTTATCCAGCACCACCTGCTGAAGCTGCCCCAGCACCGGCTCCAGGTTGTGCACCATCTCGCGCTCCTTGAGGTTGCCACAGTTTCAAGGATAGTCGAGGCCACGGTTGGCCGTGGCGGTGGCTTGGGCTCAATAGCGGCGCGTCAGTTCCTCCTCGGACAGCAGCGTCGAGGGGGTGCCGAGAAGATCGTTATAGATCAACTGGTAGCTCAGTACCGCCTTGACGTAGTCCCGGGTCTCCCTGAAGGGAATAGTCTCCACCCACTGTTCCGGGGAGAGGCCGCCGTCGGAGCGCTTCAGCCAGCGGCTGACCCGGTGGGGGCCGGCGTTGTAGGCGGCGGTGGCCAGGATGCGGTTGCCCTGGTAACGCTCCAGCAGCTGGTTGATGTAGGCGCTGCCCAGGCGGATGTTGTAGCCGGGTTCGTACAGCTGGCTGCGTCCGGTGTAGTCGGCGCCGATCCGCCGGGCGGTCTCCTTGGCGGTGGCGGGAAGCAGCTGCATCAGCCCGTAGGCGTTGGCCCCGGAGCGGGCCCTGGGGTAGAGGGCGCTCTCCCGACGGGCGATCGCCCGCAGCAGGGCAGGGTCGAGTTGCCAGCGTTTGCCCTGGGTGTTGAACTCGTCGCTGTAGGCGGCGGGGAAGCGCCAGGGGATGGCGTCCCAGCTCCTGGTGGCGATGGTGCCCTGGACGGTGAGGAAGTGCCAGTGACGGGCATTGGCCAGGGCGGTGAGGGCGTGCTGCTCCTCCCGGTTGAGCCTGAGCAGTTGCCAGCGCCACTCTTCGCGGGCGTCACTCAGACGCTCCAGGGCCATCAGTTCGGTGATGCGGGCCAGGGCCGGCAGCCGGCCCACCCGTCGGCGGGTTTCGGCTGCGGGCGAGGGCAGGGCGCTGTTGAGCCGGTAGGGCTGTCCCAGGCGCTGAGCCACCAGGAAGCCGTAGTAGCTGCGTTCGCCGGCCAGTTCGCGGTAGGCGGCCATCGCCTCCTGTTCGAGGCCCAACTCCTCCAGCGCCCGGGCCCGCCAGTAACGCCAGTCGTCCGCTTCCACCTCCTGGATGCGGGAGAGCCACAGGTTGATCTGCGCCCAGTCGCTGTTACCGATCAACTGACGGGTTCGCTGGATGATCAGGTCGTCCTCTGGGTACTGTTCCATCAGCGCAGCCAGCGCCGGGGTCCAGAGGTTGTCCGCCAGGGCGCGGCGGAGGAGGTTCCGGCGTACCTCGGCCTCCTGTTCGCCCAGTTGCCCCTGCCACCTGTGGTATTGCTTGAGGGCGTAGCCGGGGTCCTGACGGGCCAGACGCCGAAGGGCCAGCGCCGCCATCTGCGGCGCCTGCTGAGGGTGGCGCTTGATGACGCCCTGGCTGCGCACCTCTCTGGGGGCGCGGTAGAGGCGAACCAGCCGCTCCCCTCGGCGCTTCCACTCCCCCTTGAGCAGGGTGTTCAGATAGGCCAGGCGCTGCCCCTGGCCGGCGTCGAAGGTCAGCAGCATGCGTTGCCAGATCAGGTCGTTGCTCCGTCTTCCCGCTTTGCGCCAGGCGGTCAGCAGAGGGGTGCACGCTTCCGGCAGGCTCCTCGGGGTCAGCCACAGCCGGTCGGTGCCGGCCCAGGCCAGATCGGTGTTGCCCAGGGCCAGTTGGGCCCGGTAGTAGTAGCACCTGAGATCGGTGTTACGGGGAGGCTGCGGACTGATGTCCACGAAGCTTTGCCATCGCTTCCTCTTGCCCGCCTGCATCAGGAAACGGTGCTTAAAACTGTCGTAGAGAGGGGTATCGCTGAGCGAGGTGAGGATCTCCACCGCCTGCTGGGTGGTCAGCCGGTCGATCTGGGTGGTGCGGTACTCGAACTCCAGGTAGGGGGTCAGGGGGTAGCCCTTGAGCCGTTTCCGCAGCAGGTGATACTGGGCCTGGTCGCCGGACTCAATGGCATCCATCGCCTGTTCAAACGCCAGCCTCTGGCCGCTCTGAGCCCAGGCTTGGGCGCCAATCAGAGTCACAATCAGTATCAGCGAGCGGGCGCTCCAACCCATCTTTCGTCCCTCCAGTATCGCATAGGACGGAGGGCGGATCAGCGACCCGCCGTCTCATCCAGTGTCGGGTTCAGCGCCTCCTCCAGCAGCACCGCCTGGGGCTGCTTGCTGGTGGTGGCACCAAGCTGTTTCATCTGCTCCGCCTGTCGCAGCAGGTTGCCCCGACCGGTGGAGAACTTGTTCACCGCCCTCTCGTAGCTCCCCTGGGCGGTCTCCAGGGCGCGGCCCACTTTGAGCAGGTCGTCGGAGAAGCCCACCAGCTTGTCGTAGATCTTCCCCGCCTGGGCGGCGATCTCCTGGGCGTTGCGGCTCTGGTGCTCAAATCGCCACAGGTTGTTGATGGTGCGCAGGGCCACCATCAGGTTAGTGGGGCTGGTGAGCAGAATGTTCCGCTCCAGGGCAAAATTCACCAGATCCGGGTCCGCTTCGATGGCGCAGATAAAGGCGGGCTCCACCGGGATAAACATCAGCACATAGTCTAGGGTGCGGATTCCCTGAAGCTTGTGATAGTCCTTCTCCGCCAGACCCTTGATGTGGCCACGGATGCTGGCAAGGTGTTCACGCATCCCCTGGTCCCGGTCAGCCGGATCCTCGGCATTGAAGAAACGCTCATAACCGACCAGGGAGACCTTGGAGTCGATCACCACATCCTTGTCGTCGGGCAGGTGGACCACTACGTCCGGCTGATAGCGTTTGCCATCCTCCTGCTTGAGGGCGGCCTGGGTGTCGTATTCGTGCCCCTGCCGAAGGCCGCTTTGACTGAGCAGACGGGCCAGCACCACCTCGCCCCAGTTGCCCATCGCCTTGTTGTCCCCCTTCAGGGCCCGGGTCAGGTTGAGGGCGTCTTCGCTCATCCTCAGGTTGAGGGCCTTGAGATCCTCCAACTGGTGTTTCAGGGCAAAGCGCTCCCGGGTTTCGCTGGTGTAGCTCTCTTGAACCTGCTTGCGAAATCCGTCCAGCTGCTGCTGCAGCGGGGTGAGCACGGCCCCCAGCTGGCTCTGGTTGGCTTCGCTCAGGCGCCTGCTCTGGCTGTCGAAGATGCGGTTGGCCAGGTTTTCAAACTCCAGGCTCAGGCGCTTTTCGCTCTGCTGGGCCTGCTGCAGCTGCTGGCGGACGCCCTCTTCGCGGGCGCGGCTCTGGGCCAGGGCGCCATGGAGCTCATTGAGGCTGCGATCCCGTCGCGCCAGTTGCTCCTCCAGCTTGTCAATCTGCTCTCTCTGGTTGGCGGCGGTCACCTCCAGGGCGGTGGCATCCTGTTCGGCACGGCGTCGAGGCGCGCCCTGCAGTACCCAGCCCAGTATCAGGGAAAGCAGGGCGGTCAGGGCCAGAAGGCCGAGATTAAGGGGGTCAAGGGTCATGTCAGTCAGCATCTCTAGGGGAATTAGGACTAGGGTGGCACCCAGTTGTGGCGCTATCAAGGGGGAGGGACTCAAGCGGTGTAAAAGCCGCCGGTTGATGATTTTTCTGCCGAAACCGTTCAGTCGGATGAAATGAAACCGCCCTTGCCGGGGTCTTAACAGGTAACGGACAGGCCAGAGGAATGGAATGGATGAGGTATCTAGCCCGAAAAGCGTGGGATAAGCACAGAGCGAGTGAGGTCACCCCGGAGGAGGTGTTCAGGGCACGGCGGCAGATTGCCAAGGCCCTGGGTCTGGGGGCGATCAGCGCCAGTCTGCCCCTGAATGTGCAGGCCGGTCTGCTGGATTGGCTGACGCCGGATCGGGACACGGTCGAGTTGGCGCCCCGCCGTGATCTCGCTTTCGACGTCAGCCGCAACTACGGCATCGGCGACGAGCTGACTCCAGAGGAGAAGATCCTCACCCACAATAACTTCTACGAGTTCGGCACCAGCAAGACCGATCCGGTCAAAAACGCTCAGGGACTGAAGACCGCCCCCTGGACTCTGACCATTGACGGGGAGGTGAATCACCCGCTGACCCTGGATGTGGATGAGCTGATCAACGCCATGCCGCTGGAGGAGCGGGTCTACCGCCTGCGCTGCGTGGAAGCCTGGTCGATGGTCATTCCCTGGTTGGGCTTTCCCCTGGCTGAGCTGGTCAAACGAGCCGATCCCAACAGCCGGGCCAGGTACGTGGCGTTCGAGACCCTATACGATCCCAAACAGATGCCGGGTCAGGCGTCGCGGTTTGTCGGTGGCGGCATCGATTACCCCTATGTGGAGGGGCTGCGGATGGACGAGGCGATGAACCCTCTGACCCTGGTCTCGGTGGGACTCTACGGCCGAACCCTGCCGCCGCAAAACGGTGCCCCCATCCGGCTGGTGGTGCCCTGGAAATATGGTTTCAAGAGCATCAAGTCCATAGTGCGCATCAAGCTGGTGGAGAGGATGCCGCCGACCACCTGGAACCTTCTGGCCAGCCATGAGTACGGCTTCTACGCCAATGTCAACCCCGGGGTGGACCATCCCCGCTGGTCCCAGGCCAGCGAACGGCGCATCGGTGCCGGAGGCCTGCTCTCGGCCAAGCGGATCCCCACCGAGATGTTCAATGGCTACGGAGAGTTGGTGGCCCAGATGTACACCGATCTGGATCTGAGGCGCTGGTATTGATGAGACTGACCCAAGGCCGGATTCTGGCCCTTAAGACACTGTTGCATCTCGGTTTCATCCTGCCGCTGGCCTACCTGTGGCTGTCGGTGCAGAGCGGCGCCGCCGGCGGCGACCCGGTGCAATACGTGATCCACTTCCTCGGCATGGGGGCGCTCCACGGCCTGATGCTCAGCCTGCTGGTGTCGCCCCTGGCCAAGGGGCTGCAGATGGGAGGGCTGATGCGGGTGCGCCGGCTCATCGGCCTGTGGGCCTTTGTCTACGCCCTGCTGCATGTGGCGGCCTTTCTGGGGCTGGACCTGCTGGGGGACGTGGCCCTACTTCTGGGGGAGATCGTCAAGCGCCCCTACATCCTGGTGGGGATGGCGACCCTGCTGATCCTGTCCGCCATGGCGGCGACCTCCCCCGGCGCCATGCAGCGCCGCCTGGGGCGTCGCTGGCAGCAACTGCATGACTGGGTGTACCTGGCAGCGGTGCTGGCACCGGTGCACTTCTGGTGGTCGGTCAAATCCGGCTGGTATGAGCCGGCGCTCTATCTGTCATTGTGCCTGGGATTGCTGGCCTGGCGCCGCAAGCGAATTGTGTTTTACCAACAAATTGTTACCAGCTTTAACCGCGGCTTAAACCGGGGCTGACAGCGGCCCCGCTTTTCTGGTTTACTTGCCTCAACCCAAACCATCAGGGAAGTGAACCATGAAAACCCAAGTTGCCGCCCTGGCACTGCTGGCCTCACTGGGGCTGGCAGGCTGCCAGAGCCACTCCTCCGCCGAGTTGACCCCGCCCCCCTGTCTGGCCCAGTGCCAGGCTCAAAAGTTTGCTGTCGTCAGTCAGTCTTTCGTGGAGGACCTGTGGCGTCATGCCCCTACCTGGGCCCTTTACTCCGGCTTCTATGACTATGCCGACCAGTTGGTGATTCCCGATGGTGACAGCCGCAGCCGGGACGCCAAGTTTGTGGCCAGGTGGCGGTCGCGGCTGGCGCCTTTCCAGCAGGTGGAGATGACCGCCGCCGCCCGCATCGATCTGGCGCTGATCACCAATGTGCTGGACAAGATGGAGTGGGAAAACACCAGATTCAAATCCTGGCAGTGGAACCCGGCCAACTACAACGTGGCCGGCCCCTTTGCCCGGCTGATGAACGAGCCCTACGCGCCTCTGGAAACCCGTCTCAAGGCGGTGCTGGGGCGGATGGAGGGGGTGCCGGAGTATTATCGGGTCGCCCGGGAGAACATCGACAACCCCACCCTGGAGCACACCGAGCTGGCGCTGCTGCAGAATCGGGGGGCGCTGAGCGTCTTCTCCGATGCCATGCTGGACCAGGCGATGGGCTCTGGCCTGAGTGATGCCGACAAGATGCTGTTCCAGGAACGTTTCTATGTCACCAAGCAGGCAATTCAGAGCCACATCGGCTGGCTGGAGACCCTGGTGGCCCAGCTCAGGCAGGGGACGCCCCGCTCCTTCCGCATCGGCGAGACCCTGTACGAGGAGAAGTTTGCCCTGGATATCCAGGCGGGGATGACCGCCCGCCAGCTGTATGAGAAGGCGCTGGCGGACCGGGATCAGGCCCAGAAGCAGATGATCACCATCACCCAGCAGCTGTGGCCCAAGTATTTCCCCGGTCGAGGCATGCCGATGGACGATCTCGAGGCGGTGCGGGAGCTGGTGGATCATCTCTCCGCCCGCCATGTGAAGCGGCAGGAGTTTGTCTCCGAGGTGCGCAAGCAGATCCCCGAGCTGGTGCAGTTCGTCAACGAGACCCAACTGGTGACCCTGGATCCCACCAAGCCCCTGGTAGTGCGTGAAACCCCCGCCTATATGAGGGGGTTTGCCGGCGCGTCCATCTCCGCCCCCGGTCCCTACGACAAGCAAGCCAACACCTACTACAACGTGACACCCCTCGATGGCATGACCGACGAGCAGGCGGAGAGCTACCTGAGGGAGTACAACCACTGGATCTTGCAGATCCTCAATATCCACGAGGCGATCCCAGGTCACTACACTCAGCTGGTCTACTCCAACGAGTCACCCAGTCTGGTGAAGAGCCTGTTTGGCAACGGCGCCATGGTCGAGGGTTGGGCGGTGTACGCCGAGCGGGTGATGCTGGAGCAGGGCTACGGCGGATTCGAGCCCGAGCTGTGGTTGATGTACTGGAAGTGGAACCTGCGGGTGATTACCAACACCATCCTGGACTACGAGATCCAGGTGAAGGGAATCTCCCGTGAGCAGGCGCTGACCCACATGGTCGACGGTGCCTTCCAGCAGCAGGAGGAGGCAGAGCAGAAGTGGCGTCGGGCCACCCTCAGCCAGGTACAGCTGACCTCCTATTACGCCGGTTTCCGGGAGATCTATGATCTTAGGGAGGCGCAGAAGGCCAGGCTGGGGGCAGACTTTGACCTTCAGCGCTTCCATGAGACCTTCCTCAGTTACGGTTCGTCGCCGGTGAAATACATTCGCCAACTGATGCAGTAGCCGAACCGAGATCAACGCCGTCCACTGGGGCGGCGTTGTTCTTGGTGTGCTAGGGATTTAGCGCGGCTTTGAGCGGATCGCTGGGGCGGAAGGCGGCGCTAGAGCGGAAGGGGATCTCTATGGTTTCTCCGGTGACCGGATTGCGGCCGCTCTTGGGAAGGTGATGGCGTACCTCAAACACGCCGAGTTTAGGCAGGTACACCTTCTCGCCCTCATGCAGGGCACGGGCGATGCTCTCCAGCAATTGGGACAGGCTGGCTTGACACTGGGCTTGGCTCAGGCCGCTGCGGGCCGCCATGGTTTGAATCAATTGTTTCCGATTCATGGGTCTCTCAGGTTGATGCGCAGGAGCGGCTTTATACCTGAAATTGGCTGGTGAATCGATGGGGAGGGAACCAACTGATGCCCCTTTGGTCAACGGCGGGGCAAAAGAAAGCGCCACCCGGGAGGGACAGCGCAACATGACTAGCTTGGGAACATTAAGCGCTTTGAAGTGTATGAGGTTTGTTACTGCTTTGCTGTGAACTGGCTCACGGCGGCGGTGAAAAAGATGATGGATTAGAGGAGAATTTTCGTTCCCGGCCGGACTTTGGGTAACGTTATGAAAATAAAGGTTTATGCGATTAAAAGTTGCCGCCGTGAACGACGCGGATCCCACCGCGTTCCGCCAGGGTGATCTCGAGGGGAAGTCGGGGCCACAAGCTGCTTGGATTGTCATCTGGCTGCAATCTGACGGGCGTAGAGTAGCCTTCATCGCAACACGCTCTCTCGTGATTGTTTTGACCTTGAAACCCCTGGCCCCCAGAGACTCCTCTCGGGGGCATTTTTTTGCCTGGTCCCAGCCTGCTTCCGGGACCGCGGTGTGTCACGGCAACTTCATTTTTCACTCTGCATTTCATGAGATCTCCAGCGCTTGCCATACTTATCTCTACCCACTTACCGAAATGGGGGCGGCAAATATCGGCCCGGTTCTGGGGTGGGACTGAGAGGCGGATGCCGTGGGTTAGCGAGCGGCTAAGGGGAGTGGGGTTTGGTCAGGGGACTCAGTCTGCTAGCGATACTTTGCTGTCTGTGGGGGGCGGGGCTGGTCCATGCCGCCCGGCAGGAGGCCGGTGGCCAACAGCTGGCCGCCGACGAGTTGACCCGGCAGTTGGCGTTTCTCTCCGCCGCCAATCTTTCCCCCCAGCTTTCCTCCGCTCACCAGGCGCTCATCGACCCTGGACTGCCCCCCGAGCAACGGGATGAGCTGCTGTTCCTCGGATTCCAGTTGATTCGGGCCTTTAATCAGCAGCTGCGTGCACGCCCCCTGGGCGAGGATGGCCTGGGCGATGCCCCCTTCCTGTTGCAGACGGCGGAGGGGGGGGAGTACCCGCTGATCAAGGCGGCGCACCGGGGAGAGATCTGGCAACGGGTGGCGGAGCTGGCTCCCGAGGGGGTCCGCTATCTGCGGGCGCGTGACCGGGTGGACGCCTTGATGAGGCTGGAGTCGATTCCCTGGCCCGATTTCCCCTCCGACTCCCTGATTGAACCGGGACAGCGACATCCCCAGGTGATCGATGTTCGACAGGTGCTGACCTGGCTTGGCGACCATCGGGGACCGGACCGGGGTGAGGTCTATGATCCGGGCCTGGTGGACTCGGTGCGCCGATTTCAGCGCCGCCACGGCTTGGCGGCGGATGGGGTGGTTGGACCCAGGACCCAAGCCTGGCTCAGGGTAACCCCAAGGGTTAGGGCCCAGAGGCTGGCCAGAAATATTCTGCGTCAGTGGCATGATCGCATGGCGTTCGATGCCTCCTACCTGCTGGTGAACATTCCTGATTACCGGCTGCGATGGATCACCCCGCAGGGAGAGAGGTTCAGCGCCAGGGTGGTGGTGGGGCGCAACAGCAGGCGTACCCCGAGGATGGCCACAGAGGTGGTGAGCCTGGTGGTGAACCCCAGCTGGAATGTGCCTCGCTCCATCCTACGGCGAGATCTGCTGCCCAAGATACGGCGCAGCGGTGACTATGTGTCCAGGCAAGGATTTGACGCCTTCACCCTGAGTGGCGAGCCGGTGCACTTCCCTCCCGAGAAGTGGCAGCAGGTTGCACGGGGGCCGTTTCCCTACCGCCTGTCTCAGCGACCCGGTGATGGCAACGCCCTCGGCAGATTCAAGTTCCACCTGACCAACAGCCGGGCCATCTATCTTCATGATACCGCCGAGCCGGAGTTGTTTGACCGTCAGCAGCGCGCCCTGAGTTCGGGCTGTGTCCGGGTTGAGGAGGCGGAACTGCTTGCCCGCCAACTGGCCTTTGAGGGAGAGGTGGATGAGGCGGGCTTCGACCTGGCCAGGAGCCTGGGTGAGACCCGCTGGTTCAGGCTGAGGCGGCCGCTGCCGGTCTATCTGGTCTACTGGAGTGCCTGGCTTAACGACAAGGGGGTTGCCCACTATCGCCGGGACATCTATCACCAGGATGGTGATCTGGATCACAAAATGGCCATCGCCATGGCTCAGGGGAACCAAGACAAAGGAGATTGATTCTTAGGGTGATATCCGAAAATTTTATCGGGTAGCATAGAATATTGGTTCTTGCCAGTACAATTTTTAGCCGTTAGCTTTGGTGCGCCGGTCCGGGAGCCGGCACCCTGTTGATTGTACTGGAAAGAGTGAATGTCTGTTATTGATAACAACAAACGCAAGCTGATTTTGGGAATTGGCGCCCTAGCCGCATTGAGCCAGTTACCCGCCCCTGCCTATGCTGGGCGGGCCACTCCGAAGCGACTCAGCTTCTATAACCGTCATACCGGGGAAAGCACAAGCCAGACCTTCTGGGCTGAGAACCAGTATGATCAGTCCGCCCTCGACGCGTTCCGCCGGGTGCTCAGGGACCACCGTACCGGTGAGGAGATGGCCATGGACAGCGGCCTGTATGAGTTGCTCTATGATCTGACCCAAACCCTGGGTACCGATCGGCGCATCGAGATCATCTCAGGCTACCGAAGCCCAAAGACCAACGCCATGCTGGCCAGTCACTCCTCCAAAGTGGCCAAGAAGAGTTACCACATGAAGGGGATGGCTATCGACATTGCCATTCCCGGGGTGGAGCTGTCCGAGTTGCGTAGGGCGGCCCTGTCGCTGAAGCGGGGCGGAGTGGGCTTCTATCCCAAATCGGGCTTTGTTCACCTGGATACCGGTCGGGTCAGGCAGTGGTAGTCACAGGAGGCTGGTGATCCGGCGCCGGCCGTGGTAGACTCCGTCCGCTTTTTGCAAAGTGCCACTGCTGGTCGCAAGCAGTGGCATTAATTTTTCTGACATTGAAGGTATTAACTATGTCTTTCGTATTTGAAGCCGTTGTACGTACTGACCTGGGGAAAGGTGCGAGCCGCCGCCTGCGTCATGCTGACAAAATTCCCGCCATCATCTATGGCGGCAGCGAAGAAGCCGTTGCTATCGAGCTGGAGCACAATGTAATCCTGCAAGCCCAGGAGAACGAGAACTTCTACACCGACGAACTGACCATCAACATCGATGGCAAGGCGGTTAAGGTGAAGGCTCAGGACATGCAGCGTCACCCCTACAAGCCTAAAGTGACCCACATCGACTTTAAGCGCGTTTAATTAACGCCGGCTTGAAAAGGCGCCCTCAGGGGCGCTTTTTTTATGCCCGCCCGCCGACGCCCTTGTTCCACCTTCTTTACAGATGTGATCTGGCTCTCTTTTTCCAAAAGGATAAAACGGGCTGAGTTTTTGGGTACAATCCCAGCCCCTGTAATGGAAGAGATGCCTCTACCGGCAGATAAGGAGAGTCGAATGACGGTGTACGCCACCCTATGTAGCCTGGCTGCCCTGGCGATGATGATCGCCTTCATCAACAGCAAGGTGGGACGAATGCAGGTGACCATCGCCATTACCGCCGGAGCGCTGATACTGTCGCTGCTGATCGTCATCGCCGGTAAGGCGGGCTGGTTTTCGCTGAAGATCGTGGCTGCCGAGGCCATCGACCGCATCAACTTCGAGACCTTCCTCCTCAACGGCATGCTGGGTTTCCTGCTGTTTGCCGGCGGGCTGGGAATCAAGCTGCCCAACCTCAAGGCGCAGAAGTGGGAGATCGCCATCCTGGCTCTGGTCGGTACCCTGGTGTCCACGGTGTTGATCGGCGGGGTGCTGTGGCAGTTCTTCCGTCTGCTCGGTGTGGAGTTCGATCTGGTCTACTGCCTGCTGTTCGGTGCACTGATCTCGCCGACCGATCCCATCGCGGTGTTGGCCATCGTTAAGAAGATGCAGGCGCCCGAGCAGATCAGCGTGCAGATCGAGGGGGAGTCGCTGTTCAACGACGGCTTCGGCCTGGTGCTGTTCGTCACCCTGTTTGCGGTGGCCTTCGGCGGCGAGGCGCCCACCTGGGGAGGGATCAGCCGGCTGTTCATTCACGAGGCGATAGGCGGGATCCTCTACGGCCTGGCCCTTGGATTGCTGTTCCATACCCTGATCAGTTCGACCGACGACCACTCGATGGAGCTGCTGCTGACCCTGGGGATCCCCACCGGCGGTTATGTCCTGGCCAGTGTCCTGGAGGTGTCCGGCCCCCTGGCAATGGTGGTCTCCGGTATCATCATCGGCAACTGGACCCGCCATACCGGGATGTCCGATGAAACCCGCAACCATCTGGACAACTTCTGGGAGTTGGTGGATGAGTTTCTCAACGGTGTACTCTTCCTGTTGATAGGCCTGACCCTGCTCACCTTCTCCTTCCATGAGGAGGACTGGATCCTGATGGTGGTCTCCATACCCGTGGTGCTGGCCGCCCGCTATCTGAGCGTTCGCCTCTGCTACCTGGGTTTCAGCCGTTATCGGCGCTACAACCCGTTGTCGGTGGCGATCTTGACCTGGGGAGGCCTGCGAGGCGGCCTGGCGTTGGCGATGGCGATGTCGGTGCCCTCGGGGATCATCGTGGTGGCGGACAAGGGGATCGATGTCCGGGAGATCCTGCTGGTGATGACCTACTCGGTGGTGGTGTTCTCCATCCTGGTGCAGGGCTCGAGCATCGCTCCGTTGATTCAGCGGGCGAACCGTCTGGAGCAGGATGCCGTCGCGCCGGGGATGGCCGGCGGGGACACCCACGGCGTTCACTCCGGGCAAAGATAATTGCGTCGCCGCTCTTGCCATGCCAGATGGATTGAGTCCAAAATGTGAATAGAGACTTGGCTTTTATATAATTATTCTGATTCTGGCAACGATGGACCTACTTAAATCGATACGGATATTCCGGGCCGTACTGGAACAACAGAGCTTCTCCGCGGCGGCGGCCTCCCTGAACCTGGTGCCGTCGGCGGTCAGCCGCCAGGTGAGTGAACTGGAGAGGCACCTGGGGGTGCAGTTGTTGCAGCGCACCACCCGCTCGGTGCGCCTGACCGATGAGGGGCAGCGCTACCTGGCCAAGATGGAGTCCATCTGCAAAGAGGTGGATGGGCTCTATGGCAGTGCCCAGAGTGGTGAAGGGCTGGCGGGGACCATCAGGATGGTGGCTCCGGTGCTCTTTGGCCAGTCGATCTTGCCGACGGCCCTGGCGGAGTTTGGCCGGGAGAACCCCGGGGTGGCCATCGAGCTGCAGCTGCTCAATCGTCAGTGCGACCTGGTGGACGAGGGCTATGACTTTGCCATACGAACCGGCAAGCAGCCGGACAGCGGGGTGGTGGCCACCAAGCTGACCACCATGAGGATGCTGACCGGGGCGTCCCCGGGCTACCTGGCCCTCAATGGGGTGCCTCATCACCCGGCGGATCTGACCCGGCACAACTGTTTGATCAACAATGTTCACCGTACCCCACGCTCCTGGCTCTATCAGGATCAGGGCCATCGGATTCCGGTTAAGGTGGATGGGGATTTCGAGAGCAACGACAGCCTCTGCATCCGCGCCCAGGCCCAGGCGGACAGGGGAGTGGTGCAGCTGGCGGACTTCCAGTTGTGGCGCGCCTTCGATACCGGTGCCCTGCAGCCGATCCTCAGTGACTATGAACCGGCACCGGTGCCGGTCTGGTTGCTTCATCCTGCCCAGCGCTTCCTGCCCGGGGTGCAGCGGGCGCTGATGCAGTTCCTGGTGGAGTACCTGAAGCGCAACGCGCTGAAACGGATGCCCGTCTGAGTAAAGATGGCTGCCTCGTGGCAGCCACTCTTGCGGCGAGCTCCTGGATTAACCCGCTTCACTGCACGGGGTTAGACCATGGGCAGCATCGACAGCAGGAGTGATCCGGCCATGGTCAGGTTAAATCCCTTGACTCGACGTGAGGTGGTTAGCCAGCGTTGCAGTTGGGTGCCAGCAGCGGCCCATAAGCTGACCGACGGCAGGTTGAGTATCAGAAAGACCCCCGCAATTATCCCCACCTCTTGCCAATGGCCGTGGCTATAGAGGGTGACAGCAGTTAGTGCCATAGACCAGCCCTTTGGGTTAACCCATTGAAACCCTGCGGCGGCCATGAAGGTCATGGGCTGAAATTCAGTCTCCTGTTTTGAATGATCTGAGTTGGCGATCTTCAGAGCCAGATAGCAGAGGTAGGCCAGGCTCAGGCACTTGAGCAGGGTCTGTGACTGGGGCATGGCCGCCAACACGCCCATCAGGCCAGCTCCGACCAGCACCACCATCAGCGCAAAGCCCAGAGAGACCCCCAGCATATGGGGAATAGTGCGAACAAAGCCGACTTTTGCCCCGGAGCTCATCAGCATGATGTTGTTGGGGCCCGGTGTCATGGTCGAGACAAAAGCGAACAGCGCTAACGCGCCAAGGTGTTGAAATTCCATCAATCCTCTCCTGGCTAAAGGGTGAAAACAGTGTTTTGGCCGATTGAGGAAGATAATAGATAGAAACTCGGGCAATTTTGTGCTTTTATTTGCCTATCACCGGAAATGTCTGCAATAAATGGTTGTCATGGACAGGTTTGACGAAAAAATATTGCGCGAGCTGCGGCGGGAGGGAAGACTCTCCAATGTTGAGCTGTCGGAGCGGGTGGGGTTGTCCACTTCGGCAACACTGCGCCGGGTACAGGACCTGGAGCGCAGAGGGGTCATAAAGGGCTACCGAGCGGTCTTGGACAGGGGACTGATGGGGGTTGGATTTGTCGCCTATGTGTCCATCGGACTCTCATCCCATGGCAAGAAGGCACAATTGGCCTTTGAGGAGCATGTCCGCTTCCAAGGGGAGGTGGTCGAGTGTCACAACATCACCGGCGCCAATGAGTATCTTCTGCGGGTTGAAACGGCGGATCTTCAAAGTTACAAGAGGTTTCATGCAGATGTTCTGGGGGAGTGTGAGCATGTTAAGAGTATCAGCACCATGGTGGTGATGGACACCCCTAAGGATGAACGCTAAGCCCGTCTGAGCCGGCTCAGGCCCGCTTGCTTCCTGTCGACAAGAGTGAAAAAGGCTGCTTGCGCAGCCTTTTTTACCGGGTCAATGAGTTCCGCTTTGAGGATCAACCATGGCATTGACCGGGTTATTGTCTTCATCCAGCTCCATCTGGCTCCAGCCGTGCATGTAGGCCATCGCCTCCTCGACAGTGGCAATCACCTGCTCGGGCTCGGGGTTGGCGCCGTCACGCCAGGCCACGGCGTGCTCCTCGTCGCTGCCCAGGGTGGCCAGGTAGCCCATAAACTGGCAGCAGGATTCTACCTCTTCCAACTGCTCGGGCGTGCAGATCTCCTGCCACTTCGCCTTGAGTACCGCAAAGCCGGTGAGGAACCCGGCGCACCAGTGACGCAGTTCCATGGGGACCTGTCTCTGTTTCAGTTCATCCAGCAGGGGGCGACATTTGGGAGAGAGCACCTCGCCTCGTTTCACCACCTCTGTGTGCAGTTGATTGTAGAGGGCGAACAACTGCTCCATCACCCTGTTCTCGAAGGGCCACAGCTCCTGCTCCGGTTGGGTGTTGGCGATGTGGGCGCTCCAGACACCGGGATCGATGGTCTTGGGGAAGCAGTGCAGGTGAGCCAGGTAGCCGCGGCTCTGCATCAGGGTCATGCCACCATACTGGGCAGCGTCATCCAGGGTTTTCGCCAGGTGCTTCTCGTCGGATTTGGTCAGTTTTTCATTCATTTGCGTTCGAGCCCGGTGGGTAGCATCTCAGGAAGAGGGCTGATAATGCCAGTTGTTCACTGCCATTTTAATGCTCTGGCGCAAGGTTGGGGAAAATAACTTCATTTTTCCGTCCCGAAACCAGGGGGAGGATCCCCCTGGCTTCGAGCGGAGCGGGGATCAGTGCTGCGCCTTGCCCCCGATGCCGGTGTACATGGCATCGCCATAACGTTCCTGGCCATAGGTGGTGAGAATCGCCTGGCCGGTGTCCGAGCCGACAAAGTCGATGAACTGGCGCGACAGCTCCAGGGCCCGGGGGTTGCCGTCGACCGCCCGCAGGGCATGGTAGGTGTTCACCAGGATGGGGTCGCCGGAAAACAGCACCTTGAGGTTGTTCAGCTTGGCCTTCTCGGCCACCCAGGTGGAGCTGTCGGTCATAAAGTAGCCGTGTTGCTTATTGGCCTGCTGCAGGGTGGCCCGCATGAACTTTCCGGTGACCCGGTACCACTGGCCCCCGGGTTGGTGTTCGGTCAGGGCCCAGATCATCAGCTCCTTCTTGTGCGTGCCGGAGTTGTCTCCCCGCGACAGAAACAGGGCGCGGTTGTCGGCGACCCTCTGGTAGGCCTGGGCGATGGAACCGGCCTGCTCAACCTGGGCGGGATCCGCGTGGGGGCCGACCAGATAGAACTCATTGCTGCCGATGAGGCTGCGCTGGGTGGCCCAGCCCTCCTGCACTGCTCGTTTCTCTGCCGCCGGCGCGTGGACCATGGCCATCTCCACATCGCCGCTCTTGAGCAGGGCCAGCGACTTGCCCGATCCCGCCTTGACCCAGCAGAGGCGGCTGTCGTGATCCTGGTTGAATCGCTCGGCCAGCGCTTGCAGCAACCCAAGCTCACCTGGGCTGCCGGTGGCCAGGCGGAAGGTGATCCCGCCTTCGCCATAGCTGGCTTTGCACTGGGTGGCGTGGGCGGGGAGGGCGGCCAGGCCGATCAGGGTGAGGATTGAGGCTCTCAATATCATGATGGACTCCAAAATCGGGGCGCCAGGCCGCCGGCAAACGGCGGCGGCGGACGCCGGGAAACAGGTGTCCGGCATGGTTGATCTGGCGCACGGTTATCGCAACGGTTGTCGTGTCGCATTAGGAGGAAGATCAACATAAAATCCGCCTTGGGGAGAGGGATGACGAAAACTGACGGCGTTGCCTGGACAGAATGTCTCGATCTTGGGTTGCTCGGTGACAGGGGGAAAACCGGAGTGTGGCCGGCAGAGAGGTCGACAGAGCCGGCGGTGCCGACCCTGCCGACCGGAGCGGAAGGGCAGGCTCTTGAAAAAAATTGGGGCCGGACGGTTCGCCAGCAAATAGGTGTCGCGACCCCCAAGAAACTGATGGGGCCAGTCTGGCCTGATGACGGAGATCTTCAACACGAATACCAGCTATGTGTGAGCGGTGTCACGGTGTAAGTGGCTGTTAAAAATGAGATTACTTCTAATGACACTCGGGGCGGACAAAATGTCGCAACCTCAGGCCGCCACCGGCACCTCGTGCGGCCGACCGACAGCGGGGCGGACGGTCATCCGACCGGTGGCAGGGTGTTGCTGCGGCGTGGCGCGACGGATCACTGTGGTGTCCCCTTTCCTATGGCATACTGTCGGGCTCGTTGCAACCTGTGTGAGTGCCTATGACCCCTGCCGTCAATGCCGCCAAGAAGGCGAAAGTCCCATTTCAGCTCCATCAATATCAGCATGATCCCAGCGCCGCCTCCTACGGACTTGAGGCCGCCGAGGCCCTGGGACAGGACCCGGCCCGGGTATTCAAGACCCTGCTGGCAGCCGATGACGGCGGTCAGCTCTATGTGGCGGTGGTACCGGTCATCGGCCAGCTGGATCTCAAGGCGCTGGCCAAGGCGGTGAAAGCCAAGCGCCTGGCCATGGCCGATCCCAAGGTGGCGGAGAAGGCTACCGGCTACGTGGTGGGTGGCATCAGTCCGCTGGGCCAGAAGAAACGCCTCACCCTGGTGTTGGACGCCTCGGCGGAGGCGTTTGAGACCATCTGTGTCTCCGGTGGTCGTCGCGGCCTGGAGATCGAGCTGGCCCCCGCCGATCTTCTGACACTCACCGGAGGCCGTTTTGCCGCCGTGGGCAGCACCTAGGTGAGGTCTCGGGGCCGGGCGCCTCTCCTCGGGAGCGGCTGTGCGTCCCCCGGGGTCAGCAGAGGTGACAGGGCTATGGTTATGAGGAGGATCGGACGCCTCTGCTTGCCCTGGCTATGTCCGTCATAGCCAGGGCTGTGCAAAGAGGAGCCAGCCGGCAGGAGACTGAGCCGCGCCAAACACGCGCCATGAAAAAGGCCACCTTGCGGTGGCCTTGTCAGTTCAAGAAACCCGGTTAGCGCTTAGGCTGGGACGCACGGTCCAGCAGGCTGAGGATGTTCTTGTAGGGGATGCCGGAGTGAGTGGTCAGGCCGATCTCACAGGTGGCGGAGACGGAGTAACCGCTGGTGCAGCCCTTGTCCTTGGTTTCGGCCTTGAGGTTGCGCAGGCCATGCTCGTTCAACTCAGGGAAGTTCATGCCCCGGTTGCCGGCCATGCCACAGCAACCCACCTTGTCGCGGTCAGGCACCACTACCTCGGAGGCACACAGCTTGGCCAGGCCGACCAGGTCGTCCACGATGCCCATCTTGCGGCAGGTACAGGTTGGGTGAACCGCGATCTTCTCTTCGATCTTGGTGATCTCCAGGCGGTCAACCATGTACTGCATGGCGAACTCCTCTGGACCCAGCAGGTTCAGGCGCTTGTCACAGGCACGGCGCATACGCTCCAGACAGGCGGTGGTTTCCACCAGGATGGGGTGTTCACCGTTGTTGGACACCTCCAGCAGCCACTTGGACAGTTCGTCGGACTTGCGGTCCGCCTGCTCGTTGTGTCCGTAGGACTCCCAGGACTGGCCACAGCACAGACCCTGAGGCTTCTCGCCGCACAGCATCTCGATGTTGCACTTCTCGAATAGGGCCTTGATGGTGGCGGGTACCGAGCGCTGATCCGGGTTGTTCGGGGCGGTACCCAGCATACGGTTCAGACAGGCAGGGAAGTACACGGCCTTGATGTCACCGGCAGTCTTCATCTCGGGCAGGGCCTTACCACGCTTGGGCATGCCTGAGGTCCATTGGGGGATCGGCATGCTGGGCAGTACCTTACGGGCAACCTTGGTGATGCCGCTCATGCCGCCTTCGCCGATGACGGCACGGGCGATGTCAGTGGCGCCCAGGGCGAAGCGGGCTACCCCTTCCAGGTTGTCGTACTGGTTGGCGGTGAAGTTGGCGATCTTCTTGTCGGTACCGGTGGCGTACTTGGCACGCTGAACCTTGATGAACTTGCCGGTATCGATGCCCATGGGACAGCCCAGCTTACACAGGCCGTCGGCGGCACAGGTGTCCATGGCGAAGTACTTGTAGTTGGCCTGGAGATCGGCCAGGACTTCGGGCTCACGGCCGGTGGTCTCCAGGGTCTTCATTACCCGGGCGACCGCGGTACGTTGACGGGGAGACAGGGTCAGGCTGTGGGCCACACAGTGTTGTTCACAGAAACCGCACTCGATGCACTTGTCGATAAGGTCGTGCACCTGGGGCAGGGGTTTGAAGCCCTTGGAGTGGCAGTGAGGGTCGTCGTTGATGATCACGCCGGGGTTGAGGATGCCCGCAGGGTCCATCACGCTCTTGGTGCGCTTCATCAGATCGTAGATGCGGGTGCCCCACTCCTTCTCGACGAAGGCGGCCATACCGAAGCCGGTGCCGTGCTCCGCTTTCAGGGAGCCGTCGTACTTGGTAGCGACCAGCTCGACCACCGCCGCCATGAAGTTATCGAAGCGGTCCACTTCCGCCTGGGTGCTGAAGTCCTGGGAGAAGATAACGTGGTAGTTGCCCTCCAGGGCGTGACCGTAGATCACCGCATCGTTGTAGCCGTGCTCGAAGGAGAGGTTCTGCAGATCGATGGTGGCCTGAGGCAGCACTTCGATGGGGAAGGCGATATCCTCGATGATGCAGGAGGTGCCGGCAGGCCGCATGGAACCGGCCAGGGGGAAGACCGCCTTCCGGATGGCCCACATGTTGGCGATCTCGGAACCGTCCTGAGTGAACTCAACGGGGCGGTAGAGACCGTGCTTCTCCATGATGGCGGTCATCTTGGCGGTGTTGCGGTCGATCTCCTCCTGGCTCATGCCGAAGGTTTCGAACAGTACCGCAGTCACATCCTTATCGATGTTGTTCAGGAAATCGGGCGTCTGATACTTGGACGCGGCTACCGCCTTGAGGGCGAAGTTGTCCAGCAGCTCGGCGGCATTGGTTTCATCGAAGGCGTCCTTACGCAGCTCGACGATCGCCTCACAGGCGCCGCGCAGTGAGTCGAAGTACACCATGGCGGACGCGGAGTGGGTCGCCTTGGGCACGTTCTTCATGGTCATCTCGGACAGGAAGCCCAGGGTACCCTCAGAACCCACCATCAGGTGCAGGATGATGTCAAACGGATCGGAGAAGTCCACGAAGGAGTTCATGCCATAGCCGGTCACGTTCTTGATGGAGTATTTGCGCTTGATACGGTCGACCACCTCCTGGTCACCCATGATCTCGTCGCGGATTGCCTCGATGCCCTTGATCACCTCAGGGTATTTGGCGGAGAACTCCTTACGGCTGGCTTCGCTGGCGGTATCGAGGACGAAACCGTCTGCCATCACGATGCGGGCGGAGTCAATCAGCTGGTAGGAGTTTGCGTGGGTACCGCAGTTCATGCCGGAAGCGTTGTTGGCCACAATACCGGCAACCATGGCGGAGGCGATGGTGGCGGGATCGGGGCCGAACTTCCAGCCCAGCGGGTTCAGTACCTGATTGACCTTGGCGCCGATCACACCGGCCTGCAGGCGGATACGCTCTCCGCCGTCCATAACCTCATACTGGTCCCAGTCACCCCCGGCGACCATCAGGATGGAGTCGGAGATCGCCTGACCACACAGGGCGGTACCGGCGGCACGGAAGGTAACCGGAGTCTTGTTGGCATGACACTCTGCCAGTGAAGCGGAAACCTCAGCTTCGGTCTTGGGGTGGACCACAATTTGTGGACGTTTCTGATAGAAAGAGGCGTCGGTACCCCAAGCGACTCGGCGGAGGTTGTCGGTGTGGACGCGTTTAGCATCAAGAATCTGGCTAAGCTTGTTAGCCACTTCACTATAGTTAGCAGTTAGCACTTTTGTATACCCTTATATTTTGTACCAAGGGAATTAAATATTTGACCAAATATTAATTGCACCTGGTATAAGCCGCACCTGGATCACATTTATTCAACATGGATACTATGCCATAAGGGCACTCGAGCATCTTTGGACGAATGACCTAATATAGAGTCATAAAACCCCCGTGTTTTTGTGCGAATGAACATATTGGGTGAAGAAAGATCACTAATGCGCTGTGGAGACCGGGGTATGCTCATCTTTTTGGTTGATAAGTTGGTTAAAGATGACGGCAACCAATCCAAGTGTTCGATTGCAAAGCCAGCGCCCTGTGCGAGATCATTACTGGATCGAGCCGTTTCCGAATGCTTCAGCGCATCCATCTGACATAGAGCAACACCGTATAACGACTCACCACAGTGACCCGATCTACGCCACCATTGTCACCTGATCAATCGCCGTTTCGGCCGTCTATCACCAAGAAAAATTCAATTATCAGCGCCAGTTAGACTCGCAGGAGATACCAAATGAACCTTTTGGGGCTCCCCCCAAATCGAGTCGGTTGGTCGTTGCACGAGCGTGCCCTTTTCAAACTGGCGATCATGGCATCACCCCGTTCCGGGCACGGGTGTCGCCCATGGTCGGGATCACCCCTTGATGTTGCAGGTTAAGCCGCTATGGGGGCGCTGGTCCGATGACTTAACCCTGCCTACTCACCTCCCCAAAGTACACAAAATGGCATTGATGAGGCGTGCCATGCGCTGTCGGTCGACGGCCCCTGTGAGCTTTTTTGATTTGGTAGTGTGCACAAGTGTGTTGACGGTGTCGCGAAGGCCGGATGGCAGCAAAAGGAGAGGGGGGTTATTTCGATTCCTGGAGTAATGTTGAATATTATGAAATGCCAAGGGAATTCAATGTTTAATTATTCAGCTTGCATATAACGGGTTTTAGGGAAGGTCGGAAGGCGGAACTCTATTGGAATTATAGGAACTAAAAAAGCCGGACTCTCTGGTCCGGCTTTTGAGGTCTTTCACGAGGTGTTAGTACCCACCCCAGAAGAAGGCGATGGTACCGGCTACCATGGCGTAGGCCAGGGCGACGGGCATGGTCTTACGAATAATCTCAGACTCACGACCGGCCATGCCCACTACGGTGGCGGCGGCAACAACGTTCATTACACACATCATGTTACCGGCGTTGGCACCAATACCCTGCAGGCCCAGAACCAGGGCGTGGTTCATGCCCAGGTTGTCGGCTACGGAGTACTGCAGGCCGGAGAACATCATGTTGGAGAAGGTCGCGGAGCCGGACAGGAAGGCACCGAAGATACCGACGACCGGAGCGGTCCACTCCCATACGGCGCCCATGGTGCTGGCCAGCATCTCTGCCAGTGCCTTCGGCATGGACATCAGGCCAGCGTCGTTGGCGCCGGAGTTCAGGAAGATCTTCACCATGGGGACGGAAGCGCCCAGGGAGATAATGGTGGGGATCATGGACTTGCACGAGTCGGTGAACGCACCAGTGAAGGCCTTAGGCTTCATCTTGAAGATGAAGAAGCCCAGGATACACACGGCGACGAAGAAGGCGCCGGGGGCGTACAGAGTCTTGAAACCGGAACCCAGCTCGGTACCCAGCAGGCCAGGCCAGCTCAGGTTGAAGCTCAGCAGGAAGCTCTTCAGAGGCTCCACTACGCGGGACAGAACCAGCAGGGCGGCCATCACCAGGTAGGGGGTCCAGGCTGCAGCCTGGGAGAACTGGGGCTTGGCGGCGGCGGCGCCGGCAGACTGAGGCTGACCAGCGGTGGCGGAAGCGGCTTTGCCATCGTTCTCGGCGAAGTCATTCCAAGGCTGCGCAGGCAGCAGCAGACCCTTCTTGGCGGCAGGAATTACGATGGCCATGCCGATCAGGGCACCGATGACAGAGGGGAACTCGGGACCGGCGAAGAAGTTGATCAGCCAGGCCGGGATGGTGAAGGCCAGGCCGGCGAACAGGGCGAATTTCCAGATCTGCAGACCTTCGGCGAAGGACTTCTTACGGCCGAAGAAGCCGGTCAGTACACACACCATGGTCAGAGGAATCAGGGTGCCGACGAACAGATCGATGGTGATCATGTGCTTGGCAATCAGCTGGGCGTAGTCGGCGAAGACGGCGTCGGAGCCCAGTGCAGCGATCTGCTGGGCAGCCATGGACACACCGCCGGCGTCCAGACCCTTGTCCATACCGAAGAGTACGGGCAGGCCGATGGCGCCGAAGGAGACCGAGGTGGAGTCAGCAATCAGGGCCACACAGGCCGCGGCCAGGGGCGGAATGCCCAGCAGTACCAGCAGGGGGGCGCCGATGGCGGCCGGGGTACCGAAACCGGCGGAACCTTCGATAAAGGAACCGAACAGCCAGCAGATGATGATTACCTGAACACGGGCGTCAGCACTGATGTTGGTGAAGCCCGCACGGATGGTATCCATGGCACCGGAGGCGGCCAGTGTCTTCAGCAGGAAGATCGCGCCGAAGATGATGGTCAGAGGGGTAATGGCGTCCAACATACCCTGGACGACGGATGCGCTGAGAATTGCGCTATCCATCTGCCAGATGAAGGCAGCCGCCAAACCGGTTAATACTGCGGAGATTGGCATTGCCTTGGAAGCAGGCAAGCGCAATAGCACCAAGAATACGAGTACCGAAATAATCGGTGTGAGCGTTGCGATGGTCTGTATGAGATTCACGCCGTTTTCCCTTCTATTGAGGAATGATTACTTTGTTTCAGTTTCACTATAGTCAACCAAATTTGAGTCATGCTTGGTTGAACGATAGTAATTGGTAGCGTATTCAATAGTGGAAAGCACTCCAGAAAATTGATCTGGATCAATGTGGATGAACTTCACATTTTAGTAGCAATCCGGAATGAGTTTCTCGTCCCAAATGACCCAAAACCGTGATCGGGATCCCTTGGGTGGCGGGTGGCGAAGTGATCTGAGTCACATAAAAAAAGCCGCTTTTGTAACCATTTCATTACAAGCAAAAAAAATCATTTGTAAACAGTGTCTTACCTGAATTTTTTGTCAGCATGGCCTAGTGGGCTTAGTGGCGCTAAAGAGGCTCGATGGCTAATTTTGGAATATGCAGTTGAACCTTAATCATAAAAGTGAATAAGGATGACAAGCTTGGCGCAAATTTGGTTCTGCCTGAAATGAGCCCGGAGCCCAAAATATGCCGCTTCGCTCATTGGATAATGTAGAAAAATAACAAGAAAAGCCGCTCCTTTGCGGAAATTACCGCCAGAAAAAGAATGTAAATTACAAAATGCGTCGATGTTTAAATTTTGCACAATGCGATTTGAGCCAGATCACAAAAGTGGCCTGATGGTCCATACTAAGCACGGCAAATCAAGCTCCTACAACATCGGAGGTGGATTTTGGAGGCCAGTTGGCTGCTGATCCTGGTGGCGGTCACCCTGGTGGCGGCCCTGAGAGGCGTTCCCCAGACCGGGCGACACATCATCCTGTTAACATTCGGGTTACTCGTGGGTCAACTCATCAGTACACTTCGGTGGCAGAGCGGCATCGGTGCCAAGGGGATGGCTGATGCCATCTACTACCTGATTCTGCCTTGGTTGCTGGTCCAGGCTGCCTCGTCGATCTCCAGGCGGCGGTTGAGGCTGCTGTGGCCCTGGGTAGTGGGGCCGGCGTCCCTGATCTTCCTGCTGACTCTCTCCCTGGTGGGCGTCGGCCTGTTCATGCTGGTGGATCATCCCGGTTTTCCCCTGCTGTCCGGCGTGGTGGCCGGCACCCTGTTGGCCGCGGCGGATCCCAGCTGGAGCAGTCAACTGGCTCACCGGCAGCGATCCCTGCTGGTGATGCTGGAGGGGGAGGGCGTATGGGTGGAGCTGTTTGCCTTCGCCGGCCTGATGGTACTGAACCAGGCCGGTTCCCTGTCCAGCCTCAGCGGTGCCGAAGTCGGTGCCACCTGGGTGCGCCTGTTGACCCTCTCCCTGCTGCTCTCCTGGCTGCTGTCGTGGTTACTCAAACCCCTGTTGCGCCGCAATGGGGCCTTGACGCTGCCGCTGGCCTACCTGGTGTTCTGGGGGACGGAGAGGGGGTTGGGCCTGCCCGGTGCGGCGGTCTGTCTGCTGACGCTGCTGCTGAGCCTGCCGCAACTGAGGCGGATTCCGACCGCGCCGGTGGAGGAGGGAGCCAGCCTGGGCGCCGATCTGCTGGTGGTGGCTCTGGGGTTTTCCCTGACGTTGTCGATGTTTACCGAGCGCTATTGGGTGATGCTGGCGGCCATCGGCCTCTGTCTGCTTGCTCGGGGTCCGGTATTGTGGGGCATCGTTCACTGGCTGAAACCGCCGCTGCCCGCCGGCGCCGGTGCACTCTGGTGGCGATTGCCGGTGCATGGCCCGGTCACCCTGGCCCTGGTGCTGTCGCTGCCGGTGTCGGTTACCGCCTGGTGGACCATACAGTCGGCCTGTTACGGGGTGATCCTGTTTGAGTTGTTGATTCAGCGCCCATTGGCGTCGGCCTCTGTGAGCGACCGCTGATTCTGGACAGCCGGGTACAACAGGCTGGCGCGGATGTGATGCGTGTCCGGCGGGTTGGCTTGCCCTCGAGTAAAATGGCTGCTTGGGTTTCTCCTTCATAGGTTTTCTGCCATGCGCTGTCCCCACACCGATGCCCTCAGGGTGAAATGTCAGGCCGTTCTCGATGTTACCGAGGGGATGATTGACCAGCAGGGATTGATCTCCTTTAAGCTTTCCCAGGTCGCTAAGGAGGCGGAGATCGCCAACTCCACCTTCTACAAGCTGTTCGAGAGCAAGGAGGATCTGCTGGTATGCTGTTTCCTGCGTAATGCCACCGCCAATCACTTCGATGATTTCGAGGCGCTGCACCCGGGGTTGACGGCCGTCGAACGGGTGCTGTTGCCGATCGTCTTCACCTTCGAGGCCACCTACTTCTCTCCCAGTTTCAACCTGGTCCGTCAGGTGGCGGTCAACAGCCGGGTATGGCGCCTGGCGAGTGCCGATAAGGCCAAGGCGTTCGAGCAGCGTATCAACCTCTACTGGGAGCGGATCTCCGACTATCTGAAGCAGGCGGTCAACGAGGGGGAGCTGGTGGCCTCCCAGGATGAGGTCAGGGAGTTGGCCCAGGCGATCACTTTCTACCTGAGCGGGGCGCTGTCCGCCTACGAATGCCGCCTGATCGGCAAGGAGTTCCTGCAGGAGAAACGCCAGACCCTGTTCCGTCAGCTGCAGAACGTGTTCAAGCCCTACGGCTGGCGAGAGCCCCTGACCCTGGCTCAGTTTGAACGGGTGGGGGTGCGGGTGCACATGTACTATCAGGCCAATCGCCGGGATTTCAACAGCTGCAGCCGTTGCATGGCGATGCAGGCGAAACACGACGGTTAGCGTCGAGCTGTCGCTGCCGGCCCCCACTACGGGGGCTTTTTTATACTCATAAAAAAGGCTCCCTTGCGGGAGCCTTGGCTTGTGTCAGGAGTTGATCGCCGGCTTAGAAGTAGTAGCCGAAGTTGATGTTGATGCGCTGATCCCAGCCGTCGCCCGCCTCCTTGAGGCCAACGTGGTCGTCCATCTCGGTGGAGAAGGTCATGTTCTTGCCCATGACGAAATCCGCCATGATGTACAGCGGGCCGGCGGCGATGGCGGCGCCGGTGACGTTCTGGTAGCTGTTGTCGAAGCTGTCGTCGTCGGTGTCCGGAGTCATCACGCCGAAGTCGTTGTAGATCTTGACGCTCCCCCAGTCGGTGGGGATGGTCTTGGCGATGTTGAAGTTGTACGCCTGGCCCTTGGAGGCGATCTCGTACTGCCAGCTCACCACGGAAACGCCGATCTTGTTGGGATCCACGCCCTCCTGGTTCTTGGCGTCGTACTCATACTGCATCGCCTGCAGCTGGATGTTCCAGCCATGGAAGCTGGAGTCCAGATGGGCGGCGATGGCGTAGCGGTCGCCGTTCTCTTCGGTCTTGCTGTTGTAGATCTGGCCCCACTGTACGGATCCGCCGATGGTGGTGCTGCCGCCGTCGTGCTCCAGGGTATAGGTCTGGCGCAGGTTCAGCTGGTTGCTCTCTTCGTTGTAGTAGTCGGTGCCGTTGATGGTGCCGGTATACAGGTCGGTGGCGTAGCGCTTGTTTTCGGAGGCGCCGTACTCGGGGTTCTTGTAGAAGCCCAGGTCGGTGTGCCACTTGCCGTTGTCGAAGGTGGCCTTGATGCCCACATCATGGTCGTCTTCGAAGCCCAGGTAGTAGGGGATGCCGAACCACCAGCTGTTGGAGATGAAGTCGCGGTTGCCGAAGGGCACCTTGTTGATGCCGAACTGGATCTGCCACTCGGGGGTGGCGTCGTAGTAGCCGTAGCCATATTTGATGTAGTGGGTGCCGGAGGTGAAGCGGTACTCGGAGGAGAGGCCCCAGTCACCGTGCTTGCCATTGAACTTGAGGGCGGCCATGTCGAAGGTCAGGTCGCCGGCCTTGTCCTTGGAGCTGTCGCTGTAGAACTTCAGCCCGTAGTTCACCCGAACGGCACCGCCGACGCTGATGCCGTCTTCCTGGGCCTGGGCCATGGGGTTGAGCAGGGCAAAGATGGCGCCGGCCACCAGGGAAAGCTTGGTTGCGTGTTTCATAGTATTCACTGCCTTAACTGGGAGCCGGCAGCACCGGCTCCAATAATTCCGGTTGTTTTACTTTTCGAACTTGTCTTGGTTGGTGCCATAGGGACCCAGGTCCATGGCTGCCTTACGCAGGGCATCGACGCGGTCGAACGCCTCTTCGGCAACACGCAGGTTCTTCACGTCTTTGCGCCAGTAGTACTTGAAGCCATCGAAGTGGGCGTTCTTGGGGTACCAGTACATCACGCCGAAACCCTGATCGTCGGTGATGGGGGTGTTGTGGATGGTGTTGCCGGGGATGTAGAAGTACATGCCCTTTTCCATCCACTTGTACTGGCCGTCAGCCAGGGTGCGGGCACGGCCGGATACGGCGTAGTAGCACTCGGGCTGGCCGTGGAAGTGGGGGGCGTGGTCAGACTTGCCGCCGTTGGTGATGCCGATAACCACAGGTGCGTCGGACAGCTCTTTCCACAGGTAGCCAACCGGGGCGTTTTCCAGCTTGCAGTCCTTGGCTTCCATGATGTTGCCGTCGTCATCCATGGTCTTACAGAAACGCTGGTCCTTGGCGATGGAGTCATTGGACTTGATGGTGTTGAAGTCGACCTTGCCCGCTTCCCAGTCGGCGATGTATTTCTCAACCAGGGGATCGCGGCACTGCTCAGGCATGGTGGTCTGAGGCGAGTAGGGGGTGGAGTCGTAAGGGATGGCGGTCGCCTGCTGGTAGGGCAGCTGGGCGTGTTCCAGGTGGGCGTTGGCCATTACGGAGCCGGAGCACAGGGCGCCGAGGATCAGTGCGAGTTTCTTCATCATTCTCTTCCTATATCGGTATTGTTGTGTATGTGGCGGCGGGCGAGGCGCCCGCCGCCAAATGGGTTACATCTCGTCGAACCAGGTGCGGTGGCACTCGGAGCAGACGGGAGCCTTGGTCTGGTGTTCGGCGTGACAGGCCAGGCAGCTGGCGCCCTGGTTGAAGTGGATGCTCTTGTGAGGGTTGGCCTCCTCGAGCACCAGTTCACGGGTCACCTCGATGTCGTTGATGTCGCCGTGGCAGTCGATGCAGGCGCTGTCGTCTACGTATTTACGGGCAGAGCCCTGGTGGCAGGTTTTGCAGCCGTCTTCATAGATAAACTGGTGGTTGCTGCGGCCCTTGATGGACCCCTTCACCTTGACCAGATCACCGGCCTGGGCGGTGTTGCACAGGGCCAGCATCAGTCCCAGGGAGATCAGTACTCGTTTCATGGCGTTCTCCTCAGGCGTCCGCTTTGATGGTCTTGGGCACGATCATGCCCATGGTCAGGCACTCCAGGCAGGAGGTGGAGCTCAGCCGCGCGTGGCCGTGTACCCCACCGGTTACCTCGCCGGCACCGTACAGCTTCTTGATCGGCTTCATGGTGCGGCAATCCAGCACCCGGCCACCCATGTCGGTTTTCAGGCCGCCCATGCAGTAGTGCACTTTGGGCCAGATGCGGGAGACCACGAAGGGGGGCTTGAGCTCGACGGCGGTGTCCATCTTGCGGCCATGGTCCGGATCGGTGCCCTGGCGCACCTGGGCGTTCCACTGGGCGACGGTCTGCTTGAGCTCGGTCAGGGGCACGTTGAACTGCTCTGCCAGCTGTTCCAGGCTGTCCACCTTCCAGGCCATCTCGTCACGCAGGGCGCGGACCACACGGTCATCATCGGGGTGATCGTTGTAGTTGAAGAACACCAGGGGGTAGGCGGGGGTGCCGTCCTGGTGGCGGTTCTTCATGATGGCGGTGGAGCAGGTCAGACGGTCGGCGCGTTCGTTCATGTAGCGCTTGCCGTTGAGTACGCTGACGGAGATCCCCTCATGCCAGCCAATGGAGAGCAGGGCGTTGGACCAGCCGAAGCCGCCCTCGTCCGGAGAGCCCCAGTGACCGGTCTGGATCATGTTCAGATGCACCGGCAGGGCGCCGTGGGCCATGGCCGCCAGCATCACTTCGCCGGTGGCGCCCAGATGGTTGGTGCCATCCAGGGTGGGATCCAGGGAGGGATCCACCGCGGCGCGCAGGGCCATATTGCGGGTGAAGCCGCCGGAGGCGCAGATCACCGCCTTGTTGGCCTTGATGCGCACCAGGGAGCCGGTCTTCTGGTCGGGGAAGCGATAGCCGCGGCGTACCAGCACGCCCTCGACTTCACCTTGGTCATTGAGGATGAAATCTTCGATGAAGTGCTGAAGGCGATACTCCACGCCCTCTTTCTTGCCCGTTTCGAACAGCTTGGTGGTGATGTCGCCACCGGTGCCGTGCTTGGTGCGGATGGCGCGCGCCTTGTTGTGGCCGCCCACCTGGATGTTGAAGTTCTTGCGGAACTCGACGCCGGCATCGACGCACATGTGGTAGGCGCCCAGGGCATGCTCGGCGATCTGGGTCAGCATCGCTTCGTCGGCCATGCCGCGGCCGGAGATCATCTGGTCCTTAACCAGCTCGGCGGGGCTGTCATCTTCGATCCCCTGGGCCAGCTGGATCGGGTTCTTCGGCACGGCGAACCAGCCGCCGTTGATGGCGGAGTTACCGCCGATAACCTGCATCTTCTCCAGGACCAGGACCTTGCCCAGGCCCTGACGTTTGGCGTTGAGTGCGCTGGAGAGGCCGGCGAAGCCGGAACCGATCACCAGGACATCCACCTCTTCATCCCATTGGGTGGCGGGGGCGGCGGTTGCCACCGCGGGCAGTCCTGCTGCCAGGCCACCGGCGGCCAGGCCGGCACCGAGTCGCAGGAATGAACGTCTGTTCGACATGATTTCTCCAAAGTCGAGTGTGTGTGGGTCAGAGGTTACGGGGACACCGCTTACCATGCCGTGACGCTTCTATGGAGAAACTGTTCTCGCTGGAGAGGTGACTGCCGAACAATTTTACTGAGTTAGGCGTTGGAGTTAGAGCTGAATTGAAATGAATCGGAGTCGGCTCGCAGATTTCGGGGAGAGTGTGGGCTGGATCGCCGGTTGGGGTCCCCGGCAGTCCGTGATCCGCTTCAAAAGAGTTTTTTCACCTGGCCGAGTCGGCCAGGGGGGCAGGCCTGGTCGGTCCAGAATGACAACATGTTTCAAGCCGCTGTTACGACATGGGTTGTCGAGAGTCGTCCGGATCAGGGCGCCTGCGGTGACGAAAAAAACTCTCAATGGCGTATATTTTCCGTCTTTGCAGAGGCTGTGTCGGCCGCGGGGCGATCATGGCAGTGTCTTGTTCGGCCTGGAAGGGAAACGGTGAACCATCCGTCTGTCGACCTACCGGTTGTGGATCTTTACACACCCACTTTGACCGCCTAGGTTGCTCTTTGTCACAGTGTGTGGTCGTGACCTGAAGGAAGTGAATAATCATAACTATCAATGGGTAGAACCTATGACACCGATAAAGAAAAGTGCCCTGGCCGCCACCACCCTGGCGGCCCTTAGCCTGGTGAATCTGGGCCATGCGGCCGACGACATGGAACGTTACATCGTTAAATTCAAGACCGGGACAGGTCAGGGCGTGGCGGCCAGTGTCGCTCAGAGCAAAGGCAAGGTCGAGCGGGTACTGGCGAATTATGACGCCATGGCGGTGAGTTTGCCGGCCCCGGCTCTCAAGGGGTTGGAGCACAACCCCAATGTGGAGTATGTGGAAGCGGACACCAAGCGTTACCTGATGTCGCAAACCGTTCCCTATGGCATTCCCATGGTTCAGGCGGACATGCTGTCCGACGCCGCCGCCTCCAACACCCTGGTGTGCATCATCGACTCCGGCTACGACGGCAGCCATGAAGATCTGAACCACAATGGTGCGGTCCAGGGCACCAACGATGCCGGCACCGGCAACTGGTATACCGATGAGAACAGCCATGGTACCCACGTGGCGGGCACCATCGCCGGTGTCGCCAATGACGTCGGCGTGGTGGGCGTGCTACCCAACAGTAACCTGAACCTGCACATTATCAAGGTGTTTGGTGCCGACGGTTGGGCCTACTCCTCCGGCTTGGTGGCGGCTCTGGATGCCTGTAAGGCAGCCAAGACCGACCGTCAGTTGGAGCGCATGGTGATCAACATGAGCCTGGGCGGCTCCCGCTCCAACCGGACCGAGATGGGCGCATTCGATCAGGCGTTTGCCGAGGGGATTCTCAGCATCGCTGCCGCCGGCAACGACGGCAACACCCGTCACTCCTATCCGGCCTCCTACGACTCGGTGATCTCCGTGGCTGCCATCGACGAGCATAAGCTGGTGGCGGACTTCTCCCAGAAGACCAACCAGGTTGAGCTGTCCGGCCCGGGGGTGGGAGTCTTGTCCTCGGTCCCCATGAACAGTGCCGCCAAGTCCGATCTGACCGTCAACGGCGCCGCCATCGCGTCCGCCATGATGGACGGCTCGCCGATCCAGTCGGTGTCGGGTGACCTGGTGGATTGTGGCACCGGTGAGGCCAGTTGTGCCGCCTCGGGCAAGATCTGCCTGATTGCCCGAGGTAATGTCAGTTTTGCCGACAAGGTGCTCAACTGTGAAAGCAACGGCGGCATCGGTGCGGTGATTTACAACAACGAACCCGGCATGCTCTACGGTACCCTGGGTGAGACCGCCACCAGCATCCCCTCCGTGGGGATCAGCGACACCGACGGCGCGGCACTTCAGGCCAGCTTGGGGACGGCTGATTTGGCGGTAGCCACCGATCACTATGCCTACTTCGACGGCACCTCCATGGCCACGCCCCACGTGGTCGGTGTCGCGGCCCTGGTGTGGAGCAACAACCCCACCTGCAGTAATGCCGAGGTGCGCTCTGCCCTGGCCAGCACCGCAGAGGACCTGGGGGTCGCGGGACGTGATGATGCCTACGGCTATGGCCTGGTGCGAGCCTACGACGCCCACCTGGCCCTGGCCAACTGCACTGGCAGCAGCGGCGGTGGCGACACCGGTGGCGGTGGCAAGCCGAGCAAGGGACCCAAGGGCAAACCCACCTCCAAGTAGAGAGTGACCGTTTGACCAACAGTGACAGGGCCGGATCCTTTCCGGCCCTCTTTTCTTGAACGCTACAATTGATCCTCTATGGGCAGCCATTGCAGCAACCAGGCACCGAGACGACGCCAGCAGCCCGCATCCGGCTCGCTGTCCAGGGTGGTGCCTGACTCCAGGTCCTGCCATCTCAACTCCCCCTCCTCCAGGGTCAGCCGGTAGGCGATGGTGCTCAGCGCTTCACCCAGGCCGTCACTCACCTCGCTCGCCAATTCGTCGGAGTGGATAAATACCCCCATCTCGGTGTTGATCCGGGCCGAGCGGGGATCCAGGTTGAATGAGCCGACAAACAGCACTCTGCGGTCAAAGACCATGGTCTTGGCGTGCAGACTGGCCTGGGACGAGGTGTTCCACCCCCCAGGTTTCAGGCCTGGAGTCCGCTTGACCTCCCACAGTTCGACACCGGCCTCGAGCATCGCTCGACGGTATCCGCGGTAACCGGAGTGAACGGCCACCACATCGGTGGCGGCCAGGGAGTTGGTGAGGACCCGCACCCGGACCCCCTGACCGACCAACTTGGCCAGAGCCTTCACCCCCGGCTCTCCGGGAACGAAGTAGGGGGAGACCAGCAGCAGATTCTGTTCAGCCTGTTCGAACTGGCGGGCCAGGGCGTCCATCATCAGGGTGGGGGCCTGCTGCGCGATGGCCGCCTTTTCCGGGCTGTCGGCCACCACCTGAACCTTGCCCCAGTAGAGGGGCAGGGTCTTGTCGGCCAGGTGGCGTGCCAGAGGCGTGTCGTGCAAGGCGTCGATATAGCCCTGCTGCCGGATCTGGTCACGCTGAATCGTTTCGGCAAACTGCCGGGTCATCGTCTCGGTGGTGATCGCCGGGCTGGCGGGAATCAGGTGCTCTACCCCGATGGCGTAATCGCTGTTCCAGTAGAGGTCGAACTGCGCCGCGGTATCGGCGACCGCCGGCCCCAGCAGCATGACGTCGAAATCGCCAAAACTGACCTGCTGGTTGGCGGAAAAGTATTCGTTGCCGATGTTGCGGCCGCCGGTGACGGCCAGGGCACCATCCACCACCATCGACTTGTTGTGCATGCGCCGGTTGGTCCGCTGGAAACTGCCGAGCATCTCTACCGAGCGCCACTGCCTGTTGGTGAAGGGGTTGAACAGCCGTACCTGGACATTGGGGTGCCGGTTGAGGCGGGAGAGGGCCTGATCCTTGCCGCTTTGCATGTCGTCCAGCAGCAGTCGCACCCGCACGCCTCGCTCCGCCGCCCGCCACAGGCTCCACAGCAGGGCGCGGCCGGTATCATCTCCCCGGTAGATGTAGGTCTGCAGGTCGATGCTGCTGACCGCCTGATTGGCCGCCAGTATCCGGATGATCAACGCTTCCCGGCCATCGGCGACCGGGTAGACGCCGCTGAGCCCGGGGTTGCGGGCCGTCAGCGGCGCGAATGCCTGCCTGAGTGGACTGTGAGCGGGGGCGGGCCGGGCATGAGTGGCCGGCTGATCCACCTCGGGCAGGGAGGTGGCACACCCAGCCAGGAGAACGCTCAGGAGCATCAACGGCAGTTTGAACATGGCACAGGCCCCCAACAGGAGTAAACAGTTAGCCTAGCAATGGCTTCGTCTGGGTAACAAGCGAAAATCGGCCAGGGCCGGCCCGCCGTGATGGATGGAACCGCCGAGGCCGCCCTCAGCTCCGGCCTCGGGGGCCAATTCGCCGGGGCCGCCTGTCGCGGGCTTGATTCTTGGCGGACTTTACTGCGAATCCTCCCGCGCCGTCCGATTTGCTTATTCACCATTTTGGCCTCAAAGTGGGAATTAATCCTGTGGTGAATTTTTACCTCAGGCCTAGACTGTTGTCATTCACAGTTTTTGGAGTGACCCGCAGATGAGAGCCCTGTCCGCCCTCTTGTTTTTCTTACCTATTATCTCTGCCTGCAACGGCAGTACCCCCTCCCTGGCCCTGGGGACCCTGGAGCGGGACCGGGTGATCCTCACCGCCACCGCCAATCAGATCGTACGCAGTACCCCCATAGCCGAAGGCAGCCCGGTCCACCAGGGCGACATCCTGGTGGTGCTGGATGACAAACAGCAGAAGGCGATTGTCGCCCGGGCCCGTGCCGAAGTGGCCAAGGCCAGTGCCTATCTGCTCAGGCTGACCAATGGCGAACGTCCCGAGGATATCGCCGCTGCTCAGGCCAACCTGCACAGGGTAGAGGCCACCCTGGTGGAGGCCCAGGCCAACTATCACCGGGCGGTGACCCTGGTGGACAGGAAGCTGGCCAGCCAGGCGGAACTGGACAGTGCCAGGGCCAATCGGGATGCGGCCATCGCCGAGCGAGAGTCCGCCAGAGAACAGCTGGCAAAGCTCACCCGGGGTAGCCGGGTAGAGGACATCACCCAGGCCCGGGCCTCCCTGGAGGCGGCCCAGGCGGAGCAGGCCCTGCAGCAGCAGATCCTCAGCGATCTGACCGTGGTGGCCACCCGCGACGGCATCCTGGACAGCCTGCCCTACAACGTGGGTGAGCGGGTGCCCAAGAACGGCGTCGTTGCCGCCATTCAGGCGGAGATGGCCCCCTTTGCCCGGGTCTATGTGCCCGAGCCCTATCGGGTGGCGATGACGCCGGGGATGCCTCTGACGGTCCATGTGGACGGGGTGGCGACGTCGTTCCAGGGCAGGCTGCGCTGGATCGCCACCGAGCCCTCCTTTACCCCCTATTTCGCCCTCAATGAGCAGGACCGGGCGCGGCTGGTCTATCTGGCCGAGGTGCTGTTGCCCGAGTCTGCCATGAGACTGCCCTCCGGCGTGCCCGCCCAGGTGGAGATGCCCCGTGAGTAACTACGCCATCGAAGCCAGCGACCTGGTGAGACGGTTTGGTGACTTCAAGGCGGTGGACGGGCTCAACCTCAAGGTGCCCACGGGCAGCATCTACGGTTTCCTGGGTCCGAACGGCTGTGGCAAGTCCACCACCATCCGCATGCTGACCGGCCTGCTGCAACCCAGCGAGGGCAGCGTGTCGGTGCTGGGGCTGGAGATCCCCAGGCAGGCGGAGGCGCTGCGGCTGCGCATCGGCTACATGACTCAGAAGTTCTCCCTCTACGACGATCTGACCGTGAAGGAGAACCTGGAGTTTATCGGACAGATCTATGGCATGGGGCGGGCTGAGCTCCGGCAGAGAATCGGAGAACAACTGGATACCTATGGTCTGACCCGGTTGATCAACCAGAGGGCCGGCGGCATGAGTGGCGGTCAGAGGCAGCGCCTGGGGCTGGCGGCAGCCACCATGCATAAGCCGGATCTGCTGTTCCTGGATGAACCCACCTCGGCGGTGGACCCGGAGAACCGCCGTGAGTTCTGGGAGCAGCTGTTTGATCTCTCCGACGCCGGCACCACCATACTGGTGACCACCCACTACATGGATGAAGCGGAACGTTGCCATGGCCTGGCGATCATGGAAGCCGGTGTGGTGCGTGCCGATGGTCCGCCGGAGACTTTGATGCAGCAGATGGGGGTGAGCGTGGTGGAGGTGGAAGCGCCGAATCTGCGCCGGCTCAAGGAGAAACTGCTGCCTCTGAATGAGATCCGCTCTGCGGCCCAGTTGGGCATTCGCCTTAGGGTGCTGGTGGACAGGTCGGTGTCCGAGCCCATGGGGTGGTTGCGTCAGCAGTTTCCCGAACTGGAAGGCGCCGAACTGACCCTGGCCAGGCCCAGCCTCGAAGATGTGTTTGTCACCTGCACCGGGGAGGGGCGCCAGTGAACAGTGTTAATCGTATTCTGGCCATCGTATTCAAGGAACTGCGCCAGCTTTCCCGGGATCGCATCACCTTCGGCATGGTGGTGATGATCCCGCTGATTCAACTGCTGCTGTTTGGATTTGCCATCAACACCGATGTGCGCAACATCCCTGTGGCGGTGGTGGACCAGAGCCAGGCCACCTTGGGGCGAGTGGTCACCGAGTCGGTGAAGGCCACCCAGGTGGTTCGGGTGACCGAGACGCTGGCCACGGTCACAGAGGCGGAGCAGGCGATCGCCGCCGGCCGGGTACGGGCTGCCCTGGTGCTGCCCTATGATCTCACCCAGAGGGCGGCCCAGGGGCGCCCCCTGGGCCAGTGGCTGGTGGATGGCTCCGACACCATGATCAGCGCGGCGCTGCTGCAGCTGCAGACCATGCCGCTCAGCGACCTCATCGTCTCCAAGCCCAAACCGACAAACACCTTCGAGGTGGCGTTGTTCTACAATCCGTCGCGGCGTTCGGCGGTGAACATCGTTCCCGGTTTGCTGGGGGTGATCCTCACCATGACCATGATTCTGTTTACCTCGGCGGCCATCGTCCGCGAGCGGGAGCGGGGCAATCTGGAGCTGCTGATCACCACCCCGGTGCACTCCCTGGAGCTGATGGTGGCCAAGATCATCCCCTACATCTTCATCGGTTTGCTTCAGGTGGCGATCATCCTGGGGCTGGGTGTGTGGGTGTTTGGGGTGCCCATCAACGGGGATCTGTCTCAGGTGCTGTTTGCTACCCTGCTGTTTATCTCGGCGAGCCTCACCCTGGGCCTGGTGATCTCCACCATCGCCACTACCCAGTTGCAGGCGATGCAGATGACGGTGTTTGTGTTGCTGCCCTCCATCCTGCTGTCGGGCTTCATGTTCCCCTATGAGGCGATGCCGAACGCGGCCCAGTGGATCGCCGAGGCGCTGCCGGCGACCCATTTCATGCGGCTGATCCGCGGGGTGGTGTTGCGAGGCTCGGATCTCGGTGCCATGTGGCAGGATTCCCTGTGGCTGGCCGGCTTCACCGTGCTGGGACTGATGGTGGCGTCCCTGAGGTTTAAGAAGAACCTGGACTGATCGGCCGTTAGGCAAACCATCGGGGCCCCCAGCCCAGGGTCAGTCGCCGTCCATTCCCTCGGTGATGCAGCGGGACCAGGGCAGGGCGACCTCCTCAATGCTCTTGGGGGTCGGGATCTTTTCCTTGGTAATTCCCAACTGCCCAGCCAGCAGTTGGCAGGCGAGATCCCAGTGCTGCACCCGGGCGTCGTCCAGGCTGGTGCCGTAGACATCCATCAACAGCGGCGCCAGGGTGGCGGGGGCATCGGTAAACATGCAGATCAGCCACTTCATCTCCTTGGGGTGCATCCCCTGTAGGTACCCCTGCTTCTGTACCGCCCGAAGTTCATTGTCCATGAAGCGCTCGATGTCATCCGGAGCGTCCTGAAAGTAGTTGAACAGCATCTCGTTGTCCCGGACCGCATCCACCATCAGGCGCATCGGCCGGGGATCGTTCAACTGGGTGGCCAGGAAACGGGTGATCAGATAGAAGTAGCGTTCATTGGCGGGCAGGGCCGGATCCAGTTCAGCCAGGATCGCCTGCAACTGCAGCAACACATCCTCCAGAACCAGGTCACAGATCTGCTCCCAGATCTTCTGTTTGCTGCCGAAGTGGTGGCGGATCAGGCCATGGGAGACGCCGGCCTTGTCGGCCAGCTCCCTGATGGAGACCCGATCAAATCCCTTGTCCACAAAGAGCTCGGCGGCGGCGCATAGGATGACCTTTCGGGTCTGCTGTGCCGAGGTCGCACTCTGTCTTCCGGATCGTTTTGCTGTCATTGGTCCTCACTCATTAACCACGCCTAAACACGGGTGTTAGCTCAACTTTATTTGCTACACAAGCGGATAGCAAACTTGCTATCCGCTTGTGCAGTATATAGGCTATGCACTCGTATAGTAAATCCACTCTTATCTGCGTATGCGTGGTTCACCATGTTAAATACTTCAGTTACTTCGACAATTTTCTCTCGTTCGAAGCAGATCCTGTTGATGACCATTGTAATGGCATGGAGTGCCGTTGCCCAATCCCAGACGGCGACGGAGTCGGTGCAGCCGGTTAAGGCGATGGTCGTGGGCAACCAGCAGCAGCTTCCCCCCTTTGCGGCGGAGGTCTCCGCCACTCAGCATGCCGCCATGGCATTTCGCATCTCAGGTGAGCTGCGCGGCCTCTACGTGCGCATGGGGCAGTTCGCCCGTCAGGGCCAGCTGCTGGCGGAACTGGATCCCACGGATTATGAGCTGGCGGTGCAGGCCAGGCAGGCGGAGCTGGATCTGGCGGCCATCCGCTCGGAGCGCGATGCCAAGTTGTTCGAACGCAAACTGATCAGTGAAGACCAGTTCGATCGCTCCAAGACCGATCTGCAGGTGGCCAGGGCCCGTCTGGCCCAGGCTCAGACCGATCTCAACGACACCAGGCTGCGGGCCCCCTTCGATGGCTATGTGGCCCTGACCCACGCCCGCGCCGGGGAGGTGATGGCGGCCAATCAGATGGTGATGCAGCTGGAAAACAACGACCAGGTGGACATCAGTTTCAACCTGCCGGTTCAGTATGGCGCCGAGATGCTGGAGGCAGGCACCCTGGCGGCCACCGTCAGTTTCACCGGCCGCCCCGGCCGTTACCTGGGCGCCAGGGTGAAGGAGTTTGCCTCCCAGCCCGATCCGGACACCAACAGCTACCGGGTCACCCTCTCACTTCCCCGTCCCCCCAAGGTCAATGCCTTGACCGGCATGAACGCCTGGGTGGAGCTGAGCACCCTCAACCAGCAGATGCAGCCCGTCTCCCTGCCCAAGGATGCCGTGGTCAAGTACCAGGGGGACAACCCGGTGGTGTGGCGCATCGAGCCCGAGACCCAGACCCTCAGTGAAGTGGAGGTGGTGCTGGATGAGCAGGGTCAGGTGGTGTCCGGCCTCAACCGGGGCGATCGCATTGTGGCCGCCGGTGCCAGTCGGCTGATGCAGGGCCAGAAAGTGCGGGTCTGGGAGCGGGAGCGAGGAATCTAAGATGACGAGTTTGAAGAGATTGGCACTGACCTCGGCGCTGCTGGCCCTGATCTCCGGTTGTTCTCAGGACACCGACATCGAACCTGCGGCGGCTCAGAGGGTAGAAGTCCAGCTGCTGAGTGCCCCGGAGCAGGTGTCTGCGCGCCTGTTCAACGGCCAGGTCTCGGTGGCGGAGATGACCCGCATGGCGTTTCGCATTGAGGGCAAGCTGGAGAGCCTCCATGTTCTGCCGGGTCAGACGGTGAAAAAGGGCCAGATCCTGGCCAGGCTGGATGACGATATCCCTCAGCAGCAGTGGCAGGACGCCAAGGCGCAGAAGGAGCTGCTGCAGCGCCAGTGGCAGCGCTCCTCCGTGCTGCTGGATAAGGGGCTGGTGGCCCAGGCCGAGTTCGACGAACTGACCGCTCAACTCAGATTGGCCAAGGTCAACCTCAAATCCGCCGACGCGATGCTTACCTACACCGAACTGCGGGCCCCCTTCGATGGGGTGGTGGATGCCCTGGAGAAGCAGGCGTATGAGACCGTCTCACCGGCAGAGACCGTGATGACCCTGTATCGCAGCGACCGCACCGATGTGGAGATGGATATCCCGGATACCCTGCTGAGTCAGGCGGTGAACTTCATCCCCAACGCCGATTATCAGCCCAGGGTGACCGTGCTGGGCAAGCAGGGTGAGCTGGAGATGACCTACCTGGAGCACGCCCTGAAACTGGACGAGCAGCGCGGCAGCTACACCGCCCGTCTGACCGCCTTCGGCTCGGATCTGGGGTTGTTGCCTGGCCAGGCGGTGGAGGTGCTTCTGGACCTGCGCCAGGCCGGGCTGCCCGCCACCAGTGGCTACCGACTGCCTGTTACCGCGTTGCAGGCCAGGGGCAGCGAGCCCGGCTTCCAGGTGTGGGTACTCCAGGGTGACAGTGTTCAGCCTGTGCCGGTAGAGGTGGTGCAGATGGGGCAGGAGGGCGCCCTGGTTGTGGGTGGCATCTCCAGCGGTGACCGGGTGGTGACCACCGGATTGTCTCGACTGAGACCCAATAAGCGTGTGCTAGTGGTCGAGAAGGACTGAATCAGATAATGAATATTGCACAATACACGATCAAACACCGCGTCATCAGCTGGATGTTCCTGATTTTGCTAGCGCTGGGAGGCAGCTCCTCCTTTATGAACCTGGGACGCCTGGAGGACCCCGCCTTTACCATCAAAGAAGCGATGGTGATCTCCATCTACCCCGGGGCCACCGCTGAGGAGGTGGAGGAGGAGCTGACCTATCCCATCGAGAAGGCGATCCGGCTGCTGCCCTACGTCAAGAAGATCACCTCCACCTCCGCCCCCGGGCTGTCTCAGATCACCGTGGAGATGGAGTCCACCTATGGCCCCGACAAGCTCCCCCAGATCTGGGATGAGCTGCGCCGCAAGGTCAATGACCTGAAGCCCCAGTTGCCCTCCGGAGCCTATCCTCCCAGGGTGGTGGACGACTTTGGCGACGTGTTTGGTGTGCTCTACCTGGTCACCGGCAACAGCTATCAGTACGACGAGCTCAAGCAGTACGTGGATATGCTGCGCCGGGAGCTGGAGCTGATCGACGGTGTGGGCAAGGTGGACATCTCTGGCGAGCAGCAGGAGCAGGCGTATATCGAGCTCTCCCTGACCCGCCTGGCGGCCCTGAACCTGGATATGGCCCAGGTGATCAACCTGTTAACCCAGCAGAACGCCGTGCTGGACGCCGGCAAGATGACCATCAATGGCGAGTCTCTGTATCTGCGTCCCACCGCCCAGGGGTCCAGCATGGACCCCATCATCCACGGCCGGGATACCGGGCAGCTGGTGCGCCTGAGCGATGTGGCCACCCTGCACCGGGGCTTCCAGGAGGTGCCGAATCACCTGCTGCGCTTCAACGGTCAGCAGGCCCTGAGCCTGGGCATCGCCTTCTCCGATGGCGTTAACGTGGTGGAGGTGGGCCGGGCCATCGACCAGCGTATGGCGGAGCTGATGCAGGACAGGCCAGTGGGGATCGAGCTGCACCCCCTGTATCACCAGCCCCAGGAGGTGGAGAGTTCGGTCAATGGCTTCCTGATCAGCCTGGCGGAAGCGGTGGCCATCGTTATCGTCATCCTGCTGTTCACCATGGGGCTGCGCAGTGGCCTTATCATCGGCACCGTGCTGCTGCTGACCATGCTGGGCACTTTCGTCATGATGGAGTATGACGGCATTGAGCTGCAGCGTATCTCCCTGGGGGCGCTGATCATCGCCCTGGGGATGCTGGTGGACAACGCCATCGTGGTGGTCGAGGGGATCCTGGTGGGGCTGCAGCGTGGCCGCAGCAAGCTGGAGGCCTGTAAGGAGATTGTCAATCAATCTCAGTGGCCGCTGCTGGGGGCCACGGTGATCGCCATTGTGGCCTTCGCCCCCATCGGCCTCTCCGCCGATGCCACTGGCGAGTTTATGAACTCCCTGTTTTATGTCCTGCTGTTCTCGCTTTTCCTGAGCTGGGTAACCGCCTTGACTTTGACCCCGTTCCTGGCGGACCTGATGTTATCCGCGCCCAAGGGTGAGCAGAGCAGTGAGGACCCCTATAAGGGCGGCATCTTCGAGGTGTTTGGCGCCCTGCTGAGCTGGTGCCTCAACCATCGCAAGACCACTGTGGTGGCCATGATGCTGATGTTGGCCGGGGCCACTGTCGGCTTCGGCAGCGTCAAGCAGGCGTTCTTCCCGCCCTCCAACACGCCGATGTTCTATCTGGATTTGTGGCTGCCTGAGGGCACCGATATCCGCCGCACCGAGCAGGTGGTCAAGGAGATTGAGGCCTACGTGCTGAAGCAGAAGGAGACCGAGTATGTCGCTGCCACCGTCGGCCAGGGTATGCCCCGCTTCACCCTGACCTATGCGCCGGAGAACAGCTACGCCTCCTATGCTCAGCTGGCGATTCGCAGTCCGGATCAGGAGAAGATGTTTGCCCTGGCCAACCGCCTGGATCGGGTGATGCCCGAGCGTTTTCCTCAGGCTCAGTTCCAGCTGAAGCTGATGGAGATCGGTCCTTCGCCCAAGTCCAAGATTGAGGCGCGCATCTCTGGTGCCGATCCTCGGGTGCTGCGTCAGCTGGCCGCCGAGGTGGAGAATATCCTCGCTCTGGACCCGGGTTCCCGCGGCATTCGCCACGACTGGCGTGAGCAGACCAAGGAGCTGGTGCCGGTGATCGATGAGTCCCAGGCGCGGCGCCTCGGCATCGGCACAGATGAGGTGGCCCAGACCCTGAAGATGGCCTTCGGCGGCACCCAGGTGGGGATGTACCGGGACGGGACCCGGATGCTGCCCATCGTCACCCGTCTTGAGCAGCAGTACCGGGACGACTACGCCACTTTGGATAACCTCAAGCTGTGGAGTCCCACCCTGCAGAATTACGTGCCTATCCAGCAGGTGGTGCGGGACACCGAGCTGGTGTGGACCGAATCGCTGATCCAGAGAAAGAACCGCAAGCGCACCATCACGGTGCTGGCGGATCACAATGTGCTGGGGGAGGAGACCGCCGACGCCCTGTTCCGCCGCATCAAGCCCCAGGTGGAAGCCCTGCACCTGCCGCCCGGATACAGCCTGGAGTGGGGTGGGGAGTATGAGTCTGCCGGTGACGCCCAGGCGATGCTGTTCGGCTCTCTGCCCATGGGCTATCTGTTTATGTTCATCATCACCGTGTTCCTGTTCGACTCCTTCAGGAAGCCGGCGGTGATCTGGTTGACCGTGCCTCTGTCGCTGATCGGGGTGACCGTGGGGCTGCTGGTGACCAACCAGCCCTTCACCTTCACCGCCCTGCTGGGCCTGCTCAGCCTGAGCGGCATGGTGCTGAAGAACGGCATCGTGCTGATGGACCAGATCAACCTGGAGATGGCCAGTGGCAAAGAGCCCTATCAGGCCATTGTCGACAGCGCCATCAGCCGAGTACGTCCGGTCACCAACGCGGCCATGACCACCATCCTGGGGATGATCCCCCTGGTGTTCGATGTGTTCTTCGCCTCCCTGGCGGTGACCATCATGTTTGGCCTGGGGTTCGCCACCATCCTTACCCTGGTGGTGGTGCCAGTGCTCTACGCCATCTTCTTCAAGGTGAAGACCCCCTGATTCAACCCCCGGGATATTCGCTTCCCTTGCCTTCCAAAGGCGTTTTGGCCGGTCAGCCTCCTGACCGGCCCTTTTTTGTCCTCGCTGCGGTGTCCTCTCCCCTGAGAGATCAGCGCGCCCCGAGATAATGGTCACCGGTTGCAGAACACTGCTGCGCAGGTAGGGGGCTTGCCCGGTGTCGATGACTCCAGGTAGTTGATTTGTCGTGGTCCTGGCCCATTTTCCGCCGTTTTTTGTTTATGATGGGGCAGAGAGCTCGCCGCCCGAGCCCAACCGGAGATCCCCGTCCTATGAAGCGCCGCCCCCTGACCGCCGTCCTGCCCTGGATCCTCTCCCTGCTCAGACCCTACCGGGCCCGGGTGGTGGCCGCCTGTGTGGCCCTGGCGCTGGGCTCCCTCAGTTGGTTGGCCCTGGGGCAGGGGATCAAGCTGCTGGTGGATGAGGGGTTCTTGGCCGACAACGGCGAGCGTCTCAACCAGATCATGCTGGTGGTGCTGGGGATCAACCTGTTGGGGGCCGTGGCGGCCTTCTGCCGTTTCTATCTGATGTCCTGGCTGGGGGAGCGGGTCAGCGCCGACATCCGTCGCAGCGTCTACGATCACCTGCTGACCCTGTCGCCGGGGTTCTACGAGACCACCCGCACCGGCGAGGTGATCTCCCGCTTCACCAGCGATACCACGGTGATCCAGACCGTGGTGGGGATGAGCCTGTCGATGGCGCTTCGCTCCAGCGTTACCCTGGTGGGGGGGCTGCTGATGATGCTGGTGACCAGCCCGTTGATGACCCTCTACGCCGCCGTGGCCGTTCCCCTGGTGCTGGTGCCCATCCGGGTTCTGGGGTCCAGGGTGCGGCTCTACGCCAAGGCCAGCCAGGATCGGGTGGCGGAGATCGGCGCCTATGTGGACGAGAGTCTGCACGAGATCCATACGGTGCAATCCTACACCCACGAGGCGGTGGACCGGCGCAACTTCAACGACCGGGTGGAGGCGGTAATCGAGGCCGCCGCCAACCGCATCCGCCACCGCGGCCTGCTGATCGCCCTGGTGATGGGGCTGAGTGTCGGCGCCATCACCCTGGTGGCCTGGCTGGGGGCCGTGGAGGTGCTCGGTGGCGGCATGAGCGCCGGCGAGCTGACCGCCTTTCTGTTCTACGCGGTGATGGTGGCCGGGGCGGTGGCTACCGTCAGCGAGGTGATCGGCGAGGTGCAGCGGGCGGCGGGAGCCACCGAACGGCTGTTGGAGCTGCTCGGCACCCAGCCGGAGATCCGCGCTCCGGAATCGCCCCAGTCGTTGCCCAGGCCGGTGCGCGGCGAGCTGGCGTTGGAGAACCTCTCCTTCGCCTACCCCAGTGCCCCGGACAGGCCGGTTTTGCAGGGGCTTAACCTGACCCTGAGGCCGGGCGAGCGGGTGGCCCTGGTGGGACCCAGCGGCGCCGGCAAATCCACCCTGTTTCAGTTGCTGCAGCGGTTCTATCTGCCGAAGCGGGGGCGGGTGTTGCTGGACGGCACCGATCTGGCCCGGCTGGACCCCAAGCTGATCCGCAGTCAGTTCGCCCTGGTGCCCCAGGAGTCGGTGATCTTCGCCACCAGCGCCCTGGAGAACGTGCGCTACGGCCGCCCGGACGCCACCCTGGCGGAGGTACAGCAAGCCTGCCGGGCTGCCCGCGCCGAGGAGTTTATCCAGGCACTGCCCCAGGGGTATGACACCAACCTGGGGGAGCGGGGCGTGCGTCTCTCCGGCGGCCAGAAGCAGCGTATCGCCATCGCCCGGGCACTGCTGGCTGACCGGCCGGTGCTGCTGCTGGATGAGGCCACCAGTGCCCTGGATGCGGCCAGCGAGCAGCAGGTGAAGCTGGCCCTGGATGAACTGATGCGGGGCAAGACCACGGTGATCATCGCCCACCGGCTGGCCACCGTGGTCAACGCGGATCGCATCATCGTCATGGAGCAGGGCCGGGTCATCGCCGAGGGTACCCACAGTGAGCTGGTGGCCCGCAACGCCCTCTACAGGGAGCTGGCGGATCTGCAGCTGGTCAGCTGAACTTCTTTGATGATTGTTATCTAACTAACTGTCTTACTGGTTTAAATTTGAATTTCTCTGCAGTAGTGTAGAGGGGTTTTCTATCATGAGTGAGTTGAGATGGCACAGTTTAACGAGTACAAGGTGATTCACATTGCCGAGGGGGGCTGCGGCACCCTGCTGCTGGGCTCCAGCGGTCTGCCGTTGAAGCGGGTGGAGGCCACCCTCAACGAGGAGGCCGCCCAGGGCTGGCAGCTGGTGTTCCAGGTGATCGAGCGCAAGCGCTACATGCTGTTCTGGGAGCGCGAGGCGGTGATCGTCACCCTGGGCCGCAATCGCTGATGAGCGGTCCCCACCTGGGACAGAGGCTGGCCAGCGCGCTGATTCGGCGCTACCAGCAGGGGGGCGGGTCTCGGCGCTACTTCAACCTGGAGTGCAATTTCACCCCCAGCTGTTCCGAGTATACCCGCCAGGCTATCCTCCGCTTCGGGGTGTGCCGCGGCATCGTACTGGGGTGGCAGCGCATCCGCCGCTGCAACAACCCGGACTGCGTCCGGCGTCACCCCGATCCCCTGCCCAAGGAGTGGCCATGACAGAGAATTTGGAACAACTCAACCGCCAGGAGGAGCAGCTCAGGATGGAGATACGGGCACTGACCGACGAGCAGAAGCGGCGCTACTATGCGCTGGAGCGCCAACAGGTCAAGGACCCCGATACCTATGCCGCACTTAACTGGTGTTTCCTGGCGGGGTTGCACCACTTTTACCTGGGGGAGCACCTCAAGGGGGGCATCAACCTGGCGCTGATGCTGCTGGGGGGGGGGCTGCTTGTGCTGATGCCCGGATACTGGGGCTGGCTGCCCATCCTCCTGGTGCTGGTCATGGAATTGCCCCAGCTGTTCGCCGCCCAGCAGGTTGTCCACCGCTACAACAACCGGGTGATGGCCCGTTGCCTGAAGCGGGTACGCTCAGGCCGAGAGTGATCCCGGTTAATTGTCGGCAGCTTGATCCACCGCACCGCCAGCCCGGGGCGGGCAAGGGCATAATGGACCACTTTGAGTGCAACCGAGAGCCGCCATGGACAAGCTGTTAGACCGATTCCTTCACTACGTTACCTTCGATACCCAGTCCAACGCCGAGTCGGATAGCCTGCCCAGCACCCCGGGGCAACTGGTGCTGGCGCGCGCCCTGTATGGCGAACTGACCAACCTGGGGTTCGATGAGGTCTCCCTGGACGACAATGGTTATGTGATGGCCACCCTGCCGGCCAACTGTGGGCGTGAGCTGCCCACCATCGGTTTTATCGCCCATATGGACACCGCCCCCGATGCCTCGGGCAGGGGGGTCCGGCCGCAGATCATTCGGCAGTATGACGGTGGCGTCATCCCCCTCGGGGAGCAGGGGGAGAGGTTGGACCCCGCCCAGTATCCGGTGCTCAGCAGCCTTGTCGGCCAGACCCTGATCACCACCGACGGCTCCACCCTGCTGGGGGCGGACAACAAGGCGGGGATCGCCGAGATCATCACCGCCATGATGGTGCTCAAGGCCAACCCGCAGATTGAGCACGGCCCCATCCGCATCGGCTTTACCCCGGACGAGGAGATTGGCCTGGGCGCCAGCGAATTCGATGTGGCCAAGTTTGGCGCCCAGTGGGCCTACACCATCGACGGCGGTCCGGTGGGCGAGCTGGAGTTTGAGAACTTCAACGCCGCCAGCGCCACTCTGGTGTTCTCCGGCAATTCGGTGCACCCCGGCAGCGCCAAGGGCAAGCTGGTCAACGCCCTGACCCTGGCCACTGCCTTCCATCAGCAGATGCCCATGGGCGAGACCCCGGAGCACACCGAGGGTTACGAGGGCTTCTTCCACCTGGTGGGGATCAAGGGCGGTACCGCCGAGGCCAGCCTGCACTACATCGTGCGCGACTTCTGCCTGGATTCCCTGGGGCGCCGGCGCGCCTTCCTGCAGGCCCAGGCCGACGCCTTTACCCGCGCCGGCCGCCCCTGTGAGCTGCAGTGGCAGGAGGGCTACCGCAACATGAAGGAGCAGGTCGCGCCTCATCCCCACATCATCGAGCTGGCCCGCGACGCGATGATCCAGTGTGGGGTTGTGCCGGAGATCAAGCCAATTCGCGGCGGCACCGATGGCGCCGTCCTCTCCTATAAGGGGCTTCCCTGTCCTAATATCTTTACTGGAGGGTACAACTTCCATGGCAAGCACGAGTTCATCACCCTGGAGGGGATGGAGCGGGCGGTGGCGGTGATCGTCAGGCTTTGCCAGCTGACGGCGGACCGCTCTTAGTGGAACTGCGGGGCCCCGGGGCCCCGTTGCGGAGGGGCAATGATTGCGGTGATTCTGGAGATCTATCCTACCGAGTCCGGTAAGGAGGCCTTTACCGCCCTGTCGGAGCGGCTGCTGAGCATGATCAGCAGCCACCAGGGGCTGGTCTCCATCGAGAGGTTCCAGAGCCTGATGGATGAGCACAAGCTGCTCAGCCTCTCTTTCTGGCTGAGCCAGGAGGATGTGCACCGCTGGCAGCGCCATCTGCAGCAGCTGTTTGCCGAGGATCCGTCGTCCAAGGCACTGATTCGTCACTATCGGGTTCGCAGCGCCGTGGTGGTCAGCGATCGCGCCGGCGACCAGCGCCAGCTTGATGCCTACTTTGCCGACCTGGACTGAGGCTGGGCCGCTTCAGTCGGTCACGTGACAGCGGGCATCGGTGACCAGCAGCTCGGCGATCTTGTCGGCGCTGACGGGACGGCCGAACAGGTAGCCCTGGGCCAGCCGACAGCCGTGGTCGCTGAGGAAGCCGACCTGGTCCCGGTGTTCCACCCCCTCGGCGATCACCGTCAGGGACAGAGAGTGGCCCATGGAGATGATCGCCTCGGCGATCGCCCTGGAGTCCTGATCTTTGGGAAGGCCGCTGACGAAACTGCGGTCAATTTTGAGGGTGTTGAGGGGCAGCCGCTTCAGGTAGCTGAGGGAGGAGTAGCCGGTGCCAAAATCATCGATGGCGATCTGTACTCCCATCCCCCTGAGCTGGCGCAGCCGCTGAATAGACTCCTCCGGGTTCTGAATCATGAAGTTTTCGGTGACCTCCAGCTCCAGGGCCGAGGTCGGCAGGCCGCTCTGCGCCAGGATCCTCCCCACCTCGCCGACAAAATTCTCCTTGAGCAACTGGGGCCCGGTGATGTTGACGGCGATGCGGCCGAAGTGGAGTCCCTGAGCCAGCCAGCGGGCTCCCTGCTCGCAGGCTTCCCTGAGCACCCACAGACCAATCTCATCGATCAGGCCGATGCGCTCGGCGGCCGGGATGAAGTCTGAGGGGGAGACGGAGCCGAGATCCTCTGAGTGCCAGCGCAGCAGCGCCTCCACCCCCACCATGCGGCCGTCGTGGAGGTCGATCTGCGGTTGATAGACCAGGGAGAACTCCTCTTTGGGCAGGGCCAGGTGCAGGGCGCTCTGCATTTTCAGGTGCTGCACGGAGCGCTCGGTGAGGGCATGGGTGTAGAAGGCAAAACTGTTTCGCCCCTGCTGCTTGGCGCGGTACATGGCGGTGTCGGCGTTGCGCAATAGGGTGTCCCGGTTGTCGCCATCCTGGGGATAGAGGGCGATGCCCATGCTGCCGGTGAGTTTGAGGTGTTCGCCTGAGCTTAGGGTCACCGGTTGCTGGAACAGGGCCATCAGTTTGTGGGCGATGTCGGCGGCGGCGGTGCCGTCGATCTCCGGTAGCAGCACCACAAACTCATCGCCACCGATGCGGGCGACGGTATCGGATTGGCGCACCTGCCGGCGCAGACGCACAGCGAACTCGCACAGGACCTCATCTCCCGCCAGGTGACCGCGGCTGTCGTTGATCAGCTTGAAGTGATCCACATCGATAAACACCACCGCCAGCTCATTGTGGGTGCGGCTTGCCCGGGCGATCTCGCTGTCCAGCCGGCTGTGCACCCGGATCCGGTTGGGCAGGCCGGTCAGGGGATCATGGTAGGCCATGTGGGCCAGCCGCTCTTCGGTCTGTTTCTGCTGGGAGATATCGGCGAAGATGCCGACGAAGTAGCGGATGCCGCCCTCATCGTCGTAGACCGCCGAGTGGGTCGACATCTGGGGGTAGAGGGTGCCGTCCTTGCGGCGGTTCCATACCTCGCCATGCCAATGGCCCTGGCTGAGCATCTGCTGCCACATCGTCCGGTAGAACTCCGGGTCGTGCCGGCCGGACTTCAGCAGTCTGGGGTTGTTGGCCAGCGCCTCTTCACGCTGGTAGCCGGTGATCCGGCAAAACGCCTCGTTGACCTCGATGATGGTGCCGTGGTGATCGGTGATCATCACCCCTTCGGCCGAGTTGGCAAACACCGTGGCTGCCAGGGTCAGCTGCTCCTGGAACACCTTCCTCTGGGTGATGTTGCGGGTCATGCCGAGCACTCCGAGCAGGGTTCCCTGTTCGCTGATGATGGGGCTCTTTATGGTCTCCAGCCAAGTTTTCTGTTCGGGATCACCGGGATCGGCGCACTCCTCCACCACCATCTGCCGGCACTGGCGGATCGCCTTGCTATCGGCGGCCTCGAACAGGGCGGCCCGCTCCGGACCGAACAGCTGGGAGTCGCTCTTTCCCAGGGGGGAGCAGCCCCAATCGCGGACGACGCTGCGGTTGGCGGCAACGTAGCGACCCTCGGTGTCCTTGATCCAGACGTGGTCCTCGATGCTGTTGATAAAGTCGTTGAGGGAGACGGGAGGTTCCGGGCCGGGGTCTGGGGCCCGATCGCCCGGGCCCAGGGGCAACTGGCGGGACAGGTCATTTTCCATCCTGCCCACCAGGTTGTCCCTCATCAGCGTCACCTCATCGGTGAGGCTGGCCGGGCCATGGAGGCACAGCAGGCCAAACAGGACTCCGTTGGGCCAGAACACCTCGGTCAGGTGCAGCCTGGGATCGCAACCGCCCTTGGGAGAGGTGTAGTTCAGCGAGGCATGGAGCTGTTCGGCAACTGGTGCCAGTATCGGGTCGAGCGCCTCCCCGGAATAGGAGTCAGCGCTGCAGAGCACCTCGGGCCTGTCGCCCTGGGTCACGGTGATCAGCACCCCTGTGGCATCGGCCCATCTCGCCAGCATGACCAGGGAGGGGCGCCATTGCCTGGCCAAATCAGGAAAGGAACTCGTATCCAGCCAGTTGGGATTCAGTACTGCCACTTCACTTACCCCAGTGACCGATGACGGCCATGAAAATAATATCATTAAAATTATTGACTTAGTTCAGGCTGTCCCGGCCTGTGCCGGCATTATCTCATGTCATGGGACCGTTGAATACAGAGGCTTGTCTTCGCTTCCCAGCTGTGTCAGGGGGGTCAGTTGAGCTCCTTTTTCAGGAAGAAACTGACGTAGCCCGGCGGCATGTCCTCCAGCTTGGCGAACACCTCGTAGCTGTGCTGCTGGTAAAACTCCAGGGCCAGGTAGTTGGTGGTCTTGATAAAGATGCCATGGGCCCCCTTGGTGTGGGCGTAGCCCTCCAGCTGATTCAGCAGGCGGGTCCCGGCGCCGCAGCGTCGCTGATCCTCATCGACCCAGATGCCGTCCACGTGCAGCCAGCCGAGTTTGACCTCACCGGCAATGCCGCCGACGATCTCATCCTGGTCATTCTTCAGAAAACAGGCAACGGTTTCGTGTTGCATGGAGCCTGCAACCGCGTCGTTGAATCCAATCAGTCCCTGCTTCAGGGCCTGGATCTCGCTCTCATCGGGAGGGGAGACCGGGGTCAGATGCAAACTGTCCATGTTGTTGATCTCTTGGGAAGGTGAGGCCAATAAGGTACTCATGGGGACGAGCAGTTTCAACTTCTGCCGAGCTCCAACCCTAGAATTGCTCGGTAATCTCGAGTTTCATCGCCTTCAGCTTCCAATGGCCGTCTCCCTGGCGGCACCACTGCTCCTGAAGGATCCGGCCGCGGCCGATATTCATCTGCCACTGTCCGTTGAGGTGGACCTCATCCTCGCTGATCTGCTCGGCTCGGGTGTGCTGATAGCAGAGGTCACTGGCGCCGGATTGCAGCATGCCCTGCCAAAAATCGTGGATCTGACCGCGCTGGTCATACTGGCCCAGGGGCGAGACCTCCAACAGGGCATCGTCGGTATAGCTGGCGACACAATAGTCGAGGTTGCCGTGATTGAACTGATTGATCCAGTTCTGGCTGGCCTTGAGGGCGTTGATCAGGGTGTGATGATGCATGCTTGCCTCCGGATACGCAGGCGTAGTGTTACAAGCATAACATCGGAAAGGGCAGGGTGCAGGGCCACAGCCTGCGGCCCTTGGCAATTACCCTGGCGCCCGTACCGGTGCTCTGCGGCAGTCACGGGGCTGGGGAGTGCTCCTGAGGCTCAGGCGTACAGGCCCAGGTTCTCCTTGGCAAAGGCCTCAAACTCGGTGCAGCCGCCGACATGCTGCTGATCGACGAAGATCTGGGGAACGGTGGCGACCGGGGCGCCGACGGTCTTCTCCAGGTCGGCCTTGCTGATCCCTTCGGCATGCATGTCCACGTAGCGGAACTTGAAGTCCTCACGGGATTCGGTCAGGGTCTCGGCGATCTGCTTGGCGCGAACGCAGTAGGGGCAGCCGGGTCGGCCAAAGATAACTACAAACATGGGACTCTCCTATGAAACGATGACGTAGTTATACCACAGACCGGCCAAACGCCTAAATGGGGTGAGATCCTGTCATTGGAAAAAACTCTTTATGTTACAGGTGTTTATGTTTTGTTAATCGGTGGGGTTAATCGGCACTATCGGCTTTTCTGTAGCGGCCCCGATAGTCAAACAGGGTCTCGATCACCTTCCAGCCATACTTTTCCCGGCGGGCGATGACGAAATCCGGGTGGCGGAACAGGCGGGCGGCGTCCACCACCGCGTCGGCGTCTGCCAATCTCAGGGGAATCCCGGGAGACCTGAGGTGCATCCGGGCAAAATGGTGGTAGAAGGCGCCTCTCTGGCCAGGGGTGGCAAAGCCGAAGATCTGCGACAGCTCCGCACCGTCCTCATCGTGCCAGGTCACCTTCACCCCAGGCTGGCCCGATTTCAGGGAGTGGCGGGTCAGCGACAGCCCGGCACAGCGCAGCACCAGGTAGTCCTTGAGTTTGAGGACCTCCTTGAGGCGGGTGTCCGGATCCACCAGCGCCTTGTCGCAGGCGTGGCAGTGGCGGGCGGCGATGTCGTTCTCTGCCAGGCAATCGGGACACTCCTTGAAGCGGAAGCGGAAGTCGCACTGCTGCTGCTGCGGGTCCAGCCCCTGGCAGCGGCGGCCGAAGTGCTCAAGCAGCAGGCCATTGTCATCGCATTTGCCCCAGAAGTGGTTGGCATGGCCGCACTTGGGGCAGGACACGGTGACCACCTGCGAGTCGGACTTGGGTTTGGGCTCCCCCACCTCCGGGGAGAACAGGGAGTAGCCGTTGCCGGCAAAGTCCAGCACCAGACACTCTTTTTTCCCCTCGGACAGACGTAACCCCCGCCCCACCATCTGTTGAAACAGGGCCACCGAGTCGGTACGCCGCAGGATGGCGATCAGGTCGATGTGGGGAGCGTCAAAGCCGGTGGTGAGCACCGAGACGTTGACCAGAAACTTGAGTCTACGCGCCTTGAAGTCGCGGATGATCCCTTCCCTGTCGGCGGCCGGGGTGTCGCCGGTGATCAGGGCGGTCTCCCCTGGCGGCAGCTTCGACACCACTTCCTGGCCATGACGCACCGTGGCGGCAAACACCAGCACCCCTTGGTGGCTGGCGCCCAGGGAGGTCAGGTGGTCGCAGATCAGGGTGGTGGCCCGCCCCTGGCTGATCAGCATGGTGTCCGCGTCCCCATCGTTAACGGGCAGCAGCAGAGAGGCGATGGCGCCATCGATGATCCTGGCCGGAGTAAGGTAGCCCTGTTTGATCAACTGGCCGATGGGCAGTTCGAAGATACAGGTTTCGAAGGGCTTGGGCTCGGGGCTGCGCAGGGTGCCGTTGATGTGCTTCCGGTAGACCCAGCCCTGATCCAGCCGGTAGGGGGTGGCAGTCAAGCCCAGCAGCCGCATTCTTGGGTTCGTTCGCTCAAGCGCCTGAATCACCCTGTTGTACTGACTGTCTCCCTGGAGGTTGACCCGGTGACACTCGTCGATGATCACCATGGAGAAGGGTTGCGACATCGCCTCCTCGGAGGCGGCCAGGGATTGGATGGAGGCGAACACCACCTTGCCGCCCGCCTGCTTCCGGCCCAGGCCGGCGGAGTAGATGTCCGCCGCCTGCCCCATGGCCAGCAGCTTGGCGTGATTCTGCTCCACCAACTCCTGGACATGGGTCAGCACCAGCACCCTGCCTCTGGCCAACCTGGCCAGTTCGGCAATGATGACGCTCTTGCCGGCGCCGGTGGGCAGGACCAACAGGGCTGGGGTCCGGTGGTGACGAAAGTGCTGGATGACGGCTCTGACCGCATCGGTCTGGTAGGGGCGAAGCTGCATGAACTGGATGGGTAATTCTAGGATAGAGGCATCCTAGCCCGGGAGGCGGCGGGGCTCAAGGCCGTTGCTGTCGCCCTGGGGAGGCCTGGAGATTAACGGGCATAAGATCGCGCCATTAGCGAGCCTGGTTCGGCCGTCATAAACCCACTGTTCTGGTCGTTCCCGGCTGCCGACGGAACAATTTGCGATCGGGCTGGGCAAAATCTAAACGGTGAATGTAATAAAATTTCCATTTATTGATTTCCATCATTATAAATGAGGCAGTTGCGGTGGATGTCGGTGGACTTTTTGCTTGGTGGATCACAAAATTTCGTTAGCATGGGCTAACAGGCGTGATAGCGGAGAGAGGGCAGTTGTGCACAGGTTTCAATGGCTGAACCGCTGGTTGGGTGAGGAGATACTGACGAAACGACGCAGCTACCTGCTGGTGTCCGGCTGCTTCATCCTGTTTGGCGCCGCCGTGGCACTGCTCTCCTCCTTCATCCATTACCGGATGCAGTCCAGCAGCATCGAAGCCTCCATCGACCAGCGCTTCGCCCAGCTCAGAGAGCTGAAGCTGGGAGAGTTGGACCGGCGCCTGCACGACCTCGACGGCCTGGTGACCGCCCTGGCAGAGAATCCCCTGATGACCGAGTATCTGCTGGCGCCCACGGCGGAACGACTCGAGGCGCTGCAACACCTGTTCACCCTGGTCGCCCGCTCCCATGAGGAGCTGATGCAGGTGCGCTACCTCGATCGCAGTGGCATGGAACGGGTGCGAGTGGACCGGGCAAGGGGCGCCGCAGAACCTGTGGTGGTGGGCGATTCCCTGCTGCAGGATAAGGGGCACAGGTACTATTTTCAGGAGTCCCGCGGATTGGCGGCGGGCCAGTTCTGGCACTCCCGCCTGGATCTTAACCGTGAACGGGGCCAACTGGAGCTGCCGATCCGGCCCACCTTCCGCGTCGCCACCCCGGTCTATCTGGATAACTTCTTTGCCGGTATCGTCATTCTTAATACCGAGGCCGACACCATGCTCGAGGCCCTCAGCCGGGCGCCGGATTTTGATGCCTTCCTGGTGGATGGCGATGGGGAGGTGTTGATCAGCCCCGATCCCCAGCTGCGCTGGAGCCGCTATCTGGATCACGACCCCTCGTTCAAGGAACGGGTGGCCGACGCAGAGGAGAGCTTCTACCGTTTTGACCTGGAGCCCCTGCTGAAAAATGGCGAGTCGCTGCAGGTGCTGATGGTGCCCAGGGAGGAGGCGCTGCAGAGACTGATGCACGCCAATACCCTGGCGGCGCTGATGATCGCCGCCAGCGTCATCCTCATCTCCTTCCCCCTGGCCTGGTTGGCGGCGGTGATCCCGGCAGCCCTGCAGCAGAGGCTGCAGGACACCCTGACCAAGCTGCGCAGCAGTACAGACACCCTGGACACCCATGTGATCTCCAGCAGCACCGATGCCCAGGGCAGGATCACCCATGTCAGCGGCGCCCTGTGTCGGATCTCTGGTTACAAGCCCTGGGAACTGCTGGGCCAGACCCATAAGCGGTTGCGCCATCCCGACGCCTCCGCTGAGGTGGTCGAGCAGATTCGGGCCGCCATGGCGGAGGGGAGAAGCTGGCGCGGGGAACTGAAGCAGCTTAGCCGCCAGGGGGAGACCTATTGGGTCAACACGGTGATCACCCCGAAACTGGACCGGGAGGGGCAGGTGCTCGGCTATACCGAGGTGTCGGCGGACGTCACCGATCGCAAGGCGCTGGAGAAGATGTCGGTGACCGACGATCTGACCGGGGTGTTCAACCGCCGGCGGTTGGATCAACGGCTGGAGGAGGCGATGGAGAGTTTCCTGCGCTACCGCCAGCCCTTCTCGGTGATCCTGCTGGACCTGGACAGGTTCAAGTCGATCAATGACACCGAAGGTCACCAGGCGGGAGACGCGGTGCTGGTGCAGGTGGCCCAGTGCCTGAAGGAGAATCTGCGTAAAGTGGATCACCTGGGGCGCTGGGGCGGCGAGGAGTTCCTGGTGATCTGTCTTGAGACCGAGGAGCTGGGGGCGGCCCAGTTGGCGGAGAAGCTCAGGGGCCGGGTGGCGTCATTGCCTCAGCCCGTAGGCCGCACCGTCACCGTCAGCATCGGAGTGGCCCAGGCCAAGCCGGACGAGAAGCTCAACCAGCTGTTCCGCCGGGTGGATGCGGCCCTGTACCGCTCCAAGCATGAGGGGCGAAACCGGGTGTCACGTTCCCAGGGGCCACTGCTGAGATCACCTTCTGCACCGGGATAAGTGTTCTACTTCACAGACATTCGAATGGGAAATCGCTAAGGTGAGGCGGATCTGTTTCGGAGGTGGACGTGAGCAACCTGATTATCGGCATCGCCATCCTGGCGGTTGCCCTGACCCTGTATCTCAAGTTGCGGGCGCGCCGCCTGGCCACCCCGGTCGAGGTGGTGCCTGACAGGACCAGCCGTCGAGACCGTCCCTGTCCCCGTTGTCAGTACACTCTGGGGTACAAGCCCGCTCCCTGTCGAAAATGCCGCATCTATCCCCAGCCGAATCAAGCTTGAGCGGCTGCTAAGTCGTCACCGGCGTCTCATTAGCCCGACTCACCGGATCATCGACCAGAAATAAGCCCCGCCAGGCGGGGCTCTGATGATGCAGTATCGGGCTCGGGCTAGCCCTCGTTGCGATTGAGACGGGTCTCGATCAGGTTGTCGATCACCGCCGGATCCGCCAGGGTGGAGGCATCACCCAGGGCGCCGACCTCGTTGGCGGCGATCTTGCGCAGGAAGCGACGCATGATCTTGCCGGAGCGGGTCTTGGGCAGGCCGGGCGCCCACTGGATCAGGTCCGGCGTGGCCAGGGCACCAATCTCGGAGCGTACCCACTGGCGCAGGGCCTGGCGCAGGGCCTCGGTCTCCTCGGTGCCCTTGGTGAGGGTGACGTAGGCGTAGATCCCCTGACCCTTGATGTCGTGGGGGTAGCCGACCACCGCCGCTTCCGCCACCTCGGGGTGGGCCACCAGGGCGCTCTCAATCTCCGCGGTTCCCAATCGGTGACCGGACACATTAATCACGTCATCCACCCGGCCGGTGATCCAGTAGTAGCCATCTTCGTCCCGGCGGGCACCGTCACCGGTGAAATACATGCCACGGAAGGTCTTGAAGTAGGTCAGTACGAAGCGGTCATGGTCGCCGTAGACGCTGCGCATCTGGCCGGGCCAGGAGTCCAGCAGCACCAGATTGCCCTCGCCGGCCCCCTCGATCAGGTTGCCCATGTTGTCCACCAGAGCAGGTTGCACCCCGAAGAAGGGGCGGGTGGCGCTGCCGGGTTTGAGATCGGTAACGCCGGGCAGCGGCGAGATCAGGATGCCGCCGGTTTCGGTCTGCCACCAGGTGTCCACGATGGGGCTGCGCTCCTTGCCGATGACGTCGTAATACCAGCGCCAGGCTTCCGGGTTGATCGGTTCGCCCACCGAGCCGAGGATGCGCAGGCTGCTGCCGTCGAAATCGTTGAAGTGATCCTCGCCCTCGGCCATCAGTGCCCGGATCAGGGTGGGGGCGGTGTAGAGAATGTTGACCTGGTGGCGGTCGATGATCTCGGCCATTCGCCTGGGCGAGGGCCAGTTGGGCACCCCTTCGTGCATCAGCAGGGTGGCGCCGTTGGCCAGTGGGCCATACACCATGTAGGAGTGGCCGGTGATCCAGCCCACGTCGGCGGTGCACCAGTAGATCTCGCCGTCGCGATAGTCAAACACATACTCGTGGGTCATGGAGGCGTACACCATGTAGCCGCCGGTGGTGTGCAGCACCCCCTTGGGAGTCCCGGTCGAGCCCGAGGTGTAGAGGATGAACAGGGGGTCCTCGGCGTTCATCTCCACCGCCTCGCAGTAGGGGGAGCTGACCGCCATCAGGTCGTGCCACCAGATGTCGCGCTGATCCTGCCACTGGATATCGCCGCCGGTGCGCTGCAGCACGATCACCCGCTCGACTGTGGTCACATCCGGGTGTTCCAGGGCGGCGTCGACATTGCCCTTCAGCGGGATGATGCGTCCGCCGCGTACCCCCTGGTCGGCGGTGATCACCACCTTGGACTTGCCGTCGACGATGCGGCTGGCGATGGAGTCCGGGGAGAAACCGCCGAAGATCACCGAGTGGATGGCGCCGATACGGGCGCAGGCCAGCATGGCCACCGCCGCTTCCGGCACCATGGGCATGTAGATGGTCACCACGTCGCCGCACTGCACCCCCTGGCCCTTCAGGGCGTTGGCGAAGGCACACACCTTCTCGTGCAGTTGGCGATAGCTGAGGGTGAGCTGATCCTTGTCGTCGTCCCCCTCCCAGATGATGGCGGGTTGGTCGCCCCGGGTCTCCAGGTGACGGTCCAGGCAGTTATACGAGGCGTTGAGGGTGCCGTCGTAGAACCACTTGATATAGAGGTTGTGGTCATCGAAGGAAACCTTGCGGATCTTGGTGTAATCCTTGAACCAGGTAATGCGCCGACCGTGTTCACGCCAGAACCCCTCGGGGTTCACCACGGACTCCTGGTACATGCGACGATACTGTTCGTCATTGATCTTCGCCGAGGCGGCGAGTTCGGCATTCACCGGATAGAGAGACTGCGTGCTCATCGAGGAATCCTTCTCTTTATTCAAAATGATGTCTACCCGCTAGAGTCTTGCAACTCCCCACGGGGGCAACCATTAGACATTGGTCTAGCGTGCTTTTAACCATAGCAGCGGCGCGGGTGTTCCGCGGCGAGTCGGCGACTGGCGCGGCACGGCGCCTCCGTGCTGGGGATTAAGTTAGTTTTTAAAAACATATAGTTAAGTTGAGGCTGGCCCGAAAGGCTGCGACCTCCGACCGACACCGGGCGCGGCTCGTCGATCAGGCCCGACCACTTTGGCGCCCGGGCTGGCGCTGGCAAGGGCACCTCTGCCGGTGTCTGGCGGCCGGCGTGTTCCCGGCGGAAATTGCGGATCCGGGCAGGTTGCTGGCATCATAAGGGCATAATTACTAAACAGTTACGCCTATGTCATCCACGCTGCTAATCGGGGTTGCCGCCCTCTGCTACCTGAGCCTGCTGTTTCTCATCGCCTGGGGAGGCGATCGCTATATCCGCCAGATCCCTGGACGGGTCAAGCTGTGGGTGTATGGCCTCTCCCTGGCGGTCTACTGCTCCAGCTGGAGTTTCCTCGGCACCGTCGGCCAGGCCACCACGGATCCCTGGGGGTTTGTGCCCATCTACATCGGTCCTATCCTGCTGTTTACCGTGGGTTTCGGGGTTATTCGCAAGCTGGTGACCGTCTCCAAGCAGCAGAACATCACCTCGGTGGCCGACTTCATCGCCGCCCGCTACGGCAAGTCTCAGCTGTTGGCGGCTTTGGTTACCCTGATCGCCGTGTTCGGATCGATGCCCTACATCGCCCTGCAACTCAAGGCGATGGTGCTCAGCTTCAGCCTGTTTCAGCCCAGGAGCAACGGGCTGGAGGGCGACATCCTGGCGCTGCTGATCTCCGCCTGCCTGGCGGTATTCGCCATCCTGTTCGGCACCCGCAAGCTGGACGCCACCGAGCACAATCCCGGCCTGATGCTGGCCATCGCCTTTGAGTCCCTGGTCAAGCTGGCGGCCTTTGTCGGGGTTGGCCTGCTGGTGGTGTTCGGCCTGTTCGACGGCTTCGGCGATCTCATCGCCCAGGCCAGGGGGCAGGGGGTGATCAGCGGCAACAGTCACGGGGTGCAGCTGGAGCGGCTGATGCCGGAGACCCTGCTGTCGATGGCAGCGTTTCTCTGTCTGCCGCGGATGTTCCATGTGATGGTGGTGGAGTGTGACCATCCCAGTGCGGTGGAGAGGACCCGTTGGTTGTTCCCCCTCTACCTGGTGGCTTTCGGCATCTTCGTGGTTCCGCTGGCGCTGGCGGGGACCCTGTTGCTGCCGCAAACGGCGTCACCGGACACCATGGTGATCAGCCTGCCTCTGGCCACCGGCCACTTCTGGACCGCGGTCGTCGCCCTGCTGGGCACCATCTCTGCCGCCACCGGCATGGTGATCGTGGCGGTGGTCACCATCTCCATCATGGTGTCCAACGAGTGGCTGGTGCCGCTGCTGCTGCGTTCCGGCCGGATCCGCAGCCAGAACTTCTCCCAGTTTTCCACCTTGCTGCTGAACACCCGGCGCATCACCATCATCCTGCTGGTGCTGGCGGGGCTGGTGGCCTACCAGACCATCACCTCCCAGGAATCCCTGGCCCGGCTGGGAATGCTGGCATTCGGCGCCTTCGCCCAGCTGGCCCCGGGGCTGATCGGCGGTCTCTACTGGAAGGGGGGCAATCGCGCCGGGGTGCTCAGCGGCCTCGCCGTCGGCTTTACCCTGTGGTTCAGCGTGGTGCTGCAGCCGGAGCTGGCGCACCAGTCCAGCCTGTTTGGGGTGAACCAGGGGGTGGTGGACCTGTTCCTGGCCCTGCTGGCCAATGCCCTGTTCTACATCGTCGGCTCCCTGGTGTTCCGGGCCGGGGTGGCGGAACGGATCCAGACCAGTGCCTTCGTCCAACTGCCGGATGAGCGCCGGGTCAGCAGCAAGCTGCTGGGGGTGGTGACCCAGCATGACCTGCTGTTGCTGGCGTCCCGCTTCGTCGGCCCGACTCGGGCCTATCAGAGCTTCTCCGAGTTCAGCCCGGGGTCGGTGGATTCCCGCTCCTGGGGACGCAGCGCGCCGGTGGAGCTGATCGCCCACACCGAAAGGCTGCTCTCCAGCGTGCTGGGGGCTTCCTCCGCCGCCCTGGTGATGGACTCGGTGCTGCGCGGCCGGGATCTGGCCCTGGATGAGGTGTTCTCCCTGATGGATGAGGCCTCCGCCAAGATCCTGCTCTCCCAGGACATGTTGCGCGGGGCGATCGAGCACGCCTATGAGGGGATGAGCGTGGTGGATCAGGAGCTGAAGCTGGTGGCCTGGAACAAGCGCTATCAGGAGCTGTACCATTACCCCGACGACTTCCTGCAACAGGGGATGCCGGTTGAGCAGATCATCCGTTTCAACGCCGAGCGCGGCTATTGTGGCCCGGGTGAGATCGAGGAGCATGTCGCCAGGCGGGTCTACTTTATGCGCCAGGGCAGTGCCCACAGCTCCGAGCGGCGCCGCGAGGATGGCCGGGTGATCAGCGTTCGTGGCAACCCCATGCCCGGGGGGGGATTCGTGATGACCTTCACCGACATCACCGAGTTTCGCCAGCAGGAGGAGATGCTGCAGAACATCAATGCCACCCTGGAGGCCAGGGTGGAGGCGCGCACCCGCGAGCTGGAGGCGCTCAATCAGCAACTGATGGACGCCAAGGAGGCGGAGGCGGAAGCCAACCAGAGCAAGAGCCGCTTCCTGGCCGCCATCGGCCACGACCTGATGCAGCCGCTCAACGCCGCCCGGCTGTTTACCGCCGCCCTGGCGCAGCACCAGAAGCTGGACAAGGAGCTGGCGGCCACGGTGGAGAACATCACCGGCTCCCTGCACACCGCCGGCGACCTGTTGGCGGATCTGCTGGATATCTCCAAGCTGGAGTCGGGCACCATGGAGGTGAACCGCACCGACGTCAACGTGATGGACATTCTCGAGCCCCTGGTAACCGAGTTCTCCGCCCTGGCTCAGAGCAATGGCCAGCGTTTCAGCGCCCACCTGCGCTCCGCCACCATCAATACCGATCCCAACCTGATGCGCCGCATCGTTCAGAACTTTTTGACCAATGCCCTCAAGTATGCCCCCAGGGGACGGATCGTCATGGGGACCCGCATCCGCGCAGAGCGGCTGGAGATCCAGGTCTGGGATAACGGCTGCGGCATCGCCGAGGACAAGCTGGATGAGATCTTCTACGAGTTCAAGCAGCTCAACCTCCATGCCAGGGTCGGGGGGATCGGCCTGGGACTGGCGATCGTCGACCGCATCAGCAAGGTGCTGGGGCATCAGCTGCACCTGAGGTCCTCGCTGGGGGAGGGCTCCATGTTCTCGGTGTCGCTGCCCATCTGCGCCGCCCCTGTGGCGGCCAGGCCCAAACCCAGGGCGCTGCCGCAAAGCCCGTTGAAGGGGGTGAAGGTGCTGTGCATCGACAACGAGGCCACCATCCTGGCAGGGCTGGCGACCCTGCTGCAGCGCTGGCAGTGCGATGTCGCCCTGGCGGAAAGCCTGGAGGAGGCGCTGATCGAGATGGGACTCAAGGGGTTCAAGCCGGACATTATGCTGGCGGACTACCACCTGGATGACAACCGCAACGGCCTCGATGCCATGGATGAGGTGCGCCGGCGCTACGGTGAACAGGTGCCCGGGGTGTTGATCACCGCCGACACCCGAGAGGAGCTGAAGCAGGAGGTCGGCCGTCGTGGATACAGCTACATGGCCAAGATGGTGAAACCGGCGGCCCTGCGGGCCATGGTCTCGTCGCTGATTGCCAAGAGGGCCACCCCAGGCGATCATTAGAACTTACCGAGGACAGGTGTTAACTCAATGAGCAAGATGGAAAAGTTTGCCGCGATCTGGCAACGGGCCGCTCAGCGCAAGGGGGGCGACCAGGCGCTGCAGGCGCTGCTGCCCCCGCCGCCCAAGGCGGTGCTGGAGGGGGACGACCGGCTGCTCTCCGCCCTGAGTGCCCAGATCTTCAAGTCGGGCTTCGTCTGGCGGGTGGTGGACGACAAATGGCCCGCGTTCGAGGAGGCGTTCTGGGGGTTCGATCCCCACAAGCTGGTGATGATGTCCCCCGAGCAGCTGGACCAGAGGATGCACAACCCAGCCCTGATCCGCCATGGTAAGAAGATGCAGGCGGTGCTGGAGAACGCCCAGATGATACTGGACCTGGCTCAGCATCACGGCAGCTTCGGTCACTGGCTGGCGCGCTGGCCTGGTGACAACATCACCGGCCTGTGGGGGGAGCTGAAGAGGCGGGGCGCCCGCCTGGGCGGCAATACCGGCCCCTACTTCCTGAGGAGGGTGGGCAAGGACACCTTCCTGATGACCGGTGATGTGACCGCCTACCTGCAAGCCCATAAGCTGATCGAGGGCAGCCCCGGCAGCAAACGCTCCCTGGAGCAGGCTCAGCGCTGTTTCAACATCTGGCAGATGGAGAGCGGCCTGCCCCTGGCCAGCATCTCCCGGGTGCTCTCCTGTTCCGTGGGAGACAACAGATTGGGGCGGGTGCCGATGGATCACTGAACCCAGGAACAACGGGAGAGTGCGATGGCACAGAGAGCTTCGCGGTATTTCTGGCTGGTGGCGTTCCTGGCACTAATATGGGATGGCGGTGGTGCCCTGGATGACCTGATGACACAGATCGGTAACCAGGCCTAGCTGGCGCCCTGTCGCTGATGATGCGACGATAAGTTGCGGTGCAACTGCTGCCGATCTGCCTCATCGCCATGGTGCTGTCGATGCTTTGCAACTTTGTCCTCATCAATGCCCTGGCGGTGATGGGGGATCCCCTCGCACTGCTGTTCAGTGGGGCGATCTTCGTCATCTCCCTGGCACTGCGGCCGTTCAGCCGCGCCATGGCCGACACCGGGGTGCTGAGGTGTCGGCTCTATCCCTGAGGGGTCGCCAGTTCCCGAATTCGGTCGGTTAGGGCATACATGTCGAAATGCTTCCTGAACTGGTTGGAGGCGCGCAGGAAGAAGCCCAGGGGATAGGCCACCAGGGGGCGTTGCTCGGTGCCCTGGGGCAGGCTCCAGACCGGCAGCACCGCCGCCTGGCCCGGAGCATAGGGCGCCTCGCCGAGCAGGCTGGCGGACTCACTCTGGAACCACTGACACTCGTCGTCACTGGCCAGGCCGCTTTCATCGAGGATCCGCTTGGCCAGGCTCTGTTCCAGCATGGTGCTGAACACCACCCTGGAGATGGCCGCCTCGCCGGCGGGGGGGACCAGGCTCATCGGCTGCTCCAGCAGGATGTCCCTGGCCATGGACTTCTCCTCCGGTCGGACGAACCCCAGGGTCAGGTCGGAGTCGTCGATGATGGCGGGGGTCATGGTGGAGAAGCGGGAGATGGAGAGGTTGAGGCTGGCGGACTGCGACAGCAGTCGGGTGATGGCCGTTACCAGATCGGGGCGGATGCCGTCGCTGATGGCGATCTTGAGGAACTGCTGCTCATCCAGCTTGGCGAATTCGCTCATCATCTCGTCTTGCAGCCGGATCGCCCGCTGACTGTAGTGAAACACCAACTGACCCTCCCGGGTCAGCTTCAGTCCCGAGCTCTTCTCCAGCAGCCGCTTGCCAAAGTGATCCTCCACCTTGCGAACATGTTGAGATACCGCAGGCTGAGTCAGAAACAGCGTTGTGGCGGCATCACTGTAGCTGCGCTTGTCCGCAACACAGGCAAAGGTCTTAAGATATTTGATGTCGATAGAGCGATTCATCATTCCCCCAGTATTTGTGTCTCTGTCTCATTTTTGTTTTAAGTCTTTGATATCTATTTTTTTATAGTCCGGTTGCGCGGCTCAGCCCCCGTCCACCGTGCCCGCGTCAATTTTGATTTCAGCTTCTGCGCTTGCCGGTCGCCTTGATCCTAGTAAGGGGTCATCACAGGTTGCTCAGCACCACCCCCAGGCAACCGCCGACGGCGATGGCGGGTCCGTAGGGAATCCCCCTCTGCCTGACCGCACCGCGGTCGGCGATCAGCATGGCGACGGCGACGGCGCCGCCGATGAGGGTGATCACCATCAGCACGCCGGGAAACAGCTGGGGGTTGATGCCCAGGCCATAGGCCGCCAGCAGTTTGGTGTCGCCGGCGCCCAGAATATTTAGCCACATTAATGCCACGCCAACAGCAATAATGATGGTGGGTAGCAGCAACTGCAGCTGTTGTTGCGGCCCGGTCAGAGCGATGGCAGCGGTAATAACGCCGGTAGAAATAACTGTATTATTTGAAATTCTTCTCCGCGTAATGTCGCTTCTTATGGCAACCAGACTCACTAGCGAAAGAATAATCAGCAGCACTCTCCACCCCTATGTCAGCCATTTAGCCCGGCTGTTAAAGCCGAGTCCCATCGACTGTATCAGACTTTATCGTTTTTTTCTTATAAAAATATAAGCAGAAAAGTCTGGTGGCGGAATTTGGATCAAACTTAGTATTGGTGTGGCAAAGAAACCAAGGCCAGAAAGCCAAAGAAAATTTATCCTGGGGGAACCTAATAATGTTTGATTACATCAAGTCCAAATTCTACCTGTCTTTCGGTCAGTACATCAAAGACGAGCGTGGTGTAACCGCAGTAGAATATGCCATCATTGCCGTTGCCATGTCCGCAATTATCCTAGTTGTATTTAATGACGGCTCGCTGAAGACGGCCCTGACCAACGCCGTAGGCTCCATTCAGACCAACATGACATCCGCGAGCACTGCCAATTAATCGCCGGCGCCAATTAATTGCTCGTCGTGGAGTTGATTGTCTTCGCCAATTAATTGTCAGTCGCCAAGGAACTGTTGGTGTTTCCACAGGCCGGCAATCTAAATTGATAGTTTAACTATTTAGTCTGCCGGCGATAAGACTCAATATCGGATAAGAGCAAAAAGGAGGCTTGCCCTCCTTTTTTTGTAGATGCTATGAGTAGGTTATTCATTTTCGTCATTATCTTCGGCATCGTACTGTTTTCCATCTTCTCGCTGGAAGAGTTCCTCATCGCTCCGGCCCCGCAGGTCCAGGCCGTGGAGAATAAAGTCAGAGAGGTGGAGGTGGTACGCTTGGTTCGAGATGTTTCCCGTTCTGAGTCGGTGGATAAAAGCTCACTGGAGTTTTTGACACTTAACGAGTCAGCCGTCCTTAAACAAAATATTACTCCCTCGAAGGATCTAAAAGTCACCAAGGGGAGTGTATTCAGTGGTGACTTCAAGGCTGGAAGCTTTTTATTATCTGACATGGTGTCAAACCCCGGAGACAAGGGGTACTTGATGCTGTCGATTGGCGACAAATATGTCCCCTATTTTTATTCTCCCGACGATAACCAGGCCATCGATACCATTCCCATCGCGGTCGGGGACCGGGTCAGCTTCGTCGCCACCACCGCCGCCACCCACAATATCAAGGAGGCGGGCTACGCCGAGATCACCGACATCACCAGCCGGGTGATCGTCGAGGACGCCAAGGTGATCCAGGTGCTCAGCGCGCCGGCGAACCAGCAGGAGTCCGAGGAGGCCGGCAGCAGCCTGCTGATCGCCCTGACGGTGGAGCAGGTGCTGCAGCTGGAGATGGCCCGCAAGCTGGGGGACATCACCCTGGTGCCATCACGCCTGACCGGCAACACCCTGTCGGTAAAGAGCAGCGACATCATCGACCGCCTCAGTGGGGTGCGTGAACTGCGGGCCGGGGAGTCTCAATGATGACAAACACACTGATTGGCGCCCTGGCGGGCCTGGCATCCCTGGCCCTGGTGGCCATCAACCCGGCCGTTGCCGCCACCTACAACCTGGATGAGGGGGGGGCCAAGACCCTGAGATCCGGCAAGGCGATCGACACCGTGTTCATCTCCAACGCCAAGGTGGCGGACTACAAGGTGGTGGACAACCACAAGGTGGTGGTGTTCGGCGTGTCTCCCGGGCTCTCCACCGTCATCCTCTACGACGACAGCGGCAACGAACTGGCGAACCACACCCTGGTGGTCAACCTCAACCCCAGGGTGCTGGAGCAGTTGGTGGCCGCGCACTATCCCGATGAGAAGATCACCATCCGCAATGTGTTGCAGCAGGTGGTGCTCGAGGGCACCGTCTCCAGTGAGGCGGTCAAGCAGTCGGTGTATGAGCTGGTGGGCGAGATGCTGGCCAAGGAGGTCCAGGTCAACGAGATCGTGCTCAACGACACCAATGGCTACGAGCTGGCCAACCTCGAATATGGCCGCACCAGCCTCTATCGCGGGGTGATCAACAACCTCAAGGTGCTGACCACCGAGCAGATCAACGTCAAGCTGACCGTAGCCGAGGTCTCCAGCGGCCTGCTGAGTCAGTTGGGGGTTCAGTATGGCTCCGAGGGCGCCGAGGCGGGCCAGTTCGTCGACTACCTGCTGGACTTTTCCGCCGAAGACATCATCTCGGTGATCTCCGCCAAGAAGGATGAAACCCTGGGGCAGGTGCTGGCCGAGCCCAACCTGTCGGTGATCTCCGGTGAGACCGCCAGCTTCCTGGTGGGAGGCGAGATCCCCATCGCCGTGCGCACCGACGACACCGTGTCGGTGACCTACAAGGAGTATGGCATCAAGCTCAACCTGGTTGCCAAGGTGATGGACAGTGACAACATCCGTCTCTCCCTGATGCCCGAGGTGAGCTCAGTCGACCCCCAGAACACCTACGACAGCACCATCGCCAACATCCCGGCCCTGCGTACCCGCCGGGCCCACACGACGGTTCAGCTGAAGGATGGCCAGAGCTTCGTCCTGGCCGGGTTGCTCACCTCCGAGGAGCGGGAGCTGCTCTCCCGGGTCCCGCTGCTGGGCGACATTCCGTTGCTGGGAAGCCTGTTCAGTCATACCGAGTCCGACTACACCAAGACCGAACTGATTATCGTGGCCACGGTGAACCTGGTGCAACCCACCTCTCCGGAGCGGGTACGACTGCCGGTGATGCAGCGTACCAGTGATCTGGAGCGCCTGTTGGGGGTGGAGTTCGGCAACCCCCAGCAACCTGAACTGCAAGAAGTATTGACCCAGGGAGGTTTCCGATGAAGCGTATGGTTCTGTTGATGACGGTGCTGCTTGCCGGGTGCACCAGCTCCTACGATGTGGTCGAGCCGGCCCGGGTCACCGTCCGCCAGATCGAGAGCCGCCTGGAGCTGGCCTCGGCCCGGTTGCCCGATGCGGGTCATCGTTCCGAAGCCTTTCTCCGCCAGCTCAGCGAGCATTCCGACCATCTGAGCCTGAGCATCGGGTATGGCCCCGGCGCCGAGTCCCTGGCCAACAACCTGAAGTTGTCGGCCTACGGCTTCGGGGTGTCCCCGGTGCGCGTCGCCCTGGTGGCCCTGCCCGGTGACGCCAAGGACAGGCTGACCCTGGATGCCCGCTACCTGCTGATTCAGGGGGAGGAGTGCGGCCGTCTCTCCATGGCCAAGCGGGAGCAGTACCGCTTCGGCTGCACCCTGGAGTACAACCGCAGCCTCAGCCTGGTCAACCCCCTGCCTGGGGGTGGCCGATGAACCTGAGCAGCATCTTCAAGAGCGGCGCCACCCAGAAGAGTGAGGCGCAGCAGTGCCCGGATCTGCTGGTCTCCCCCGATCCCGAGCTGATCGAGCGCATTACCGAAGGCTATGCCATCGAGGGTTTCGGCACTCCCAAGACTGAGGCCAAGCTGGAGCGGGTGCGCACCTGGGCGGAGGGAGAGTATGGCGCCCGTATCCTGATCCTGGACCTGCGTCACGCCGATGAGCAGCAGCTCAGGGAGACGGTGGAGGCCAACACCACCCAGCTGGATGTGCAGATCAGCGTCATCATCCTGGGGAAGTCCGACTCCATCCGCCTGAAGAACTGGGTGGAGGCCCAGGGGGCCCGCTACCTGCTGTGGGAGGGCAACGTCAATGGCCTGATCCACAATGTCGGCGACTTGCGCCGGCCCGGGCCCGCCATCGGCGGTTACCGCGCCCGCACCGCCAAGCGCCTGCTGGTGCTGGGCAGCAAGGGCGGGGTCGGGGTGAGCTGTGTCAGCAGCGCCCTGACTCACCTGTTCTCCGCCAAGGCTGGCCTGCCGACCCTGCTGGTGGATCACGACAACGGCGCGGTCAGCAGTGATCTCTACCTGGGGATCGAGGGGCTGAAGATCCGCCAGAACAGCTCGGATCTCAGCCACAAGGAGATCGATGCCTCCATCGCCAGGACCTATCTCAATCGGGTCAATGGCCGGGCCGACGCCCTGATGCTGGAGAGCGTCAACAACTGCGTCGGATTCCACGCGCCCAACCTGCTGGAGCTGTCGCGGCAACTGGCCCAGGACTACAACTTCATCATCGACTCGGTCCCCTCGACCCTGTTCGACGAGGTCAACGACCCCGGCTTTGCCGAGCGCTACCACCGCATCTACGTGGTGCTCGACCCCTCGGTCAGCTCCCTGCGCGCCTACAACCAGCTTAAACGCAAGCTGGACAAGATCCCGCACCGGGTGATCCTCAACCAGTCCAGGCCCAACGGCGATTACGCCCTTTCCATGGGGGATGCCCTGGAGAAGCTGAAGATGGAATCCGCCCTGCAACTGCCCTATGAGGCGGGCCTGGAGAAGGGGCTGATTCAGAAGGGCCAGTCCTTCCTGGAGTCGAAGAGGTTGCTGCGCAGCCTGGCCGCCATCGTCGATGAGCTGGCCGGAAAGCGCATCTATGGCGGGGGTCGACTGAGGTGGTTGTCGCGATGAGCCTACTGAAGAAGATCTACATCGATCTCAGGGATGAGATCTTCGACGCCATCGATGCCGCCAGCGTCGGTGACGTCAGCAAAGAGGAGCTGCAGGAGCAGCTGCGCCTGTCGGTGGACCTGCTGGTGGATCAGCGCCAGATTCAGGTGACCAGCATCCAGCGTATCGAACTGGTGCGTGCCCTGTACGCTGAGCTCAAGGGATTGGGGCCACTGCAGGCGCTGCTGGACAACGATGACATCTCCGACATCATGATCAACGGACCCAACGACATCTTCATCGAGATTGGCGGCAAGGTGGAGCGCTCCGACATCCAGTTCGTCAATGAGAAGCAGCTGAACACCATCGCCAAGCGGATTGCCTCCAACGTCGGGCGACGCATCGACGAGGCCAAGCCCCTGTGTGATGCCCGCCTCGAAGATGGCAGCCGGGTCAACATCGTCATTCCGCCTCTGGCCATCGACGGCACCTCCATCTCCATCCGCAAGTTCAAGCAGCAGAAGATCAGGATGGAGAACCTGGTGGAGTTTGGCGCCCTCTCCATGGAGATGGCCAAGCTGCTCTCCATCGCCTCCCATTGCAAATGCAACGTGCTGATCTCCGGCGGCACCGGCTCCGGAAAGACCACCCTGCTCAACGCCCTGTCCGCCTTCATCGGCGAGACCGAGCGCATCGTCACCATCGAGGACGCGGCGGAGCTGCAGCTGCAGCAGCCCCATATCGTCCGCCTGGAGACTCGTCAGGCCAGCGTCGAAGGCACCGGCGCCGTGGACGCCCGCGAGCTGGTGATCAACGCCCTGCGGATGCGTCCGGATCGTATCATCGTCGGCGAGTGCCGCGGCGGGGAGGCGTTTGAGATGCTGCAGGCGATGAACACCGGCCACGACGGCTCCATGTCCACCCTGCACGCCAACAGCCCGCGGGATGCCATCGCCCGGGTGGAGAGCATGGTGATGATGGCCACTGCCAGCCTGCCCCTGGCGGCGATCCGTCGCTCCATCGTCAGCGCCGTGGACCTGATCGTGCAGGTGAAGCGGCTGCACGACGGTAGCCGCAAGGTGATGCACATCTCCGAGGTGGTGGGACTGGAGGGGGATAACGTGGTGCTGGAGGACATCTTCCGCTTCGAGACCGGCATCGACGGCTTCTCCGGCAACCGCATCCGCGGTGACTTCCGCACCCCGGGGCTGTCGACCCGGTCGGTGATCTACGAGCGTGCCCGCTTCTTCGGTCTGGAGCAGGAGCTCAGGGAGATCTTCGCATGATCCGCCTGGCCTTCCTGCTGGTGCTGTTCGGCCTGCTGTTCGTCTGGTGGCAGGACCGAAAGCGTCAGCGCAAGATGGATAAGCTGATTGGCATGGAGAGTGAGCTGGAAGCCCAGGAGGTGGCACGGATGGTGATCGACGCCAGCCGCTTCGACTCCAGCTTCAAGACCCGGCTCCGGGGGCACTGGCGCAGCCTGCTGAAGCTGATGGCCCCCAAACCCCAGGTGACCCTGGCCATCTACATCTGCGTCGCCACCACCGGCCTCTACGCCCTTAATGAGATGCTGCTGCACCTGAGCCTGCCGATGCTGTTGGGCTGGGGATACCCCATCACCTTCGTGCTGTTTGTCCTTTATCTGAAACGTGCCCGGGAGCAGCGCTTCCAGGACGACTTCCCCGATGCCCTCAATATCCTCGCCGGGGCCCTGTCCGCCGGTCAGAGCGTGGTGCACGCCTTCGAGTACGTCGGGGAGCAGCTGGAGAACGATGTCGGTCGCGAGTTCAAGCTGATGTCCGAGCGTCTGCTCATTGGTGAGGACCCCGATGATGTGCTGCAGCGCAGCGGCGCCACCTTTCCCTACGTGGAGTACTTCTTCTTCGTCTCCACCATCCGCCTCAACTTGAGCCGTGGCGGGCAGCTGAAGGAGGTGATCAACCGCATCAACCGGCTGATGTTCGACGCCCGCGCCCTGGACAAGAAGAAGAGCGCACTGACCTCCGAAGCCCGGGCGTCGGCCAAGATCGTGGCGGCACTGCCCTTCATCTTCCTGCTGATCCTCAAGTACACCAGTCCGGAGAACTACCACTTCGTGATGTTCGAGGAGGGAGGCAAGCCGATCTTCTATTATGTGCTGATCAGCGAATGCATCGGTTTTGCCTGCATCGCCTGGATCCTGAGGGGGGTGGACTCATGACCTATATCCCCCCCTACATCTTCTACCTCGTTGCCCTGGTGTCGGCGTTGCTGCTGGCCTGGGTGGGGGCCCGCATCTGGGACCGATTTGCCACCCGCTGGAGCGTGAATCAGCTGCTGGGCGGCAATCAGGGGGAGAGCCCGAGGGGCAAGCTGCTGGACAAGGTGGTTTCCCCCTTCAGCTTCAACCAGAAGGAGGTGGAGAAGAAGCTCACCAGTGCCGGCATCTATCAGCCGTGGCTGGCACAGAGCTACTACTTCCTGAAGTTCATCCCCTTCGTGGTGGTGCTGGCGGTGGGGATCTTCATGGTGCTGCGCGGGTACCTGGATTCCACCCAGTTCATCCTCACCGTCAGCCTGAGCGCGGTGGCGTTCCTGGTGGTGCCGGACATCTACCTGGAGATGAGGGCCAAGCGGCTGGTGCGCCAGATCAGCGGTCGTCTGCCCTTCCTGCTGGACCTGATGAATGTCTGTGTCCACACCGGCATGACCGTCGAGGCGTCCCTGGCTCACCTGGCCGGGGAGCTGGTGATGGTGGATCGCCACCTGGCACGGGTGGTGCGCGTCACTGTCGAGCGCTCCAAGGTGGTGGGGATCGAGAAGGCGATCCACGAGTTCTATGAGCTGGTGCCCACCAGCGAGTCGCAGAGTTTTGTAATGACCATAGTCCAGAGCCTGCAATATGGCTCCTCTGTGGGACCGGTGCTGTCGAGCCTGGCATCGGACATCAGGGAGATCAACATGATGAACCTGGAGGAGAAGATCGGCAAGCTGGGGGCCAAGATGTCCATCCCGCTGATCCTCTTCATCATGGTGCCCATCGTGGTGCTGATCGCCGCCCCCGGAATCATGCGGATGTTGAGTTAGAGAGGATTTCAAACCATGACGAGAACCCTGAACGCCGCGGTGCTGGCACTGATCCTGGCCGGATGCGCCAGCCAGCCGGTGGACGATCCCCTGGATACTCGAGAGACACTGCTCAAAGCCGCCAACAACCAGCCCGGCCTGGTGGCCCACTACAAGGCCAACCTGCAGAGCAAGCCCCAGTACAAGCTGGCCCTGATCAACGTCTACCTGGATCAGGGGGACATCCGCTCCGCCGAGCTCTACACCAGCCTGCTGACCGAGACCGAGATGACCCAGCCGCCGGTGAAGCTGGCCCTGGCACGGATCCAGTGCCAGCAACAGCACTGGCTGGAGTGCCAGCAGGCCCTCGACGGCTACCGTCAGGCCGGTGGGGACACCGTCCAGTACCTGCTGCAACAGGGGCGGGCCAGCGCCGGACAGGGCAGGCACGAGGAGGCGATCGCCCAGTTTGAGGAGGCCCGCCGCCTGGGGGCCGACGATCTGCTGGTGAAGAACAACCAGGCGGTGGTGCGGATGATGCAAAAGCGTTACGCCGACGCCCTGCAGCTGCTTTACCCCCTCTACCTGGTGAACCCCGCCGACAAAGGGATTCAGGCCAACCTGATCCTGGCCGCCATCCAGGCGGATCGGCCCGAGGTGGCGTTGGATGTACTGCGGCGGCAGTACGATGAGGCCCAGGCCCGTCGCAGGCTGGAGGCTCTGGTGGGAGGCATCAGGCCCAAGCAGCAGGACGAGGTGCTGTGGATGGAGGAGCAGGCGCTGTCCGACGCCAAGGCGCGCTTGGGTCGTGAGCCTCAAACCGAGTCCGGGTTCGCCCCTGAGCCGAAGCCAGTGGCGGGGCCGGCTGCCCAGTCTCGGCCCGAAATGGACAAGTCGCAGCCCGCCGGGAACCCTCCCTCAACCGCCCCGGCGGTCGCGGCGCCCCCCGCCGGCCAGCCCGGTCAGTGTGTGGTCACCCCGGCCGAGGAGAAGCGGTTCTGTGTCCAGGTGACCTCCTGGGAGCGTCCCCTGAGCCGGCGACTGCGGCAGGATTTCAACGAGCGCTACGGCAGCCTGTTTGAGCATCTCAGCGGTGGTCGCTACCGCTACTGCGTCGGCGAGTTCGACAGCCTGGCCGGCGCCAGGGCGTTCCTGACCGAGGTCAGCGAAGCGGGCGCCTATGTGGTGTTCAAGACCAACTGCCATAAGCGGGTGGCCCCATGAAACGCCAGGGTGGGGTGATCGCCGTCGAGGCGGCACTGGGACTGCCCCTGCTGATCCTGATGGTGCTGGCCTGGCTGGAGTTCTGCGTGCTCACCTACGCCATGAGCGCCACCGACCATGCCCTGGCCACGGCGGTCAATGCCGCCAAACGACAGGGCAGCCTCAGCTCCACCACGGTGGCGGACTATGAATACGCGCTGCTGCAGGCGCTGATAGAGAACGGGGTGACCTGGTGGATGAGCTCCGAGGAGCTGGCGGCGATGACCGCCGACGTCCTCTACTTCGACTCCATGGCGGACTACGCCTCCTGCAGTGCCGGGGGGGCGGATCTGCTCAGCTGTGCCAAGGCACGCACCACCGGGCTGAGCGCGCCGGTGGCGGTCTACCTGGTGGACTACAGCTACAAGCCGATGTTCAACATCTACCTGCCTGAGCTCAGGGTTCACCGCGAGGTGGCGGCGATCCAGGAGTACGAGCGCTGTAAATTCAAGTATTGGGATGGCTGCTGATGAATCGAGTCGCAGGGGTGTTTACCGTCGAACTGGCCCTGGTTCTGGTGCTGCTCTCCAGCTTCTTCGCCCTGCAGGTGAACTATATGATCGCCGTCGCCAAGAAGGGCGCCATGGACCGGGCGGCCTATTCGGCGGCCACCCTGATGGCCGAGCGACGCCAGTTTTTCGACGACGAGGGCTACATCTGCGGGGTCAACGGCAGTGACGCCACCAAGTGCAACAAGCTGATGGGCGAGATTCGCGATGTGGTGACGGGCGCCATGGCCCGGGCATTGTCCAGTTTCGATCCCAATGACCTGGCCATCGTGGTGGAGGAGTACATTCCGGCGCCGCCCGCCGCCGCCTACACGGTGCGCTCCCTGGGAGACGGCAGCGGCTGCGACCTGGTGTCCATCAACAACAGTGCCATGGACAGCCTGTCGCCGCTTACTTCCAAGAGTCGCCGACTGCCCATCTACCAGGTGTCGCTCTGTTACAAGACCGAGTTCAACCTGTTGGGGGCCATCGATGGCAACCCGTTCAACATCGTGGCCAGCTCCATCTCATTCGCGAGGTTCTGATGAAGAGGATGCCGAAACAACAACGGGGTGCGGCGATGATCATCTTTATCGGCCTGCTGCCGGTGATGATGATGTTGTTTGCCTTCGCCATGCACCTGGCCCAGCAGATGCTGGCCCATGCTCGGCTGCTGGAGGCGGCCGAGGTCGCCAGCCTGGCGGTGGCGGCCCAGAACGAACCGACCCAGGCCGAGTCGGAGCAGCTGGCCAAGGCGATCGTCGATTTCTACATCAAGGACAACGTCGGTGATCTGGCGGTCAGCGTCGATCAGGATGCCTGCACCTACGCCAGTGGCTGCATGCAGGAGGCGGGGGAACTGGCGCCCTCCATGCAGACCGATGTGGTGGTGCAGGCCAAGTACAACAGCTGGTTGGCCTACAGGGAGATCGGCATTGAGGATCAGTTCGAGCTCAAGGGGGGCTCTCTCTCCAAGCGCTACCTGCCCAAACCGGTGGATGTCTATTTCATCGTCGATTTCAGCTACTCGATGAGCTGGTCCTGGACCAACGGCGAGCCCAAGTTCGACATTGTCAAGGAGACCCTGGCCAGGGTGGTGGAGCAGCTCAGGCTCTACAATCAGTACAACCAGGATAAGAGTCGCATAGCACTGATTGGCTTTAATAAATACAGTGTGCGCAAGGTCAGCGGCAAGCGGGTGCTCTACAACATGGACATCTATGACACCACCACCGAGACGGTGGCCAGGATGTTCGAGGACAAGCCGCCGGCCTCCAGCTACTACCAGTACTACGACTACTACTATCCGAAGAATTTTCACGATGTGCCCCTGACCGAGGATTACGATCATTTCCTGGCGGAGCTGGACACCATGACCGCCAATGCCCGCTATGCCGGTACCCACTCCTGGCAGGGGATGTTGCGATCGGCGGTGGTCTCCAACGAGGCCACCAACCTCAACCCGGACCAGGTGTTTATCGTGCTCTCCGACGGCCACGACAACGAGATCACCTACAACGGGGTGAGGACCAACCGCTACCTGAAGATGCTGGTCAACTCCGGTCTGTGCCAGAAGCTGTTCGACAACATGAGGAGCAAGAAGGGGCGGCATGGGGAGGCGATCTCGGTGAAGGCGGGGGTGATCGGCATCGATTTCCTGCTGGACAAGGAGAGTAACGGCTTTTACGACTGCGTGGGGGAGAAGAACATCTACCACGCCAGCCAGGGACCGGACGTGTACAAATACATTCTGCAGATGCTGAACGAAGAGACGGGGCGACTGAAATGATGACACCGAATAGATTTGCCGCCTTGGGGCTGCTGGCCACCACCCTGGCCGCCCAGGGCGCCTGGGCAAGCTGCCTGGACAGCCAGGCACTGTACAAGCAGAGCAGCCAGCAAACCGGCGCCTGGACCCTCAGCCACCACCAGGGGGATCGCCTGCTCAAGGTGACCCCCATCGAGGAGAAGGGAGAGGAGAGCGAGGTGGTGTCGGAGAGCCGGGACTGCTCTTTCGATCTCGACCGGCTGGCCCTGGTGCTTCACTACGAGCTGGACCAGTTTGAGCTGACGGCCGGTCACAAGGAGGCGCTGCTGGAGCTGGTGGTGATGGTGGAGCAGGGGGGCAGGCTGGCCCTTGGGGTCTCCGGTCACGCGGATCACCTGGGCAGTGACCAGTACAACCTGGCGCTCTCTCGGCGCCGGGCCCAGCAGGTGGACGAGTTTCTCAAGCGGGTGCGGCCCGATCTGGTTACCGAATCCTACTCCTTTGGCGAGTCCAGCCCGGTATGCAGCCGGGAAGAGAACGCGCTGCAGGGGTGCAACCGTCGGGTCGAGATCAAACTGATTCTGTGAGTCTCCCAGCGAGCGAGTTTGGGCGCCCCTGGGGCGCCCCTTTTTTGCCTGGAGCTACCAAAAAGAGAGAGGCGACAAGGCGCCTCTTTGATGGATTCCGGAGAACCCCTTAGCTGAAGTGAGCCACCTGCTGGGACAGGTCGGCCGACAGGCGCTGCAGCGCTTCGGCACTGTTGGCGGTCTGGGCCGAGGCGTCACGGGTCAAGCGGTTGAGTTCGCTTACCTGGGTGGCGTTGGCTGCGATCTCCTGGCTGACCTGGGCCTGCTGCTCCGAGGTGGTGGCCATGCTCTCCGCCATGGAGGCGATCCCCTGGATCTGCTGGCGGATGGCGCGGAAGGCGTCGCCGGCGCTGTGGGCCTTGTCACTCACCTCGACACTGGAGTGCTGGCTGGCGTTCATCATGGCAACCGCCGACTCGATGCGGCTTTGCAACTCGCCGGTGATTCCAACCACCTCCTGGACCGAGCTCTGGGTACGGTGGGCCAGCTGGCGGACCTCGTCGGCGACCACCGCAAAGCCGCGGCCCTGCTCCCCGGCGCGGGCGGCTTCAATGGCGGCATTGAGGGCCAGCAGGTTGGTTTGCTCGGCGACGGCGTCGATCATCGCGGTGACCGACTCTATGCTCCTGCTCTGCTCATGCACCTGGTGGATGGCGTCGGTGGACTGGTTCAGTTGCTCCCCAAGGCGGGCGATCTGCTGCTCCATGTCTGCCACCAGGGTGGCACCCGTTTCACTGTCTCCGTCGGCATTGCGTACGTTGTTGGCCACCGCTTCCACCTGTTCGGCCACCGAGTTGGCGGAGGAGGCCATCTCCTCGATGGCGCTGGCCATCTGGTCCACCTGGTGCTGCTGTTGGTCGGCCTGGGCCAGGTTGTCGCCGGCGAAACGTGCCACGCCGTCGGCGGCCTGGCTGGATTCACTGCTGGTGGAGGAGATCTGCTCCACCAGGCCGCGGAGATTGGCCGCCATCTGCCCCATGTTGTGCAGCAGACGAACTATCTCATTGCCGGAGTCGGCGCGCATCTCAGGAATGGCCACACTCACCCGACCCTGCCCCAGGGCCAGCATATAGCCGTTGGCGTCTGTCAGCGGGGCCAACAGGCGGCGAACCAGCCAGATAAGCAACAGGGTGGTGGTCAGGGCCGCCAGGGTGGCTATCAGGATGATGTCGTATAGGACGGCCTGAGACTCCTTGGTGACCTCATCGACGAAGGTGCCCCCGGCGATCACCCATTGCCACCCGGGAACCTTGGCGTAGGCCAGGTACTTCTCCCCACTAAATCCGTTGAAGGTATGGGGGTAGCGAATGACGCCGGATTCCCCTTCGAACAGCTTCTGGAACGGTTTCTCGTCGGTGGCCAGATTGATGATGTTCTTGCTGAGGTTGCTGCTGTCCGGGTGGTGCAGGTAGCGGCCACGGTTGCTCTCTGCGTCGCTGAACACGATGGAGTAGCCGGTGTCTCCCCAGGCCACCTTGGCCAGGCTGTCAAACAGGGCCCGGGCGGAGTCCTCTACCGGCAGGGCTACCACCACGGCACCGATCATGGCGCCCGCAGAGTTGCGGAGTGGGGTGTAGTAGGTAAGGTACTGCTTTCCGTACAGATCGATCTTATTGTGATAGTCCTGCCCCTGGATCAGTGCCTGATAACTGGGGCTGGTTCTGTCCAGCCTGGTGCCGACGATGCGCTCGCCCTGAAGGTTGGTCAGCGAGGTGGAGAGGCGGTAGAGATCGTTGCCCTCTCTGGTAAAGATGGTGGCGCCGGCATGGGTGTCCTTCATGAATCGGTCGACCAGCAGGTTATCGCTGATCCTGTCGCCGAAGATGACGAAATCGGTCAACTCCCTCCCCGCCAGGGTGACCTTGGTGCCACTGATCTGCAGATCCTCCATGTATTGATTGCGCAGGCTGGTGACCAGCTTCTGGGCTTCATCCAGGTAGCCATTGAAGCTCTGCTCCATGGTCAGACTCAGTGCCTTGACCTTGGATTCATGCTCGGCGAGGGTCTTCTCCATCAGGGTACGGGTGCTGTCCTGATAGACCAGGTAGGCGGTGATGGAAAAGGCCAGGGCCACCAGCAGGGCAGTCATCAGGCCCAACTGCAGGCTCAGGCTTCTGTGTTTCAGGTTGGATAGTAGGGCCACGTTCAGCTCCCCAGGGTGAAAAGGTGGATGGTTGAGAGATAAAGCGTCAGGGCTTCAGTATCCATATCGGTCACTGAAACCCTCCCTTGAACCGAGTTTTTGGTTTCGTGAAGGCGCTGGGCAGGTGTGCTCTGCGGGCTTGGGACGGGATCTCAGGCTGGGTCGTTTCTGTGAACTTCAGGGATGGTCGGACGGGCGTTGACGGGGAGGGCCGGCCGGCGTTGAGCCCACATGGATGCGGGATCAACGCCGAAGGGGATCAGAACTTCTTCGGGGAGAAGCCTGTCACCTGGGTGACGCCCATTTCACGACCCAGGGCGGTCATCGGGTGAACCACCACCAGGCCACGGACCGACTTCTTCAGCTTGCCCAGATCGGCTTGCTCCTCCTTGGTCAGGGGGCGTTTAAAGGGAAGGGCGCCCACCTTGTTGCCCTGTTTTCCCAACTGCCGGGTCTGAGTGCGCTTGACGCTCTCTATCCTTTTCGTCAGGGCCTGGCGCTCTTCGGTAAACTTGTCGATCATCGCCATATCGCCCCTTTCGTGGGCAGCGTCCAGCTTACGGCGGATGGCATCCAGGCGGTTATTTAACTGCTGGAGCTCTTGTTTCAGGTTCATACTGTGTCCTCTGGGGATTGGGTGCCGCAAAAGCGGCGGATGCTGCCGTTGCCTGGCGCAGTGAGGTAGTATATCAAGCTATGGGGTTTCAGGTGAGACGAAGAGATACAACCGATGGATGACTATTCACAACACTTCAGTGTCGACTCTTTCTGGCAAAAGCTGCGCCGTTATGCGCTGACCATAGGGCGTGAGGCGGTAGAGAAGGCCCTGGTGCTCTACTACTGTTTGATGGACCCCGCCACCCCGACCCAGGCAAAGACGGTGATCATCGGTGCCTTGGGGTACCTGATCCTGCCGCTGGATGTGATACCGGACCTGACTCCGGGCGTGGGGTTTTCAGATGATATCGGGGCACTGTCGGTGGCCCTGGCAACGGTGGCTGCCCACCTGACCGATGAGCACTGGACCAAGGCCGCGGCTCAGGTGGAGCAGTGGTTCGGACCGGCGTTGTAGATCAGACCGGTTTGTTGTCCATATCCAGCCCCTGCAGGGCAATGACCGCCTGGGTGCGGTTGCGTACACCCAGCTTCTTGAAGATGGCGGTGGCGTGGGCCTTGATGGTGGCCTCAGAGACATCCAGTTCATAGGCGATCTGCTTATTGAGCAGCCCCTCGGCAAACATCTGCAGTACCCGGTACTGCTGAGGCGTCAGCTCTGCCAACCGGGCCCCGATGTCATCCTCACCCTGCGCCTCATCGGTCACCCCCTCCATCCCCGGTGGCAGGTAGAGCTCGCCATCAAGCACCAGTTGCAGGGCGTCGGCCAGTTGCTGGGGCTGGGCGGACTTGGGAATAAAACCCTGGGCGCCGTAGTGGATCGCCTTGCTGACGGTCTGGCCGTCTTCGTGGGCGGAGATCACCATCACCGGGATGGCGGGATAGTGGCTGCGCAGGTGAATCAGGGTGGAGTAGCCTCGGGAGCCGGGCATCTGCAGGTCCAGCAGCACCAGATCGATTGCCGGCTCATGGGTAAGCAGTTTTTCCAGAGAGTCGGCACTGTCTGCCTCCAGCCACAGGGTATCCTCCATAAACAGACTGAGAGACTGCTTCAGCGCCTGACGAAACAGCGGATGATCGTCGGCAATGAGGATGGCGCGTGAGGGCTGGTCCATGGCTTTATGGGTCCTTTTTCTTGTAGTGCCACTACTTTATGCAAATTTGGCCGAAAAACAAAGGGGCGCCGTATGGCGCCCCTGGTCATCGGATCAGCGTTGTCGCCGCGCCCGGCTGGCCCTGGCCAGATCCCGAAGCAGGACCTCGCTCTCCTCCCAGCCCAGGCAGGCATCGGTGATGCTCTTTCCGTAGATAAGGCTTTGGCCGGGAATCACCTTCTGATTGCCTTCATTGATGAAGCTCTCCGCCATCACCCCGGCGATGGCGTGGCCATGGGGCTGCTGCATCTGCTCCATGATATCCGCCGCCACCTCCAGCTGCCTGCGGTGCTCCTTGCGGCTGTTGCCGTGGGAGAAGTCCACCACCAGCCTGGGATTGATCCCCGCCTCGGTCAGGTGCTCGCTGGCGTTGATGACATGTTGCGCCTGGTAGTTGGGGCACTTGCCACCACGGAGGATGATGTGGCCGAACGGGTTGCCATGGGTGCGGTACACCGACATCTGTCCCTCCTTGTCGGGAGAGTAGAAGATGTGGGGCACCCGCGCGGCGCGCACGGCGTCGATGGCGATCTGCAGGTTGCCGTCGGTGCCGTTCTTAAAGCCCACGGGGCAGGAGAGGGCGGAGGCCATCTCACGGTGGATCTGGCTCTCGGTGGTGCGGGCGCCGATGGCCCCCCAGGTGACCAGATCGGCAATGTACTGACCATTGACCATGTCCAGAAACTCGGTGGCGATGGGCAGGCGCAGCTCAGAGATGTCGGTCAACAGCTTGCGGGCCTTGCGCAGGCCCTTGTTGGCGCTGAAGCTGCCATCGAGATCCGGATCGGAGATCAGCCCCTTCCAGCCGACGATGGTACGCGGCTTCTCGAAGTAGACCCGCATTACGATCATCAGGTCCTCGGCCAGCTCCTGCTGAAGCTGAGAGAGACGCTTGGCGTAGTCCAGGGCGGCATCGGCATCATGGATGGAGCAGGGGCCAATGATCACCAGCAGACGGGGGTCCTCACCGCTGAGAATCGCTTCCACCTGGCGGCGTGCGCCGAGCAACGCCTCTGCTGCACCATCGGAGAGAGGGTATTCGCGGGCCAGCTCCGCCGGGGAGATCACCTTGCACAGCAGGGTGGTCCGCAGTTCATCGGTTTTAAAAGTCATGTGTGCCTACAACAGAGCGGGACCGGGCCCGCCGTTTGCAACAAATTAGACGGATTATACCGAATCTTTCACTTTAGGTAAGGAAACAATCCAAATCCAGCCAATGCCTTGGGGTGATTTGTATTAAAAAACAACAAAAAGCGAAGAGGGGTTACCCCCTCTCCAGTCAGCATCAGCGCATGGCGGATTGCTTATCTAGGTTCCACAGCACGTTCTGGTCGCTGCCCATCATGGTGCTGGGCAACTTGCCGTCCCAGTTCTGGGCCCGGACATACTCCACCAGCAGCGGGCTCTTGGCGATCGCCTGGGCCTTCTCATGCATCGCTTCCGCTTCGGCCAGGCCCTTGAGCTTGATCGCTTCAGCTTCCGCCTGGGCTTCGGTGAGAATGGCGTAGGCGTTACCGTCTGCCCTGGCCTTCTCGGCATCCCGCTTCGCCTCGGCGGTGTTGACCTCCCTTTGTGCTTCCAGCTTCTGCCGCTCCAGGCGGTGTTTTTCGGCTGCCGCCAGGTTCTTCTCCGTCTGTTTGGTTTCGATGCTCTGCAGGTACTTCTGCGGCAGAATCAGGTTCTCGATCTGGACGCTGTCCAGTTTCACCGGGAATTCGCTCATGGTGCTGATGACGTTCTCCTCTATCTTGGCGATCACCTGGCCGCGGTTCTGGACGATCTCTTCCGCCTTATAGCGGGCGATGGCGTCCTTGGCAGCGGAGCGCAGCCTCGGATCCAGGATGCGGTTCTCGAACTGGTCCAGGCCGCCATAGTTGCGGTACAGGTCAAACGCCTCGCTGCGGATCACCGTCCAGTTGATGGAGACGTCCACATCCACCGGCATCTGTTCATGGGTGGCTGCCTTGAGGGTCTCCACATTCTTGCGGGTTCGAATCTCCAGCTTCTGCACCGAATCGGCCAGGGGGATCTTGAAGTGCAGTCCGGGATTCACCTGTTGCTGGGCTTCGCCGAAGCGCTTGACGATGCCGACGTGGCCCTCGTCCACGGTGTAGAAGGTGGAAAAGATTGCCACAGTAGCCAGAAAAATTCCGATGGCAACGGGAGCCGCTTTAGCCGCCAGCTGAGTCTTGCCTGAGTTGGTCATTGTTATCTCCTTTGTGTATTACCTGATAAGTAAATTAAATCTATGGGTTCAATATACCAATATTTTATCAATATAAAAAGCGAACTGATTGGGCTTTTACATCGATAAAACCGAATGGTGTTCTGTTTGAGGTTAACGGCGGCCGGAAAATTATGGTTTTCTCGGCAAGTTGGTGTGTCACCAACCATACTGCTTGTGGACTATGTCGATAGAGGGGGTGAAAAGGCGCCAAGTTTGAGCCAGTTGTCTCTTGGAGTCAGATCATCCCCGGTTAAGGAGAACAAGGTATGAAGAAGGTGATGGTATTGCTGAGTGTGTGCCTGGGGCTGCTGTCTCCCCTGGCCTGGTCCCACTGCCAGGTGCCCTGTGGGATCTATGATGACCATGCCCGGGTGACCCAGATGCTGGAGGACGCGGCCACCGTGGCCAAGGCCACGGCGATGATGGCCGAACTGGCGGGGAAGGAGGATGCCCAGTCCCAAAACCAGATGGTGCGCTGGGTGGTCAACAAGGAGCAGCATGCCCAGAAGGTGATCGCCACCATCAGTGACTACTTCCTGACCCAGCGGGTCAAGTCCAGCCAGAAGGATTATCAGCAGCGGCTGGTGAAGCACCACGAGGTGATCGTGGCGGCGATGAAAGCCAAGCAGAACGCCGACTCCAAATACGCCGAGGCGCTGACCAAGGCGATTGAGGCTTTGGCGCCCTATTATCCGGAGCATAAGCATTGATTGCCGGATGACCCTGATGGGAAAGGGCGCCGGCTGGCGCCCTTTTTTCGGATCTGAGTCTCAGAACATGCTCCGTTCCAGGCCGGTCTCCGAGAGGATCTTGGTGGCGATCTCCTCCACCGAGTTGTTGGTGGTATTGAGGAAGGGGATCTTCTCCTTCTTGAACAGCAATTCCACCTCCTTGACCTCCATGCGGCACTGGCGGGGGGAGGCGTATTTGGAATCCGCCAGCCGGCTCTGGCGGATCTCGGTCAGTCGCTGGGGATTGATGGTGAGGCCGAACAGCTTCTTCTTGTACCGCTTCAGTTCCGGTGGCAGCTTCAGGTTCTCCATATCCTCGGCGATAAAGGGGTAGTTGGCCGCCTTGATGCCGAACTGCATGGAGAGATAGAGGCTCGACGGGGTCTTGCCGCAGCGGGAGACGCCGATGAGGATCACGTCCGCCTCCTCCAGGTTTTTCAGGGTGACGCCGTCATCGTTGTCCATGGCGTAGTGGATGGCGTCGATCCTGGCGTTGTAGGACTCGTTGGCGATGGAGTGGGTGCGGTGGGCCTTGGGGTCGGCCTTGAGCCCCAACTGCTGCTCCAGGGGGGCGACGAAGGTGTTGAGGAAGTCGTAATCCAGCCCCTCAGAGGAGTAGATGATGGCGCGGATCTCCGGGTTCACGATGGAGTGAAAGATCAGAGGTCGCTCTCCCGTCGTAATAAAACAGTCATTGATCTGGTTTCGAACCTCCTCCGCTTTCGCCAAGGTTTCGACAAAAGGGATGGTTCTTTGTTCAAAAGCCACTGGGAACTGAGACAAAACGGCGTGTCCGAACACTTCTGCCGTAATGGCTGTTCCGTCGGAGATGTAGAATACTTTGCGGGTCATCCGGGCCTCATGTAGTAATAAAATTACAATAAAAATTGGGCTTTTATGGCGATTTGGGCCCAGTGTATGATGCCAGCGACCCCGTAGGAAGGGGCGTCATAATAAATCTGCGGTTGTGAGGACTGAACAGTGACCCAATATGTACTCTGGTACCAAGAACTTGGCATGAACGACGTCAATCGTGTTGGCGGTAAGAATGCTTCTCTCGGTGAGATGATCAGCAACCTGGCGAATGCCGGCGTTCAGGTTCCCGGTGGTTTTGCGACCACTGCGGAGGCCTATGATGAGTTTCTTGAGCAAAGTGGCCTGAACGAGCGTATCCACACCGTTCTGGATACCCTGGATGTTGATGACGTCAATGCCCTGGCCAAGGCCGGCAGCGAGATCCGTCAGTGGATCATCGACACCCCCTTCCAGCCCGCCCTGGAGCAGGCGATCAAGGAGGCCTACACCGAACTGAATCAGGGTGGTGCCGAAGATGCCTCCTTCGCGGTTCGCTCCTCCGCCACCGCCGAAGATATGCCCGATGCCTCCTTCGCCGGCCAGCAGGAGACCTTCCTGAACGTCCGCGGTATCGAGGCCGTGATGGTGGCCATCAAGCACGTGTTCGCCTCCCTGTTCAACGACCGCGCCATCTCCTACCGGGTGCATCAGGGCTATGACCACCGCGGCGTGGCCCTGTCTGCCGGTATCCAGCGTATGGTGCGTTCCGACAAGGCCTCCTCAGGGGTGATGTTCTCCATCGATACCGAGTCCGGCCACGAAGACGTGGTGTTTGTCACCTCCGCCTACGGTCTGGGTGAGATGGTGGTTCAGGGTGCGGTAAACCCCGACGAATTCTACGTACACAAGCCTACCCTGGCCCAGGGCCACATGGCGGTTCTGCGCCGTAACCTGGGTTCCAAGCTGGTGCAGATGGTCTACTCCGGTGACGAAGCCCACGGCAAGCAGGTTGAGATCATCGATGTGGACGCGGAGCAGCAGAAGCAGTTCTCCGTGACCGACGAAGAGGTGCTGGAGCTGGCCAAGCAGGCGATGATCATCGAGAAGCACTACGGTCGTCCCATGGACATCGAGTGGGCCAAAGATGGCATCGACGGCAAGCTGTACATCGTTCAGGCCCGCCCCGAGACCGTTCGCTCCAACGAAGACGCCCAGGTGATGGAGCGCTTCAACCTGGAAGGCAAGAGCGAGGTGATCACCGAGGGCCGCGCCATCGGCCACAAGATCGGTGCCGGTGTGGCCAAGGTGCTGGACTCCATCGAGGATATGGACAAGATCCAGCCCGGTGACGTCCTGGTGACCGACATGACCGATCCCGACTGGGAGCCGATCATGAAGCGTGCCAGCGCCATCGTGACCAACCGCGGTGGCCGCACCTGTCACGCCGCCATCATCGCCCGTGAGCTGGGCATCCCCGCGGTGGTGGGGTGTGGCGACGCCACCGCCAAGATCACCAATGGCAGTGAAGTGACCGTTTCCTGTGCCGAAGGTGACACCGGCTACATCTACGACGGTAAGCTGGGCTTCTCCGTAACCACCTCCCGGGTGGACGACCTGCCTGAGCTGCCGATGAAGATCATGATGAACGTGGGTAACCCTGACCGCGCCTTCGACTTCGGTCGTCTGCCCAACGAGGGGATCGGCCTGGCCCGCCTGGAGTTCATCATCAACCGCATGATCGGTGTGCACCCCAAGGCGCTGCTGAACTACGACGATCAGGAAGCCGATGTGAAGGCGGAGATCGACGAGCTGATGGCCGGCTACGCCAACCCGGTTGAGTTCTACATCGCCCGTCTGGCGGAAGGTGTGGCGTGCATCGCCGCCTCGGTTTACCCCAAGCGTGTGATTGTGCGTCTGTCTGACTTCAAGTCCAACGAATATGCCAACCTGGTGGGCGGTGATCGCTACGAGCCCGAGGAGGAGAACCCCATGCTGGGCTTCCGCGGGGCCTCCCGTTACATCGACGACTCCTTCCGCGACTGTTTCGCCCTGGAGTGTGAGGCGATCAAACGTGTCCGCGGCGAGATGGGCCTGACCAATGTCGAGATCATGATCCCCTTCGTCCGGACCCTGGGCGAAGCGGAAGGGGTAATCGCCGAGTTGGCCAAGAACGGCCTGAAGCGTGGCGAAGATGGTCTGCAGGTACAGATGATGTGCGAGCTGCCCTCCAACGCCCTGCTGGCTGACCAGTTCCTGGACCACTTCGATGGCTTCTCCATCGGCTCCAACGACATGACCCAGCTGGCCCTGGGCCTGGACCGCGATTCCGGCATCATCAGCCACCTGTTCGACGAGCGTAACGACGCGGTCAAAGCGCTGCTGTCCATGGCGATTCAGGCGGCCAAGGCCCGAGGCAAGTACGTGGGTATCTGCGGTCAGGGTCCCTCCGATCACGAAGACTTCGCCGCCTGGCTGGCCGAGGAGGGGATCGACTCCGTCTCCCTGAACCCGGACACCGTGGTGGAAACCTGGCTCTACCTGGGCAAGACCCTGACTCAGAAATAAGTCTGGTCAATACTAGGATAATGAGGGGGGCGCTGCTAAAGCGCCCCCTTTTTTTATATGATTCGGGCAAGTATTCATCAGCGGACTTGCGGTCACATGATCCCATCCTTGCCTACGGCGCAAACAATGGACGCGCGCTACAAGAACTTTACGGAACAGTTGGCCCAACGGGGGTTTAGTGGCGAGATCGATCTCAGCTACAGTGCCCGGTTGGCGATGGCGGTGGACAACAGCGTCTACCAGTTTATGCCCCAGGCGGTGGTCTACCCCAAGGATGCCCATGATCTGCAGCTGATGCTGCGCCTGGCCCGCTCCCCGGCCTTCAAGGGGCTCCACTTCGCCCCCCGGGGGGGCGGCACCGGCACCAATGGCCAGGCCCTCAACTTTGGCCTGGTGGTGGACACCAGCCGTCACTTCCAGAGGGTCAGTAACATCGATCCCCAGGCGCGCAGGGTCGAGGTGGAGTGTGGAGTGATCAAGGATGCCCTCAATGACGCCCTGCGCCCCCACGGGCTGTTCTTCGCCCCGGATCTCTCCACCTCCAACCGCGCCACCATCGGCGGCATGATCAGCACCGACGCCTCCGGTGCCGGTTCCCTGATCTATGGCAAGACCTCGGATCATGTGCTGGGGGTGACCTGTGTACTGGACGACGGCACCCTGCTGACTACCGGCCCCTGGGATGCGCGGGCCCGCGAGGCCCTGACCGGCCGTGCCAGCGAACTGGCGGAGGCGGTGCTGACCCTGTGTCGTGACAAGCAGGCGCAGATCAGGCAGACCTTCCCCGAACTGAACCGCTTCCTCACCGGCTACGATCTGCGCCACGTCTACGACGCCGACAGAGACACCCTGGATCTGACCCGGCTGATCTGCGGCAGCGAGGGCACCCTGGCCTTCGTGGTCAGTGCCACCCTGGATCTTACCGAGATCCCCACCGACCGGGCCCTGGTTAACATCAGCTACGACAGTTTCGACTCTGCCCTGCGCCATGCGCCCCGGTTGGTGGAGGCCCAGGCCACCGCGGTGGAGACCATCGACTCAACGGTGCTGGGGCTGGCCAAGGAGGACATCATCTGGCACCAGGTCTCCGAGCTGGTGCCCAGCGCCTTCGACGAGACGATGGCGGGGATCAACATGGTGGAGTTTGCCGGCTCCAAGGAGGAGGTTGACACCAAGCTGGCCAGTCTGGAGACGCTGCTGGGGGAGGGGACCAAGGGGGTCCTGGGGCACCGGGTGTGCCTGGACAAGGGGGAGATCGCCCGGGTTTACCAGATGCGCAAGAAGGCGGTGGGGCTGCTGGGCAACGCCAAGGGGGCCCGCAAGCCCATCGCCTTTGCCGAGGACACCGCGGTGCCGCCGGCGCAGCTGGCCGACTTTATCGCCGAGTTCCGCACCCTGCTGGACGGGCACAAGCTGCGCTACGGTATGTTTGGCCATGTGGACGCCGGGGTGCTGCACGTACGTCCGGCGCTGGATATGTGCGATCCGGCGGACGAGGCGCTGCTGCGCACCGTCTCCGACCAGGTGGAGGCGTTGACGCGAAAATATGGCGGCCTGATGTGGGGCGAACATGGCCGCGGGGTGCGCTCCGAGTATGGTCCTGCGGTGTTCGGTTCGTTGTTCGATGACCTGCGCCGCATCAAGGGCTGGTTTGACCCGGGCAACCGTCTTAACCCGGGCAAGATCTGCCCCCCCTTCGACTCCCAGGAGGAGCTGTACAGCATCGATGAGATCAAGCGGGGCAGCTTCGACCGCCAGCTGCCACAGGCGGCCCGCAGCCAGTTTGACAAGGCAATCAGCTGCAACGGCAATGGCCTCTGCTTCGATTACAACGCCAACAACCCCATGTGCCCCTCCTACAAGGTCACCGGCAACCGGGTGTGGTCACCCAAGGGCAGGGCGACCCTGATGAGGGAGTGGCTGAGGTTGCTGGAACAGGAGGGGGTGAATACCGCCGATCTGGACGCGGTGCCGATGGCGTCCCTGCGTCAGCGCATCAAAGCCAGCCTGGGACAGCATAAGCGTCAGGACTTCTCTTATGAACTCTATGAGGCGATGCAGACCTGCCTGGCCTGTAAGGCGTGCAGCGGCGGCTGCCCGGTGAAGGTGGACGTGCCCGATTTCCGCGCCCGCTTCCTGCACCTCTATCACAAGCGCTACCTTAGGCCTGCCAAGGACTACCTGGTGGCGGGGATCGAGTCGGCCCTGGGGTGGATGGCCAGGGCCCCCAGGCTGGTGAACCTGATGACTCAAAATCCGCTTTCCGGCTGGGCCGCAGGCAAACTGTTTGGCTATGTGGATACGCCGGCGCTGTCGGTGCCTACCCTGGCCCGGCGCCTGCCCGCCGCGCTGCGCCTGGATGAGGCGGAGCTGGCCAGATTGAGCGAGGAGGAACTGGTCAACACCCTGGTGATCGTCCAAGACCCCTTCACCAGCTACTACGATGCGGTGGTGGTGGAGCGAGCCGCCCAGCTGTTGCAGGCCCTGGGTTACCGGGTGCGGGTGATGGATTACCAGCCCAACGGAAAGCCGCAGCACATCAAAGGCTTCATGGACAAGTTTACCGAAACCGCCACCCGCAGCGCCCGCGCCCTGAACCGGGTCGCCAGCTTCGGGGTGACTCTGGTGGGGGTGGACCCGGCCCTGGTGCTCACTTACCGCGATGAGTACAACCTGGTTCTGGGCGATGCCCGTGGCGACTTCCAGGTGCTGCTGCTCAACGAGTTTCTGGTGACTCAGCTGGAGCGCTGGCCGTCAAAGCCCAGGGGCGAGGCGGTGTACAAGCTGATGACCCACTGCACCGAAAACAGCCTGAGGCCTCAGGCGGTGGCGGAGTGGCAGACCCTGTTCAGTCACTTCGGCGGTGCGCTGATCCATCAGCCCGGCGGTTGCTGCGGCATGGCCGGTACCTTCGGTCATGAGAGGGGCAACCTGGCCATCTCCAGGGATCTCTATGAACTCTCCTGGAAGCCCGCCATCGAGGCGGCCACCGAGGAGGTGCTGGTCTCCGGGTACTCCTGCCGATCCCAGGTGAAGCGTCATGAGAAGCAGCGGCCCCGTCACCCTCTGGAGGCATTGCTCGATCTGGTGGTCTAGGCCGGTATCGATGGCATAAAAGGGCGCTTCGGCGCCTTTTTTGATCCTGGTGCGAACGCCCCGGGCGGCCATGTGATCCGGATCCCCCTGGCTTCGGCGAAAAACCAACCGGGATCACGCTCTTGGCTGAATATGAATAATCTGAAGCGGGTTTGCTGAGGTAGGGGTGGGGCACAGCAGAGGGGATAACGTCGTATCACCACTCTGCCGGCGACCTTGTCACCTTGTATATGACGCGGTCGACGCGATCAGGACAGTAGGTAAGGGAGCACTGTCTGACCGGGCCCGGCAGCGAAACAAAGGGCTAACTCGATGGGTTCACTCACTGGTTTTGTGAACCCTGTCCCGCTGTCGACCCTTGCATGCTACTTAGTCTTGCGCCCTTACGACAGCGAATTATCATTATCCTCGAATTAATCCCGTTAATCCGAGGTGGCTATGCTAAACGGCGCGATACTCTCTTCGCTGCACTGCTTTGAGTGCGCGGCCCGTCATCTGAGTTTCACCAAGGCGGCGGAGGAGCTCTACCTGACCCAGTCTGCCGTCAGCCACCGCATCAAAAAGCTGGAGGAGCAGCTGGGGTTCAAGCTGTTCCTGCGCTTTAACCGTCGGTTGCAGCTGACCGACCAGGGCGCTGGATTGCTGGCGGAACTGGATCAGTCCCTGGGTAGCCTGGAGATCGCCATCCGCGATCTGAAACAGCAGGACTTCTCCTCCACCCTGAGCATCGCCGTGCCCCACAGCTTTGCCCGCTGCTGGCTGGCGGAGCGGCTGGGGGATCTGCACTCCAAGTTTCCCCGGCTGACCCTGCAGGTGCGGGCCCGCTCCCGAGCCACCGATTTCCAGCACGAGTCGGTGGATCTGGCGGTGTACTACTCCGATCATCTGGCCACCGGCCTCTACGGGACCGACCTGATGGAGGAGAGCCTAGTGCCGGTGTGCAGCCGGGAGTATGCCGATCTGCATGAGTTGTGGAACAGTCCGGAGCGCCTGGGGCAGTGTCTGTTGCTCCATGATGAGACCGCCTGGCAGAGCGCCGGCTTCTATACCGAGTGGCAATACTGGGCCCGCCTGGCGGAGATCGAGGGCTTGTCGGTGGACCGGGGCTTCGTGTTCAACCGGGCGGACCTGGCTTACCGGGCGGCGATGTCCGGCCAGGGGGTGGCCATGGGGCGCTGGAGCATGGTGGCGCCCCAGGTGGAGGCGGGCAACCTGGTGGTGCCCATCGAGTCCTTCGTCCCCGCCGGGCAGCGCTACTACCTGGTGTGCCACCCGGACCGCAAGGACACCCCGGCGGTGAAGGCGATGTTCGACTGGATGCAGGAGCAGGCCGCCCAGCGCATCTCCCTGGGGGAGGCCAGCATGGCCAAGTACGCCGACCAGGCCAGCCAGCGCGCATTCTAACCCCCCTGCTATAGTGTAAACGTCGCTTCATCCGGAGTGGGACGGCGCGTTGTGGTTGCAACCGTCTCCCGCCTGTGCCACTGGTCTGTCCATCTGAGCCCGGAAAGTCGGTATCCTGTTGGGTTTAGAGTTATTACGCCATTTAAGAGATGCTTCTGAAGGAATGACAGTGCTTCAATACCACGCCAACCAGATCCCCACGACGATCCCCCTGATTGCCCGCGCCATTCTCAAGCGTACGCCCCCGGCGCAGCTGCCTGAGAAAGCCATCGAGGTTCAGGGATTTCGCTTCGATGCCGGCAAGCTGGAGAAGTACAACACCTTCTGTGGTTTTCCCAAGGAGAGCTTGCCCCTGAGCTACCTGTTTGTGGCAACCCAGCCGGTGCAACTGATGCTGCTGACTCAACCCGACGTGCCGGTCAAGCCGTTGGGGATGATCCACCTGGGCGTCAGCTTCGAGCAGCATGCTCCCATGAGCCTGGATAAAAGCTACCAGTTCACCCTGAAGGTGGGTGACCAGCAGGAGACCATTAAGGGGCTGGAGTTCGAGCTTCTGGGTGAGTTCCGCGACCAGGGTGAAGTGACCGCCAGCTACGTCAGCCGCTGCCTGCTGAGGCTTGAGGGCCCGCGCAAGCGCGGTCGTCCCGCCCGGGAGCCGAGGGTGGCCTATGACTGGAAGCCGGTGTCCAGCCTGACGATGCAGGAGTCCGATGCCCGCCGCTACGCCGCCATCTCCGGGGATTACAACCCCATCCACCTGCACCGCCTCACCGCCAAACCCTTTGGCTTCGAGGCCCCCATTGCCCATGGCATGTATATGGTGGCCAAGATGCTGGCCAGTGCAGCCGAGCCGATCGGCAGCGCCAGCTTCCAGTTCCAGCGTCCTGTGCTGATGCCCTGCGAAGGTACCATCGAGCGTGATGGCGAGGGGATGCGCCTGGTGAACGAGGCGGGCAAGGCCCTGGTCTCCGCCAAGATTGGCTGATCCCAGTGCCAGGCATAAAAAAGGCTCCGAGTGGAGCCTTTTTTATGGTGCGATATGGTGCTATCAGTGCAGCAGGGTCTGCTGACTCAGCTCGATCTCCGGGGCGGAGGGCTGCTCCTCCTCCACCTCATCGGGCAGGGCATAGCCCTGGTCGTGGAGCCACCTGAGCAGCTGGATCTTGACTTCGCTGTGGTATCCCACGAAATCGGCAAACTGTGCTTCGGAGAGGCCGGCGGCGGTGCGCACATGGGTGGTGATCACCAGCTTGGGCAGGGTATCGTCCATCAGTTCGATGAAGATCTTCAGCTCATTGTGCCTGTTGTTCAGCTCGCCCAGCTCGCTGTGCAGCTTGAACAGGGTCGCGGGGCGAAGCTCCATGGAGGTACTGAACTGCAGCAGGCCCTGCTCCTCAATCAGCTCCAGCTTACTGTCGAACACCCCGGGAAGCTCCTGCATCTTGGTCAGGTGAAAGCCGTCGCAGGCGCCGCACAGGTAGAACTCCATCTGCATCGCTTCCAGCCAGCGATGGATGTCGGCGTGTCCGGGTTGAGAGATTTGAGGCATAGAATCGGGAACGTTTTGCTGTGTCTTAGGGGGGAAGAGTAACATTCACCTCCCCGGAAACCAAGGTGGCAGGCCAGAGAGTGTGTTACATCTCTTTAATTGGCCGCCGCCAACCTGGCGCAGGACAGGTGAGGGTGGTAAAAAAACGCCCCGCAGTGCGGGGCGCTGTGTCGCGTCGGGCTATCAGGCCTTGGCAGCACGGGCCTTGGCGATGATCTCCCTGGCCATGATGTCGGCCACTTCACCGGTGGTTTTGCCCTGCTCTTCCGCCTTGGCGAAGATGGTCAGCAGGGTGTCGTAGATCTTGCGCACCTTGGCTTCGGACTTGGCGGCGTCGTACTCCTTCTCGAAGGAGACGTTGATGATGCCGCCGGCGTTGATCACGTAATCGGGGGCGTAGAGGATCCCCTTCTGCTTGAGGATCGCACCGTGACGGGGCTCGGCCAGCTGGTTGTTGGCGCAACCTGCCACGATGGAGGCCTTCAGCTGGGGAATGCTGTTGTCGTTGATGGTGGCCCCCAGGGCGCAGGGGCAGTAGACATCCACATCCTGGCTGTAGATCTCATCCAGGCCGACGATGGTGGCGCCAAATTCGGTGGCCGCTCGGTCAAGCTGCTCGGCGCTGAGGTCGCACACCACCAGTTCGGCACCGGCCTCATGCAGGTGACGACAGGTGTCGAAGCCCACGTGGCCCAGCCCCTGTACGGCCACCTTGATCCCCTTGAGGCTGTCCAGTCCCCGCTGGTGCTTCACCGCGGCCTTGATGCCCAGGTAGGTGCCCAGGGCGGTGAAGGGGGAGGGATCGCCACTCTGCCCTTCCAGGCCGCACATGTAGGGGGTAACCTCATGGGCTTTCATGATGTCGGAGGTGTTGATCCCCACATCTTCGGCAGAGAAGTAGCGTCCACCCAGGGCATCGACGGCGCGACCGAAGGCGTGGAACAGGGCATCAGATTTGTCGGACTTGGGATCGCCGATGATCACCGACTTGCCGCCGCCGAACTCCAGGCCGGCCAGGGCGTTCTTGTAGGTCATGCCGCGGGAGAGGCGCAGTACGTCGTTGATGGCGTCCTCTTCGCTCTCGTAGGGCCACATGCGGCAACCGCCAACGGCGGGGCCCAGGGTGGTGTCGTGGACGGCGATGATCGCCTTCAGGCCGGAGGCCTTGTCGTGGCAGAACATGACGTGCTCATGTTCGTCAAATGAGATGTGCTCGAAAATGGACACTGGCTTGCTCCCTGTGCAGTTTGCCTTTGTTTCAGGCTTTCTTATATGTGATTATGGTCGCCACCATACCAGTGACGCCCTGGTGCGCCAAGTCGAACCAGGGCCTGAGAGGGCGTCAAATGGCAAGCAAAGTTGACATAGATCACGCTAGCCACCCCTCTGGACAAAAGTTGACTGGTTTAGGACGTATCGAGAAGGAAGAGGCAATGACAGAACAACAACAGCCCCAAATGCAGGAGCAGCAGTGGATCCGTACCCAGTTTCAGAAGGCCAACCGCCACATGGCGGAGAAGGGGCTGATTCCGGGCAAGGTCTATGACAAAGAGAGCCGGGTGCTGCCCCCCTACCTGACCCTGTGGAAGATCATGGAGAGCGGCAAGGGCCAGAAGTACTGGGTCCTCAGCGGCGACCTGCCCACCGACCTGGTGGAGGACACCCACATCAAGAGCGCCCGCGAGGCGCTGCGCCACTTCTCCCTGAACTGGCAGTTGAAGGCGGAGAACATCCGCCGCACCAGCACCGACAAGACCCAGCTGCAGTTTGCCGCGCTGATGATCAGCCGCGCCGAGTCCATGGCCCAGATGCAGATGGATGACCGCCTGTGGGCGGCAGAGGCCGGCGCCTGAGGGGCAGTCCAGTGTGACGAAAGGGGAGCCGGTGGCTCCCCTTTTTCTATTCCCCCTTGGCCAGTCGGCGACTGAGGGCGCTCTGGCTGATCCCCAGCATCTTGGCGGCGGCGGTCTGGTTGTTGGCGGTGCGGCTCATCGCCTCCTCGATGAGGGCACGGTTGACCTCGGCCAAACTGGGCAACTGCTCCGGGAAGCGCAGCTGCTGGCTGGGGCAGGCCTCGCCGAGGTGTTCCTGCATCGCCTCGACGAAGGGGGCGATGTTCAGGTGGGTATCATCGCTGCGGCTGACGGCGTCAAACACCATCCCCTTGAGCTCCTGCAGGTTCCCGGGGAAGGGATAGCCCGCCAGCCTGGGGGCCAGATCCGGCGGAAGCAGCGGCGCCGGCCTCTGCATCTGCTCACTGGCCTGCTCGATGAAGTGGTTGAGCAGCAGCGGCAGGTCCAGGGGACGCTCCCTCAGCGGCGGCAGGTTGATGCGATGGGCCCGCAGCCGGTAGAGCAGGTCGTTGCGGAAACGCCCCGCTTTTTTCAGCTCCAGCAGGTCATGCTGGGTCGAGGTGACCACCCGGCAGCGCACCGGGAAGGGACGGTCGCTGCCGATCGGGTAATACTGTCGGTAGTGAAGCAGATCCAGCAATTTGGCCTGGGCCTCCAGCGGCAGGTCGCCGATCTCATCCAGGTAGAGCAACCCGTCGCCGGCGCTGTGTACCAGGCCGGCACGGGCCGGTTCATCCTCCCCGAAGGCGCCACGCACCTGGCCAAACAGGGTGGCTTCGAACCCCTCCAGGCTCTGGCCCGCCAGGTTGACCCGGACAAAGGGGGTCTCCGGGCCGATCAGGCGGTGCAGGGCCTGGGCAAAGAGATCCTTGCCACAGCCGCTTTCGCCGGTGATCAGGATCGGTTCCGGACTGATGGCCAGGGCTTCCAGGTAACGCAACCGGTCCAGCATCGCCGGTTCGCAGGTGAGGATGTGGTTGAACGCCTCCGGCTGAGCCAGCTCGCGGCTGAGGAAGCTCTCCTTGATCTGCTGGTAGCTGCGCTCCAGTCCCACCACCTCCAGTGCCCGGCGGACGGTGCTGGCCAGGTCCTCCACATTGCCGGTCTTGATGAAGTAGTCATAGGCACCGCGCTTCATGCAGCGCACGGCGGTCTCCACTTCGTTGACCCCGGTAACGATGATCACCCGGCAGTTGGGGAAACGGCCGCGGATCTCTTCCAGCAACTGTTCGCCGGAGTGGAACGGCATGGTCAGATCCAACAGTACTAGGGCGTACTCCTTGAGCTCCATGCGGTTGAGCACCTGGCGGCTGTCCACACAGGTGTCCAGGCTGGCTTCGGGCACCAGGCGGGTCAGGGTCATGGAGAGGGTGCGCAGCCACTGGGCTTCGTCGTCCACCAGCAACAGGTTTCTCACCAGCTTCATGCGTGTTTCTCCTCGGGAAAGTAGAGGGTCATGGTGGTACCTTCGTCCGGGACGGAGTCCACCAGCCATCTTCCGTTGTGTTCATTGATGATGCGGCTGCACACCGACAGCCCCAGTCCGGTGCCACCCACATGGCGGCGGGTGGTAAAGAAGGGCTCCTTGATCCGTTGTACCGTCTCCTGGTCCATGCCGCAGCCGTTGTCCCGCACCTTGATGTAGGCGCCCTGGTGATCCTGCCCGGTCTCCAGCCTCAGGACGCCGCAGTCCGAGCTCATGGCATGGCAGGCGTTCTGGATCAGGTTGATCATCACCTGCTGAAGCTGTTGGGCGTCGCCGCAGATCCTGGGATCGCTCTCTGCCAGGGTGGTCTGTACGGCAAAGCGTTTTACCTGGTTGGCGGTCAGGCGAAGAGAGACCTGTATGACCTCGTTGAGGCTCAGCTTCTGGTGGCTGGCCTGGTGAACCGGGCGGGCATACTGCTTGAGGTCGTCGACGATGCGGGCGATGCGCCTGGCGCCCTCTTCGATGGTGTGGCTGCCGTTATCCAGCTCCCTCAGGGCGCGGTCGGGGTCCAGTCCGGCGATCAACCAGAAGGGATCCTGTTCACGGTACTGCTCAATGGCCGGCTTGAGATCCTGCATCGCCTCGCTGAACAGGGCGATGGCATGGACGATTAGCCCCGTTGGGTTGTTGATCTCGTGGGCGATACCGGCGGACAGTTCCCCCAGGGAGGCGAGGCGACTGGCCTGTTCATTGGCCTGGCGCAGCTTGTGCTGCGCGGTGGTGTCCTCCAGCATCACCACCGCCTGCTCCTGGCCGATGGGGTGGATCTGCAACTGCCAGTACCGCTGGCCGTGGTGCAGCTCCTGGACCTGGCCCTTCTGGGTGTTGAGCACCATACGCAGCAGCGGCGCCAGCTGGAAGTGCAGTCCCAGGTTGTCGAGCAGGGCGCCGGATTCCAGCATCGCCTGGTTCTTGCCGTTGCTCCACAGGCACTCCTGCCTGCGGTCGAACAGGAACACCCCGTGGGGGAGGCCGTCCAGAACCGACTGGAACTGGCGGGAGAGCTGGGAGATGCGCCGTTCAGCCAGCCGCCTTTGCTCCAGTTCGTTGTCCAGATCCAGGGTGCGTTTGTGCAGCCGTCGGCTGATGGAGAAGGTGAACACCAGGCCGATGGCGGCCAGGGTGGCGATCAGCACCGAGCCCCACATCACCTGCTCATGGGTGGAGGTCAGGTCCACCTTCTCCCGGCCTGTGCCGAACCACTTGTTGACCAGCAGGTCGTATTCGCCGGAGAGTTTGAGCTGGCGCAGTGCCTTGTTGATCTCCGCCATCAGGGCGGCGTTCTTGTCGTTGCTGACGAAGTTGAAGGCCCCGTAAATCAGCGGGTCGCTGGCACTGCGCACCGATGGGTAGAGGGGCTGCAGCCGCCGGGCAACGAAGTTCTCCGCCAGCACCACGTCCACCCGCTTCTGCAGCAGCATCTTGAAGCCGGTCTCATAGAGGTCGACGTCGATACGGATAAAGTTCTGCGGATGGCCGCGAAGGTAGACGTCCACAAAGCTGCCCACCTTGATTGCCACACGTTTGCCAGCCAGATCCTGCCAGTTGTTGATAAAGCTTTTGCCCTGCAGGGTGTAGGCCTTGGCGTGGGTGGCATAGATGGGGTCGGACTGCTGCGCTTCCCGGCTGATGGCTACCGGGCTCACCACGCAGATGACGTCGATGTCGCTGTCGGGGTTTTGCACGTCCCGAACCAGTTGCTGGAAGGACTTGCGCCTGGGGTGGATGGTGTGACCGGTGAGCTGGCCGATCCGTTTCAATAACTCGATGTTAAATCCCTGATCAACCCCGTTTTTTCGCCACTCCAACGGGGCGGTGTTGGAGTGAACCCCGAAGACCACCGGTTCAGTAGAAGCCAGGCACAGGGAGGAGAACAGCAGCAAGAGTGAAAGGCAGTATTTCATGGGGTGATCATACCCAAGAGTAGGTAGCTGGGATGTGCAGAGGATCCCGAATCTGACTCAAGAGAACGGCCACACCTCCTCCGGCAGGGACTCGAGTGTGGTGCCGGTCTAAAAAAGGGGCCAGAAGGCCCCTTGAGTACGTTGTACAGGAGTTAGAACTTGTAGTGCAGACCCATGGTGACGATGTTGTCGCCTTCGTCATACAGCTTGGCGGCGGCGGTGGCCACCTCGGCATCGAAACGGCTGTAGTGGGCGTACAGCTTGGCGGCCTTGCTCAGCTTGTAATCGGCGCCAATGGCATAGTTGGTCACCTCGGCCTTGGTGACGTCGCCCTTGTTCAGGCCAGCCAGGCTCTTCATCACGTTGCCGGCGTACTTGCCGTTACCGGAATCATCCTGGCCATAGCGGACCTTCAGGGTGAGTACGTCAGTCAGAGGGTAGGCGGCGTCAACAACGAAACCATTGCCATCCAGGTTGTCGAAGCTCAGGTCTTTGGTGTCCTGGAACATGGCGCCCAGCTTCACCTTGCCCAGTTTCACCTGACCGGTGACACGGTAGGCTTCATCGCCGCCCAGGCCTGCGTTGTAGCCCAGGGCGACAAAGTAGTTCTTCTTCGCCAGCTTCTTGTCGCCGTACAGGGCGGACAGGGAGTACAGGTCGCCTTCGACATCGGCATCGGCGCCATAGGCATCATCTTCCAGCTGGTAGGAGCCCATCAGGGTCAGGCCGCCCAGGCTGGGGGTGGTGAAGCTGATCATGTCACCGTAACGGCTGTTGCCGGAGAACAGGCGGTTCATATCGGTGTTGGTCAAGGTGAATTGATCCACGCCGCCTTCCGCCTTCCAGAAGGCAGAGGCCATCTTACCGAAGGTCAGTTCACCGAAGCCGCCTTTCAGGCCCAGGTAGGTGTCACGAGAGGAGAAAGGGTTGCTGGCGGCGCTGTCTTCACCGCGCACCATCACTTCGGCCTTGTACACCAGGGCCAGGGCGTCGTTCAGGGCTACGTTGCCCTTGATGCCAACCAGGGAGAAGTCATTCTCAAGGGTGGTGCCTTCACCGCCGCCGATGTTGGAGGCGAAACCGGTGTCGGCGTCAGTCACGGCCAGACGCATGGCGCCGTAGAAGGTGGGCATCTCTGCCTGTACTGCAGTGGAGCCCAGCAGAGCCAGCAGCATAGAGGAAGCTACAATGCTTTTTTTCATCTTACATACCCTATTTTATTTGGTGTGGGATTGCTTGGCGAAGAGATTAAGAAATAAATAGCCGGCATAATGTGATCTGAAGTGGAATTTACCTTTATTGAATTAATTGGGTTTTTAATATTTGTCCTAATTCTGTTTTTGTTCCTTTTTTTTGATGCTCCTGACGCCAGTCTATGCAAAAACGCATAGTTGACTCTGGTGCGATGCACTACTGCATAGGGCCTAAATCGAGCTGTGACAGTCGCTTCACTTCTGTTCTTTCATAAGCGTTCTGACTTGAATTTCCCCCCTGCCTCACCAAAGATAAAAGGTAAAAGAGGGTCGAGATTAATTGTTTCTGATTGTTTGTGTCGGCAAATGAATATAACTGCCCCTTTATTGACGACATGGGGAATTTGTTTCCATGCTCGTAAAACCACCTAGGAGATATTGATGAACGCTCGCAAATATGCACTGTCTCTGAGTGCACTTTTGGTGTCCGGTGTATTGTCTGCTTCCACTCTGGCAGCAGATAACCTGGCCGATTTCCACGCTGACAACCTGGGCTGTGAAGCCTGCCACACCGAGAGCATGGAGCTGTCCGACGACAACCTGAGCCACGAAAATGGCCAGTGCGTCGGTTGTCACGGCGATCTGAAGGAGGTGGCCGAGTCCACCCAGCATGAGCACTTCAACGCTCATGACTCCCACTTCCCCGGAGAGCCAGCCTGTACCGCGTGTCACGCCGGCCACCAGAAGTCCCTGAACTACTGTGATTCCTGCCACAGCTTCGACTTCGACATGCCTTACCACGGCAAGTGGGAGCGTCACGAGCCCTCCATCGCCGAACTGCACAAGGACAAGGCCGACCGTGAAGCGGCCCTGGCTGCTGCCCCACGTGACACCGTCGATGTACTGGTTGTTGGTTCCGGTGGCGCCGGTTTCTCTGCTGCCGTGTCTGCTTTCGACAACGGTGCCAAGGTGATGCTGATTGAGAAAGAGCCTGTGATCGGCGGTAACGCCAAGCTGGCGGCCGGTGGCATGAACGCCGCCGAGACCAAGCAGCAGGCTGCCAAGGGCATCAAGGACAGCATCGAGCTGATGACCAAGGACACCATGAAAGGTGGCCGCAACATCAACGACCCAGCCCTGGTTAAGGTTCTGGTTGAGCACTCCGCAGGTTCCATCGACTGGATGACCGGCATGGGCGCCGATCTGAGCGATGTCGGCCGTATGGGTGGCGCTTCCGTTAACCGTACCCACCGCCCAACCGGTGGTGCCGGTGTCGGTGCCCACGTTGTTCAGGTTCTGTATGACAACGCCGTGAAGCGTAATATCGACATGCGCATGAACACCCGTGGTGTTGAAGTCCTCAAAGACGCCTCCGGCAAAGTAAAAGGCATGCTGGTTAAGGGCAAGTACACTGGCTACTACTGGGTGAAAGCCGATGCCATTGTACTGGCGACCGGTGGCTTTGGTAAGAACAATGACCGTGTGGCCAAGCTGGATCCCAAGCTGAAGGGCTTCAAGGCCACCAACCAGCCTGGTGCCACTGGCGACGGCCTGGATGTGGCCGGCGAAGCCGGTGCCGACATGGTTGACCTGAAGTACATCCAGGCTCACCCAACCCTGTCCATCAAGGGCGGCGTGATGGTGACCGAGGCGGTGCGTGGAAACGGCGCCATCCTGGTCAACCGCGAAGGTAAGCGTTTCGTCAACGAGATCACCACCCGTGACAAGGCTGCTGCAGCCATCTTGCAGCAGACCGGTAAGACCGCCTTCCTAATCTTCGACGATTCTGTACGCAAGTCTCTGAAGAAGATCGAGAAGTACATCGGCCTGGGTGTGGTTCCCGCCAACGCCTCCGCGGTCGAACTGGGCAACTCCCAGGGCATCAACGGCGAAGAGCTGAAGAAGTCCATCGCCCGCTACAACGAGTTTGTGGCTGCCGGTAAAGATGCTGACTTCGAGCGTCCTCAGCTGCCTCGCGCCCTGAACGAAGGCCAGTACTACGCCATCGAAGTGGGCCCTGGCGTACACCACACCATGGGTGGCGTGAAGATCGACAACAAGTCCGAGGTTCTGGACACCAAGGGCAAGGTAATTCCTGGCCTGTACGGTGCCGGTGAGGTGACTGGCGGCGTTCACGGTGCCAACCGTCTGGGTGGTAACGCCATCTCCGACATCGTGACCTTCGGTCGCCTGGCCGGTGAAGAAGCGGCCAAGTACTCCAAGCAGTAACAGTTAACATCAGTTTCATTCCTGCACGCTTTTGGGAGGGCCTTGCGCCCTCCCTTTTTTTGTCATGGCATCGTCCCGTCGCCATCCCGCCAGTCTGAACTCTGTTTGTTTCTCCCTGCGTCAGTGACCCGCTCTCTCTATGGCCGTCGGCGCCGATGGTCCTGCTGTCCACTGGCGTAACCTCAGCGGAAGCCGCTGCCGAACGCAAATAAAAATGTGATCAAGGTCACATTATCTGTTAGATCATATAGGGAGTGGCGGCCTACTGCCGCAAAGCACGCGCTACAGGGAGAACAACAATGCGTACACTGATTGCAACCGTGGCCATGGCGATGGCTTCCATGGCGACCGCCAATACCCTGACTCTGCCCACCGGCTTCTATGCCCTGGAGGTCAATGGGGCACCGGCCCAGCAGCAGGGCCGCAGCCTGGCGCTGGGTGAGGGCAAGCAGGTGGTGACCCTGAGGTACATCAACCCCTACATCAGCCACCCCGAGTCCAACGACTTCTACAGCTCCAAGCCCCAGTACCTGGTGTTCGATGCCGGCCAGGGCGAGCACGGTCTGATGCTGGTGTTGGATGATCGTCGCCAGTATGACCCCTATAAGGCGGATCTGAAGTTCCACCTCGAGGCCGACGGCCAGGCTGTGGCCATGGAGCGCTACAGCGGTCACTCCGCCATCGCCGCCGCCCTGGCTGACTAGTTTCACCCGCACGCAATAGGCAAGAGTTTGGGGAGCCACCGGCTCCCCTTTTCTCTATTCCAGGTACCAGTAGCCCAGGTTGATAAACGCCAGCAGGGTTTCGGCATCTTGCCGGTCCGCCAACAGCGGAGCCAGGGTGGCGCCGTTCAGGCGCGGGGCCTCCCGCAGCGGCAGGGCCAGCGCTTCGGTGTTCAACAGCCAGTGCTGGCCATCGAGGTAGAGGCTGCCCGGCAGATCCCCCTCCAGGTGCAGGACCTTGAGGCCACCGATGCGCACCAGTTCCTCCCCCTGGTCGAGAGCACTGCTGAGCTGGCGGAGATCCAGGGGCGTTTCCGGCGGCAGGGGATCCAGTTCGAAGCGGTTCTGGCTGAGCAGGGTGCCGAGCATGGGGCGCAGGGTGTCGGGATCGGTCATCAGCTCAGTCATCAACTGCGCCAGCCCCTGTTGATGAGCGCCGCTGATCAGCGATGCCGGCTCCGGCTCCGAGTCAGAGGTAAACCGCCTTTGTCCCTGGCCTGCCTGCTGCAGCTGGTCTGCCAGCTGACACAGCAGCTCCTGCTGACTGGGGGCGCGAAATCCCACCGAGTAGGAGAGGGAAGGGGCCAGGGTCTGACCGCAGTGGGGGTAGCCAGGGGGAATGTAGAGCAGATCCCCAGGGGCCATCTCCACATCGATAATGGGTTCGAAGTCCTCTACCAGCGCCAGGGCCCCGCTGTTTGCCCTGGGTTTGTGCTCACCCCGGTCGCCCACCTGCCAGCGGCGCCGGCCCTGCCCCTGGATAATAAACACGTCGTAGTTGTCGATATGGGGCCCCACGCCGCCGCCAGTGGCGGCAAAGGAGGCCATCAGGTCATCGAAACGCCAGTCCGGCAGGAAGCGGAAGCTGGCGGCGAGCTGTGCCGCCGCCGGTTCCAGGTGGTTGACCGCCTGCACCAGCAGTTGCCAGTCAGATTCGCCCAGGCGTTCGAAGTCGGTGACCGGCCCCGGTTCGCTGCGCCACTGGCGACCCTGCTGGATCACCAGCCGGCTGCTGACCGACTCCTCGGAGGCCAGGCCCGCCAGCTCATCGGGCTCCAGGGGATCGACGAAGCCGGTGAAGGCGCCTTTGACAAACAGCGGCTGCTTCTGCCAGTGGTGCTGCAGAAAGTGGGGGGTATCCAGGTTGAGTCGGTACATGGGCGTCCTTGGGTCCGGTTTCGGCGGACAGTCTAGCTAAAGTTGGGGCAATAAAAAACGCCACCCTGGGGTGGCGTCGGTTTCCTGAGGCGGGTTACAGCTCTTCGAGGAAGCGCTGGGCCCGGCCGGTGTAGCTGGCCGGGGTCAGCTGCTTGAGCTCCGCCTTCACCTGGTCGGGCAGGGCCAGGCCGTCGATGAACTCCGCCATCATCTGCTGGTTCACCCGCTTGCCTCGGGTCAGCTCCTTGAGCTTCTCGTAGGGCTTGTCGATGCCGTAGCGGCGCATCACCGTCTGGATCGGCTCGGCCAGCAGCTCCCAGTTGCTGTCCAGCTCGGCCAGCAGGCTGGCCTCGTTCACCTCCAGCTTGCTGATCCCCTTGAGGGTCGCCTGATAGGCGATCAGGCTGTAGCCGGCGCCCACGCCCAGGTTGCGCAGCACGGTGGAGTCGGTCAGGTCGCGCTGCCAGCGGGAGACCGGCAGCTTGGCCGCCAGGTGCTGGAACAGGGCGTTGGCCAGGCCCAGGTTGCCTTCGGAGTTCTCGAAGTCGATGGGGTTGACCTTGTGGGGCATGGTGGAGGAGCCGATCTCGCCGGCCACGGTCTTCTGTTTGAAGTGGCCCAGGGCGATGTAGCCCCACACATCCCGGTCGAAGTCGATGAGGATGGTGTTGAAGCGGGCGATGGCGTCGAACAGCTCGGCGATGTAGTCGTGGGGCTCGATCTGAGTGGTCCAGGGGTTCCAGGTCAGGCCCAGGCCGTTGACGAAGCGTTCGGACAGCTGGTGCCAGTCCACATCGGGGTAGGCGGACAGGTGGGCGTTGTAGTTGCCGACGGCGCCGTTGATCTTACCCAGGATCTCCACTGAGGCGATCTGCTTCACCTGACGCTCCAGGCGGATGGCGACGTTGGCCATCTCCTTGCCCATGGTGGTGGGGCTGGCGGGCTGGCCGTGGGTGCGGGCCATCATCGGGATGGCGGCGTAGCGTTGGGCCAGATCCTTGATGGCATCCACCAACTGCTGGCAGTAGGGCAGGATCACCTGGTCACGGGCTTCGGTCAGCATCAGGCCGTGGGACAGGTTGTTGATGTCCTCGCTGGTGCAGGCGAAGTGGACGAACTCGTTGATGGCATGCAGCTCGGCGTTGTCGGCGATCTGCTCCTTGATGAAGTACTCCACCGCCTTGACGTCGTGGTTGGTGGTGCGCTCGATCTCCTTCACCCGGGCGGCGTCCGCCTCGCTGAAGTTGGCGACGATGCCGTCCAGAACCGTCAGCGCCTGCTCGGAGAAGCAGGGCACCTCGTTGATCTCAGGGCAGGCGGCCAGCATCTTCAACCAGCTGATCTCAACCTGAACCCGGTACTTAACCAGACCGAACTCGCTGAAGATGGGGCGAAGAGGGGATGTTTTGCTTCCATAGCGGCCGTCAACCGGAGAGATGGCAGTGAGGCTGGAAAGCTCCATTTAGGACTCCTTGGGTACAAAATCAGAGGGTGTGACCCGGGCTCGTGCCCGGGTTCGTTATAGTTGGGGGCAATTCTATCAAAGGCCGACCCGAAGTTGGAGAGTCGTGCCGCCCCAAAAAAAGATGCGCCCGCCGGGCGCATCCTGCCAATTACTTGAGGGCCTGCATGGCCGCCTTGACCATGGCTCCCCGGGAAAACATCAGCTGGCGCCGTTTGCCGCCCAACTGACGCCAGAGTACGGCGGCGCGGATCGCACCCAGCAGCAGGGCGCGGATGCGGGCCTGGTTGTTGCTTTGCTGCAGCTGCTCGGGGTTGCCCACCACCTGGATCTTGGCGCCCAGCGGGCTGATGACGTCGCTGTAGATGGAGGCCAGGTTGGCCAGTACCTGGGGGTCGGTCAGCTCGAAGTGGTGCAGCTGGCGTTTGACCTGGTTGATGCGCTCGCTGAGCATCCCCAGGGCGGCGGAGTTCTTGGCCAGCTTGCGCTCCAGGGCCAGGATGCCGACGATGTAACGGGTCAGGTCGACGTCTTTGCGGTTGCCGTCGCCGATCTGATCCACCAGGGTGCGAAATCCGGCATTGAGCTGATGGCGGTCATACACCGACTCCACACTGTCCGGGTCGGTGATCATCACCGCCCCCAGGGTGTGGCTCATCGCCTCTTCATCGGCCCGGCCGTAGCGGGCCAGCTGCTGCACCTGCCACACCGCCTGACAGAGGGCGGCGAAGGCCAGGGTGCGCGCTTGCAGGTTATCTTGCATCTTGTATTCCGTTAGCGAATGACAGTGTCGATGATGCCGCCGCCCAGGCAGACGTCACCATCGTAAAACACCGCGGACTGGCCCGGGGTGACCGAGGAGACCGGCTCATCGAACATCACTTCCAGATCGCCATTATCCAATACCTTGAGGGTACAGGGAATATCCTGCTGGCGATAGCGGGTCTTCACCGTAATCCGGCTGCCGTCAGCCGGACCCTGGCGATCCACCCAGTGCAGTTGGTTGGCCACCAGACCACGGGAGTAGAGCCGGGGGTGATCGGCGCCCTGGGCCACCAGCAGCACGTTGCGCTCCAGATCCTTGTCCACCACGTACCAGGGCTCGTCGCCGGAGTTCTTCAGGCCGCCGATGCCCAGTCCCTTGCGCTGTCCCAGGGTGTGGTACATCAGCCCCTGGTGGGTGCCGATCACCTCGCCATCCACGGTTTCGATGTCACCGGGTTGGGCGGGCAGGTACTTGGAGAGGAAGTCGGTGAACTTGCGTTCGCCGATAAAGCAGATGCCGGTGCTGTCCTTCTTGGCGGCGGTGACCAGATCCTGCTCCTCGGCGATGCGGCGCACCTCCGGTTTCTCCAGTTCGCCCACGGGGAACAGGGTCTGGGCCAGGTGCTCGCTGCCCAGGGTATAGAGGAAGTAGCTCTGGTCCTTGTTGCCATCGAGGCCGCGCAGCATCTGAAAGTGGCCGTCTTTGCCCTCGCGGCGGCGCACATAGTGGCCGGTGGCGATGTAGTCGGCGCCCAGGGCCTCGGCGGCAAACTCGAGAAACGCCTTAAACTTGATCTCTTTGTTGCACATGATGTCCGGATTGGGGGTGCGCCCGGCCTTGTACTCCTCCAGGAAGTACTCGAACACGTTGTCCCAGTATTCGGCGGCAAAGTTGACGCTGTGCAGTTCGATCCCCAGCTTGTCGCATACCGCCTGGGCGTCGGCCAGATCCTGCGCCGCCGCGCAGTACTCTTCGGTGTCATCCTCCTCCCAGTTCTTCATGAACAGGCCCTCGACCTGGTAGCCCTGTTGCATCAGCAGGTAGGCAGAGACCGAGGAGTCGACGCCGCCGGACATACCGACGATCACCTTTTTGGAGCTGTTATCTGACATAGACAAGCGAATTCCGGTTAGTGGTTTGGCTCAACAAAAAACGGCGCCCGCAGGGCGGGCGGCGTCAGATTTTATCATGAAATGGCCACATGGGGTTAGTGCCGGGACGCTTCAAGGGCGCAGGGCACGAATTTCCAGTGAATTGGGGTCAATCGTCCAGCAGCCGGTACTCGCCGCTGGCGAGTCCATCCAGGGTCCAGTGACCCATGCGGTAGCGGATCAGCCGCAGGGTGGGGTGGCCGATGTGAGCGGTCATTCGCCGCACCTGGCGGTTGCGCCCCTCGACCAGGGTGACCGCCAGCCAACGGGTGGGAATGGACTTGCGCTCGCGGATGGGGGGATTGCGCGGCCACAGGTCGGCGGGAGGTGCCATCCGCTCCACCTTGGCGGGCAGGGTGGGGCCATCTTTGAGGGTCACCCCCCGGCGCAGCTGCTCCAGGGCCTCCTCGCTGGGGATCCCCTCCACCTGCACCCAGTAGGTTTTGCTGGTCTTCCTGCCCGGCTGGGTCAGTTTGGCCTGCAGCTTGCCGTCGTTGGTCAGCACCAGCAGCCCTTCGCTGTCCCGGTCCAGGCGGCCGGCGGCGTACACCCCGGGCAGGGGAATGTAATCCTTGAGGGTGGCCCGGTTCTGGTCATCGGTGAACTGGGTCAGCACGTCGAAGGGCTTGTTGAACAGCACCACCTTCCTGGGACCCTGAGGGGGGCGGGGGCGGGGGCGGTTCGCCGGGGCGGGCCGGCGCTGGGGTCGGGTGGGTTTTCTGTTTTGCATCGTCCCAGTTTACCTAGCTTATTGCGGGGGCACTAGACCAAGGTTCAATGGTATGACCCTATTGATGAAGTCATACTCAGTGGCGGCCTGTGGCGGTCGTTTCTAATCTCGCCGGTCTGTTATATGATGACGGCGAAATGTGACAAAGCTCATGATTCGGCCGGACGGGCCGGCCGCCCTACATACGCAAGGAATAAGGAGAATAACATGGAGTCTAAGATTGTCGTCCCAGCTGCTGGTCAGAAGATCACTGTTGCCGACAACGGCGTGCTGACCGTTCCCAACGAGCCCATCATCCCCTTCATCGAAGGTGACGGCATCGGTGTGGACGTGACCCCACCCATGCGTAAAGTTCTGGATGCCGCGGTAGAGAAAGCCTACGGCGGCGAGCGCAAGATCCACTGGATGGAGATCTATTGCGGTGAGAAGTCCACTCAGGTCTATGGTGCCGATACCTGGCTGCCTGAGGAGACCCTGGAGGCGGTAAAGGAGTATGCCGTGGCCATCAAGGGTCCGCTGACCACCCCGGTAGGCGGCGGCATTCGCTCCCTGAACGTGGCCCTGCGCCAGGAGCTGGATCTATACGTGTGCCTGCGCCCGGTGCGCTACTTCCAGGGCACCCCCAGCCCGGTAAGGCACCCCGAACTGACCAACATGGTGATCTTCCGTGAAAACAGCGAAGACATCTACGCCGGTGTCGAGTGGCAGGCGGGCAGCGCCGAGGCGACCAAGGTGATCAAGTTCCTCACCGAAGAGATGGGCGTCACCAAGATCCGCTTTGAAGAGAACTGCGGCATCGGCATCAAGCCGGTCTCCAAAGAGGGGACCGACCGTCTGGTGCGGGCGGCGATCCAGTATGCCATCGACAACGACCGCGACTCGGTGACCCTGGTCCACAAGGGCAACATCATGAAGTTCACCGAGGGTGCCTTCAAGGACTTCGGTTATGAGCTGGCCCAGCGCGAGTTTGGCGCCGAGCTGCTGGACGGCGGCCCGTGGTGCAAGATGACCAACCCCAACACCGGCAAGGAGATCATCATCAAGGATGTGATCGCCGATGCCTTCCTGCAGCAGATTCTGCTGCGTCCTGCCGAGTACGATGTGATTGCCACCATGAACCTCAACGGCGACTACATCTCCGACGCCCTGGCGGCCCAGGTGGGCGGCATCGGCATCGCTCCCGGTGCCAACATCGGCGACGGAGTGGCGCTGTTCGAAGCCACTCACGGTACCGCGCCCAAGTACGCCGGTCAGGACAAGGTCAATCCCGGTTCACTGATCCTCTCCGGTGAGATGATGCTGCGTCACCTGGGCTGGCTGGAAGCCGCCGACCTGGTGGTCAAGGGGATGGAGGGGGCCATCGCCGCCAAGACCGTGACCTACGACTTTGACCGTCTGATGGAGGGGGCCACCCTGCTGAGCTGTTCCGAGTTCGGTGATGCGGTGATCAGCAACATGTAACCGATTGCAGCCAATAAAAAAGCAGACCATCGGGTCTGCTTTTTTTACGCCAAATCGGTCCTACTTGACGGGAGTGATGTTGGAGGCGTGCATCCCCTTGGGGCCCTCCTCCATCTCGAACTCCACTTGCTGGCCGGCTTTCAGCGTACGATATCCATCCATCTGGATGGTGGAGTAGTGGGCAAACACATCCTCACCTCCGGTTTCAGGGCAGATAAATCCGAATCCTTTGGCGTTGTTAAACCACTTCACTGTTCCGTTAGCCATACTTCGACTTCCTTCCATTAGTCTTGAATCGTCTTGTAATCGTCTGGCTTCACCCATATAACAGGAATAAGGATGAAACTTAGCGGCCAACTATTGATGTTGACCCCCTATCTATTAACAAACGGATAACATCGGAGTCAAGCCCTAATTGAATCACAATCTTCAACAAACCCCCTCGGAGTGACTAAGCTTTTACAATGAGCAGAGAGACCCTACCAGACTTGGTTGTCGAGAAAGAATCTCGGCAACAGGCTGTGGAGCCGCCGCCTCAGTACAAGGTGATACTGAATAATGATGACTACACACCCATGGACTTTGTGGTTGAAGTACTGCAGAAATTTTTTTCCAAGCCCGTCGAGGAAGCGACGGAGATCATGCTGACGATCCACTACCAGGGAAAGGGCGTATGTGGATTGTATAGCCTGGACATTGCCGAGACCAAGGCGATGCAGGTAAACCGGTATGCCCGTGAACACGGTCATCCGCTGTTGTGCTGCACCGAGCGCGTGTAACCAGCATGTCCAACGCAACTCAGGGGAACTCCATATGCTGAATAAAGACCTCGAACTGACCTTGAACACGGCGTTCCAGCGGGCCAAGAACAGCCGCCACGAGTTCATGACCGTTGAGCATCTGCTGCTCGCCCTGCTGGACAACCCCGCCGCCAAAGAGGCCCTCGAGGCCTGTGGCGCCAAACTGGTGACCCTTCGCCAGGAGATTGAGGGCTTTATCGAGCAGACCACGCCGCTGATCCCCGTCGATGACGAGGAGCGGGAGACCCAGCCTACCCTGGGATTTCAGCGGGTGCTGCAGCGGGCGGTCTTCCACGTGCAGAGCAGTGGCCGCAACGAGGTGTCCGGTGCCAACGTGCTGGTGGCCATCTTCAGCGAGCAGGAGTCCCAGGCGGTCTACCTGCTGCGCAAATCCGACGTGACCCGCCTCGACGTGGTCAACTTTATCGCCCACGGGGTGGTCAAGGGTCACGACGATATGGACGCCGGTGGCGAGGAGAGCCAGGAGGAGGTCCAGAGCGACGAGTCCGCCGAAGGCAACGAGAAGCTGGAGAACTTTGCCACCAACCTCAATGAGCAGGCTAAGGCCGGGTTGATCGATCCTCTCATCGGCCGTGACAACGAGCTGGAGCGGGCGATTCAGGTGCTGTGCCGCCGCCGCAAGAACAACCCGCTGCTGGTGGGGGAGGCCGGTGTCGGCAAGACCGCCATCGCCGAAGGTCTGGCCTACCGCATCGTCAACGAGCAGGTGCCCGAGGTGATGGCCGAGGCGATCATCTTCAGCCTGGACATGGGGTCGCTGCTGGCGGGCACCAAGTACCGGGGGGATTTCGAGAAGCGCTTCAAGGCGGTGCTGCGACAGCTGCAGCGGCGCAAAAACGCCATCCTGTTTATCGACGAGATCCACACCATCATCGGCGCCGGCGCCGCCAGCGGCGGCATGATGGATGCGTCCAATTTGCTCAAGCCGCTGCTCTCCAGCGGCAAGCTGCGCTGCATCGGCTCCACCACCTACCAGGAGTTCCAGGGGATCTTCGAGAAGGACCGGGCGCTGGCCCGCCGCTTCCAGAAGATCGACGTGGTGGAGCCCAGCGTCGAGGATACCATCCGCATCCTGCAGGGGCTCAAGGAGAGGTATGAGCAGCACCATGGTGTGCGCTATACCCAGTCGGCCCTGACCGCGGCCGCTGAACTCTCCGCCAAGCACATCAATGAGCGTCACCTGCCGGACAAGGCGATCGACGTCATCGACGAGGCCGGCGCCCGTATGGCACTGCTGCCGCCATCGAAGCGCAAGAAGACGGTGTCGGTCAACGATGTAGAGGCGATCATCGCCAAGATGGCCCGCATCCCAGAGAAATCGGTGTCCGCCTCGGACAAGGATCTGCTGGCCAACCTGGATCGCAACTTGAAGATGGTGGTGTTTGGCCAGGATCCCGCCATCGATGCCCTGACCGCCTCCATCCGCCTGTCCCGGTCCGGGCTGGGCAACGAGGACAGGCCGGTGGGCAGCTTCCTGTTGGCGGGGCCCACCGGGGTGGGTAAGACCGAGGTGACCAACCAGCTGGCCAGGCTGATGGGGGTCGAGCTGATCCGCTTCGACATGTCCGAATACATGGAGCGCCACAGCGTCTCCCGTCTGGTGGGCGCGCCTCCGGGCTACGTGGGCTACGACCAGGGTGGCCTGCTGACCGACGCGGTGCTCAAGCACCCCCACTCGGTGGTGTTGCTGGATGAGATCGAGAAGGCCCACCCGGATGTCTACAACCTGCTGCTGCAGGTGATGGACCACGGCACCTTGACCGACAACAACGGCCGCAAGGCCGACTTCCGCAACGTGATCCTGGTGATGACCACCAACGCCGGGGTGCAGGAGACCATCCGCAAGTCCATCGGCTTCCGCCAGCAGGACCACAGCCTGGATGCCATGAGTGAGATAAACCGGGTGTTCAGCCCGGAGTTCCGCAACCGGCTGGATTCCATCATCTGGTTCAATCACCTGGATATGCAGGTGATCGCCAAGGTGGTGGACAAGTTCCTGGTGGAGCTGCAGGCGCAGCTGGATGCCAAGAGGGTAACCCTGCAGGTGGACGAGGACGCCCGGGTGTGGATGGCCGAGAAGGGCTACGATCAGAACATGGGGGCCCGTCCAATGGGCCGGCTGGTCCAGGAGCAACTGAAGAAACCCCTGGCCAACGAGATCCTGTTCGGTCGTCTCCAGGGGGGCGGCGAGGTTCAGGTGACCGTCGAGGGGGATGCCCTGACCTTCCATTACGCCCCGGAAGAGGTGGCTCAGGCCTGATCTCCAGGCAACAAAAAGCCCAGCAAACGCTGGGCTTTTTTGAATCCGGCGGGGGCCGCCTCGGCGGCGCTGCAACAGGGATTAACGAGAACGGAAGACGATGCGACCCTTGCTCAGATCGTAGGGGGTCAGAGCTACAGTCACGGTATCGCCAGTGAGGATACGGATGTAGTTCTTGCGCATCTTGCCAGAGATGTGGGCGGTCACGACGTGGCCGTTTTCCAGTTCGACCCGGAACATGGTGTTGGGGAGGGTCTCCAGGATGGTGCCCTGCATCTCAATACTGTCTTCTTTTGCCATTAAGTGGTTATCCTGTTACGAAACAAAAATCGGGCGTATCATGCCGTAATTTAAGGCTAGTGTAAAGTTGGCTTAGGACACCGTGTGCCAGCCGCCGATGGTCAGGGTCTGGTAGGGCCGGTACTGGGTCTTGTAGGCCATCTTGCGGCACTCTTCGATCTGGTAACCCAGATAGAGGTACTGTTTGCCTTCGCTCTTGGCGTACTCCAACTGTTTAAGTATACCGCACACCCCGAGAGAGCGCTTATCCAGCTCCGGTTCGAAGAAGGTATAGACCGCCGACAGGGCCTGGCTCAGGCGGTCGGTGACCGCCACCAGCACCAGCTTGCCGTCGAGACGCCCCTCCAGATAGCCCTGCTCCAGCCAGTCGCAGGGAAGGAAGCGGTTGAACTGCTCATCGGTGGGCGGGTACATGGGGCCATCATGGTGACGGCCGCGGATGTACCTGTGATACAGGGTCCGGTGCTCATCGGTGGGCTGGCTGACCACCCGCCAGCTGAGGTCCCGGTTCCTGGCCAGCACCCTTTTCTGTGACCGGCTCGGGGTAAACTCCCTGACCAGCACCCGTACCGGCTCGCAGGAGCGGCACTCCGGACAGTGGGGGCGGTAGACATCGCTGCCGCTGCGCCTGAATCCCAGGCTCATCAGCCCCTCGAAGTGGCCGGGGTTCATCTTGCTCTGCACAATCAGCAGCTGCTCTTTCTTCTCTGGCCGGTAACTGCACTCAAAGGGCTGGCTCAGTCCCAGGGGCAACCGGCTTACTTCAGACATCCAGGCAGATCTCCTGTGGTTGCCAGTGGCTGGGGTCGACCCGCTGCTGGCGGCACTCCGACAGCAGCCGCAGGAATGCCTCGCGGGAGAGGCTTTCGCTGCCCAGGCTGGCCAGGTGCTCGTTGGGCACCTGGGCATCGATCCACTGGATATTGCATGACTTCAGGTGGTGGTTCAGGGCCCAGAAGGCGACTTTGGAGGCATCGGTCTGGCGGTGGAACATCGACTCGCCACAGAACAGCCCCCCCACCAGAACGCCATACAGCCCGCCCACCAGGGTGCCGTCGTGCCACACCTCCACCGAGTGGGCGTGGCCGAGACGGTGAAGCGCCAGGTAGCTGGCGCGCATCTGCGGCGAGATCCAGGTGCCGTCCTGTTTGGCCCTGGGGGAGGCACAGCCATCCACCACCCCGGCAAAATGGTGATTGAGGGTCAGGCGCCAGCCCCGGCGCCGCAGCGAGCGTTTCAGGCTGCGGGAGGGGCGGTGGCGGGCCACCTGGAACAGTGCCCTGGGATCCGGAGACCACCATAGGATCGGTTCGTCCGGGTTGAACCAGGGGAAGATGCCACGGCTGTAAGCCTGCATGAGCCGTTCCGGCGAGAGATCACCGCCGATGGCCAGCAGGCCGTTGGGCTCGGCCAGGGCCTCTTCCGGTGTGGGAAACCAGTGATGTTCGTTATTGAGGTAGCGGACAACCTTGACCATAACGCGTACTATAGAACCTGTGTCTTACTTAAAGTTAGCGAAAAAACCATGCGGGTGATACGAGGATTGTTGGCGCTGATGCTTCTCGGCGCCTCCCTGGCCCATGCCCAGGTCTATAACCGCAACCAGGCGGTGCCGGTGCAGAGGGTGGATTATGCCACAGTGGAGTCGGTACGCCAGGTGGAACAACAGGAGCTTATCGAAGATCGCAACCGGGGCTGGAAGACCTTTGGCGGCGCCCTGATCGGCGGCCTGATCGGTAACCAGTTTGGTGACGGCTCCGGGCGGGATGTGGCCACCGTGGTAGGGGCGCTGCTGGGGGCCAACCTGGCCCACAACCGCAACCCCGGCTACCAGGTGCGTCAGGTGCGTCTGGTGGAGCTGATCGTGGTGACCGAGTCCGGTGAGCGGCTGATGGTGTTGCAGGACAGGGATCCGTCGATGCTGTTCGCCCCCGGGGATGAGGTGCGACTGGTGTTCCTCTCCAGTGACAATGTCCGGGTCGATAAGGCGATGTAGCCGTCACCGAGCAAAGAGAAGGGCGCCCCTGGGCGCCCTTCGGTGTTATTGACCGGCGACAATCCGTCCCTGCTCCATCTGCACCACCCGGTCCATCCTCTCCAGGCCGGCACCCTTGTGGGTCACATAGAGCACACTGCGGCGGTCGGTCAACAGCCGTGCCAGCACCCGTCGCTCGGTGTCATCGTCCAGCCCCTCGGTGGGTTCGTCCATCAGCAGCACTGAGCCCGGGTGGAGCAGGGCCCTGGCCAGGCCGATGCGGCGGGCTTCGCCGCCGGAGAGCTGACGCCCCCCTTCGCCCAGCCACTGGTCCAGCCCCTGTCGCTCCAGCAGTCCATCCAGGCCCACCGCCGACAGGGCTTCGGACAACTGCCGGTCGTCGGCTCCGGGCCGGGCCAGTAGCAGGTTTTCCCTGAGGGTACCGCTGAATACATGCACCCGCTGTTCCACCAGGCACACTTCACCGCGCAGAGCGGATTCGCTCAGCTGGAACCAGGGGAGGTCTCCCAGGGCCAGGGTGCCCGAGTCCGGCTGCCACTCCCGGCTCAGCAGGCTCAGCAGGCTGGACTTGCCGCATCCGGTCTTGCCCACCAGCGCCACCTTCTCGCCCGGGGCCAGGGTCAGGTTGATGCCCTCCAGTGCCGGCAGGGGGCTGCCGGGATAGGCGAAGTTGATGCCCCTCAGGGTGATGGGACCGCTCTGCCAGGGCTGATCGCCAAAGCACAGCGTCGAAGGCTGCTCCAGTACCGGCCTTAGGCGGCCGGCGGCGTTGATCGTATGGCTGAGGTGCTGGAAGGCGCCGGCCACCGGCACCAAGGCCTCGAAGCTGGCCAGGGTGACGAAGGCGATCAGCGCCAGCAGTGGCCCCGGAGGGGTCAGGCCGCCGATCTGGTCCGCTGCCAGGTAGAGCATCAGTACCAGGGTCCAGCCGTTGAGCAGTTGCAGCAGCGCCTGGGAGGTGGCGGTGACCCGGGTCAGGCTCACCTGGGCGCCGATCAGCGCCTGTTCGGCCTCGACAATGCGTCGACGCTGGTCCCGGGTGCCACCGTAGACCGCCAGTTCGGTCTGGGCACCGATAAAGTCCACCAGCTGCTGACGCAGGCCGCGGGTGCTCTCTCCCAGCTGTCGTCCTGGGCGCCGCCCCAGCCGGTAGAAGATCAGCGGCAACACCACCAGCAGCGCCAGCAGAATCGCCACCAGCAGTCCCGCCAGGGCGGGATCGAACAGCGATACCAGTATCCCCACGGCGGCGATGGCGACGATGGCCGCCATCAGGGGGGAGACCAGCCGCAGGTAGAGGTGATCCAGGGTATCCACGTCGGCCACCATGCGGTTGAGCAGGTCGCCGTCGCGAAGATCGCCCCGATCGGCGGGGGTCAGCGGGGCCAGGGCCCGGAAGAAGCGGTCGCGCAGATCGGTGAGCAGCCGGAAGGTGGCGTCGTGGCTGACCACCCGCTCCGCCCAACGGGCGGCGGTACGCAGGATCGACAGTCCCCGCACCCCGCCACTGGGGTACATGTAGTTGAACTGGCCGCGGGTGGCCACCACCAGGCCGGCGCTGGCCGAGGCCGCCAGGAACCAGCCGGAGAGGGAGAGCAGGCCGATGCTGGCACACAGGGTAACGATCGCCAGCAGGATCCCCAGCCCCATCATCCGCCAGTGGGGACGGAACAGGGCCAGGAAGGGTTTAAGGTCATTCATGGTCGGCCTCCCTCGGCAGAATCTCCAATACCTGGTCCAGCTCCTCCAGCGCCTGACGGCGGTGGCTGACCAGGACCACGCTCTTCTGGCGCCAGTGTTGACGCAGGCCATCCATCACCAGGGTTTCGCTGCGGTGATCCAGGCTGGCAGTGGGTTCATCCAGCAGCAGCAGTGGGGCGTCCTTGAGCAGCGCCCGGGCCAGGGCCAGCCGCTGGGCCTGGCCGACGGAGAGGCCGCTGTTGCGGTCGCCAACCCGGTGATCCAGCCCTGCGGGGAACAGGGCCAGGGCTTCGTCCAGGTGGGCGAGGGCGCAGGCATGGGTCAGCTGCTCGCCGGTGATCTCGGGGTGACCCAGCAGCAGGTTGTCACGGACGCTGCCGTGCACCAGGGCCGGATTCTGACCCAGCCAGCTGTAGTGACCCATCCAGTGATCCCGTGCCAGCTCGCGCACCTCGGTGCCGTTGACGGTCAGGCTGCCCTGGTAGGGCAGCAGGCCCATCAGCGCCTTGAGGATGGAGCTCTTACCCGCGCCCGAGGGCCCCACCAGCCCCAGCTTGCGGCCGCTGGCCAGGGTGAAGCTGACCGGCCGGGTCAGCGGCGTGCCATCCGCAGCGGTGACCACCAGGGCCTCCGCCCGCAGTGCGATCGGCTCTCGCCGGGTCAGGACACCCTGGGTCGCCGCCTCGGGTTCAGGCTGCTCCAGGAATTCGACGATCGACTCGGCGGCGCCCAGGGCCTGGGCTTTGGCGTGATAGAAGGCGCCCAGGTCCCTTAGGGGCTGGTAGAACTCCGGGGCCAGCAGCAGCACCAGGAATCCGGTAAACAGGGTGATGCCGGTGCCATAGTGGCCAAAGTCCAGATGGCCCAGGTAGCTGAAACCGAAGTAGACGGCGACCAGGGCGATGGAGATGGCGGCGAAGAACTCCAGTACGGCGGAGGAGAGAAAGGCCAGGCGCAGCACCTCCATGGTGCGCTGGCGAAACTCATCGGAGGCCTGGTGCAGGGAGCGGGCCTGGGCGTCGACGGCGGCAAACTGGCGGACGGTGCTGATGCCGCGAAGCCGGTCGAGGAAGATGCCGGAGAGGCGCCCCAGGGCCTGGAAGTTGCGTTTGTTGGCGTCGGCGGCGCCCATGCCGATGATTGCCATGAACAGCACCGTCAATGGGGCGGTGCCCAGCAGGATGAGGCCGGCGACCCAGTTGATGGGGAACAGCAGCACCAGGATCAGCAGTGGAATCATTCCCGCCAGCATCATCTGCGGCAGATACTTGGCAAAGAACTCCTGTATCTGCTCGGTCTGCTCCAGCAGCATGGTGGTCCAGGCGCCCTGTGCCCGGCTGCCGGTGTAGGCCGAGCCCAGGCGCTCCATCTTGTCGAGGATGGCCGCCCGGGTGTTCTGGCGCACCAGGGCGCCGATGTTGAAGCTGAAGCGCTCCCTGCCCGCCAGGGCCAGGGATTTGACGGCGATGAGGGCGGCGAGGAGGAGGAACGGCTGGGTCAGCTGCTCCCTGGCCACCTCCTCGATGATCAACTGGTGCAGCAGCTCGGCCAGCACCCAGGCCTGGCCGATGATGGCCAGGCCGGCCGCCAGACCGCAGCCCAGGGTCAGCATCAGCCAGCCCCTTGCCGGTTTTGCGGCGTTTCGCAGCCAGCGGGTCAGGTGGCGCTGTAAGGCTTTATCCATAGAGGGTCACGTCGTTCAAAGGCGAAAAGGGGGAGACAGCGCTCCCCCTCGAATCGTTAGTGCGGGTCGTTACTGGGCGTCCAGATAACGCTCGGCGTCCAGGGCGGCCATGCAACCGCTGCCGGCGGAGGTGATCGCCTGGCGGTAGTTGTGGTCCATGACGTCGCCGGCGGCGAAGACACCGTCCACCGAGGTGGCGGTGGCGTTGCCCTCCAGACCGCTCTGGACCAGGATGTAGCCATCCTTCATCTCCAACTGGCCCTCGAAGATCTGGGTGTTGGGCTGGTGGCCGATGGCGATGAAGGCGCCGTCGACGCTCAGCTCTTCGGTGGCGTCGGAGTGGGTGTCCTTGATGCGAACCCCGGTGACCCCCATGTCGTCGCCCAGCACCTCGTCCAGGGTGCGGTCGGTGTGCAGCACGATGTTGCCGTTCTCCACTTTGTCCATCAGCCGCTTCACCAGGATCTTTTCCGCACGGAAACTGTCGCGGCGATGGACCAGGTGGACCTCGCTGGCGATGTTGGAGAGGTAGAGGGCCTCCTCCACGGCGGTGTTGCCGCCGCCGACCACGGCCACGGGCTTGTTGCGGTAGAAGAAACCGTCACAGGTGGCACAGGCTGATACGCCGCGCCCCTTGAACGCTTCCTCGGAGTCCAGGCCCAGGTACTTGGCGCTGGCACCGGTGGAGATGATCAACGCATCACAGGTGTACTCGCCGCTGTCCCCCTTGAGGCGGAAGGGTCGGGTCTTCAGATCCACTTCGTTGATGTGGTCGAACAGGATCTCGGTGTCGAACCGCTCCGCATGCTCCTGCATCCGTTGCATCAGGCCGGGGCCGGTCAGGCCTTCAGGGTCACCGGGCCAGTTCTCCACCTCGGTGGTGGTGGTCAGCTGGCCGCCCTGCTGCATGCCGGTGATCAGCACCGGATTGAGGTTGGCGCGAGCTGCGTACACCGCCGCGGTGTAGCCGGCGGGGCCGGAACCAAGGATCAAAAGGCCACAGTGTTTTGCCTGGGTCATCAGAGTCTCCATTCATAAGCGTATGCCCGGATTCTATGGGCCGTGGGGGTAAAAGAAAAGGGGGCGACTGCCCCCTTTTTTCGATTGCGTTGTCAGGTTTTTTATCCAGCCAGCAGCGAGCGGGGGTCGACACACTCCAAGTTGAGGGCTTCGGCCACCTCGGCGCAGGTGATCTTGCCGTCCATCACGTTCAGGCCGTTGAGCAGATGCTTGTCATCCAGCAGCGCCTGCTTGTAGCCCTTCTCCGCCAGGGCGACGATGTAGGGCAGGGTGGCGTTGTTCAGGGCGAAGGTGGAGGTGCGCGGCACGGCGCCGGGCATGTTGGCCACGCAGTAGTGGACTACGTCATCGACGATGAACACCGGATCCTGATGGGTGGTGGGCTTGGAGGTCTCGACGCACCCTCCCTGGTCGATGGCGACATCGACGATGGCGGCACCGGGCTTCATCTTGGCGATATGTTCGCGGGTCACCAGCTTGGGGGCCGCCGCGCCAGGGATCAATACGCCGCCGATCACCAGGTCCGCGTCCAAAACGTGCTTCTCCAAGGCCTCGGCAGTGGAGTAGATCACCTTGGCGCGGTTCTCGAACTGATGGTTGAGATCTCGCAGCACATTGACGTTGCGATCCAGGATGGTGACGTCGGCGCCCAGGCCGACCGCCATCAGGGCCGCGTTACGGCCGACCATGCCGCCGCCAATCACCACCACTTTGGCGGGCTCGACGCCCGGAACACCGCCCAGCAGCATGCCTCGTCCCTGGTGAGATTTCTCCAGCGCCTGGGCGCCGGCCTGGATCGACATGCGACCGGCCACCTCGGACATGGGTGCCAGCAGCGGCAGGCCGCCTTTGTCGTCGGTGACGGTCTCATAGGCGATACAGATGGCGCCGCTCTTCACCAGGTCCTCGGTCTGAGGCAGGTCGGGGGCCAGGTGCAGATAGGTAAACAGGATTTGACCGGGGCGCAGCATGGCGCGTTCCACGGCTTGAGGCTCCTTCACCTTGACAATCATCTCCGCCTGGGCAAACACCTCCTCGGCGCTGCCGAGGATCTCGGCACCGGCGTTGATGTAGTCCTGATCCTCGAAACCGATACCGCTGCCTGCCTGGGTCTGTACCAGAACCTGGTGGCCGCGGCGGGTCAGTTCCCGTACGCTGGCGGGCACCATGCCGACGCGGTATTCGTGGTTCTTAATCTCCTTTGGCACACCAATGATCATATTGTCCCCTTTTTGTAATTTCTATTAATCCACAGGCGTAAGTATGGAAAAACTACCCCTGAATATGATTTTTTCGTGGCTATCGGGCGCGAATCAGTATATTATTCAGTCGGAAGTTTTTCTTCCGATATATTTGGGCATTATTAGGACAAAAACCCAACCAAGAAGGGAAAAGGAAGCACAAAATGGCATATAATAAGAAAAAGCCACTCAAAGAGTTGGACAGAATCGACCGCAACATCCTGAATGAACTGCAGAAGGATGGCCGCATCTCCAACGTCGAACTGTCCAAGCGTGTGGGTCTGAGCCCCACTCCTTGTCTGGAGCGGGTCAAGCGCCTAGAGCGCCAGGGATTCATTCAGGGCTACACCGCCCTGGTCAACCCCCATTACCTGGGCGCCTCTTTGCTGGTTTACGTGGAGATCACCCTGAACCGTGACTCCCCGGACGTCTTCGACAAATTCAACCAGTCGGTCATGGCGCTGGAAGATATCCAGGAGTGCCACCTGGTATCCGGCGATTTCGACTACCTGCTGAAGACCCGAGTAAGCGACATGTCCGCCTACCGTCAGCTGTTGTCTGACACTCTGCTCAAGCTCCCCGGCGTCAAGGACACCCGCACCTACGTGGTGATGGAGGAGGTCAAGCAGACCAGCCGGGTCCAGATCAGCCAGACAAACGTCCCAGCCTGATCCCCAGGCCAGCAGTGCCTCCGGCGGAGGCGCTGCTGGGTTTCACCCTCCCTCCGCGCCTCCCGATAACTGTATAGATAACCATGCATCCGCCGCCATTGTCTGATATGGTAGGCTTCTCTATTGAATCTGCGAGTAAAAAAGGTACCCGCCTTGAGTGAGCAAGAGACTCAGACACGCACTCTAAATGGCATTCAGCGACTGCTGGAACTGGGGCTTATCCTCTGCTGCGCCCTCGCTCTCTACCTACTGGCCGCCCTGGGCAGCTTCCACCCGGCCGACCCCGGCTGGAGTCAGACCGCCTGGGACGGGCAGGTACACAACTCCATGGGGCGCGTCGGCGCCTGGCTGGCAGACCTGCTCTACTTTGCCTTCGGCATCAGCGCCTGGGCGATTCCGGTGCTGACCGCCGGCATCGGCTGGCTGATGTTCCGCCGCAGCTACCGCATCGCCGAGATCGACTACTTCTCGGTGGCCTTGCGTATCGTCGGCCTGCTGCTGATGCTGCTGGGGTTTGCCACCCTGGCGTCGATCAATGCCGATGATATCTACTACTTCTCCGCCGGTGGCGTCATCGGCGATGTGATCCGCGACGCCATGCTGCCCTACTTCAACCTGATGGGCACCACCCTGCTGCTGCTTTGTTTCATCGGCGCGGGCTTTACCCTGTTCACCGGATTGAGCTGGGTCACCGTGGTTGAGGGGGTGGGGGCCGGGGTGATCATTGCCCTGACCTGGACCTGGGCGCTGCCGTCGAGGCTGTTGAGCCTCGGAAAGCGGGGCGAGAAGGCGCCGCAGGACGATATTCTGGCACTGGCGCAGAAACACCAGGGGGCCGAGTCCGTCGCCGCCCCGGCCTATGCCTCGGTCACCGTGGCCCCGGAGTCGGCGGTCGACCGGGAGGGGAGCGACGAAGAGCCGACCGACTGGCTGGACACAGTGCCCTTCCTCTACCGCTTCCGCTGGTTCAACCGTTTCGTTGCCTGGTATGACGAGCGTCGCTACGGGCCGGAGGAGGCGATGGAGGCGCGGCCCGCCGGGGAGCCGCCCAGACTGGCCCCCGAACTGGACGGCGAGGCACTGTTTGGTGCGCGCACCGAGCCGGTGTTGGGCGTAGAGGCCGGGACAGAGGAGCCCGCGCTCTCATCGACCACCGGGGAGGCGGTGCCGGCCAACAGGGCGTCCAGGCCGGCGGCAGAAGCCAAGCCCAGGAAGGAGAGTGTTGCCACCGTCGCCGAGCCGACCACACCGGAGGCACAGACACTGATGCCGACCCTGGAGTTGCTGGACCGGCCCAACAAGAGCAAGAACCCAATCAGCCGAGAAGAGCTGGATCAGATCGCCCGGCTGGTGGAGCTTAAGCTGGCAGATTTCAACATCTCCGCCAAGGTGGTGGATGTGCATCCCGGACCGGTGATCACCCGGTTTGAACTGGACCTGGCCCCCGGGGTCAAAGTCTCCAAGATCACCAACCTGGCCAAGGACCTGGCCCGGGCCCTGTCCGCCGTCAGCGTGCGGGTGGTGGAGGTGATCCCCGGCAAGTCGGTGATTGGCCTGGAGCTGCCCAACAAGCACCGGGAGATCGTCTTCCTGCGGGATGTGCTGGGCTGTGACCAGTTTGAGCAGGCCAAGTCCAACCTGGCCATGGTGCTGGGGCAGGATATCTCCGGGTACCCGGTGACCGTGGATCTGGCCAAGATGCCGCACCTGCTGGTGGCCGGAACCACAGGCTCCGGTAAGTCGGTGGGGGTCAATGTGATGATCCTCAGCCTGCTTTACAAGTCCACGCCCGAGGATGTGCGGCTTATCATGATCGACCCCAAGATGCTGGAGCTGTCGGTCTACGAGGGGATCCCGCACCTGCTGTGCGAGGTGGTCACCGACATGAAGGAGGCCGCCAACGCCCTGCGCTGGTGCGTGGGCGAGATGGAACGCCGCTACAAGCTGATGTCTGCCCTGGGGGTGCGCAACCTCAAGGGCTACAACGCCAAGGTGAGGGAAGGCAGGGAGGCGGGTGAGCCCCTGACAGACCCGCTGTGGAGCGCCACCGATTCCATGGACACCCAGCCGCCGGAGCTGGAGAAACTGCCTTCCATCGTGGTGGTGGTGGACGAGTTTGCCGACATGATGATGATTGTCGGCAAGAAGGTGGAGGAGCTGATCGCCCGCATCGCCCAGAAGGCGCGAGCCGCAGGTATCCACCTGATCCTGGCCACCCAGAGGCCGTCGGTGGACGTGATCACCGGCCTGATCAAGGCCAACATCCCCACCCGAATCGCCTTCCAGGTCTCCAGCCGGGTCGATTCGCGCACCATCCTCGATCAGCAGGGGGCGGAACAGCTGCTGGGGCAGGGGGACATGCTCTACCTGCCGCCGGGCACCGGCGTTCCCATGCGGGTCCATGGTGCCTTCGTGGATGATCATGAGGTGCACCGGGTGGTGGCAGACTGGCGTGCCCGGGGTGAACCCAACTACATCGAGGAGATCCTCGCCGGAGAGAGCGGTGGCGAACAGGTGCTGCTGCCCGGTGAGAGCTCAGACGCCGAAGGGGAGAAGGATCCCCTGTATGATGAGGCGGTGGCCTTCGTCATCGAGTCCCGCCGGGCCTCCATCTCCAGTGTTCAGCGCAAGCTGAAGATTGGCTACAACCGGGCGGCGCGCCTGGTGGAGGAGATGGAGGAGAGTGGGCTGGTGAGCCCGCCGGGGCACAACGGCAACCGCGAGGTGCTGGTGCCCGCAAGAGACTGAGAGAGAGTATGACGCGAATTTTATTGGTGGCGGCACTGCTGCCCGCCCTGGCCCACGCAGGGGCCGAAGAGAATCTGAAGCAGAAGCTGGCCAAGCTGAAGCAGTTCCAGGCCGGGTTCAGCCAGCAAGTGTTCGATGATCAGGGCAATCTGATCCAGGAGGGGCGGGGGCGCCTGGCCGTCAGTGCCCCGGACCGGTTCCGCTGGCAACTGACGGCGCCGGAGGAGAGCCTGGTGGTGGCCGACGGCAACGCGGTGTGGGTGTACGACCCGCTGATGGAGGCGGTCTCCATCTATCGCCAGGACGACGCCATCGCCCAGACCCCGCTGACCATCCTCACCCGTACCGACGCCGAGGCCTGGGATCAGTACCGTTTCAGCGAGCAGGGGCAGTGTTTCACCGCCGAGCCAAAGAGCGAGGACAGCCACGTCCGGATGATGTCGGTCTGTTTCGACGGCGAACGGATCGCTTCGCTGGCCATGGTGGACAGCCAGGCGGTGCGCAGTGAATTTGCCCTGTCCGGGTTCACCTCTGAAGGGGTGGCCATGAGTGAGTTCCGGTTCACCGCGCCCGAGGGGACCGAGATCGACGACCAGCGCGGCCAATGACCAGCCTGAGCCTGGATTTCAGCCCAGATTTCCGCCCCCTGGCGGCGCGGATGCGCCCGGAAAAGCTGGAGCACTACATCGGCCAGGAGCACCTGTTTGCCCCGGGCAAGCCGCTGCGCCAGGCGCTGGAGGCGGGCCGGGCCCACTCGATGATCCTGTGGGGGCCACCGGGGACCGGTAAGACCACCCTGGCTGAGCTGGTGGCCAGCTACTCCAACGCTCACGTGGAGCGGATCTCCGCGGTAACCTCCGGAGTGAAGGAGATCCGCGAGGCGATCGCCAAGGCCAGGGAGGTTGCCCAGGCCCAGGGGCGTCGCACCCTGCTGTTTGTGGACGAGGTGCACCGCTTTAACAAGAGCCAGCAGGACGCCTTTCTGCCGTTCATCGAAGATGGCACGGTGATCTTCGTCGGCGCCACCACCGAAAACCCCTCCTTCGAGGTCAACAGCGCGCTGCTCTCCCGGGCCCGGGTCTATGTGATCAGGAAGCTGGATGCCGAGTCGATCAAGCGGATCCTCGGTGACGCCCTGACCGATGCCGAGCGGGGGTTGGGCAAGCTCAACCTGCGGATGGACGACGAGGTGCTCGGTACCCTGGCGACCCTGGTGGATGGCGACGCCCGCCGCGCCTTGAACCTGCTGGAGCTGATGGCGGACATGAGTGAGGACGGCCACCTGACCCAAGAGATGCTGACCGAGGTGGCCGGTGAGCCGGTGGCTCGCTTCGACAACAAGGGCGACCAGTTTTACGATCTGATCTCCGCCGTCCACAAGTCGGTTCGAGGCTCCAACCCCGACGGGGCCCTCTACTGGTACTGCCGTATCCTTGAGGGGGGCGGCGATCCACTGTACGTGGCCCGCCGCTGTCTGGCCATCGCATCGGAGGATGTGGGCAACGCCGATCCCCGGGCGATGGAGGTGGCGCTGAACGCCTGGGACTGTTTCCATCGAGTCGGACCGGCGGAGGGGGAGCGGGCCATCGCCCAGGCCCTGGTCTACCTGGCGGTGGCTCCCAAGAGCAACGCGGTCTACACCGCCTTCAAGGCGGCCCGGACCCGCGCCTGCGACACCGGTCACCTGGAGGTGCCGGTGCATCTGCGTAATGCGCCCACCAAGATGATGAAGGAGCTGGGTTACGGCGCCGAATACCGCTATGCCCATGATGAGCCCGGCGCCTACGCCGCCGGCGAGGTCTACCTGCCACCGGAGCTGGAGCGGGAGCGATACTATCGGCCGAGCGACCGGGGGTTGGAGAGGAAGATCAAAGAGAAACTCAATCAGTTGGCGGAAATGGACCGCCAAAGTGGGAACAAACGCTATGAATAACCTGATTGCAGTGGCCCTGGGGGGCGCGGTGGGAGCAAGCGCACGTTATGGCACCTCACTTCTTGCGCTAAAGCTATTCGGAACTGGCTTTCCCTTTGGTACACTGATCGTCAATTGCATAGGTTCTCTGATTATGGGGGCGCTCTACGCCTGGGGCGATGTCACCAATCTGTCCCCGACCCTGAAAGCGTTCGTTGGTGTTGGCATGCTGGGTGCGTTAACCACCTTCTCCACCTTCTCCAACGAAACCGTCCTGCTGCTGCAGGGGGGGTACTGGATCAAAGCCATGTTGAATGTATTGCTGAACGTCGGCCTCTGTTTTGCGATGGTGGTGTGCGGTCAGCAGTTGGTTTATGCACGACTCTAAATAGAAGCGATATGTTAGACAGCAAATACCTAAGAGCCGACCTCGAGCAGACTGCCGAGCGTCTGGCCACCCGAGGCTACATCCTGGATGTGGCGCGTTTGACCAAACTGGACGAACAGCGTAAGGCGCTGCAGGTCGAAACTCAGGAACTGCAAGCTGAACGTAACAGTCGCTCCAAGTCGATCGGCAAGGCCAAGGCCAATGGCGAAGATATCGCCCCGCTGCTGGCGGAAGTGGCCAGCCTGGGCGACAAGCTGACGGCGACCAAGGCGGAGCAGGATAAGCTGCTGGCCGAGTGGGACGACATCGTTGCCGGCATCCCCAACCTGCCTGACGCCTCCTGCCCCATCGGTGCCGATGAGGAGGAGAACGTCGAGGTGAGCCGCTGGGGCGAGCCCCGTCGTTTCGACTTCGAGGTCAAGGACCATGTGGACCTGGGCGAGGGGGTCGAGGGTCTCGACTTTGCCGCCGCCGCCAAGCTCTCCGGTTCCCGCTTTATCGTGATGAAGGGCCAGGTTGCCCGCATGCACCGTGCCCTGGCACAGTACATGCTGGACCTGCACACCAGCGAGCATGGCTACACAGAGATGTATGTCCCCTACCTGGTGAATCCGGACAGCCTGCGTGGTACCGGCCAGTTGCCCAAGTTTGGTGAGGACCTGTTCCATACCGAGCAGCTGGAGGAGGACACCGATCGCCGCCTGAGCCTGATCCCTACCGCCGAGGTGCCGCTGACCAACATGGCCCGTGACGAGATCATCGATGCCAAGGCGCTGCCGGTGAAGATGACCGCCCACACCCCCTGTTTCCGCAGCGAAGCCGGCGCGTCGGGCCGGGATACCCGAGGCTTGATCCGCCAGCACCAGTTCGACAAGGTGGAGCTGGTACAGCTGGCCAAGCCCTCCGAGTCCATGGCGGCCCTGGAGGAGCTGACCGGTCATGCCGAGAAGGTGCTGCAGAACCTGAGCTTGCCCTACCGTAAGGTGGTGTTGTGCACCGGTGACATGGGCTTTGGTTCCACCAAGACCTATGATCTGGAGGTATGGGTACCCAGCCAAGAGAAGTACCGGGAGATCTCCTCCTGCTCCAACATGGGGGATTTCCAGGCCCGCCGCATGAAGGCACGCTGGCGCAACCCCGAAACCGGTAAGCCAGAGCTGCTGCACACCCTCAACGGCTCCGGCCTGGCGGTGGGCCGCACCCTGGTGGCCATTCTGGAGAACTATCAGCAGGCTGATGGCCGCATCGAGATTCCCGAAGTGCTGCGCCCCTACATGGGTGGCCTGACCCACATCGGTTAATCCGCTCAGAGCAGAGAAAGCCCGGCCAAGTGCCGGGCTTTTTAGTGCCTGGGACCTGGGGGCCACAAGCACAGGGAGGTGTTAAGGATCCCGCTTCTCCAGCCGCTTCAGCCTCTGCCTGAGGGCCGCCACCTCGCTGAGCAGTGCGGAAGACACCAGCACCATGATGGCGATGATGGACAGTTCGCCGCTGGAGTAGCTGTCGTAGCGCATCACCGTGTAGACCACGGCGGTCAGCAGCAGGATCAGGGTGGAGATCAGCATGGTGCGGCGCCTCTTCAGGGTGGATGCCATACTCTGATAATAGACGGCGATCACTCAGATAGCATAGATTCTCCAGTCAGTTAGCCTACGGTGACAGACAGAAAAAGAGGCGCATTAGCGCCTCTTGCCTGATCTGGCGTGCCCCTCGGTTCAGAAGCGAACTTTGGCCCCCAGATTCAGGGTGCTCCCCAGCCCCTTGGTGTTGTAGCCGCCGTAGGTGAAGGCTTGGGAGGTGGCTGGGTAGTAATCTTCGTTAAACAGATTCTCGATGCCGGCGAACAGCTCCCAGTTCTCCAGCTGGTAACGGGCACTCAGGTTGACCACGTCATAGCGGTCGACCGGCGCCTGATCGCCGACATAGTTGCCCTCCACGGGCTCGAAGCGGTCTCGGCTGCCCACATGCAGGTAGGTCAGGGAGAGCTTGGCGTTGTCCACCGGCACCCAGTCCAGGTAGGCAGTCAGTTTGGGGGCGGCGATCTGCCGGGCACCCAGATAGATGTCGTTGTCGGTGTCCTTGCCTTCTACCCAGCTGTAGGTGCCCCCTAGGGCAAGGTCGCTGCTGACACTGTAGTCCACGCTGGCCTCATAGCCCCAGATCTTCTGTGGCGCCCGGACCGGCATGTAGACACCGGTGTTGGGGTCGAACTTGTTGGCGGTGCCCAGTTCGGAGGTGCTCCGGTAGGCGGTGACATTGAACCTCAGGTTGTCGAACTGGCTGCTGAAGCCCAGTTCGTAGTTGTCGATGATGGACGCTTCGGTGCGAATGTCGTTGATGTCGGTGACGGTGGCGGTGCGCAGCAGACGACCAATGTCGGAGATGTCCGCTCCCTGAGAGTAGTTGGCAAAGGGCGAGAATCGCTCGTCACCCAGGTATCTCAGGCCAAGGTTGTAGGTGGTGGCCCGGTACTCAAGCTTGCCACCGGTGACGTTCATGGGGACAGAGCATTGATCTGCGCTGCGGCACAGCTTCAGAGTTTGGTAATCATCCACATCCAGGTCGATGTTTTCATGACGGACACCGGCCTTGACCACCCAGTCATCGGCGATGATCCACTTGGTCTGCAGGAACAGGGCCAGGTTGTTCATGTCCATCTCCGGCACCCAGATCCGTCCGTCGACCAGGGGTTGAGAGGTCACGTCGTTGAGAAGGTCGGTACCATAGATAAAGGTTCCCTCAACCCTGTCCCACTCCAGCTGTGTGTTGAAGGTGGCCCTGAAGCCGCTCTTTTCCGATTTGATGTAGGACTGGCCGCCGTCGTATCCCTGCTCCGGATTGGACAGGACCGGCGAGTAGAAGAAGACGTTTTCGATCCTCTGCCAGTAGCCATCCAGGGTCATCTCGGTATTGGTGAACAGCTCGAGATCGTTGTAGCGGAGCATGACATTGTGGTTGCCTCGCGGCCCCTGGGGCTCACCCGGGTTGGGCGTGCCGGAGCTGTTCTTTACCGCATAGGTCTTTTCGCCGGCGTTGATGTCACCCAGTACATCGACCAGGTCCGCATCCATCTGTGACTCGTAATAGTTGTAGGTGAGCTGCAGGAGCTTGTCGTCATCCAGCTGGTATCCCAGTTTGGTGAAATAGTTATGGGCAACGCTGTCGGAGATGCCGTATTTGGTGCCGATAATGTCCCCCTCGGCATCCCGTTGTACCCCATTCTCCTCTCTCACCGCAGAGAGGACATAGCTGAGGTCGTCCAGTGAGCCATCTGCCACCGCCTCCAGCCTGTGACCCAGGCTGTCCTCCATTTTGACCAGGCTGGCACGGCTGGAGACCCCGAGGCGGACTCCGGTCTCCCGGCCTGGCTTCTTGGTGATGTAGTTGATGATCCCTCCCGCGGCGCCGTTGCCGTACACCGAGGTGGCACCCTTGATCACCTCGATGCGCTCGATGACAGAGGGGTCCAGGGTGCGGATGCCCAGCCCGCCATTGCGCAGCGGGGTGGACTGAGGCACCCCATCGATCATCACCAGGGCGGCCCGTCCCCTGAGGGTTTGGCCAAAGTTACTGGTACTGCCGGTGGAAGGAGCCATCCCGGGAACCCGGATCGCCAGCATGTTCTGCAGCTCCGAGCTGACCTGAAGGTCATTCTGGAGCTGCTCTGCAGTCACGATGGTGATGGAAGCCGGCACCTCGTCAATGCTCTCCACAATTCGGCTGCCGGTCACGATGATCCGCTCCATCTCCTCGTCGGCCGGAGGAGCGCTCTCGGCACTCACAGTAACGGGCACGGCCAGGGCGATGCAAAGGGGCAGGTAGGTGTTACACATGGATTACAACCTTTTGATTGGGTGAAAAACCACGACATCTTACCCCCACGTTTTGCAAATGCAAATGAGAATGATCACTATTTGGGGTAATGTAAATCCACACATAGACTAGGTGAAAAGACTTTTGGATCAGCGCATTACCCCTTCTAGCTCTAAGGTTATGCCGACCGTGACATCCGGCTCGGCGGGTGAAACGGGTTGCGACTCGTTTCCAGCCCGCGGCGTGGCGGGCGTTGCCGAAAAGTGCGTGGAAAACCGGCGCCGCTTCCCCCCTTTCCCCAAACGCGGAAAAATTTGATGGAGGGACGGTGTTGCCATCTGGCCATGCAGGAATATACTCATGCAATTATCACTAACAGTTACAAAGGGGTGACATGCCTGAGGCACAATACTGGCCTGAGGTGCTCGTGGCACTTCGGCGCATCATCAGGGCCACTGACCTGCAATCGAAACGCATGATCAAGGCCTGCGGCCTGACCATTCCCCAGGTGATGGTCCTCAGGGCCATCGATACTCTCGGGGACGTCACCGTTCGACGGCTCTCCGGCGACGTGTCCCTGAGTCCGGCTACCGTGACCACCATTTTGAATCGTCTGCAGGATCGCGGGCTGATTGAGCGGGTGCGCAGCCAGACCGATAAACGCATCGTCAACGCGCGGCTGACCGAGGAGGGTGTCAGAGTTCTGGCCTCGGCGCCGCCGCTGTTGCATGAGAAGTTCATCGATCGCTTCGAGAATCTTGATGACTGGGAGAAGACCCAGATCCTGTCATCCATGCAGCGGGTGGCTTACATGATGGATGCGGAAACCCTCGACGCGGCGCCGCTGCTGGACATCGCGTCACCGGACACGGTCAAGTAAGCTGCAGCCATCCACAACAGGCGGCCGATGCCGCCTTTTTTGTGCCCAACATCAGCGCAATAATTTGAGATCAAATGATTGGTTCGTTAACATGTAATGCCATTGCGTCCGGGTGGTTAACGAACTGTATTCCGGAGGTGATGGTTGGAGCATCACACATTTCATTTAGGACGAGAAGTAATGAAAACCAAACTGGCCATAGTCATCGGTATGATTTTCTCTGCCACCGTTTCCGCCCAGAGCAGCGAACTCGAGGAGCTCAAGCAGCGCATTGAGGAGCTGGAAAGCCGTCAACACGCGGTAGAGCAACAACAGGGTAAGGAGGAGGGCGGCATCACCCTAGGGGGGGCGGCCCGCTTCCAATACAGCTATGAAGATTATAACGATGACAACAGCGACCGGGGCGGCGACTTCGATTTCGACACCTTCAGGCTGGACGCCAATGGTGAGATTGGCGATCTGACCCTGTCCGTTCAGTATCGCTGGTACCAGTATATGGATGTGCTGCATCATGCCTGGGTCGGCTATGAGTTCAGCGACAGCCATAGCGGTCAGTTGGGGGTGACCCAGGTGCCCTTCGGCATTCTGCCCTATGCCTCCCACAGCTTCTTCTTCAGCTCCAATTTTTACACGGGCCTGGAAGATGACTACGATATGGGCCTGAACTATAAGTTTGAGTCCAAACGAAATCGACTGGACCTGGCGTTCTACAAGAACGATGAACAGGGCGGCATTGACGGCTATGTCTCCGAACGCAGCGACCGCTACTCCTACGATGTGGTCGGGGTGCGCCTGGAGGGGGAGGGCACCTACGATGTGCCGACCCTGGAGGCGGGCGAAACCAACACCTTCAACCTGCGTTATGCCCATACTCTGCAACTGGATGGGGGCTCGGTGGAGCTGGGGCTGTCCGGTCAGCTTGGCGAGTTGGAGGTCGATGGAAACCTGGACGGTGATCACTGGGCCGCCGCGATTCACGGGGTGATCAACTACGGTGCCTGGAACCTTCAGCTGCAGGCGGCGGATTACCAGTACGACATCGACGGCATGGACGTGGAGCAGATGGTGGTGGGTGCTTATGCCTTCTACGACTCCATCCCGGCCGAGGCGATCACCTACACCGCCAACATCGCCTACAGCCTGCCGGTGAAGCTGGGTCCGGTGACCAACCTGACCTTCTACAATGACTACTCGCTGATGACCGATAAACCCGGCAGCCTGGACGACACCTTCATGAACGTCACCGGGATGGCCATCAGCGCCGGCGGCCTCTACACCTATGTGGACTTCGTGGTTGCCGAGAACCAGCCCTTTATCGGCGGCACCCTGGTCGGCAGTGGCGACACCAACAAGCGTTTGAACATTAACTTCGGCTACTACTTCTAAGCCAGAAGCCCGGCGAATAGAGCCCCGCCAATTGGCGGGGCTTTTTTGGGACTGTGTCTGAATGAGCTGTTGAAGTTAGGCGATGCCTTGGTGTAACTGGGCTGGCCCATGTAGTGACACCCTCAAGCAGGAATGGCAACTGGGCGCTCCTTTCGACAGCCACTGGACCCTGACGTGCGTCAGGGTGACGATTGTGGGTGTGGTGCAGGGAGCACCTGGCAGCCAGGCTCAGTAGTCATCTTCAGGTTGCTGCAGAGTGAAGCCACTGGGCCCCGGCATTCGCCGGGGTGATGATTGTGCGTATGGAGCAGGGAGCACCCGGTAGCCAGGGTAGCCAGGCTCAGCAGTCATCTTCAGGTTGCTGCAGAGTGAAGCCACTGGGCCCCGGCATTCGCCGGGGTGACGATTGTGCGTATGGAGCAGGGAGCACCCGGTAGCCAGGCTCGGGAGTACTGTGCAGCTTGGTACAGCGTTGATTCAACCCACTGCGGCGCCCTCCAACGCGGTCATGCCGGCGCACGCCGGTATCCAGAGGCTGTGTGGGCAAGGGGGGGGGGGCTCTAGGAGGGATGTCTCCATCCCGGATACTGCTCTCGACAGACTCCGGTTCCCGGCCTCCTGCTGGGCGACGACTTACAGAGTATTGCTGAGAGCAGGTTAGTAAAAAGGGGGCGCCATGGCGCCCCCTTCTCTTTGGAGGTGAGGTTAGCCTCTTGGCTCGGTCCTCATCCCTTTCACCAGGCTGACGCACATCAGCAGAAGGATCAGGGTGAAGGGCAGGGCGGTGGAGATGGTACCGGCCTGCAGCGCCTGGATCGCCTCGGTGCCTCCAATCCATAACAGGGTGGCGGCGATGGCCCCTTCGATGCTGGCCCAGAAGATACGCTGGGGAACCGGGGCATCCACCTTGCCGCCGGCGGTGATGCTGTCGATCACCAGCGAACCGGAGTCGGATGAGGTGATGAAGAATACCATGATCAGCACGATGGAGATCACCGACAGCAGGTTGCTCCAGGGCAGGGCTTCGAAGGTGTAGAACAGAGCCAGGGTGATATCAGACAGACCATTGGTGCCCAACTCGCCCACCTTGTTGATGACTTGATCAATGGCGATGCCGCCGAACACGGACATCCAGATGATGGTCACCGTGGTGGGGATGAACATCACCGCGATCAGGAACTCACGTATGGTACGCCCCTTGGAGACCCGAGCGATGAACATGCCAACAAAAGGAGACCAGGAGATCCACCAGGCCCAGTAGAACACGGTCCAGCCGTGCATCCATGCTTCATCCTCACGGCCATGGGGGTTACTCAGGGGGATGATGGTTTCGGCGTACCCCAGCAGGGTCTGCCCCAGGTTGCCAAAGGCCACCGCGGCGCCCACCAGGGCCACAAACACCAGCAGGGCGATGGCCACCAGCATGTTGACGTTGCTCAGCACCTTTACTCCACCTTCGATCCCCCTAATTACGGAGATCACCGCCAGTCCGGTGACGAAGGCGATGACGCCGACCTGCATGCCGACGCCGCCATCGGTACCAAAGACGTGGTTGATGCCGCTGCTGGCCTGCTGGGCACCCAGGCCCAGGGAGGTGGCCAGGCCGAACAGGGTGGCCAACACGGCCATGATGTCGATGGCATGGCCAAACCAACCCCAGGTTTTATCGCCCAGGAGGGGGTAGAAGATGGAGCGGATCGACAGGGGCAGGCCTTTGTTGAAGGAGAAGAAGGCCAGTGACAGTGCCACGATGGCATACATGGCCCAAGGGTGCAGACCCCAGTGGAACATGGTGGCGCCCATGGCCACCTTGGCCGCCTCGGGGGAGTGAGCTTCCACGCCCAGCGGGGTCTCATACCAACCGGTAAAGTAGGCCACCGGTTCCGCGACTCCCCAGAACATCAGGCCGATCCCCATACCAGCGGCAAACAACATCGCCATCCAGGAGAGGTTGGAGTGTTCGGGGCGTGCCTCGGAACCGCCCAGGCGGATGCGACCATAGGGGCTGACAATCAGCCACAAACAGAAAATCAGGAACAGGTTAGCCGACCACATAAAGAGGGCGTCGAAGTTGTTTATGATTTTCCACTTGATGCCGTCGAGGGCGGCTTTGGCGGTGGCGGCATCGCTGATCAGGATGGCGGCGAGGAAAAGAAGAATCAGGCCGGCACTGATGCCGAAGACCGGGTTGTGGACATCAAATCCCCATTTCTGGATGTTGTCCTGGCCGACGGTGTAGTCGGTATTTTCAATACTGTATTTATCTATGGGGTTACTCATTGTTCCTCTCTATTATGTTTGAGAACAAACAAAATGCTGAGATTTGTTGTGTCGTTAACGACAGCCAATGCTAACAAAATGTTAGGGTCAACCTCAATTCAAACTTGTTAATTGTCCCGCCTCGGCCGAAAAAATGTTTACCATTATGGGTAAAAGTTGTTCTTGTAGATATTTAACTTACTGAAATTTAATGGCTGGTGTGTCTGTGGCAATTTCTGGTAAATATTTTCATGGGATTGGGCAGAGTAGGGTTTGGGAGGGGGATAATCCCCCCCAAACAGGACAAAGAATCGTGCTCAAATCATTATATGTGGAACAAAAGTCTGCGGGCAGGCGTTATTGATCCGGCTGGTTGAGCGTTAACCCCGCCAACCTGCCGCTCTCGGCGAGGGGGCGAAGTTGGGGATCGCTGTCTGCGTACCCCAGGTAGTCGGGTGATATGTCGATCGCTTTCTGCAGGTGCTGGCATGCCTCATCCAGTTCGCCCAGGGCGGAAGCGGCACAGGCAAGCTGGTAGAACGCGTGACCATTCTCCGGATCGATCTGCAGCGCCTGACGGCAAAGGTTGATGGCCCATTTGGGTTCACTGAGTTCCAGGGCCGCATCCGCCTTATAGGTCAAGGCCTCCACATCATCGGGTCTTAACTGGAGGATCTGGTCATATATGGCGATCTTCTGCTCTTCACTGACCTCCTGACTTGCCCTCAACCACAGGGAGTGGACCTCGTTGGTACGTTCCAGCTCGCTCTTGTTTTCTGAGATCAGCCGCTCCTTGTCATTCATCTGCTCCTCGACACTTTTCAGCCTCTTCTCATAGCGGCTGACCAGCTTGGTGACCTCCTGATCGGTCAGGGAGAGTGCCTTCTCCTTGATGTCTCTGATGGAGGTCCAGCCTACCAGAACCAACAGGGAGGAGACGCCAGCCACCAGGTAGAAGAAGTAGGTGACCGTGTCCGTGGCGTAGGTCACCGAGTGGTTGGCCAGGGTCAACTGTTTGCGATTTAACTCGGTAAGAAACTCCGCCCGCTGTGATTGCAGCTCGGTCCTCAGGGCTTTGACCTCGTCCAGCAGGTAACGCTCGATAAAGGGGTTGTAGAGAGGTTTGTCCAACTGGCTGACCCTGTTTCTGACTTCCGGCTCCTCTGCAGTGGACTGTTGCTCCGCCAGCGATGCCTGGCTGAATAGCAGTGTGACGAAGAGCAGTAGGGGGATCGGTGTGAGTCGCATAAAGGTTCCTGGCTCGTTACTGAAATGCTAGAGCACAAACTATACCCTTTCTCGGTCTCGAAGAGAAATGGCGCAACTCACTCTGTAAGCCCCTGATAAATTGATGGTGCAATTCCGATTTTTGATATTTAATGCTTAGAGCTGTAACATTATCTCTGGTCGGTAGTGGATCTGTCCCCTCTCTGGCAGGGACCACTGGCGGCTAACGGCGTTTCAGAATCGGAATTGGAGGCAGTTGTGAGCGAACCAGGTAATCTGGCACTGGATTTTAAGTCGATGGCATCACTCAGGCACTGGGAAGAGATCCCCAAAGTGGCGGGGGCAAGAATGAAATCCGCAGCGCAGGTACACTGTGGCTGGGGCCGGGTCCTGTTTGGTCACACCTTTTCGAACCACCAGCAGCTGATCGATCACCTCGATGGCGAGGAGCAGCTGCGTTCGGATGTGGTGTTTTACTGCCGAGAACCCCAGGTCCTGGTGTCCAAAGCCCCCCAGCAGCTGTTCATCGACCCGTCCCTGACCTATCGGCTGGCGCTCTCCACCTTTGACTCTTCGGCCACTGAGACCGGCAGGATCCGGCTTCGCCCCATGATGGGCGGCTGGGACGAACACAACATCAATACCCTGCTGCTCAGCCTGGGTCGGGTGGATCTCGGTGAGGACTTTACTCACAAGATGTTTGCGGATCCTTCGCTGTCCATGCTGCTGGCCGAGGATGAGCAGACCGGCAAGCTGCTGGGGTGTGTGACCGGCATCGACCATAAACTGGCGTTTAATGATCCCGACAACGGCTCCAGTGCCTGGGGGATGGCCATCGACCCGGACTGTCCGGTGGAGGGGGTGGAGCGGGCGTTGATCACCGGCCTGGCCAAGCGCTTCTCCGGGAAAGGCAGGCGCTTCATGGATCTCTCCATCGTTCACGATGACCGCCATGCCTGCTCGCTAGTGGAGCAGTTGGGGTTTGTGCGCGTTCCGGTGTACTCAGTTAAAAATCGCAACGCCATCAACGAACCGCTGTACACCGCCGAAGCCGAATGTGACTCGAACCTGCTGAGTGCCGACACGGCGATGTTGCTGGATCAGGCCCGTCGGTTGGGGCTCTCCGTACAGCTGGAGGATCCGCAGAGGGACTTCTTCTCACTTCATCTGGCGGGCCAGTCCGTGCGTTGCCAGGGTTCGATGCCGGAGAGCAGCAGCGCGGTAGCGGTGCGCGCCTGCGAAGATCGCCGGGTGACCCATGCACTCCTCTCCAACTCGGGGGTGGCAGTACCGGCACAGGCTGAACTCACCGCCTTTGAGGATTTTCAGGCGTTCGCCATCCCCTTCAGGTCGGTAGACCTGGTGCCGGCGCTTCGAGCCGACGACGGCGAGGCGCGGCGGCAACTGATGACCGACCCCCAACTCGCCGAGGCCTGGCAGGGGAGAGAGGAGTCCCACCGACCATGGTTGGCCCAAGAGAGTATCTTTGGCCACACCCTGAATGTGCTGGTAATAGGAAACGAGGTGTTTGCCGCAGAGGTGGGGACTCAGTATCGGGAGGATCAGGCGGTTTCAGCCGAGGATGGTGCCGACCGTGCCGAGGGCGGCGGGGGTACTCAGGATGTGACCGAGCGGTTGCATCCCGCCCTGAGACGCGCCGCCCTGCTGGCGGCTCACTCCCTGGGGCTGTCCGTGGTTGGCCTGGAGATGACGGTGGCCTCCCCCTGTCAGCCGGACTACAAGGTGACCGATGTCACCGCTCAGCCGGAGCTGACCTGCCATTCGCCACAACCGGTGATGGAGGCCTGGCTGCTGTGGCTGTTCCCCTCCCTGAGGATCGAACCCCAGAGGTCGTGACCTCGGGGGCCCGATGCGGGCGGCGTCTCAAGCCTCGTTGGCGATATAAGAGGGGAGCATGGAGAATGCTCCCCTCGCTGTGTGGCCGGTGCGCTGTGTATCGGCCCAATCTGGAGCGGGTACTACCTCAGTGGTTTGTACCAGACGTTCATGGTTTCGATGCGCCCGCCGATCTGGGTGTTGTTGGTGAGACGGCCCGCCATTAGGTATCGGTGTCTGGCAAAGGTGCGGTTCATTCCCACCGAGTGAGCCCGGGCTATGGTGTAGGCCAGCCTGTATCCCTGATGCGAGATCTGCCGCTCCATCTGCTGCAGCAACCGCCCGGCGAAGCCATGGCCCTGGGCGTCGGGAAGGGTGGCGAAGTCGGTCATCTCTGCGGTCAGGGAGTGCGGCGCCTTTTCCGCCGCGGCAACCGCCAGCATCCGCCCCTGTTGCTCTATGCAGAAGTAGTCGACGTTGTCCCTCATGCTGTCGAGCAGAAAGTCGGGATCATCGATGGCGAAGGGGTAGCTGGGAAAGACCCGCCGATACAGCCTGGCCATTGTTCTAACGTCTTCTGGGGTACAGCGGCGCACACCGGTGTCGACGGCGGTGGAGGGCACCGGAGCCAGGTTGCGCTTTGCCAGTTGCAGCACCCGGTGCAGTTGGTGTGTCTCGCCGTCAAGGGCTCGTCGAGGGTCGGGATAGTGACCGAGAAACAGCGCATCACACTCAGGGTAGAAGTCTGGGATCCGGGCTTCCAGCCTAAATCCCTTGGCCAGGAACTGACTGGCGCGATGTTCGGGAACCTTGGCAAAGATCTTGCCGTAGCCCTTTTCTGCAGCCAGATCCTGCATCTGGTCGATAAGCCGGGCGGGGTCTGCCTTGCCCAGCTCCATTAGATAGATGCGGTTGTTGTTGGGGCCATGCTGAATCTGGGCTCCCTCCAGTGACGCCAGGACGTCGTACGGAGCCTGCGGCGGTGGGGATGCCAAGAGGTTACTCATGGACCTCTCCTTGAGTCGGGTTGTTGGAAAAACAGTGTTGAATCAGATGAGTGCCAGCCATCGCCATGGCCGCGACGGCCAAACCAAATACCCCTGCATCCAGTCCGCTCTCCCGAATCGGCGTTGGCGTGGGCAGCGCTGGCAGCATCAGCCACAGCGCGGTGAGGCTGCCTGCCAGCATCGACGCCAGGGCCGCGCCTGTCTGCACCGATGGCCAGAACAGGCAGGCGAGGGTCGGCATCACCAGTCCGGAGATCATCAGGGTATAGGCCATCAGGATGGCCGAGAGTACCGATTCCGCCTTGGCTGCCAGAAGGATGGCGACCAGCCCCAGCAGCAAGGTGGCCAGCATCGAGTAGCGAACGGTATCTCGGTCATTGTCCTTGAGGCCGATAAGGTCGTTGATCAGGTTACCCGAGCAGGCCATCAGGCAACTGTCGGCGGTGGACATGATGGCGGAGAAGTAGGCGGCGACCACCAGCCCGGTGACACCGATAGGCAGCAGATCCCGGATCATGGCCGGTACCGCGCTCTCCGCTTCCATCTCCGGCAACAGCACCCGGGCGCACATGCCGAGCAAGACGCCGCTGAACGCCATTACCGGATACTCCAACAGCCCGGCCAAAAACCAGGCTCGACGGGCGGTTGCCTGATCGCGACAGGCAAAGATCCTCTGATAGAGGGTCATGGCGACAAACCAGATGGGGGTGATGGTCACCATCCAGTTGATCAGGGTGGGGGCACCGAGGCTGCCGAGGCTGAAAAAGCTGGGAGGCAGAGACTGGTTCAGACCATCCCAGCCGCCCACCTGGAGCCAGGCCAAGGGCAGCGCCAGGCACAGCAGCCCCAGCAGCAGTATCAGCCACTGGATGCTGTCGGTCATGATCACCGCCTTCAATCCCCCGAAGGCGGTGTAGAGGATGGTGGTGCCTCCGATGACCCACAGCGCCAGTGTCAGCGGGCTCTCCAGGGGCAGAGACGCCGGAATCAGGGTCGCCGAGGCCAGTTTGGCACCGGCGAGCAGTTGGGCCGCGGTGAAGCCCAGGTAACCTACCGCCGAAATAACCGCCGCCGCCATGGCGACCCTGGGGCCGAAATGGTGGCGCAGCAGGTCCGGGTAGGTAAACAGGCTCTGGTGGCGCTCCCGCTGCTTGATCTTGGGGATCAGCAGCACCGCTGACAGCCAGGCGCCCAACAGGCCGGTAAACAGCAACCAGCTGGCGGAGAGCCCCATGGTAAATCCCAATCCGGCGAGGCCAATGGAAAATCCACCGCCCACGTCGGTGGCCGCGATGGAGAAACCGACATGCCTGGCGGGCAGGTTGCGGCCCGCCAGGTAGTAATCCTCCCCACCGCTGTGGCGACGGTAGAAGTGGAACCCCACCATCAGCAGGACCACCAAGTAGCCCAGGAACAGCAAGTAGTCGATGGTGTGCATCGGCCAGACCTTAGAGCAGGTAGGAGACGTCGGCGCTGCGGCCTTCGAAGTTGGTGGCTTCCAGCCTGGTCTGCTCACCGTCCTGCACTTTACGGACATATTCCGGCTGCACCGGCATCTTGCCCAGTCCGCCAATGCCATCGACGATGAAGGTGGGGATGGCTGGCCCGGAGACCCAGCCACGAATGCCGTGGTAGATCTCCAGCATGCGGTCGTAGCTCACCTGGAATTTGCTGTTTCCGGGCGCAGGATCCATGGAGTAGACGTAGTAGGGGCGAATGCCGTTGGCCACCAGATCCATCACCAGATCCCGCATCACCTGCACATCGTCGTTGACTCCCTTCATCAGCACACTCTGGTTGCCCAGCATGATGCCTGAGTGGCGCAGCATGGCGATGCGCTCCTGAAACAACGGGGTGATCTCCTTGGGGTGATTCACCTGGGTGTTGATCAGGGTGACGCGGTTTTTCACCAGGACCTCACACAGTTCGGGCGTCACCCTAGTGGGAAGCTGGGCCAGCAGGCGGCTGCCGATGCGTAGAATTTTCAGGTCGGGGCGGGCTTCGCGGATCATAGACAGGATCTGGTCCAGCTTACCGTCGGTGAGCAGCAGGGGATCGCCGCCGGAGAGCAGCACGTCCTGAATCTCCGGGTGCTCCCGAAGGTAATCCACCGAGCGGCGGATGCGTTCCATGGAGATCACGTTCAGTGGGTCGGACACCATCCGTTTTCGGGTGCAGTGTCGACAGTAGGCGCCACAGATATTGTGGACCAGGAACAGCACCCGGTTGGGGTAGCGGTGAACGATGGAGGTGCCTTCCGGCATCATGTCGTCTTCGGACAGCTGATCACCCATCTCATGGGGGGCCACATTGAGCTCGTCCTGCTCGGGGACGTATTGAATACGGATGGGACAATTGGGATTCCGCTCATCCATCAGTTGGGCGATGTAGGGAGTCACCCTGGCGGCAATTACCTGGTAAACCTGCTGATCGACCGGGCGGACGTTTTGTAAAACCTTGGCCAAATCTCTGTCGGTCTTGAAGGACTTGGCCAAGGTTTCACGCCAGGGGTGGGCGGAGACATCGAAGCTCATCAGGTCGCTGCGGTTGGCAAAATGCTGTGGTGAGGTGGGTTCGATCAGGGTGAGGGGGATGGCCTTTCTGGAGGGGGTGGAACTCTGCTTCTCAGCGGTATTGGTCGACATGTTGAACATCCGTTTGTTGAAAAGTTAGTGCTGAAACCATTAGTGCTCAAATTAAAATACCGTCAAATTGCGGTGACTTCAACTGGGGACGCCTGAGCAACTCATGAGTAAACCTAGTAATATGTTGTAAAACAACGAAATATGTGTGTTGTGGATTTTGGGTGTGTATGACGTAACGAATGGTTAACGTTTTGTTTTGGTGGGTTCTTGGGTGCGTAGGTTAGATCTCAAACTTATGGTCGATGGGGAACAAGGTGTCGTATGGGGGCAGGCCGAATGGCGCCGCCCCGAGTGGCGGACTACCACCTCTGTCCGGTGTAGTCCAGAAGGCGCACGTTTTTGTGGCCCAGGTTGAAGGCCGCCCTGAGGCCGCCGCTGTGGCGAATCGCCCTTTGTGAGGGCAACTGCAGGTACAGGGGGAGCTGAGTCTGGCTCGGTGGACTGGGCTGCCAGTTGCCCGGTTCCGTTTCGGCGAGCACCTCCAGGAACACAGTGACGATCAGGGCCCGGCTGTCGTTGCCTGCCAGTCCGTAGCCCAGCTGATGGACGGGATAGAAGGGGTTGTCCAGAGGATAGCGGCTTCCCGAGGGGACCCGATAGCGAAAACGGTAGCTGAGGTGTGGTGATGCCCGCATAGGGTAGGTGAGGGTCAGGGGGGCGTCATAGTAGCGTCCCTGACTGTCGAAGAAGGGGGTCCTCTGCTTGCGCCGGGCGTCAGCGGAGGGCGCATCGAAGCACAGAGGCCGCTCTCCCTCGCCCGCCAGATAGCGGTAGATCAGGCAGCTGACTTCCGCCGCCAGTTGTCTGATCCCGAGGGCCAGATTCGGGTCGCGGCTGAGGTCACTTATCCGTTGTGTCTCCTTCTCCGCTGCATTGAGTGCCAGGATCCCCTGAATGACGCGGCGATTCTCCGATGTCGGCGGGTACCAGTGATTGCCGGAGATGGCGTAGTCGAATGAGCGCAGGTGATCGACCTGGTAGTAGAGTTTGGGGTAGGCGTGCTCGGCCCAGCCGGGCGGTGAAACCGACATCAGGGAGAGCAGCAGCAGGGCAAGTCTCATGGTGTTTCTCCTGGAGATGCTGGTCAAATCATACTCAACTCCCCCTGGGCTGTTAAGCTTTATGGTTAAAAATCAACTTATTCTCCCATCAACTCCGGGCGTTGAGGCCAGGCTGGGAGGCCGTTTTGTGCAAGCGGGGCGGCCACGCCGCCCTGAGCTGGCGCACACAGTCAGAGGATCGAGAAGCTATGAAGACCATCGGCATCATTGGCGGCATGAGCTGGGAGTCCAGCGTCAGTTACTATCGGCAGATCAATCGGGGTATTGCCGCCGCTTTAGGAGGCCTGCACAGCGCCAAACTGGTGCTCTACAGTGTCGACTTTGCCGAGATCGAGGCGCTTCAGAGTGACGGTGACTGGCAGCGCGCCGGGACGATGCTGGCGGATGCCGCCCGAGCCCTAGAGGGGGCGGGGGCGGAGTTGGTCCTGATCGCCACCAACACCATGCAAAAGGTGGCCAGCCAAGTCTCCGAGGCCATCGGTGTGCCCCTGCTACACATCGCCGACGCCACCGCGGCGCGCCTGAGTGTCGCTGGGATAGACAGGATCGGATTGCTGGGCACCCGCTTTACCATGGAGCAGGCCTTCTACCGGGAGCGGCTTCAGACCCGGGGGATCGAGGTGCTGGTGCCCGATGACCCGGGGCGCGCCTTGGTGGACCGGGTGATCTACCGGGAACTGTGCCTGGGACGGGTGGAGCCCGCCTCCCGCGAGGCCTACCTGGAGATCATCGATGAGCTGGCCAGCAGGGGGGCCCAGGGGGTGATCCTCGGCTGCACCGAGATCGGCTTGCTGGTGACCCAGAGCGACACCCGGGTGCCCCTGTTCGATACCACCAGGATTCACGCCGACGCGGCGGTTGAAAAGGCACTGGAATCGTGAGAAAAAGAAAAAACATCTAAAATTTTCAATGAAATAGACAAGGGAGAACCCATGATCATCCGTGCAGCACGCCCCGAGGACGCCGTCGACATCTGCCAAACCATGGCCCAGCCGGAGTGCTATGGCAATACCCTGCAGCTGCCCTATCCCACGGAGCAGATGTGGCATCAGCGCCTGAGCGGCAAGCCGGAGAATCTTCATCTGCTGGTGGTGGAGCTCCAGGGCAGGGTGGTGGCCAACGGAGGCCTGGAGCTGTCGACCGCCCCCAGGCGGCGTCATGTGGCCAACCTGGGGATGGCGGTACATCCGGAGTTCCAGGGACAGGGGGTGGGCACCGCCCTGCTGTCGGCTCTGCTGGAGCTGGCGGATAACTGGCTGGCGCTGCGCCGGGTGGAGCTGGAGGTGTACACTGGCAACCAGCCGGCCCTGGCACTGTATCGCAAGCAGGGGTTCGAGGTGGAGGGGACCGCCCGGGAGTATGCGTTCCGAGACGGCCACTATGTGGATGCCCTGCTGATGGCCAGGCTCAGGCCCCAGGCCGGCTAGTCAGGGCAGGGTCAGGGTGACCGAGGGGGACGCCCGGTTCAACTGCCAGCTCTGGGTGTCTTGGAAACCCTGCAGGTTGAGGGTGTTCACCTGGCTGGGTTCCACCTCCTGCAGCAGGGTCAGGGTGATGGTCAGGGGCTGGCCGCGGTATTTGGCGATGGGCAGCTCCTGGTAGATGAGCAGGTCGCGGACATTGGGGTCGATGCCCACCCAGTCGGGCCGCAGTGCCAGACCGGTATCGGTTTCCACCCTGAAGTGCTTCTCCATATAGGCTCGCAGCTGGGGCTCGGCGTCGGCGAACCCCTTGCTGGCGGGCAGCTCCAGCGCCAGTCCCATATCCCGGGCACTGTAGCGGTGGATGATCTCCAGGGAGTGGCCATCTCGGCTCAGGGCCATCTCCGTCAGCCCGAAGTGGTATTGATGGGCCCAGGCACTGCCGCAGAGCAGTGCCAGCACCAGAAGCCATGGCCTCATCCGTCCTCCTTACCGCTCTCCTTCAGGGGCTCGGCGTAGTTCTGCATCATATTCTTCTTCTTCTTCTCCTTAAACAGCTCCAGACGCGAAGGCAGGATCTGCCTTGGGTAGTGATTGTTGTCCACGTCGGTGTCGGCGGTCTGCCAATGGGGATCCACCACCACCGAGGTGAGCCGCTTCTCCCTGGGGCGTACCAGCATCTTTGTCACCTTTTGGGCGTTCTTCACCCAGATCTCCGCCGGCAGGGTCAGGGACTCGCTGCTGCCGTCGTCGTAGCTGAGCTCGAGGAGAATGGGCATCACCAGGCCGCCGAGGTTGGAGAAATCCAGCAGGTAGACGTTGTGGTCATCCTGCAGCAGATCCCGTTCGAAGGGCTCCAGTTTGGCCAACATGTCGGCGTAGTCGTTGCGGGCCTGGTTGGTGGCGGTGAACTGGTCATGGTCGTTGTAGAAGTCGTGCAGCTCAGGTTTGCCGTCGATAAACCTGGGCATCCCCTGGTTGCGCTGTTCGGTGATGGTCTCCGGCTTCTCCTGATGCTGGCGGCGCTGCCACTGGGACTCGATCTCCGGATCCTTGGTGTTCACCGTGAAATGACGCACGCGGTCGATGCTGATGTCCACATGGTCGGTGGTGTAGAACCAGCCGCGCCAGAACCAGTCCAGGTCCACCCCGGAGGCGTCCTCCAGGGTGCGGAAGAAGTCGGCAGGCATGGGGCGCTTGAACTTCCAGCGCTCGGCGTATTCGCGGAAGGCGAAGTCAAACAGCTCACGGCCGAGGATGGTTTCCCGCAGGATATTGAGGGCGGTGGCCGGCTTGGCGTAGGCGTTGTTGCCAAACTGCAGGATCGACTCCGAGTTGGTCATGATTGGCACCTGACCCTCGCTTTTCATGTAGGAGATGATCTCCCGGGGTTCGCCGCCCTTGGAGGGATACTCCTCCTCCCAGGCCTGCTGGGCCAGGTACTGGACGAAGGTGTTCAGCCCCTCATCCATCCAGCTCCACTGGCGCTCATCGGAGTTGACGATCATCGGAAAGTAGTTGTGGCCCACCTCGTGGATGATGACGGTGATCAACCCGTACTTGGTGCGCCTGGACCAGGTGCGGTCGCTGCGGTCCTCCTTGTTGATTTCGGGGCGGGGACCGTTGAAGGAGAGCATGGGGTACTCCATTCCGCCCACCGGACCGTTGACCGAGATTGCCACCGGGTAGGGGTAGTCGAAGCTGTAGCGGTTGTAGACATCCAGAGTGTGGACGATGGCGGCGGTGGAGTACCTGTCCCACAGGGGGGTGGCCTCCTCCGGGTAGAGAGACATCGCCAGGGTGTCGGTGCCGCCCTTGTTGTAGCCCTGGGCGTCCCAAAGGAACTTGCGGGAGGAGGCCCAGGCGAAATCGCGCACCCGGTCGGCTTTGAAGCGCCAGGTCTTGGTGTCCTCGCTGCGGCGCTTCTCATTCTCCAGCGCCTCGGTCTTGGTGATGATCTGCACCGGCGTGTTGGCGTTTCTGGCCTGCGCCAGCCGTTGCCGCTGGACCGGGGTGAGTACCTCCTCCGGGTTGGTCAGGATACCGGTGGCGGTGACCACATGATCGGCGGGGACGGTGATGTTTACCTGGTAGTCGCCAAACTCCAGGGTGAACTCACCGTGACGCAGGAACGGCTTGTTGTGCCAGCCGTGGGCGTCGCTGTAGACCGCCATCCGGGGGAACCACTGGGCCACTTCGTAGAGGTAGTTGTCGTCCCGCTCGAAATACTCATAGCCGGAACGCCCGCCCAGGGCCTTCTGCTCGTGGATCTGATACTGCCAGCCTATTGTGAGTTCGAAGCTCTGGCCGGGCTTCAGGGCCGTGGGCAGGTCCACCCGCATCAGGGTGTCCACCAGGGTGTACTTCAGGGGCTCACCGCCCTTGCCGTTGACCCGGGTCAGGTTGATCCCTGAGGGGTGCACCTGGGTCATCAGTTCCCGGCGGTAGCTGCCCATGTCGATGCGGTTGGCCTTGTCCCCCTCGTCGGCCACGGACACGGTGCGCATGCGGTTGGCCATGGAGTCCTGGCGAAAGCGGTTGGCATCCAGTTGCAGCCACAGGTAGCGCAGGGTATCCGGGGAGTGGTTGGTGTAGGTGATCACCTCTGTGGCCGACAGGCTCTGGTTGGCGTCATCCAGGGTGACGTCGATGTGGTAATCCGCCTGCTGCTGCCAGTACTGGTGGCCGGGGGCCCCGGAGGCGGTGCGGTAGCTGTTGGGGGTGGGCAGCAGCTCTTCGAGCTGGCGGAACTTGTCACCGGCGACCAGCAGCGGGTCGGCGGCCAGGGCTGTGGTGGCGATCAGCGACAGCCCCAGGAAAAGGGAGCGAAATGACACGGACGGTTTCCTTCTTAAGGGTGTATCCCCGGCCGCTCTGGTTATGAGAGTGGTGCGGCGGGGCGTTGTGGCGCGGGCAAGATACCATAGGGTCTGCACCGGGGAAAACCGCCGTCTGGCGCCCGGGCGAACAGCCAACCAACAAATATTATTCAAGAATCTAAGCTGAGGTTAACATCCGGGATTTACTGGTGAAATCCACCGAAAGTGGGGGAAATGGGAACAGGAAAAATTGTGTAAGCTTTTCTTTTTAAGAGGGTCAGTTCAGCCACTCCCGGTTGAGTTGGCCCCTGTCCTCGCCCAGGTAGTCCAGTACCCAGGCCAGCAGCCGGTTGCTGTCGTCCTTGCGCCAGGCGAGGCAACAGGGGCTGGGGCTGCGCGGGTCGGGCAGGGACTTTTCCACCAGGATGCCCCGGGCAATCAAGGGGTCGGCATAGTGGCGGGGCATGCATCCCAGCCCCAGCCCCTCGCTGAAGCAGGCGATGGCGTTGGGCCAGTCCGGCACCATCAGCCGCCGTTGCTGGGGCAGTTGCCAGTTGCTGCGTTTAGGCAGGGTGCGAGCGCTGTCCTCCAGGCTGATGGCGGGGTAGCGGCCTATGGCCTCCTCGCTTGGACAGGCCTCCTTGGCCAGGGGGTGGTGGGAGGCCATCACGAAGGCCCATTCCAGATCGCCCATCTCCAGGTAGCCAAAGTCACCGCCTACCGGGATGGCCGAGGTGGCGCCGATGGCGATATCCGCCCGGCCCTCAGCCAGCGCGTCCCAGACGCCGTTGAACACCTCCATGCCGATCACCAGTTCGGCGTTATCGAAGTGGCGGTAGAAATCACGCACCAGAGCGGTGATCCGCAGCGGCTTGACCACGTTGTCCAGGGCCAGGCGCAGGGTCTGCTGCCAGCCACTGGCCACCCGCTGAGTCTGGGCCTTGACCTCCTCCATCTGGCGCAACATGGCCCTGGCCTCGCCGATGAAGTGCCGGCCGGCTTCGGTCAGTTCCACCCGGCGTGGCAGACGATGGAACAGGGTGACCCCCAACTCCCCCTCTATCTGGCGCACCCGATAGCTGATGGCGGAGGGGACCTTGTGCAGCCGCCCGGCGGCGGCGGTGAAACTGCCCAGGCGGGCGACACAATCCAGCAGTTCCAAGTCGGCTTTGGCAAACATAACCAATCAAATATTTTGAACGATAACCCAGAATAATATCGTTTAATTTTCCGGATAGCGATCAATACAATTCACAGCCTCAATATACATGGGGCTGGCGCCACCTCGCTCGATGAAAAATGTTGAAAGGTATTTGATGTGAAAACCACCAAACTGGAGATGCTCTACCTGGCGGCCCTGTCGATGCTGGGGTTTGTGGCCACCGACATGTATCTGCCCGCCTTCGAGCGGATGCAGGGGTTCTTTGGCAGCGGCCCGGAGGCGGTGGCGCTGTCGCTGTCGGTGTTCCTGGCCGGCCTGGCCGTTGGCCAGCTGCTCTGGGGCGTCCTCTCCGATCGCTTTGGCCACCGCACCGCGCTGCTGGCCGGGCTGGCGGTGTTTGTGGCGGCTTCGGTGGCCATCGCCTTTACCCAGGCCATCTGGCAGCTGCTGACCCTGCGTGCCCTGCAGGCGTTGGGGGTCTCGGCGGCGGCGGTGATCTGGCAGGCGATGGTGGTGGGCGAAAAGAGCGACCGTGAGGCTCAGCGGCTGTTTGCCAGCATCATGCCCCTGGTGGCGCTGACTCCGGCGCTGGCGCCGCAACTCGGGGTGGTTCTGATGCAGGGGTTCGACTGGCAGGGGATCTTCATCGGGCTGGCGCTGATGGGGGGAGGCTGTTTCCTGGCGACCCTGAAGCGCCCCGGCCGGCCGCCACAGCCCCCCCAGGGCAGCATTGCCGCCGATTTCGGCCTGTTGCTGCGACGCCCTGGCTACGTGGGTAATGTGCTGATCTACAGCTTTGGCTCGGCGGCGTTCTTCGCGTTTCTCACCGGCCTGCCCAGGGTGATGAGCGGGATGGGCTACGGCGCCGGCGACATCGCCCTGGTGTTCCTGCCCCAGACCCTGGCCTTCCTGGGCGGCGGCTATCTGGGCAAACGGTGGGTGGAGCGCTTGGGGGATGGCTGGATGCTGAAACAGCTGCTGGTGCTGTTCGGGTTTGCCTCGCTGCTGCTGACGGTCGTCTCCCTGCTGCCCCTCCCCGTTATCTGGCCGATGCTGGCGCCCTTCTGCCTGCTGGCCGCCGCCAACGGTGCCCTCTATCCTATCGCCGTCAACCGGGCCCTGGGGTGCGCCAGGGAGTGCCCGGCCACCGGCGCCGGCCTGCAGAACAGCATCCAGATCAGCGTCAGCTTCGCCGCCAGTGCTGCCGTGGCCCTGTTTGCCGGTCAGGCCCAGGCCGCCGTCGGCATCGCCATCGGCCTGAGCTGTATCGGGGTGATGCTGGGGTATGTGCTGTCCGAGCCCGGCCAGCGCCGTCAGTGGGCGCTGCCGGATCCGGCCCGGGTTGCCATCGATGAGCGGGAGTCATAGAAAAAAATGGGGCGCTTGGCGCCCCTTTTCTATGGAATGAAGATCACTTCACTTCGGTGACGAAACGCTCGCGGGGGATGCGGACCTTGGCGGCCTTGTCCAGGGTGTTGAAATCCTCGTTGGAGCGTACCCCCACCAGGGCGGTCACCACCGAGGTCAGCCCCTTCTCCTCCAGACCCATCAGTGTGTCCAGATCCTCGGGCAGGAAGCCCTCGACCGGACAGGCGTCAAGCTCCAGCAGGCCACAGGAGAGCAGGAACTGACCGAACAGCAGGTACACCTGCTTCTTCAGCCACTCCTGGCGATCCGCCGGGTCCATCCCCTCGACGTAGTTGGTCATCAGGGCGACGCGGTCCTGGTTCACCTCGGTGCCGCGCACCTCCGCCACCAGCTGTTCCAGCTCCATCACCTCTTCGGCCCCAAATTCGGTCTTGGCACAGAACACGAACAGGTGGGAGGCATCGTGGAATTTGGGCTGGTTGTAGTCCCAGGCGGCCTTGGCCAGGCGCGCCTTCTCTTCGGGGTTGGAGATAACAAACAGCTGCCAGGGCTGGCTGTTGATGGAGGAGGGCGCCAGGCGCAGGGTATCGATCAGGGCCTGGACCTTCTGTTCGTCGGCGCCTTGGCTGGCGTCGAACACCTTGGTGGAGTAGCGCTGTTCCAGCACCTGTTGCAGTGTGTTTATCATGGTTGTTTGCTTCCTGTTCAGACCAGAGCCTCAGTGTGACCCCAAAGGGGGAAAATTCAAGGAGGCAGATCATGTTGCGTGGCGCCGGCACTCTGTCGTTATCAGTGCAGGCTGCCGAGTTTCGGGCAGAAAAAAGCCGGCCTCCGGGGCCGGCTCGTTCAATCTCTAAAGAGTGACTTAGAGAGAGATACCACGGCGCTCCAGCAGGGCGGTGGTATCCGGCTTGCTGCCCTTGAAGTCCAGGTAGGTCTTCATCAGGTCTTGGCTGTTGCCGCGGGACAGGATGGTGTCTCGGAAACGCTGACCCATTTCGCGGGTCAGACCGCCGTTGTCACGCATGTGAGCGAAGGCATCGGCGGCCAGGATCTCGGACCACATGTAGGCGTAGTAACCGGCCGAGTAACCACCTGCGAAGATGTGGGCGAAGTACGCGGACTTGTAGCGGGGCGGAATCGCCTCCACATCAACGCCGTGCTTGGCCAGGGCGGCCTTCTCGAAGGCTTCCACATCGGTGATCTTGGCGGCTTCCTCAGCACTCAGGGCGTGCCACTCCATGTCCACCAGAGCGGCGGCCAGGTACTCCAGGGTGTCGAAGCCCTGGTTGAACTTACTGGCAGCCAGTACCTTGTCCAACAGCTCCTTAGGAATCGGGGAGCCGGTGTTGTACTGCTTGGCGTAGTTGGCGATCACCTCTGGGTCGGCAGCCCAGTCCTCCTGGAAGGTGGAGGGGAACTCCACGAAGTCGCGGGAGACGTTGGTGCCAGCCAGGCTTGGGTAGTAGACGTCGGAGAACAGGCCGTGCACGCCGTGACCAAACTCGTGGAACATGGTGGTCACTTCATCCCAGCTCACCAGCTGAGGCTCGCCTTCTGGGGCCTTGGGGATGTTCATCACGTTGATGATGGTGGGCTGGGTGCCCTTCATGTTGGATTGGCTGACAAAGGTGTTCATCCAGGCTCCGCCCCGCTTGCCTTCACGGGCAAAGTAGTCGGCGTAGAACAGGCCCATAGAGCTGCCGTCCTTGTCGAAGATCTCATACACCTTCACATCCGGGTGGTACACAGGGATGTCGGTTCGAGGCTTCAGGGTGATGCCGAACAGACGGTTCATGGTGTAGAACACGCCATCTTCCAGAACGCGGTTGAACTCGAAGTACTGAGACACTTCGGCAGAGTTGAGGTTGTACTCCTTCTGGCGCACCTTCTCGGCGTAGTAGAGCCAGTCCCAGGGCTTCACTTCGAAGTTGGCCTGGTCCTTGGATGCCATGGCTTCGATGGCTTTGGCTTCGTTGGCAGCATTGGCGGCTACCTTGGGGGCCATGGATCCCAGCAGGTCCAGGACCGCTTCGGGGGTCTTGGCCATGCTGGTCTGCAGCTGGTATTCGGCCCAGCTGTTGTAACCGAACAACGCAGCCTTTTCGGCACGCAGCTTCACCAGTTCCAGCAGCACGGGACGGTTGTCGTATTCACCGCTGGTGGCGCGGTAGGCAGAGGCACGCCACAGTTTTTCACGCAGGTCACGGTTGGTCAGGCTGGAGAGAGCGGACTGACGAGTGGTGTTGGTCAGGGTCAGCAGGTAGCCCTTTTTGCCCGCGCTCTCGGCGGCCAGTTTGGCGGCGTTGATCTCGCCTTGGGACAGACCGTCAAGCTCTTGGGCGTCGGTTACCAGCAGGGCACCCTCCTGGCTGGCGGCGAGGATGTTGTCGCCAAACTTGGTGGTCAGGGTGGACAGGCGCTTGTTCAACTCGCGAACCTTGCTCTTGTCCGCGTCGTTCAGGTTGGCACCGGAGAGCACGAAGTCCTGGTAGTAGTTCTCCACCAGACGCAGGCCTTCGGGATCCAGGCTCAGCTCGTTGCGCTGGTTGTAGATGGTCCTTACCCGCTTGAACAGCTTGTCGTTCAGGTAGATGTTGTCGTTGTGCTCGGAGAACTTGGGGCCCATCTCGGCGGCCAGCGCCTGGCGGGCGTCGTTGCTGGTGGAGCCGACCAGGTTGTAGAACACGCTGGCGGCGCGGCTCAGCAGTTCGCCGGTTTTCTCCATGGCCACCACGGTGTTCTCGAAGGTGGGGGCGTCGGGGTTGTTGGCGATCGCTTCGACTTCGGTCAGTTGTGCGGCCATGCCCGCTTCCATGGCAGGCTTGAAGTGGCTGTCGTCGATCTTGGTAAAATCTGGGGCACGGTAGAGCAGGGGGCTCTCGTTCTTCAGCGGGTTGCTGTCGGCCAGTTGTACCGCCTGGGCGGTGTCGGCTTTGGTGCCGGTGTCCACGGAGGTGCATGCAGCAAGCGACAGCATTACGGCTGACGCAAGCAGGGATTGTCGAAGCATCATGTCTTCCTTCTTAAATGGCTTGTCGCATTCGCCCCAAGGACGGGAGCGCCTTTGGCTGCGTGCGTTCTAGTTATGATCCTCTGTCGTTAGCAACCAGAGGGGGTGGCGATACCTTATCGTAAAGGGCTGGTGAACGAAAATCTCCAGCTGCCGGGATCTGTAATCAAGTGTTTCAACTTGCTTAGCTTTTGGGCGAAAGTGTTGAAACCGGGAGGTTGCTCTCCATCAGGGCTCGTTGGGGGTTCGGCCTCCGGGGCATGGTGCCATCGTTGAAGGGAGGCACTGGGGGCCGAAACTCCTCTGCGCACCAGGTGGTGCCCCTCAAGGGGATCGCTGCCGGATGACAGGGCAACGCCTGCCAAACTCGGGCCGAAACGACGTTTGTGGCGCTGGTCACAAAACAAGCGCCTGCCGGGTGATAGCTTCCTTGTATGCGATCTGTCGCCCGCCGAACTCCAGGGGGTGGGGTTAGCAGGCCAGGGGGAGGCCAACATGTCATTGAAGGATTTCAGCGAAGAGACCATCTTGCGGGTTGCCGCCATGAGCGGTGACGTTACCCTGGGATTCAGCACCTGCGACTTCCTGGAGCGCTGTCGGGAGGAGCTGGGCTATCAGCCCTCTCTGGAGGAGGCAAATCGCGTCCTCAGCCACTATTTCGATACCCCCAGCACCGGTCCGGACAGCGAGAATCACGGTTGGTGGGTGAACCCGAGTACGCCTTAATCCTCCCTGCAGATTGAAAGGCTTGGTGGAGAGGGTGGTGGACGGGTGCCGCAACGGCGTTAACCCCGGAGGGGCATCCAGTGTTCTCCAATCAACCTGGGACCACTGGGCTCTTGGGGCTTGTCGGCTCATCCTGCATCGGAACTCCACGAATCGCGGCTCCCTCCATCGAGCTATGAGCAATCCCTTTTTGAATTCAGTTCTTGAGTTGAGTCGAAATAACGGACCCTTCCACCCTTAAAAATGTGAATCAGGTAGAGGTTATAATTTGACCAGGTTGTATATTAGGAGTTCCTGACATAAGTGGATATAACATAATGAAAAAGTATTCCTTTATCCTGTTGCCCTTGTTGGCCGCTTGTGGCGGTAGTGGCGATTCAACTCCTCTGAACCAGCCGGACCCAAAGCCTGAAGGTGTGGTGTCGATTGCCATCTCGGATGCCCCGGTAGACAACGTGTCCAGTGTTGTGTTGCAACTGTCCTCAATCGACCTGACCCTTCGGTATCAGGGCGGCTATGGAGAGGTGGTTAACATTGATTTGTCTGACCAGGAGGTTGATCTGCTTCAGTATCAAGGAGATGCAGCTGCCTGGCTGATAGAGGAACAAAGCATCCCGGCGGGTGAGTATATGGCCCACCTGAATGTGGTTGATGGCAGTGGTGACATTGGCTCCTACGTAGAGGACGGAAACGGTAAGCACCCGCTGGACATCATTCAGCCCCATTTGCCATTGGGTGCGATTACCGTGCTTGAGGGCGAGGCCGCATCATTTACTCTGGATGTTGAACTGCGTAATGCGCTGCTGTTCGATGAAGTGAACGGTTACTCTCTGGATATCCGCGGAATGCGCTGGGTGGACAATCGTTACATGGGGCATCTGAACGGACTGGTCGACCAGGCGTTGATCGACGCTTGTGAAGCCGATCATGCCGACCTTGCCCGCCAGGACGGTAGTTTCACCCATGTCGCCTATCTCTACCCCACGGGCTCTGCCATCGAGGCCATGGATGACATGGCCCTGGAGGCCGAGGCCGGTAAGCTGTTGCCAACCGCGACAGCACCAATTCTTCAAATGTATAATGGCGATTGGCGATTCCAGATGGGGTATCTGCCCGAAGGTGAATATCAACTGGGTTACACCTGCCTGGGTCACTTGGACCAGCCGGATACCAATGAGGGTATCGGCAGCAACTTCGAAATCTACGATGACGGTGGTGCCATCACCATTATTCGTGGGTCCAATGGTGGCTACAATAATAACTGCCAGATGGGTCAAGGAGGACGCAGAGGCGGCGGACGCGGCTGAGTCAACGACGAGCGCAGCTTAGGCTGCGCTCTTTGTTTTTTTGCCTTGGAAGCAAGTGGCCAACTTTCGGCAATCTAAGGCTAATTTCGGTGCAATGAATAAAGGTGTTGGAGATTCGCGATGGCACACGAGCACTTCTGGTTTAGCGGCATGTGGTTTTTTCCCGTTTTTTTCCTTTTGGTCTTTCTGGTGTTTGCCTACCTTGCGTTCAGAGTTCTGAGTAGTCGTTGCGCCGCAAGTGACCAGGTGTCAAGCTCTGACAGTTTGAATTCTCCCCTCGAGGTATTAAAGATGCGCTATGTAAAGGGAGAAATTTCCCGAGATGAGTTTGCGCAGATAAGGAAAGATATTCAGGGAGAGAACGAAGGGGACGGCCGAATGTGTTAGAAGCGTGAAATGTCATGCTGTCTATTTACAATAACATTGCCTGTTGGCTTTTGCTGATGTGGCGGCCGTTATCCAAAACTACACCGGGATGGATTCATTGCTGATCCCAATTGTCCTAGGATAACAGTTAACGTTTTAGTTAAAAAGATAATAACCGACTTAGACGAAAGGTCTCACGTAGACACATGCTGATGGGTGGGATGTGATCATGGTGTTCAGCCCTCGTCAAACGAACGCTTTGCTCTGTAAGTTATCTGCTTCTCCCGATCATTTGTAAACACCGTTGTGCCTAGCAAACGTTTGCTTTGTATCCTGACTTAGGTTCTGCTCGGAACCCTCCTCATTTCAACCAAACGCTCTCACCCCAGCAGAAAGCGCTGTGCGGTGGCTGGGCTTATATTGGTCGGTTGGGTGTCAGCATAAGTCAGAGCCAACGAAGAGTTGTTAATGACATTGATGGCTGAGCTGGGAAGAGCCCTTTGCTATTCGGATAGAACGTTCGACAGGCAGGCGTGTTGATTCTGAGCGTCATTATTGGAACACCCTGTTGAGTTTTAGGTTGTGAGGTACGGGTGCAATAGACGCCATGACTGGGAATTCTTCTCTGTGTCAGGGCCCGACTGTCAGCCATATTGGGCCCAGTTCAACCGTGTCTTTTAGCACGGGTGTTACTGCCCCAATTTGGTGACTCTGCACCGCCTTCGATCATCCGCTGGCGATTGCGCACTGAATTGGTGCGTCTGCGTGTTGCTGCTCGGTGCATCAATTTTCTATCTCTTTGTAATAGTGAAATTTCTGTTGTTGGCTCCTTTTTTGCAGATAAAGAGCTTCGCCCTGACCCAAAAGGAGTCATTTCGAACTTCAACGGGCGGGCGCGCACTGCCTGAATCAACGCTAAGGGGGAAGTTGTGAAACTTGTTACCGCAATCATCAAACCGTTCAAGGTCGACGACATTCGTCAGGCCCTGTCGGACGTGGGGGTACAAGGGATGACCGTGACCGAAGTCGTCGGCTTTGGCCGCCAGAAGGGACATACCGAGCTGTACCGCGGTGCCGAGTACGCCGTGGATTTTTTGCCCAAGGTGAAGCTGGAGATCGCCATTGCCGCCGAGTTGGCCGACTCGGTGATCGACACCATCGTCGCCGTGGCCAGAACCGGAAAAATCGGGGACGGCAAGATCTTTGTCCGTGATCTCGAGCAGGTGGTGCGCATCCGTACTTCTGAAGAGGGCGAAGAGGCAATCTAGATGAACAAGATATTGATGTTAACCATCCTGGCCTGTTGCTCCTTCGGCGCGTCCGCCCAGGAGATGAACGGCGCCAATACCGCCTGGATCCTCACCTCTTCCGCCCTGGTGCTGTTGATGACCCTGCCGGGGCTGGCGCTGTTCTATGGTGGTCTGGTGCGCAGCAAGAACGTGCTCTCCATCCTGATGCAGTGCTTCTCCATCGCCGCCATCGCCTCGGTACTGTGGCTGCTGCTGGGGTACTCCATCGCCTTCGACGAGGGCAACGGCTTCAGCGGCGGGCTGGGCAGGGTGATGCTGGCCGGGGTGAACAGGGAGACCCTCAGCGGCGACATTCCCGAAGTGCTGTTCATGCTGTTCCAGATGACCTTCGCGGTCATCACTCCCGCCCTCATCATCGGTGGCTTTGCCGAGCGGATGAAGTTCTCGGCGGTGCTGATCTTCAGTGCCCTGTGGCTGCTGCTGGTGTATGCGCCCATCACCCACTGGGTGTGGGGCGGCGGCTGGCTTGCCGAGATGGGCCTGTACGACTTTGCCGGCGGCACCGTGGTCCACATCACCGCCGGTGTCGCCGCCCTGGTGACGGCCATGGTGCTGGGGCCGCGCAAGGGCTACCTGCAAACCGCCATCCTGCCGCACAACATGACCATGACTGTCACCGGGGCCGGGATGCTCTGGGTCGGCTGGTTTGGCTTCAACGGTGGCAGTGCCCTGGGGGCCAACGGTGACGCGGCCATGGCGATCCTGGTGACCCATATCTCCGCCTCCATGGGGGCCATGACCTGGGCGGCCATCGAGTGGCGCAAGTTTGGCAAGCCCAGTGTCCTGGGGGTGGTCACCGGCATGGTGGCCGGCCTGGGATCGATCACCCCGGCATCGGGGTTTGTCGGGCCGGGTGGGGCGGTTGCCATCGGCCTGGCGGGCGGAGTCATCTGCTTCTACGCCACCGTTTACATCAAGCAGAAGTTGACGATCGATGACTCCCTCGATGTGTTTCCGGTCCATGGCGTCGGCGGCATCCTCGGGACCCTGCTGGCCGGGGTGTTCAGTTCCACCGAACTGGGGGTGTTCAGCGGCTATGGTTTTGCCGACGGCATCACCAACATGGCGGGCCAGCTGGGGGTTCAGTTCATCGGCGTCGCCGCCACCCTGGGGTACACCGCCGCGGTCAGCTACCTGCTGCTGAAGATCGTTGGTTTCCTGGTGAAGGGACTGAGAGTGGGTGAGGAGCAGGAGGTGTCCGGACTGGATATCCATGAGCATGAGGAGGCGGGTTACAACCTGTGACCGGCACCAGGGAGCTACCAGACACGTCAGAGCCGGCCCGGGGCCGGCTCTGACGTTGACGGCGTCCAGCTCTCTGGCTAGTTGTCGTTCAGAGACCGTTGCAACTCGTCGAGTATTGTCGCTTCCCAGTCGCTGGCGAACACCGTGGTGCGTAGCGAGCGTTTGCTGGAGATCTTTACCGAGGTGCCCGGTTCGGTTTCCCTGATCTCGATAAAGACATTTTCCCCCCAACTGAACGCGCTGATCGGCGCCTGGGCATAGATCTGCCTGTTGCGGGTGTCGGCGTAGACCAGATCTAACGCGGAAGCGTCGATGATCTCGATGGTTTTTGCCCAAACAACGTCGATACCCTGATTGAAATGGGTCGCTTCATGGTTGTTGATGTCCAGTTTGGCGTCCTTGATCGTGGTACAGGCAGCCAGGAAAAGCGTCGCCACCAGCAGTGTGATCAGATTTTTCATGTGCAGTGTCATTCGTATTGATGTCATGGCCAGTTGTGACCGGCCGCCACTGGTCAGAAGCGGTAACCCAGATCGACCATCAGGTTCTTGGCGTCGGCACCATCCAGATCCAGCCACTGGTATTTCACGCCCAGGCTGAAATCACCGAGCAGATACCGGTATCCGGCCGCTGCCACCAGGGCACTGCCGGATTTGTTGCCGCTAAAGCCACCACTGGTGACATCGGCCTTGAATCGACCATACCCCAGGTCCAGGTACAGCTGATGGTGGTCAGACAGAACATAAATCGGCTTTACCTTGGCAAATGCGCTGTCGTAGGACACCTCAAAATCGTCCATGCCCAGGCTTGCCAAGGTGTTCAGCTCCATGGAGAGCGCTTTGACGTATTCGACTCCGACAGACAGGTTGTCAAACAAGCGGTATTCATAGGTGATGTTGTGGACAAAGCCGGTATCTGAACTCACGCCCTTGAGATCAAAATCGGACAGGCCGAGCCCATACGAAACGGTATGTTTCAGGTCGGGGGCGACCTCCGACTGCGCGGTAAATGCAACCCCGGACAGCAGGGCACACAGGGTGAGATGTTTAGTCAGAGGCTTGGTTCTTTTCATGCGGGTACTCATTTTTTAGCTATGAATCAATATATTGAATTTATTTTATATCTTTCGTGCTGTAGGGGTGTAAGGCGAGGTAAGCGGGTGTAGGCTAATCCCGAACTTGTGGCTGATCGTCCGGTTCAACCTATAGGCTGGCCGGTGATGCTGTGGGCTGGTGTCCCGGTCGCTCCGGGTGAGATCAGGGGAGGGGCTGACAGAACAACAGCCCGCGAGCTGGTTTTCTTATCCCCTTTTCTCAGTGGGAAACGCGTTCGACAAAGACTTGGCTGAGTCGGCCGTCGGGTAGGGGGCGGCGCTGGGCTTCATTGAGAGTGGGGCCGGGTAGACCGTTACTCCAGAGGCCCACCATTCTCGCTTGAGATCGATGTGGGGAGAGTGGTGGGAGTGCAAGAGGCGGTCCTATTGTCCTCCTTTTGTCACTCAGCCACTCGATGGGGGATACAGCCGTTATTGGGTGATTTCTGACAGCAGTTTAGGGTTGGTCACAAGGTTTCTTACCCCGTGGGCGTGGTCTTCGTTGAAGGGGTTGCCCTGGCACCACTGTCCTACGGAGTCGATATCCACTTTGACCACCTTGGGGCGCACGCTCCAGCTGACCTGGAATGGCGAGCCTTGTTCATTGTAACCGGGGCCAGTGGTGGAGCCGGCGTATTGTACCGGCTTGCCTGTCGAGTCAGGAATATTCAGTGCCTGATGGAAGCCCTGAACTTCACCGATTTGGGTGAGATCCATGAAGTTTGCAGCGTTATGGTCATTCACCAAAACAAAGACTTGGGTTTCTACTCGCAGTTGAGGGTTATTGATCGATTCGTTCAGGCACGAACCCAGAGTTGGCCCGGGGGTGACTTGAGCCGTCGAGTGTACGTAATGAACTTCAATGGTCTCACCGGGGTAGAGACTGTCGTGAGCGCTGGGGCAAACCTCATGATGAACCGGGGCAAGTTCGGAGCTGGTCAGGCTGCCGGTGTACTGGTAGCCGCCCAGGTAGCCGTGACCGTCACCGTTTCCGGCATAGTGAGTGAACTCTCCTCCTTTATGCTCTGCATTTTTATGAAAGTGGATATTACACAAGTTCATATTGCTGTATGCCGGAGCAGCACCGAAGGTGATGGGGTTTTCCCCTGCGATGGAATCGATGTCACGAGGGGATTGGGGGCCGAACCCCTTGCCAACCGTATTTTGTTCCAGCTTTTCACGTTGGGATTTTATAAATTTATTAGTGACTTGTTCATGTTGGGTGGTATGGGCCTCATTGGCGAGAACACTCATGGGGAGAAGCAGGAGAGTAGGCAAAACAAACTTCTTGTTTATGAACATTATGGGTTGGCCTTATTCTTCATGGATAGATAACAAGAATAGATTATACTTGCGCGGATGTTTATGAATTGGTGAAGTATCATTTTTGCTACCCATCTCATGACGGGTCGATGAGTGGTGTGTCTTTTGTAGAGTTTCTTTATGGCTTGTGATGAAATTCAAGTTTTGGAACTGGATGGGTTTCTCATATAAAGGACAAATCTTTGTGTGAGCCAGATCATTCACGGTTGAAGCGCACATGAGAGTGCAGGCAGCCTCTTGGCGCTGAGCTCTCGAGGTGCCTCCCTAGCCAACTGTCGATAAGCTTTTGATTGCAAAATAGTTTGATGATGGATTGACAGTAAACTTGGCTAACAAGTTCTCTAGGGGCACTTATCATGGTGATCGTTGATATTTGATTGAATGTCGGCTTTGGGCAGGTTGCCTGTTTGATGATGTTTCCGTGCATTAATAATGATTGAATACCTTATTGAATCTGGACTAATTCCGGATTTCGGTATTGTTCTTTATTGATAAAAAAGGCTTCGGCAATGGTCACGAGTTTAAGGTGAGAGCGATTAAAATAGTGACCAGGCCAAAAGCGATCGGCAACAGACATCTCTAAGTTGATCTCGAGATGGAATCAGTCGCCTGCTGGGACTCCAAAGCTAATGCCTCTTTGAGCAACGGTTATTCGTTGTTAGTTTGGTTGAGGGAGGCATAAAAAAACCAGCCCGCAGGCTGGTTTTTTTCGCTCTAGGGCAAAGCTTAGAAGTTGGCGCTGCGAGGGGCGCGCGGGAAGGGAATGACGTCACGGATGTTGGACACCCCGGAGACGTAGCTCACCAGTCGCTCGAAGCCCAGGCCAAAGCCGGCGTGAGGCACGGTGCCGTAGCGACGCAGGTCGCGGTACCAGTACATCTCCTCCTTGGGCAGGCCCATCTCGTCCATGCGCTTGTCCAGCATCTCCAGGCGCTCTTCACGCTGGGAGCCGCCGATGATCTCACCGATGCCCGGGGCTAGAACGTCCATGGCGGCAACGGTCTTGCCGTCGTCGTTCATACGCATGTAGAAGGCTTTGATGTCCTTAGGATAGTTCTTCACCACCACCGGGGCCTTGAAGTGCTCTTCCGCCAGGAAGCGCTCGTGCTCGGAGGCCAGGTCGATGCCCCACTCCACCGGGAACTCGAAGCTCTTGCCGCAGTTCTGCAGGATCTCTACCGCGTCGGTGTAGTCCACTTGGGCGAAGTCCGCCTTGATGAAGTCCTGCAGGCGGGTGATCACCTCTTTGTTGACCCGCTGCTCGAAGAACTTCAGGTCGTCCATGCGCTCGGTCAGCACCGCTTCGAAGCAGTATTTGAGCATCTCCTCCGCCAGGGAGGCGACATCGTCCAGATCGGCGAAGGCCACTTCCGGCTCCACCATCCAGAACTCCGCCAGGTGGCGGCTGGTGTTGGAGTTTTCGGCGCGGAAGGTGGGGCCGAAGGTGTATACCTTGGACAGGGCACAGGCGTAGGTCTCGGCGTTGAGCTGACCGGATACGGTCAGGAAGGTCTCCTTGCCGAAGAAGTCCTTGTCATAATCCACCTCACCTTTGTCGGTGCGGGGCAGGTTGTTCATGTCCAGGGTGGAAACGCGGAACATCTCACCGGCGCCTTCACAGTCGGAGGCGGTCAGGATCGGGGTGGCGGCCCAGATGAAGCCACGCTCGTGGTAGAAACGGTGGATCGCCTGGGACAGGCAGTTGCGCACCCGCATCACCGCGCCAATCAGGTTGGTGCGGGGACGCAGGTGAGCCACTTCGCGCAGGTACTCGATGGAGTGGCGCTTGGCGGCCATGGGATAAGTGTCCGGGTCTTCCACCAGGCCCACCACCTCGACGGCGGTGACCGCCATCTCGAACTGCTGGCCCTTTCCGGGGGATTCCACCACTTCACCGGTCATCTTGACGGAGCAACCGGCGGTCAGGCGCAGCACATCTTCCTGGTAATTATTCAGATTATTGGGTACCACGCCCTGAATAGGATCAAAACAGGAGCCGTCGTACACGGCCAGGAAGGAAATACCGGCTTTGGAGTCACGGCGGGTACGCACCCAACCCTGTACCGTTACTTCGCTGCCTACTGCGTAAACGCCCTTCAGGACGTCAGCGATGGTTGCCACACTCATTCTCGGTTGTCTCTCCAGCGAGATAAAAATCAATACTCGGTCAGCGAACCACAGATTGTGGTCGGCTGCAAACCGTTAATCTTACCTTGCTGACCCTGATTCTCAAGAGATAAAGAGGGATTTGCGAGGGGGGAGTGGTGGAAAAAGCGCTTTGGCCTCAGAGCTGTGCCCTGGGATAGCCGAGATGGCGCACCAGTTGCTCCAGCACGGCGGCGGTGGCGCCCCAGATCTGGTGATGCTGCCAGAACATGAAGTAGACCCGGTGATCGGCGCCGCGGCGCTTCAGATCCACCGCCCGGCGGTTGGCCGGTTCGCACAGGTGGGCCAGGGGGACGAAGAAGCACTCGCTCACCTCGTCCTGGCTGAGGACAGGATCGAAGTCGCCGTCGAAAAACGCCAGCTGCGGCATCATCCGGAAGCGGGAGATGGTGTGAAACTCAGGCAGTTCGCCCACCCGGGTCAGCCGGTCCGGTGCCAGCCCGACCTCCTCCCAGGCTTCGCGGGTGGCGGCGTGCCAGGCGGAGGGATCGGTGGCGTCCACCTTGCCGCCGGGAAAACTCACCTGGTTGGCGTGGTGACGCAGGTGGCTGGCGCGGCGGGTCAGCAGCAACTGCAACTCTCCCTCCCGTTCGGTCAGGGCAAGCAGCACCGAGGCGGGTTTAAACAGACCGGCCTTGGGATGGGCCGCGATGGGGTCCTCCACCCCGGAGATGGGGCTGAGGGCAAACTGGGCGAGAAACTGCTGACGGTTCAAACGGCGTCACCTCCCTGAAGAGCACTCTCTCCAAGATAACAGAGGCGGCAGCGCGGGGGAATCCGCCTTTGGCTTAGTCGCGTTCGCCGCAGGGTGCCACCACAGCAGTCTTACCAGCGCATCGCCGGCTCACAGAAAATGGGGCGCGGTGGAAAACAGCGAGTAGCGCCGATAGGCCATCGCCCGCTGCAGTCGCGTCTGGGCCAGCGACTCGGCGGCCTGCCTGGGCAGCAGCGATTGCGCCTTCATGATCGCCAGCATCTGCTCGGTGTTGCGGAGGATCTTCTCCTCGATCGCCTCGAAGGCCGTCGCCTGGGTAGCGCCGTGGTACTCCATGGAGGCGCAGATAACGCCACCGGCGTTGCCGATGAAGTCGGGCAGGCACAGCACCCCCCGGCGGTGCAGCAAGGCTTCCGCTTCCGGGGTACAGGGGATGTTGGCGCCCTGGATCACCGCCCGGGTATTGAGGCGGCCGACGTTGGCCCGGTTGATCACATCGGGTCGGGCGGCGGGGATCCACAGCTCACACTGGATCTCGATCAGCTCATCGGCGGAGATGGCGCTGGCATCCGGGTAGTCCACCACGGAGCCGCCCTGTTGCTTGAGGGCGATCAACCGGGCCACATCCAGCCCCTGCTCATTGCGGATGGCGCCGCGGGAGTCGGACGCTCCCACCAGCACCGCCCCCTTGTCCCCCAAGAAGCGCGCGGCATGCTTGCCGACTGCGCCGAACCCCTGGACCACGAAGCGTGCCCCGGCCACCGGGAAGCCGCACTCGCCGGCGATCACCTCAACGGCGTGGCTCAGCCCCCAGCCGGTGGCGCCAAGCTCGTCCAGGGGAATGCCGCCCAGCTCGCTGGGCAGGCCTACCACCCGGCCCACCTCGTCGCGGATCCAGGCCATGCACTGCTCATCCATTCCCATGTCGGGGGCGAATACGTAGCTCTCTTCGTTACGCAGCCCCTGGGCAAAGGCGCGCACCACCTCCTGCTTCCGTTGGGGGGGCATCTTGGGATCGGCCCAGATCACCGCTTTGCCGCCGCCATGGGGCAGGCCCGCCGCGGCGTTCTTGTAGGTCATGGCCCGGGCCAGGCGAAAGCACTCCTCGGTGGTGACATCCTCGGCCATGCGGATGCCGCCGATGGCGGGACCCAGGGCGACGTTATCCACCACCAGTGCCGCCTTGAGCGGCAGGGAGGGCTCATACAGGTGGATCACCTTGAAGGGGCCGAACTGGTCACAATAGGGGAAGCTGGTGTCCACGGGGGTACCTCATCAGGGTTTGAGCTCACTAATTAAGGTAGTCGCGGATCGGGCTGACGGAGGGATTTTGGGCCAGGGCCCGGTGGCGATCCGGGGCCCTGGCGGCAGGGGGGCAGTTAGGGCTGGGCCAGCACCGGCAGGATGCGGGCCAGCTTATCGAAACACTCCTGATACTCCGCCTCGCCATGGGAGTCGGCGACGATGCCGCCCCCGGCCCAGCAGTAGATCCGGTCGCCCTTGGCCACCAGGGAGCGGATGGTGATGCTGGTGTCCATGCGCCCGTGGCAGCTGAGGTAACCGATGCTGCCGCAGTAGAGGCTGCGGCGCCACGGCTCCAGTTCTTCGATGATCTCCATGGCACGGATCTTCGGTGCACCGGTGATGGAGCCGCCGGGGAAGGCGCCGCGAAGCAGGTCACAGGGGGTGACGCCCGGGGCCAGGGTGGAGGTCACCGTGCTCACCAGGTGGTGTACCGCCGGGAAGCTCTCGATGGCGAACAGCGAGGGCACCCGGACGCTGCCGGGGGCACTGACCCGGCCGAGGTCGTTGCGCAGCAGATCGACGATCATCAGGTTCTCCGCCCGGTCCTTCTCCGAGTGGGCCAGCGCCAGGGCGGCCTGGTTGTCCTGACGGGAATCCGGGCTGCGGGGGCGGGTGCCCTTGATCGGCTTGGTCTGCACTTGGTCCCCCTCCACCAGCAGGAAGCGCTCCGGGGACAGTGACAGCAGCGCGGCGTCCGGCAGTCGGATAAAGGCGGAGAAGGGGGCCAGGTTATGGGCGCGCAGGGTCAGGTAGGCCTGCCACTCGCTGCCCCGGTAGGGAGCGTGGAATCTCTGGGTCAGGTTGATCTGGTAACAGTCGCCGCTTCTCAGGTAGGCCTGCACCCGGTCGAACGCCTCAAGGTAGTCGCCGTGACTGGTGTCGTGCTGCCAGGCTCCGGTCAGGCTGAACCTGTGCCCGGCCTGGGACCGCTGCTCAACCAGCCACTGCAGCCGTGCCTGCCACGCGTGTTCATCCCCCACCACCACCAACTCGACCCTGTCCCGGTCATGGTCCAGGATCAACGCCCAGTCGTACAGGCCTACCGCCATCTCAGGCAGGCCGATGTCATCGCCGGCACGCCGTGGCAGGCGTTCGAACCGCCGTCCCAGATCGTAACTGAAGTGGCCCAGGGCCCCGCCACAAAATGGCAGATCCCGGTGACCCTCTATGGTCGGCAGCCGGGTGGTCAACTGCTGCTCCAGCAGGATCAGGGGATCGTCGTCGCTGACAGACACACCGTCATCGGCGTGGATGCGGGTGTGGTGGCCTTCGGTGGTCAGGGTCGCCAGGGGATCGGCCACGATGATGTCGACGCTCGCATCGGGGTGGGGGGCGGCGGCGTCAACCGCGGAGTCCAGCAGCATGGCCCAGGGCAGATGCTGTAGCGGGGTAAACAGCGCCGAGGCGTCGCAGGCCCACTCCAGCGGGCGGCGAGTCAGGTGTGGCATAAGGCTCTTCGGTTCTAATCGTTTGCCGGGATCATACCAGCTCCTCCGGGCCTCGCCTATGGCCCCTTAGGCGGGGCGACGCTGAACCCGATAGGGCAGCCCCTGGGCCTCAAGGAAGGCTTCCGCCCGCTCTCCCTGCAGCATCGCCAGGGTGGCGATAAGGCCGGCATCGGTGCAGCGCTGGGCCTGGACGGTGACACTGGCCGGCGCATCAGCCACCGGATAGCCGCTCTTTGGGTTGAGGATGTGGCTCAGGCGCCGGCGCCCCTGCATCAGGTAGCGTTCGCTGTCACCGCTGGTGGCCACCGCGCCGCCGCAAAGGGCGAGGGTGTCTGCGGGGGCATCGTCGTCGACGGCACTGATCCCGACACGCCAGGGGGTGGGCGTGGGGGAGGCGGCGAGGTCGCCGCCGAAGTTGACCAGCACCTCGACCCCAGGGAAGTGGTGCTGCAGCAGCGCCAGGGCCCGATCGACGGCGTACTCCTTACCCAGGCCGCCAAAGTCCAGGGCCATGCCCGGGGGCAGGATGACCCGGCCCGGCTGCAGCTGCACCCTGTCCCAGCCGATGTGGGGTAGCAGCGCCGCGATCTGGGCCGGGGAGGGCAGCCGATCCGCGCCATCGAAGCGCCAGATCCTGCCCAACACGCCACTGGTGATGTCGAACAGCCCGTCAGAGAGTCTCCAGGCGGTGTCCGCCAGGGTCAGCAGCTGCCGGGTTTCCGGGTCGATGGCCACGGCCTGGCCGTTGCTGTGGTTGAGGGCCTGGCAGATGCCGTCGCCGCGGTAGCGGCTGAATTTGTGCTCGATGCGCAGCGCTTCCCGGGCGGCGACGCCCAGCACCCGGCGGGCCACGGACTCGTCACCGGTGCGGATCAGCAGCTCACAGCGGCAGGCCATCGCCTCGAAACTGCCGCGATACTGCCCTGGCTCCGAAAGAGCCAGGGTCAGGGGTCGCTTCTCTGCCAGGTTGACCATCAGAAGTGGTAGCTGGTTTGCAGTATCAGGCTGTCCAGGCTGGGATAGAGGTCCAGCTGCTGAAGCTGGCCCGGTTCCGCCTTGCCAACCGACTGCGGAGTCTGGTGGTACCACTCCAGGCGCACCGCCAGCCGGTGGCCATTGGTCATCCGGTAGCCGTACTTGAGCCCCAGGGTGTAGGTGTCCAGCTCACCGAGACGATAGTCGCCGCTGGCGAAGCCTGGGCTCTCCCCCTCGAGCAGGAAGGGCTGATAGAACTCGGCGGCACTCTGGGTGTAGTAGCGCAGGTGCGGCTCCAGGCTGTGAGGGCCAAACTCGAACAGCAGCCGGGCATCCAGGGTGTGGGAGTCCACCTCCCAGTCGTCGCTCATGTAGCGGTAACTGAGATCCAGAATCGGACCGAAGTGGTACTTGGCCTGGCCAAACACGCCCCACTTGGCGCGACTGTCCGGCCTGGACTCGTACAGGTAGTGTTGGGCCTCGCCCTGGCCGTCGACCACGGAGAGTACCTTCAAAAAGTCGTTCTGATAGCCGTCGACCTGGGCGTAGGTCAGGGTGCCCTGCACGATCAGCCGGCGGCTCAATACCTGGCTCAGGCTGGCGCGGATGTCCCAGGTGGTCTTGGTGTCGTCGCTGTCCCCTCGGGTGGCGTCGAACGCCTGTTGGAAGGCGTCCTCGGTGGAGAAGTCCTTGCGGATGGCCATGGTGCTCAGGCCCACAGGGATGCCCCCCTCGGGTTCCACGGTGTCATAGAAGTAGGAGCCTGCCAGGGAGAGCCGGGTGTTCTTCTGGTTGAAGTCCCGGTTCAGACCTCCGTTGATCCCCAGCGACAGGTAGTCGTACTCCTTGGAGATGTGCAGTCCTGTGGTGTAGCCCATGGCCCGGTTCAGCGGACTGGTCCACTGCAGGTTGAGCTGAACCCGGGTGTCCTTGAAGGTGTCGTCCAGGGGGGTGGCGCCCGGCGCCACCTGGTACTCGCCCTTGCCCGAGGGCCGGGTAAAGGTCTGCACTGTGGTTTGCGGGGCGGCGCCGTTGGGGGAGGCGCCGGTCAGCACATCCAGGGTGCCGGTCAGGGCCAGCACCTGATCATTGGCGTTGGTGCGGATCGCCTTGAGCGCCGCCTCGTAGGCGTCGACCCGGCTGTCTCCCTCGCTGTAGTAGAGGAAGGCGGCGTCGAAGTCCCACTCCGGCTCGAACGGGCGCTCCTGCGCCTGCACCTGGGTCAGCGGCAGGGTGGCGGTGGCCAGGGCGGCGGTGATGTTTCCCAGTGTCTTTAGTTGCATCCGCAGCCGCCTCCTGCGCTACCTCGGCCACCGTTGGTGGCCTCCTTGCTGAAATAGATGTGATCGTCAAATGCCTTGTCCAGGGCATCCGCTTCCAGGGCCATGGCGGGGTGGGCCAGCAGATCACGCTCGTAGGGCTTGACCCCCAGGGTGCTGCAGCCGGTCAAAGCCAGCAGGCACAGGGCCAGTAGAGTTGTTTTCACCTTATTTCTCCTGTGGCTCTTGGGTTAACAGGTTATCCAGGGTGGTTCGGGTAGCGTCGGCATCACCGGGGCGGAAGCCGATGTGGGTTTGCACGATTTCACCGTCCTTGATCAGGTAGCTGCTGGGCATGCCGCCGACGCCGTAGGCGTCAGCCAGGGCAAACTCCGGATCGTAGACGATGGGAAAGTTGGCGGGAAACTGCCGCAGAAACTTGGCCGCGTCCTCCCGGTCCACATCCAGGTTGACGGCCACCACGGTCACTCCCCTGGGGCCATAGTCGGCCACCAGCTGGTTCATAAAGGGGAAGGAGCGGCGGCAGGGGCCGCACCAGCTGGCCCAGAAGTCCAGGTAGACTGGGCCCCGATGGCTGAGTTCCAACAGGGTCTGATTCTGTCCGCCAATCTCTATCTTGAAGTCGGGGGCGGCGCGGGCCGCCAGCTGGGCAGCGGGCAACAGCAGTAGCAGGGTCAACAACAGGGGGCGCATCATCGGTCCTTGGTGGTTACGGCTTAGGTTCATCATTGCACAGTTTGGTAACAGCTTGCCAACCTGAGCCTAGCGGTTCCGCTGTGAAAGAAATGTCGATGAGCGAAATACAAGCTACTGTCTATGCTGAATTATTAGTTGAAACAGTGACCTTTTCAGGTTCACAGGGAGCGCGTCCGAGATCGGCTCTTGAGTCATTCGGGGTGGGGGGCCCCGGGAGGCCAGCCGCCTTGGCAATATCAGGGCGTATGGTAGGCTCAGTCCAGCAGAGAGAGGATCGAACAGATTCATCTGTGCCCAGTGACACAGGCAACCGGCCTGTCGGGATCTTAGACCTTCCGCCCACTGGCCAGGCGGCCCTGGCTCGGGGTATCATGGTCCGGATTTCACAACCACAATAAAAACACAGGCATAGTGAGAAGAGGCGGGACGCCTCCGTGGAGTAGAACAAATGGCCGTGATCTGCAAAGAGGACTTCATCAGCTCGGTGGCTGATGCCCTGCAATACATCTCTTATTACCACCCCAAAGATTTTGTCGACGCAATGAACGCTGCCTATGAGCGGGAAGCCAACCCGGCAGCCAAGGACGCCATTGCACAGATCCTGATTAACTCCCGCATGTCCGCCGAGGGCCACCGTCCCCTGTGCCAGGACACCGGCATCGTCACCTGCTTCGTCAAGATCGGCATGCAGGTGCAGTGGGATTCCGATCTGACCGTCCAGGAGATGGTGGACGAAGGGGTGCGCCGCGCCTACAGCGATGCAGGCAACCCATTGCGGGCCTCCATCGTGGCCGACCCCGCCGGTGCCCGCAAGAACACCAGGGACAACGCGCCCGCCGTGGTCCACATCGATATGGTGGCCGGCGACAAGGTGGAGGTGTTCCTGGCCGCCAAGGGGGGCGGCTCCGAAAACAAGTCCAAGATGGTGATGCTCAACCCCTCGGACGACATCGCCGCCTGGGTGGAGAAGACCCTGCCCACCATGGGTGCCGGCTGGTGTCCCCCGGGTGTGCTGGGCATCGGCATCGGCGGCACCGCCGAGAAGGCGGCGGTGATGGCCAAAGAGTCGCTGATGGAGCATATCGACATCCATGAGCTCAAGGCCCGTGGCGCCGAGACCACCGAAGAGAAGCTTCGCCTGGAGATCTTCGACCGGGCCAACCGGCTGGGCATCGGTGCCCAGGGCCTGGGCGGGCTGACCACGGTTCTGGACGTCAAGATCAAGAGCGCGCCGACCCACGCCGCCTCCAAGCCGGTGGTGATGATCCCCAACTGCGCCGCCACCCGCCACGTCCACTTCACCCTGGATGGCTCCGGTGCCGCCCAGTTGCCGGTGCCCAAACTGGAGGACTGGCCGGAAGTGACCTGGGAGGTGGGCGACAACGTTAAGCGGGTGGATCTGAACACCATCACCAGGGAGGAGACCACCAGCTGGAAGGCCGGGGACACCCTGCTGCTCAACGGTAAGATCCTCACCGGCCGTGATGCCGCTCACAAGCGGATCAAGGATCTGCTCGACTCCGGTGAAGGCCTGCCGGAAGGGGTCGATTTCAACGGCCGCTTCATCTACTACGTCGGTCCGGTGGATGCCGTCGGTGACGAAGTCGTGGGCCCGGCCGGTCCCACCACCGCCACCCGCATGGACAAGTTCACCGAGATGATGCTGGAGAAGACCGGCCTGATGGGGATGATTGGCAAGGCCGAGCGGGGCCCCGCCACCGTCGACAGCATCGCCAGCCATAAGGCCACCTACCTGATGGCCGTCGGCGGTGCCGCCTACCTGGTGGCCAAGGCGATCAAGCAGGCGCGGGTGGTGGCGTTCGAAGAGCTGGGCATGGAAGCGATCTACGAGTTTGATGTCCAGGACATGCCGGTGACGGTGGCGGTGGACTCCTCCGGCAGCAACGTGCACCAGACCGGCCCCGCCATCTGGCAGGCCAAGATTGAGGAGCTCGACGCCGAGCTCAGCAAATAACAACACAGGTGCCGCTCGAGGGCACCCAAATGAACTTGGCGGCCAGTGGCCGCCTTTCGCATTCAAGGGAATAGCAACGATGAAGAACAGCCTTCTGCTGGGCGCGGCCCTGACGCTTTGCGCGTCGGCCATGGCCAAGCCGGTGACTGCACCGTTTGACGTGAACCAGCTCAACACCCTGAGCAAGCTGCACTCCACCCTGGTCCTGCCCGGCGGCGAGGCGGTGATCTACGGGGTCAAGAAGAGAACCGACAAGGGTTACCGCTCCGAGCTCTACCTGCAACAGCTGGGGGGCGAGGCGCGTCAATTGACCAACCACAAGGGCACCGAGAGCAACCTGGTGGCCTCGAAAGACGGCAAGACTCTCTACTTCCTGAGTGGCCGTAGCGGCTCCAGCCAGATCTGGGCCCTGCCCCTGGATGGCGGCGAAGCGGTGCAGGTGTCGAACCTGCCCCTGGGCGTCGACGGCTTCAAGTTGTCCAAGGACGGCGGCCAGGTGGTGATGCAGCTGCGGGTTAACGTGGAGTGCGACACCCTCCAGTGCAGCGCCGACAAGCAGAAGGCCAACAAAGAGAACAAGCAGAAGGGGCGCCACTACGACCAGCTGATGGTGCGTCACTGGGACACCTGGGGCGATGGCCTGCGCAACCACCTGTTCGTGGCCAAGCTGCAGGGTCAGTCACTGTCCGAACCGGTGGATGTCACCGCCGGCCTGGACACCGAGGTGCCGCCGCTGCCCTTCTCCGGCATGGAGGAGGTCGCCTTCACCCCCGACGGCAAGCATGTGGTCTACAGTGCCAAGGCCCCCAGTCGCGACCAGGCCTGGCAGACCAACTATGATCTGTGGCAGGTGCCGGTGTCCGGCGGTGAGGCGGTCAACCTGACCGCCGACAACCTGGCCTGGGACAGCCACCCGGTGTTCTCCGACGATGGCCGCTACCTGGCCTACCTGGCGATGAAGCGCCCCGGCTTCGAGGCGGACCGTTTCGCCATCATGCTCAAGGATCTGCAATCCGGTGAGACCCGCGAAGTGGCTCCCCTGTGGGACCGCAGTGCCCGGGAGATCGCCTTTGCCGAGGAGAGCCACACCCTGTATGTCAGTGCCCAGGATCTGGGGCAGGTGGCCATCTACGCTATGGACGTGCGCTTCGGTGACAAGCGCACCCTGGTGGCCGAGGGCAGCAACGGCCTGGTGAAGGTGACCAATGGCAAGCTGTTCTATACCCACAATGATCTGTCCGGTCCCAATGACCTGTATGTGATGGGCCTGGACGGCAGCGGCCAGCAACGCCTGACCGATCTCAACCGGGACCTGCTCAACAAACAGGGGCTGGGTGAGTACCAGCAGTTCTCCTTCAAGGGGTGGAACAACGAGACCGTCTACGGTTACTGGATCAAGCCCGCCGGCTATGAACAGGGCCAGAAGTACCCGGTCGCCTTCCTGGTGCACGGCGGCCCCCAGGGCAGCTTCGGCAATCGCTGGCATGGCCGCTGGAACGCCCAGCTGTGGGCCGCCGCCGGTTTCGGGGTGGTGATGATCGATTTCCACGGCTCCACCGGCTACGGCCAGGCGTTCACCGATTCCATCTCCCTGGACTGGGGCGGCAAGCCACTGGTGGATCTGCAGAAGGGCCTGGCCGCGGTGGGCCAGCAGCAGCCCTGGCTGGACACCAGCAACGCCTGTGCCGCCGGCGGTTCCTACGGCGGTTACATGATGAACTGGATCGCCGGTAACTGGCCCGACGGTTTCAAGTGCCTGGTGAACCACGCCGGCCTGTTCGACATGCGCAGCTTCTACAATGTCACCGAGGAGCTGTGGTTCCCCGAGCACGAGTTTGGCGGCAGCTACTGGGACGCCACCGAAACCTATGAGCAGTTCAATCCGGTGAACCACATCGACAAATGGCAGACCCCGATGCTGGTGGTGCACGGTGCCAAGGATTACCGGGTCCCCCTGGAGCAGGGGCTGGCGGCCTTTACCGTGCTGCAGCGCAAGGGGATCGATTCCGAGCTTCTCGTTTTCGAGAAGGAGAATCACTGGATCATCGACAAGGACAACCTGGTGCAGTGGTACGACGTGGTCCTGGGCTGGATGAAGCGTCATACCGGCCAGCAGCCGGCCAGCGACGCCAACGAAGCGCTGCGTCAGGAGATGCTGGGCAGCCAGGCGGAGTAATCTGATCCGATCTCAACGAGGCCACCAACAGGTGGCCTTTTTTGATCCTGTCGGACTACAACAGAAATCGGTGGGGATTTCGATCCGGAAAAAATGTATTTAAAAACAATTGTTTATTTTTGCGCGTCTTTTTGGTTGATAAATTTCTTTAAGTTTTTCAAGGGATGGGGCGCCTATCTTGTGGTGACAGTACACAACGCATCTCACGGAGATATACCCATGCTTTCAGTACATACTAACTTCCCCTCACTGGTTGCCCAGAACTCTGTTGGCAGCAACAACAACGCCCTGAACAGCGCCATGGAGCGCCTGTCCACCGGTCTGCGCATCAACTCTGCCGCCGACGACGCAGCGGGTCTGCAGATCGCCAACCGCCTGAACGCCAACGTGACCGGCATGAACACCGCCCAGCGCAACATCGGTGATGCCACCTCCATGCTGCAGACCGCCGACGGCGGCCTGGACGAGGTGAACGACATCGCCATGCGTATGAAGGAGCTGGCCACTCAGGCGGCCAACGGCGTGAACTCTGTTGACGACATGGCCGCTCTGGACGCCGAGTTCCAGGAGCTGTCTGCCGAAATCGATCGTATCGTGACCAAGACCGAGTTCGCCGGCAACACCCTGTTCGCCGGTACCGGCCTCTCCAGCGCCGCCGGTGTGACCTTCCAGATCGGTGCCGACAAGACCGAGACCCTGGCCGTGTCCATCGACGTGGCGACCGACAAGATCGACAGCAGCCTGTTCACCGCCGACCTGACCACTCAGGCCAACGCCTCCACCACCATGGGTGAGATCGACGCCCTGATCGACAACGTCGGCACGCACCGCGCTACCCTGGGTGCCAACATCAACCGCCTGGAGCACACCGCCAACAACCTGGCCAACGTCTCCCAGAACACCCAGGCGGCTGCCGGTCGCATCATGGATGCCGACTTCGCCACCGAGAGCGCCGCGATGACCAAGAACCAGCTGCTGGTTCAGTCCGGCACCAACATCCTGGCCCGCGCCAACCAGAACACCAACCTGGTGATGGGTCTGCTGGGCTAAATCCCACTCTCCCTTTCAATGCCGGGCAACTGCCCGGCTTTTTTCTGCCCGTCAGTCTGCCCATCCGCCTGGTGTGAGACTGGCTTGGAATGAGTCATCGATCGGAATAGGTCACTATGTCAGCGGAAACCGCCCTCCAGATTATTGAACCGGCCTTCGTGCGAAACTTTCAGTGCATTGGGGCGGCCTGCCCGTCCAACTGCTGCCATTCATGGAACATCTCTCTGGATAAGAAAGCCTTCAAGGCGATGCGCAAGTCCAGCGACAGCACCATCAAGAATCTGTCTAGGCGTCATTTCAAACGCAATGACAGCGGCACCCTGAACCCGCAGGCCTATGGCACCATCCTGCTGGATGGTGACGGGCACTGCCCCATGCTGGATGGGGCGGGACTGTGCGAGGTGCATAAGCGCCTGGGGGAGGAGGCCCTGTCGGTGACCTGTCAGCAGTATCCCCGCATGCCCCTCTACTTCGGCAACCGGCTGGAGCTGAGCCTCTCCCTCTCCTGTCCGGCGGCCGCCGCGGAGATCCTCTACAATCCCGAGGCGATGATGCTCAGCCAGGTGACCGAGTCACCGGCCTACCGCCGTTACTTCACCCCCTCGGGGACCAGCGCGGCTCAGCTGCCCCTGTGGGCGGATCTGTTGCGTGATTTCAGCTTCGAAGTGATGCTGTTGCCGGACCACAGCCTGTCCGAGAAGCTGTTCATCCTCGGTCTCAGCTATCACCAGATCGATCAACACCTCGACAATCCTATCCAGGTGGAGCTGCTGCTGGCCAAGAACCGGCGCCACATCCTAGATGGCACCCTGAAGAGGTCGTTCCAGGCGCTGCCGCAACTCGAGGGACACAGATGGAAGATCTTTGTCCCCCAGGTGCTCAATATCACCAGTGACATGCGCAAGCTTCGGGACGTCACCGCCAGGCTGCTGCCGTCGGACGCGCGCTTCCTGGCGTTTCAGACGCCGCTGATACGTCAGCTGAGTCAGGGGCTGGGGACGGAGGACGCCGATCTCGGCACCCTGGCCACCTCCCTGCAGGCGGCCGGGGATTCGGGGAGGGTGGCCCGGGTGTTCGATGAACTCATCGCCAGGGCCCGCGAACAGGTGATCACCCCCTACTTCAGCCAATACCCCCAGGTGTTGCTGAACTACCTGCTGTATCAGCTGTATCACAACCAGTTTCTGTTGGGCAGCGGCAAGCGCCCCATCCAGTTCTTCCAGGTGCTGATGGTCGATCTGCTGGTGATCGAGGGTTACCTGGCGGGGCTGGCGTTGGAGGAGGGGAGCCTGAACCGGGAGTCGGTGACCGGACTCTTTGCCGCCTATGCCAAGAAGCGTCAGCATGGCCGGGGCTTCGTCGATGAGGTGGAGCAGATCCTGAAGCGGGCGTCCACCGATCCGCTGGCGGCGGTGTTTGGCCTGCTGGCCTAGAGGCCGATCCGCCTCTGGGGCGAGGGCCGCTCGGCTGTGTTAATCTGGCCTCTGCAACTTTAGGAGGTGAGATGGCTCAAGGAGAGAGTCCTCAGGGAAGGCGCGCCGACACCATAGATGCGGCCCTGGTGCTGGCCGCCCTGGAGGGGGCGCTGGCGAAAGGGATCGAGGTGGAGCCCCTGCTGGCTGAGGTTGGCAGCAGCCGCCGGCAGCTGCTGATGGGGGAGGGGATCTCTCCCGCACGGTTCAGTTCGCTGCTGCGCAGCTTGTGGACTCTGCTGGATGATGAGTCCTCGGGGTTTGCCTCTCGTCCCTTGAGGGGCGGCTGCTTCCGGATGATGTGCCATGCCACCATAGGGTGTTTCAACCTGCGTCGGGCCTTGATACGCGTCGGGGACTTCTTCCGTTTGCTCTCCGATGAGTACCAGTGGTCGCTGGAGGAGCAGGGGGAGCAGGCCAGCCTTGTCCTGGGGGGCGAGCAGGGCAGTGACCGCGCCTTCCTGCTGCTGAGCCTGTGCGTCATCCTGCATCGCTGGAGTGCCTGGATGATCGATACCCCCCTCACCCTGACCCGAGTCGACCTGCCCTTTGCGGAAGAGCGATTTGATCTGCCCCTGGCACCGCTGCTGCAGACCCAGATCGAGTTCGAGGCGGCAGTCACCCGCTTGGTGTTTCCCCGTGTCATGCTGCAAAAGCCCATTAAACAGTCCAGCGAAACCCTGGGTCCCTTCCTGGCTGACTCCCCGGAGCGGCTGCTGACCCTCTACCGACCCGATGATTCTCAGGCCTTTCAGGTGCGGCGTTACCTGGAGGGGCACCCGCAGCTTGAGAGCCTGTCCCAGGAACAGGTGGCGGCTCAGTTCAACATCAGCGTGGCCACCCTGGGAAGACGGTTGAAGAGGGAGGGGCACCAGTTTCACAAGCTGAAGGACAGGGTGCGCCGTGCCCAGGCGATCAAGCTGCTTCTCGGCAGTGATCAGGCGATCTCCGATATCGCCCTGGCACTGGGCTATTCGGAGCCATCGGTGTTTTACCGGCGCTTTCGCCGCTGGGCCGGCATGACGCCTGCGGAGTTTCGTGAACGCCATGGTTGATCAATGTGGTATGACCACTTGGGTGGTGTGAAAAAATTATTAGATATAACATGGAGATATATTATCCCGCGCCGGATCACTCCCCTCTGCTGACGGTTCGAACTCTTGCGCCGGGACCTTGAACTGGGCAAGGTAGAAATCTGCTGGTAGGAGCGTCGGCAGCCGCAGTATGCGCCACATCAAGGAAGAACCATGAGAACACAAGCAACCCTGCTGGCCGCCTGGATTCGGCCCCTCCTTTACTATCTGCAGTCGCAGGGCCATGACCCGGACCGGTTGCTCAAGCGGGCAGGCATCTGCGCCGAGCCGCTGGGGTTGCCCGGGGCCCGGTTGCCGGTGGCGCAGGTGCGCCACCTTTGGGGCGAGGCCTCCGAACTGACCGGTAACCCCTACATGGGGCTGATGCTGTCCCGGTGGGGGGATCAACTGAGGGGAGACACCCTGCTTACCGCGATGATCACCAGCCGTGACATGGAGGAGGCGTGCCGGCGCATGTGCCGTATCAGCCACCTGGTGTGCGATGCGGTCGATCTCTCGGTTGAGCAGGATGAGCGCGATCTGCGCCTGGTCTATGAACTGACCGAGGGGGAGCGAGCGGGGTTTTCCGACGCCGGTCTGAACCTGGCGCTACTGCCGGTGCTGACCATGATGGAGCAGGGGGTAATGGCGCGCAGCGGCATCCGCCGGCTCGAACTGAACCGTGCCTACCCAGGGGAGGCCTCGGCGACCTATCTGGCGTCGATTCTGCCCTGCAACATCCTCTATGGCTGCGCCAGGGACAGCCTGGTGTTGGACCGGCTGGCCACCAAGCAGCAGAACCCTTTCTGGAATCCCGCCCTGGCCCAGGCCTGTGAGTCGCTGGCCCTGGATGAGCTGGCCCAGTTGGGTAAGCAGAGCATCGTCAACCGGGTCACCGGCTTGATTATCAAACACCTCTCCGGGGGAGAACCCCATCAGCAACAGGTGGCCCATGAGCTGGCCATCACACCCCGCCACCTGCAGCGCAAACTGAAGCAGCAGGGGTATAGCTTCAGTCGGTTGCTGGAGCAGGTTCGCCGGGAGCTGGCCTGTCACCACCTCAGCCGCCCCGATACTTCCCTGGCGGAGATCGCCCGCCAGCTCGGGTTCCAGGATCAAAGCAACTTCTGTAAGGCGTTCAAGCGTTGGCAGGGGGAAACTCCGAGTCAGTATCGGCGCCGTCACACCCTGCTGCACTGACGGATCGGGAGGTTGTTTCACCAAGTTTGCGAGAAGACAGCTCTGTTTGTAGAATCGCTAATATTAGTTGTTTCGTAATTGGGCGGTGCGGGTGAAAGCGAAGCTGGGCCAGATGGTGTTGGGTGCGTCGGTCATCGCCCTGGGGATCTTGGGCCTCCAGGAAACTGCGGTGCCCAAGCAGGGCCAGGTGGGGCAGAGTGCCCGGGCAATGGAGGCGCTGATCCTGGGGCAGGAGCGCAAGCCCGAGCTGACTCTCGATCTGGACGTTTACGGCGGCGAGCGCCGCTGGCTCTATGGCATGTACCACAGTGCCATCGGTCACCCGCCCGGCCCCCAGCGGCAGCGGGCGCTCGGTGAGCTGGTGGAGGCGGCCCTGGCCGCCGACGACTTCAACATGGCGTTGCTGGCCGCTCAGCAGGTTCCCTCCGAGCGGGTGCGCTCCAGCCTGCTCGGGCAGATCGTCGATCGCGCCATCGCCACCTCGTCACAGCTGGAGTATGCCGCCCTGGCGGTCACCATGATCCCCTCAGTCCAGGGCCAGAAAGCGGCCATGGACAGGCTGGTGAACGCCTATGTCGAGCTGCTGTACCGCAGTGGCGGCAAACATCCCGGGGAGAAGCTGGAACTCTGATTACCCCCTGGTTCATGTATGCAACTCATTAAATCTTATTAACTTATTTGAAAATTGTGTTGCGTTAACGCTTGGTCAACCCTATCTTCTGAATGGGTATGCACTACTGACAGTAACAACAAGGAGGTTTTATGTCGGTTCGTGAGCCTGACCCGGTAGAGGATCTTCTGCCCTTTCCCCAGCGCAATGACATGGCCCGTCTGGATGCCCAGATCTGCTACCTGCTGATGTGTGCTGCACTGGTGATTGCCCTGATAGGCGTGATGCACGGCTGGTTCTTTTTCTTCGCGGCGATCCTGTGGGTCGGTGGCGGTGGTTGGGGAGTGGTCAAGCGACGAGAGGGACATCAGACGCTCTGGGAAGATCATTTTGACAACATCATCTTTGTCCTGACCTTCAGTGGCGCAGCCGTGCCGGCCGGCGCTGCCCTGGTCTGGTATTTCGACACCTGGCTGCCCCTGGGGATGCTTTGGCTGTGGGGAGCGCTGCGCATGTCGTTGGCGTTCTACCGGCTGCTGGACCAGCGGCCATTTCACTAGGGGGAGCCCCCACACTGGGAGCAAAATCGATGCCTTTGACGATCACCGCACTGTATCTCTCCTTCACGGCGCTGCTGGCCCTGGTCCTTGCCTATCGGGTGGTGCGCCTGAGGCGCAGCCGCGGCATCGGATTGGGGAACGGCCAGGACAAGGATCTGACCCTGTCGGTGCGTTGCCACGCCAATCTGCTGGAGTATGCCCCCCTGGTGATGTTGATGCTGGCCAGTGCCGAGCTCAACGGCGCCCCTGGGCTGCTGTTGCACCTGTGCGGCAGTGCGTGGCTCTTGGGTCGGGTGCTTCACCCCTGGGGCCTGACCCGGGGGCGGGGCGGCTATCACCTGGGGCGTTTCTGGGGCACCCTGCTGACCTGGTGTGTCACCCTTGCCCTGGTCGGGCTGAACCTGACGCTGGCGGTGGCCTAGCCCTCCTCCAGGGCATGCCATCTCGACGGGACATTGGGGTGGTTCTGGATTGGCGCACTGACGGCCGTCGGCGATCAGCAGAGACTGCTTCACCCGCTGCGTCAGGGTTTCTAACAGGCAGCGGCCGCCGGAGTGCAGCTGGAGCCGTCCCTGGTAATAATCGATGACCGGGTGACAAAAACTCAGCCGATAGCCCGGCAGAACCGTCTGCCCCAGGTTCTTGGGGGCCATTGCCGAGACTGAGTACCGGCAGGTGCTCAAGGAGATCGAGATCACCCAGAATGAGCCGATCGCCGCCAAGGAGGGTCTGAGTTGGAAGCAGGCTCAGCTGACCCGTTTCATTGAGCAGAACCGGGGGGCTCAGCCGGTTACCGCAAGCCTGCTGGACGAGCTCAACTCGGTGGAGAGTGTCCGGGTCGGGGCGGTTACCACCGAGGCCTCCATCGAGTGCAACCGGGCCAGCGCCGATAAGAAGTGGTTTAACCTGGAGCTGCAGCCGCTATCGGTGCAATCCACCGCCCCAGGCCCGGAGCATGGGGTGTCTCTTCTCTAGGTCATCTGGTTAGCCCGGACCTGGGAGTGACGCGCCCGGTAGAAGGCGTAGAGGAAGATCAGCATAAACAGGGCATCGTTGAGGCCGTAGACGCTGAAAAACAGTCCGGTAAGCCACTGTTGTTCAAACAGCTGGGGTAACTGGCTGCCATGGTTGGAGAGCCACACACACCAGGCGACCACGTAGAGCAGTTTTTCCGCTGCAAACACCAACGAGAGTCCGGGCAGCTGCAGGTAGCGACTGCTGGCGGCAATGTAAGCGCCCCCCCACAGCATGATAAGCAGCAGACCGAAGGGGCTGAACAGCACCGGGTCCCACTGCCACAGGGTGTCGTTGGTCAGGCCTCTGGAGAACAGCAGGACCCCGGCAATATTGATGATGCCCGCAGCGACAAATGCTCTGCTGATCCACACGTTGCTCATGCTCTTCTCCTGAGGTGCTTTTTTCCTAACTTGCCCGATTGCCATCCCCGGTACAAGTTGCCTCCCCTTTGGCCAGTTGGATCATCGGCAGTTGGCGATCGGCGGTGGGGACGGTTAGGATTGGGGTATTGCCGCGACAGAGTCTCGTTTATGAATGCCGAACTGATTGAGATCCAGGGTTTTCTGGCCCAGTATCCCCCTTTTGACAACCTGCCTGAGGAGACTCTGGCCGAGGTCGTCACCCAGGTAGAAATCGCCTATGTCCGCGAGTTTCAGCCGATTTTGGCTCTGGGCCAGGAGATCCACGACCTCTATGTGGTGCGCAGCGGCGCCGTGGAGGTCTATCGGCGCAACGGTGACCTCTACAATCGCCTGGATGAGGGAGGGGTCTTTGGCCAACTGGGGTTATTGACCAACAACAAGGTGCGTTTTCCCGCCACCGCCATCGAGGACACCCTGCTTTACTGCATTCCGGAGGCGGTGTTCAACAGGCTCAACGACGGTTTCGACTCCTTCGCCGAGTTTGTTGAGGTGGAAAACACGGTGCGATTGCGTCAGGCGGTCTCCAGCGGTTTTGACACCAATGATATGACCACTTCCAAGGTGGTGACCCTGCTGACTGGCGAGCCGGCCTGGGTGGAGAGCAAGTGCTCCATCCACACGGCGGCGGCCAAGATGGCCGAGGAGAACCTCTCCTCTCTGTTGGTGTGGGATGAGAGCGCCGAGGATGAGGGGGACCAGCTGCAGGGCATCGTCACCGAGAAGGACCTGTGCAGCAAGGTGGTCGCTCAGGGGCTGGACATCACCCTGCCCATCTCAGAAGTGATGAGCACCGAGGTGATCACCCTGGACAACAACGCCTATGTCTATGAGGCGATGCTCTACATGCTCCGGCAGAATGTCCACCACCTGCCGGTGGTCAAAGGCAACAAGCCCCTGGGGATCATCTCCCTCACCGACATCGTCCGCTATGAGTCCCAGAACAGCCTGCTGTTGGTGAGTTCCATCTTCAAGCAGCAGAGCGTGGAGGAGCTGGAGCAGATCGCCGTACAGGTGAGGGAGTGTTTCGTCCGGTTGGTGAATGAGGACGCCAATGCCCATATGGTGGGCAGCGCCATGGCGGTGATCGGCCGCAGTTTCAAGCAACGGATTCTCGAACTGGCCGAGGAGGCCCTGGGGCCGCCGCCGGTGCCCTACTGTTTCCTGGCGCTGGGCTCCATGGCCCGGGATGAGCAGTTGATCGTTACCGACCAGGACAACGCCATTATCCTCGATGATGAGTACCGTCAGGAGCTGCACGGGGATTACTTCTCCTCCCTGGCGGAGTGGGTGTGTGACGCCTTGGATCGCTGTGGCTATCCGAGATGCACCGGCGGCATCATGGCGACCAACCCCATGTGGCGGATGACGCTGCAGGAGTGGGAGGCCTGTTTCGCCGACTGGATCGACGATCCCAACCCCAAGGCGCTGCTGAACTCCTCGATCTTCTTCGATCTTGACGGGGTGTATGGCCGGGTGAAGTGGGCCGAGCAGCTCAACGGATTCATCGTGCGCCGCGCGCGCCGGAACAACCGCTTCCTGGCTTGCCTGGCCCGCAACGCCCTGAACCGGACGCCGCCACTGGGCTTCTTCAAGGAGTTCGTGATGGAGAAGGATGGCCGCCACAACAACTCCATCAATCTCAAGCGACGCGGCACCGCGCCGCTGGCAGACCTGATTCGTGTTCATGCGCTGGCGGTGGGGTCTCGGGCGCAAAACTCCTTCGAGCGCCTGGACGACATCATCGATGCCGGTATCCTGCCCAAAGGAAAAGCCGAGGATCTGCGCGATGCCATGGAGTTTATCTCCATGGTCCGCATTCGCCACCAGGCTCTAGACGTCGAGCTGGGTCAGGAGCCGGATAACAACATCGAGCCCGAAAATATGTCCGATTTCGAGCGCCGCAACCTCAAGGATGCGTTCCAGGTTCTGAGCAATGCGCAGAACTTTCTCAAGTACCGTTATCAAGCCAGCAGCTTTGCCTAGGGAGCCCGGATGTTTGGATGGTGGAAGCGTCGTCAGCCCGATGATAATTGGGCGGCCTACTATCAGCAGGGAGCGGCCCGGGCGAGGGATCCCAGGTTGCAACGCTTTTATGGGCATGGGGTAATGGCCCCGGAGACGCCCCTTTCCCAGGTCCCTTTCGTGGCCCTGGACTTTGAGACTACCGGGCTGAATCCCGAGCGGGATGCTATCGTCTCCGTCGGCTGGGTTCCCTTCGATCTCCATCGGGTCTACTGCCGTCGGGCCGGCCAGTTCCTGGTGCAGCCGGAGCGTCCCCTGAAAGAGGAGTCTGTGGTGATCCATGGAATTACCCACAGCGATGTGGACGAAGCCCCCGATTTCACCCAGGTGATCACGCCGCTGCTGGAGGTGTTGACGGGTGCCATCGCGGTGGTGCATTACAAACAGATTGAGCGGCCCTTTCTCGATCAGGCCCTGAAGAGCCGCCTGGGCGAGGGGATAGGCTTTCCCTTGGTGGATACCATGGAGGTCGAGCAGAAAATATTGCAGCATCAGATGGGAAGCCGCTGGAATCGGTTGGTGGGAAAGAAGCCGCCGTCGGTCAGGTTGGGTGCCTGTCGAGGACGCTATGGACTGCCGGTCTACCAGCCCCATCATGCGCTGACCGATGCCATCGCCACCGCAGAGCTGTTTCAGGCACAAGTGGCCCATCACTTCTCACCCCAGACGCCCATCGGCGACATTTGGGGCTAGCCCAGAGAGAGAAAAGAGGCGCCGGAAGCGCCTCTGTAAGTGTGACGCTGACTCCTAGCGGAACCTGGACTCGGTGCGCATTCCCATCAGCAGGCTGACACACATCAGCAGAAGGATCACCGTGAAGGGGAGGGCGGTGGAGATGGCGCCCGCCTGCAGCGCCTGAATCGACTCGGTACCGCCGATCCACAGCAGGGCGGCGGCGATGGCGCCTTCGATAAAGGCCCAGAAGATCCGTTGCAGCACCGGGGCGTCCACCTTGCCGCCGGCAGTGATGCTGTCAATCACCAGAGAGCCCGAGTCGGAGGAGGTGATGAAGAACACCATCACCAGGATGATGGCCACCACAGAGAGCAGGTCGCTCATGGGCAGGTTTTCAAACATCTCAAACATCGCCAGGGGCACTTCCCGCAGCCCGTGGGTGCCCAGTGCTCCGACCTGGTTGATCACCTGATCCAGTGCCAGGCCTCCGAAGACCGACATCCACACCAGGGTCACCAGGGTGGGGACAATCAGGACGGCGATGATGAACTCGCGCACCGTGCGACCCTTGGAAACTCGGGCAATAAACATGCCGACGAACGGAGACCAGGAGATCCACCAGGCCCAATAGAACACGGTCCAGCCGTGCATCCAGGCTTCATCGGGACGCCCGTGAGGGTTACTCAGGGGGATCAGGTTTTTCAGGTAGGCGATCAGGGTGGTGGGGATGGCGCCCAGCACCACAGCGAACCCCAGCAGGGAAACGAATACCAGCAGCAGCAGGGCCACTATCATGTTGATGTTGGAGAGCAGCTTGACGCCGCCCTCGATGCCCCGATAAACCGAGAGCACTGCCAGCAGGGTGACCACGGTGATCACCAGGATCTGCAATCCCATTCCGCCGTCAATGCCAAACACGTGGTTGATGCCGCTGGCGGCTTGCTGGGCGCCCAGGCCCAGGGAGGTCGCCAGACCAAACAGGGTGGCGAGCACGGCGAGGATATCGACGATGTGCCCCGGCCAGCCCCAGGTGCGATCCCCCAACAGTGGGTAGAAGATTGCCCTCATGGAAAGGGGCAACCCCTTATTGTAGGTGAAGAAGGCCAGAGACAGGGCGACCACTCCATAGATGGCCCAGGGGTGCAGCCCCCAGTGGAACATGGTGGCTCCCATGGCCAGCCGGGCCGCCTCGGGAGAGTAGGCTTCCACCCCCAATGGCGTTTCGTACCAGCCGGTGAAGTAGGCCACCGGTTCGGCCACACTCCAGAACATCAGGCCAATGCCCATGCCAGCGGCAAACAGCATCGCCAGCCAGGAGAGGAAGGAGAAATCGGCTTCGGCACTTTCGCCGCCCAGTCTTATCTTGCCATAGGGCGAGAAGACCAGAGCCAAACAGAAGATCACGAAGATGTTGCCGGACCAGATGAACAGTCCGTCGAAGTTATTGATGATCTTCCATTTGATGCCGTCGAGGGCGGCCTTTGCGGTGGCGGCGTCGGTCACCAGCGCAGCGATGAGGAATAGGATGATCAGTCCGGCGCTGATGCCGAAAACCGGATTGTGGACATCAAAGCCCCATTTTTGAACGTTATCTTGACCTATGGTGTAGTCGGTGCTGTCGATACTGTATTTATCAATGCCCTTGGTCAAATCGTCCTCCCTAGTTGGGTTGAGATTAACCGAATCGATATCATTCTAAAAAATCGATTGCGGCGGTTAAAACCCAACAGTCTAACAGTAGGAGTCGCGCTCTTACACCGCCAGGATCACAAAACGATTTCAGTCGGGGTGGGCTGGGATTTGCCCGGGAACTGTTGGGGGATAGTCAAAAACACTGAGGAAATTAAGTGTTATGAGTCAAGAGCATTCGGTGTCGGTACTATTCGCCCCCTCCCTTCATCGTTCCGAGCTCACTTCGCAGATGCTCAGGGCGACTCGACAGGTTGAGGGACGTGTTCAATATCCAGCGGATGGCGGCGAAGTTGAGTCTGGCACTACGGACTGGTGTAGGGGAAGAGGACGTGGGGAACCGGGGGGCTGTGTGCCAGCCCCCGGGGGATTACAGCTGGGTAAAGATCTCCTGCTCGGTCAGGCGCGACTTGGGCAGGCTGGCGTTAAAGTCGCTCTCCTTGCGGTAGCCGAGGGCCACCATGGCCACGGCGGTGTACCCTTTCTCCAGCAGGTCAAACTCCTGATTGAGTACCCTGGTGTCCAGCCCCTCGATGGGCAGGGCGTCAAGGCCGAGGGCGGCGGCGCCCAGCAGCACGGTGCCCATGTTGAGGTATAGCTGCTTCTCCATCCAGTGCTGGGCATCCTTGAGGTCGAAACGGTGGATGTTGACGAAGGTGGAGCGGCCCAGGTGCGCCATCTCCTTGTGTTCAGGCTCGGCAAATCGCCCATCCCGATCCTCGGTTTCCAGCAGATGGCGGGTGTAGTCGTCATCGATCTCGGTTTTGGCGCAGAACAGGATGATGTGTGAGGCGTTCAGCACCTTGGCTTCGTTGAAGGAGAAAAAGCCCTGGGTGCCCTTGGCAATGCGTTGACGTCCCTCCTCAGAGTCGGCAATCACGAAGTGCCAGGGTTGGGAGTTGACGCTGGAGGGGCTGAACCGCAGCAGCGCCCTTATCTGGTCAAACTTTTCGGCCGGGATGATTTTGCTTGGGTCAAACTCCTTGGTGGAGTAACGGGCTTGCACAACCTCTTTCAGGTTCATGGTGGGGCTCCTAATTGGCGTATTCATGATCATTGTGGTGTGTATAATATGGATACATTTGCTCAAGACAAGTACGCACAGAAATGTGCTATAGGCACAAAATGGATACTGTAAAGCGCAACAGATACGAGTCCTACGACGGCAAAGGCTGCCCGGTGGAAGCCACCCTGGAGCTGTTCAGCGGTAAGGGTAAAGGCATGATTTTATTCCACCTTCTTGATGGTACCCTCAGGTTTAACGAGCTGAAGCGCCGGGTGGGCTGCATCACCCAGAGGATGCTGACCAAGCAGCTTCGGGAACTGGAGGCCTATGGCTTGGTGCACCGGAAGGTGTACCCGGAGGTGCCGCCCAAGGTGGAGTACAGCCTGACCGCGACCGGTCAAACTCTCGAGCCCATCCTGTTGGCGCTGAAGAGCTGGGGGGAGCAGCATGCGATGCCGACACTGGCGGCCATAAAGAGCGAGGCAGAATTGTCGGGTCATTCCTGAGCATGGGTAGGGGTCGATAGTGCCCAAGTTTAGGTACTGTTTGGCACTGAAAAAAACATTCTGCGCATCGAATGGATGCAGAGAGGCCGTTTGGCAGTTCAAGGTGCCGGCAAGCAGACTAGATCGAGGCAGATTAATAATCGATGCGAAATATCATTGAGAGTATGTCGTTGAATCTTCCGCGGGCCTTTTGATTAGCTGCAACCGAGAGTTAAAACACACGAAGTATGCTGGTTCTTGGATTAGCGGAGTGATCAAAAACAGCGTGTTTCTTGATGGCTGTAGAGGTTTGGGCAGGCTTTAAGGCAAGCGATCTGAACGAGCGATAGCAAGGGGAGGCTATGCGACCTGGTCGAAGGACTGACTTTTGATGTGGTAGAGAGTGTGGGGTTTGGTTTCAGCTGGCGCAGATGAGGATTGTCATCTGCGCCACATTTCGATATTAGAGCACTACAACATTAGCTGCTTGAGGGCCTTTTTGGCCTTGCTCTACATCGAAAGATACCTTCTGGCCCTCTTGCAGGGTCCGGAAGCCTTCGGAAACGATTGAACGGAAGTGAACAAACACGTCAGAGCCGCCATTTTCCTGAGAGATGAAGCCAAAGCCCTTGTCTTCGTTGAACCACTTAACAGTACCAGTTGTTTTGTTAGACATAATGTGTCCCTTTTTAATGATTAAAAAATGTCGCAATTGCAATGCGATGCACTGAAATTATGAATTATTAAATCTGACGATGAAGCTAAGGGAAACACTTAGGACTACAACAACAATGAAGGTGTTCTGAGGGTTTTGCTTTTACTTGATGTGTCATTAATAACTCTGCTATCAGAGCAACGCCAGTATGGAGTCTGGGCGCAGGGAAGTAAAGCTTTTTCGACCAGGGCACCCATTTTATTTATAAGTGGTTGTTTACCGGGCTTGCCGGTTGTGTGGTCTTTTCCTTGTGAGGCACTAAACCATCAGTGGATGCTGGGCCATATCTATTGGCTTTATGGAAATTTGTCGAAACGTTCTGTTTTTTGTTTTGAAAAGAGGTGCCATAGAATCCGCGGAGCATGAGTGGTGGCAGTTGGCCACAGGATACCGCTGCACGCGGCGGCACAGCACCTCTTCATCGGATTGCTGATTCCGGCCCATCCCGGTTGGAGACATGGTCGCCCCCCCTCTCTGCAACCGGAACGGTACTGTGGGTTGTTGCTGTCAAACCAGGAGCGGTGGGCGAGCCAGGACCGGATGACAGTTGCCGGCAGAGTCGGACAGCAGACAAGCAACAAGCCCTCACTAGGCGGGCTCCTTTGTATGGCGGAGAGATAGGGATTGATGCCCTCACGTCGTTCGGCCGCCTTCGGCGTTACTCGCTCCGCTCGTTGCGAACCCTGGCTAGGGTTACTCCCTCGCAGGCTCCTTGCTGCTCCCTATCTCTTCGAACACAGAAAAGCAAAAAGCCCGCACTAGGCGGGCTTCTTTGTATATGGCGGAGAGATAGGGATTTGAACCCTAGAAGGGCTATTAACCCTTGCCGGTTTTCAAGACCGGTGCTTTCAACCACTCAGCCATCTCTCCAACGGGGATGCATGTTAGTGAACCGGCGGGGCGCTGTAAAGGGGGAGGGGGTTCAACCGTACAAGCTATGAGCAAAACCCGGCTTGGAGTGTGGTGAATGCTCTATTTCTGTTCTGTTCGCCACTCTTGCGGCTTGACTAGACTTTAGCCGGAGTTGACCGATCAAATGGCGGAGAGAGTCATGAGTTCACCCTTTGAGACCCACGGCGCCCACAGCTGGCAAGAGTTGTCTACTTCTGACCCGGCGGCGGCTATGGTGTTCTATGGCCCCCTGTTCGGTTGGACCTTCACCGAAAAGCAGATGGAGATGGCCAGCTACCACATCATCGAGAACGGCGGTGTCGGGGTGGGGGGGATCATGCAGGCACCTGAGCCGGGCATGCCTGCTGTCTGGACCGGCTATGTCACGGTCACCGATGTGGACGCCGTTGCCGCCAAGGCGGTCGAGTTGGGTGGCGAGCTGCTCTATGGCCCACAGGACATTCCAGAGGTGGGGCGCTTTTGCTGGATCAGGGACCCACAGGGGGCGGTGATTGCCGCCATCAGTTACGCCATGGGCTAGAGGTGTTCGGCGTCAGGGGATACACTGTTGCGCTCCCATGCCTATTCCACGGAGATGATGTGAATCCAGTCGAATTGTCCAAGGCGCAGCGTGAAGCGCTGGTGGAAGCTCTGCAGAGCTACAGTGAGCAGGAGATGGAGCAGGAGCTTGGTCAGTTTGAGGCGGAGTTCCTGCTGGATTTCATGCTCCCGCGCCTGGGAACCCTATGTTACAACAAGGGGTTGGAGGATGCCCGCATCGCCATCCTGGCGCGGATGGAACTGGCCACCGAGGTGGTGTACGAGATGGAGCAGCCCTGTGACCTGTGATGCCAACGTCACGGAATAGGTGCTCACTGTTGCGGTTTCAACTGTTTCACTCTGTGTCGTGAGGCTTGCTGTTTGACTCACTAGCGGCCGTACCCCACGTCTCGACTGGATGGGCACATCTCCTCCGGCGTATCAGATTGACCAGTCACCTACTAATGACCTTTGTATAAAGTAAAACCCGCCAGCTGGCGGGTTTTACTTATTTGCGGCGTTTGCGCTTTTTGGCGGCGCGCAGCTCTTCCTTAATCTTCTTCTCTTCGGCGGCCCTGGCGGCGCGGATCTCCTCCTGTGCCTTCTCCTTCTCCACCAGCTCCGGGGTTTCCAGGGTCAGGGCGCCCAGGGCGCCGGCGCGAAGCTCGTGCAGCAGGATCTCCGAGACCTTGTGCAGGTCGGCAATACCCCCTCGGCGCAGGAAGCCCCGCTTGGCGGCAATGGCGTCCAGCACACCGATGTCGTCTTCCGGCAGCTCTTCCAGGTTGTAGCGCTGGCACAGGGCTTCAGGGTAGGTGGTGCGCAGGTACTCTGCGGCGAACAGGGCCACTTCCTCATACTCCACCACAGTGTCCTTGATGGCGCCAGTGGTGGCCAGGCGGTAGCCGCACTCCTCCGGGCTCAGCTTGGGCCAGAGGAAGCCGGGGGTGTCGTGCAGCACGATGTGATCCTCCAGGCGGATCCGCTGCTGGGCCTTGGTGACCGCCGGTTCATTACCGGTCTTGGCGATGATGCGCCCCGCCAGGGTGTTGATCAGGGTGGATTTGCCCACGTTGGGGATCCCCAGGATCAGGGCCCGCAGCGGCGTTTTCGGCACCATCTCCTTGGCCAGGGTCAGCAGGCTCTTTACCTGGGCCTTGTTCTTCTGGGTTAGGGCGATGGTTTTCACCCCCTTCTCCTGCTCCAGGTAGGCCTGCCAACGTTGGGTCATCTCGGGATCGGCCAGATCGCTCTTGTTGAGGATCTTGATGCAGGGGGTCTCGCCTCTGAGCTTGGGCACCAGAGGGTTTTCGCTGCTGAAGGGGATGCGCGCATCCAGCACCTCGATGATGAGGTCGATTTGCGGCATCAGCTCGGCGATCTCTTTTCTCGCCTTATGCATATGGCCCGGGAACCAGTTAATCGCCATGGGTCATGCTCTTGTTAATGGTCAAAGGCGCCATTTTACGTGATCCCACCTCAGTTTGCTTGGTCAATTGTCCGCCACCAAAAAGCGCGCCGTGACAGGCGCGCTTCAATAGGAGGGGGCGGGCTAGAACAGGTCTTCGCGATATCGTCCCTGCTCAATGAGCCCATTGAGCCGCGCCTGAGCCTGCTCAGGCCCCGCTCCCTGAGAGATGAAAATTGACAACAGGGCCTGGCGCACCCCTTCACCCAGGGCGGGGTGGCCGCAGACATAGAGATGGGCCCCCAGCTCCAGCCAGGCGCAAACCCGCTGTGGGTTTTGCGCCAGCCGGTCTTGGGCGTAGATCTTCTGCGACTGATCCCGGGAGAACGCCAGGTCTAGGTGATCCAGGGCTGTGCTTTGCTGGTGCCGGAGCAGCTCGTCACCATAGAGGAAGTCTCCCTGCTGATGGCGGTTGCCAAACAGCAACCAGTTTTTCTGCTGCGGACGCTGACGAATGAAGCCCATGAAGGGGGCGATACCGCATCCGGCGGCCACCATGATGATGGGGGCGGAGTCCTCCGGCAGCCTGAATTCGGGGTTGGCGGCGATGCGGCCTTGCAGGAGGTCGCCCACAACGGCCTTATGGCACAACTGCCCGGACATCCGGCCGGTGTGAGTTTCGCCATCGAGCTGCCATTGGTGCAGGGTCACGCAGATCTCCAGGTTGTTGCCGCCGGACGCCGAGGCGATGGAGTAGGCGCGCTCGGTGCCGCCCTGGGCAGGGCGCAGCTTCAGCAGATCGCCGCAACGGTAGTCGAGGGGCGCTGAGCTGCTAAAGCGCAGGCGCCAGGTCTCTCGGGTTTGCCCCTGGCCATCATCCAGACGTGTCCTCTCCTCGAGCTTAAGCGGGACTGTATTGGCCATGGATTTCGGTTGTTCATTGCCGGTGGCGCCGATCCAGCTTTGCCACACCTGGGCCGGATCGCCGTCGGCCAGAGCCAGTCCGCCCACCAGTGAGGCGCCACTGCGTCGCAGGGCGCCATCCAGATCCTGGGCCGCCTGGCAGAACTTGGCATAGCGGCGGTCACCCAGGCCCAGCAGTTGGTAGTTCACCCCTTTGAGGCTGACTCGCTTCAGGCTCTCCAGGAAACCCTGCCCCTGAACCGGCATCTCGCCGTCGCCGCAGGTGGAGACCAGCAGCCGCACCGACAGATACTGGGTCAGATCTTCCGCCTTGAGCTGGGCCAGGGAGCACAGGTGCACCTTGTCGCCGCGGGACTGCAGCAGGGAGCCGGTGTCCTTGGCCAGTTCGGCGGCACTGCCGGTCTGACTGGCGTAGGCCACCAGATGGCAGGCGCCCTCCGGGGCCTTGCTGGGCCGGCTCAACCGGGCACGCCGAAGCCAATTGTAGAAGCCGGTGCCCCAGAGCACCAGGACGCTGATGCACAGCAGGGCATAGATAAAGGCCGCAGGGCGGCCGCCAAAGCTGCCGTCATGGAGGATGCGGGTCCAGCGGGTGGGTTGGGTGACAGCACTCTCCTGCTGATCCGGTTGCCATTGCCAGCGGGTGCCCTGCTCATTCTCCCAGAAGAGGGTAATCCCCTGAGGCGAACGCCGCACCATGCGCATGGCCGCCACCTCGGCGTCATCCAGTTTGGCGAAGGCCTGGTCCAGGCTCATGGGGGAGGGGTGAGGCTCCTGCTTAGGCCGTTCACCGCCCATGGGGTGGAGCATCAGCAGACCGGTGATGGTGATCAGCAGCATCAGTGGCGCACCAACCCAGCCCAGCGCGGTGTGCCAGCCCATGGCCCCCTTGGGGGATTTGGGCCGGGCCAGGAACAACCCGGAGAGGCTGAGGAACAGCATCACCCAGGTGCTGAGCTCCACCAGCCAGTTGGCGTCCACCAGCAGCTTGATGTGCAGTCCTATGGCGAAGCGGTTGAGTTGAAACTGCCAGGGCAGCTCGGTGGGTTCACCGCTGTAGAGGTCCAGAAATTGTCGTCCCTTCTGGCCTTCGAAGGCCACCATCACCAATTGGTGCTCGGGCAGGGCGAAAGCGAAGCGGATGGGGCCCTGCTGCCGTTCCAGGGTCTTCAGGGTGTGTTGAAACTGGGCCGGCGTCGGCTTGGTCTCGGCGTCTGGGGTGAGCAGGGGAGTGATTGCCAGCAGCAGGCCCGAGAAGATCACCAGCAGCAGGGGCAGGGCGACCAGGGCAGCCAGGTAGCGATGGAGTTTGGCCAGCATGGGTGGGTTCCTTTAACGCAAACAGGCAGGCCACCTTGGGTCTGCCTCTATCGGAGTAACAATCAGTAGTTGAACTGGGCGGACAGGCGGAAGCTGCGCTCGGCACCGATGCTCAGATCGGAGTGGGAGCCGCCTGCCATGTAGTCCTTATCAAACAGGTTCTCGACGTTGAACCTGAGGTTCATCTCCACCTGCTTGATCATCCTCTTTAAGGAGGCGCCGGCATCGACGCGCACATAGCCATCTTTGGTGATGGTGTTGTTCAGATCGGCGTAGCGGTCTCCCTCGTAGAAGGCACCCAGGTTGAATGCCCACTGGTCGTTCAGCTTGTAACGGGTCCAGGCGGAAGCGGACCACTCTGGAGCATCCATGGGGCGTTTGCCCTGGTAGGTGTCGTGGTGGGTGTATTCCGCATCCAGATACATCAGTGAGGTCATCACAAACCAGCGCTCGGAGGCCTGCCCCTGGGCGGAGAGCTCAACGCCGCGGTGTTGCTGCTCGCCACCCTGGGTGGTCTTGGTCTGGCCGTTGCCCAGGTCCTCGGTCACGGCGATGTCGGTCTTGGTGATGTCAAACAGGGCGCCGTCCACCATCAGCCGGCCATCGGCCAGCTCCCATTTGCTGCCGAGCTCCCAGGATTTGCCGGTTTCCGGTTCCAGATCCATGCCGTCGTTGACGTCATCCTCCTTGGCCACCACCCCCTGGGGCTCGAAGCTCTCGGAGTAGCTGAGGTAGATGCTGCCGTTCTCCTGAGGGTGGTAGATGGCGCCCACCTTGGGTACGAAGGATTCGTTGTTGTTGCCCGGGCCATCTTTACGCTGGATGTCGTAGCGACCGCCGAGCAGCAGTTGCCACTGCTGATTCAGGGTGATCAGATCCTGAAGATAGAAGCCGTAGTAGTTGTACTCGGACTCGTAGAGGCTGGTGTCGCGGTGGTAATCCAGATCGGGGCGCGGCGGCAGGGGCTGGCCGGGCACATGGGTCTGGGTCTGGTCCTTGTCGCGCAGCTGACCGTAGTAGTAATCCAGCATGTTGGCGCCGATGAGGAACTGGTGTTCCATGCCGGCGATGTCCAGGTAGCCGTTGAGGTCGGCGTAATAGGTCTTGTACTGCCAGTCATCAAAGCGGTCGAAGGCGGTGTAGTCGTAACGGCCGTCGGTGTAGCCCGCTTGCTGGTAGCCTACGTAGGAGTCGTAGCTGGGACTGGAGTCCAGGCGCTGGCGGGAGAACATCTGGTGGTTCAAGCCCAGGGTCAGGGTCCAGTCGCTGTTCAGGTAGAGGTCCATATCCAGGCCGTAGTTCTCCACCTCGTTGTCGGTAAAGGCCCAGGGCATGTCCCAGATGGCGTCCTTGTCGCCGATGATGTGGCCATCGCTGTCCAGCCAGGCGCCGCGGTCGATGCCGGTCTTGTCCTGGGTCATGTCGTAGTGGGCGGAGAGCTTGCCCCAGTTGCCCAGGTCATACTCCAGGGCCAGGGCGCCCAGGAAGCGGTTTCGCTCCTGGCTGCTGCCATCCTGGTACTCGCGCCAGTACTCCGCGTCCTGTTTCACCAGGGTGGCACGGTAACGCAGGGTCTCGGCCTGGTTCAGGGCGCCGCCGGCGTCCGCCTGGAGGCGGGTAGAACCCAGCTCATCGACATCGAAGGCAAACTCAAACAGGGTGTCGTAGGTGGGCTTCTTGGTCACCATGTTGATCAGGCCACCCGGCGCGGACTGACCATAGAGCATGGAGGAGGGGCCCTTAAGCACCTCGATGTGCGCCAGGGTCTCGACGGGATGCACGTAGTGGGACCAGGCCTGCTGGCCGTTTCTCAGGTAGCCGCTGCCGGAGGAGAGTTCGAAGCCGCGCAGGCTGAACACCTCCCGGTTCCACTTCTGCGAGCCGGAGGTGACGCTGGCGTCGTTGATCAGCACGTCACTCAGGGTGGTGGCCAACTGCTCATCGGCAATCAATTCCGGAATGACGGTGATGGATTGCGGGGTGTCCAGTAGCGGTATGTCAGAGCGCATGGCGCCCCTGGCGGAGTCTGACTTGTAGTTGTCGAAGGAGATGGCGGTAATCACCATGCGCTCGTCGACCCGCTCTATGGAGGAGGTGTCCGGGGTGTTTGCTAAAGCGGATTGGCCGCCCAGAGTGGCGGTAACGGCCACGACCAGGGTGGGCACGTCGTAGGACATTTGGATCTCCTGAAGACAAAACAATCGGTTAAATGCGGAACGCAGTGAAAGATAAATGAGAATCAATATTATTTGAACTCTATGGCCGCCAGGAGAGTTGTGACCGTGATCTTTGTCACGAAACGCGAAAGCAAATGATTCGCATTTTGATGCTTTGGTTTCGAAGAGTGAATAGGTGGTTGGAAAAGTCGAGGTGGGTAGTTGGAAAAGCCGATCTCAGTCGGGTGACACCGGCGCAGAGCACCTCTGCGCCGTTCTCAGTGGTGAAAATGTCGTCTTCGATGCGTACGGCGATGCCGCGCTAGCGTGGAGCCACACGCAGATCCTCTTTGCCAACGTAGAGCCCGGGCGTGATGGTTAGCACCATGCCCGGCTTGAGCCTAAGCCAGTCGCCCTCAGGGGCGTGGTAGTGCCCGACATCATGGACATCCGATCTTAGCCAATGGCCGGCTTTGCGGACGCTAAAGGGCTTGGGCAGCTCTCGTGCCATCCCTCCGTATTGCGACACTTTGAAGCGGTGTCACCCCTGTGGGTTCCCACTCTTCATGGAGTCTGGGCGAGAAGCCTATATGTTGTATTCATCCAGGGCCAGATCGCCCGGGGCAAAGCCTTGACTCAAGGTTAGGAGGGCGTCGGCGGCCGGGGTCAGCGGCAAAGATTTTCGCCAGATAAGAGCCAGATCCCAGTACAGCGCCGGTGTCATCGGGCGGAAACTGAGCTTGGCGCTGTTGAGCCTCTGACAGATGGGCGCCGGCAACAGCGCCAGTCCCATGCCGTTTTCCACCATGGTGGCCAGGAAATCCCACTGTCCGCTGCGAAAGGCCACCTTGAGCTTGACGTCATTCTGCTGGCTCAACCGGCTGATCAACTGGGCCAGTGAGAAATCTTCGTTGTAGAGCACCATAGGCTCGTTGTGGAAGTCCTGCCAGTCAATAGAGGTCTTTGCCGTTAAGGGGTGGGAGTGGGGCAGACATACCCATAAGGGATATTGGGCCAGTTGCTTGTAATCGAGCTGATCCGCGTGGGTGACCGGCAGGGCGGTGAAGGCGATATCCAGGCGGTCGGCGATCAGCGCCTGTTCACAGCCGTAGCCGCCATGCTCCGACATTTTCAGGGTCACGCCGGGATAGCGCTGGCGGAACTGAGATAACAGCTCGATCATCAGACTGCTGAGCATCGGGCAGATGCCGAGGCGAAGGGTTCCCGAGGTGAGGTCGGTTAAACTTCCCAGCTGTTGTTGCAACCGGTGCCACTGACCGACGATAGACTCCGCCGTCTGTTTTAGGTGCTCACCGGCCGCAGTCAATCGAATCCCCTGGTTGCTGCGTATCAGCAGCGGCATGCCAAGGCTCTCTTCAAGTCGTTGAATCATCTTGCTAAGCGTCGGCTGAGTCATGAACAACTGGTCCGCTGCCTTGGTATAGTTGCCGCACTTCACCAAGGCGAGGAAGCAGTTGAGGGATCGAATGGATGCGTTCATGCCTAATTGGAATCTACTTCATGGAGTCAATTCATTTTACTCATTTGCCGCCCCTGCGTACAGTTGATGCCTGTATGAGAGCACGTTGGGAGTTGCACACAGAGCCCACTTTCCCCGACGTAGATACTCCCTCGCCATTAAATGGATCGCTTTGTGTCTGGTGATTCGGTGGGCTGGAGTGTTACGGCAGCGATGGCACCCTGGAAAGAACTCTACCCAATTGTGATTGAGCCCGCTATGAGCGGGCTTTTTTTTATCCGCATACCGGCGGCCTGTGGTCATCACTATCCTTGAGATCAACAGAGGTTTATCGATAATAGCCTCATTCAGTTTCCGACTATCAGGTAAGCTCGTGCGCAAAGCAGTATTTCTAGACCGAGACGGCGTCATCAACCGCGATCATGGGTATGTCCATACCATCGAAGAGTTCGAGTTTATCCCAGGAACACTGCAGGCCTGTGCCCGGCTTAGCCAGGCAGGCTATCAGTTGGTGGTGGTGACCAATCAGTCTGGCATTGCCCGGGGCTACTACGACGAGGGGCAGTTTCGTGCTCTGAGCCAGTGGATGGGGAGACAATTTGCCGAGGCGGGGGCGCCTCTACTCGGGGTCTATTTCTGTCCCCATCATCCCGAGAAGGGGTTGCCGAAGTATGTGGGAGAGTGTGAGTGCCGTAAGCCCAACCCGGGAATGTTGCTTCAGGCGGCCGAGGAACATGACCTGGATTTGGCCAATTCGGTAATGATTGGTGACAAGGACGGCGACATAGAAGCCGGGCGCCGGGCTGGCGTGGCGACCTGCATCCAGGTCTGCTCCGGTAAACCCGTTGACGGCTCCAGCCTTCCGGACTGGATTGCGGACGACCTGGCCGGGGCCGCCGACTGGCTGTTGGGTAAAAAATAACCAAACGATTCAGGGGGGGGATTTTCCTGTTGCCAACAGAAAATCCCCCCCTATAATGCGCTCCCTGTCGACGGGGGGCACAGCGGGTCATCAAACACCGTGCTGAGCAAAACATCGACACCCGGAAAATCCTTTGAAAATAGGGGTTGACGGGGGATGAGGAAAGCGTAGAATGCGCAGCCTCGGCAACGCAAACAACGT
>NZ_SWCI01000040.1 GCF_005116715.1 Ferrimonas sediminicola | reverse complement strand
CTGAGGCGCGCCAGCGCCGGTTCGGCGGGCTGAAAGCTGTAGCTGTGGTGATCCAGCAGGGTGCCGTCGAGATCGGTCACCACCAGCAGTTTGGGTGTTGGGGCCATCCTTGGATTCCTTTGCCGTGACAGGATGAGTATAGACAAGCAAGGATTGGCCCAAGCTGAAGCGGCCAATTACGGGGCCCGGTCAAACGCCACTGGACCCCGGCCTTCGCCGGGGGGACAGGAAGTGGGTCATTCCCGCGAACGCAGGAATCCAGGGTCTCTGAGGCGCGCCAGCGCCGGTTCGGCGGGCTGAAAGCTGTAGCTGTGGTGATCCAGCAGGGTGCCGTCGAGATCGGTCACCACCAGCAGTTTGGGTGTTGGGGCCATCCTTGGATTCCTTTGCCGTGACAGGATGAGTATAGACAAGCAAGGATTGGCCCAAGCTGAAGCGGCCAATTACGGGGCCCGGTCAAACGCCACTGGGCCCCGGCGTTCGCCGGGGTGACGATTGTGCGAGAGGCAAGGGCGCACTGCGGCGTTCCCGCTTCCCTGCGTAATTCCCGCGAACGCGGGAATCCAGGGTCTTGGGCTCCTCTCAGCAAAAGCCGCTGGG
>NZ_SWCI01000004.1 GCF_005116715.1 Ferrimonas sediminicola | reverse complement strand
AAGCGTTGTGAGGCGTTGAGCTAACCTGTACTAATGACCCGTGAGGCTTAACCATACAACACCCAATGGGTTTTGAAATCCCAGATAGAAAGCGCTTGCGAGAATGCAAACGAGAAACAGCTTGTGCAAATTGACAAATTTCGTCTGACGACCATAGCGCTGTGGTCCCACCTGATCCCATGCCGAACTCAGCAGTGAAACACAGTAGCGCCGATGGTAGTGTGGGAGTTCCCATGTGAGAGTAGGTCATCGTCAGGCACCAAATACGAAAAAGCCCGTTGCTAACGCAACGGGCTTTTTTCGCTTGTGCGTTTCGCCAAGACACGGCTCGCCGCGGGCCCGGGTTGCTACCCTCGTCTCCTCGGTGCAGGCCTGAGCCGATAACCTTGTCAGTATCTCCCCTTAAATCAACGATGTTTACCGTGGGAGGGGGTTGATGCCTTTTTCTGCGCGAACTTTCTTCGTTGAAGGCGATCAAATGGGACGATAGGGAGAGTTAGACTTTGGTCAAATAGTCTAAGCTGGGAGGAAGTGATATACCTGCTGTTAATGACTCGCAGTATCCACGAATGAACAACGGAGTGAGGTAGCGCATGAACGAATTTGATAAGGCCCCTGAAGGCGGAACCGAAGGTTTCAATGAGCGAGAAACTTGGAGAACCGGTACTCTGGGGCGTCAGCTGGTGGCGATGCTGGAAGATTCCTATGGCGTGGAATCTGACATGGATTCACTGCAAAAGCACTGTGCCGAGGTGTCCAGGGGCTGAAGTTGTCGAAAATTGCCGGTCATTGTTGTTTAGTTGGTCAGTCGGTTATTTTTCAATGAAAAAGGACTTTACCTTTCAACCTGGGGACGTATAATTCACCTCGTTCGCTAGGGGTGTAGTTCCAATTGGTAGAACAGCGGTCTCCAAAACCGATGGTTGCGGGTTCGAGTCCTGCCACCCCTGCCACATTCCAGACGGCCCGCAGAGAAATCTGCGGGCCGTTTTGCTTTTTGCGTTCCTGCCCCTTGGTATACACTGAGCCCTGGTTCCACTTGAACAGCCAGTTGATGTTTTCCATTTCCATCCGTCCCATGGTCGCTGCAGACCTGGCGCCAGTCGCCGAGATCTATCGGCAGCGCAGCTGTGTAGAGAATTCCCTCCATACTCCGTTTGTATCAGAAGAGGAGTGGCGGGCGCGGTTACAACAGATGGGATCAGACCTGCAGTGTCTGGTTGCCGTCGCCAACGACAGGGTGGTCGGCCATGCGTGTCTGATCACCTTCGGCAGTGAACCGAGGCGTCGGCATGCAGCCAGCCTGGGGGTGGTGGTGCACTCGGAGTTTCGGCGCCAAGGGTTTGCCAGGGCGCTTCTGACGGAACTGATCGATACCTGCGACAGCTGGCTCGGGATTACCCGGATCGAGCTGGAGGTGTTCGCCTCGAACCCGGGGGCCATCGCCCTGTACCGAAGCTTGGGTTTTGTGGAGGAGGGCCGGATGCGGGGCTTTGCTTACCGCAACGGTCGGCTGGAGGACGCGGTCTTAATGGCAAGATATGAGGGTATGGGGTGATGCGGGACGATAGCGGGCGCAGGGCGTGTTTCCTGGCCACGTTGGGGTTCAACCAATGGCGGCTTAGGGATGAGTATCAGGATGAGCTCCTGAGCGATCCTGAGGACGCTGGCGCGGATGCCAAGGTGGTTAGGGTGCGGGTTTCCGGTCTTGCGGAGCCCCTGATGCAGGATCTTACGTTGGCGATGGCACTGCTGGGACTCGGAGTGCCGGTTGAAAGCGCTGGGCGTGATGCAGCGGTTGAGATCATCAGGGCCGGCCAGCCGGCCGGTTCCGTCGATGGCGTGACCCTGGCCACCGCCGAAGGCAAGCGTCGCCTCTGGCGTCTGCTGGGAGGGGCATCGTGAGCCACCGTTTCCTACCAATGGATCCTGGCATGCTGGATAAGCTCTACGCCCTAGAAGTGGCCTGCCACCCTTTTCCCTGGAGCCGACAAACCCTGGCCAGTTGCATTGGCAGTGGCTACCGGGGCGAGGTGCTGATCTGGGGGGGAGAGCCCGTGGGTTACTACATTACCCAGACGGTGGTCGCTGAGGCCACCCTGATGAACATCTGCATTCTGCCTCAGCTGCGGGGGCAGGGGTTGGGGTGGCACCTGCTGACCCGCAGCCTAGAGCGTTTGTGGCAGGAGGAGGCGGAGTGCTGCTTCCTGGAAGTGAGGGCGGGAAACGCAGCGGCAATCGGACTCTATCGGCGGGCCGGGTTTGAGCCCCTGGCCGTGCGTAAAGGCTACTACCAGGGAGAGTCGGGCCGCGAAGATGCGGTCATCATGAAGCTCACCCTGGAGAGATAAAAAAGGAGCCTTGCGGCTCCATTTTTCTATTTGACCTCTTTGCCCTGGGCCTGCAGGTCGGCGTGGTAACTGGAGCGGACCAGCGGTCCACAGGCCGACTGGGTAAAGCCCAGTTCCAGGGAGTAATCCCTCAGTTCGTCAAACTCCGCCGGTGGCACATAGCGCTCCACCGCCAGGTGATGACGGCTGGGTTGCAGGTACTGACCCAGGGTCAGCATCTCCACGTTGTGCTCCCTCAGGTCTCTGAGCACCTCGCGAATCTCGTCATTGGTCTCACCCAGGCCCATCATCAGGCCAGACTTGGTGGGAACCTCAGGGTGAACCTCTTTAAACTTCTTCAGCAGGTCCAGGGACCACTGGTAGCTTGCGCCGGGACGGGCCTTGCGATAGAGGCGAGGTGCGGTTTCCAGGTTGTGGTTGAACACATCGGGCGGCTCGGTGGCCAGGATCTCCAGGGCGCGGTCGATGCGGCCGCGGAAGTCGGGCACCAGGATCTCGATCTTGATGTGGGGAGAGAGGGCGCGGATTTCACGGATACAGTCGGCAAAGTGCTGGGCACCGCCATCGCGCAGATCATCACGGTCCACCGAGGTGATCACCACATACTTGAGTTTCATGTCGCGGATGGTCTTAGCCAGCTTGACCGGTTCCTCAGGATCCGGCTTCAGCGGTCGACCATGGGCCACATCGCAGAAGGGGCAGCGGCGGGTGCAGATGGCGCCCAGGATCATAAAGGTGGCGGTACCGTGGTTGAAGCACTCGGACAGGTTGGGGCAGGAGGCCTCCTCACACACCGAGTGCAGGCCATGCTTGCGCATGGCGCTTTTCACTTCGTCGATCTTCTGGCTGGATGCGGGCAGCTTGACCCTCAGCCAGTCGGGTTTGCGGAGCATCTCTTCCCGGTCGGTGGGTACCACCTTGACGGGGATGCGTGCGACCTTCTCGGCGTCACGGAGTTTGACGCCGGGAACCAGCCGCTGTGGGCGTTCACTCATGGGGCAATCCTTCACTCAGGGTCAGCTGGGTGTAGCCCAGCTTGTTGTAGAATATCTGCGCCAGATTGTCGGCGGCTTCGGAGACGTTCTTCGGCCCGCCCAACTGGGAGGTCTGGACCATCTCCATCCCGGCGTAACCGCAGGGGTTGATTCTCAGAAAGGGGCTGATGTCCATGTCGACATTGAGAGCCAGGCCATGGAAGGAGCAGCCCTTGCGAATGCGCAGCCCCAGGGAGGCAACCTTGCGCTCATTCACATAGACGCCCGGGGCATCGGCCTTGGCGTAAGCGGTGATGTCGTAGGGGGCGAGCAACTCGATGAGGCTCTCCTCGATGTGGGTCACCAGCTGGCGCACCCCGATCCCCAGGCGCTTGATGTTCAGCAGCGGGTAGGCCACCAGCTGGCCAGGCCCGTGGTAGGTGACCTGACCGCCGCGGTCTACCTGGACCACGGGGATATCGCCGGTATTGAGCAGGTGTTCCTCTTTACCCGCCTGCCCCTGGGTAAACACCGGGGCATGCTCCAGCAGCCAAAGTTCATCGGCGTCATCCTGGGTACGGGTGTCGGTGAAGTGCTGCATCGCCTGCCAGATCGGCTCATAGGGCTGCAGCCCCAGGCGACGAACGATAAGAGTTTTTGCGACCAATCCTTTATCACGCCTTATAGGAGGAGATTGGTCGCATTATACCTGCACAAGGCATAAATGCCAGATGGATCACATTATAGAACCCGGATTACGCCGTCGATTGCGCCAAGCTCGGTATACAGGGCTTCTAACTGCTCCTTGCTGGTGGCGGTGATGTTGATGGTCACCGAGTGGTAGCTGCCCTTGCTGCTGGGACGAACCGACGGCTGATAGTCACCCGGGGCATGGGCCTGAATCACCGCAACCACCTTGTCGGGCAGGGACGGGTCGGCGTGGCCAATGACCTTAAAGGGAAAACGGCAGGGGAACTCCAGCAGTTCGTCAAATTTGGTATCCATGGTTACTCCGTAAGAAGGTGTTCGGTTGCAGCCGTTATGGGGGTTAGTGTATCAAATTTCAATCGGCCCCAATGAAAAAGGCCTGCTATCGCAGGCCTTGGTCCATCAGGGAAGCCCTTAACTGAACCAGCTCATCACCAGCAGCTTGATGTAGTCGATAAGCTTGCTGATCAACGAGCCCTCCTCCACGTCCTGTAGCGCCACCAACTGGTACTCAGCAATGTCTTTGCCGTCCAGCTGGAAGTAGAGCTTGCCGACCACCTGACCCTTGGAGAGCGGCGCTTTCAGCTCTTCGGTCAGCTCAAAGTTGGCTTCGAGCTTCTCCGCCTGGCCGCGGTAGATGGTCACTGGGGTGTCTTCAAGTACGCCCAGGCTCACTTCGGGCTGGCTGCCGTACCAGATCTTGTGGCTGACGAACTGGTCGCCGGCCTTGTAGGGGGTGACGGTTTCGAAGAAGCGGAAGCCGTAGTTGAGCAGCTTCTTACTTTCAGCTTCGCGGGAAGCGGCGCTCTTAGCACCCATCACCACGCTCACCAGGCGCATGTCACCGCGCTTGGCGGATGCGACCAGGCTGTAGCCGGCGTTGCTGGTGTGGCCGGTCTTGATGCCGTCCACGCCCAGGCTGCGATCCCACAGCAGACCATTACGGTTGTGCTGACGAATCTTGTTGAAGGTGAACTCCTTCTCCGCGTACAGGGCATACTCTTCGGGCACATCGCGGATGAGGGACTGACCCAGCAGCGCCATGTCGTAGGCGGTGGTGTAATGCTCGTCGTTATCCAGGCCGTGGGCGTTGGCGAAGTGGGTATCCATCATCCCCAACTGGGCACTCCAGGCGTTCATCAGGTCGGTAAAGGCGCCCTGGCTGCCGGCAACATGCTCGGCGATGGCCACGCAGGCGTCGTTGCCGGACTGGATCACCATGCCACGGTTCAGATCCTCCAGCAGCACCTCCTTGCCCACCTCGATGAACATCTTGGAGGAGTCGGGGAAGTTTTTGGACCAGGCGTTCTTGCTGATCTTGACCTTGTCGGTAAGCTTGACGTTGCCCTGGGCCAACTCCTGGCCCAGCACGTAGGAGGTCATCATCTTGGTCAAGCTGGCAGGCGCCCGGCGCTCATAAGCGTTCTCTTCAGCCAGGATCTGCCCGGTCTGAAAGTCCATCAATACATAGGAGGTGGCGTTTACCGACGGCGGGTTGGGTACCACGGCCGGAATGGCGGTGGCGGAGGCGGCAAACAAGAGGCCTGACAGGCCCAAAAGCGAGAGCTTCAGATTTTTCATAATGACTAGATTGGAATCCTGTGCGTTTGATGTTAGTCGTGTGTCCTTAACACCGAAGGGGGAGTATATCACTTGGTTCCCTTTACCGGACAAAAGTTTCCGGGGACGCCGAAGATTCATAGATCGTGAAGGCGCCAGGGTAGCCTGAGGCTTTCAGGGTCTCGAGCATCTCCCTGCTGTGGAAGGGGTCGGCGATGGGGCCCAACTGCAGCTTGTAGAGTCCGCCCTGCAGAAGCAGCCGGCTTCCGACGCCGTACTGCTGCTCCAACTTGTCCGCCAGCTGCTTGAGTGCCTGTTCATTGGAGGAGGCGGTCAACTGCAGGTACTGGTTGACCTGTGCCTTGGGCAGAAGGGGGGCCGGGCTGGGCTCGGTAGCCAGGGCCTCGATGCGTACCCTGGCGGTGCCCTGCTTGAGCATCCCCAGGTGGAAGGCGGCGGCGTAGGATAGGTCGATCAGCCGATCGCCGTGGAAGGGGCCGCGATCGTTGGCTCTGACCACCACGCTCAGGCCATTGTCCAGGTTGGTCACCCGCAGGTAGGTGGGCAGGGGCAGGCTTTTATGGGCGGCGCTGAAACCATACATGTCGTAGGTTTCACCGTTGGAGGTGAGATGGCCGTGGAACTTGGCGCCATACCAGGAGGCGGTCCCCTCTTCGCGGTAACCGGAGGCAGTTTTCATCACCTGATAGTTGCGTCCCAGGACCACGTAGTCCCTGTTGCCCTGCTTGCTGGGGGGTTCATATCTGGGGCGAGGCTGCTCCAACTTGCCGAGGTCCGGCGCATTGCTGGGGGCCCGGTCCTGAGAGATCTGGTAGCGACCACCGCTGCAGCCGGCCACCAGCACCAGGGCCAGCGTTACCAGTAGGGAAAGCTTAAGGCTGGACATAGGCCTCCTGCAGTCGCTGGGCAAACTCCACGGCCGCCATGGCGTACAGAGGGCTGCGGTTGTAGCGGGTGATGGTGTAGAAGTTCGGCGACACCTGGTAGTACTGGATGCCGGTTTCTCCGCTCTTCAGTGTCAGCAGGGCCGCCCTGTCCGTATCCCTGCCTAGGGCTTCGGCCCCGGCGGCGCGGAGTTGCGCCACCGTGGCCTCCAGGGGGTTACCGTTCCACATCAGTGCCTCGGCGGGCTTATCCTCGGGGACGGCGATCGGGACTGCCGCCGGCGCCTTGTGGGACCACTTGTGCTCGGCAAAATAGTTGGCCACGCTGCCGATGGCGTCCACCGGGTTGTTGAGCAGATCCCGCTTGCCATCGCCGTCGAAGTCCACCGAGTAGGCCAGATAGCTTGAGGGGATGAACTGGCCCCAGCCCATGGCGCCGGCGTAGGAGCCCTTGGTGGCGGTCAGATCCCACCCCTCCTGCTGGGCCAGGGTCAGGTAGTGTCCCAGCTCAGAGGCAAAGAATTCGGCCCGCTTGGGATAGTAGAATCCCAGGGTGTAGAGGGCATCGAGCACCGGATAGCTGCCGGTGTGGCGACCATAGCGGGTTTCGATGCCGATGATGGCAACGATCATCGAGGCATCGACGCCGAACTGGGCTTCGGCCCGCGCCAGTGTGTCCCGGTGCTGGGTCCAGAAGGCAACACCGTCCTCGACCCGCTCCTGGGTCAGGAACAGCTGACGATACTGGTACCAGGGTTTGGCTTCCCACGGGGTAGAGATGGCCTCGAGGACCTTGTCGTTCCTACTGGCCTTGGACAGGGCCTGCTCGATGTAGCTGCGATCCAGCCCCCGGTCGGTCCACTGCTGGACAAACTGTTGCTGGGGAGTCATGGCGAAGACGGCACTGGACAGGCCCAGTGCCGGGAGGAGTAACCATTTGGTCATAGTGGTGTCCCGGCTATCTGCTGTTAAAGCGTCTGTGGGTGTTAATAGCCATGAGCATGCCAAATCCCGCCATCAATGTCAGCATGGATGTGCCACCGTAGGAGACCAGTGGCAGGGGAACCCCCACCACCGGCAGGATGCCGGAAACCATGCCGATATTCACGAACACATAGACGAAGAAGGTCAGGATGATGCTGCCGCCGAGCAGCCGGGCAAAAGGGGTCTGGGCCCTGGAGGCGATCACCAGGCCGCGGCCGACGATAAACAGATAGATGGCCAGCAGCACCAGGGCGCCGGTCAGGCCAAATTCCTCCCCCAGTACGGCGAAGATAAAGTCGGTGTGTCGCTCGGGCAAAAATTGTAACTGGGATTGTGTGCCCCCCAGCCAGCCCTTACCGGTCAGGCCGCCGGAGCCAATGGCGATCTTCGACTGGATGATATGGTAGCCCGCCCCGAGCGGGTCTTTCTCGGGATCCAGCAGGGTCAGCACCCGGGTGCGCTGGTAATCCTTCATCAGGTAGAACCACAGCACCGGCAGGAATGCCAGGACACTCAGGACACAGCCGGCCACCACCGCCCAGCTCATTCCCGCCAGGAACAGGACGAACACGCCGGAGGCGGCCACCAGGATGGAGGTGCCGAGATCCGGTTGGGAGGCGATAAGCAGGGTGGGTACCAGCAGGATCGCCGCCCCGCCCGCCAGGTAGCGTTTCTTGGGCGGCAGCGGGTAGCGGCTGATGTACCAGGCCATGGTGATGGGGAAGGCCAGCTTCATCAGCTCGGAGGGCTGAAACTCCATGAAGCCCAGGTTGAGCCAGCGCTGGGCCCCCTTGTTGACCTCGCCAAACAGCTCCACCGCCACCAGCAGGGCGATGCCCACCAGGAAGATCGGCAGGGCCCAGCGGCGGAACACCTCGGGGTTGATCTGGGCGATGGCGAACATCACCGTGAGCGAGAGGCCGATACGGATCAGCTGTTTCTCCAGCATCAGCGGGCTCTGACCACTGGCGGCGTAGAGCACCATCAGACCGAAGCCCATCAGGGTCAGGATGCCGAGGAGCAGGGGCAGGTCGATGTGCAGCCGGACCCAGAGGTTGGGGCCCTTGCGAACTCTCTTGTTCATTGCTTGGCGATCTCCTGGCGGGTGGCACCGTCTTCTGGGGCCAGATAGTGATCCAGCAGGGCGCGCGCGATTGGGCCGGCGTTGGCGCCACCCCAGCCGGCATTCTCCAGTACCACGGTCAGGGCTATGGTGGGGTTCTCCGCCGGCGCGTAGCCGATGATCAGGGCGTTGTCCCGCAGGTGTTCGGCGATCTTGTCCTTCTCATACTTGGCATCCTCTGCCAGGCCAAACACCTGGGCGGTACCGGTCTTGATGGCGGCGGTATAGGGGGCGTCCGCGAAGCGTTTCTTGGCGGTTTGGATCATCGCCTTGTGAACGATGTCCCAGGCCTTGGTGTTTTTCAGCACCAGGGGGCGGTGCTCCGAGGGTTCCGTTAGCTCCAACTGACCATCCTGGCCCTTGGCCCTGAGCAGGTGTGGCGTAAAGTGACGCCCGCGGTTGATCAGTACCGTCAGTGCCTCGGTCAATTGCAACGGGGTGGTGGTCCAGTACCCCTGGCCGATGCCCACGGAGATGGTGTCGCCGATGTACCAGGGCTCCTTGTATCTCACCTGCTTCCAGTCCCGGGAGGGCATGATGCCGGCGGACTCCTCCTTCAGGTCGACCCCGGAGTACTGACCGAAGCCGAACTCCAGCATGTAGCGACTGATGGTGTCGATGCCCATGTTGTAGGCCAGCTCGTAGAAGTAGGTGTCGTTGGATTTCACCAGGGCGTCGTAGACATCGACCCAGCCGTGGCCCCAGCGCTTCCAGTTGCGGTATTTGCGATCCACTCCGGGGATCTGCCACCAGCCCGGATCCCAGATGCGGGTCTTCTCGGTGATCTTCCCCTCCTCCAGGCCCACCAGGGCCAGCATGGGCTTCACCGTGGACGCTGGGGCATACTGCCCCTGGGTGGCGCGGTTGATCAGCGGCCGGGAACGGTCATTGAGGAGGCTGCGGTAATCCTTGCCACTGATGCCGTGCACGAACAGGTTGGGGTCGTAGCTGGGGTTGGACACCATGGCCAGAATCCCCCCGTCCCTGGGATCGATCGCCACCAGGGCGCCCCGGTGGCCCTCCAGCAGCTCCTGAGCCCGCTTCTGCAGGGAGAGATCCAGGCTGAGGTAGAGATCCTCACCGGCCCTGGGGGCGGAGGCGTTGAGGGTGCGAACCACCCGGCCTCGGCTGTTCACCTCCACCTCCTGCAGGCCGGGGGTGCCGTGCAACTGATCCTCATAGAAGCGTTCTACCCCCAGCTTGCCGATGTCCTTGGTGGCGGCGTAGCGGGCAGCCTTGCCCTCGATCTCCAGATTGGCCACATCGTTGCTGTTGATGCGGGCCACGTAGCCGAGGGCGTGGGTCAGGCTGTCCCTGTAGGGATAGAAGCGCTTGAGACCGGCGGCGATCTGGAATCCGGGGAAGCGGTGCTGATTGACGCTGAACTTGGCCACCTGGGCTTCGGTCAGCTGGCTGAGCAGGGTGGTGGACTTGAAGCGTTTGCGCGCCTTGATCCGCTCCAGGAACTCCTGCTGATCACTTTCGGGGATGGCGAAGATCCGCGACAGCTCCGCCAGGCTGGCATCCAGATTACTGGCTTGTTCCGGGATCACCTCCAGGGAGTAGACCGGCTGGTTCTCGGCCAGCAGGACGCCGTTGCGGTCGTAGATCAGCCCCCGGTTTGGGGCTACAGGTATCACCCGGATACGGTTATCGTTGGAGCGGGTCTGGTACTCGCTGTGGTCAACTACCTGAATAACGTAGAGGTTACTCAGCAGTACGCCGATCAGAGCCAATACACCGAACAGTGAGACAACGGCCCGGCGGCGAAACAGGGCGGCCTCGGCGGCGTCATCGCGGATCTTGGTACGCTGATAAAAACGCATTTACTCTCTGTGATACGGGTGGTGGTTGTTGATGCTCCAGGCCCGGTACAGGCTCTCCGCCATGATTACCCGAACCAGGGGATGAGGCAAGGTTAGGTTGGAGAGCGACCAGCTCTGCTCGGCGGCGGCTTTGCAGGCCGGAGCCAGCCCCTCCGGGCCGCCGATAAGGATGGCCACGTCACGGCCGTCCATCTGCCAGCGCTCCAGCTGGTTGGCCAGCTGGGGGGTGTCCCAGGGCTTGCCCGGGATATCCAGGGTGACGATACGGCAACCCTGGCAGGCCGCCAGCATGGCGTCCCCCTCCCTCTCCAGGATGCGGGGAATGTCCGCATTCTTGCCCCGTTTCCCGGCGGGGATCTCCACCAGTTCCAGGGCCAGGTCCCGGGGGAAGCGGCGCTGATACTCGGTAAAGCCTTTCTGAACCCAGTCCGGCATCTTGGTGCCGACGGCCACCAGCTTCAGTTTCATCGGTTACTTCTTCTCTGGGTGGGCTGACCAGAGCTTTTCCAACTGATAGAAATCACGGGTTTGCTCCTGCATGGAGTGCAGGATCACATCGCCCAGGTCAACCAGGACCCATTCACCGGATTCCTTGCCTTCGATGCCCAGCGGCGCCTGGTCGATGCGTTTGGCTTCCAGGGCGACGTTCTCGGCGATGGCGCGTACGTGGGTCTTGGAGGTACCGCTGCACACCACCATGAATTCGGCGACGGTGGACTTGTCACTGATATCCAGCACCACCAGATCACGACACTTCAGCTCTTCAGCTTTCTCTACTACAAAGTCTTTCAGTTCTACGGGGGTCACTGCCGGCTCCCAAGGTTAATCTACAAAGCGGATCATTATACCCTGCCGTTGGGGGCGACTCCATGGCCATAGAGCCCATGGGCGGCGATATAGTCGGCAACGGCGGGGGGCAGGTGGTCTCGGGGCAACTGCCCCTGGGCCAGGGCGGTGCGGATGGCTGTGGAGGAGAGGCCGACGGGCTCCAGATCTGTCAGCAGAATCTGACCCCGGCGATGCCGTCTTAGCGCCCTGGCATCGGTGGTGACGGCCGCATTGAAGTCACCCAGATCCGGCGCGGGTACGCCATGGCGGCGGCAGACCACCAGGTTGGCCAGCTCCAGAATCCGCTGTGGCAGGTACCACCGGTCGAAGCTGGCCAGGGAGTCCATGCCGATGATAAAGCAGATCGACTCATCGGGGTGCTCTTGGCGCAGTTGCTCCAGGGTGTCGACGGTGTAGGAGGGCTGGTGGCGCCGCAGCTCGCGGTCATCCACGCTCAGCTGGGGGTAGGGGGCGCAGGCCTGTCGCACCATGGCCAGGCGCTGTTCGCCGTCGGCATGGGCACCGGGCTTGTGGGGGGGCAGACGGTTGGGCAGTAGCCTCAGTTCCTCCAGCCCCAGTCGCCGCTGCAGCTCCAAGGCCATCTGCAGGTGGCCGTTGTGGATGGGGTCGAAGGTACCGCCCAGCAGCCCCAGCAGTCTCAGAGGCATGATGGAAACTCCGGGTAGCGTTGGGCAAAGCCCAGACACACTTCACTCAATTCGGTCCAGGGGGCTTCGGACTCCCCCTTGATGCTCTGCTCCAGCGCCCCGCATCGTCCCAGCAAGGCGGTGATGCGTGCCAGTGGCAGCCTTTGCAGACAGCCCCGGTAGAGGGGTTGGCGCTTGGGCCAGATCTTCAGTCTTTTGAACAGGGCGGCCTGGTTCTCCCCCCGGCTCAGCCCCTGCTGCAGTTCCAGCAGCAGTTGCAGCTCGCGGATCAGCGCCCAGTTGATCAGTACCGGGGCGGTTTCCTCCAGCTTGAGCTGTCCCAGCACCGTCAACGCCTTGTCGCACTGCCCAAGCAGCAGCAGGTCAGTGAGCTGATAGACGCTGTATCTGGACTGGTTGGAGAGCAGCCGGGCCAGGGCTTCGGCACCGATGCTGCGGTTGCCGGCCAACAGCGCCAGCTGGGCCATCGCCTGGTCGGCGGCCAACAGGTTGCCCTCGAACATCTCGCCAAACTGCATTAGTGCGTCGGGCTGCAGATTGACCCCATGATGGCGCAGTCGTCCCTGAAGCCAGCGATGGTAGTGGGGGCCTTCGGGGGTCAGGGCCTGGACATAGAGGCCGGCTGTTTCCAGGGTCTTGAACCATTTGCTGTTGGTTTGCTCCTTGCCCAGCTTGGGACCATGGAGCAGCAGCAGGGTGTCCTGAAGCTGGGGCGCCAGTTCGGTGAGCACTGCGCTGCCATCGGCACCGGGCTTGCCGTTGGGCAGCTCCAGTTCGATGATGCGCCGGTTGGCGAACAGGGAGAGGGAGTGGCACTCCTGGGCCAGCTCCTGCCAGTTGAAGGGGGACTCCTGCACCAGGGAGAGGCGTTCGCCGAACCCCTGCTCCCGGGCGGCGGTCCGGATCTGGTCCCTGGCTTCCTCCCGCAGCAGCGGGTCGTCGCCAAACACCATGACGATGGCAGGCAGCCGGGCCAGGTGCTGACCCAACTGGCTGACAAAGATGCGCATCTATTGAACCTTGATGCTGGAGAGGGTGCGGATGATGCGATCGGCGGCTTCCGCGCGCATCTCCCTGAGCAGCAGGTCCAGCTCCCGATTCTTGGCCAGGGCGGTACGGGGATCGTCCAGATAGTCGCGGCGGATCTCCACATCGAAGCTCTGCGACGGCTTGCCCTGGAAGCCGACGGCGAACTTGACCGAGTAGATCAGCTCATACTCCGCCACTTGGCCGGAGGGAAACAGGGAGAGGGTGGAGCGCTCCAGGTTGTCGTCCCCCAGCCACAGCCGGGGGGCGCTGTCGCCCGTCACCATCTCGATGTCTGACAGGCGCAGACGCTCACTCACCAGGCGGTGCAGCTCACCATACTCATCAGAGCTTTCCAGGCGGAGAGTCTGCAGCTGTTCGGGGATCAGGTAGTCCCCCTTGAGATGAAAGCCGCAACCGGCACTGACCATGAGGGTCAGTGCCAGCAGGGCGGTCAGAGCGTGTCTCAGCACCCGGATCTCCTTAGTTGGCCACGATATTGAGCAGCTTGCCCGGCACGTAGATCACCTTGCGCAGGGTCTTGCCATCGGTGAACTTGCTGACGTTCTCCTCGCCCAGGGCCAGCTGTTGCACCTGCTCCTGGGTGGCATCGGCGGCCACGGTGATGCGGGAGCGAACCTTGCCGTTCACCTGCACCACGATCAGTTTCTCCTCCTCGACCATGGCGTCTCTGTCCGCCTCTGGCCACTGTTGGGTGTCGATGTCACCCTCCATGCCCAGGGCGTTCCACAGGTGGAAGCAGATGTGCGGGGTGATGGGGGCCAGCATCTTGACCACCGCCTCCAGCGCTTCCTGCATCAGGGCGCGATCCTGATCGGACTCCCTGGGAGCCTTGGTCAGCTTGTTCATCAGCTCCATCACCGCGGCGATGGCGGTGTTGAAGGTCTGACGTCGGCCAATGTCGTCACCCACCTTGGCGATGGTCTTGTGCAGGTCGCGGCGTAGGGCTTTCTGGTCGCCGCTCAGCGCGCTCAGATCCAGGGCCGGGGCACTGCCCAGGCTCAGGTGTTCGAAGGCCAGTTTCCACAGGCGCCTGAGGAAGCGGTTGGCGCCCTCAACGCCGGACTCCTGCCACTCCAGGGTCATCTCCGGTGGTGCGGCAAACATCATGAACAGACGCACGGTGTCGGCACCGTACTTGTCCACCATCTCCTGCGGGTCGATGCCGTTATTCTTGGACTTGGACATCTTGGTCATGCCGGAGTGCACCAGCTCACGGCCTTCGCCGTCGGTGGCCTTGACGATGGCGCCCTTGCCGTCACGCTCCAGGGTCACCTCGGTGGGGGCCACCCACACGCGCTGGCCGTTGTCGCCGGTGTAGTAGAAGGCGTCACACAGCACCATGCCCTGGCACAGCAGGCGCTTGGCGGGTTCATCGGAACTGACCAGGCCGGCGTCGCGCAGCAGCTTGTGGAAGAAGCGGAAGTAGAGCAGGTGCATGTTGGCGTGCTCGATACCACCGATGTACTGGTCAACCGGCAGCCAGTAGTTGGCCTTGGCCGGGTCCAGCATGGCGTCGTCGGTGCCGACGCTGGTGTAGCGGGCGTAGTACCAGGAGGACTCCATGAAGGTGTCGAAGGTGTCGGTTTCGCGGGTAGCCTTCTGACCATTGATGGTGGTCTCGGCCCAGCTCTTGTCGGCCTTGATGGGGCTGGTCACCCCGTCCATCACCACGTCCTCGGGCAGGATCACCGGCAGGTCTGCGGCGGGAACCGGCACGGTCTCGCCATTCTCCAGGGTGGCCATGGGGATGGGGGCACCCCAGTAGCGCTGACGGGAGACGCCCCAGTCGCGCAGGCGGAAGTTGGTGGTCTTGTGGCCTTTGTTCAGTTCGCCCAGCTTGGCGGCGATGGCGTTCAGGGCACCGTCGAAGTCCAGGCCGTCGAACTCGCCGGAGTTGAACAGGACCCCCTTGTCGGTGTAGGCCTGCTCGCTGATGTCCAGCTCGCCGTCGACAGGCTTGATCACAGGTTTGATCTCCAGGCCGTACTTGGAGGCGAACTCATAGTCGCGCTGATCATGGGCGGGGACCGCCATCACGGCACCGGTGCCGTAGTCCATCAGCACGAAGTTGGCGACAAACACCGGCACCTTGGCGCCGTTCAGGGGGTGGATGGCGTACAGGCCGGTGGCCATCCCCTTCTTCTCCATGGTGGCCAGCTCCGCTTCGGCGACCTTGGTGTTCTTGCACTCGTCGATGAAGGCGGCCAGCTCCGGGTTGTTCTCGGCGGCGGTGGCGGCCAGGGGGTGGCCGGCGGCGATACCCACATAGGTGACGCCCATTACGGTGTCGGGGCGGGTGGTGTAGATGGTAAAGCTCTCATCCATGCCATCCACATCGAAGGTCATCTCCACCCCTTCGGAGCGGCCGATCCAGTTACGCTGCATGGTCTTGACCATCTCCGGCCAGCCGTCCAGCTGATCCATGTCAGCAAGCAGCTGATCGGCGTAGTCGGTGATCTTGACGAACCATTGGGGGATCTCCTTCTGGATCACCGGGGTGTCACAGCGCCAGCAACAGCCGTCCACCACCTGCTCGTTGGCCAGAACGGTCTGGTCGTTGTCACACCAGTTCACCGAGCTGGTTTTCTTGTAGATCAGCCCTTTGTTGTAGAGCTCGGTGAAGAACCACTGCTCCCAGCGGTAGTAGTCGGGCTTGCAGGTGGCCAGCTCCCGGTTCCAGTCATAGCCGAAGCCCAGCATCTTCAGCTGGCCCTTCATGTAATCGATGTTCTCGTAGGTCCAGGGCGCCGGCGCCGCCTTGTTTTTCACCGCGGCGTTCTCCGCCGGCAGGCCGAAGGCGTCCCAGCCGATGGGCTGCAGCACGTTCTTACCCTGCATGCGCTGGTAGCGGGAGATCACGTCCCCGATGGTGTAGTTGCGCACGTGACCCATGTGCAGGCGGCCACTGGGGTAGGGGAACATGGACAGGCAGTAGAACTTCTCTTTGTCCTGCTGCTCTGTGGCGGTGAAGGTTTGCTGCTCTTCCCAGTGGCGCTGCACATTGGGTTCGATATCGCTGGGGTTGTATTGCTCTTGCATCGACACGATAGGATCCACGACTGATATTTTGATTTCGAGCCAACAATGGCCCATAAAAAGATCTGCATAGAATAACTCAGCGGGCGGCTAATACCAATGATGGGGTGAGTCCAATTTTCCCGCATATCCGCGGGCTACACTGTAGCGGGGGCGGGGTGTCACTCCGCCGCAACGGCCCGGTCACTCTGCCTGGTGACCGGGGGATGTCGGTGGGACGGAGAATGTGTTATACCAAAGATATCAACAAATTGTGCTGGCTAATCGGCCAGTGTTGTCTGACCCAGCTGCAATGGAGACGGCCATGGCGGAAGAGAAAAATCGGTTGATCGAACGTTACGAGGCGCTGCTCAGGGAGATGGAGCGACGCTATCAGGAGGACCCGGATCTGACCCTGGGTCAGCTGAGCCAGGTGCTGGCGGACAGCAGTGCCTACCTGCAGCTGAAAGGGAGCCTCTCCCAGGGGGAGCTGGAGATGGTGGAGCAGTTTCTGCGCCGGGACCTGGGGGAGTTTGTCCTCCATGCCGCCGACGAGGTGGAGCAACCCTCCAGCCTGTTTACCCTGGGGTTGGAAAACACCCTATGGCAGTGGCTGGTGGAGGTGACCGACAAGAGTCAGCTGGAGTGGCATGAACTGGGTGAAGATCTGCGTCACCAGGGCACCTATGAGGCCGGAGAGGTGGTGGGCCTGGGGGTGCTGGTGTGCGACAACTGTGGCCATGAGATGACCTTCAATCGGCCCGATCTTCTGCCGGCCTGTCCTGAGTGTGATCACCGCTTCTTCTCGAGGAAGATGCTGGCGCCCTGATCAGGGCCGCCGCCAGCGACAGCGCCGCCAGTAACCAGGCGCTCAGCTGGCCGTAGCGATGGAACAGCGTGGTGCCCTGAACCAGGGCCACCTCGCCGGCCAGGACCCCCTCCTCAAACTGGGGCAGCTGCGCCTGCATCCTGCCCCGTTCATCGACGATGGCGGTCACCCCGTTGTTGGTGACCCGCAGCAGGGGTTTGCCCAGCTCCATGGCCCGCATCCGGGCGATTTCCATGTGTTGCAGCGGTCCGGTAGAGTGACCGAACCAGGCGTCATTGGACACCGTCAGCAGCAGGTCGGTATCGGCGGTGATGTTGGCCCGCAGTTGTTCGGGGAAGGCGATCTCGTAGCAGATCGCCGGGGCCAGCTCCACGTCGCCGGCCTTTAGGTTGGGTTGAACCCGCTCTCCCCGGCTGAAGGAGGACATGGGCAGGTTGAACAGGGGGGCCAGCGGGCGCAGAAGTGACTCCAGGGGAACGAATTCGCCGATGGGCAGCAGGTGGCTCTTGTGGTAGCGGTTGGCGTCGTCGGGCTGATGACGCCGGGGGCCGTCGTCATCGCCGAGGACCAGCAGCGAGTTGAAAAACTCCCGGGTCTGGCTGTCGGCACTGATGATGCCGGTGATCACATGGGTGCCGCGGAACCCGGCGGCGTGGTCGAAGCTGTTGAGGAAGTCATCCACCATCATCTCCGGGGCCGGGACCGCCGCCTCTGGCCATACCACCAGGTCGGCGTCCATGTGGGGGCGGCTGAGATCCTGGTACTTTAGCAGGGTTGGCCACAACTGCTCAGGTTGCCACTTCAGGCTCTGGGGGATGTTGCCCTGCACCAGGGCCACCGACAGGGTGTCACCGCTGCGCTCGGTGCTGTTGAGGGCGGGCAGGGCAGTCAGGGCCAGCAGTGAGGCGGCCGGTGCCAGCAACCATAACCAGCGCCGACGCAGTAGCATGAGTGCCGCGCCGGCCATCAGGGCGAGCAGCCAGCCCAGCCCCAGAGCCCCCAGGGAGCTGGCCAGGGGGGCCAGGGGGCCGTCAACCTGACTGTAGCCCAGCCACAGCCAAGGGAAGCCGGTCAGCAGTTTGCCCCTGAGCCACTCGCTGACCAGCCACAGGGCGGAGAAGGCCAGCACCCGCCGGCCGTTGTCCCCGGGCCAGAAGCGCCCCAGCAGCCCCAGGGCCAGGGCGGGGAACAGGGCCAGATAGCTGGCCAGCAGGGCCATCAGCAGCAGGGAGACCGGCAGCGGCAGGCCGCCGAAGTTGTCGATACTGACGTGAACCCAGGCGATGCCGTGGGCAAACAGGCCGAAGCCGTAGCTCCAGCCCAGCAGGGCGCTGCGTCGGGGAGACTGCCCCTCACTGAGCCACAGCAGGCCCATCAGGGCAGGCAGCAGTAGCAGGCTGAGTTGGTAGGGGGCGAAGGCAAAGGGGGAGACGGCGCCGCAGAGCAGCGCCGCAAGCAGGCGGAGTGTGGGGGTAAGCCGTTGGGACATCAGGCGGCGGACTCATCCTCGGTACGGAAGTTCTGCTTCTCCAGGTTGCGCACCTGCAGTTGCAGCAGCCGCCGGGTATCGGCGTTGACCACCTTGAACTCGAAGCCGGCCAGCTCCACTTTTTCGCCGCGCATGGGCAGATGGTTGAAGGCGTGGCTGACAATGCCGCCGATGGTGTCAAACTCCTCATCGGAGAACTGGCAGCCGAAGTGCTCGTTGAACTCCTCCACCGGTGTCAGGGCGGCCACGGACCAAACCTGCTTGCCCACTTTGCGGATGTTTTCGGACTGATCTTCGTCGGTGTCGAACTCGTCGCCGATGTCACCGACGATCTCCTCGAGGATGTCCTCGATGGTGACCAGGCCGGAGACGCCGCCGTACTCGTCGACCACGATGGCCATGTGATAACGCTTTTGACGAAACTCCTTGAGCAGCACGTCGACGCGCTTGCTCTCGGGGACCACCACCGCCGGGCGCATCACCGACTCCAGCTCCACTTCGGGGGCCTCACCGCTGAAGCCGTAGGGCAGCAGATCCTTGGCCAGCAGGATCCCTTCGATGTGATCCTTGTCCTTGTCGACCACAGGGAAGCGGGAGTGACCGGATTCGATGATGGTGGACAGGTAGGCGTCCAGATTCTGGTTCTTCTCGATGGTGATGATCTGGGAGCGTGGAATCATCACGTCCCGGACGCGCAGGTCGGACACCTCCAGCACCCCTTTGATCATCTCTTTGGTGTCCTGGTCAATCAGATCCCGCTCTTCGGCATCCTGGATCACATCGACCAGCTCTTTGCGGTTTTTCGGCTCACCGCCAAACAGCTGAGTAAAACGTTCAAACCAGCTCTTCTTAGGAGAGCCCTGGCTCGACGGAGGGTTGTCTTCGTTCATAACTTCTCGTCGCTAAAACAGCAATAACAGGCTTAACGCTCCGCATAGGGATCGTCGATGCCCAACCCCTGCAGGATGCGCGCTTCCAGAGCTTCCATCCGCTCCGCTTCCTCATCCTCCAGATGATCATAACCTACCAGATGGAGGCAACCGTGTACAACCATGTGGGCCCAGTGGTCCTTGGCAGATTTTTGTTGTTCTTTTGCCTCATTTTCAACAACTTCTGCGCATATCACCAGATCGCCGATCAGGTCGGTGGGGATCATCGGCGGTGCCTCGAAGGGGAAGGAGAGGACATTGGTGGGTTTATCCTTGCCCCGGTAGTCGCGGTTGAGCTCCTGGCTCTCTTCGGCGCTGACGATGCGGATGCTCAGTTCGGCGATCTCCCGCTCCTCGGCCAGGGCGGCCTCGGCCCACCCCTGGAACTGGGCTTCCGAGGGCAGCTCAAAGCCCTCGACCACCGGCTGCAGATCAAGAATCAGTTCCATCCTCTTTGGCCTCCTCCTGTTTGCGGGCCTTTTCGCGCTCCACCTTCAGCTTCTGCTGCTCCTGGTCATGCTTCTCGTAGGCATCAACGATGCGGGCCACCACGGGGTGACGCACCACGTCGCCGCTCTGGAAGAAGTTGAAGTTGATGGACTCCACGTCCCTGAGCACTTCGATGGCGTGGCGCAGGCCGGAGCGGACGTTGCGGGGCAGATCCACCTGGGTGATGTCACCGGTGATCACCGCCCGGCTGTTGAAGCCGATCCGGGTCAGGAACATCTTCATCTGCTCGGTGGTGGTGTTCTGGCTCTCATCCAGGATGACGAAGGCGTCGTTGAGGGTACGGCCGCGCATGTAGGCCAGGGGGGCCACCTCGATGACGTTGCGCTCGATCAGCCGCTCTACCCGCTCGAAGCCAAGCATCTCAAACAGGGCGTCGTAGAGGGGGCGCAGATAGGGGTCCACCTTCTGGGAGAGGTCACCGGGCAGGAACCCCAGCTTCTCCCCCGCTTCCACCGCAGGGCGGGTCAGCAGGATGCGCCGCACCTCCTGGCGCTCCAGGGCATCCACCGCTGCCGCCACCGCCAGGTAGGTCTTGCCGGTCCCGGCGGGGCCGACACCGAAGGTGATGTCGTGGGTGATGATGTTGCGGATGTACTGCGCCTGGTTGGGGTTGCGGGGCTTGAGTATGCCGCGCTTGGTCTTGAAGAACACCTCTTTGCCCAGGGCACTCTCATCCTGTTCCGCCTCCAGGGCGACAAACTCCTGGATGGCCAGGTGCACCTGGTCGGGCTCCAAGTCCGGCATGGTGCCTCGGACCGGGGCGGTCTGGACATAGAGATCCTTGAGGATGCCGATGGCTCCGTGGACAAACTGCAGCTGGCCCACCACCTGGAAGTGGTTGTTGCGATAGCTGATCTCGACACCGAGGCGACGTTCCAGTTGCTTCAGGTTGTCGTCGAAGGGCCCGCACAGGGCGGCGAGCCGGCTGTTCTCAGCCGGCTCAAGGTACACGTCGTGTGTGACTAGTTTGTTGGTCAAGCCGGTCTCCGGTTACGGCTGAAAAGTGGCAACGCCCAGATCGTCTGGTTCGCCGGCGGGGCGCTTGGCTAGAATCTCAGAGGGCCGCAGCTGACGGCGCAGATCCATCTGATCTTCGGTTCTAACCACTATACCACGTAATGAGTTGGGCATAACCTCGGTGATCTCCACGTCCACGAAGCTGCCGATCATCTCCGGCACACCCTCGAAGTTGACGGTGCGGTTGTTCTCGGTCTTGCCTCTGAGCTCCATGACGTTCTTCTTGGAGGTACCCTCAACCAGGATGCGCTGGACGCTGCCCAGCATGCGGCGGCTGTACTGCATCGCCTGCTGGTTGACCCTCTCCTGCAGGATGTACAGGCGCTGCTTCTTGGTCTCGTCGGACACGTCATCGGGCAGATCCGCCGCCGGTGTGCCGGGACGGGGGCTGTAGATGAAGGAGAAACTCTGGTCGAAGTTCACTTCCTGGATCAGCTTCATGGTCTGCTCGAAGTCGTCGTCGGTCTCATTGGGGAAGCCAACGATGAAGTCGGAGCTGATGTGGATCTCCGGGCGCACCTTGCGCAGGCGCCGGATGATGGATTTGAACTCCAGGGCGGTGTGGTTGCGCTTCATCTGGGTCAGGATGCGGTCGGAGCCGCTCTGCACCGGCAGGTGCAGGAAGTCCACCAGCTCGGGCACATCGGCGTAGGCGTCGATGATCTCCTGGGTGAACTCCACCGGGTGGCTGGTGGTGTAGCGCAGTCGGTCGATGCCGTCGATGGCAGCCACATAACGCAGCAGATCCGCGAAGCTGCAGATCTCGCCGTCGTGGGTTGCGCCGCGGTAGGCGTTGACGTTCTGGCCCAGCAGGTTGATCTCTCGGACCCCCTGGTCCGCCAGCTGGGCGATCTCGTAGAGGACATCGTCGAGGGGACGGCTTACCTCTTCGCCGCGGGTGTAGGGCACCACGCAGAAGCTGCAGTACTTGTTGCAGCCCTCCATGATGGAGACAAAGGCGGTGGCACCTTCGGCCCGGGGCTCCGGCAGGCGATCGAACTTCTCGATCTCAGGGAAGGAGACATCCACCACGCCCGCCTCACCCTGCTGGATGCGGGTGATCATCTCGGGCAGACGGTGCAGGGTCTGGGGCCCAAAGACTATGTCCACGAAGGGGGCGCGATCGCGAATGGCGTCACCCTCCTGGGAAGCCACACAGCCGCCGACACCGATGACCAGGCTGGGGTTGGCCTCCTTCAGCGGTTTCCAGCGACCCAGCTGATGGAACACCTTCTCCTGCGCTTTCTCACGGATGGAACAGGTGTTCAACAAAAGCACGTCGGCTTCGGCCGCGTCCTCGGTCAGGGAGTAATTGCCAAAGGATTCGAGCAGACCCGCCATCTTGTCGGAGTCATACTCATTCATCTGGCAACCCCAGGTTTTAATGTGCAGTTTTTTGCTCATCAAACTGTGCCGCTCGTATTACCTAATGAAAAAATAGCGGGCTATTCTAAACCCGAAAATCCCATCTGGCTAGTTGCTGCACAGTGTTAAGCCTCAGCGGGGGCTGGAGGCCTGGGGACCGGCGGTTCCACGAACCGCAGCGGAGCGCTGACTATCTGGTTCATCTGATTGGGCAAACTGTTCACTGATTTCAAGACCACTGGTCAGCAGCGCCTGGCGGGATTGCGCCAGGATGTCGTCTTTCAGCTGCTCCTCCATCTGGTACTGAGCCTCCGCCACTATCGGCAGTGGGGCGTACACCTCCATGGTGTAATCGGCTCTTGGGGCCGCGCTCAGCAGCAGTGGAGACAGGGTTAACATCAATACCGTCGTTGGGGCCTTCATAACTCACCTCACTGGTCCGTAGTGGCATCCGCAGGCTAAGTGTAGGAGCTGTCACCATGGGGCCAGGCAAGGGTTGTAAATGAGTGTGTGCAATGGCCGGGAATCACATACTCGGTTACAGCCGGTAAGAATTGGTCATGATATGATGGCCCCATCTTCTTGAGAGCCCGGAAGGATGGGATGGAGCAGAGCGATATTTTGATTGCCGGCGGTGGCATGGTGGGCGCGGCCAGCGCCCTGGCACTGGCGGACCTTGGCCTGGAGGTCACCCTGTTCGAGGCTCAGGAGCCCAAGCTATTCGACAGTGAGCAGCCGATGGACCTCAGGGTCAGCGCCATCAGCCAAGCCTCCGAACGGCTGCTGGAGAACCTGGGAGGCTGGACTGGGGTGGCGAGCATGCGCAGCGCCCCCTACCGAACCCTGGAGACTTGGGAGTGGCAGGGGGCCCGTATCTGCTTTGATGCCGGGGAACTGGGGCTGTCCCACCTGGGCCACATCGTTGAGAATCGAATTCTGCAACTGTCGTTGTGGCAGGCGGTGCGGCGTCACAGCCGTGTTCGGCTGATGACCGGCATCCGTCCCGAGCGGTTCTGGCAGGATGATCAGGGCGCCTGGCTGGAGGCGGACGGCCGCTTCTACCGGGGGCAACTGCTGCTCGGCTGTGACGGGGCCCAATCCCAGGTGCGTCGGCAGGCGGGGATCGGCGTCAGCGGCTGGAACTATCGTCAGCACTGCCTGGCCATCAATATCCGTACCGAACGGCCTCAGCAGGATGGCACCTGGCAGGAGTTTACTCCCACAGGACCAAGGGCGCTGCTGCCCCTGGCCGGTCCGCATGCCTCACTGGTGTGGTATGACGCGCCTGAGACCATCGCCAGGCTGAAGCGGCTGCCGATCGGCGAGCTTAAGCGGGCGATCCTCTCCGCCTTCCCCGATCGCCTGGGCCAGTTCGAGATTGAACAGCTGGCCAGCTTTCCCCTGACCCGTCAGCATGCTAAAGCTTACTATCAGGGGAGGGTGGTGCTGCTTGGGGACGCCGCCCACACCATCAATCCCCTGGCGGGCCAGGGGGTCAACCTGGGTTTCAAGGATGTGGCCGCGCTTGCCGAGGTGGTTCGCCAAGGGATGGAGCAGGGTGAGCCGATTTACAGCGATGCCGTGTTGAAGCGCTATCAGCGCAGGCGGCATCCAGACAACCTGGCGATGCAAACCGCCATGGACGCCTTCTACCTGATGTTCAGCAATGACCACCTGCCCCTGAAACTGGCGCGCAACCTGGGGCTGACCCTGGCGGAACACTCGGGGCCCATCAAACGCAAGGTGATGCAGTACGCCATGGGCCTGTGACCATGCCGTTCTCTTTCCGGCGCTGGTGGTTCAACGGCCACATCAACCTGGCACTGCGCCTGAGCTCGGCGATGCTGCTGTGGCTGGCGGGGGCCTGGCTGGTGGACCGGTTTCTGCTGGGGCTGCTCTCTCTGCTGGCGTTGCCCTGCGTATTTATCTCCGGTATCGATCAACCCTCACCAGGCTGGGGCAAGCGTCTCGGCTGGTCTATCCCCCTGCTCGGCGGGGTGGCCCTGCTGTTCGGTACCCTGGGGGCCTGGTGGCCACCGGCGCTGATCCCGGCGCTGATGGTCGCCGGTCTTCTGCTGAGTACCCTGACCGCTTTCGGCGAGTTGTCCGGCCGTACCGGATTGGCTGCCCTGGTGATGGCCGCCATGGCCCAGGTGTCGGCGGGGACCATTCCCGCCTGGCAGTTTGCCCTGGGGGTGACCCTGGTCGCGTCCTGGGTGGTGCTCTATTCCGACTGGTGGTTCCGTGCCCAGAGGGAGTATCCGCTGCGGCAGGCCCTGGCGCTGAGCTACCGGCGCCTGGCGGTGATTCTGGCCAGCCGCATACGCTGGCTCGAGGATCCCGCCCTCGGACAGCGTTTTGACCTGCCCCTGGCGGAGCAATTGGCCCTGGTGCGTCGCTATGTGGCGGTGGCCAAGTCTCGGAACAGGCTGACGCCGGAGCTCTACCAGGCGTTTGTGGCGGCGGTGGATCTGCAGGAGAGGTTGCAGGCGATCCCCAACCCGGAGCTGAGCCGGGCACTGTTTGCCCAGCCCGGGGTGCTGCCCGCCTACCGGATGTGGGTGGCGGTGACCAGCCGGCGCCTGCGTCAGGTGGCGGACCACCTGGTGACGGTACGGCCCATCGCCGAGGACGCCCGGCTGGCGGATGTGGAGCAGCAATTGATAACCGCCCTGCTCCCGCTGCAGCGGGGTCGTTTCGGCAGCATCGCTCCCTACTTCGTTTCCAATGCCCGGCGTATCAGCCGATTGGCTCAGCGGGTCGCGCCCCTCTACCGCCGGCCGATGATCGGTCAGGAGCCTGAGTATGACCTCTGGCACAGGTGGCGTCAGCACCTGTCCTGGTCCTCCCCCATCTTCCGGGGAGCGGTGCGCCAGGGGCTGTTGCTGGCCCTGACCATGGGAATCATCCAGTTCTTCGGCCTGGACAAGGGCTACTGGGCACTGCTGTCGGTGCTGCTGGTGGTGCGCGGAGGGATCGTGGATACTCGTCAGAGGGCCTGGCAGAGGATCTGGGGCACGGTCGTGGGGCTGGGGCTGGCCGCCAGCGCACTGTCGCTGGGGCTGAGCGGAAGTTGGGCCCTGGCCCTGGGGTTGGCGCTAGTGCCGCCGACCCTGTCCCTGATTCCGGTGCATCACGGCTACTCCTGCACCCTGGGGACGGTCATCCTGATCATGGTGTTTGAGTACATCGCTGGCCAGGGGATGGCGGTGATGCCGCTTCGCCTGCTGGAGACCATCATCGGCTGTGCCGTGGTGCTGCTGGGTTACCGCTATCTCTGGCCGCAGTGGCAGGGGGGACGCCAGGCCGAGCTGAGGCGAGAGGCGATGGGCAAGCTGAATCAGTACCTGGAGCTGCTGCTGGATGCCTTCGATGGCGAGAAGATCTCCGCCCTCTCCCTGGCCAGGGCGAGACGCTACACCTATGAGCAGGGTGTGGCTCTGACCAGCAGCTTCGAACAGATGCGCCAGGAGCCCAACTACAGCCGTCACCGGGACTCGGCGGAGTTGATCCGTCTGTATAAGGAGACACAGTCACACCTGAATGCCCTGGCGCCTGCAGCCCGCCGGGGCGTCCGGCTGTTGCCTGAGCAGGCGGTGGTGGCCCGACAGGTGCTCTCCGGGGCGGTGAAGGCCCTGCAGCAGCTGCTGCAGGGGCAAGGAGGCGGTCAGTGGCCCAGGGTGCTCGAGCAGCAGCGCCAGAACCTCTATCGCATGGTGGAGGAGGGCAGAGTGGACCGGACCGGCTTTGTGCTCTATCAGTTGAACTTGGTGGCGGAGCGATATCAGCAGATGCTGGCCATCGTCGCCAGGCCCGCCCCGGACAGGCACTGACCACAAGCCCGCTCTAATGCGGGCTTGTCTTTGTATGGCCGGGGGAGCTCGGGTGGGAGATGGCGTTCGAGCCAATGTACCCCTGCTCTGCTTCCAAGGGGGGAAACAAGGGATGACAACAATCCGCATCGGGCTGGCTTTAGTGAAGATGGCTGGGCTGTCGGATTTGAACCTGGGGGTCGATGCCGGGATCAAAAAAGCCAGCACGGAGGCTGGCTTTAGTGAAGATGGCTGGGCTACCAGGATTCGAACCTGGGGGTCGATGCCGGGATCAAAAAAGCCAGCACGGAGGCTGGCTTTAGTGAAGATGGCTGGGCTGTCGGATTTGAACCTGGGGGTCGATGCCGGGATCAAAAAAGCCAGCACGGAGGCTGGCTTTAGTGAAGATGGCTGGGCTGTCGGATTTGAACCTGGGGGGCGATGCCGGGATCAAAAAAGCCAGCACGGAGGCTGGCTTTAGTGAAGATGGCTGGGCTACCAGGATTCGAACCTGGGAATGGCGGGATCAAAACCCGCTGCCTTACCGCTTGGCGATAGCCCAACAAATTGTTAAATGGATGCCGATGCAGCCACTCGAAAGATGGCTGGACTGCCAGGATTCGAACCTGGGCGCTGACGCCGGGATTAAAACCCGTTGTCTTTAACCATCTTATCTTGAAATGGCTGGGCTACCAGGATTCGAACCTGGGAATGGCGGGATCAAAACCCGCTGCCTTACCGCTTGGCGATAGCCCAACTGAATTAAATGGTGCGGGAGGAGAGACTTGAACTCTCACACCTTGCGATACCAGAACCTAAATCTGGCGCGTCTACCAATTCCGCCACTCCCGCACAGGAGTCATGTCGTTGCGGGCAACGAAATAATGGTGGCTATGGCGGGACTTGAACCTGCGACCCCAGCATTATGAGTGCTGTGCTCTAACCAGCTGAGCTACATAGCCACAAAAGATGGCTGGGCTACCAGGATTCGAACCTGGGAATGGCGGGATCAAAACCCGCTGCCTTACCGCTTGGCGATAGCCCAACAGATGAAAACAGACGTTAAGAGCTCGCTCTTGCCATCTCAAAAGGAGATGGTGGCTACGGCGGGACTCGAACTGCGACACGCCAGTATTAACTGAGTGCTGCGCTCTTTCCTGCGCTAAAAACCAACCCTTTAAAAAGATGGTAGCTACGGCGGGACTTGAACCTGCGACCCCAGCATTATGAGTGCTGTGCTCTAACCAGCTGAGCTACGTAGCCATCGTTTTGTTTTCTCTCCCCATCGTGGGAAGCGGGGCGTATTATGCGTAGAACCGCGGATGGGGTCAACCGCTTTTTTCCACGGATTTGGGCCCGCAAGCATCGTTCGACTGCAAAATGAGCGATTCGGTTTTCCCCTGGTCGGGTTGCGAATGCTCCTTGAACAAAGCAGCCAGGTAAGCAGTGGGAAAGTGTAGCCGAGGATGGGGCAGAGAAAAGCAACGCCCCGCGATTGCGGGGCGCTGAACCGGGTCAGACGTTAAACAGGAAGTGGATAACGTCACCATCCTTGACGATGTACTCTTTCCCTTCGGAGCGCTTCTTACCGGCTTCCTTGGCGGCGTTTTCCCCCCCCAGGGAGATGAAGTCGTCGTAGGCGATCACTTCGGCGCGGATGTAGCCGCGCTCGAAATCGGTGTGGATCTTGCCTGCGGCCTGGGGGCCGGTGGCACCGACCGGAATGGTCCAGGCACGGACCTCCTTGACACCGGCAGTGAAGTAGGTCTGCAGGTTCAGCAGTTCGTAGCCGGAGCGGATCACCCGGTTCAGGCCGGGCTCGTCGATGCCCAGGTCGGCCATAAACTCGTCGCGCTCTTCATCCTCCAGTTCGGCGATCTCCGATTCGATCTCGGCGCATACCGGAACCACCACCGCGTTCTCCTGGGCGGCGATCGCCCGTACCTGGTCCAGGTAGGGGTTGTTTTCGAAGCCGTCGTCGTTGACGTTGGCGATGTACATGGTGGGCTTGAGGGTCAGCAGACCCATGTAGTCGATCGCCTTCTTCTCATTGGCATCCAGCTCCACGGAGCGGGCCATGCCGCCCTCTTCCAGAACGGGCTTGATCTTCTCCAGAACGGTGATCTCGAACTTGGCGTCCTTGTCTCCCCCCTTGGCGCGCTTGCCCAGGCGCAGCAGGGCGCGCTCGACGGCATCCAGGTCGGCCAGAGCCAGTTCGGTGTTGATCACCTCGATGTCGGCGGCTGGGTTTACCCCGCCGGCAACGTGGACGATATTGTCATTCTCGAAGCAGCGCACCACGTGACCGATGGCGTCGGTTTCACGGATGTTGGCCAGGAACTTGTTGCCCAGCCCCTCTCCGGTGGAGGCGCCCTTTACCAGGCCGGCGATATCCACGAACTCCATGGTGGTGGGCAGAACCCTCTGGGGGTTGACGATCTTGGCCAGGGCATCCAGTCGGCTGTCCGGCACCGGTACCACGCCGGTGTTCGGCTCGATGGTGCAGAACGGGAAGTTGGCCGCTTCGATACCGGCCTTGGTCAGTGCATTGAAGAGGGTGGACTTGCCAACGTTAGGCAGGCCGACGATACCGCATTTAAAACCCATGGTGAAAAAACCTTTCTGTTGCGCTTAGGCCGGTTCGGCCCGAAAAGTGTGGAGTCGATTCATCGCTTTGGTGATGCCGTCCTGGAGCAGGATATCGATGCAGCGGGACGCTTCGTCCACTGCCTCGTCGATGGCCCGTTGCTCTGCCGCGGGCGCCCTGCCCAGTACGTAACCACTCACTCTGTTTTTGTCGCCCGGATGGCCGATGCCGATACGCAGGCGATAGAACTCTTTGTTGTTGCCCAGCTTGCTGATGGTGTCCTTCAAGCCGTTGTGGCCACCGTGGCCACCGCCCTTCTTCAGCCTGGCAACGCCGGGGGGCAGATCCAACTCATCGTGGACCACCAGAATCTGTTCCACTTCGATGCCGTAGAAGTTGGCCATGGCGGCGATCGCCTTGCCGGATAAGTTCATAAAGGTGGTGGGGATCAACAGGCGCAGATCGCTGCTGCCCTGCTGGATCCGGCCGGTCAGGCCGAAGAACTTGCTCTCCGCTTTCAGGGTGACGCCGTGCATGCGCGCCAGCTCTTCAACCAGCCAGCCACCCGCGTTATGGCGGGTGCGGCTGTATTCCGGGCCCGGGTTGGCCAGGCCCACGATCAACTTGATGGTGCTACTCACTGTCTTGCGGACTCTCGTCTTCAGTGTCGCTCTCCGCTTCGCCGCCTCTCGGAGGCGAAATGGTGATAACGGCCAAATCGAAATCTTCACCTTTGCTCAGGGCGACCGATTCCACTCCGGCTGGGAGGGACAGGTCGCTGAGGTGAAGGGTGTCACCGGTGTCCAGGGTCTGGACATCAACCTCGATGTACTCGGGCAGATCCCTGGGCAGGCACCTAAGCTCCAGTTCGGTCAGATGATGAGTGACCGACCCTCCCGCTTTGACGCCGGCGCTGCTGTCTTCGTTAACGAAATGGATGGGGACCGTGGCGGTGACCGCCGCATCCCCACTGACCCTCATCAGGTCGATGTGGGTCACCTTCGGCTTGAAGGGGTGCCGCTGCATCGCCTTGACGATCACCGGGACCGGCTTCCCATCCAGGTTCAGTTTGATCACCTGACTGAAAAAGGACTCCAATTCTTGAGCCTTGACCAGCTGATCATGGGACAGGGTAATGGCAAGGCTCTCCTCGCCTCCGCCATACAGGATGGCCGGAACCTGCCCCTGCCGGCGTAATCGGCGACTTGCGCCGGTCCCCTGCTCGGTGCGCTTGTGCGCGTCCAGTGTTAACTCTGACATGGTTGCTCTCCTTGAGGATCGGCTGCCGGCGGCAGCCACATTGACTAGATCCTTTAGTCAAAGGCAGCGCAGTTTACCACTTTGATCGAGGTGTTCTCAATTTATCGAATCGGGCAACAAAAAAGGCGGCTCTGGGAGCCGCCTCTGTTTGGGCTGGTTCGCCGTGGCTGTTACTCAGTCACTGGGGCTGCACCACAGCCGCCGGTGTAACCGGTCGGGTTGTTGATGTAGGTCACTTCTCCCTGAGGCTCGTAGTCGGCCCAACTCAGTGGCGAGCTGGTTTCTACGTAGTTTCTCAGGATGTCAGCATCAACCAGACCAGTGTTGATGACGTCGATCACCGGGTAGCCGTCGCCACCGCTGGCGCTGAAGTTCGGAATGGAGAAGCTGTAGTTGCTGTTGGCATCGAAGGTGTTGCCGTTGATCTTGTCAATCTCAACGCTCTTGGCATCGCAGTCCACGGTCATTTCGATGTTGCTGAAGTGGGCATAACCGCCGTTCTTACCCGCGCCTTCGATGGTCGCCAGTGCGGCCAGGTAGGTGGTCAACTCCTCGCCCTTCATGCTTGCCTTGGCCACGACGTTGCCGAAGGGCTGAACGGTCAGGACATGACGGTAGCTGATGTCACCCTCGGCGATGTCTGCGCGAATACCTCCGCCGTTCATGATACCGAAATCGGCGTTGATCTGAGGATGGGTTCGCTGAGCGGAGATCAGCAGTTGGCCAATGGCTGCCTGACGGGCTCGTACTACGTTACGATCGCCGCCGACAAAGGTCTTGTCGGTGGAGCCGATAACCACGTCCAGCTGGGCTTGGCCGGCTTCCTGATAGGGCTTCAGGACCTCTTTCACAAAATGATCCGGCTCAATCTGGTCGGCGATACGAACGATGTTGCCATCGGCATCCTTCTCCGGGTTGTAACCGTCGAACTTGGCCAGGTTGACCGGAACCAACTCGTAGCCGGCAAGGTGCAGCTTGCCACCATAGTATTCGAAGTCGGCCCGGCCCACGTACTTGCCCCACTCGTGGGCCTGCATGATCCAGGTGCCGTTTTGCTGGTCAGGCTTACAATCGCCGCCAGGAGCAAAGTCGGCATCGTAATCACTGCCGTCCGCGTTCATGCAGACGGGGTTCTGGGAGTGACCACCGATAACGGCGGCCAGCTGGCCCTCCTTCATGGCGCGCGCCAGGGCGACATCGCCCGGTGCGTTGGAGGCGTGGTTGCCATTGGAGTAGTGCCCCATATGGGTGGTGGCGAACACCAGGTCGGCACTCTGGTTCTCTTCGATCTCGGCGATCACCTTCTTCAGCTCCTCTTTGGGATCGGTGAAGGTCAGTTCGGAGATGAATTCGGGATTACCGATCTTGACGGTGTCCTCGGTGGTCAGGCCGACAACGGCGATGCGCAGGTCGCCCAGGGTGAACACCTTGTAGGGGGCGAAGTAGCGGGTGCCATCCATCTTGTAGATGTTGGCGGCCAGGAAGGGGAACTCTGCCAGATCGGCCTGCATATCCAGAACGGACAGCGGGTTGTCAAACTCATGGTTGCCCACGGCCATGGCGTCATAGCCAATCAGGTTCATGCCGATAAAGTCGGGTTTGGCGTCCTGCAGGTCAGACTCCGGTACACCGGTGTTGATGTCACCACCGGAGAGCAGCAGGGAGTAGCCGCCGTCGGCTTCCACTTCGGCACGGATCTGGTCCACCAGGGTCTTACGGGCAGCCATGCCGTATTCGCCATAGCTATTTTCCCAGAAGCGACCGTGGTTGTCGTTGGTGTGAAGGATGGTGAACTTGGTGCAGTTGTCGATGCCGCAGACTTCCTGTGTCGGCTTGCTGTCATTGTCGGAGTCGGAGCAGGCGCTCAATGCCGCCAGCAGGGAGACCGCGATCAGGGATTTTTGCAATTTCATCATACTGGATACTCGTTTGATTATTTTATTGGTTTTAAGCCATCTTGGCTGATGGCAAGGTATCACTATTGGAGCAGGAACTCAGGTGATCTGGATCACGCTGGCAAGAATTCAGAAACACTAATGCATCATTACAGCAATGTGACAATCGGTCACCGTCGTGCTTGAACTGAATTACTTGCCGATCATTGTGCGTAATTCTTCAGTTCATACGGTAACTAAATAATTTTTTTGTAGAAATATAAAAAAAGGCGTTCCTGAGGAACGCCTTTTTCCGATCAGAGAAATGTACGCTGATCAGTGCTCGAACATCGCGGAGATGGACTCCTCGTTGCTGACGCGGCGGATCGCCTCGGCCATTACCGAGGACATGGTCAACTGGGTGACTTTGCCGGTGGCACGCATCTGTTCGGTCAGGGGGATGGTGTCGGTGACGATCACCTCATCGATAACCGAGTTGATGATGTTCTGCGGGGCATTGCCGGAGAATACCGGGTGGGTGGCATAGGCGAAGACGCGACGGGCACCACGCTCTTTCAGGGCCTCGGCGGCCTTGCACAGGGTGCCACCGGTATCGATCATGTCATCCACGATGATGCAGTCGCGATCCTGCACATCACCAATGATGTGCATCACCTGGGACACGTTGGCACGGGGACGACGCTTGTCGATGATGGCCAGATCGGTATCGTCCAGCAGCTTGGCAACGGCTCGGGCACGAACCACACCGCCGATGTCGGGGGACACCACTACAGGGTTGTCCAGGGCCTTGGCACGCATATCTTCCAGCAGCACCGGGCTGCCGAACACGTTGTCTACGGGGACATCGAAGAAGCCCTGAATCTGCTCGGCGTGCAGATCACAGGTCAGGACCCGGTCAACACCCACGCTGGAGAGGAAGTCGGCGACGACCTTGGCGGTGATCGGCACACGGGCACTGCGGACACGACGGTCCTGACGGGCATAGCCGAAGTAGGGGATAACGGCGGTGATTCGACCTGCTGAGGCTCGGCGCAGGGCATCAACCATCACCACCAGCTCCATCAGGTTGTCGTTGGTTGGGGCGCAGGTGGACTGGATGATGAAGACATCGGCGCCACGAACATTCTCGTTGATCTGGACGCTGATCTCGCCATCGGAGAAACGACCTACGTCGGCCTCGCCCAGGGAACAGTAGAGACGGTTGGCAATGCGCTGGGCCAGTTCGGGAGTCGCGTTGCCGGCAAAGAGCTTGATGTCGGGCACAGTATTAACCTCAGGCTAGGCTTATTTTGTTTTAGATGAGGAGTCGCCAGGGACTGCTCCGTGTTACGGATGCTGGCACCGCTCCAACAGAGGTGAGCGGTTGCAGCCGCGGGCAACGAATCCCTGCCACTCATTGGGCAGTTCGGCATAGGCATTCAGCGCCTCTTCGCGGGTGGAAAAGGTGCCAAAAACACAGCTGCCGGTGCCGGTCATTTGAGACGGCGCGTATTGTATCAACCAGCCCAAGGCGTTTGCAACTTGACCATGGGTTTGCAACACCACTGGGGTGCAATCATTGTGCCACTGGCTTGGGCGAAGCTCAGGCTGAGCCAGTTTCGGGGTGTTTCGGATCAGGTTGGGGTGGCCGAATATCTCGGCGGTGGCAACCTCGACCCCCGGGGCGATCACCAGGTACCAGGGCTCATCGATCTCGACGGGACGCAGCTTTTCGCCGACGCCATCGGCGACTGCGGCGCGCCCGCGGACAAACACCGGCACGTCGGCGCCCAGGCTCAGCCCCAGCGCCGCCAGGGTATCCTCATCCAGGTTCAACTTCCACAGGGCATTGAGGGCCACCAGGGTGGTGGCGGCATCGGATGAACCGCCGCCCAGGCCGCCTCCCATGGGCAGCCGTTTCTCCAGTTCGATAGTGGCGCCCAGGGTGCAACCGGTGTGGCGTTGCAGCAGCCGGGCGGCGCGGACGATCAGGTTGTCTTCATTGGCGATCCCCTCGACCGCAGGGAGCAGGCTGACCTCGGCGTCGTCGGTGACGCTGAAGTGCAGGGTGTCGCCGTAGTCGAGGATCTGGAACAGGGTCTGCAGCTCATGATAGCCGTCGCCGCGGCGACCATTGATGTGCAGGAACAGGTTGAGTTTGGCGGGGGCGGGCCAGTTGCGGCTTGGGGTAGGCATTACCTAGAGGACTCCGGTTGCCAGTCAGAAAGCGCCAATTTTAACCTGTTGTCTCCCTGGCGCAAGCTGACCATTCTGGGGATGCGGTATCCCTCAACTTGTTGCCATCCTTGATAATTCATCTGCCAGGGAGGCTGACTGGGATCCAGGGTCAGGATCACCTGGGCCGGCCAGCCGTTGGCGTCCAGCACCATTTCCCCCTCATCCTGTGATCCCTGCCCAAGAATCCAACGAGAAAGATCGGTCAAGGGAACTGGCCAGCCAGTTAGGCGTCCTAACAGTTCAGAAGTGTTGTCACCGGTGTAGGTTTGGTCCTGGTAACGGATCTTGGCCCCATTTTCCGAAGCTTGGAGGGTGATCAGGGTTGAGCCGAACAGGTTGGTCAGTCTAAGATCGTCGCGGTTGCCATCATGCTGCCAGTGAAGATTGACCGATAATCGCTCATCCGGCTGGATAATGGCCAGCTTCCCCTTGAGCTGCCAACGGGTTAAATCTGTTGGTGAAGCGGAGTCCCTGGATGCGGGGGGGGCAGTGGCACAGCCGGACAACCACATTAAAAATAAGGCAATGAAATAAGGGTGATATCGGCGTTTAAGCATAAATTACCTGTTTTGTGCACTGTACCACAATCAGCAACATAACCATTGTTTAGAGTCGACAACCACCTTTCAAGGTTGCGCGTTTGCGCATAGAATTGCGCAAATCTCGACCCATGTTCAAATTTCGGGTTTAAGCTGGAGAACCATGACGTTAGTAGCAATTGGGATCAACCACAAGACCGCCAGTGTTTCCCTGCGGGAGAAGCTGGCTTTTGGACCGGACATCCTGGGCGATGCCCTGAAAAGCGTGTCCAAGCTTACGCCCACTGGCGAAGCGGTGATCCTATCTACCTGCAACCGTACCGAACTCTATATCAACCGTGCCGACAGTGAGTCCCTGGTCAACTGGCTGGTGGAGTACCACAACCTGCCGGAGGATGAAGTTCGAGCCAGCCTCTATCTTCACGAAAACCAGGCTGCGGTCAAACACCTTCTGCGCGTCTCCGCCGGGCTGGACTCCCTGGTGCTGGGCGAGCCCCAGATTCTGGGTCAGATCAAGCAGGCCTTCGGCAATGCCCATCAGCACGGTACCGTGTCTCATACCCTGGATCGCATGTTCCAGCACACCTTCAAGGTGGCCAAGAAGATCCGGACCGAGACCGAGATCGGCGCCTCGGCGGTCTCCGTGGCCTTCGCCGCGGTCAACCTGGCCAAGCACATCTTCGACAACCTTACCGACTCCAATGTGCTGTTGGTGGGGGCCGGCGAAACCATCGAGTTGGTCGCCCGTCACCTCAAGGAAGCGGGGGTGACCAAGATGACTGTGGCCAACCGCACCTTGAGCCGTGCCGAAGGGATGGCCGATGAGTTCGGCGCCAAGGTGGTGACCCTGCCTCAGATCCCCGAGTGTCTGCCCCACGCCGACATCGTCATCTCCTCCACAGCCTCACCCCTGCCGATCCTGGGCAAGGGGATGGTGGAAAACGCCCTGAAACAGCGCCGCCAGCAACCCATGCTACTGGTGGACATCGCCGTCCCCCGGGACATCGAGTCTGAGGTGGGCGAGCTGGAGAATGCCTACCTCTACACCGTGGACGACCTGCAGGGCATCGTTCAGAAGAACATGGAATCGCGCCTGGAGGCCGCCGAGCAGGCCGAACTCATCGCCGACGAGCAGTCTGCCGAGTTCATGGACTGGTTGCGCAGCCTGGACTCCATCGACACCCTGAAACAGTTCCGGGACCAGAGCTTGGCGACCAAAGAGCAGATACTCGAGCGCGCCATCGCCAAGCTGAAGTCCGGTGCTCAAGCGGAGCAGGTGCTGAGCGAGTTGGCCAACAAGTTGACCAACAGATTGATCCACGCTCCGACCCAGGCGCTGTCCCAAGCCGCCCGCACCGGTGACCTGAATTCCCTTGACCTCTTGCGTAAGGCCCTTGGCATCAACGACAATTAGCGCCAGCGTTATTTGTCAAAGTTGAAAACATGAAGCCTTCCGTTATTGCAAAACTAGAGGGCTTGCTCGAGCGTTATGAAGAGGTTCAGGCGCTGCTGGGCGAGCCCGAGGTGATCTCCGATCAAGATCGTTTCCGTGCCCTTTCCAAAGAGTTCTCCCAGCTGGAGGAGGTGGCCAAGGCCTTTACCGCCTACCGCCAGGCCGGTGAGGACATCGAAACCGCCCGGGAGATGCTCGACGATCCCGACATGAGGGAGATGGCGGAGGAGGAGCTCAAGGAAGCCCAGTCGGTCCGTGACACCCTGGAGGGTGAGCTGCAGATCCTGCTGCTGCCCAGGGATCCCAAGGACGATTCCAACGCCTTCATCGAGATCCGTGCCGGTGCCGGTGGTGACGAGGCCGCCATCTTTGCCGGTGACCTGTTCCGCATGTACAGCCGTTATGCGGAAGCCAAAGGGTGGCGCATCGAACTGATGTCCGCCACCGAGGGGGAGCATGGTGGTTTCTCCAAGGTGATCGCCAAGCTCTCCGGGGAGGGTGCCTATGGGGTGATGAAGTTCGAAAGCGGCGGTCATCGGGTACAGCGGGTCCCGGCCACCGAGTCCCAGGGGCGTATCCACACCTCCGCCTGCACCGTCATCGTGATGCCTGAGCTGCCGGAAGCGGAGCAGATCGAGATCAACCCCGCCGATCTCAAGGTGGACACCTTCCGCGCCTCCGGTGCCGGTGGCCAGCACGTGAACAAAACCGACTCCGCCATCCGCATCACCCACCTCCCTACGGGGGTGGTGGTGGAGTGCCAGGATGAGCGCTCCCAGCACAAAAACCGTGCTCGGGCGATGTCGATCCTGGCTGCGCGGCTGCAGGCGGCGGAGGATGAGAAACGCCGCAACCAGGAGCAGAGCTCCCGCCGCAACCTGATGGCGTCCGGTGACCGCAGCGAACGGATCCGCACCTACAACTACCCGCAGGGTCGGGTCACCGACCATCGCATCAACCTGACCCTCTATCGTCTCAACGAGGTGATCGAGGGGGATCTGGACGCCCTGGCCCAGCCCATCCTCCAGGAGCACCAGGCGGATCTGCTGGCCGCTCTGGCGGAGGAGTAGGCGTGCGTCTGGATCAGGCCCTGACCCATGGGGCCGACCGCCTTCACGGGGGGGACTCACCCCAGTTGGATGCCCAGCTGCTGCTGTGCTTCCTGCTGGATAGGCCCAGGACCTACCTCTATACCTGGCCCGAACGGGAGCTGACGTCTGAGCAACTGGCTCAGTACGAGGTCCTGCTGGCCCGGCGGGCCGCGGGGGAGCCGGTGGCCCATATCACCGGTGTTCGCGAGTTCTGGTCGCTGCCGCTGAAGGTCAATTCCAGCACCCTGATCCCCAGGCCCGACACTGAAGCTCTGGTAGAGTACGCCCTGGGGCTGGCCTTGCCCGGCGGCAGTGCCGTGGTGGATCTGGGCACCGGCACCGGGGCGATCGCCCTGGCCCTGGCCAGCGAGCGGCCAGACTGGGTGGTGACGGCGGTGGATCTCAAGCCTGAGGCGGTCGCCCTGGCCAAGGTCAACCGGGACGCCCTGGGGCTGGAGGTGGAGATTTTACAGAGCAGTTGGTTCGGTTCTCTCGAAGGCCGGCGCTTCGATCTGGTGATCTCCAACCCCCCCTACATCGAGGCGGCGGATCCGCACCTGGGCCAGGGGGATGTGCGCTTTGAGCCGCTCTCCGCCCTGACCTCCGGAGAGGACGGGTTGGTGGATATTACCCATATTGTTGAAAAAGGACGCCAATTCCTCAATGATGGCGGCACCATGGTGCTGGAGCACGGTTATAACCAGGGAGCGCAGGTGCGGGCCCTGTTTGGGCGCTTCGGCTATACCGAGGTTGGGTCTGGCAAGGACCTGGCCGGAAGGGAAAGATACAGTTTTGGCCGCCTGGCGGCGGCAACCAAGGAGATTTGATGGACGCACTCTATCCTGGAGTCAAACACTTCCACCTACTGATGATCGGCATGAGCGTAACCCTGCTGACCCTGAGGTTCATCTGGAGCATGAGCGGCTCCCGCTTCATGAACCGCCGTTGGGTCAAGGTGTTCCCCCATGTGATCGATACCCTGCTGCTGCTGTCGGGGGCGACGCTATGCTTCATGATCAAGCAGTACCCCGGCTCCAGCCCCTGGCTGACGGAAAAGCTGTTGAGCCTGGTGGCCTACATTCTGCTGGGGGTATTTGCCATGAAGAGCAGGGGCAAGCTGCTGAGGATACTTGCCTTTTTCGGTGCGCTGGGGTGGTTGGGAATGATTGCCAAGGTGGCGATGACCAAGACGCCCATCCTGCTGAGCTAAAAGATTTTTATGGCGCCTACGGCGCCATCTTTATGGCCTTCGGGCCATGTGTCACGGCGCGTCCCAAGAGGCGTCCGGACAGTGAGACACCGGCTGAGACCGGTGAATTAGAAAACAGAGGAAGATATGCAACAGGTACTGTTTACCAACCCGGCCACGGTGCTGGGTCTTTTGATGCTGGTGTTGGGGGCGGTGTTCTACACTCACCAGAGCCGCCACCCCTTCTGGCAAAAGTTCTACCAGTTCGTGCCGGCGCTGCTGCTGTGCTACTTCATTCCGTCGCTGCTCAACAGCTTTGGGGTGATTGATGGTGAAGACAAGACCCTGTATTACATGGCGTCCCGTTTCCTGCTGCCCACGGCGCTGGTGCTGCTGACCCTGAAGCTGGATCTGCGGGCCATCGCCCGCCTCGGGCCCAAGGCGATCATCATGTTTTTCACCGGCACCCTGGGGATCGTCATCGGCGCCCCCATCGCCTTGCTGGTCACCTCGGCGCTGTTTCCTGAACTGCTTGGTGATCATGGACCCGAGGCGGTGTGGCGTGGCATGACCACGGTAGCGGGCAGCTGGATCGGCGGTGGGGCCAACCAGACCGCGATGAAGGAGATCTACGGTGTGGGGGATACCATCTTCTCGGCGATGATCGCGGTGGATGTGATTGTCGCCAACGTGTGGATGGCGGTGCTGCTGTTTATGGCGGGTAAGGCCAGGGAGATCGATGCCGCCAATGGCGCCGACGCCTCCGCCATTGAATCCCTCAAGCAGAGGATGTCCCACTGGGAGGCCAACAATGCCCGCATGGCCCATCTGAATGATCTGATCTTCATCGTCGCCATCGGTTTCGGCGTCACCGGCCTGGCCCATGTCGGGGCGGATCTGCTGGGCCCCTGGTTTGAGCTGAACCACCCGGAACTGGAGCGCTACAGCCTCGGTTCCAAGTTTTTCTGGATCATCGTCATCGCCACCGCGGTAGGCATCGGCCTCTCCCTGACCCGGGTAGCCAAGCTGGAGGAGGCGGGGGCGTCCAAGGTGGGATCCGCCTTTATCTATGTGCTGGTGGCGACCATCGGCATGCACATGGACATCAAGGCGATCCTGGATTCCCCGGTCTATTTCCTGCTTGGCGGCATCTGGATGCTGGTGCACGCCTCGCTGATGTTGCTGATGGCCAAGTTGATTAAAGCGCCGCTGTTCTACATGGCGGTGGGCAGCCAGGCCAATGTCGGTGGCGCGGCCAGTGCCCCGGTGGTGGCCAGCGCCTTCCACCCCAGCCTGGCGCCGGTGGGCGTGCTGCTGGCGGTTTTGGGCTACGCTGTGGGAACCTATATGGCCTGGTTCTGCGGACAGATACTGCAAGTATTGGCGGGAGGGTAGAGCCTGTTGATTTTTGCTGAATCGTTTTGCGCCAATGCGCGCTCAAAGTGATCGCAACTATCATCGGGAATCAGGCTGTGCTGACTAAAACCGGGTAAAATCAGGCGTCCTTCGGGGCCGGACTGACGACAACCACTCCACGTCGTTCGATTTTGACGTAGACCCACTATGCCAGCTATCGAACTCCTTGATTGGTTGTCGTCATCCTCGGCCAAAATCTAAACACCAAAGATCAACAGGCCCTAGGCCTCCCCATTAATGAAGAGAGTTGTTATGCAAAATCGCACTATTGAAGTGGGTCGGCTCGAGGTCGCCAACGATAAGCCGTTCGTGCTGTTTGGCGGCATGAACGTGTTGGAGTCCCGCGACCTGGCGATGCAGGTGGCGGAGCACTATGTCGAGGTGACCAACAAGCTGGGGATTCCCTACGTATTCAAGGCCTCCTTCGACAAGGCCAACCGCAGCTCCATCCACTCCTACCGGGGACCCGGTATGGAGGAGGGACTGAAGATCTTTCAGGAGATCAAGCAGCAGTTCCAGGTTCCGGTGATCACCGATGTCCACGAGATCCATCAGTGTGCCCCGGTGGCAGAGGTGGCCGACGTGATTCAGCTGCCGGCCTTCCTGGCTCGTCAGACCGATCTGGTGAAGGCGATGGCGGACACCGGTGTGGTGATCAACGTTAAGAAGCCGCAGTTTCTCAGCCCTGGACAGATGAAGAACATCGTCGACAAGTTCAACGAGTGTGGCAACGACAAGGTGATCCTGTGCGAGCGCGGCAGCAACTTCGGCTACGATAACCTGGTGGTGGACATGCTGGGTTTCCGTACCATGAAGGAGTGCAGTGGCGGTTTGCCGGTGATCTTCGATGTGACCCACGCCCTGCAATGTCGGGACCCCCTCGGGGCGGCCTCGGGTGGGCGTCGTCATCAGACGGTGGAGCTGGCCAAGGCCGGCATGGCAACCGGTCTGGCGGGTCTGTTCCTGGAAGCGCATCCGGATCCGGACAAGGCCCGTTGCGACGGTCCCAGCGCCCTGCCTCTGGCGGTGCTGGAGCCCTTCCTGGCGCAGATTAAAGCCCTGGATGACCTGATCAAGTCTCAGCCCGATCTGGCCACCTCTTAACACTGTGCCCCTGTCGCCCGACCTTGGCGACAGGGCTTCTTCCTTGCGAGTCTCAGTCGGCCAGGGTGGCTTTGGGGGCGGGCTGGGTCGCCAGCTCCAGGGGCTCGCTCAGCTCCATGGTGGCCTGTTCGGCCTGCATCTGCTGAACCTGGCGATCCAGTTGTAGCTCGATCTGCTGATGAATCTCGTTGAGGTTAAACTCTACCGCTTCGGGCTGAGCCATGGGGTTGTGCATGGCAACGGCAACTACGGTGGGGATAAGCAGGCTTAAAGTGGTCATGTCGGGCCTCGTCGTTTCAGGAAGAAGGTCAAATTCAGTGCGTTTACGGGGTGAAAAATAGCCGGACGGCATAGTGATAACAAACGATTTAATATAATATTCGGTATTAGAAAATCTTATCCGGTAACCTCGAGGTAACCTTATGTCCCGCCGCCTGCCTCCGCTTAACGCCGTCAAGGCCTTCGAAGCGGCCGCCCGCCACCTTAGCTTCACGCGGGCGGCAGAAGAGTTATTTGTGACCCAGGCCGCAATCAGTCACCAGATAAAGGCCCTGGAAGAGTTTTTGGGATTAAAACTTTTCAGGCGCAGAAACCGCTCCTTACTGCTTACCGAGGAGGGTCAGAGCTACTTCCTGGACATCAAGGATCTGTTCACCCAACTCAGTGATGCCACCGAGCGGCTGCTGGCCCGCAGCGCCAGCGGCTCCCTGACCGTCAGCCTGGCGCCCAGCTTTGCCATCCAGTGGCTGGTGCCCCGCCTGGCCAAGTTTTCCGAGCTACATCCCGAGGTGGATGTACGCATCAAGGCGGTGGATATGGATGAGGGATCCTTGTCCGACGATGTGGATGTGGCCATCTACTATGGCCGGGGTAAGTGGCCGGGCCTGCGGGCAGACATGCTCAGGGCGGAATCCCTGGTACCTGTGTGCGCGCCCTCGCTGCTTGCCGGCTCCAAGCCCCTGAAGGCGCCCGGGGATCTCAAGTTGCACACCCTGCTGCACGACATGTCTCGCCGCGACTGGAAGACCTGGGCCAAGATGGCCGGAGTGGAGCTGCCCAACGTCAGCCAGGGACCGATCTTCAGCCACTCCTCCCTGGTGCTGCAGGCGGCGATCCACGGTCACGGGGTGGCCCTGGGCTACTCGGTGCTGGCCCGGCCCGACATCGAAGCGGGCAGACTGATCTGTCCCATCGACAAGGTGTTGCCCAGTAAGAACGCCTATTACCTGGTGTGCCAGGAGAGCCAGGCGGACCTGGGCAAGATCTCGGCGTTTCGGGAGTGGATGGTGGAGACCTTCCGCCAGGAGAACGAATCGGATCCCATCCCGGCACCGGTCTACGAACCCTGAGGAGAGAGCATGGTTAGAATCGACGGCAATCCCGAGGCCGAACACTGGCTGCTGCTGGGGCATGGCAGCGGCGCCGGCATGGACCACCCCTTCATGGCTACCATGGCCGGGGCCATCGCCGGTGACGACCTGTGTGTGGTGCGTTACGAATTTCCCTATATGCAGACCATCCGGGCTACCAACAGGCGACGTCCCCCTGATAGAATGCCGCGCCTGCTGGAGGCGCTTGACCAGCTGGTGGCACAGTACCGCCGGCATGACCGCATCCTGGCGGTGGGGGGAAAATCCCTGGGAGGCCGGGTCAGTGCCACCTGGGCCATGGACCACCCCGTCGATGGGGTGATCGCCCTGGGTTACCCCTTCCATCCCGTGGGGAAACCGGACAACTGGCGACTGGAGCCGCTGACCCTGGGTCAGGCGCCCACCCTGGTGTTGCAGGGGGAGCGGGACAGCTTCGGTAACCGCTCTGAGTTGGAGGCGATCACCCTGCCGGCCCATGTGTGCCTCGACTACGTCACCGATGGTGACCATGGATTCAAGCCCAGGAAGGCCAGCGGTGTCACCGAGGAGGTGAACCTCCAGCGTGCCGCCGCTACCTGCCGGGCCTTTATTTTAGGATTAAAGAGATGATGAAAAGAGCCCTGATGGCCATGGCCACCTTCGGCGGGGCCATGGCCACTGCCCTGGGCGCCTATGGTGCCCACGGACTCGCCAAGGTGGCGCCGCCGCACCTGGTGGAGAGCTTCAATACAGCGGTGACCTACCAGTTCTTCCACTGCCTGCTGCTGATGGCGGTGGCCCTGTGGATGCGCAGTAACAGCTCCAGGCTGCTGGCCTGGGGCGGTGCGCTGGTGGTGCTGGGGATCCTCGGCTTCTCCGGCAGCATCTATGCCCTGGTGCTGCTGGGCACCAAGGGGATCGGTCTGATCACTCCCCTTGGCGGCATCCTGCTGATCCTGGCCTGGTTACTGCTGTTTGTCGCCGTATGGCGTTGGGAGAGAGTGGCATGAATACCCTGTTGCTGCATTGCCGCCCCGGTTTTGAGAAGGAGTGCGCAGCCGAGATCCAGGACAGCGCCGCTACCCTGGAGGTGTACGGCTTTCCCCGCCTGGAGAAGGACTCCGGCTTCGTGCTGTTCGAGTGCTACCAGAACGGTGACGCCGACAAGCTGATGCACGAGCTGGATTTCCACCGGCTGATCTTTGCCCGCAGCTGGTTCTGCGTGGTGGGACAGCTGACCGACATGCCCCTGGGAGACCGGGTCGGAGCGGTGCTGGCCCACGCCAAGTCCCTGCCCAAGGCGGGCAAGCTGTGGGTGGAGTCCGCCGACGGCGACGCCTACCGTCAGGTACTGCCGTTTTGCAAGAAACTGACCGTGCCCCTGCGTCAGGGGTTGCGCAAGCAGGGGATCCTCACCGCCCAGGAGCGGGAGAAGATGCCGCGCATCCACCTGTTCCTGATCGACAACCAGAATGGCTACGTCGGCTACAGCCGTTCCGACAATGGCTCCCCCTTCTATATGGGGATCCCCAGGCTGAAGTTCCCCAGCGATGCCCCCAGCCGCTCTACCCTGAAGCTGGATGAGGCCTTCCTGGTGTTCCTGAGCGAGGAGGAGGCGGAGGAGCGACTCCACGGCGGCCTGTACGCGGTGGATCTGGGCGCCTGCCCCGGCGGCTGGACCTATCAGCTGGTGCGCCGCGGCATGTTTGTCTCGTCGGTGGACAACGGTGCCATGGCCGACAGCCTGATGGAGACCGGCCAGGTGACCCATTTTGCCGAGGACGGCTTCAAGTTTGTGCCGGATGATCCCCGCATCCACTGGATGGTGTGTGACATGGCGGACAAGCCCCACAGAGTGGCGGCGCGGATGGCCACCTGGATCATCGAGGGGTGGTGTCAGGAGACCATCTTCAACCTGAAGCTGCCGATGAAGCAGCGCTACCAGGCGGTGGCGGAGTGTTTCGGTGAGATGACCGCCATGCTGCGCAAGGCCGGAGTGCGTTACGGCCTGCAGGCCAAGCACCTCTACCACGACCGGGAAGAGATCACCGTTCATCTGTACCGTATCCGCTAAACGGACGAGACAAAAAAAGGGGCCCATCAGGCCCCTTCTCTTTTGCTGTGCGCCCGTTACAGCCGGGCCAGGATGGCGTCGGTGAACTCAGTGGTTCCCGCTTCGCCGCCCAGGTCGCGGGTCACGTGCTCGCCGGCGGCGATGGTGTCGCGGACCGCGTCACGGATACGGGCGGCCTTGTCGCCCATGCCCAGGTACTCCAGCATCTGCACCGCGCCCAGCAGCAGGGCGGTGGGGTTGGCCAGGTTCTGACCGGCGATGTCCGGGGCACTGCCGTGGACCGCTTCGAAGATGGCGGCGTCTTTGCCGATGTTGGCGCCGGGGGCCATGCCCAGGCCGCCGACCAGGCCGGCACAGAGGTCGGACAGGATGTCACCGAACAGGTTAGTGGTGACAATGACGTCGAACTGGCTGGGATCCATCACCAGCTTCATGCAGGTGGCGTCAACGATCATCTCTTCGGACTGGATGTCGGGGTAACGCTCACCCACTTCGCGGGCCACCTTGAGGAACAGGCCGGAGGTGGACTTCATGATGTTGGCCTTGTGGACCGCGGTGACCTTCCTGCGACCCTCTTTGCGGGCCAGTTCGTAGGCGAAAGTACAGATGCGCTCGGCACCTTCGCGGGTGATGATGCTCATCGCCTCTGCGGTCTCACCGTCGTTGCTCACTCGCTGGCCGGCGCCGGAGTACATCCCTTCGGTGTTTTCGCGGATGGTGATGATGTCGACGTTATCGTAGCGCGCCTGAGTACCCTTGAGGGAGAGCACCGGACGGACGTTGGCGTAGAGGTTGAACTTCTTCCTCAGGGTCACGTTGATGGAGGTAAAGCCTTCACCGATGGGGGTGGTGAGTGGCCCCTTCAGGGTGACGCGGTTCTTCTCAATCAGGTTGAGGGTTTTCTGAGGAAGCAGCTCGCCGTGCTTTTCCAGAGCGGTCAGACCCGCATCGGCGAACTCGTAGTTGAAATCACACCCGGCCTTATCCAGTACCTTCAGGGTGGCTTCGATGATATCGGGACCGATCCCGTCTCCGGGGATTACCGTGATATTGCGTTTAGACATGGATACATCCTTCCATAGGTCTCAATGATCCAGCCCCTCTATTTTTGTGACTCTTATCGGGGGCTTTGTTAGCATAGTCGGGCGCCATCTTACCTTTTTTAACGCTGTGGTTACAGCTAGAGAAAGGTCGAAAGGAACTTTTATACCAAGTGCACTGGATATCTGTACACATTCAGAACGTTTCAGTGCCACTGAATCTAGGCGTGGCTGCGAAGACATAGTGGGCCTCTTTCAAGCAGTCACAACAACGAGTCAGTGGCACTGAGGCGTTCCCTCCGGGCTGATTTAACGGGCTTTATGCTGCGTTAGGCAACCTCACTTTAGGGCCACTAGAGCTTTGTTTGCCTGCCTTGCCTAAAGTCCGTTAAATGTCAGCTGAATGAACAGATATTCAATACGCTGGTATCATTACCATTTAGGAGTCACTCTTGAGGATCTGGCATCCCCTCGCCGCCCTGATCGGGCTGGCCTGCGCCTCCGCCACGGCGGCGCCCCTATCCCTGCAACAGATCATGAACTTTGAAACCCTGAAAAATCCGGTGATTGCCGACAATGGCCAGTGGGTGGCCTATGTGGCTCAGCCGGATCGGGGAGAACCTCGGGGCCTGGTTCGGGGCCTGGACGGCGGCCTGTGGCAGGTGGAGCGTGGCGTCGAGCCCATGCTCAGCGCCGACGGCGCCTACGCCCTGTTTGAGCGTAAGGCCCCGCTGTGGAAACAGGAGAACGCCGGCAAGAAGAAGGCGGGCAAGATGGCGGTGGACCGCATCATGGTCAACACCGCCACCGGCGAACAGCGGCTGTTCGAGGCGGTCACCAAGGCGGATTTCTCCGCCGACGGCCGTTTCCTGATGCTGAGCTTCAAGGCCGAAGAGGCCGAGGAGGACAAGGAGGAGGCCAAGGATGATGAGGCCATCGATGCCGACAAGCTGGGCAGCCGTGCCCTGCTGCTGGACCTGAAAAACGGCTCTGAGCTGGCGCTGGCGGCGGTGACCCATTTCGCCCTGGCCCGGGAGGCCAATGTGCTGGTCTACAGCACCAGCCATGAGGATGGGGTGGCCAACGCGGTGATTCGCCGGGCGCTGGACGCCGGTCAGGACAGTGTGTTGTGGCAGCGCCAGGACTGGGGGGCGGCCAGCCTGGCCATCGACGAGTCCGGCGAGGCGGTCGCCTTTACCGCCGCCTACCTAAGGACGGAGGAGGATCACCAGCTGGCTCACCAGCTGTGGCTGGGCCAGGGGGCGCGCCCCGCCAATGCCCTGCCGCTGCCGGATGACGGCATGTTGGTGACAGAACACAGCAAGCTGCACTTCAGCCGCGATGGCCAGCGACTGTTTGTGGGGCGGCAGCTGCCCCTGCCCAAGGAGGGGGAGATTCGCCAGCTGAAGGGCGACGAGGATCTTCAGGATATTGAGGTACTGCGCTCCCGGGTGGCGCTCAATGTCTGGCATGGGGATGACCCACGGATCAAGACTAACGAAATCAAGGAGTACCCCAAGGCCCGCAAGCACAACTACGTCGGTGTCTGGCACCTGGAGGACAAGCGTTTTGTCCAGCTGGCGGATGGCGCGGTGCCGGAGGTGAAGGTCACCGACAACCCCCGCTACCTGCTGGCCAGCAGTGACAGGCCCTACCTGAAGATGATCTCCTGGGCCGGTTTCTACCAGGACTGGTACCTGATGGACATGGAGAGCGGTGAGCGCCGACTGCTGGTGACCCAGGCGGGCAAGGACGACATTCCCAGCCTCTCCCCCCTGGACAATGCCGTTGCCTGGTATGTGCGTGGCCGGCTCTATCGCCACGACATTGCCAGCGGCAATACCACCGAGGTGGTGGGTGGCCCCGAGGCGGGCTTTGCCAACGAGGATCATGATTACCCCTCGCCGGCGCCGGGCTATGGCTTCGGCCCCTGGCTGGCGAATGGTACTGGGGTGCTGGTGTACGACAAGTTCGACATCTGGCGTCTGGACGCCACCACCGGCAAGCTGAGCGCCCTGACTCGGGGACGGCAGGTGAAGTGGCAGTACCGGGTGATCGACACCGACCCGCGCAGCGATCTGGTAGATGGCGCCAGGCCGCTGCTGGTACACGGCTACAATGACTTCGACAAGCGCGAAGGGGTGTACCACCTGAACCTGGCCGATGCCAGTCTCAAGCGGGCCCAGCAGGGGGAGTACAAGTTGAGCTTCGTGGTCAAGGCGGAGGACGCCGACACCCTTCTGTTCAGTAAGCAGCGCTACGATCTCTATCCGGATCTGCTGGCCACCAGCAGCCAGGTGAAGAGCCTGAAGCCTGTCAGCCGTCTCGGAGAGCAGCTCCAGGGGCTGGAGTGGGGCCAGGCCCAGCTGGTGCACTGGCGCTCCAACGACGGCAAGCCCCTCTCCGGGGTGGTGATCACCCCGCCAGGCTACCAGGGGGATAAGCCGCTGCCGACCCTGGTCTACTTCTACCGCTTCATGAGCCAGCGTCTGCACCATTTTCCGCAGATGGCCCTGAACCACAGGCCCAACTTCGCCCAGTATGTCAACGACGGCTATGCGGTATTCCTGCCGGACATCCGCTTCGAGGTGGGTCATCCCGGTCAGTCCTCCCTGGCCTCAATGCTGCCCGGGGTGCAGAAGGTGATCGACCTGGGTATCGCCCAGGCGGGCGCCATCGGCATCCAGGGCCACTCCTGGGCCGGATACCAGGACGCCTACCTGATCACCCAGACCGACATCTTCGCCGCCGCGGTTTCCGGGGCGCCGGTGAGCAACATGACCAGCGCCTACGGCGGCATCCGCCTGGGCAGCGGCCTCACCCGCCAGTTCCAATATGAGTCCGGCCAGTCCCGCATCGGCAAGACCCTGATGGAGGCCCCCCATCTCTATGTGGAGAACAGCCCCATCTTCCATGTGGATCGCATCGACACTCCGTTGGTGATCATGTTCGGTGACGAGGATGACGCCGTGCCCTACCCCCAGGGGATTGAGCTGTACATGGCGATGCGCCGGGCGGGCAAAGCTGTGGTAATGCTGCAGTACGAGGGGGAGCCTCACCACCTGAAGAAGTACCCCAACAAGCTGGACTACAGCGTCAAGATGAAGCAGTTCTTCGATCACTACCTCAAGGGGGCGCCTGTGCCCAAGTGGTGGAGTGACGGGGTCCCCTATCTCAAGCGCCAGGCCGAGGAGTAGGAGCGGGGATCTCCGGCAACACAAAGCGCACCATCTGGTGCGCTTTTGCGTTGGGCGGAGCCGGTCAGTTGGCCGCGTTGACCTGGGGCAGTTCGGGCAGGCCGTTGTTCATGTAGGTCTCCACCGCGTGGTCGCCGATGCCGACCAGTTTGCCGGAGACAAACAGCAACGGGGTGCACTCGTCCTCGGTGGTCTCGCCGTCGCTCCTGACATGGTGGGTGCGGTAGCGCACCAGCTGCATCTCCACACCGTCGACGATCTGGGCGTCATTGAAGTTGGGGGCGCCCAGGGTCTCCATCACCTGCTTCTTGGCATCGCCGAGGGAGAGGCCGGCGATGGTGTTCTGATTGAAGAGCTGGCGATCCTCCCAGTCCATCTCTGCCGGGGTGACGGGGGCGGGGTCGTAGAAGGCGATCACCAGAGCGGCAAACAGGGCATAGCCGCCAATGATCAAACCAATGATTTTAGGGATATTACTGGATGTATTGCGGCGCGGTTCCATGGTCACTTCCTAAAAGAGAGAGCGGCCCTACTTTACCCTCGTCGGGCCGCCTTTTCCACAGCCGGGAAACACTCTGTTAACAATGGAGCTACCAGGGCAGCTCGGTACCGTCGTAGTTGTAGAAGGTGCCGCTGTCCACCAGGGTCAGCTGCTCGATGACGTGGCGCATGCCGCGCACCGACACCTCGGCGGTGATCCAGGCGTTGGGGCCGCCCATGTCGGTCTGCACCCAGCCCGGGTGGAGCAGGGCGACGGCGACACCGCGCGCCTGCAGGTCGATGGCCAGGCTTTTGCCTACGGCGTTAAGTGCCGATTTGGAGGCCCGATAGGCGTAGCTGCCGCCGCTGCCATTGTCGGTGATGGATCCCATCTTGGAGGAGAGCAGCGCCAGCTTGCTTCCCTGGCCCAGGTTGGCCGCCAGGGCCTGAGTCAGCAGCATCGGGGCGGCGACGTTGATGCGCATCACCAGCTCGAAGTGTTCCGGCTGGTACTCGCCGAAGGCCAGGCCCTTGGGGCCGTAGACGCCGGCATTGAGAATCAGCCTGTCCAGGGTGCGCTCCCCCAGGTAGGCGGACAGGGAGTCAAACTGGGCCGGTTCGGCCAGCTCCAGGGCCACCAGTTCCAGCTGGCTGGGGTACTGCTCGGCCAGCTGCTGCAGCGTCTCGGCCTGTTCAGGGTGACGGCAGCAGGCGATGACGGTGTCGCCGTGTCTTAGGTACTGTCGGCAGAATTCGAGTCCGATGCCCCGGTTGGCACCGGTGATCAGGGTTAGGTTGGCCATGTGGTTGTCCTTATCCGGGTGTGGTTCTGGGTATTCTGAATTGATTGAGGCTGCTATCCAGCTTAAGCCCGCATCTGAGCTTTGCCAACTTGTAGCTTAGCTGAGCCATGGGGTAGCCCGCCCGCAGCCTTTCGCCGGTCTTGCCTGATACCACGCCCTCCCTGAACAGGTCGGTGATGGGGTGCTCCGCCAGCAGCCGGCTGGCGGTCTTGGCGCCGATGCCGGGAATGCCGGGGATGCCGTTGCCGCTGTCTCCGGCCAGGGACCAGTACTCCAGCATTCGCGGCGGCGGCAGGCCGAAGCGGTCCAGGCAGGACGCCTCATCCATCCAGCACTGGTCGAAGTGATTCCACTGGCGAACCCCCATGGGATGGAGCTGGTAGAACCCTTTGTCGGTGGAGGCCAGCACCACCTCGCCACCCGCCTTGAGGATCTTATCGCTCAGGGTGGCCAGCACATCATCCGCCTCGGTATCCGCCAGGCTGATGGAGTGAATGCCGATCCGGTCCAGGGCCTGGCGCAGGTCGGCCAGGGTCTGGGCCAGCTCGTCGGGCATGGCTGGGCGGTGGGACTTGTACTCCGGGTGGATCCCCTGGCGCCAGGCGTGGCTGTTCTCGCCGTCCCACACCATCACCGCATGGCTGACGCCATGGTGACGAATCATCTTATGGCAGGCGGCTTGGGTGCGCTCGTAGAGGGCGTCTCGGTCTCCCTGAGGGACCGCCGCATGGATTCGGCGGACCAGGTTCAGGGCGTCAATGAGCAGAACTTTGGCGGACATTGTGGATCTCGTAACACGGGGTGTACTCCCCATCGAGCTTCATTCTACCCTGGCCGACAAAGGCTGCGAGAAGTTTGTCCATCTTTTTCATGATGTTGGGATCGCCATAGAGCTGGAAGGGGCCCGAGCTGCGGATCTGGGCCATCCCCTCCGGCTTGACATTGCCGGCGACGATACCGGAGAAGGCCCGTCGCAGATCCGCCGCCAGCAGGGCAGCGTTCTTCTGGGGCACCAGGTTGAGGTTGGCCATCGCCTCGTGGTCCGGGATGAAGGGCAGCTGAAATTCCGGCTCGATCTTCAGTGACCAGTTGTAGGTGTAGGAGTCGCCCATAAGGCGGCGATGCTGCTGGACCACCGGCATCTGCTGTTTGAGGTGTTTGGCCACCTCCTCCGGATTGTCGATGATGATGCGATACAACTGCTGTGCCTCCTCCCCCAGGGTGGAGACGATGAAGCGGTCGATCTCCTCGAAGTAACTGGCACTCTCCCTGGGGCCGGTGAGGATCAGCGGCATGGGTTGATCGCCGTTGTCCCGGTGCAGCAGGATGCCGATCAGGTACAGCAGCTCCTCCATGGTACCGGCGCCGCCGGGGAAGATGACGATGGCGTGGCCCAGGCGAACAAACGCCTCCAGACGCTTCTCGATGTCCGGCAGGATCACCAGTTCATTGACGATCTGATTGGGGGGCTCGGCGGCGATGATGGAGGGCTCGGTCAGGCCGACGAAGCGGCCATCCTTGATCCTCTGTTTGGCGTGGGCGATGGCCGCCCCCTTCATCGGCCCCTCCATGGCGCCTGGGCCGCAGCCGGTGCAGATGTTCAGCTCCCTCAGTCCCAGCTCGTACCCCACCTCGCGGGTGTACTGGTACTCGGCCCGGCTGATGCTGTGACCGCCCCAGCACACCACCATGTCCGGTGCCGCCTCGGCGGGCAGTGCCTTGGCGTTGCGCAGGGTTTCAAACACCAGGTTGGTGATGTGGTAGGAGTTGGTCAGGTTGAGGTGGCGCAGGGCGTCGAGGCGATCGCCGATATAGAGGATATCCCTCAGCACGGCAAACAGGTGCTCCTGGATGCCACGGATGATCTGGCCGTCGACGAAGGCCTGGGGGGGCGGGTTGGTCAGCTCCAGCTTGATCCCCCTCTCCCGGCGCAGGATGCGTATCTTGAATTCGCTGAACATGGAGAAAAGCTGGGTGGTGTCGTCGGTATGGGCGCCGGACGCCAGCACGGCCAGGGAGCAGTTGCGGTATAGCTGGTAGAGGTCCGAGGCGGCACTCTCCTGCAGTCGCTCCACCTCCAGCTGGGAAAGTTGCACCAGGCTTCCCCTGGGCCTGATCTGTACCTGCATGGGCACCTCCTATTGTTATTAGGGTTTGTTGACCTTTGCTGAATCGCTTTGCGTCAACGTTAGTCTTCTGCGGTACCAGGGGACTCGGAGATCAATCGGGGTGAGTGTGTCTTTGGGAGGGGCATTACGCCCTGCGGGGCCGCTATCCTCGGCCAAGCCTTCACCACCAAAGGTCAACAAGCCCTAAAGGCAGTCATAAAAAAGGCCACCCGTCTAATTAGGATAGCCTTTATTTTTCAATGTGCTATGGATTTGTTTTCTCTCAGTCGTCCATCTCTACCTTGTCGCGGCCCTGGCGCTTGGCCCGGTAGAGGGCGGCGTCGGCCCGCTCGAAGGTCTCCTGGATGGTCTCGTTGGCGCCCACCTTGGCGGCGCCGATGGAGACGGTGATGGAGAGCCGCTCGTCGCGGAATTTGAAGGGGATCGCCTTGATCCGTTCACGGATGCGATTCAGTACCTGCTGCACCTGCTCCCGGTCCAGGCCGGGCAGCAGCACCACGAACTCCTCACCGCCATAGCGAGCAACAAACTCCTCTTTGCGCAGCGAGTTTTTCAGGGCCATGGACACCACCTGCAGGGTCTTGTCCCCGGTGGTGTGGCCGAAGTTGTCGTTGATGCTCTTGAAGCGGTCGATGTCCGCCACCGTCACCCAAAGATCGTGACCGTACCGTTTGAACTGGCGATAGGCGCGCTTGAGCTGTTCATCCAGGGCGGCGCGGTTGGGGAGCTGGGTGAGGGCATCCACCTGATTTAGCCGCTGCTGCTCAATCAGTTTGTCTTTGTAGCTGGCGGCTTCGGCGGTCAGGCTGTTAATCTCCGCCTGCATCTTCTGGATGCTCAGTTTCAATGCCTGAAACTCGCTCTGCTCCTGGGCATCGCGCTTGGTCAGTTGCTGGCGGATAAAGGCCAGCTCATTGATCACCTGGCCCTTCAGGGTCTGCAGATCGCAGGCGTCGGACACCTGATCGCTGAACTGGCCCATGTGACTGTTCAGCTTCTGGTTGAATGCCCTGCTGGACTTGAAGCTGTTACTGGTGGCCTGCCAGTTCTCCCCCATGGCCTGGCGCACCACCGAGAGGGAGTCGGTCAGGGCTGCCAGGAACTGCTGGGAGGCGCTCTTCTCCTTGGCCATCTCCGAGACCAGGATGTTTAGCACCTGACTGTAGGCCTCCAGCAGTTGGTCGACCTGGACATCACCACTGAGCATCGCCTTGATGGCGTTGATCTCTTCACCGTACTGGTTGGGAAATTCGATCTCGGAGAGCAGTTGTGCCAGTTCGTGAGCCAGTTGGCGGTGCTTGGGGGTGGTGGGAATACGATCCTCTTTGGCGAGTCGCTCCTGCAGCAGTTGTTCGTAGTATTTCACCAACTGCTCGACTCTGGGAATGATCTCCCAGATGGTGTGGATCGGTTTTTGGATATCCTGCTGGTAGTACTTGAGTTCCCGTTTGAGCTTCTCCGGAATGCCGCTCAGGCTGGCGAGCTGCCTGGCGAGCTGCTGCATTGACTGCTGGTTATGCTCGATCTCGCGCTGGTTGTTCTGATACTGGGTCTGCAGGGCCCGGCTCAGTTCGCCCATCTCGGGCAGGGCGCTGTCGAGGTTGCTGGGATCGGAGAGCTGTTGGCGTATCTTGGCCAGGCGGGTGTCCAGTTCCAGGTTCTGGCCCTTACAGCACAGCCCCAGCCGCATTGAGAATTGAATCAGTCCCTGAAGCTGTTTGGCGCGTACGTCTTCGAGCTCTTGTTGCTCTTTGCGTACTTTATCTAGCTTTTTTTGCATATGCTCCAGCTGAGATTGGGCGTCAGTGACCATATTCATTCGCGTTTGCTACCTTCAATTCGGCGGCCCAGTGATTGTTCTGAAGTTCAATTCGTTTTTTGGGAGGGCTCAGAGTGTATCGTAACGGCTTTGTTGTTAAGTGCAAGCGCCCTTTTTACCAAAGCCTTTTCAAATTTTGGTTATTGCGAATCCGGTATTGTTGTTGACGTCTCCGGCCAGTAAAACCCTCTCAGTGAATCGCATTTTCGTCACCTATCGGCGGTGATGATTGTAATTTATGGGCGATTTCAATGTCAGCTCCGGTTTACACCTCGCTTTAAGCGAAATGGCCTCGAGGATGGCGCGGCGCCGGGGGCAGGGTGGCCGACAGGGAACGCCTCGGCTCCCCCTGGCTCATCGTCCTACCGGACACAAAGCGTGACAGTTCCTCCGTCCGTCGGCGGCCGTGTCGCGGTATACTCGGCGACACACCAGGAAGAGAATCGGGAATAAAAGGATTATCAATGCGTTTTGCTCTTTGCGCCCTGACGCTGGCAGCCTTGCCGGCGGCGGGACAGGTCCAGTACCGGATCGACATGACCCAACCTCAGCACCACCAGGCGACCGTTACCGCCCGGTTTCCGGCGGCGCAGCCGGGCCACTTCGAGTTTCAGCTGCCAGACTGGCGCACCGGACGCTACCAACTGCTGCCCCTGGCCGACGGGCTGCGCCGGGTCGAGGTGACCGACGCCGGGGGCAGGCCCCTTGAGGTCACCAAGGTGGCGAGAAGCCGCTGGCGGGTGACGCTGCCGGAGGCGACCGACGTCAGCGTCCGTTATCAGCTCTACGCCAATGAACTTGGCGACAGGACCCGTCATATCGATGACAGTCACGCCTACCTGGACGCCTCCGCCACTTTCGTCTACAACGCCGATCTGCGTGATCAGCCGGTGTCGGTCTTCCTGTCGGTGCCCGAGCGCTGGCGGAGCGTGTCCGGGATGGCCTCTCCCGAGCCACACCGGTTCACCGCCGCCAATTATGATGTGCTGGTGGACAGCCCCATCGAAACCGGGCTGCACAGCAGCCAGAGATTCCGCCAGGAGGGGCGGGAGTATGAGGCGGTGTTCTGGGGGGAGGGCAACTACGACGAGCGGCAGATCGCCGAGGATCTGCAGAAGCTGGTGGCGGAAGGGGGGCGGCTCTGGGGGGGCTATCCCTTCGAGCGTTATCTGTTTATGATCCACGCTACCGGCGGCGCCAGCGGCGCCACCGAGCACCTCAACTCCACGGTGATCCAGCGTCCCCGCTACCGCTTTCACAAGCGCAAGGACTATGTGGGCTTCCTCAGCCTGACCGCCCATGAGTTCATCCATACCTGGAATGTAAAGGCCTACCGCCCCAGGGGGTTGGTGCCCTACGACTATCAGGGGGAGAACTACACCAGGTTGCTGTGGCTGGCGGAGGGGGCCACCAGCTACTTCCAGAAGCAGCTGCTGCTGCCGGCTGGGCTGATCAGCGTCGAGGAGTTCCTCGAGGATCTGGCCGGTCGCATCGAGCGCAGCGAGGCGCGCCCCGGCAGGCAGGTTCAGAGCGTGGCCGAGGCCAGCTTCGACAACTGGATTGCCACCGGCGGCGACTATGCCCGCAACCACAGCGTCAACATCTACTCGGAGGGGTATCTGGCCTCGCTCTCTCTGGATCTGGAGATGATCCGCCGCAGCGAGGCTCGCCACAGTTTTCGGGATCTGCACCGCTACCTGTATGAGCACCACCGGCTGCCCCTGGGGTTTGACGAGCAGGATGTGTTGACCGGTCTCAAAGAGATCACCGGCGAGGATTTCAGTGGCTGGTGGCAGCAGACCATCGACACCCCGTTCGAGCCCGACTTCGATGCCATGCTGACCCAGCTGGGCCTGGAGCGGGTCCCCCAACAGCAGCCCGACAGGGCAGAGCTGGGGCTGGAGCTCAAGGAGGAGCGGGGCCTGGCCAGGGTGACTCATGTGCGGCGGGATGGCCCAGCCTGGCGCGCCGGGCTGACCACAGCAGACTGCCTGGTGGCCATCGATGGCATGCGCCTGCGTCCCGACCAGTGGCAGGATCGGCTGGGGGAGATGGCGGTGGGCCGGCCGGTGGTGCTGACCCTGTTCCGCCGCGACCGGCTGATCGAGCTCAAGGTCACTCCCACCTCGACGCCCGCCGATGCATTGAAACTGCGGCCGCTGGCCGGCGCCTCCACTGCTCAGAGGCGGGCCTTCGAGGCCTGGGCCGGGGTGGCCTGGCCGGCGGAACCGGCCAGGTAGCGGACATAAAAAGGGCGGGGTGGTCCCCGCCCTCCCTCATCGAGAGACTACACCTTCTCCTGTTCCACCCCTCCTAGGGCGGCGAACAGATCGGGCAGGAAGCCGGTCAGTTCGCCACACATCAGGGCAAAATCGGCGTCCAGGCGGGCGGCCAGCTCCTCCTTGTCGAACTCACTGTTCTGATCGCGAATCTCTTCGCTGAACTTGAGGCGCTTCACCGACAGGTCGGCTCCCAGCACCAGGGAGAGGGTATCCCGGTACTCCAGGGCGATCTTGGTGACCTCCAGGCCCTGTTCGATATGGGCGGTCACCTCGTCGCTGTTCAGGGCCATCTGTTTCACCGTCACACTGCCGCCGTCCTCCAGGGGGCTCTTGAGGGTGGCTTCATCCAGCAGGGTGAACCCCTCACCGACGTGGCCACGGGTCACCCACTCGGTCATTGACTCCTCGGGAAGCCGGGTCATGCTGACCGGGGCGATGGGCAGTGAACCGATCGCCTTGCGCAGCAGGCTGAGCAGCTCCTCCGCCTTGGTGTGGCTGGTGGCTTCCACCAGCACCAGCTGCAGTGGAGCCAGGATCAGGGCCCGGGTGCGACTCTTGCGGCTGAAGGCCCGCGGCAGCAGGGTGTGGATGATCTCATCCTTGATGCTGTCCTTCTCCTTCTTGGTGACCTTACGCCCCTGCTCATCTTCGATCAGGTTGACCTTCTGCTCCAGCTCTTCGCGGATCACCGCCGCCGGAAGCATCTTCTCCTCCTTCTCGATGGCCAGCAGCAGGTTGCCCTGGGCACTGTGCACCAGGCTGTCACCCACCTTGCCCAGAGGCTTGACGAAGCCCAGCTTGCTGATCTCCTGGCTGCCGGCGGGTTTGAACACGAAGGGGTCCAGCTGCTGTTCCAGCTCATCGGCGTCCCACTGGGTGGGTTTGGTGAGGCGGTAGAGCAACAAATTCTTAAACCACATGGCGTTGTCCTGACTATGGGATTGGGAATGGCCCGCCAGTGTATTGGCATCGCCGCTTACGGGCAAGGGATAGCGGCAGCCGGGCGGGCCAGCTTGAGGAGAAGCCTCGGCGGTGACGCCATCGAACAGGGGAGTGTGCGGAGGAGGGGCCCATTTCACTGCAACAAAACTGTCATATGCCACTGTGATTACGCAATAAAACTGTCACACGTGACTCGTACACTGCGTCCATCAAAACAAGACAGCCTATTTTTTGACAAGGAAAATCGAGATGAACCTGATCAAGCCCACCCTGATTGCCGCCCTGGTGGCCGCCTCTCTGCCCATGACCGCCACCGCCGCCGACGCCGTGACCGTCTACGGCAAGATGAATGTCACCGTGGACAGCTTCGACGTTGATGGCGAGAGCACCACCGGCGTGCATTCCAATGCTTCCCGTCTGGGTGTGAAGGGCGCCCTGGAGCTGAGCCCCTCGCTGGAGGCGTTCTACACCATCGAGTATGAAGTCGATACCGGCGACGATGTGAAGGAGAACTTCAAGGCGCGTAACCAGTTCGTGGGTCTGCGCGGCAGCTTCGGTGCCATCTCCGTGGGTCGTAACGACACCATGCTGAAAAGGTCCCAGGGTAAGGTTGACCTGTTCGGCGACCTGCAGGGAGACATCAAGCACCTGTTCAAGGGTGAAAACCGCATGGAGCAGACCGTCACCTACCTGACCCCCGCCCTGGGCGGCTTCAAGTTCGGCGCCACCTATGTTGCCGAAGAGTCCTCCAGCCAGAAGAACGGCGATGACGGCTTATCCCTGGCGGCCATGTACGGCGACGCCAAGCTGAAGAAGTCCCCCTTCTACGCGTCAGTGGCCTACGACACCGACGTCAAGGGCTTTGACAACATCCTGCGCGCCACCGTCCAGGGCAAGATTGGTGATTTCAAACTGGGTGCCATCTACCAGGACCAGGAGGCTGCGGGCAAGGACAGCATCGACGGCTTCATGGTCAGCGCGGCCTACAAGCTCAGCGCCGTCACCCTGAAGGCTCAGTACCAGGACATGGACACCAAGGGGGATGCCATCTCCGTTGGCGCCGACTACAAGCTGGGCAAGCCCACCAAGCTGTTTGCCTACTACACCCAGCGTGACCTGGAGTCCGCCGCCAACAGTGACGACTACTTCGGCATCGGTCTCGAGCACAAGTTCTAAGCCGGTGGCGGACGCCGAGTGTCACATCGTAAGGGGCCTTAAGGCCCCTTTTTTATTGACTCCGTGTTCAGCTACGTCATATTTCTGTAATAAGGCAGACCCATAATCTGCTCAGTTCATTCATGATGGAGCATAGTAAGGTAATGACTGCCCGCATCTTAATAGTCGAAGATGAATCAGCCATTCGCGAGATGCTGACCTTTGTCCTGGACCAACATGGCTTCCAGACCGTCAGCGCGGAAGATTTTGAACAGGGAGTTCAAAAACTGGTTGAACCCCTCCCCGACCTGGTCCTGCTGGACTGGATGCTGCCCGGCGGCAGCGGGATTCAACTGGCCAAGCAGATGCGCAGCCAGGACCATACCCGCCAGATCCCCATCATCATGCTGACCGCCCGCGGTGAGGAGGAGGACCGGGTCCGTGGCCTGGAGGTGGGCGCCGACGATTACATGACCAAGCCTTTCTCTCCCAAGGAGCTGGTGGCGCGCATCAAGGCGGTACTGCGCCGCAGCGCCCCCACTCGGCTGGAGGAGTCCATCGAAATTCGCGGCCTCAAGCTGGACCCGGTGAGCCACAGGGTCAGCGTTGACGAGGAGCAGCTGGAGATGGGGCCCACCGAATTCCGCCTGCTGCACTTCTTCATGACCCACCCCGAGCGGGTCTACAGCCGAGAACAACTGCTGGACAACGTCTGGGGGACCAATGTATATGTTGAGGATCGCACCGTGGATGTGCATATCCGCCGATTGAGGAAAGCGATCCAGGCCAAGGGGCACGACACCCTGATTCAGACTGTTCGGGGAGCCGGATACCGCTTCTCCACCAAGGTGTAGGGCACCAGGCCGCCCCCACGACCCATTGCCCTGCGCACCCAGCGACGCGGCAATGGGTTTTTTGTTTTACCCCTCTGTGTAAGGCAGATTGAATGTTTGAAGAGTATTCCGGCTACCGCCTGGCTGGACGCCTGGCACTGTGGTTCTCTTTGTGGGCCGTTGTCGGCCTGCTGGTGGGTCAGCTGTTGTTGCTGCTGTTTGCCGGTTCCCTGGTCCTGCTGGGCTATCACTACCGTCACCTCTCCCGCCTGGCGCACTGGCTCTGGAAAGATCGCCGCCTGACCCCCCCACACGGCAGCGGCAGCTGGGAGCCCATCTTTAACGGCATCTATCGCCTCCAGGGCAAGAACCGTCGCCGCCGTTCTCAGTTGGCGAGGCTGCTCTCCCGTTTCCGTGAAGGGGCCGAGGCCCTGCCCGATGCGGCGGTGGTGATGGGGCACGAGGGGGAGATCGCCTGGTGCAACAAGTTGGCGGAGCTGCACCTGGGGATCCATTGGCCCCAGGACGCCGGCCAGCGGATCGACAACCTGATTCGTTACCCCAAGTTTTCCAAGTACCTGCACAACAACCGCTACGATGAGCCCATCGAGATGGCCTCGGCTGCCTCGGACGCCAGGCTGCTGGAGATCCGCATCATGGCCTACGGCGACAACCAGAAGCTGCTGCTGGCCCGGGACGTTACCCGGCTGCGCCAACTGGAGCAGATGCGCCGTGATTTCGTGGCGAACGTCTCCCACGAGCTGAAGACCCCGCTCACCGTGCTCCAGGGGTATCTGGAGATCATGAGCATGATGCCTGCCCAGGATGAGAAGCAGGTGCAGGCGATGACCGATCAGACCTTGCGGATGAAGGGCCTGGTGGATCAGTTGCTGACTCTGTCGAAGATCGAGGTCTCCACCGAGGTGGATCCCGCCAGGCGCATCGCCATGGGCTTGCTGCTGGAACAGGTGGCCGAGGAGGCGAGGGCGGTGTCCGCGGGCCGGCACACCATCAGCGTCGAGATCGACCCGGCCCTGGATATGTTCGGTGACGAATTGCAGATCCGCAGCGCCTGCGCCAACCTGGTGCAGAACGCCGTCAACTATACCCCCGAGGGGGGGCAGATCCGCGTCTCCTGGCGCCATCGGGAGGGGGTTGGACGATTCGAGGTCCAGGATTCCGGTGAGGGGATCGCCCCGGAACACCTACCCAGACTCACCGAGCGTTTCTACCGGGTGGATAGGGCCCGCTCCCGCCAGACTGGCGGCAGCGGCCTGGGCCTGGCGATCGTCAAGCATGCACTGAATCACCACAACAGCCACCTGGAGATCCAGAGTGTGCCCGGAGAGGGCAGTACCTTCGGGTTCTCCATCCCCTCCAACCTGATCTCGGCCCAGCAGCCGGCACGGGCCTAGGGGATGGCGCCGCCGGGGCTCCGTCCTCCCCGGTGTCATCGACCAGTCACCCCATGGTCACATAAGTGTCATCTTCAGAGTCGATACTGAGTGCCGTCACGAAACCTGATTACGGAAGATACCGGAGTAATCCAAATGAAAATCAAACATCTTGCTAGTGCACTGGGCTTTGCCGCAGCAACCCTGTTCGCTTCTGCCACCTCTGCTGCCATCGACCCCGCTCTGCCCGCTTACCAGAAGACCAGCGGCGTATCTGGCAATTTCTCCTCTGTGGGTTCCGATACCCTGGCCAACATGATGACTCTGTGGGCCGAGGAGTTTAAGCGTCTGTACCCCAACGTGAACCCCCAGATTCAAGCCGCCGGCTCCTCTACCGCGCCACCGGCCCTGACCGAGGGCACCTCCCAGTTCGGTCCCATGAGCCGCAAGATGAAGCCTAACGAAGAGGAAGCCTTCGTTAAGCACTACGGCTACAAACCCACCGCCATCCGCGTTGCCATCGACGCCCTGGCGGTGTTCGTCCACAAGGACAACCCCATCGAAGGCCTGACCATCAAGCAGGTGGATGGCATCTTCTCCTCCACCCGCAAGTGCGGCGGCGGCGACGTCAACCGCTGGGGTGATCTGGGCCTGACCGGCAGCTTCGCCGGCAAGGATGTGCAGCTGTACGGCCGTAACTCCGTTTCCGGTACCTACGGTTACTTCAAGAAGAAAGCCCTGTGTAAGGGCGACTTCAAGGCCAGCGTCAACGAACAGCCCGGTTCCGCTTCCGTGGTCCAGTCCGTGTCCACCAGCCTGAACGCCATCGGCTACTCCGGCATCGGTTACAAGACCGCCGGTGTGAAAGCGGTTCCCCTGTCCAAGAAGGGCGGCAAGTTCATCGCGGCCTCCACCGAGAACGCCGCCAACGGTACCTACCCCCTGAGCCGTTACCTGTACGTTTACGTGAACAAGCACCCCAACAAGGAGCTGGATCCCATGACTCGCGAATTCCTGAAGTTCGTGCTGTCCAAGCAGGGCCAGACCATTGTTGAGAAAGACGGTTATGTGTCCGTGCCCAAGACTGTGACCGCCAAGGACCTGGCCAAAGTAGGCATTAGCCTGTAAGCCGCAACTTTCTCTGAAAAGCCCGCCGCAAGGCGGGCTTTTTCATGGTCGGGCCTGCAGTCGCCGCCAGGGTGAGGAGCTCTTCGGTTGACGGGGTCAGTGCCACTCCAGCTGCCAGCCCAGCTCCGCCAGGTGCTGGCTTTCCAGCTCGAGGTCGGTGGCCAGCAGGTCGTCCTCCCGCAAGTTGTCGCCGAAGTTGAGCCTGAGGGTCCGCTTCTTCACCTGGAGTTTTGGCAGGGGGATGTGGTGACGCCGGCCCAGATGCATCAGCACCGCCAGCCTCAGGGGCAGCAGCAGCGCCAGGATCGCCTCGCCATCCATCAGCTGCAGCTTCGGCGGCTCACAGCCGGTGAGCTTCTTTCGGTGCCAGCGTACCAGGAAGGCCAGTAACTGCTGCTCCTCCAGGGTAAAGCCGGGAAGGTTGGTGTTGGTGAGGATGTACTCACCATGCCTATGGATGCCGCGGTAGTTGATCTGCAGGCCGATCTCGTGCAGTGCCGAGGCGAAGCCGAGCCAGGACAGGTGCGTCTTGGGGCCCAGCTGGCCCTGGTGATACAGCTGGCTGGCGCTGGCAAAGATCCGTTCGCTGTGGAGCCGATCCAACTGATAGCGTTTCTGCAGCAAGCCGATGGTTCGCTTCTGCACGTCCTGATGCAGCACCTCGTCCGCCATCTCGCTGAGAACCCCCTCCCGCAGGGCGTGCTCGCTGAACTCCAGCTGGTCGATCTCCAGCTGACGGAAGCAGGCGATCAGGATCGCCAGCCCCGAGGGCAGCACTTTGCGTCTGAGGTCGGCCAGGTGCTCGAACGGCAGCTGCTCCACCTGCTCGCACTCCACCACCTCCTTGGCCAGTTTCTCCAGCTGCTTCAGGGTCACCGGCAGGCTGAGATCGCCGTCATTGACGATACTGGCGATCGCCTTGATGGTGCCGGAGCAGCCGACGGTGGCGTGAAACCCCTGGCGCAGGTAGCGCTGTTGCAGCTTCTCCAGCTGCTGCTCGGCGGCCAGGATCGCCTTGCGCATCCGCTTGGGGGAGATCTTGCCGTCGCTGAAGTAGCGTGACTGGTAGCTGACGCAGCCCATATTGAGGCTCTCCATCTGCCTAGGCTCATGGCCCTGGCCGATGATCAGCTCGGTGCTGCCGCCGCCGATGTCGATCACCAGGGTGGGGAAGGGCAGGCTCTGGTTCTGGCTGACGCCGACGTAGATGAGGCGAGCCTCCTCACGGCCGGAGATCACCTCCACCGGATGGTCGAGGATCTGACGCGCCTGGCGGATAAACTCGCGGCGGTTGGGCGCCTGGCGCAGGGCATAGGTAGCGACGATGCGGATCTCATCGAAGCGCATCTCATTGAGTCTCTGGCTGAACTGGCGGAGACACTCCACTCCCCGCTCTATCGCTGCCGGGTGGAGGTTGCCAGCTTCGTCGGCCTCCTCCGCCAGCTGAACCCGCTGCTTCATACGGTGCATGGGTTGAATGCTGCCGTCCAGCACCCGGGCGATGCCCAGGTGGAAGCTGTTGGAGCCCAGGTCGATGGCCGCCAGGATGCGGCCTTGTGGGGTGTCCTTTGCTGTCATGGGGTTGTCTTCAGTGCCAGTCTCTTTTCATGGTCGAACAGATAGTCGTAGATCGCCATCTGTGAGCGGATCTTCTTGCGGTTGCCGCGCTTGACGTACTGGTTGCTCTGCTCCCGGTTCAGCACCCTGGCCTTGGTGGTATCGCGAAACTGCAGCGCCAGGATATCCAGCACCTGCTGTTTCAGCATGGGATCGTAGATGGGGCAGCCCACCTCGATACGACGGTCAAGGTTGCGGGTCATCCAGTCGGCGCTGGAGAGGTAGACCTTGGGATCGCCGTCGTTGTCGAACACCATGATCCTGGGGTGTTCCAGGAAGCGGTCGACGATGGAGATCGCCTCGATGTTCTCCGAGGCGCCGATTACCCCGGGGATCAGCGAGCACATGCCGCGGATGATCAGCCGGACCTTCACCCCGTTGCGGGAGGCATCATAGAGTCGCTTGATCAGGCCGCTGTCCACCAGGTTGTTGAGCTTCAGGGTGATGCCGGCGTTCTTGCCCGCCAGTTTGTTCTGAATCTCACGGTCGACCAGGCTGTAGAGCTTGCGCCTGGCGTCGTTGGGGGAGACCAGCAGGTGATTGAAGCGGAACTTCTTGTAGCTGTGCTCAATGAATTCGAACACGTTTTCCACCTCGGCACAGATCTCCTCGTGGCAGGTAAACAGGGCGAAGTCGGTGTAGATCTTGGCGGTTTTTTCGTGGAAGTTGCCGGTGCCGATGTGGGCGTAGCTGTGCAGCTGCCCCTCCTCCATTCGTTTGATCAGGATCAGTTTGGAGTGAATCTTCAATGTGGGGATGCCGAAGTTGATGCGTACGCCGTGGTCGGTAAGGAACTTGGCCCAGCCGATGTTGGCCTCCTCGTCAAATCGGGCCTGCAGCTCCACCACCACGGCCACGTCCTTGCCGTTCTTCACCGCTTCGATCAGCGAGTGGACGATCTGGGAGTGTTTGGCCACCCGGTAGATGTTGATCTTGATGGAACGCACCGCTGGATCGAAGGCGGCCTGGCGCAGCATCTCGGTCACATGGCTGAAGGCGTGATAGGGGTAGTAGAGCAGGATGTCCCTGACGCGGATCGCCGCAAAGGTGTTGGGGTGGGAGGTAAACTGGTTGCTGCGCAGCGCCGGCATCTTGGGGTTTTCCAGATAGGCGCGTCCCGGGTTGGGAAAGGCGATGAAGTCGCGGAAGCTGTGATAGCGCCCTCCGGGGATCATGGCGTTGGCGGCGGTGATTCCCAGCTTGCGCTGCAGCATCTCCAGCATGGTCTGGGGCATCTCCCGGTCATAGACGAAGCTCACCGGTTCGGCGGTCAGTCGCTGCTTCAGGCTCGACGACATCTTCTCCATCAGGCTCATCTCGATCTCATCGGACAGATCGTACTCCGCGTCCCTGGTCAGCTTGATGGAGTAGCACTCCACGGTGTCGAATTCGAAAAATCCGGTGAACACTTCCGCCAGACAGTAGCGGATGATGTTGTCCAGCAGGATCAGGGTCGTCTTCTTCTTGCTCCCCTCGGTAGACAGTTGAACGAAGCGGGGCACCTGCTGGGTCGGCACCTCGATCAGGCTGTGGGTCACCTGTTCACCCTTGCGGATGGCCGTCACCAGGTAGGTGGTGCCGTCATTGAGGGTGCGGGAGATATTGGTGTGATCAGTGATGATCAGCGGCACGATATGGCGGCGGATCTTGTCGCGGAAGTGCTTTTTCAGCCACCGGCCCTGCTCGGCAGAGATCTGGGTTTCGTTGACCAGGAAGATGTTGCGCCGGGCCAGATCCAGGAGCAGCTGCTTGTAGATCTCGTCGAACTTGACCTGCAGTTGCAGCACCTTGTCATTGATCGCCGCCAGCAGGTTGCGGGCCCGCTGACCGCGCCCCTTGGACTCATCGATGAGGATCTGGCGGCGCACGTCCGCCACCCGCACCCGGAAAAATTCGTCCTGGTTGTTGGAGTAGATGCCGAGGAAGCGGACCCGCTCGATTACCGGAACCTGGGGATCGGCGGCTTCCTGCAGCACCCGCTCGTTAAAGGACAGCCAACTGAGCTCTTTCTCTATGTAGGGAAAACTGGTTTGCGCAGACATCCTAGGGTCCTTCTCAAGTAAGTTGCGCAGATTCTCTGTCAGAAAAGTGTCATCCTTATGAAACCTAGCAGAGAATTTTCAGTTAGTTGGTTATACGTTCATACTCCACCATCAGGTCGTCACCCAGGCTGAACAGCTCCTGCTCGATCCGGTCCAGGCTGGCTTCATCGGCCGCCGCCAGCAGGATATTGAGGCGGAACAGCGGCACACCGGTGTGGTTGGCGGTGTCCAGGTCGCTCTCCAGCTGTTCGATATTGGCCTGGTTGGAGGTGAGGATGCGGGTCACCGCCGCCACGATACCGGGACGATCGTTGCCGATCACCTCCACCTGGAACTGCAGGCTGGGTTGGGTCTTGACGGCCACGCGCTGCAATTCGATGCTGAGCCTGGGCAGTTCCGCCAGTTGGCGCCGCAGCGCCTGGGCATTGGCTTCGGGCAGTTCCAGTTCGATGATGCCGGCGTAGCGGTCACCGAGCCGCCGCAGGCTGGCATCCAGCCAGTTGGCGCCGTTGTCCTGAAGGATCTGGGCCAGGTTTTCGGTAATACCAGGGTAATCCTCGCCGATTACACTGATGATCCATTTTTGCATAGGGGCTCCTTTGCGCTCTTTACGACAGGGGTGTAACACTAGTGTCATACAACCGACATATACTCCTCAGCAATTTCAGAAACGACTGCTCCCATTTGTTCGAGGATATTGATGGAACAGACGATTGTTGACCGATACCGTGCCAGTAACCGGCGTCTGATCAAGGACAGGCTGGCAAAATACGGTGTTACTTCCGGCGGCGTCATGGTGTTGATCGCCCTGCTGCTGATCTTCTTCTACCTGCTCTACGTGGTGGCGCCGGTCTTCAAGGGAGCCAGTCTGACCCCGGTCTATACCACCAGTATCAGCGAGGCGTCTGCCACGGTTCAACTGGGCACCGACGAGCAGAACGAGTATCTCTACCGTATCATGTCCTCCGGTGAGGTACAGTTTTTTTCTTTGGGTTCCAAGGACCTAACCTCAGAACTCCAGGTGCCTGTCCAGGCTGGCCTGACCGCGACCGGTTTCGCCCGCAGCAACCCTGCTCAGCGCAGCGCCGCCCTGGCGTTCGATAATGGTTCAGTGTGGGTGGTTCAGCCTGACTTTGCCATCAGCTACCCCAATGATGTGCGCACCATTACCCCGCAGCTGCGCTACCCCCTGGGGCAGGAGGCGATCCAGCTGAGTGACGGTTTGGCCATCGACCAGCTGGTGTTTGCCTCGGGGGAAGAGGCCAGCACCTTCATCTGGAGCGATACCGCCTCCGATGAGCTGCACCTGACCCGGATGAGCGCCGAGGTGGACTTCCTCACCGATGAGGTGGTGTGGAGTCGCGACGACCATCTGCTGCCGCGGCCGGCCGAGCCAGTGCGCAAGATGCTGCTTACCCCGGATCAACGCAACCTGATGCTGCTGGCAGGCAATCGCATCACCGTCTTCAATGTGGAGGAGGGGGATAACGTCTTCATCGAGCAGGTGCTCGAGCCGGCCGAGAGTGGCGCTCGCATCACCGACGTCGATCTGCTGGCGGGAGCCAGTTCGCTGTTGGTGGCCAACGACAACGGCGTCATCTCCCAGTGGTTCCAGGTCCCCGGCAAGGATGGCCGCCGCTTCCAGCGCATTCGTGATTTCGACACCGGCGCCGCCGTCGTCTCCCTGGCCTCCGAGTTTTTCCGGAAGAGTTTCGTGGCCGGCACCGACAACGGCCAGGTGCAGCTGTTCTACACCACCAGTGAGAACAAGCTGGTGACCGAGTCTTTGGGCAGTGCCCCGGTTGATGCCATGGCGTTTTCCCCCCGGGGCAACGGCCTGGCGATCCAGTCCGGCTCCACCCTGACCTTCGCCGAGATGGACAACGCCCACCCGGAGGTCTCCTGGAGCGCCCTGTGGACCAAGGTCTGGTATGAGGGGTACCCCGAACCTCAGTTTGTCTGGCAATCCACTTCAGGCTCCGACGATTTCGAGGCCAAGCTGAGCCTGATGCCCCTGGCGTTCGGTACCCTGAAGGCGGCCCTGTATGCCATGCTGTTCGCCACCCCCCTGGCCCTGGCTGGTGCCGTCTACACTGCCTACTTCATGTCCGGCCGGGTGCGCGGCATCGTCAAGCCCACGGTGGAGATCATGGAGGCCCTGCCCACGGTGATCCTGGGCTTCCTGGCGGGTCTGTGGCTGGCACCTCTGGTGGAGGACAACCTGCCGGGGATCTTCATGCTGCTGTTCTCCCTGCCGGTATCTATTCTCGTGGCGGCCTTCCTCTGGAACATGTTGCCCAGAAGCATCCAGAGTTCCCGCTTCGGTGAGGCTCGCGAGCTGATGCTGATCCCCCTGCTGCTGTTGGTGGGCTGGGGTGCCATCGAACTGAGCCCCGTGGTGGAACACGCCTTTATGGGGGGCGATGCCCGCCGCTTCGTGACCAATGATCTGGGCATCACCTTTGACCAGCGTAATGCTCTGGTGGTGGGCATCGCCATGGGCTTTGCGGTGATCCCCACCATCTTCTCCATCGCCGAGGACGCGGTGTTCTCCGTGCCCCGCCATCTGGTGAACGGTTCCCTGGCCCTGGGCGCCACCCAGTGGCAGACCCTGGTGCGGGTGGTGATGCTCACCGCCAGCCCGGGGATCTTCTCGGCGGTGATGATGGGGGTGGGCCGCGCCGTCGGTGAAACCATGATCGTGCTGATGGCCACAGGTAACACCCCGCTGATGGAGTGGAACCTGTTCGAGGGGATGCGTACCCTCTCCGCCAACATCGCCGTGGAGATGCCGGAGTCGGCCATCGGCAGTTCCCACTACCGGGTGTTGTTCCTGACCGCCTTCGTGCTCTTTATCTTCACCTTTATCTTTAACACCCTGGCTGAGTTCATCCGTCAGCGTCTGCGCGACAAGTACAGTTCCCTGTAATGGAAGGTAACAAATCAATGGGTAAGTGGATTAAATCGGGCTCTCCCTGGATCTGGATGACCGCAGGTTCGGTGAGCCTCAGCTTGATCGCCGTACTGGGTCTGTTGCTGATGATTGCCTGGCGCGGCCTGGTCTACTTCTGGCCATCCCCGGTGCACCAGATCGAGCTGGAGGTGGCCAACGGCCAGGTTGAGACCATCATCGGTGAGATCTACGACCGGGAACGGGTGCCCCTGGAGCGGGTGCTGCAGTCCGGCGTCGAGCTTAAGAGTGACGAGGAGTTCGTCAGCCGCTATCTGATCAAGACCGGCAACCGCGAGTATGTGCCGCTGGATTTCCGTTGGGTGCTGGAGCCGATGATCCGCTCCGACATCCAGCCGGCGGATGTGGCGGTGTTCGAGCGCAACAAGAACGGTAACTTCTACGGTTTCCCGGTGGAGTTGAGCTTCAACGGTCAGATCTACACCGGCGCCGAGATCCATGACCAGCTGCTGCTGGCCATCGATAAGGCGGCACAGATCAACGATGAAGCGGAACAGCTGCAGAAGGTCGACATCGGCCGCATCAACTACCAGCTGGAGCGTCTGCGCCTGGATCAGCGCAAACTGGAGCTGAGCAACGCCCTGACCGAAGCGGCGCTGGCGGACCTGGCTCAGCGACGCCAGCGGCTGGACGAAGAGTATCAGGTGCTGGAGAAGGCCCTGTTTGCCCTGCGCGACAGGGCGGCCGAGGACTATGTGGTGGTTCGCGACATGCGCGGTGAGCGGGTGACGCTGCCCATGGACAGTGTGTTGGACGTCGCCTTCCCCAACGAACTGGGTTTCGTGGGCAAGGTGGGGCACTGGCTGCACGCCGTGGCCAAGTTTGTCAGTGACGACCCCCGTGAAGCCAACACCGAGGGCGGGGTGTTTCCGGCGATCTTCGGTACGGTGTTCATGGTGCTGCTGATGGCGGTGATCGTCACCCCCTTCGGGGTTATCGCCGCGGTCTACCTGCACGAGTATGCCGCCAAGAACGCCCTGACCAAGTTGATCCGGATCGCGGTGATCAACCTGGCCGGTGTCCCCTCCATCGTTTACGGTGTCTTCGGCCTGGGCTTCTTCGTCTACATGGTGGGCGGGTCCCTGGATGACCTGTTCTACCCAGAGGCGCTGCCCAATCCCACCTTCGGGACCCCCGGGGTGATCTGGTCGGCCCTGACCCTGGCGATCCTGACTCTGCCCGTAGTGATCGTCTCCACCGAGGAGGGCCTGTCGCGGATCCCCTCGGCGGTGCGTCATGGCTCCCTGGCCCTGGGCGCCACCAAGGCGGAAACCCTGTGGCGCATCGTCATTCCCATGGCCAGCCCGGCGATCATGACCGGCCTGATCCTGGCGGTGGCCCGCGCCGCCGGCGAGGTGGCCCCGCTGATGCTGGTGGGGGTGGTGAAGCTGGCCTCCACCCTGCCGGTGGATGGCAACTGGCCCTATGTCCACCTGGATCGTAAATTTATGCATCTGGGCTTCCACATCTATGATGTGGGCTTCCAGAGCCCCAACGTGGAAGCGGCCCGTCCGCTGGTGTACGCCACCTCGTTCCTGCTGGTCAGCGTGATCGTGGCCCTGAACCTGACCGCCATTGGCGTACGTAACCACCTTCGTGAAAAATTCCGCTCCCTGGAACACTAAGCCGAGATGACCAAGATGATTGCTATTGAAACTTTGAACAAATCCTCGGCGCCGCTGGACTTGCAACAGCTGTCGCCCGAGATGACCGCGTTTGACATCAACAACCTGGATCTCTTCTACGGTGACAAGCAGGCCCTGTCCGGGATTACCATGAAGATCCCCCGCAACCAGGTGACCGCCTTCATCGGCCCCTCCGGCTGCGGCAAGTCCACCCTGCTGCGCTGCCTGAACCGGATGAACGATCTGGTGGACGGCTGCCGGGTGGAGGGGGAGATCCTGCTCCACAACGACAACATCTACGGCAAGCACGTGGATGTGGCCTCCCTGCGCCGCAACGTGGGCATGGTGTTCCAGCGCCCCAACCCCTTCCCCAAGTCGATCTACGAGAACGTGGTCTACGGCCTGCGCCTGCAGGGGCTCAACAACCGCCGCGAGCTGGATGAGGCGGTAGAGCGCTCCCTCAAGGGGGCCGCCCTGTGGGACGAGGTGAAGGACCGGCTGCACGACAACGCCTTCGGCCTCTCCGGCGGTCAGCAGCAGCGTCTGGTGATCGCCCGCGCCATCGCCATCCAGCCAGAGGTACTGCTGCTGGATGAGCCCACCTCGGCGCTGGATCCCATCTCCACCCTGACCATCGAGGAGCTGATCCACACCCTCAAGGATCAGTTCACCGTGGTGATCGTAACCCACAACATGCAGCAGGCCGCCCGGGTCTCCGACCAGACCGCCTTCATGTATATGGGGGAGCTGATCGAGTACAGTGACACCAACACCCTGTTTACCACCCCTGCCAAGAAGAAGACCGAAGATTACATCACCGGTCGTTACGGATAAGGACGAGAACCGATGGACAACAACAACCTGGGTAGACACATCTCCGGCCAGTTCAATGTGGAGCTGGAGGATGTCCGCAGCCAAGTGATGGCCATGGGGGGACTGCTGGAGCAGCAGCTGAACGATGCGCTGGATGCCCTGCAGCACGGTGATGCCGAGACCGCCCGCAAGGTGATGAGTGCCGATCGCAAGATCAACTCCATGGAGGTGACCATCGACGAAGAGTGCACCCGCATCATCGCCAAGCGTCAGCCGGCCGCTTCCGACCTGCGGCTGATCCTGGCGATCTCCAAGACCACCGCTGACCTGGAGCGCATCGGTGACGCCTGTGTGCGGGTGGCCCGGGCGGTGATCGACAACAAGGAGGGCAACCGCAAGGGGCTGCTGGTCTCCATGGAGGCAATGGGCCGTCACGCCGCCCGCATGCTGCACGACACCCTGGATGCCTTCGCCCGCATGGATGTCGATGCCGCCTTCCGCCTGCACAAGGAGGATCGCAAGATCGACAAGGAGTTCGAAGCGGTGTTCCGTCAGCTGATGACCTTCATGATGGAGGATCCCCGCTCCATTCCCGGTATTCTCGACGTGATGTGGGCCGCCCGAGCCCTGGAGCGCATCGGCGACCGCTGCCAGAACATCTGTGAATACGTCATCTACTTCGTCAAGGGGAAGGACGTTCGCCACATGGACACCGAAGATATGGAGGACCTGCTGCGCTAGGCAGGACCCCACCCAGAAAAGCCGGGCTTTATGCCCGGCTTTTTTGATCCCGACAGCCACCACTGAGAGTGACTGGGAGGCCAGTCACAAACCGTCGAACCCAATCGGGCTCGTTTTTATATTTTGATTTATATGTGATATTTGCGCTCGTCATTGTGCGACCATGGCGTCTTCAACTGGCTTGGGAAGGCGGTCTCTGAACCCGTGTTCGGGGCTGTGGCTTGAAGGGGAATAGGGAGTCGTCTGTGGAGAGGGGGACAATGAGGGTGGGCAGCACCGCCCTGTTTGCTTTGTGCGCGGTGATCAGCCTGGACACCCTGACGGCGGTGGCGTCCATCGGCGTCTGCGCCATCGGCTGGCTGCTGGTCACCTTCGTGGTGTTTGTGATCCCCTATGGCAGGATCACTTCGGAACTGAGCACCGCCTACCCGGGACAGGGGGGGATCTACGACTGGGTGCTGCGGGCCTTCGGTCACCGTTGGGCGGCGCGGACCTCCTGGCTCTACTGGATCAACGTCGGGCTGTGGATGCCCGCGGTCTACATCCTGTTCGCCGGAATGTTCACCGAACTGTTTGCCCCGGGAATGTCGCTGAGGTGGCAGATTCTGCTCTGTATCGCCCTGACCTGGTCAACGGTGTGGATCTGTAACTTGAGCGTCGGGGTGGGTGTCTGGGTCACCAAGATCGCCGCCAGCCTGAAGATACTGGTTATCCTGCTCCTTGGTGGAGGCGGATTCTGGTACGGCCTCTCCCACGGTATGGCCAGTGATTTTACCCTGGCGGCCATGACCCCATCGACGGGCAATGTCTCGGCCTTCCTGCCCGCCCTGGTATTTAACGTCATCGGCTTCGAACTGGTGGCGACTCTGTCGGAGGAGATGAGGGATCTCGGCGATCTGCCCAAGGCCCTGTTCCTGGCTATCGGGCTGACCGCCGCCCTGTACCTGTTCAGCACCCTGGGGATCCTGATGGCCCTGCCGGAAGGGGAGGTGGGTTTGCTCTCCGGGGTGATCGATACCCTCAGGATCCTGTTTGCCGAGCTGAGCGGCGGTGTGCTGATGGTGAAACTGGTGGGGGGACTGGCCCTGCTGACCCTGATGGGCAATATGGTGGCCTGGACCATGGGCAGCTCCCGGGCGGCGGCGGAAGCGTCCGCCGAAGGGGAGCTGCCGCGGCAATGGGGGCGGATGTCGCACCGCCATGGCACCCCGGTAGGCGCCAACACCCTGACCGGCCTGGTGTCCACCTCGGTGATTGCCGTCTATGCCCTGTTTGCTGAAAATGCGGATGATCTCTTCTGGTCGCTGTTTGCCTTCTCCTCCTGCATCGCCCTGTTGCCCTATCTGATGATGTTTCCGGCCCACGTCAAGTTACGCCTGATCGATCCCCATCGGCCGCGCCCCTACCGGGTAGCCGGAAACCCGATGGTTCAGGGGGCCTATGCCGCCCAGTGCCTGCTGGTGATTGTCGTGGCCATCGTCCTGTTCATCTTCCCCGAACTGAGTTCTGCACAGGTGGAGTGGCGCTACAGCGGCCCGGTGATGGTCGGCGTGATCGCCACTCTGGTGATCGGGGAGGTGATGGTGAAGTGCGCCGCCGACCATCGAATCCAGAGGTGCAAAACCGGGCAGCTTGTCCGTTAATCCAGGGTGCCCAGGTGTTGCCAGTGGGCGATCACCGCTTCGGCGATGGTCAGTCCCAGCTCCTGAGGAGGCTCGGGCAGCCGCGCCAGCGGGTAGTAGCCCTCCTTGCCGGCGGCGGTGTAGCCGGTAGAGACCCCGTAGTAGATCGCCTCGGGTTGCACCGGTTGCCAGCGGCCATCCCGGTCGACCTGCAGATCGCGGATCCGCTCCCCCATGGGGGCATCGGCCTGGTAGTGGTAGCGCAGCCCAGCCGCATAGGGATAGCTGCCGGTGCCGGTACCCACCACCCCGTTGTTGGTGGCGTTGTTGATGGCCGATTCCAGGGTGTCCGTCAGCTCCCGGCCGCTGAGCCGGTAGCGCTCCACGCCGATGGCGAAGGGGGCCAGAGTGCCGGCGATCCAGCCGGCGCTCACCTTCCCCTGGGCAATGGAGGCGCGGGTGCCGCCGGCGTTGTGCAGGCCGAAGTCGGTTTCCAGCCCCATCTGCCTGGCCTGCCAGCGCATCGCCTCGGCCAGCAGCGGGGCCACGTCGCTGCCCCCCTTGTCATCGGGAATGCGGATATGGCGCAGGTCCCGGCTGGCCACCGCCACCTTCTGCCGTTCGAACTCCCGAATTTCGGGCCGGTAGTGCTCCTCAATGAGCCGGTGCACCGTGGGATCCGGGGTCACCTGCCACAGGTTGTCCTGCCCCTCCAGGTAGCTCCAGGCCTGCTCCTCCTCGGGTGCGGTCAGGGCTTGTTGCCCGCCGGAGTCGCGGCTGAGATTCTGGCCTAGCAGCAGCAGGTTACCTCCATCCACCCGGCTGAGGCTGCCGTCGGCGTTCAGATCCAGTTTGAGCCGGCCGAGGAACAGGGCGTTGCAGCCGGCCTGGACCACCACGGTGCCGGCGATCACCACCCCGTAGTGGTCCCGTCCTCCCAGACCCAGGTTGTCGAAGTGCCCCTGCAGGGTATGGGTGTGGCCGCCGATGATCGCCGCCACCCCCTGCAGCTGCTCCGCCATCATCAGGTCTCGGTCGTATCCCAGGTGGCTGAGCAGGATGATCTTGTTGATCCCCCTCTGGCGGATGGCCGCGACCGTGGCTCGGGCCACGGTCAGACAGTCCAGGAAGTGGGTGTCCGGATCGGCGCAGGCGAGCTCGGGCATGTTGTCCGGGGACAGGCCGAACAGGGCCACCGGCTCACCGTCGAAGTGGCGCACCAGGAAGCGGCCATGACCGGCGTCGTCGTCGTAGTCCAGCAGTCCCGGCTTGCCCCGCATGGGATTTTCCTTGGCCTGGTCCTCCTGGCTCAGGTCCAGGTTGGCGCTGAGCATGGGGAACTGGATATGGTCCAGGAACTCGGCCAGGGGAGGATTGCCCAGATCGAACTCGTGGTTGCCCAGGGCCATGGCATCCAGGTCCAGCTGGTTGTTGAGTACCGCGTTCATCGTCCCCTTGAAGTGGGCGAAGTAGAGGGAACCCTGGAAACAGTCGCCGGCGTGGACCAGCAGCAGGTGGCGCTGCTCGTCGCGGGCTTCCGACTTGGCGCGGTCCACGGCGCTGCACAGCCGGGCATAACCGCCGCACTCGGCAAACACCGTGCCCAGGCCGGGCAGGGTCAGCGGAATGCGGCTGGCGTCGAAGTGGGAGTGGCTGTCATTGAGGTGAGCCAGGGTCAGGCTCAGGGGGCGGTGCTCTGTCATGGGTCTCTGTGGTGCGGCTGCTGAGGCTGGCCAGTGTAGCACTTTCCCTGGCGACGGTGATGACAGAAGCCAATTCACACTGGCATTGTGGTCGGTCTAGGGGCTATAATGGCCGCCAACTTCGGGGGAGTAACCGCCCTGCACCAGCAGGGGGCAACATCAACATCCTCGGCCATTCGGCTGTGGTGTTGCCGGCAGGGCCTGGGCTTTAGCTTGGTGAGACTCGAACGCACCGTCTCCGGCGAGGGCAGGGGAGGGTCCGTTCGTGTATATCCGCCCTCTGAGTCGTCTTTATGTCTGCATTACTGCTTCCGCTGCTGGCCGTGATCGGTGGTTTCCTGGTGTTGAGCTTCAGCGCCGACCGGCTGATCGCCTCTGCCGCCACCCTGGCCCGCCATTTCGGTCTCTCCATCGTCTTTATCGGCATGACCATAGTGGCGTTCGGGACCTCGGCCCCGGAGCTGCTGGTCAGTGCGGTGGCGGCCGCCAATGGTGCCGACGGCCTCTCCGTGGGCAACGCCATCGGCTCCAACATCATCAACACCGGCCTGGTGCTGGGGATCTGTGCCCTGGTCACTCCGCTGATGATCAGCCGCCGCTTCCTCAAGCGTGAGTTTCCCATCCTGCTGCTGGTGATGACCTACGCCGCCCTGGTGCTGATGGGCGGCACCCTGGGCTGGCCGCAGGGGCTGGCGCTGCTGGGGGCGATGATCGCCTACGGCGTCTACCTGGGACGCAGCCACAACAGCGATGAGGAACTGGAGGTGGAGTTCCTCACCATTGGCAAGGCGCGCGCCCTGGCGGAGACCGGCCTGATGCTGGTGCTGCTGCTGTCCAGCTCCCAGGTGATGGTGTGGGGCAGTGTCGAACTGGCCCGGGCTTTCGGTGTCAGCGAACTGGTGATCGGCTTGACGGTGATCGCCTTTGGCACCAGCCTGCCGGAACTGGCAGCGGCGGTGGCCGGTGTGCGCCGGGGCCTGTATGACATGACCCTGGCCACCGTGGTGGGCTCTAACATCTTCAACCTGCTTGGGGTGCTGGCTTTCCCCGGGCTGATCGGTGATGGCATGACCCTGCCCGAGCCGGTGCTGGCCCGGGACGTTCCGGCGATGTTTGCCCTGACCCTGATTCCCGGCCTGTTCTTCGTGCTGGCCCGCTATCGTCATGGCCGAGCGCCCTATGTCCCCATGAACCGGCTGGCCGGCCTGCTGCTGCTGCTGGGGTTTGCCGGCTACATGGGGCTGCTCACCCTGGAGGTGATGGCCGGGATGTGACGAAAATGTGCCGAATAAGTGACTGAAACTTGGCCGTTTGGTGAGTTGTGATATGCTCATTGGAGTCGCACTATCTGAGAGTCCTAAGGGTAAGGAGCAGCTCTATGAGAGGGATAACCTGGCTGGGTTTGGTCTCGCTGGCGATACTGGGGGGGTGTGAACCGGCCGCCAAGGCGCCCCCGCCCCCGCCGCCGAGCGTCACTGTGACGACCGTCGCCCTCAAGCCGGTGACCTACAGCATGGAGTATGTGGGCAGGACCCAGGCCAGTGAGGATGTCAGCATCCAGGCCCAGGTGTCCGGCCCCATGCTCAAGCGCCACTTCATCGAGGGAGACCTGGTCGAACAGGGTGAGCTGCTGTTCGAAATTGACCCGGCCCCCTATCTGGCGGAGCGGGCCCAGGTGGCCGCCGAACTGGAGCGGGCGGTGGCGGCCCGCGATGTGGCCATCCTCAACTGGCGCCGCGGCAATCAGTTGCTCCCCGACGGGATGATCTCCGCCACCGACATGGATTCCCTGACCGCCACCAAGCTGCAGACCGAAGCCCAGGTGGTGCAGGCCCAGTCCGCCCTGGAGGCGGCCGAGCTCAAGCTCTCCTATACCAGGGTGACCGCCCCCATCGCCGGAAAGATCTCCACTGCCCTGATCTCCCAAGGCGATCTGGTGACGCCCCAGCAGGACCTGGCGACCCTGGTGCAGGTGGATCCCATCCGGGTGACCTTCCAGGTCTCCGCCCGGGAGATGTCTGATGCCTACCGGGTCATGAGGGAGAATCCCAGTGCCCTGCCCAGGCTCCAGGAGCTGGTGCTCCACCTGAGGCTGCCCAATGGCGACGGCTATCCCTATCCGGGGATGGTGGACTACGTCGCCAATCGGGTCGACACCGCCACCAGCACCATCGAGATGCGCGCCACCTTCCCCAACCCGGACCAGTTTCTCCTCCCCGGCACCTATGTCACCGTGGTGGTTCAGGCGCCGGAGACCGAGATGGCACTGCTGGTGCCTCAGGCCTCGGTGCAGCAGGATCAGCAGGGGCGCTATGTGTTGGTGGTCGGCCCGGAGAGCCGGGTGGAGAAGCGCCTGGTGACCCTGGGGCAGCAGTTCGGCATCGACTGGGAGGTCCGTGACGGCCTCAAGAATGGTGAAAAGGTGGTGGTGGAGGGGCTGCAGAAGATCCGTCCGGGTGTGGAGGTAAAGGCCACCGAGCGCAGCGCAATTCCCTTTAACCAGGGCTAGGGGGCCGCTATGATCAGTCGTTTTTTTGTTGCCAGGCCCAAGTTTGCCTTCGTCATCTCCATTGTCCTGAGCCTGTCGGGGCTGCTCTCCATTCCACTGCTGCCGGTGGCGGAGTTTCCCGATGTGTCGCCGCCGCAGATCAACGTCACCACCAGCTTCTCCGGAGCCAGTGCCGAGGTGGTCAAGGATACCGTCGCCCAGGTGATCGAAGCCGAGGTCAACGGGGTGGAGGATATGATCTATATGTCCTCCAAATCCGCCAATGACGGCAGCTACTCGCTGACTGTGACCTTCGAGGTGGGCACCAATGCCGACGATGCCCAGGTGAATGTGCAGAACCGGGTACAGCAGGCCCTGCCCAGGCTGCCGGAAACGGTGACCAAGCAGGGGGTCAGGGTCAAGAAGCGGAGCCCCAATTTCCTGATGCTGGTGAACCTGGTGGCACCGGCAGGCAGCCTGGACTCTCTGTTCCTCACCAACTACGCCACCCTCAACATCAAGGATGTGCTGGCGCGTCAGGGCGGAGTCTCCGAAGTACAGATCATCGGCGGCCTGGATTACGCCATGCGCATCTGGTTGGATCCGGACCGGATGGCGGCCCTGGCGATCACCGCCAGCGACGTCCAGGCGGCCCTGCAGGAGCAGAATATCCAGGTGCCCGCTGGGCGCATCGGTTCCGCACCCATCTCGCCGGAGCAGCAGTTCCAGTTGAGCCTGCAGACCCGGGGCCGGCTGGCGGAGGTGGCGGAGTTTGAACAGGTGGTACTGCGCTCCAATCCCGACGGTTCCAAGGTGGTGATCGGTGATATCGCCCGGGTGGAGCTGGGCTCGCAGACCTACGATGCCCAGGGCAAGCTCAACAACGCCCCCAGTGCCATCATCGCCATCTATCAGAGTCCAGACGCCAACGCCCTGGAGGTGGCTGGTTCGGTGCGGGAGCAGATGGCGCTGCTCAGCCAGAATTTCCCCCAGGACATGGAGTACACCATCCTCTATGACACCACCGAGTTTGTCACCGTTTCCATCAAGGAGGTGGTCCAGACCCTGTTCATCTCCGTGGCCCTGGTGATCTCGGTGGTCTACCTGTTCCTGCAGGACTTTCGGGCTACCCTGGTGCCGGCCATCGCCATTCCGGTCTCCCTGGTGGGCACCTTCGTGTTCTTGCTGGCGGGGGGGATGACCATCAACACCATCTCCCTGTTCGCCCTGATCCTGGCCATCGGCATCGTGGTGGATGACGCCATTGTGGTGGTGGAGAACGTCAGCCGCATCATGGCGGAGGAGGGGTTGGACGCCAAGGCGGCCACCATCAAGGCAATGGAGGAGGTGACCGGTCCGGTGGTGGCCACCACCCTGGTACTGCTGGCGGTGTTTGCCCCGACGGCGGTGATGCCGGGGATCACCGGTCAGATGTATGCCCAGTTCTCGGTGACCATCTGTGTGGCGGTGCTGATCTCCTCGGTCAACGCCCTCACCCTCTCTCCGGCGATCTGTGCCTCGGTGCTCAAGGCGCCACAGCCCAAGACCGGCGGCCCCTTCGGCCTCTTCAATCGCTACTTCGACCGCCTGACCCTGGGATACGGCGGCTGGGTGGAGGTGCTGATCCGTCGCAGCGCCCTGGCGATGCTGGCCTTCGTCGCCGCCATCGGCGCCACCGCCTGGCTGGGCAACTCGCTGCCCACCGGGTTTGTGCCGGCGGAGGACAAGAAATCCTTCCTGGTGGACGTTCAGTTGCCCAACGGCGCCTCCCTCAACCGTACCGAGGAGGCGATGGCGCAGATGGTGAAACAGACCCTGGCGGTGCCCGGGGTCAACAGTGTCATCCATGCCTCGGGATTCTCGGTTCTCTCCGGCTCGGTCTCCTCCAACGGCGGCCTGCTGGTGGTGGTGCTGGATGACTGGGACGAACGGTCGTCGCCGGAGTTGACCGATAAGGCGGTCATGCGTCGGTTGCAGGGGCTCTATGCCCAGAACCCGTTGCTGCAGGCGATGGTGTTTGCCCTGCCGCCCCTGCCCGGCGTGGGCAACGTCGGCGGCTTCGAGTTCGTGCTGCAGGACAACATGGGCCGCAGCGCCGCCGAGTTGGCGCAGGTGATGCGGGGGCTGATCATCGAAGCCAATGGCCGTGCAGAGATCGCCGCCGCCTTCAGCAATTTCCGCGCCGATACCCCCCAGCTGTTTGTGGATGTAGACCGAAACCAGGCCAAGGCCCTGGGGATTCCGCTGACCGAGGTGTTCTCCACCCTGCAGACCCAGTTGGGCGGAAACTACGTCAACGACTTCAACCGTTTCGGTAAGGTGTTCCGGGTGATGCTGCAGGCGGAGGAGGAGTACCGCGACTCGGACAGGGACATCGCCCGTTTCTACGTGCGCACCGGCCAGGGGGAGATGGTGCCCCTATCTACCCTGACTCGGGTGGAGCCGATCCTGGGGCCCGAGGTGGTCAACAACTACAACCTCTATGGCTCTGCGGTGATCAACGGCATTCCGGCGCCCGGTTTCAGCTCTGGTGAGGCGGTGGTGGCGATGGAGCAGGTGGCGGCGGCCAACCTGCCCGCCGGTTACAGCTTCAGCTGGACGGGGCAGACCTACCAGGAGATCCAGGCGGGCAACCTGGCGCCGGTGATCTTCAGTCTGGCCCTGGTGTTCACCTACCTGTTCCTGGTGGCCCAGTATGAAAGCTGGACCATCCCCCTGGCGGTGATGCTGGCGGTGCCGGTGGCGGTGCTGGGAGCCTTCCTCCATGTGTGGCTGGCGGGGTCGGAGGTCAACCTCTATACCCAGATCGGCCTGGTATTGCTCATCGGCCTGGCGTCGAAGAACGCCATCCTCATTGTGGAGTTTGCCAAGCAGCAGCGAGAGAGTGGCCTGGGCATCGTGGCGTCGGCGGTCACCGCCGCCAAGCTCAGGTTCAGGGCGGTACTGATGACCGCCTTCTCTTTCATCCTCGGGGTGTTGCCCCTGGTGGTGGCCACCGGCGCCGGGGCCCAGAGCCGTCACAGCCTGGGCTACGCCGTGTTTGGTGGCATGGTGATGGCCGGGGTGGTGGGCACCCTGCTGGTGCCGGTGTTCTACTACCTGTTGCAGAGGACGCGTGAGAGAGTCAAGGGTGTGCCGGAGTAACCGTCCGCTGCAGTGGTAGGAGGGGGCTGAGTGCCCCCTTTTTGGTGGCCGAAACCGGGGCGAGCGGGTGGTCCGGGCCGGAAAGTCCGCCGGGTTTGCCCCGTGGCGCAGCGGGAACGCCTGCCGCAGAGGGGCGACGGAAAAGCGCGGCAATCCTGAGGCAAATCATCTCTCTGCCGTCAATCGGGGCGCAGACGCACGTTATCTTCCATCACCCCCCTTCAGAAAATATGAGCAAAGCTCACTCCCGGGCGCTTGACCCATTTCAGAGACTGTGTTGGTGAACTCTGGGCTCGGCAGTTCAAAAACCATGAAAAACAGTTCACTACCGAAACATCCCCCATTACCAAGCTTATCGTAATCAATATATCGCTATTGCTCAATTTGTGAGTGAAAATGAACAAATGGTCAACAAACCCCTTCCTGAAATTCAATTGTTGTAAAATAACTACAAAATTAGACTAAAGGCGTAGGCGGCGCCCGGTTAATTTTATTCGAACAATTAAAACTGTCGTTTAAAGCATTTGTTCTAATTAAAAATTCATTAAAAACAATAAATTGACATATTGGTGCAAAAAAACTTTGATTTGGCTGTTGATCTTCTTTAACCCCTGTAGCAGGTTAATTAGACAGCCTTCGGGGCAAATGTTGACCAGGCTTGGTCTAAGCTTGCTCTCGAGCAAAGTGGTTTTCTAGTTACAAATGAAAGTTGCACTGGAGGTGCGCCATATGAGCCAGGTTACGGAGTTAACTCAAGGGTTAGAGGTTATCGGTCCGCAGAAGCCGGAATACGAGACGATCCTAAGTGAGGATGCGCTGGCGTTTCTGGCGGATCTGGCCGGGCGGTTTGCGCCTGGGGTGAAGCAACTGCTGGCGGGCCGTGAGGCGCGCCAGGCGATGGTGGATGCGGGTCAGCTTCCGGACTTTTTGTCGGAGACCAAGGACATTCGCGACGGGGACTGGAAGATCCTGGGGATTCCCGAGGATCTGCGGGATCGCCGGGTGGAGATCACCGGGCCCGTGGACCGCAAGATGGTGATCAATGCCCTGAACGCCCGGGTTAAGGTGTTTATGGCCGATTTTGAAGACTCTCTGTCACCGGCCTGGGACAAGGTGGTCGAGGGGCAGCAAAATCTCAAGGACGCCGTCGAGGGCACCATCGAGTACACCAACCCGGCCAATGGCAAACACTACCAGCTGGAGGAGAATCCGGCGGTGCTGATCGCCCGGGTGCGCGGACTGCACCTGAAGGAGAACCACATCCTGTACAATGGGGAGCCGATCCCGGGTGCCCTGATGGATTTTGCCCTCTACTTCTACCACAACTACCGGGCCCTGTTGCAGCAGGGATCCGGTCCCTACTTCTATATTCCCAAGCTGCAGAGCCATCTTGAGGCGCGCTGGTGGGCCCAGGTGTTTGCCTACACCGAGGAGAAGTTCTGTCTGCAGCCGGGCACCATCAAGGTGACCTGCCTGATCGAGACCCTGCCGGCGGTGTTCGAGATGGACGAGATCCTCTACGAGCTGCGCAACAACATCGTTGGACTGAACTGTGGCCGTTGGGACTATATCTTCAGTTACATCAAGACCCTGCGCAACTATCCCGACCGGGTATTGCCGGATCGCCAACAGGTAACCATGGATAAGCCCTTCCTGTCCGCCTACTCACGGCTGCTGATCAAGACCTGCCACAAGCGCGGTGCCCTGGCCATGGGCGGCATGGCGGCCTTCATTCCCGCCAAGGATCCCGCCAAACAGGAGCAGGTGCTGGCCAAGGTGACCCAGGACAAGGAGCTGGAGGCCCGTAATGGCCACGACGGCACCTGGGTGGCGCACCCGGGCCTGGCGGACACCGCCATGGCGGTGTTCAACGACCACATCGGTCCGGATATGGACAACCAGCTGCACATTACCCGGGACGTCGACGCCCCCATCACCGCCCGAGAGCTGCTGATGCCCTGTGAAGGGGAGGCCACCGAAGAGGGGATGCGGGCCAACATCCGTATCGCCGTCCAGTACATCGAGGCCTGGATCACCGGCAACGGCTGTGTGCCCATCTATGGCCTGATGGAGGATGCCGCCACCGCTGAGATCTCCCGCTCCTCCATCTGGCAGTGGATCAAGCATGGCAAGCACCTGAGCAGCGGCCAGTTGGTGACCGCGGAGCTGTTCCGCAGCATGCTCAAGCAGGAGCTTGAGGTGGTCCGTGAAGAGTTGGGTGAAGAGCGTTTCAACGGCGGCGCCTTCGACCGGGCTGCCGATCTGTTCGAGCAGCTGACGACAGCCGATGAGCTGGCAGAGTTCCTGACTCTGCCCGGTTACCAGATTTTGACCCAGGAAACGGTTTCTTAAGGATTTGCAATTTAAAGGAGTAACACCATGTCCACCTATAAGTCAGACATCGACGCCGCAGCCACTTTGATTGGGTCTCAGGGCAGTGCCTGGAACGCCATCAATCCGGAGTACGCCGCCCGGATGAAGGCGCAGAACAAGTTCAAGACCGGCCTGGATATCGCCCGCTACACCGCCAAGATCATGCGTGCCGACATGGAGCGTTATGACCAGGATCCGGCGCAGTACACCCAGTCCCTGGGCTGCTGGCACGGCTTCATCGGTCAGCAGAAGATGATATCCATCAAGAAGCATTTCAATAGCACCGATCGTCGCTACCTGTACCTGTCCGGCTGGATGGTGGCGGCCCTGCGCTCCGAATTCGGCCCGTTGCCGGATCAGTCCATGCATGAGAAGACCTCCGTCGCCGGCCTGATTGAGGAGCTGTACACCTTCCTGCGCCAGGCGGACGCCCGGGAGCTGGGCGGCCTGTTCCGCGCCCTGGATGCGGCCCGAGAGGCCGGCGACAGCGCCGAGGAGGCGGCGATCCAGAGCAAGATCGACAACCACCAGACCCACATCGTGCCGATCATCGCCGACATCGATGCCGGTTTCGGCAATGAGGAGGCCACCTATCTGCTGGCCAAGAAGATGATCGAAGCCGGTGCCTGCTGCATCCAGATCGAGAACCAGGTGTCCGACGAGAAGCAGTGCGGCCACCAGGACGGCAAGGTGACCGTGCCCCACGAGGATTTCCTGGCCAAGATCCGTGCCGTGCGCTACGCCTTCCTCGAGCTGGGTGTGGATGACGGTGTCATCGTCGCCCGTACCGATTCCCTGGGGGCCGGCCTGACCAAGCAGATCGCCATCACCGAGCAGCCCGGTGACCTGGGTGACCAGTACAACAGCTTCCTGGACGGTGACTACATCGACAGTGCCGACGACATCGCCAACGGTGACCTGGTGATCAAGGCCAACGGTAAGCTGCTCAAACCCAAGCGTCTGCGCTCCAACCTGTTCCAGTTCCGTAAGGGCACCGGTGAAGACCGGGTGGTGCTGGACTGCATCACCTCCCTGCAGAACGGCGCCGACCTGCTGTGGATCGAGACCGAGAAGCCGCACGTGGGCCAGATTGCCGCCATGGTGAACCGCATCCGTGAAGTGGTGCCCAACGCCAAGCTGGTGTACAACAACAGTCCCTCCTTCAACTGGACCCTGAACTTCCGCCAGCAGGTGTTCGATGCCTGGAGCGAAGCCGGTAAGGATGTGTCTGACTATGATCGTGCCAGGCTGATGAGCGAAGAGTACGATGCCACCGAGCTGGCGCTGGAGGCAGATGCCAAGATCCAGACTTTCCAGGCGGATGCCGCCCGCGAAGCGGGGATCTTCCACCACCTGATCACCCTGCCCACCTACCACACCGCGGCCCTGTCCACCGACAACCTGGCCAAGGAGTATTTCGGTGAGCAAGGGATGTTGGGTTATGTGAAGAACGTCCAGCGTCAGGAGATTCGTCAGGGCATCGCCTGCGTCAAGCACCAGAACATGGCCGGCTCCGACATGGGTGACGATCACAAGGAGTACTTCTCCGGTGACGCCGCCCTTAAGGCTGCAGGTAAAGACAACACCATGAACCAGTTCGGTTAATGGTGTGGTGGTGGCCTCCCTCGGCCACCACCATGACCGGCTTCGCGCAGTTGGAGGCCGGCGCTCCATCCACCGCCATGCAGTAGGGCGGTGGGTTGACGGGGCGGAGTGACTTCCAGCCGTCAGCCATGGGGTACCACGGGTACCCTGCCCCAACAGGGGCATCCTTCCAATTTAGCTACGTTGCTTGTGCTTAGGGGAGTGGATCTTGCGGCCACTCCCCCCTTTTTTGTCCCGCCTTTAACCTCTGTTTTCACTGTTTAGCGCCGCCACAATGGCGGCGCGACTCAGCTGGTGAATGTGCAGCGCCATCTCGTCGTTGCTGTAACTCTGTTTCCCCGACAGCCACTGGGTCAGCATCCAGGCGTAGGAGCCGGCGATGGAGTGAGCCAGCAGAGGCAGGGGCAGGGTCAGCGCCTTGTCGGCGAAGCAGTGGCTCAGGTTCTCCTCCACCAGGCTGGTGAGCAGCTCCCGAGTGTGGCGCGAGACATAGCCGGTGTCCGCCCCCAGCCGGTAGGCCACCGCCCGGCGCAGATCGCTGCGTTTCTGATATTGCTCCAGGAAACGCTCCAGTGACGGGGGCGGGGTCTCTGCCAGCCACTGCTCGCTGCTCTGCAGATCCGCGAACAGATCCCGGAAGATGCTGCGATGCAGCCCCACCAGCAGGTCCGCTTTACTCTTGAAGTGGCGGTAGAAGGTGCTGCGTCCCACATCTGCCGCTTCGGCGATCTCCGCCACCCCCAGCTCCTGGTAATGGCGTTGGCCGATAAGCCCGGTAAAGGCGTTGATCAGCCGGGTAACGGTGCGGTTTTTCTGGCGCTGGCCTGCTTGCATGACGTTCTCCGGTGGGACAGGTTGGGCCCTCTGTCTCGGTTGGGACCTGTGGGGGACCATTGTCCTTAGGCGAAGGGCAGGGGGCAAATTAGACTATCCGGGTTGGGATCGCGGTCATTTTCTCAGGAAAGAGGCAGAAAAAAGTGACCACAGGACAACTGGATAAAACATCGTGACCATTACCGAACTCCTCTCTCTGGCTCTGTTTGCCGCCGTTGGCGCCTGGCTGCTGCTGAGCCGCTGGCCCAAGATGGGCTGGTTACCCGCCGCCACCCTGGCGCTGACCGCCTGGGTGCTCTCCCTGGCGCCTCTGGTGTGGGGCGCCTTCCTGTTGCTGGCCGCCTTGATGGTGCTGACCTCGGCCCTGGTGACCCTGCCGCCGCCGGCACTGAAGCGGGTGGACCAGTGGCGCGGTTATGCCCAGGGTGCCTGTGCTCTCTCCTTCGGCGCCATCGCCTGCCAGTATGCGCTGCACGTGATGCAGCTGTGGGACGGGGTGCCCTGGATCGCCCGTCCGGATCTGGTGGACGGCTTTCTGCCCATCGCCGCCGGCATCCAGCTGCAGGCCTGGCTGGTGGAAGGCTACTGGGACAGTCACCACCCCGCCGGGGTGATCCTATTGCTGCTGACCCTGCTGGCGAGTCTTGGGGTGAAACGCGCCTTCTGTGGCTGGGTATGCCCCCTGGGGTGGCTGGGGGAGCGGCTCTATCAACTGAGGCGGTCCCTCTGGCCCGCCAGGCTCACTCCGCCCCCTTGGCTGGACTGGCCGCTGCGCTCCATCAAGTACCTGCTGCTGGGAAGCATCGTCGCCCTGGTACTGAGCCTGGGGGGCAAAGGATCGGTGGGCTTTCTGCAAGGGCAGTACCACCAGGCGGCCGATCTGAAGATGTGGACCCTGTTCGCCAGCCCGACCCTGGTGACCGCCCTGTGTGTGGTGCTGGTGGTGGTCATCATGGCCCTGCGCCGAGGCGCACTGTGCCGCTACCTCTGTCCCTACGGTGCCTGGCTGGCCATCGGAGGCCTGCTGAGCCCCTTCAAGGTTCGCCGCAATCCGCAGCGTTGCCTGAAGGAGGCCAGGGGGATGGCCTGTGACAAGTGCACCCGAGCCTGCCCGGCGGGAATTCCGGTGGACAGACGGGGCACGGTGCACAGCGATGAGTGCAACAGCTGCCAGCGCTGCGTCAGTGCCTGTCCGGTGAAGGGGGCGGTGACCAGCTGCCTGCCCGGACACCGGCTGCCGCTGTCGCCCCAGGCCCTGGCGCTGTGGCTGATGGTGGTGATGCTGGTGCTGCCCTTCCTGCTCCATGGGGCGGGGATGTGGCAGAGCGGCACCGATCCGGAGTTGCGCACCCTGCTGCTGAACAACCTCAACTTCCTGGGTCATTAAGGTGACCCCAACCCTGGAGAAGAGAAAAGGTGCCCTTGGGCACCTTTTTCTGTTTTCTCATGGAGTACTAGCGCTCCAGGCAGGGCTTCAGCCGTTTGGCTCGCACCCCCTGCCACCACCAGACGCTCAGGAAGATCAGCGCCCCATACACCATGGCTCCGCCCAGGGACCAGGCGAACAGCAGGCAGGCGATGCCGCCGCTGACGGCCTTGAGGCGAAAGCGGCCGGGCAGCAGACGCCAGGCGGCCAGCATGGAGAGCAGGTAGATCACCACGAACACGCCATTGACCGACTCCAGCAGAGTCTCAAAGCCCCAGTCAAAGCCGTGGGCCAGCACCAGGGAGCAGGCCACTACCGACAGCAGGGCGCCAAGACCCAGGGCGGGCACCCGGTGATGGTTGAGTCTGGCGAACAGCGGCGGCAGCTGCTTCTCCTGGGCCAGGCTCCAGCCCAGCCGGGACATCCCCGCCAGGTAAGTGTTGACGGTGGCGATGCCGGCGGCACTGCCCAGGATCCCCACCAGCAGCTCACCGCCGCCGCCCAAAACATGGTTGACCAGGCGCACCATGGCCAGCCCCTCCCCCGCGGGAAGCGATTGAATCAGGGCGGTGCAGAGCAGATAGATGGCGGCCACCATCAGGGTGGCGATCACCATGGCGGGAACAAAGTCCCGCTCGGGGCGCTTGAACTCGGCGGAGAGATGGCTGACCACTTCTACCCCCAGGTAGGCCCACAGCGCCAGGGCGAAGGCGCTCCAGACCCCCGGGGTAAACCGGGGCAGCTCGCCGCTGGGCAGGGAGAGGCCGCCACTGACCCCCAGCACCACCGCCAGAATGGCCAGGGTCAGGCCCAGCTGCAGGGAGCTGGAGAGTTGCATGCCACGAACATTGATCAGCCACAGTCCGGCCAGCATCCCCAGTTGGGCCAGCAGCAGGGCACTGCCCTCCAGCTGCACCAGCGGGCGGATAAACTCGAAAGTCATCATTATCGCCGCCGGGGTGCCGATGGGGGCGGCCATCAGGAACAGCATCCCCACACTGGTGCCCAGGCGGCGGCCAAAGGCCAGCTGGACGAAGTGGGAGGGGCCACCGGCGTTGGGAAAGCGTTTGCCCAGCTCGGCGAAGATCAGCGCCAGGGGCAGGATGGCGGCCACCAGCAGCATCCAGGCCCACATGGCCCCCTCTCCCGCCATTTTGACGGTGAGCTCCGGCAGGATGAATACACTGGTGCCCAGCAGGGAGGTGGTGATCAGTCCCACCCCCTGCCAGCGGCCGATGGTGCCATTCAATTCGGTCATGAGTGGTGTCGGTGTTGATCGGACAGTGGGGGTAGTGTATCCGCAAAATCTCCTTGCCGGTGTCGGAATTGGGCCTCAGAATAACGGAGTTTGCCGACGAATCGTCGGCCGCGCCCTCTAGGAGAAAACCATGTCCCTGACCCTGGACCCGTTTGACAAGGCGATCCTGGCGGAGCTGCGCCTGGATGCCCGCCAGCCGGTGGCGGCCATCGCCGACAAGGTTAACCTGGCCCGTTCATCGGTGTCCGAGCGGATCAAGAAACTGGAGCAGAAGGGGGTGATCCGCGGCTACCGGGCCCAGGTTCAACAGTCGATGCTCTCCGGCATCAGCGCCTATTTCGAGATCATCCACGAGGACAAGAGCTGTCTGGACATCATCGATGCCATCCGCCAGATCCCCGAGGTGATGCACTGCCACGGCATCAGCGGCCACATCGATCTGCTGGTGTTCGTCAAGATGGATTCCATGCAGCGGTTGCACGAGATCCGCGCCGAGCTGAACGAACTGCCCTCGGTGGTGAAGATCACCACCCATGTGGTGATGAATGAGTGGTTATAGTAGCGTCGAGCCCTGGGCGCCGGGCCACGCCCGGGCGCGCTGACGGGCATAGGCCATCATCCGGGGATAGAGTTCGGCGAAGACGGCGCTGATCCTATGGTGATGCTGCCACAATACCCGCTCTCCCCCCTCCAGCAGCTGGGGCCGACTCAGGCGGCGGCTGATCCCCTGCACCGCCAGGGCGACCCCCTCCCGGGAGCGGTAGCTGCCCAGCCAGTCCCCCCGGGCCATCCGGCTGACCAGGACGCGGCCGGAGTGGGGCAGTTGCGGATCGGCCAGCAGGGTCCGGTAGCTGTGCCGGCAGAAGTGACCCAGAGAGTCATCGTGGTAGCCGTGCCAGTGGCTGGCCAGCTGATGGTCAAACGCCATATCCAACAGGATGCCGGCGGTACGCCGGTAGCGGGGGGGGAACAGGGTCTTGAGCGCGGCCATCTCCTCGCGGCCATCGATAAAGCTGTCCAGCTGCCGGTGCAGCCAGACCCCCTGCTGCAGGGGCTCGGGCAGGTGGCCTATGGGCCCCTTGACCAGGTCGCCGGCCAGGGCGCCCGCCAGGCTGGTGTCGGTAATATGGGCCAGATGCAGGTGGGCGAGGAAGTTCATCCGGTCTCCGCCTAGGGGGGATCCTGTCACCTTAGCGCGCCGCTGCCGCGGTCACAAGGCCCTGGCACTTGATTCTGGCCCGCTCACTTCTTAGACTAGCGCCCCCGCCCCTAAGGGACGACGTCCACAGAGTAGATGAACATGCAGGTTGCCGACTTCCAATTTGACCTTCCCGATGAACTGATCGCCCGCTACCCCACTCAGGAGCGCAGTGCCTCCCGTCTGTTGCACCTGGACGGCAACAGCGGCCATCTGGTGGATGGCCAATTCCCCGAACTGGTGGATCTGCTCCACGACGGTGATCTGCTGGTGTTCAACAATACCCGGGTCATTCCGGCGCGGGTCTACGGCAACAAGGCGTCCGGCGGCAAGATCGAGGTGCTGGTGGAGCGGGTGCTGGACACCCGTCGGGTGCTGGCCCACGTGCGCTCCTCCAAGTCGCCCAAGCCCGGCACCGAACTGGTGTTCGAGCAGGGGGTCTCCGCTACCATGGTGGCCCGGCACGACGCGCTGTTCGAGATCGAGTTCCACGGCGATACCCCGGTGCTCTCCATCCTGGAGGCCATCGGCCACATGCCGCTGCCCCCCTACATCGACCGTCCCGACGAGGAGGCCGACAAGGAGCGCTATCAGACCGTCTACAACCGGCGCCCCGGCGCTGTGGCGGCCCCCACCGCTGGCCTGCACTTCGACGATGCCATCTTGGAGAGGCTCAGGGCCAAGGGGGTGGAGTTTGCCTATGTCACCCTGCACGTGGGCGCCGGCACCTTCCAGCCGGTGCGGGTCGACAAGGTTGAAGATCACCATATGCACTCCGAGTGGGCGGAGGTGCCCCAGGAGGTGGTGGACGCGGTGATCCGTACCAAGGCCAACGGCGGCCGGGTGGTGGCGGTGGGCACCACCTCTGTGCGTTCCCTGGAGTCCGCCGCCCAGGCGACCCTGGCCAAGACCGGGGTGCTGGAGGCGTTCGCCGCCGACACCAGCATCTTTATCTACCCCGGCTACCGTTTCCAACTGGTGGACGCCATGGTGACCAACTTCCACCTGCCGGAGTCCACCCTGATCATGCTGGTCAGCGCCTTCGCCGGCCAAGACAACGTGATGAACGCCTACCGGCACGCCGTTGAGAACCGGTACAGGTTCTTCAGTTATGGTGATGCCATGTTCATCAACCGGGACGAGAAGCTTCACGGCGAGGTGGAGTAGATCGCCCGCTCCGATCCTCCAGCGCCGCCCCCGGGCGGCGCTCTGTTTTTCGGCGTTCGGAGCCACAGGCGCGTGGGTTTTCGGGGTTTTTTGATCCTCATCTCACCCTCGACCTTGAAATCCGGAACCTTTATCCACATTTTGTAATCCATGCCTAGTGCAATTGTTTCGTCAGACTGTTTATCTGGCACAAAGAGGATGTAATGAAGTTCGATCTGATCACTACCGATGGCCGCGCCCGCCGTGGTCGCCTCACCTTTGAGCGGGGCACAGTGGAAACCCCGGCTTTTATGCCCGTGGGCACCTACGGTACCGTCAAGGGGATGACGCCGGAAGAGGTGGAAGCCACAGGCGCAGAGATCTGCCTGGGCAACACCTTTCACCTGTGGCTGCGTCCGGGTACCGAGATCATGCAGAAGCATGGGGACCTGCACGATTTCATGAATTGGCAGAAGCCGATTCTGACCGATTCCGGCGGCTTCCAGGTGTTCTCTCTGGGGGACATCCGTAAGATCACCGAAGAGGGCGTGCATTTCCGCCATCCCATCAATGGCGACAAGATCTTCCTGGATCCCGAGAAGTCGATGGAGATCCAGTACCACCTGGGTTCCGACATCGTGATGATCTTCGACGAGTGCACCCCCTATCCGGCCACCGAAGAGGAAGCGGGCAAGTCGATGCGCATGAGTCTGCGCTGGGCTCAGCGTTCCCGTGACGCCTTCGACAAGCTGGGGAACCCCAACAACCTGTTTGGCATCATCCAGGGCGGTGTCTATGAGCACCTGCGGGACGAGTCCCTGGAGGGCCTGATGAACATCGGCTTCGACGGCTACGCCGTCGGTGGGCTGGCCGTCGGCGAGCCCAAAGAGGATATGCACCGCATCCTGGAGCACATCTGTCCCAAGATCCCCGAGGATAAGCCCCGCTACCTGATGGGCGTGGGTAAGCCGGAAGATCTGGTGGAGGGGGTGCGTCGCGGCATCGACATGTTCGACTGCGTGATGCCCACCCGCAATGCCCGCAACGGCCACCTGTTCACCTCCGAAGGGGTGGTGAAGATCCGCAACGCCAAACACAGGGATGATACCCGCCCCCTGGACCAAGAGTGCGACTGCTACACCTGCAAGAACTACAGCCGCTCCTATCTGCATCACCTGGATCGCTGCAACGAGATCCTCGGGGCCAGGCTGAACACCATCCACAACCTGCGTTACTATCAGAAGGTGATGGAGGGTTTGCGGGGGGCCATCGAGCAGGGTAAATTAGAGCACTTTGTGCAAGAGTTCTATTCCAAGCAGGGCCGCCCCGTGCCGCCTTTAAACGATTGATTAACAGAGAACTAAAAGAGAACCACTATGTTTATTCCAATGGCATACGCTGAAGCTGGCGCCGCTCCCCAGGGTGGCGGACTGCAAACCCTGATCATGCTGGTGGTATTCGGTCTGATCTTCTACTTCATGATCTACCGTCCCCAGGCCAAGCGCACCAAAGAGCACAAGAACCTGATGTCCTCCCTGAGCAAGGGGGACGAGGTGCTGACCAACGGTGGCCTGGTGGGTAAGATCGCCAAGATCAAGGCGGACGATGACTTCGTGGTTCTGTCCCTGAACGATCAGACCAACGTCACCATCCAGAAGAGCTTCATCACTGCGGTTCTGCCCAAGGGTTCCCTACAGTCTCTGTAAGTTGAGAGGGCACAGCGGTGCTGAATAAATATCCTTTATGGAAGAGCCTGATGGTGGTGTTCATCATCGCCATCGGTGCTCTCTACGCCTTGCCGAACGTGTTCGGCGAAGATCCTGCCCTGCAGATCTCCGCCGGCCGCAACGCCGAGGTGACGCCGTCTACCCTGACCCGGCTGCAGTCCGCAATCGAGGCCCAGGGGATGACCATCAAGCGGGCCGAACTGGAGAACGGCCAGATCCTGATCCGCTTCAATAACGGTGAGGATCAGCTCAAGGCCAAGGATCTGGTGGCCGAGGAGCTGGGGGACGACTTCTTTGTCGCCCTGAACCTGGCGGCGGCCACCCCGGACTGGCTGGCAGCCATCGGCGGCAGCCCGATGAAACTGGGTCTGGACCTTCGTGGTGGTGTGCACTTCCTGATGGAGGTGGACATGAGCGAGGCGGTGCGCAAGCAGGAGACCCAGCTGGTCACCGACTTCCGGGCCGATCTGCGTGGCGAGAAGCTGCGTTATGCCGGCATCCGTGCCGGCGCCAAGGGCATAGAGATCCGCTTCCGCGACGAGGAGACCCTGGTCAAGGCGGAGGATTTCCTCAAGCAGCGCAATCCCAACCTGCTGTTCGACGAACAGGAACTGAGTCTGCACGTCACCATGAGCGAGGCTTACCTGGCCGAGGTGCAGAAGTATGCCCTGCAGCAGAACATCACCATCCTGCGCAACCGGGTTAATGAACTGGGTGTGGCGGAGCCCGTGGTTCAGCAGCAGGGCGCCAACCGCATCGTGGTTGAGCTGCCTGGTGTTCAGGATACCGCCCGTGCCAAGGAGATCCTCGGGGCCACCGCCACCCTGGAGTTCCGCATGGTGACCGAAGGGGCCGACCTGGGCGCCGCGGTTCGTGGCCGTGTACCTCCGGGTTCTCAGCTTTTTGAAGACTCCGACGGCCGTCCGGTGCTGCTGGACAAGCGGGTGATCCTCACCGGTGATCACATCACCGGTGCTCAGTCCGGTTTCAGTGAAACCAGCCAGCCTCAGGTCAGCATCAACCTGGATGCCACCGGCGGTAACAAGATGGCGGACTGGACCCGGGACAAGATCGGCAAGGCGATGGCCACCGTGTTCATCGAGTACAAGTCCACCGGCGAGCGTAACCCCGACGGTTCTCCCAAGTTCGATAAGCACGAAGAGGTGATCAACACCGCCACCATCCAGGCTCGCCTGGGTCGCAGCTTCCGCATCACCGGCCTGGACACTCCTCAGGAGGCCCAGAAGCTGGCCCTGCTGCTGCGTGCCGGTGCCCTGATTGCGCCCATCACTATCGTCCAGGAAAGCACCATCGGTCCCTCCATGGGCCAGGAGAACATCGACAACGGTATGGCCGCGATGCTCTCCGGCCTGGTGGCCACCATCCTGTTCATGGCGGTCTACTACCGTAAGTTTGGTTTTATCGCTGTGGGCGCCCTGGTGGCCAACATCGTGCTGATGGTGGGCATCATGTCGATGATCCCTGGTGCCACTTTGACCATGCCCGGCATCGCCGGTATCGTCCTGACGGTGGGGATGGCGGTGGATGGCAACGTGCTGATTTTCGAGCGTATCCGTGAGGAGCTCAAGGCGGGTCGCAGCGTTCAGCAGGCGATCCACGAGGGGTATGCCAACGCCTTCTCCACCATTGCCGATGCCAACATCACCACCCTGCTGACCGCGCTGATCCTGTTCGCCGTGGGTACGGGGCCGGTGAAGGGCTTCGCAGTGACCCTGATGATCGGTATCGCCACCTCCATGTTTACCGCCATCGTCGGCACCCGTGCCGTTGTTAACGGTCTCTGGGGCGGCAAGCGTCTCAAGAAGCTGTCGATTTAAGGGGCTGTCATGTTTGAACTGTTAAAACTGAACAAGACCGTTGATTTCCTGAAACACGCCCGGGTGATCAGCCTGATCTCCCTGCTGCTGATGGCTGCATCCGTGGCCTCTCTGGCCACCCGAGGCATCAACTGGGGTCTGGATTTCACCGGCGGCACCGTTGTCGAGATCGTCTACTCCGAAGCCAAGGACACCTCTGAACTGCGCAAGGCTGTGGAAGCCCAGGGCGTGGAAGGGGTGATCGTCCAGCACTTCGGCGCGGCCACCGACCTGATTGTCCGGGTGCCGCCCAAGGCGGGCAAGGGCAATGAGATGGTGTCCCGCATCGAGAGTGCGGCCCGCAGCCTGGAGTCTGGCGCGGTGATCAAGCGCGTCGAGTTCGTCGGCCCTCAGGTGGGCAAGGAGCTGGCGGAGCAGGGCGGCCTGGCCGTACTGACCGCCATCATCTGTATCCTGGCCTATGTGGCGTTCCGCTTCGAGTGGCGTCTGGCCCTGGGTGCGGTCGCGGCCCTGGTGCACGACGTGATCGTCACCCTGGGGGTGTTCTCCGTCTTCTTCCTGGAGTTCGACCTGACGGTGCTGGCGGCGGTACTGGCGGTGGTGGGGTACTCCCTCAACGATACCATCGTGGTGTTTGACCGGGTGCGGGAGAACTTCCGCAAGATGCGCAAAGGCACCCCTGAGCACGTGGTCAACACCTCGGTGACCCAGACCATGAGCCGGACCATCATCACCACAGGCACCACCCTGTTCGTGGTGATCGCCCTGTTTGTCCAGGGGGGCTCGATGATCCACGGCTTCGCCACCGCGCTGCTGCTGGGTATCGGCTTCGGTACCTTCTCCTCCATCTATGTGGCCAGCTACGCCTCCATCAAGCTGGGCCTGACCCGCGAGCACATGATGCCCGTGGTGATCGAGAAGGAGGGGGCCGATCAGGAAAGCCTGCTTCCCTGATTCCGGGTCAACCACAAGGTTCACGGTTAAGCCACCCCGCGGGGTGGCTTTTTTTTGGCAATTTGTAGATGATGTCCGGGCACAACTCAAAATGGATGGGTGAGGTGTCTGGTCGAAATACCCCTCCTGGGCACTTTGACAGGATCCCGGGTGGGGGCCGACACTGAACGGAGTGACACGAGGATTAGAGTGTGGTTATGGACAGCTTTGTTGAGTTATACCGGGCCAGCAATGCCCTGGAGGCCCACGCCCTGAAGGGGGCGCTGGAGCAGCAGGGGGTGATGGTACGCCTGCTGGGGGAAGCCCTGGCCGGGGGAACCGGTGAGCTTCCCGTCGACAGTCAGGAGGTCGGCTTGTTGGTGCAACGACGTCAATTGGACAAGGCCAACGCCGTCTTGGAGCAGTATCATCAGAGTCAGGCCCCCTGGCAGTGCCCCAGCTGTGGGGAGCAGAACGATGGCCACTTCGAGACCTGTTGGCGGTGTGGGGGGGTCCCCCAGAGATAGGTCTCTTTTTATGCAGCACAATCCTGGATTTGAACAACTGGTCGATTCGATTCGCCCCATGGTGAGCGAGATCGCCATCGATACCCTCCTCGACTGGCAGAGCGCCGGTACCCCCCTCCACCTGGTCGATTGCCGGGAACAGGATGAGTGGACGCGAGATCGCCTGCCCGGCGCCGTCTATCTGGGCCGCGGGGTGATGGAGCGCGACGTGGAGAGCCTCTACCCGGACAAGGAGACGACCCTGGTGATCTACTGTGGCGGCGGTTATCGTTCGGTGCTGGCGGCTTACAACCTGGTCCAGATGGGTTACTTGCGGGTGCACTCCCTCATCGGCGGTCGCCGTGAGTGGCTGGCCCGCAGCCTGCCCATGGAAGCCTGATGCGCTACTTTCCCCTGTTTTTTGATACTCGCAACCGCCGGCTGCTGATCGTCGGTGGCGGCGAGGTGGCCGCCCGCAAACTGGCTCTGTGGCGTCGCAGCGAGATGAGCATCACCCTGGTCTCTCCCAGCCTCAACGAGGAGCTCAGTGGCCGTCGGGCGGAGTTTACCTGGTTGCCCGGGGAGTTCCATGACGATCTGATCGAGGGGATGGACGGGGTGATCGCCGCCACCGATGATGAGGCCCTCAATCGCCGTGTGGCCGATCTGGCCCGAGCGGCGGGCGCCTGGGTCAATGTGGTGGACGATCCGGACTCCTGCTCGGTGATCACCCCGGCCATCGTCGACCGCACTCCCATGGTGGTGGCCATCGGCAGTGAGGGGGCAGCGCCGGTACTGGTGAAGGAGCTCAGGCGGCGCATTGAGTCGCTGCTGCCGGCTTCACTGGGTCACTTGGCGCGTTTTATGGGCCGGGCCCGCTACAAGGTTCCTTTGCAAGAGCGCCGCCGGGTGTGGGAACGTTTCCTGGCCAGCAATGGCCTGCAGTGGGATCCGGTCCGCAGCGAGTCCCGCTTCGAGCAGGCCTGTCGGGGTGGGGTGGCGGAGTCCTGGGTGCTGATGGTGTCCCCGGACGTGGAGGTGTCACGGTTGCCTCTGGGCGCGCTGCAGCTGATGCAGGAGTGTGATGCACTGTGGCACCAGGGCGTCCTGCCGCCCGCCCTGGATGAGCTGTGCCGCCGGGATGCCTCGCGGCTGGCCATCGCAGGCGCGTTGCCTGAGGTTCGAGGCAAGGTGATGCTGGTGGCCGACGCCGACCAGCAGTTGGCGCTGGCCGGCCAGCTTCAGGGGGGGCGGGTGATTCGGATAGAGCTCGGCCGCCTGAGCGGCTAGAACAGGTCGTTGCCGGTGACCACCATCAGGGCGAAGACCCACACGGTAAAGGCCATGCACAGGTGCACCAACCCATAGATGAGGGCGTCGGATCGTTTCATCACCTTGTCGTCTACCAGCAGGTAGAGGTGGATCAGGGCGATCAGCCCCATGGCGATGTTCAGCGGCCACTGGAAGGCATGATTACCCTCCGGGATCACCACCCTCACCAGAATGGCGAACACCACCATGGCTAAGGTTAATACCGGCGCCAATCCGATTCTGTAACTGTCTGGGTACCACTGCAGCACGTTCTCTCCTTATCCTTCAGCCTTTCCTGGCAATCAGCTGCGCCGTGAACCGGTGCGGCTGGCTGTGCTCCTCTTCAACGTAATGCAGAGTCTGCAGAGATGCAAAGTGTTGTTGCAGTTCGCCCGGCTTGAGCAGGAAATCCCGGTTGCTGGGCTTGCCGATGTCGGCTTGCTGCTCCAGGAAGGTCTCATAGATCAGCAGACCGCCGGGCATCAGCGCCTGCTCGATGGCGCTCATCAGCGGCCGGTGCAGGTAGTTGAACACCAGGATGGCGGCAAACCGTCTGCCCGCCAGCGGGGCGTCGCCCGGGATCTCCAGGTCCCGGTGCCAGGTCACCAGGTTGAGGCGTTCATCGGCGGCGGCCTGCTGCAGCTCGGCCAGGGCGTCGGCGTTGCGGTCGCAGCACCACAGGGGCAGGCCCTTGCGGGCCAGCCACAGGGCGTTGCGACCCCGGCCGCAGGCCAGATCCAGTATGGGCCCGGGGGGCAGGGTATCGAACAGCTTGAGGTTGCCGGTGAGCAGCGAGGCTGGGGTCTGGGTGCAGGGCATCGGGGACTCCTTGTCTTGGAATCCCCAGTATACCGAAATACGCCAGGCTTCAGGCTAAAAAGGTTTCCAGCTTAGCTGGATAGAGCATGAAGACCCTTGGACAAGCGAGCCGGCGCCACGCCTGGGGTGAAACTCCGTCAGCGACGAGTCACAGGCCCTAGCCTTTGATCTCCTTCGGGCCATCGATGCGTCGGCGATGTACCACAGAGTAGTGGCGCAGCCCGGCTGGACCGTGGGAGGTCACCACCGAGATCAGCGCCACCAGGCAGAACAGCGGCACCTTGAACTGGGACAGGGGATAGCACAGGGCGACCAGTACCACCTTGGTCAGGGTCAGCACCCCCTTCATCTGCACCAGCCACAGCGGGGAGCGGATCACCTCCCAGGCCATCAAGATCAGGCCGGTGCTCATGGCCAGGATCCACCAGGGCAGCCACAGCGCCTTCTCCACCTCGTAGAAGAAGCCGCCACTGGCACCGATGATCCCCAGTACGTGCAGGGCGCGCAGACTGGACTTGCCCAGACGCTGAATCCAGAACTGTCTTTCGGGGATGTGGGAGTGCTTTTTGGCCATAGAGGGGTCCAACGGAAAATTTGCCCAAGGGTATCATAGTGCCTGCAAAAGAGTGGACAGCCTTGACTCTGATCCCCCGGAGAGGCGTGATCGGCAGCACGTCGCCAACAAATTCCCCGAACTGACAGAAACCAAATGAGATTTAATTGGGTCTTATGGTTTACAGTTGAAACCAATCCGGGTAGGGAATCCGGCAAGATGGCGACGAAGAGGAGAGGATCATGATGAAACGACTGATTCTGGGTGCGGTGGTAATGAGCAGCGGCGTGTCCGCCATGCCGAGTATGGGCAATGGGGCGCCCCAGAACAAGCCCGGAGCCAACCCCCATGGCGCCATGCCATTGGAGTCCGCCGAACTCACCGGTGTACTGACCAGCCAGCAGCTGATCTTCGAGATGATCCCCATGGGGCGCGAATATCTGGCCTATCAGGTGGACCAGCAGGCGATGGCCCCTCTCAAGGCGGTGTCCGAGCCGGTGGAGATCCTGGCGGTGCTGGGCACCTGGGAAGCCACCAGCCAGAAGCAGGTGCCCAGGATGATGAAGATTCTCAAGTTGGCGGACAACGTCAACATCAGCGCCCAGTACCTGGGGGTGGACAAGAAGGGCAGCGCCGGTGACCCCAAGCTGCTCGAAGGGGTTCAGGTACTGGCACTGCCCACCTTCATCGTTCGCAAACAGGGCAGGGAGATTGGGCGCATCGAAGGGGCGCCGGAGCAGGGACTGGAGCAGGCCCTGGTGGAACTCATCAAGTAGCAGAAGCCGCCGCCGGGCGGCTTCTCTGGTGTTGGGGCCTTCAGGAGTTGAGGAACAGCCTCAGGGTCAAGGGCCAGTGAATGGCGCGGCGTCGGGCCGGGTCCCCCCAGGCCTGGGCCAGGTCCTGCCACAACGGGTCCAGGGTCCCCTGGTGGTGTTGGTGCAGGTAGCGCTGCAGCGCCGACCAGGTCTGCAGGTAGCCAATAAACTGCGTTAGGCGCCAGTTGTGCCTCAGGGCCATCAGCCTCGGGGTCTCCCCGGCCAGGGGCAGGGTCAGACCCGCATACCCCTGCTCCACCCAGCGCCGCTCCGGCGTCCAGTAGCTGCCTAGCACCTCTTCATACAACCGGTGCACCACCTCATCCACATCACCACCGACGCTGCAGTTGCCGTAGCTCCATATCGCCAGCACGCCGCCGGGTTTGAGCACCCGGGCCACCTCCCGCCCCACAAATTCCAGATTGAGCCAGTGCAGTGCCTGGGCGATGGTCACCAGATCCACACTCTGACGGCGCAGTGGCAGGGATTCTCCCAGTGCCATCAGGTAGTCCAGGTTGGGGGCTTTGCGGCTGTGGCGCAGCTGATGGCGACTGAGATCGACGCCGATCACCCGTTCGAAGTGGCCGGACAGGGCGAACGCGGACTGACCCGAGCCGGTGGCCAGATCCAGCGCCAGTTCGGTGGCCGGGGCCCGGTGGGCCAGCAGCTCAAACAACTGCCTGGGGTAGTGGGGGCGGTAGCAGGCGTACTCCCGGCAGTGGCCGGAGAACAGGTCCTTGGGTGCCATGGCGATCCTTCATGCTGGTTGTCATCGGCAACGAAGCCCGGGGCGGGCTGGTGGCGATCGACGCGTCCCCCTCCTCCGCTGTGCGGCGACACGCCCATGGAGTGAGAATAAGCGGTTTATGGCGACGGATTCAACCGTCGCCAGCGGACTGGGTGGGGTTTAGCCCTCTGTTCGCGGGAGGAGAGGGTAACGTCGAAATTGCCGTTGTGAGGGCGCTACTGCGACGCCATGTTTGGTGGTGCGGGCTCAGCGGTGTCTCATCATATTGCGCTGACCGCCTCGCTGGCGGCGCATCTGGGTATCCCACTGGTCAAACAGCCCGAGGATCTGACCGGCGATCCCCTGATAGGCCTCCGCCAGTGGGGGCTCATAGGTCTTGGCGGCGAAATGGCGGGCCAGCAGGCATACCAGGTGCTCCGGCTGGGTCAGCGGCTCCTGCTCCAGGCTCTTGATCACCATCAGCCTGAAACCGATGCTCAGCATCTGCAGCAGGGTTCCCTGGTCCGGCTCCTGCTCCCTGAGCAGGGCCGGGTCCTCCGCCAGCACCAGCCTGGTCAGCAGGTTGACCACCTGATCCAGGGTGGTGGCGCCGTGGAACAGGTTGTGCACCAGGGGATCGGCGGCGATATGGGCCTGCAGATCCTGGGCCAGGTCGGCCACCTCCCAGCGGCGCCGGCTGAAACTGCGGATGTCGGACATGGGCGTTGATCCTCTGTGGGTTCACCATTTTTCCTAGTGTACCCCGGGCCACTGAGGTTGTCCGAGGTGGAGATCGCCCTTGGGCGTCCGACCATGGAGCAAAGACTCGATAACGGCTGACAAGGGCGCTCCGCTGCCGTACCATTGGGTGAAAAACGAGCACTTAGGGATAAGGCTATGAAACGAGTGGTGTTTAATCAGAAGGGCGGTGTCGGCAAGTCCAGCATCAGTGTCAACCTGGCCGCCGTCAGCGCTGCCATGGGCTACCGAACCCTGCTGGTGGATCTGGATGTGCAGGGCAACGCCAGCCACTACCTGGGGGTGGAGGAGGACAGCCTGCCAGCGGGCAAGACGGTGGCCGATCTGCTCAAGCAGACCGTGGGATGGTTTGGCTCCCTGCCCGCCCCCGATCAGTATGTGCACCTTACCCGGTTTGACAACCTCAGCTTGTTGCCCGCCAGCCCGGCGCTGGCCGGGTTGGAGCGTGAGCTGGAGATGCGCTACAAGATCTACAAGCTCAGGGACGCCCTGCGTGCGCTGGAGAAGCAGTTTGATCGCATCTACATCGATACCCCGCCAAATTTCAACTTCTACTCCAAGTCGGCGCTGATCGCCGCCGACCGGGTGATCATCCCCTTCGACTGCGACGGCTTCTCGGCTCAGGCGATTCACCGGTTGATGGGTAACCTGCTGGAGCTCAAGGGGGATCACAACGGCGAATTGATGGCCGAGGGGGTGGTAGTTAACCAGTTCAATGCCCAGGCCAGGGTGCCCCAGCAGTTGGTGGCGGAGCTGGAGGAGCAGGATGTGGTTCCCCTGTTCGGTACCCGGCTCTCCTCCTCCGTGAAGATGAAGGAATCCCACCAGCAGCAGACCCCGCTGATCCACCTTGCCCCCGGACACAAGCTGACCGGACAGTTTATCGAGCTGTTTCACGAGCTCGAGCCCGATTTCGCCCCCGCCTAGCCTGCTGAACCGACGCCGCGCCCCAGGGCGCGGCGTGTTGCCGATCGCCTGCGGCCCTGCCTCGTTCGACAGCCCCTTGTCTGAATCGTCACCCCGTAGAGCAAAAGCTCTTTTCATCCTGTGATGGCATGGTGCATAAACGGGAGCGGGATCACGGTGGAAAATCCTTAAACTGCAGTGGAAATGACTCTTTAAAATCGTCTGATATATGGTGCTTTTTTAAGGGTTAAATGGGATTGTGATCCTGGTCTCGCAGAATATTGTGCTGTGGTGGGGTTTTCTGGTGTTCCTTGTTACGGAACGACGCCAAAAAACACAAAAAATACTGGCAATGATAATGAAAATGGATATCATTTGACTCATATCGAGGTCCAACAGGGCCTAAAACCAACAAGACAATTATCTGGGGAAGATGATGACTTTTAAGCTGAAACCTATTGTAGCCGGTGTGGCCCTGGCCCTGACTGCCAACTCCGCGTTCGCCGCCGACTCCGTTCAACAGCAGTTGCAGGCCCAGCAGGAGCTGATCAAGCAGCAGCAGGCTGCCATCGAGCAACTGAGCCGTCAGGTGAAAGAGAACCAGGACGCGGTAGAGGCGGCCGTGGAAGCGGTAGAAACCGGTTCCGGTGAGAGCGCCATGGATAAGGTGACCGTGGGTGGCTACGGTGAGCTGCACTACAACAACCTGACCGGCGAAGGCGGTGCCAGCGACAAGAAGTCCATCGACTTCCACCGCTTCGTACTGATGTTCGGTTACGAGTTCAGTGACAATGTCCGCTTCTTCTCCGAAGTTGAACTGGAGCACTCGCTGTCCGGCGACGGCAAGCCCGGTGAAGTGGAGCTGGAGCAGGCCTACATCGATTGGGACTTCGCCGACAACTGGACCTCCCGCTCCGGTCTGTTCCTGCTGCCCGTTGGCCTGCTGAACGAGACTCATGAGCCCGATACCTTCTACGGCGTAGAGCGTAACAACGTCGAGAAGTACATCCTGCCTACCACCTGGTGGGAAGCCGGTACCGGTGTCATCGGCCGCCTGGATAACGGCGTGACCGTTCAAGGTTTCGTCCACAGCGGCCTGGAGACCAGCGCGGATTCCAAGTACTCCATCCGCTCCGGGCGCCAGAAGGTTGCCAAGGCCAACGCCGAAGACCTGGCCGCCACCATCGCCGTTTCCTACGCCGGTGTTCCTGGCCTGACCGTTGGCGGCAGCTTCCAGTACCAGGGTGATCTGACCCAGTCTGCCGATGCCGAAGCCGGTAGCGCCTACATGGTCGAGGGTCACTTCGACTGGCAGTACGACGCCTTTACCCTGCGTGGTCTGTACGCCATGTGGACCCTGGACGGCAATGGTCCCGAGTCCATCGGTGCCGACGAGCAGACCGGCTGGTACCTGGAGCCGAGCTACAAGGTGACCGAGAAGCTGGGTGTGTTTGCCCGCTACAGCACCTGGGACAACCAGGCTGGTGACAGTGCCGACAGCGCCAAGGCCCAGACTGATTTCGGTATCAACTATTGGCTGCATCCCCGTGTCGTGTTCAAGGCTGACTACCAGATGCAGGACAACGACAACGGCAAGGATCAGAAAGGCTTCAACCTGGGTGTAGGTTACTCCTTCTAAGATGCTGAACAGATTCAAAGGGGGCCTTGGCCCCCTGTTTGCTACCCTGGTCCTGGTGCTGAGCTTCTGCGCCAAGGGCGCCACCGAGTATCTGAGTCAGGAGGCATTCCTGGCTCAGGCCTTTGGTGACGGCCAGCCGCAACAGGGCACCCTGTGGCTCAAAGGGGACTTGAAAAGCCAGTTGACCGAACTGATGGGAGAGCGCTACCCCAAACTGAGGGTCCGCTACTGGCAGCACCAGGGCCGCACCGCCTGGGTGCTGGAGTCCGTCGGTAAGGATCAACCCATCACCTTCGGCTACGTGGTGGAGTCCGGGGTGATCGTCCAGGCTCGGGTGCTGGTGTTCCGTGAGCACCGGGGCTGGGAGATCCACCGGGATGCCTTCACCCGCCAATACCACGGGGTGTCACTGGAGGGACGCTCGCTGTCGGAAACCATCGACGGAGTCAGCGGAGCGACACTGTCGGTTTACGCCATGAATCGAACCGCTAAAATGGCTCTTTTCCTGGCTGAACATGTGACTCGATGAAAACCCGTACCCTCACCCGCTGGCACAGCCGAATAGGCATCCTGGTCTGCGCCTGGATTCTGCTTCTGGCCTGCACCGGTCTGCTGCTGCAACATGGCCATCGCCTGGGGTTGGACAAGCCCCTGCTGACCGGCGATCTGTGGTATCGCCTGGCGGACCTGCCCAAACCCCGGGTGACCGGTGTCCCCCGCCATGAGGTGTTCCAGGTGGACAACCGTCTGGTGACCCGCCAGGGCAGTCTGGCCGCGCTCGACGGTGATCTGCAGGGGCTGGTGGTTGGGCCGGAGACGATGCTGGTGAGTGACCAGGGGCAGCTGTGGCTGCTTACCCCGGAGGGGGAGTTGGTGGACAGCACCCCCCTCAACGGGCGGCGCCTGGCCGGGATTTCGCCCCTGGGTGAGCCGGTGCTGCAGCTGGGCCAGCACAGGTGGCTGCAGGACTGGTGGCTGGAGGGGGAGGCGGTGTCCTCTGACGCCAAGGTGGCGGAACCGCCGCAGCGCTTTGTTGAGACGGTAATGCCTGACGACCTGCGCGACGGTCACAGTGGGGTCAGCATCGAGCGTCTGTTGCTGTGGCTGCACAGTGGCCGCATCTTCGGTGCCCTGGGGGAGTGGTTGATGAGTGCCGTGGCCCTGATGGCCATTGGCATCGCCTGCACCGGGTTTGTGATCTGGGGACGCAGGCGCTGAGCATTGACAGCGAAAGGAAAAGAGGACGCCCTGGCGTCCTCTTTTTTTAGCTCTGCTCCGGAGTGAACAGCCGCTCCTCCAGGCTCAGGCCCAGGGCCAGCCGCCGGTAGGGGATTCGGGCGGCCTTAAGGGCGGTGAGCAGCTCCAGGTCGAAGTCGGGATGGCCGCCCAGATCATAGCGGATCAGATACTCCTCCCTGTCTCGCCGGGTGACCTGACGGACTCCGGTCACCTGGGCCAGTACCGACTGCTGATCCTCGGTGCCCGGTGCCAGGGTCAGGGTCAGGGCGCCCTCCTGGCCGGCATCATCCACCGTCAGCTGGTTACTGATCCTGCCATGATCGATGTGGAGCACGGTGTCGCACATCTTCTGCAGCTCCTCCAGGTTATGGGAACTGATGATGAAGCGGCACTCCCCTCTGAGGCGATTGACCAGTTCCCGTACCGCCCTGGCGTTGGCCGGATCCAGGCCGGCGGTGGGTTCATCCAGCAGCACCAGTTCAGGCTGGCCAATCAGCGCCTGAGCGATGATGACCCGTTTGCGCATGCCGTGGCTCAGGGCCTGGGGCAGGCTGTCGTAGGTCTCCGCCAGTTGCACCAGCTCCAGTACCCGGCGGGCTTCCTGTTTGGGTTTGTCGAGTCCTTGCAGGGCGGCAAAGTGAGCCAGTTGCAGGCCGACGCCGAAACCGGGATCCAGCTGGGCATCCTGGGGCAGGGCACCGATCCGGCCCAGAAGGGCGGGGCTGCCGGGCGCGTCACCCAGCACCCTCAGATGGCCTGAGGTGGGGTGGAGGTAGCCGCAGATCAGCGACATCAGGGTGGTCTTACCGGCACCGTTGGGGCCCACCAGGGCGATGCTGCCGTTGGCGGCCAGGTTGAGGTCTACCCCATCCAGCGCCGTCTTGCTGCCGTATCTCTTGGTCAGGCCTCGGGCTTCGATCATCAGGGTCATAGGCTGCTCCTTTCCAGGGTCTGTCGGGCCAGGACCAGCATCAGCAGGGTTTGGGTCAGGGGCTGCCAGCCGGTGGTGAGGGCGGCGGCGGGGGTCATCACCATCAGCTCCTTGATCTGACCGCCGGGCACCAGCAACAACAGGTGCTCCAGGGGTTGCCAGGCCATGGAGAGCAGGCCGGTGGCCAGCGGCAGCATCAGCCAGAACAGGGTGGCCAGCACCACCGCCTGACGGCCGGACTTGGCCAGCAACGACAGCAGGGCCATGGTGGCGGTGAAGGGCAACACCACCAGCAGCAGGTTCAGGGTCACCAGGGTGCTCTGACCCAGGAGCGGCAGCAGGGCCGCACCCTTGTAGATCGCCAGTCCCAGGGTCCCGGCCAGGGAGGCGAGGATCATCAGTAGCTGTATGGTCATCATCCCCAGGAAGCGTCCCAGCAGCAGGCTGTCCCGGCTGATGCGCAAGGTGAGGAACCTCAGTGTGCCCCGCTGCAGGTCCGAGGCCATCTGGTCCGCCGCCAGGCCGATGGTGGCCATGGGGTAGAGCACCAGGGCCGCGACCCAGAAGATGGCCAATTCGGGGCTGGACCAGAGGTAGAGGGTACTCAGGCCGTCGGGGGAGAGGGAGAGGAAGAACTCCCTCATATCCTCGCGACGCAGCAGGTCTGCCGCCCCGAGGATGGGGTAGCGCAACAGCAGCCCCCAGACCAGGGCAAAGGCCAGCAGCCACAATAGGCCGCGGCGGGTGGCAAACAGCCGCCGCAGTTCGAAGGCGGCGGTCAGCCGCAGGTGGGTCAGGGACACAGGGTTCCTCCGTGGTTACTGCCGGCCATCTAGGGCTCGGCGCTTTCTGAATTCAGAGGCTTCCAGCCACTTGGGCCAGTCACCGTTGTTGGCAAGCTGGGCGGCGATGATCGCCATCAGCGACAGATCCTGCGCCATCCCCTCCAGGCTCCAGTCGGGGTGATAGTCATCCGCCGGCTTGTGGTATCGGTGGGGGATGTAATCGGGATCGTTGTCCCCCAGGCTCATGAACAGCAGGCCGGGGACACCGACCTTGGCCAGGGCGAAGTGATCGCTGCGATAGAGCAGGCCCGCCTGGGGGCGGGGATCCGGCCTGACGGTGCGTCCCTGGCTGCGTGCGGCCCTCTCCAGGTAGCCCTCCAGCTCGGAGACGCCGTCGCCGTAGCGCAGGATGTAGTCCAGGGCGTTGTCCACATTCATACCGTCGATGTTGAGGAAGGCAACGATCTGGCCGGCGGGCACCGTGGGGTGGGTGGCGAAATGGCTGGCCCCGATCAGGCCCGTCTCCTCGGCGGTAAAGCTGCTGAACAGGATGCTGCGCTTGAACGGCGCTTGGCGGTGCTGCTCGCTCAGGACTCGGGCCAATTCGATCACCCCGGCTACGCCGGTGGCGTTGTCGATGGCGCCGTTGTAGATGTGGCCGTCACTCTTGTTGGTGCCAAGATGATCCCAGTGGGCGTGGATCATTACCACCTCCTCCGGCATCTCGCTGCCGGGCAGCAGCCCCAGGACGTTGTGGGACTCCGCCATCCTGGCGGTGTTGTCGAAGCGAATGCTGGCCGTGCCGGTAAGTGTCACCGGCTTGAAGCCCGGCTGGGCGGCGGCTTGGGACAGGGCGGCCAGATCCAGCCTGGACTGCTTGAACAGCTTGTGGGCGGCATCCTGATGCAACCAGCCCATCACCGGCAGTTCGCTGGCGTTGTTGCTGGCGTCTACCAGGGTGTACTTGCTGCCGGTGTTGGAGTTCTGCACCACGCCCCAGGCGTAGCCGGCGGCATCGGTCTGATGGATGATTAGGGCAGCGGCGGCGCCCTGGCGGGCCGCCTCCTCATACTTGTAGGTCCAGCGGCCGTAATAGGTCATGGCATTGCCCTTGAACAGGGTCGGATCCTGGGTGGCAAACCCCGGATCGTTCACCAGCATCACCACGGTCTTGCCCCTGACATCCAAGCCGGCGTAGTCGTTCCAGCCATACTCCGGGGCATTGATGCCGTAGCCGACGAACACCATGGGAGAGTCCTTCACCTCGATGCGCGGGGTGATCCTCTGGGTGCGGGCGGTGAACTCACTGCCATTGGTCAGCTCAAGCTGTCCCAGCTTGAGGGTCACCCCCTGGTCGGCGGTGACCTGGGCCAGGGGTACCGGTTGCAGGTAGCTGTCGCCGTTACCGGGTTTGAGTCCCAGCTTGGCAAACTCCTGGGCGATGTAATCGATACTCAGGGTTTCTCCCCGGGTCAGGGGGCCGCGGCCGCCGTACTCGTCGGAAGCCAGGGTGGCGATGTGGGTACGAATCTGCTGCTTATCGAACGTCAGCTCTGCCGCTTCGGCTGAGGCTGAAACACCCAGGGCCAGGCACAGCACCGCCCAGGGCTTGGAGGGAAACGTAAACATCCTGTGTCCTTCTTTTCTGTTGATCTTCTTGTTTGTTTTAATCGATCAACCCTAACACAGGGGGAGGGACAGGCACAGGGGGAGGGCGGGGCATTCACTCCTTCTGGAAGGCGATGAACACCTCGGCCACGGTGATGCCAAACTTGGTGATCTTGGCTCGATTGAGCAGGTGCCTGTCATCCACCAACACCATTAGGTCATCGAAACTGACCTGCCATTCGTCGTCGTCGGTCACCAGCACCATCTCATATTGCCATCTGAGCAGAGGGCCGTGGCGCTCTCCCGAGGCGGTGCCGATGATGTCATCGGCCTCGCCCTGGTAGCTGTTGGGACCGGTGCGCTCGATACGCCACTGCCGGAACTGGGTTTCGCCATCGTCGTAGAGGAAATACTCATCCAGCACCCCCTCTCCCTGCTGCCAGCGCCCATCCAGGGTGACGCTGAAGCGCCTGATCACCTCCCCCCGGAAGTTGGTCACCATCCCCTGGGCGGTCACCCGGCCGTCGAAGAACCGTTCCAGCTCCAGCGGTGGCTGACGGCTGCTCAGGGCACTGTGGTCGGCGCTGCAGCCCACCAGCAGGGTGATCATCAGGACTATCAGGACTCTCATCTCACTCTCCTTTGGCGATCAGTCGCCGGGTAAAGCCCGGATAGGCACTTCGGGGAGACAACCAGATGGCCAGGAACCGGCGGTTGCCTGCGGACGGGGTAAAACGGCACCTGGGGGCGTCGTTGTAGCTGAGCTGCGCCCCGCCATCCTCGCTCAGGCTGAAGCTCAGGCGATCGCCCGGGGCGACGTCGGGAAAGCAGGGAGCCAGCCTGGCCAGCCAGGCCCTGCTCGCCCTGTCGATAAACCCCAGCCTCTGCCACTGCTCCTCGGTGGCCTCCATCAGGGCCTCGGCGTCGATGCGCCTGTGGTAGGTGAGGCTCAGGATCAGTGGGGGGGTGATGCCGGCGTACTGGCCGTCGGGGGCGTACAGCCGGGCGGTGTAGATGTCCCAAAACAGCACCCTGAGTTTGCTCTCTCCCACCAGGGGCAGGGCCGACGCCTCCAGGCTGAACAGCAGCAGCAGGGTGGGGAGCGCCTTGGTCATCGGCGTCCTCCCAGGTATCGGGCCAGCCACATCACTGCCCCCCACCACAGTGCAAAGGCGATCCACAGGCCGGGCTGGGGCGGAGCCAGGGAAGCGGCCCCAAGCTGGGCGGCGGCCAGGTAGCTCAGGGGACCGGCGACGGCGCCGAGCACAACCAACAGCAGGCCGGGGAGGCGCAGACCTTCGGTCAACACCAGCAGGTAGCGAGCACAGGCCAGCCACAGCAACATCAGCCACAGGGGCAGGACAAAGATCAGGGGGCCGTGATCGCTGGGGACAAACAGCCCCAGGGTGAGCCACAGGGCGTCTCCCACAGACCCCAGCAGGGCCAGCATGTAGGTCAGCAGCCATTGCCTGGCGGTCAGCGGGGAGACCAGGGCCCACAACACCAGGGCCGCCAATTGAGCGCCCACATGCGGAGACACCATGGTGGCGAACCAGAACAGCTGAAAGACGCAGCTGTCCAGGAGCAGGCGTCGGGCCTGGGGGGAAAGCTTGGCCAGGGCGGCACGGGCAGTGTTCATCTCAAGCTCCTCGTGGTTACCGCTGTGTACGTACCGGGGACCGGGGAGGATCACCGGGTGAACCGATAGCCCCTGCCGGCCGTAGCCAGAATGACCGACTCAATCACAGTGATGCGCCGATGCGACTTCCCCTGTTTCCTCTCAATGCTCATGTCTTTCCTCACGGACGCCTGCCCCTGAGGATCTTCGAGGCCCGCTACCTGAGAATGGTGCGCGAGCGGGCGGGCCGTCAGCCCTGCTTTGCCATGGGCATGATGGAGAAGAGCTCTGGCGGCAGCAGTCGAGTCTTGGGAGTGGTGACCCTGGTGAAGATGGTGGACTTTGACCAGTTGAGCGACGGTCTGCTGGGCATTACCGTGGAGGGGCTCTCCCTGGCTCGGGTGAACCACGTGGAGAGCGATGAGGACGGGTTGCGCTGGGGGGACTGCAGGCCGTTCGAGCTTTGGCCCGAGGAGAGCCCGGCTGAGGATCTCCGCATTCAGCAGGCACTGGGGCGACTGTTCGCCGAATACCCGGAGATTGGCCAGCTCTATCCTGAGCCCGGGCTCGACTCTCTGCGGTGGAGTCTGCAACGTTGGCTGGAGCTGCTGCCCATCGAGGCATCCGCCAAGGTTGCGCTGCTGACTCAGCCCTCCTCCGCCATGGCGTTGAGCCTAATCCATTCTATTCTTGATAAAAGTGATCCACAGTAGATGTGCCTCCGTAGCTTGGAGTCTGGAGCCGATTTGGGACGCAGCATGCGCCACTGGCCGAGCAGCTACGGGGATCACGTATGAGAGTCGTATCGACGCCATCAAGAACGAGGGAAACCGAGACATCCATGACTGTGTCCGCCTCCCAAGACGACCTGAACCAGCGCCTGGCCCGGGCCATGACCCGGGTGGCCAACAACAGGGACAAGCAAGCGTACGCGGAGTTGTTTCGACACTTCGCCGGTCGCGTGCACGCGTTCTGTGTCGCCCGGGTGGGAGACGATCAAACCGCCCGGGAGGTCACTCAGGACACCCTGCTGGCGGTGTGGCAGAAGGCCGCCAGTTTTGATCTGGACCGGGGCAACGTCTCCACCTGGATCTACACCATTGCTCGCAACCGCTGCTTTGACCTGGGCCGGCAGAAACTGGCCAGGCCCACCCTGGTCAGCGCCGACGAGATCTACGTCGAGCCGGCGCCGGTGGAGGACGACTGTGAGCTGCAGGTTCAAGGGGAGAGCGAGAGGCGGCGCCTGAATGAGCTGATTGCCCGTCTGCCGGAAAATCAGCGGCAGGTGGTGGCCCTGGTCTACCTCAAGGAGATGAGCCATCAGGCGGTGGCGGAACACCTGAACCTGCCCGTAGGCACCGTAAAGAGCCGGCTGAGACTGGCGATGGAGAAATTGTCGATGCGTTTGAACAAGGGGGCACTGGGCTATGAGTGACCGTCATCATCCAACTGCCATGGAACTCGGACAGTTCGCCTCGGGTGAGCTGGACGATGTGCTCGCCATCATGGTATCTGTGCATCTTGGTCAGTGTCGCCGCTGTCACGGCCGGGTGGAGTTGCTGCAGCAGCATCAGGCCGATCAACTGGCTGAGCTGAGCCCAGACGCAGCCTATGGTAACGATGAGCTGGCCAGGATGCTTAACCTGTTGGAGGACGCCCCAGCGCTTGAGCCTCGGGTGCCTGAGCCAACCCAGATGGAGTTTCAGGGGCGCCGCATTGATCTCCCTGCCGCCCTGGCGGGGCTGGTGGAGCGCGCCGGCCCCTGGAGCCGGGTGGTGAACCGGCTCTGGAATGCGCCCATTCAGGATCACCGGCGCGCCTACCAGTTGAACTTTATCTATATGGAGCCGGGTGGCAGCATCGCCGCCCATACCCACAAGGGCCGGGAGTGGACCCTGGTGTTGGATGGCCACTTCAGTGATGACGCCGGTGACTATGCTCCGGGCGACCTGGTGCACTGCACTGAGGCCAATGAGCACAGCCCCAGGTCGGAACAGGGGTGCCTGTGCCTGGCGGTGATCGATGCGCCGTTGCATTTCACCTCTGGCCTGGCCCGGGCCCTCAATCCCTTCAGTCAGCTGTTTTTTAAGACCGGAGGTTGATGCTAAATCAAATGAAATTGAATACAGCCTGAATAATTGAACGATTTCAGCCCGCTGGTGGAACCGCTCTGACCCCTGATAACTCTGAAAAAACAGGAGGAGGAGCGGTTTTTGTGATCCGGTCGATCTTGAAAATCCCCCTTATCACCCAGAGAGTAGGAGCAGGGCCGCCCATAAGGGCGGTCCGGTTTCTGGAAAAGGAGACTGAATGGGCAAGTTTTTAAAGACGGCGCTGATGTTGTTCATGGTGGGGCAGGCCCCGGTCCAGGCAGCCACTCAGCTTACCCTCGACACATCTCTTGACAAGCTCCCCGGACTGGAGCGTTCCAACAAGGCAGAAAAGGGCCTGCCGGGTCTGATGGCCATCGACAGCCAGGAGTACGCTTCGGCGATCCAGCCGACCTCGGACTTCGAAAACCTTTATCTCCGCGCACAGCTGGCTCAGAATGAACTGGCGATGCTGACCCACCGCGTAGCCTATCTATCCTCAACCCAAGCCGATGTCCCCGCCGTCAAAGGTCGTGAGCGCGCACTGGCAAAGCTTGAGGGCAAACTGGATGGCGATGTAAGACTGCTGACGGATCTGGCCCGCACCACATTGGTGGCGGAGGACGTGGATGGCCTGCTCAGGGCCTACCATGAGCTGGATCGCCAGGGAGAGGTGGTCAGAGTCAAAAACCGTTTCCTTACCCCAAAGGCCAATGGCTACCGGGATCTGAACCTGCTGGTTCGGTTGCCCGACAGCCAGATGGTGGCGGAGGTGCAGATCCATCTGCGATCCTTCGCCAACATCAAGAGTGGGCCGGAGCACGACTTCTATCAACAGATCCAGGAGGTAGAGCGTCAGGCCCTGGCGGAACGGCGCTCCCTGAGCGAGTTTGAGCGGGCCAGGGTTCAGCGTCTGCGGCAGCAGTCCGCGGTGCTCTATCGACAGGCCTGGGAGGCGATCTCTCCTCCCGGCTGGGTCAGTTACGGTTAACCAACAAGGGCGGAGTCATCTCCGCCCTTGTTTGTCTCGGCTATCCCGGGTCTCAGTTGAGGTCGCCATCCTGCCAGTAACGGCTGCCGTTGATGTTGGCGTCCAGCAGCAGCCCCTTCTCATTGAGCACGTAGAAGGCCACGCCGTTGTGGAAGGACTGGCCAAACTTGGCGGACTCATTCCAGGCCAGAATCCCCGCCTCGGTACCGCCGCTCCAGCCGTCGTTGATGAACTTGTCGTAGCTCACCCCATCCTCAAACAGCATCACCTGCTGATAGAACTTGGCCCCGAAACCCAGAGCCAGGCCGCCGCCGAGCATGTTCATGTAGGTGCGCCTGCCGCTGTGGCGGTTGACCGCCACCCCGGAGCCGCCGTTGGTGTGCAGAAGCAGGGAGAATTGGCGCGAGTCGAACACCGCGTAGCCATAGGCATCGTCAAACAGGGGTTTGACCTCCGGGTGCTCGGTCAGCAGTTTGATCAGGGTGACCTCGGACAGGGTGTTCAGCGCATCCCGGGCTTGCTGGGGGCTCTTGGGCTCTACCATCTCCTCCAGCTTGACCTCTCCCTGATGGTACCAGGTCTTGCCCTTGCCCAGAGCCTCGTCACTCCACTCCCCGGCGCTGTTCAGGGCAGCGTCCGCCCAGGCGGAGGAGGCTTCCCAGGTCTCCTGGCTCCACTCCTTGGTGGCGCTCCACGCCTCCTGGCTGACTTCAGTGGTGCTAGCCCAGGCCTCCTGTCCCACTTCCGAGGCTTTCTCGCCCAGCTCCCTGGCCTTGGCCTTGATCTCCTCCCAGCCGGCCAGGACCGGGGCGTTGAGGGTAAGGGTGGTGGCCAGGGTCAGCAGCAGCGCCCGTGTTGTCATGGTGTTTACTCCAGTATTCATGGTTGGGGTCAGTATACCAGCGCCGGATGAAAAAGAGGTGCTCCGCCGGGGGAGGGGGCCGCGTTACTCTGAGGCTTCCAACTCGGCCACCAGGTGTGTCTCCAGCGCCCGGTGGATGTGGGTCGGCAGGGTCGCCTTGCGATTATGCCGAAAGTCGTAGACCACCACCTCGGCGTTGCCGACGGAGGTCACCGCTTGCTGGCTCTGGCTGAACACCTGGTACTCCATGGTGAACCTGTCGTCGCTCAGGGCGGTGATCCGGGTGCCGATCAGCACCCGGTCGGGGAAAAACAGTGGACGCTTAAAGCGGCAGCGGGTTTCCGCCAGAATGGGACCGATTCCGCTCTGCTTGAGCTCCTCCATCAGGCCCAACTGGTCGAAGAAGTCGATGCGGGCGCTCTCAAAGTAGCGGAAATAGACGGTGTTGTTGACGTGTTGCAGGGCATCCATCTCACCCCAGGCGACTTGGACGGGGGTGTGGATGGGGAAATTCTGAATGAAACTGTCCATGATAAATTTAAACGTCCGTTTAGAATGGGCGTTTCAATCTAGCAAGACGTTGCGGGAAAAACAAACGGGCCACCCTGAGGTGGCCCGTGTCTTGGTTAGGAGCGTGCCTCCGCCGGTTGCTCATCCTCGATGGGCTCCTCTCCGGCCAACTCATCGACGATGGCGGCGCAGACTGCGTCACCGGTGATGTTCAGTGCGGTGCGGATCATGTCGAAGATCCTGTCCAGGGCGAACAGCAGCGGCAGCCCCTCGATGGGGATACCGGCGGCCAGAAGTACTGCCACCACCAGGAAGGAGGGGCCGGGGACGCCGGCCTGGCCGACGGCGCCCAGGGTGGAGGTAAGGATGATGGCTACATAGGCACCCAGGCCCAGGTCTACCTGGAACGCCTGGGCAAAGAATACCGCCACCAGACCATAGTAGATGGCATTGCCACTCATGTTGATGGTGGCGCCCAGCGGCAGTACGAAGCTGGCGGTGGAGTTGCGGATGCCCAGTTCCTTCTCACACACATCCATGGTCACCGGCAGGGTGGCCATGGAGGAGGCGGTGGAGAGAGCCACGGCCTGGGGCTTCTTCATGGAGGAGACGAACTTGCCGACCGGGATGCGAGTCAGGGTCTTGATCATCGCCGGATAGAACAGGAAACCGTAGATCAGGATGGTGGCCACATAGACCATAAACAGGTTCATTACCGTGCTCAGTGCGGCAAAGCCGAAGGTGCCCACGGCGTCCGCCATCAGGCCGAATACGCCGATGGGCGCCACCTTCATCACCACGTTGATCATCCACACAAAGGCGTCCACCACGGTATTGATGCCGTCGATCAGTGGCTTGGCTCGGCTGGACTCCACCTTGGAGAGGGCAATGCCGAAGAACAGGCAGAACACCAGGATCTGCAGAATGTTGCCATCATGCAGGGAGGTGAACACATTGGTGGGGATCATGCCGGTGATGGTGGCCCAGAAGGTGGGCAGTTGCCCCTTTTCCGCCAAGTTGCCTTCGTACATGGCATCGATGGCCGTGAAGTCGATGCCGATGCCTGGCTGGAAAATTTCCCCCATGGCCAGGGCCAGGGCCACTGCCACTGCCGAAGTGAGGCCGAAGAAGCCCAGGGTGGTGAGGCCGACGCGGCCAGCGGCGTGGCTGTTGCCCAGGCCGGCGGCGCCACTGATGATGGCCACAGCCACTAGGGGGATCACCAGCATCTTGATCAGGTGAATGAAGATGCTGCCCAGCGGAGCGAACGCCGCTGCGTCCTCCCCGAGAGCAATACCCGCCAGGGTACCGGCGATCATCGCAATAATCACCTGAACACCAATGTTGCTCAGCAGACTCGTTTTCTTTTGCACAGGTAACGCCTTTGTTAAGAGGTTGTTGATCTTAAAGGTAATTAATTCAAAGGACTATGGCTCTTCAATGGCCACTTTTCCGAGTATGACGCCTGTTTTTACTCCCTTTAAAAGCGCATTTCAAACCCTGGCCGGGCTAATTGAGATCTGATCATAACTAAGGTAATGAAATCACAGCTGATGTTTATTTTCTGCGGCCAGGTGGTCGGTGCAGCTGGTGTTAACGGGGCGTAGGGGAGATATGTCATCCCGGGATCCAGCCTGTTGTGGAAATGGGGGGAACCATATGAGGCGCCGTCTGCCTCAGGGTTTGCTAAATAAGGATTGCCTAATATAATGAGTGGTCAGATCTGTATGGACACCCAAGGAGTTTAGGGATGAAGAGAGTCATGGCCTTAGGGCTGATGTCATTGATAAGCCAGGGAGTCTGGGCGACAGACTCTCTGGATCTGAAGCAGCAGGGGATGGCGTTGATCAGCCAGTTCGGCGCGACCCTCAAGCCCAGCCTGAAGGCGGCTATGCAGTCCGGTGGCCCCAGGGCGGCGGTGGAGGTGTGTGCCAGCCAGGCGCCGCTGATCGCCGCCCGGCTCAGCCAGCAGAGTGGCTGGCGGTTGAGCCGGGTCAGCCTGAAGCCAAGAAACGGCGCGACCGCTGTGGCGGACCCGTGGGAAGCTCAGGTGTTGGCGGGATTTGAAGCCCAACTGGCGGCGGGTGCCGATGCAGCCGCCCTGGTGACCGAAAAACACGGCCCTGGGGAGTTCCGGCTGATGAAGGGGATCGTGATCGACAAGGTGTGTCTGCAGTGTCACGGTGAGCAGATCGATCCCGGGGTACTCGAGGCGATCCGTCGCCACTACCCCGATGATCAGGCCACCGGCTACCAGTTGGGGGAACTGCGCGGGGGATTTAGTGTCAGCCGCCGGCTCTAGTCCGGGGAAACCCCGGTGATCCTTCTGGGGTTAGCGGGTTTCCACCTGGTCGATCTCCACCTGCAGTTGGTACAGATCGCGTTTCTCCACCGCCATGCGCAGCTCCAGTCCCGCTTTGCTGGTGCCGGGACGCAGGTAGGTGTCGGCCATCCGCTTGATGGAGCGCCACAGGGGTAGGGTCTCGCGCCCCAGCACCTGGCCGAATTCGTCCATCACGGTGACGCGGACATCCACCTGAATGATCGCCTCACGCCCCTGGTTGGTGACCGAAGTTGGGATGATCAGCTCGCCCCCTTCATAACGGGCCCGGCCCAGCAGGGCATCCAGACCGAAGTCGGACAGCTGCATCACATCCTTGGCCTCGCCGGGACGGACGATGACGCCGCTGGACAGCGGCTTCTTGGGCATCGTCTTTGTCTTGGGCTGGGCAGCAGCCTTGGGCAGGGCAGGAATGGCGCTGGCGGCCTCCGGCGTCAGAGGCTTGGCAGCTTGGTCGGCCCTGGGGGTCTCCGGAGCCAGATACTGCCAGGTGAAATCATCATGGAGTATCACCTTGCGGCCATCCTCCAGGGTGACCACCTGGTCGGCGGCCTGGACGGAGAAGCCCATCATCAGTGCCAACATGGCGGCAAAGGGTTTGATTGGCATGTTTTTTGTGTCCTTGAAGTGAATCTGGTCCCAGAGTATCAGAAAGGATCTGAGGCTGCACCGGGGGGCGGGAGCACCTCAAGGCAGCTGGCCCGGTCAGCGGATAATCTGTCAGCCGCCGGGTGGCTCGGGAGGAGCAGTAGTGATCATATTTAAGCTGGTAAGCCTGTGGTTGCTGATGGCTCTGGGGGCAGTGCTCAACGGTGGTGTTCGCCAGAGGTGGCTCAGCACCGCACTCGGTGAGGTGCGGGCCCAGCGAGTGAGCGGCGCTGTGCTGATGTCGTGGGTCGCCCTGGTGATCTGCGGGTTGCTGCCCTGGCTGGCGCTGGCTTCAGTGGCGCAGGCCCTGTTGGTGGGCGCCGCCTGGCTATTGATGACCCTGCTGTTCGAGCTGGCCATGAACCGGGGAGAGTTGGGGGCTTTGAGGCGTCAGCTTACACCAGGAGGTTCCGACCTGATGTGGCTGGTGTTACTGGAAACACTGCTCTTGCCCCCCATGTGGGTGTTGAGCCTTTCAGGCTAGCGGGTCAGCGCCGGTAATGGTTCATGACGATGGAGCCGAGCAGCAGTTTGGACTCAACCAGCTTAAACCACCTAGGTTTGGCCAGCTCACCAAACAGCGCTGTACCTCCGCCCAGCAACACTGGCAGCTGGCTGATGATCATCTCATCGATGAGATCCGCCTCAAGGAAGCTCTGAATCGTTTTTCCGCCATCGATGTAGAGCCGTTTAAAGCCTCTGTCATTGAGCTGGCGAACCACCTCACCCGGTGAGCCCTGAATCAGCTCGGCCTTGCCTTTTAGTGTATCGGGAAGGAGTTGCAGGGTGCGGCTCAGGACAAACACCGGCTTGCTGTAGGGCCACTCTCCGCCGAAGCCGCACACGGTTTCGAAGGTGTTGCGTCCCATCACCAGGGCATCCACCGATGCCATAAATTCGGCGAAGCCACAGTCGTCCTGTTCCGGGTTGGGCAGGGCGGTCAGCCACTCCAGCCCGCCGCTCTTGTCGGCGATGTAGTTGTCCAGGCTGGTTCCGATAAAGACGATGTTACTCATGTTCTCTCCCACTATCCGAGTAGCACTTGGCATCCACAGGGTTATATTCTACACTGTAGAAATTCTTTTTTCAGACTAGCTGGAGTGAGTTTTGACTGTCAAGGAGAAACGTCGCGGTCGACCTGTGGGAGGGGCGGCCCTGTCTCGGGAGCGTATTCTGGAGGTGGCCACCGAACTGCTGGGGCAGGGGGGCAAGGTACCGAGTTTAAGGAAGCTGGCGGCGGAACTGGGGGTGGATGTGATGGCCCTGTACCACTACTTCCCCAACAAGACCGCCCTGCTCGAGGCCCTGTGTTGCCAATTGGTGGCGGGGATCTACGCCCCTGTCGAGGGGCAGCCCTGGCGACAGGAGCTGGCACGGCTGAGCCAGAGTTATCTCTCCCTGCTGCGACGCCATGGTGGCTTGCTGGAAACCCTGCTGGGAATGTCCTCGACTGGCCCGGCTCAGGTGTTTATGGCCCGGTTTGATCAGGCGGTGGCGCCCCTGTCCCTGGATAAGGCACAGCGAGGCCATGCCATGGCTCTGCTGGTGGATTATCTCCACGGCTTTGCCCTGGCGATCCACTGCAACAGTTGCGGTGGCCTGGAGGATGAGACTCATCTGGCGGGGCCGCTGAACTTCTATCTGGATGCTCTGCAGGCCAGGGCCTGAGAAAAATAAGGGCGCCTCAGGCGCCCTTGATGATCTGTCTGTTCAGCCGTGCAGTAGGGGCGCCAGCCACTTGCGTGCCTGCTCCTCGCTCCAGCCCTTGCGCCGGGCGTAGTCCTGCAGCTGATCTTCTGCAATGTCAGTCACGCCGAAGTAGCGGGACTCGGGGTGGGCAAAGTACCAGCCGGAGACCGCCGCCGTGGGGTACATGGCGAAGCTCTCGGTGATGTTGAGGCCGATGTGATGGTCCGGTCGCAACAGCTGCCACAGGGTACCCTTCTCGGTGTGATCCGGACAGGCGGCATAGCCCGGGGCGGGACGGATCCCCTTGTAGCGCTCGCGGATCAGCGACTCGTTATCCAGCTGCTCCCCGGCGTCATAGCCCCAAAACTCCTTGCGTACCCTCTCGTGCATCCGCTCCGCCAGGGCCTCCGCCAGCCGATCCGCCAGGGCCTTGATCATGATGGCGCTGTAGTCGTCGCCGGCGGCTTCGAACCGCTCTACATGGGGCTCGATGCCGATGCCGGCGGTCACCGCGAAGGCGCCCATGTAGTCGTGCTTACCGCTCTCTTTGGGTGCCACAAAGTCGGACAGGGCGAAGTTGTGGTTGCCGGCGCGCTCTATCTGCTGGCGCAGCATATGCAGGGTGGCAATAGACTGCTCTCGGCCGTCGTCGGCGAAGAGCTCGATGTCGTCAAAGCTCACCGAGTTGGCAGGGAACAGGCCGATCACCGCCGCCGCCCTGAGCCACTGCTGATCGATGATGGTTTCCAGCATCTTCCGGCCGTTGGCATAGAGCTCGCTGGCCTCCTCACCCACCCTGGGATCCTCCAGAATATCCGGGAAGCGACCGTGCAGCCCCCAGCTGCGGAAGAAGGGGGTCCAGTCGATGCGCTCCAGCAGGTCGGTAAGCGGGTACGCCTTGAAGACCCGTATCCCGGTCTGTTTGGGCTTGCAGGGCTGGTAGTTGTCCCAGTCGATGGCGTTGCGGTTGGCCCTGGCCTGCTCCAGAGAGACCAGGGTCTTGCGCCGCCCCTGGGCTTCCCGGCGCGCCTTGAGCTCGCTATATTCGTTGTACACCTGCTCCACGAACCCCTTGCGCTGCTTCTGGTCGATCAGCTTGGCCACCACCGGCACAGTGCGCGACGCATCCGGCACATAGATGGCCCCCTGGGGGTAGTGCTGGTGGATCTTCACCGCGGTGTGGATCTTGGAGGTGGTGGCGCCACCGATAAAGCAGGGGATCTCCAGCCCCGCCCTCTGGAACGCCTTGACGTTGTGGATCATCTCATCCAGGGAGGGGGTAATCAGCCCGGACATGCCGATGGCGTCGGCACTCTCGGCGACAGCGGTCTCAATGATCTTCTCCACCGGCACCATCACGCCCAGGTCCACCACCTCGTAGCCGTTACACTGCAGTACCACGGCGACGATGTTCTTGCCGATGTCGTGGACATCGCCCTTAACCGTGGCCATGACGATCTTGCCGGCGCTGCTGACCTCCTGCTTGCTCTCCTCGATGTAGGGGGTCAGGTAGGCCACCGCCTGCTTCATTACCCGGGCGGATTTCACCACCTGGGGCAGGAACATCTTGCCGTCGCCGAACAGATCGCCCACCACGTTCATGCCATCCATCAGCGGGCCCTCGATCACCTGAAGTGGGGCCTCCGCCTCCAGCCGGGCCTGTTCGGTGTCCTCTTCGATAAAGTCGGTGATCCCCTTGACCAGGGCGTGCTCCAGCCGCTTGGTCACCGGCCAGCTGCGCCATTCCGCCTCCCTGGGGTCCGCTTCGGCGGCGCCATCACCCCGGTACTCCTCGGCGACGGCCAGCAGCCGCTCGGTGCCGTCAGGCCGGCGGTTGAGCACCACATCCTCCACCCGCTCCCGCAGCTCATCCGGGATGTCGTCGTAGATTGCCAACTGGCCGGCGTTGACGATCCCCATGGTGAGGCCGGCGTGGATGGCGTGGTAGAGGAACACCGCGTGGATCGCTTCCCTTACCGGGTTGTTGCCCCGGAAGGAGAAGGAGACGTTGGAGACGCCGCCGGAGATCATCGCGTGGGGCAGGGTCTGCTTGATGGTGCGGGTGGCCTCGATAAAGTCCACGGCGTAGTTGTCGTGCTCCTCGATGCCGGTGGCGATGGCGAAGATGTTGGGATCGAAGATGATGTCCTGGGGCGGGAAGCCCACTTTGTCGGTGAGCACCCGGTAGGCCCGGGTGCAGATCGCCACCTTACGCTCATAGGTGTCCGCCTGACCCTGTTCGTCGAAGGCCATGACGATGGCGGCGGCGCCGTAGCGGCGGATCAGTTTTGCCTGATGGATGAAGGCCTGCTCCCCCTCCTTGAGGGAGATGGAGTTCACCACCCCTTTGCCCTGGATGCACTTGAGGCCGGCTTCGATCACCTCCCACTTGGAGGAGTCGATCATGATCGGCACCCTGGCGATCTCAGGTTCGGAGGCGATCAGCTTGAGGAAGCGCTCCATGGCGGTGACGCCGTCCAGCATCCCCTCATCCATGTTGATGTCGATGATCTGGGCACCGTTCTCCACCTGCTGGCGGGCCACGGAGAGGGCGGTCTCGTAGTCCCCCTCCTTGATCAGCCTCAGGAAACGAGCGGAGCCGGTGACATTGGTGCGTTCGCCGACGTTGACGAACAGGGCGTCGGCGTCGATGGTGCAGGGCTCCAGGCCAGCCAGGCGGCAGGCCACCGGGATCGCCGGGGTGCGCCTGGGGCTGTGTTGGTCCACCGCCGCCTTGATGGCGCTGATGTGTTCCGGAGTGGTGCCGCAGCAGCCGCCGACGATGTTGAGCCAGCCTTCGGCGGCCCATTGGCCGATGATCGCCGCCATCTGCTCCGGGGTCTCGTCATACTCGCCAAACTCGTTGGGCAGGCCGGCATTGGGGTGGGCGGAGACCGGGAACTCGCTGATGCGCGCCAGCTCCTCCACGTAGGGGGAGAGCTCTTTGGGCCCCAGGGCGCAGTTGAGGCCGATGGCCACCGGCTGGATGTGGGTCAGGGAGTTGTAGAAGGCTTCGGTGGTCTGGCCGGTGAGGGTGCGTCCCGAGGCGTCGGTGATGGTGCCTGAGATCATCACCGGCAATGGGCGGCCCAGCTCCTCGAACAGGGTGTCGATGGCAAACAGGGCCGCTTTGGCGTTGAGGGTATCGAACACCGTCTCCACCAGCAGGAGGTCGGCGCCTCCCTCCACCAATGCCTGGGCCGACTCATGGAAGGCGGCCACCAGATGATCGAAACTGATGTTGCGATAGCCGGGATCGTTCACGTCCGGGCTGATGGAGCAGGTGCGGTTGGTGGGGCCCAGCACCCCGGCCACAAATCGGGGAACGCCGGTCTCCCTGGCCACGTCGTCAGCCACCTGACGAGCCAGCCGGGCGGATTCGAAGTTGATCTCCCTGGAGAGCGCCTCCATCTGGTAGTCGGCCATGGCGATGGTGGTGGAGTTGAAGGTGTTGGTTTCGATGATGTCGGCACCGGCTTCCAGATAGGCGCGGTGGATGCCGGCGATGATTTCGGGCTGGGTCAGGGACAGTAGGTCATTGTTGCCCTTGATCTGGCAGGGCCAGTTTGCAAAGCGCTCGCCACGGTAATCCTCCTCCTCCAGGCGGTGGCCCTGGATCATGGTGCCCATGGCGCCGTCCAGAATCAGTATCCGCTGTGCCAGGAGTTGCTGCAGTGTGGTTGCCATGGCGCCGTCCCTAATCTCATATAGACATTTATACGTTTAGACGTCCATCTTAGCCAAGGTGGTGGCCCGTGGATAGCCCCCCGGGGTAAAAAAAGCGCAATGGCGTCATAGTGGTCGATTATGGACTGGATGCCTTGGCTTTGGGTCTGCCCCTTGGATTTCCCGGCACTTTGGGTCATGATTTCCCCTGTACAACCATTTACCCAAGGAGTGAGGATGATCGACCACGCCGAGGCGGTGCGCCGTTTCGCCGAACTGGGCCACGACACCAGGCTGAGTATCTTCCGCCTGCTGGTCAAAGGGGGCCTGCAGGGGCTGAATGTGGGCGAGATTCAGCAGCATCTGTCCATTCCCGGCTCCACCCTGAGCCACCACATCAGCCGCTTGATGACTGCCAACCTGGTGACCCAGGAGCGACGAGGCCGTGAGCTGATTTGCCGCGCCAACCTGGAAGCCACCGATGAACTGATGGGCTTCCTCAGCGCTGAGTGCTGCTCCCTGGAGACCTCGGACTCGGACTGACCGGAATCACTGTGGGTTTTCCCATGCCTTGAGCCGAAAGAACCGCGTAAAATGAACCCTTTTCCTTGCAGATACAGGATGAATCCATGACCGATACGAACCAGCGCCACAAGGAGCGGCAGCAGAAGGTGAAAGAGAAGGTGGACGCCAAGGTCGCCCAGGCTCAGGAGGAGCGTGGCGTGGTGTTGATCCTCACCGGAAATGGCAAGGGCAAGTCCACGGCGGGCTTTGGTACCGTCGCCCGTGCCGTCGGTCATGGCCAGAATTGTGCGGTGGCCCAGTTTATCAAGGGCAACTGGGCCTGCGGGGAGCGGGACTTGCTGGCCGGGCACGGCGTGCGCTTCCATGTGATGGCCACCGGTTTTACCTGGGAGACCCAGGACAAAGAGGCGGACACTGCCGCGGCACAGGAGGTGTGGCAGCAGGTGAAGCAGGAGCTGGCGGATCCGGCTGTGGACTTGGTGCTGCTGGATGAGATCACCTATATGACCAATTACGGCTACCTGGATCTGGACGAGGTGGTGCAGGCGATCGCCGACAGACCGCGGGAGCAGAGCGTGGTGATCACCGGCCGTGCGGCGCACCGCCGCCTGGAAGAGCTGGCGGACACCGTCTCCGAAGTTCGGCCTCTCAAGCACGCCTTTGAGGCGGGCATCAAGGCACGCAAAGGGGTAGACTGGTAAGCCCAGAAGCGCCCTGCGAGTCCTCCATGCAAGATTCCCTTAAGCGCCAGTTCTGGCGCTTTTTAGTTCCTACGGTGGCCGCCATGATGGTGAGCGGCCTCTACCAGTTTGTGGACGGCCTGTTTGTCGGCCAGCAGATTGGCGCCGTGGGACTGGCGGCCATCAACATCGCCTGGCCGGTGATCGGCCTGGTGTATGGGGTGGCGCTGATGGTGGGCATAGGCGCCGGCGCCCTCTCCTCCATGGCTCGGGGAGATGGCGATGGTGCTCGGGTGGCGCGCTGGCTGGGCAGTGGCATCACCTTGCTGCTGTTGATGGCCGTCGGATGCGGCGTCCTGCTGCAGGTCCTGGGGGAGTGGCTGCTGACCCTGCAGCAGGCCCGTGGTGAGGTGCTGGCCATGGCCAGGACCTATCTGCAGGTACTGGCCTGGGGTTGTCCCCTGGCCCTTGGGGGGATCGCCATCCCTTTCCTGGTCCGCAACGACAATGCCCCCAACCTCTCCACCCTGCTCATCGGCGGTGGCGCCCTGGCCAACATCGCCCTGGATTACCTGTTTATCGTGCAGTTGGACTGGCAGCTTCAGGGGGCCGCGCTGGCCACGGTGCTCTCCCAGGCCCTGGTGCTGCTGCTGGGACTGGGCTATTTCCGCTCCTCGTTATGCCGCACCCGGCTCGCTCTGGCTGACATGGGGCTGACCCTGGCCGATGCCAGAGCCATCCTGGCGCTGGGGATGGCCAGCTGGCTGATGTATCTCTATTACAGCTTTATCACCGCAGTTCACAACGCCATGCTGCTGGAGTACGGAGATGCCATTCAGGTGGGGGCCTTCTCCATCGTCGGCTACCTGTGCGTGGTCTATTACCTGTTTGCCGAGGGGGTGGCCGGCGGTGCCCAGCCCCTGCTCAGCTACCTGTTTGGCGCCAGAGAGTATCCCAGCCTGCAGCGGGTGATGGGCTGGGCCCTTGGGTTGGTGCTGATCTCCGGCCTGTTGACCGTACTGCTCTTCTTCGGGGTGCCCACCCCCCTGATTCACGCCTTCAACAGTGATGATACCGCCCTGTTCGAGGCCACCCGTCAGGGGCTGGCCTGGCACACCTGGGCCCTCTATTTTGACGGCATCATCTTCGTGATTGCCGCCTATTTTCAGTCGGTGGGAGATGGCCGTCGGGCCGGGCTGATCACCCTGGCCAATCTGGCGCTGCAGCTGCCGTTTCTGTTGCTGCTGCCGATCTGGCTGGGGGTTCAGGGGGTGTGGATCTCGGTGCCGCTGTCCAACACCCTGCTGGTGATCTGGGTGCTGCGGCTGTTGTGGCAGGATTGGCAGCGGCGGGGATTGCCGCTGCGCTTTTGGCGTTAGCGGCTGGCCAGTTCCCCCTTGAGGCGCTCGATCTCCGCCTTGAGGATCATCACTTCATGCTCCAGTTCCTGGATGCGGGCCTTGTCGCCGGCCGTCAGGTCGGCGCTGCTGGGCATGGTCACCTCGCCGGAGAACAGGTGGGCGTAACGGGCTTCCCGCTTGCCAGCTTCCCGGGGCAGCTGCACCACCATCTCCCGCTCGGCCAGTCCCTGCAGTGCCGCGTCCACCGCACTGACATCGGCAAACTGGGCCAGACGGCCGGTGCGACTGCGAAGTTCACCCGGGGTTTGGGGGCCGCGCAGCAGCAGGACGCACACCAGGGCCCGCTCCTGCTCGCTCAGCTTGAGGCCGCCGAAGGCGGTATTGCAGAATCTGTGTTTGTACTTGCTGGCTCGGGCGCCGCCCTCTTCACTGACCAGGCGGCGATCCATCAGGGCATTGAGGGTCTGGCGGATCTCGTTGTCGCTGAGGGCGAGTACCGGGTCCCGGTTACTCTTCTGGTTGCAGGCACTCTTCAGGGAGTTCAGGGTCAGGGGATAGAGGTCGGGCGTGGTGCTCTCTTTCTCCAAGAGGCAGCCGATGATTCGGGTTTCGTTGAGGGTCAGGTTCATCTCCACGGCGGGCCTCCTTAGCACGTTGACCGACCCAGTATTTCCCCTGGCGGGAAAAACGGCAAGCCCCGAGCCTTGTGATTGGCCAGCCTTTGAGCAGAGGCGGGAAGAAGAAGCTAGAGATTTGATCTTTAGGAAAAAGGTTAAAACGGTATTCGTGAGCCAACCCTATCTATCGGCCTGGATGTGAAACTGTTTAGACTTTATTCAACTTGATGGGGCAATCTGCGGGTTCGAGTCTGAATTCTGGTCAATGAATTTGAATACTGATCGTTTGTTTCTGTATTCTGGTGACTTATCTCTAACTTGCCATGGACACTCCCTTGAACCGCATCGCCATTTTCGTGGATGTGCAGAACATCTACTACACCTGTCGCCAGGCCTTCGGTAGTCAGTTTAACTACCGGGCCCTGTGGCAGCAGCTGTGTGCTCAGGGGGAGATCGTCTTCGCCACCGCCTACGCCACCCACAGGGGGGATGACGGCCAGCGCAAGTTCCAGGACGCCCTCAAACACATCGGTTTCGATGTGAAGCTCAAACCCTTTATTCAGCGCGCCGATGGTTCCGCCAAGGGGGACTGGGATGTGGGGATCACCATCGACGTGATGGAGCAGGCGCCCCAGGTGGACACCGTGGTGCTGCTGTCAGGGGATGGGGATTTCGACCTGCTGCTGCACAAGGTCAGCCGGGATTACGGGGTGGATGCCCGAGTCTACGGTGTGCCGACCCTCACCGCCCACTCCCTGATGGAGGCGGCCTCGGAGTTCTGTCCCATCGGCCCGGCGATGCTGCTGTAGCTCTCCTGTCCCGGTTCGGCCCGGGCCAACCCTAGTCGCCCGCCTTGTTCTCGAAGTACTGCAGGTCGATAAACAGGGTGGCCATCAGCAGCAGGCTGCGGCTGCGGTTGTCCAGGGCGGGGTCGCTGTACTCCACCACGAAATTGTCCTTGTCGGTAAACAGCTCGGTGAGTCCTCCGGACCAGCGCTTACTGATGCGGGCCACCTCGCGCCCCTGGCGTTGCACCGGAAAGGTCCAAAGCCGCCACAGGGGGGAGGCGACCGTCATCAGCACCCGGCCCCGCTCATCCTCGATATTGAATCGCCGGTGCAGCAGGGCAAAGCGCTGCTGCACCGCGCCGAGCTTGCGGCCCGAGGCCTCGCTGACCTCCAGCCTCTGCAACCACCAGCGGAAGGGATGGTGGGCAGTCAGCAGGGGCTGCCGCTCGGGGGAGAACAGGTGGATGTCGAAGCGGCGCCAGTGGCCAAACAGTTGCCTCGACAGGGTACCGAACAGGCCGGAGCCTTGCTCGGCGGCATAGGCCAGGGGGCGCTGGCGGTCATCCAGGACCCGGTAGCGGTTGCGGCTTTCGAAACCGAATATCTCAGCCATCTCGAACAGCTGCTGGACCCGTACTCTGGCATGGTTGTCGAACATCCTGGGCTCCTCCTTTGAGCCACCCTCTGGCCCGATATTAGTGAATGTATTGATCTATCGCCGGCATCAGGCGTCCCTGGGCAGCCCTTTCTGTACCACCCGGACCAGCCGCTGCTGCTGCTTGCTCAGTTGCCCCAGGCCACTGCGCTGGCGCTCGATGGCCCAGAGGATGTGCTCATCCACCATCGGGTCTACCCGGCCCACACCCTGTTCCAGGGCCTTGAGCAGCTCCGCCGAGGCGGCCGCATTGCCCAGCGCCACCGCCAGGTTTCTCTGCCAGCGGCGGAAGCCGATGCGACGGATGGGCGAGCCTTCGGTGGCCGCCAGGAATTGCGCCTCACTCCATTGCCACAGGGTGAGAAGGGGCACCTGGTGCAACTGGGGCCGGGTGTGGAAATCCCCCTCGGCGGTGAGAGGGGCCGTCCGGTTGTGGGGGCAGGCCAGTTGGCAGTCATCGCAGCCGTAGATGCGGTTGCCCAGCTGTGGCCTCAGGGCCTCGGGAATCGCCCCATCGGACTCGATGGTCAGGTAGGAGATGCAGCGACGGGCGTCCACCACGTAGGGGGCCACAATCGCCTGGGTGGGGCACAGGGTGAGGCAGGCGCTGCAGTTGCCGCACTCTCCCTGGTAGGGGGGATCGACGGGCAGCGGCAGGTTGGTCAGCAGTTCGCCGATGAAAAACCAGCTGCCGGCACTGCGCTCCAGCAGCAGTGAGTGTTTGCCAACCCAGCCCAGCCCCGCTTCTCTGGCCAGGGGACGCTCCAGAATGGGGGCGGAATCCACGAAGGGGCGGCCGTCGTAGTCACGGACCCTCTCCCGCAGCCGGTTACCCAGCTGTTTGAGGCGGTTGCGCATCAGTTTGTGGTAGTCCCGGCCACCGGCATAACGGCTTATGTAGGCCAGATGTGGCTGGCTCAGGGTATCGGCAAACCCCGCCTGGGGCGGCAGATAGTCCATGCGCACCACGATGGCGGTGAGGCTACCGGGGTGCAGCAGGCTGGGCTGGGTGCGCATCTCCCGGTTGCGGGCCATGTAGTCCATGTCGCCGTGGTAGTGGTTGCTCAGCCACCGCTCCAGGGCGGCGTGCTGATCCTTCAGGTCCAGCCGGGCGATGCCGCAGTCGGCAAAGCCCAGTTCCTGCGCCCAGCTCTTGATCTCTGTGGCCAGGGCCGCCCAGTCTGGCTTGCCCTGGCTGTGGGTATGGTCGTTCATGGTGGCAAGGTTAACAGATCTTGCCATCCGCTACCCTACTTCAGGTGACCCCCAACCACCGGGGAGAGGGTAAGGGCGCCGTTGATCGTCTTCATCGCTACCCTGGCCCTGCCGTCTCCCTGGCTGAAGCGCAGACTTTCGGTGGGCACATACTCGCCGCGCTCCGGCTGGTGGGCGCTGAGGCGGTTGTGGATCTCACCACCGGGTCCGGTTTCCAGCTGGAATCGGGCGGAGGCATCGGCGGGCAGGGCCAGTCTGGCGTCGCCGTTGACCGTCTCGAAGGCGAGGCGGGCAGCGTCGGCTACGGCCTCCATCTCCACCCGGATATCGCCACTGACACTGGTCACCTCCAAGGCTTGCACCCGGCTGAGCTGCAAGCGGATATCACCGGAGACGCTCTCCACCTCAAGCTGGCCGCCGGCGCGGCTCAGGGACACCTCACCGCTGACCGATTCGGCGCTGACCTTCCCCTCCAGGCCCTCGGCAAGGATGTCACCGCTCACCGTCTCCAGTTCGATGTCGCCGTTGAGGGTGTCGGCGGTGATGTCACCGCTGACGCTGTCTGCGTCCACCTCTCCGGACACCCGGATGATCTTAAGGTCGCCACTGACGCTCTCCAGCTCCAGCCCTCTCTGCAGCTCGCTGACACTGAAGTCGGTGCTGACCCCGCTGCCCTCCACCTCGACGCTGCGGGGCAGGGTGACGGTCAGGGTGCTGCCATCGCCTTTGTCCCGCCAGTTGCTGGGCATCTTGACCTCGGCCACCAGGGTACTGCCGTCGCGCTCAAACACCCACTCCCTGGCCTGGTCATCCAGCTCCCCCTGTACGCGGATCTCGCGGTGGTCGCCCCCGGTCAGGGTGACCTCACCACGGGGAACGATCAGGGTCAGCTTGTTGATGCCATCGGCGCTGAGGCGGCTGTCGATGGCCTCCCCTGCCCACAGGGGCAGGCTGACGGCCACAAGGCCAACGGAAAGAATTAGATTTTTCATAGGGTCTCCTAGAGGTGTTGCAGGCGTTGATGGCGCTGCTGCTGTTTGTTGATCAGGTCCAGTTCACGCTGCTGTACCCACAGCCACAGCTGCAGCAGTTCGCGATTGTCCGGCTGGGTCTGCAGGGCTTCGAACAGCTCCCGCTCTGCGCCGCGGATGCTGGCCAGTGCCTCGGTGGCCGCCTGATCCCCAGGCAGGGTCGAGGTCAGCTGTAGCGTCCCGGTTCCCCAGGGGGCCAGCTGTTGGCGCTGGGTCTGGTGCTGCTGCTGGAGCAGCTCCAGCATCCCCAGCAGGGGGGCGTGGGGAGCGGGGCGGCTCAGCCTTCCCCCCAGGAAGCCGCCCAGGCTGGTCAGCAGCAGGCAGGCCGCCATGGCCCAGGGCAGCCAGGGGCGCCGAGGCGTGGCCGGCAGAGGCGAGCGGTCCAGTCTCCCTTCGATGGCGGGCCACAGATCCCGGGAGGGAGAAATTTCCCGGTCCAGCTCCTGCAGCAGCGGATCCAATTGGCGACTCATATCAGCATCTCCTGTAGCAGTTGACGGGCCCTGTGGTACTGGGCCTTGCTGGTGCCCGGCTGGATCTGCAGCAACCGGGCCACTTCGTGGTGGTGATAGCCTTCGATGGCGTGAAGAACAAACACCTGACGGGCGCGCTCCGGCAGCCGTGGCAGCAACCTGTCCACCAGTTGCAGTTCCTCCATCACCTCCCCCTGGCGCTGCAGTTCCGGTTCGGAGAGGGGCGCCAGCTGTGGCTGCCCCTTGAGGTAGTTGAGGGCATGGTTCAGGGTCAGCCGGTGCAGCCAGGTGGTGAACTGGGCGTCGAAGCGAAACTGGGGCAACTTCTGCCACAGCCGGATAAACACCTCCTGGGTGGCCTCCTCGGCGCTGGCGACCCGTCCACTCAGGCGCAGGCACAGTGCATAGACTCTGGGACTGTAGCGGCGGTAGAGTCGGGCGAAGGCCTCCCTATCCCCCTCCTGTGCCCGGCGGATCTCCAGTGCCAGATCGGCCTCGTCTGCCCGGTTGGGCGGCAGGTTTCCGGTCAAGTCGCTCTCCTTGTTGAATGACGTCAGCGCCAGTGATCACCGATACTCCTTATGACAGTTCCAAGGTGACAAAAGGTTGGAACGGCAACAAGAAAAAATTGAAACGCGTCCTTCACGCACCGGATGAAGTCAGTTCACACAAGGTGGGGATTTGTGATCCCATTCCATGAATTTGGCCAACATTGCTGTCAGAATGGCCGCTACAGCCCCATGGTTGTCACGACTCCCCTCCCCGTCCCGGAAGTAAGCACTGTCACGGATGAAATCCATACGCAGCAAACTGATCCTATGGCTGGCCCTTCTGTTGCTGGTGACCAATGGCCTGGGCTTCATCAACGCCCTGTGGACCGCCAAGGAGTACTACCAGGCGGTACACGATGCCAGCCTGGCCCAGAGAGCCAGGGTGATGCTGCAACTGCTCAACGAGACCCGGGCCGACCGTCTGGATGAGGTGGTGCGCCAGGCCGCCAGCCGGTTCGAGCAGCTGGATCTGACCTACCGTCAGGGGTGGATGCTGGGGGACGGCGGTGAGCTGCGTGGCAGCGACCGGGTCAGGTACCAGCTTTGGGGAGGGGGCCGCTGTGTCAGCGCCAATGGTCATCCCTGTACCCAGGGGGGGATCTTCAGCAACCTCAGTGCGGGCTTCGCCAAGCAACACTACCTGGGTGAGACCTGGCACACCTATACGGTCTACAGCTTGCGCCACGAGCTCTACCTGACCGTGGGCTATCCCGATGCCCTGGGCCGGGATGTGCTGCAGAGGGCCATGTGGGCCAGCTGGGGGGCTCAGATGCTGTTGCTGACGCCGTTGAGCATCCTGCTCTGCTCGCTGGTGGTGGGGCTCTCCATCGCCCCCTTGCGTCGGCTGGGGCGCCAGGTGGCGAACTGGCCGGCCCAACCCCTTCCCGAGAATGACGTGCTCCCCCTGGAACTGAAAGCTTTCGTGGCCGCCCTGGCGAGAAGCCGGTGCGCCGTGGCAGCGGCGGAGGCCAGGCGCCGAACCATGGTGGCGGCGCTCTCCAACCGGGTGACCAGCCGGTTGCAGGCCACCGCAGAGCATCTGCAGCGTCACCCAGAGGATCTGGATGGCACCTTGAAGCTCCTGAGCCGCAGCGAACGCGCGGTGCGCAATGGCCACCTGCTCAGTGAGTTGGACAGGCCGTGGCGTGCCAAGGAAAGCCGCTGCAACCTCTACCGGGAAACCGCGCTGAGTTGTGCCCGTCACTACGATGATGCCGTCAGTCGGGGGATCCGGCTGACCCTGCGCGGTGCCCAGCGGGAGGGGGAGGTGGCGGTCCCTGCCATGATGATCCAGGGGTTGCTGGACAACCTGATCGACAACGCCATCAATGCCAGCCCCCACGGCGCCGAAGTGATCGTCACCGTACGGCAGGGGGAGGGGGAACGGCTGCTGCTGACCGTGGCCGACGCCGGCCCTGGGCTGGATGAAAAGTGGCTCCACCCGGAGTACGCCGTCGACGGCCCCGGGTCCGCAGGTGGGTTGGGCCTGGTGCTGGTGCGCGAGGTGGCGGCCACCTTCAACCTGAGTCTGAGCCTGGGGCGGAGCCAGCTGCTGGGCGGCACCCTGCTGCGCTGCCGCTTTCCCACGGTGGCGGGCGACTAGCCGGACTCGACGGCGCTGAGGATTGGCGGCCGGTCGGGCTGATGCACCTCCAGCCGGTTTCGCCCCAGGTGTTTGGCTCGGTAGAGGGCGGTGTCCGCCTGCTGAAGCAGATCCGGCAGTTCCGCTTCCCGCCCGCTGACCGAGGCCAGGCCGACGCTGGCGGTTACCTGCAACGCTGAGCCGCTCCACTCCACCCTGTGGGCGGCGATGGCCCGCTGCAGGGTGTTGGCCACATGCAGGGCGCCGGCCATCGGGGTGTTGGGTAGCAGCACCGCAAACTCCTCACCACCATATCGGCACAACACGTCTCCGGGTCGCTGCAGGGCCTGCTCACACACCCGGGCCAGCTCCATTAACACCTTGTCTCCACAGGGGTGACCGTGGCAGTCATTGACCTGTTTGAAGTGGTCCAGATCCACCAGCAGCAGGCTGAAGGCCTGCTGCTCCCTGCGGCTGCGCAACAGTTCCACCCGGTAGTGCTCATCGAAATAACCGCGGTTCTTCAGGCCGGTCAGCGGATCGGTACTGGATTTCTCCTCCAGTTGCCGGTGCACCTTCACCAGGGAGCGTATCTGCTGGGACAGGCCGCCGGGATGCTGGGCTGGCTGGAGCTGATGCCGGTGATGATTGAGCTTGAGCAGATTCTGCAGCTGGCGTCTCTGGGAGACCAGCAGGGTCAGCAACAGCAGGCCGTGGCAGGCCGACCACAGCAGGGCACAGCCAAGGGCCACCAGTGGCGGTACCCGGGTGTCTGGGAGCAGGGTGAGCATCAGCGGCAGCAGCAGCAGCAGTTTAATCAGCTCGGCAGAGGCAAAGCTGCGGGGCATCCCGTGATGGCCGTCGAGCATCCAGCTGGCCTGCCAGGCCACCAGCAACATCAGCAGCGGCGGCAGCGCCAGATCCAGCCACCAGTCGGGGATGACCAGCACGCCCACCAGCAGCGCCACCAGCCCCAGTTGCGCCACGCCATGACGGCGAATCAGGGATTGACTGGCCTGTTGGCTGAGCAGCGCTACCAGCAACATCAGCCAGACCGGCCTGACGGGGACATGCCCGGTCAGTTCCATCAGGGCAACGGCAAACAGCGGCAATTGGGTCAGGCTGTGGCTCAGGGGCAGTTTGTCGGCGAGTATGGTGCTGGTGACCTGCTGGGAGAGCCACATCGCCAGCATCAGTCCGAGCAGCAGCCCGAGGAAGAGGTCCGGCAGCGGGGGCCGGCGGTGCTGGTCGGCGCTGATCTCCACCGCGGTTGGGGCGTAGAGGTAGAGGGTGACCAGCTGCTCGTCGAGCAGAGAAAAGTGCAGGTTCATCGGCCGGTAACCGGGGCCGGCGGATTGCAGCACCAGATCGGCCACTATCTGGCCCCGCTGCATCACCAGCAGGTGGCCATCCCCCTGCCACCCCTGGCTCAGTTGCAGCCGCAGCCGTTTGGCCACAGGCTGGACCTGCAATCTTTTCCACAGCCTGGGGCCCCTCGCCGCCATCAACGAAGCCGGCTGCCAGTGCTTCTCTTCGGAGAGTTGAGCCGCGTCCGCCTGCTTGCCCAGGCTGGCGTAGGCCAGAGGCTGAATCGCGGCGGGTGCGGTCCACAGCCACCAGAGACAAACCAGGCTGGCGGCCATGACGAAAAGCTTCAATCCCTTGATAATTTTAACTTCCTTGTCGAGCCCTGGATAGTTGTAGCAGAAATCTTCGTGGGCTGCACAAAAATTGTCCGGCGCCTTTTTCTCTCTCCGTTAGAATGGCTTGCGGCGGCGCTGGCGTGCCTCTAGCATAGAGTCAGTACTCCCAGCGCGTCGAGGGGAGGGAAGAGGAGAGATGCCATGCAACCGGTCTTTTTCGCCCTGATGTCCCGTATGCAGAATGTGCATCGGTGGGGCAAGTCGAACCCCACCCGGGCAGAGAACGTGGCAGAGCACAGTTTCCAGGTGGCGATGTTCGCCCATGCCCTTGGAGAGATCCGCAATCAGGTGTTTACCGGCCAGCCGAAGGTGGATGCCAATCACCTGGCGGTGGTGGCGATGTTCCACGACTCCGCCGAGGTGTTGACCGAGGACGTCAACAGTGGCATCAAATACAGCGACAAGAGGATGCTGGCCCTGTGCCGGGAGATGGAGGCGATAGCCGCACACATGCTGGTGACCACCCTACCGTCGCCGTTGCAGTCCACCTACAAGGGGTTGATCGAACACGAGGACGACCCGGAGGCGGCCCGCTTCGTCAAGGCGGCGGACCTGCTGTCCGCCTACACCAAGGCGCTGTCTGAACTGCGCGCCGGTAATATGGAGTTCGAGGGGACCGAGCGCAAGGTGTTGGCGGCCCTGAGCCCCTATACCGACACCATGCCCGAGGTGGCCTGGTTTATGGAACACTGCGTACCCGCCTTCCAGATGACCATAGACGATCTGGTGGATGCGGCGCTGGTGGGGGGCGAAGAGGAGTAATACCAAGCCCGTTACGTGTCTGCGGAATGACCAGGCAGTTAACGCACTTGGTGTAAGAAAACGGGGCGCCAAGGCGCCCCGTTTGTCTGTAGGGTGGGCCATTCCATGGCCCGCGACAACCCGTATTACAGGTCGTCGGTGTTCTCGGACAGGTAGGCGGCTACGCCAGCAGGGGAGGCGTCCATCCCCTTCTTGCCCTCTTCCCACTGAGCGGGACACACTTCACCGTGCTCTTCGTGGAAGTTCAGGGCGTCAACCATGCGCAGCATCTCGTCGATGTTGCGGCCCAGGGGCAGGTCGTTGACCACCTGGTGGCGAACATTGCCTTCGGCGTCGATCAGGAAGGAACCACGGAAGGCAACACCGGCTTCTGGGTGCTCTACGTCGTACGCCTTGCAGATCTCGTGCTTGACGTCGGCAACCAGGGGGTACTTGACCTGGCCGATGCCGCCATCTTCAACGGCGGTGTTACGCCAGGCGTTGTGGCTGAACTGGGAGTCGATGGAAACGCCGATCACCTTGACGCCGCGCTTCTGGAACTCTTCGAAACGCTTGTCGAAGGCGATCAACTCGGAGGGGCAGACGAAGGTGAAGTCCAGGGGGTAGAAGAAAACCACCGCCTTGGAGCCTTCGATTTCGGTCTTCAGGTTGAAGTCTTCAACGATCTCGCCGTTACCCAGTACGGCGGCTGCGGTAAAATCTGGAGCGGGGCGGCCTACTAATACAGACATAGTGTTCTCTTCCTTTTTAAAGGTTAAATTCAACGACAATCCAGTGATAAATGACTCGACTGCCGACATTTTCCCAATACGTTTGTCATGTGAAACTGAGCACAGTATAGGGGGGTGTGTTCCTTTGAAGAATCGAATAAAATAGATTAAACCAATCGATTGTTCCGGAGCAGACGATGCGCAGACTCCCTAGTCTCAAAAACCTATATTATCTGGTGCATCTGCACAAGGCGCAGAACTTCAACCGCGCCGCCAAGGCGTGTCACGTCAGCCAGTCCACCCTCTCCAGTGGCATACAGAACCTGGAGGAGCAGATGGGCTGCCAGCTGATCGAACGCGACCACAAATCCTTCCTGTTTACCGCCACCGGCGAAGAGGTGGTCAGTCGTGCCCGAGAGCTGCTGGCTCAGGTGCAGGAGCTGACCGATCTGGCTCAGAGCGCCGGTGACGCCATGAGCGGCACCCTGAGGCTGGGTTGCATTCCCACCATTGCCCCCTTCCTGCTCAACCGGGTGGTGAAGGAGTCCCAGCACCGTTTCCCCGATCTTACTCTTTTACTTAGAGAAGATACCACTGAGAACCTGCTTTCCATGCTCGGTAACGGCGAACTGGATCTGCTGCTGCTGGCCCTGCCGGTGGACACCTCGGGTTTCCACACCATGGCGGTAGGCATCGACCCCTTCCAGGTGGTGATTCATCAGGATTCGGCGGAGCAGGCCAAGCTCAGCTACGAGGAGTGGCCGGACGAGAGCATCTTCCTGCTGCAGAGGGAGCACTGCATCACCGGTCATGCCATCAGTGCCTGTAACCTGCAGCACCGGGAGAAGATCAACCCCTTCGCCGCCACCAGCCTGCATACCCTGGTGCAGATGGTGGATTCCGGCCTGGGCAGCACCTTCCTGCCGCAGATGGCCATTGATTCCGGGATTCTCAAGGGAACGGACCTGCTGACCTATGTGCCCGAGGGGCAGAAGGCCTATCGGGAGATCGGCCTGGTGTGGCGGCAGACCACCAGCCGCCTGCGCACCTTCAGAACTCTTGGGGAGATGATTGGGGATCTGCTGCCGAGTAAGTCCGACTGACGGAAAACACCTCGATCTCCTGCTGCTTTCCCTTGAGCCGAACCGGGCCAAGGGAGAGCAGATCATAGTTGTGCTCCCCATCCAGCGCGTCCTTCACCTGGTGTGAGATCAGCATCTGGCACCCCAGAGGACCGCACTGGTCCTGCAGGCGGGCCAGGGTGTTGAGCACATCGGAGAAGAAACTGATCTCCTGCTTGTAGACGCCCACCAGGGCGGCCACCACCTGGCCGCCGTGGGCCGCCGCCTTGAATTTGGGAACGAAGCCGTACTCCTTCTGGAAGTAGTGGCGGTTCCAGTAGAGGGTCTGGACGAAGTCGAAGTAGACGTTGAGGCAGAGCCGGGCCCGGGAGCGGTGACGCTGGGGCCAGCTGATCAGCACCGCGTCGCCGACGTAGCGGTAGATCTCCCCCTGGTTCTGGGTGACCACATCGGAGAGCAGATCGAAGCAGTCCTGGATAAGCCGGCTGAAGCGGTAGTCGCCCAGTGCCTCGGCATGGGCGGTGGAGCTGACCATATCCAGGAACAGGAAAATGCGCTCTTCATACCTGGGTTTGTGGTACTTGCCCATGCCGATGTTCAGCAACACCCTGGGTCCCACCAGCAGCCCCATCTGTTCGATGAAGGCCAGGCCGGTTCGCACCAGGACCAGGTAGGCGATCAGGGTCTGCGCCGAGGGGGCGTTGAGGACGTGAGCGGTCAGGATCTGACTGGTGGCGGCAAACTGCTCGGCATTATCCCAAGAGTTGAGCCAGTTGGTGATGTAGGCCAGTGTCAGGGCGCCGAGCAGCAGGAACAGCCCTTTGAATGCCACGATAAAGGCGTAGGGCATTCTGCGTATGCCGCTGACATCGGTAATCAGGTTGGACAGCCAGTGCAGGCAACCGAAAATCAGGCCCATATAGATGGAGAGAGTGGTCAGATCCGCAGCCGTAATCGCCCAGTACGGACGATCGTCCCCCTGGGCGTAACGGAAGGTGACATAAGCCATCATCGCCAGTGACCAAGCGATAATGGCGAAGACCAGTTTGAGAAATTGTTGCCGCGACTGCACTCTGGTAAAGGGACTCTGTGATTCCGGAGCCGGCGGAAAGTTCACGCCGATCCTATTTTATTTGTAATAACGCGACATTATACAAGTTTTGTGACCCCAACCCAAACGCATATCACTTTTTGGATAGGCTTTCTTTCATTTGTGATGAAAGTGTCGCTGTAGTAGGGCGTGGGTAAAGGGGATCTTCAGGTAGAAGCCCCTGGGCAGCGTTTGGATGATGGCGCCGCCGGGGCCGATCCCCTCGGTCAGAACCCGGCTGTTGGCCGCCTTGGGCCTGAGCTGCAGCACTTCGCCGTGGCGGGCGGTGATCGACTCCACTTCGCCCAGGGCAACCCGCTCCATGATCTCCTCCCAGTCCTGCTTCAGGGCCCGCCACTCCGATTCCGAGGGGCGCCACAACAGCGGCATGCCCAGAATCCGCTGGGCCAGCGGAATCTGTCGCTCCCCCAGCACCGGGATCCACAGGATCGCCCTGAGTTTGTGGCAGACCGGGCTCTCCTCCCAGCGCAGGCCGCGGATGTCGGTCAGGGGGCAGACACTGACAAAGGTGGTTTCCAGGGGTTTGCCCTCCAGGTTGACCGGGATGGTCTTGAGTTCGATCCCCAGGGCTTCGAAGTCGGGATGGGGTTTTGAGCCGGCGCTGGCGCCCAGATAGCGCTCCAGCAACTGCCCGCTCCACCCCTTGTGACGCAGCAGATTGTCCGGGACCTCTGTGTTCAGGGCATCGGCCAGTTCACCCAGGGTCCAGCCGGCCACCGCCTCGGCTCGGGCCAGCAACTGGGATTCGGATTCCGGTGTGAAGTTAAGATCGAACATGGCGCCAGTGTACCCCGAAGGGGGAGAGGGGGACAGGGCGATGGGGATAACTTCTGTGTCCGTTTTTTGTACTGGTTTTTTGTGCGCATTGTGGCGAGGTCGGCAAAACGCCAGGGAAATCAGGCTAACCTCATGAAATTAAAATAATTAAGTGATAATTAAACAACAGTGCCCTGTCCAGTTATTCAGGTTATCCCGCCGTTACCCGTTTTTTCTTAACAGAGTTATGCACAGAATGTTTGGATAACTGCCCTCATTTGATCCACAGGTGCTGTGCGCAGGGCAGGATCGGTAGCAAGGGTGAGCCAGTTTCCGGCCAGAGAAGTCAAACCATATGACCAAGCCACTTCGGCGGCGAGATTTTGAACGATCCGGGAACCCTGTGTGATAGAAGCCACTTTAAATCATATATATTATTGATTATATTGATTTATATTTTGGGTTGAACAGCGCTGTCCGCATGCAATCTGCGCATCCGTCGCGGATATCTCCATCACATACATTTTTACGAACAGGCTTATCCACAGTTGCGGTTGATAACTTTAGAGTTCGATTCCAGGGAAGTGGTTGACCTGTTTATAAGTGAGGGTCTTTTAGGAAGTTACCCACTGTTTCCCTTCTCCAGTCCGGGATTGCTCCCGAGCGTCATTCTGTGGAACAATCAGAGCAAGATAAAAATCAATCGGATGACATAGTGATCGACAACGAAGGCTACAGAGCCAATGTGGGGATCATTATCTGTAACCGCCAAGGCCAGGTACTCTGGGCGCGGCGGTATGGCCAACACTCCTGGCAGTTTCCCCAAGGGGGACTGGACCAGGGAGAATCCGCCGAGCAGGCGATGTATCGCGAGCTGTTTGAAGAGGTGGGACTGCAGAAAAAGGATGTGAAGATCCTCGCCAGCAGTCGCTCCTGGCTCAGATACCGGCTGCCCAAGCGGCTGGTTCGGCAAGATTCCAAGCCGGTGTGTATTGGTCAGAAACAGAAATGGTTCCTGCTGGAGCTGGTGTCCGGCGAAGATCAGATCGATCTCAAGCGCAGCGGCCACCCCGAATTCGATGACTGGCGTTGGGTCAGCTACTGGTACCCGGTGCGTCAGGTGGTTTCCTTCAAGCGGGAAGTCTATCGCAAGGTGATGAAAGAGTTTGTGCCTGTGGCCATGCCATTTCAGCCGCGCAGGGACCATAATAAACGCACCCGGGACGGAAACAACAAAGCCAGACGGCGAAGAAGAGGCCGATGATTACCACACTGCGCGCCATAGTGCAGCGGGTTGCCGAAGCACAGACTGCCGAACAGTCGATGATAGAGCTGGTGCAACAGACCCGCGCCGCCATGAATACTGATTGCTGCTCCCTCTACCTTGCCGATGGGGAGGGGCTGGTCCTAAAAGCCAGTGACGGACTGGCGCCCTCCGCCGTGGGGCGGGCGAGACTCAACGCCGGCGAGGGCATTGTAGGTATGGTGATGCGCCGGGAGGAGCCCATCAACCTGGCCGACGCCCCCTCCCACCCCGCATTTAAGCTGTTGCCCGAAGTGGACGAGGATGAGTTCCGCGCCTTCCTGGCCACACCCATTACCCACAGGAGTAAGGTGCTTGGGGTGCTGGTGGTGCAGCAGAAGCTGGCCCGGCAGTTTAACGAGGACGAGGAAGCCTTCCTGGTGACCCTGGCGTCTCAGCTGGTACCGGAGCTCCGCTCCAGCAGTGACGTGCCGGAACTGACCGAGTCCGGTCCCCGTCGCTGGAGCGCCATCGTCGCCAGCCCTGGCATCGCCGATGCTGAGATCCTGCTGGCCCGGCCGCGGCTCTCCCTGTCGATGGCGGAAACCCGGGGGCAGGGCAGTGATCGTGAGTGGGATCGCCTGGAGCGGGCCCTGTTGGCCACCCAGGATGAGATGACCGCCTTGAGCGGCCGTCTCAGTGGTGAAATTGAATCTCAGATCAGCGCCATCTTCGATATCTACCAGTATCTGATCGCCGATCCGGTGCTGCAGCAGGACCTGATGGCCGGTTGCGATGAAGGGTGGTCGGCCGAGACCGTGGTCTCCCGGGTGTTTACCCAGTATGTGGCCCGCTTCGAGGCGATGACCGATCACTACTTGAAGGAGCGGGCCAGCGATCTCAAGGATCTGGGGCAGAGGATTCTGGGGCAACTGGCCCGGCCCGGCCAGCGGGGCAAGCCGCCCACCAGGCCGGTGATTCTGGTGGCCAGTGAGATCACCGCCACCATGCTGGCCGAGGTGCCCCGCAACAAGCTGGCGGGAATCGTCAGTGTCGAGGGGGGCGCCAGTTCCCATGCCGCCATCCTGGCTCGGGCGATGTCGATTCCGGCCCTGTTTGGTCTCGATGGGTTGCCGATCCAGGCCCTGGCCGGCCGCCGTGCCATCCTGGATGCGGTGCGCGGCCAGCTTCTGGTGGAGCCTGCCGAGACGGTGGTCCGCGAATTTCACCGTTTTCAATCCTCCCTGGCGAAGAAGGATGCCCGCTACGAGCGTGGCCTGACCGAACCCTGTGAGATGGTGGACGGTGAACCGGTCTGTCTGCAGGTCAACGCCGGCCTGGTGGCCGAGGGTGAGCAGCTGGACCCCGCCTATGTCGGTGGCATCGGCCTCTACCGCTCCGAAACCCTGTACATGTTGCAGAACCACTTCCCCACGGAGCAGACCCAGGAGCGGGCCTACGGCCGGGTATTGAAGGCCCTGGGCAGCAAGCCTGTGACCATCCGCACCCTGGACATCGGTGGTGACAAGCCGCTCTCCTATTTCCCCATCCGCGAGGACAACCCGTTCCTCGGCTGGCGGGGGATCCGCCTGACCCTGGATCACCCGGAACTGTTCCTGGTGCAGGTCAAGGCGATGCAGCGCGCCGCGGTGGAGACCGGCAACCTGAGAATCCTGTTGCCCATGGTGTCCAACCTGGATGAGGTGGAGCAGGCGCGCAAGCTGATCGAACAGGCCCGGCTGGAGCTGGAGGAGGAGCTGGAGTGCAGCTTGCCCCAGGTCCAGGTCGGGGTGATGATCGAGGTGCCGGCGTCCATCTATCTGTTGCCCCAGCTGCGTCGTAAGGTGGATTTCTTCTCCGTGGGCAGCAACGACCTGACCCAGTACCTGTTGGCGGTGGATCGCAACAACGCCCAGGTGGCCGATCGGTTCAGCCACTACCATCCGGCGGTGGTGCAGGCCCTGGCCCAGACCGTAGCCCTGGCCGGAGACAGCGAGCTGAGCGTTTGCGGCGAGATGGCCGGCGAGCCGGAAGGGGCCCTGATCCTGATGGCCCTGGGTCTGCGTCAGCTCAGCATGAACCGCCGCAGCCTGGGGCGGATCCATCACCTGGTGCGCCACCTGAGCGCGTCCAGGCTGGAGCCCCTGCGGGGGGCGCTGCTGCAGGCAGAGGATGATACCCAGGTGATTGGTCTGGCCCGCAGCTGGCTGGATGAGCACGGGCTGTCGGAACTCTATCAGGACGCCTAGTGTGCATGGCTTTTGGCTGGCCGAGCCAGTATCCTAAAGCCGTTTTTAAGGGACGGGGGCCGAGTGCCCCCGCCGTCGTTGACGGCTCCGTCGCCCAAGGCGGCGACGGAACAAACCAGAAGAATGCAAGATGACTGAAAGCTATTTCGTGTTTCCCCAAATCGATCCGGTGATCGTCGAGATCGGTCCCCTGGCCCTGCGCTGGTACGGCCTGATGTACCTGGTGGGCTTTCTTGGCGCCATGTGGATGCTCAACCGGCACGCCGACAAGCCCGGCTCGGCCTGGACCCGGGAGCAGGTGTCCGACCTGCTGTTCTACGCCTTCCTGGGGGTGGTGCTGGGTGGGCGCCTGGGGTATGTGCTCTTCTACGGTTGGCAGTGGCTGCTGGAGGATCCCCTCTATCTGTTCAAGATCACCAACGGCGGCATGTCGTTCCATGGCGGCCTGATCGGGGTGATCGTCGCCATGGTCTGGATCGCCCGCCGGCAGCAGCGCACCTTCTGGCAGGTGGCGGATCTGGTGGCCCCAACCATCCCCATCGGCCTGGGGGCCGGACGCATTGGCAACTTCATCAACGGTGAACTGTGGGGGCGGGTGACCGACGTGCCCTGGGCGATGATCTTCCCTGGTGCGGGCCCGCTGCCCCGTCACCCGTCGCAGCTGTATGAAGCGCTGCTCGAGGGGCTGGTGCTGTTCCTGTTGCTGAATTGGTACAAGCAGCGCACCCACAAGCCCGGTGCCGTGGCCGGCCTGTTCCTGGTGGGCTATGGCTGTGCCCGCTTCCTCATCGAGTTCGTGCGCCAGCCCGATGCCCATATGAGCCTCTACCTGGGGCTCTCCATGGGACAGCTGCTGACCCTCCCCATGCTGGCCTATGGCGGCTATCTGATGATGCGCCCGGCCAGGTAACACCGGTCCCCGAGACTGGATACAAAACACTATCTGAAGGTTTGTGTACCCATGAAACAGTATCTTGAGCTCTGTCAGCGCATCGTCGACCAGGGGGTGTGGGTGGAAAACGAGCGCACCGGCAAGCGTTGTCTGACGGTGATCAACGCCGATTTGGAGTATGACGTCGGCGACAACTGCTTTCCGCTGATCACCACTCGCAAAAGCTACTGGAAAGCGGCCATTGCCGAGTTACTCGGTTATCTGCGCGGCTACGACAGTGCCGAGCAGTTCCGTGCCATCGGCTGCAATACCTGGAATGCAAACGCCAACGACAACCCTGCCTGGCTGGCCAGCCCCCATCGCAAGGGGCAGGATGATATGGGACGGGTGTACGGTGTCCAGGGGCGGGCCTGGCGCAGGCACGACGGCACCCCGCTGGATCAGCTGGCCAAGATCGTCGCCGACCTGGAAAGGGGGATCGATGATCGTGGTGAGATCCTCACCTTCTACAATCCCGGTGAGTTTGAATTGGGTTGCCTGCGTCCCTGCATGCATACCCACACCTTCTCGTTGCTGGGAGACACCCTGCATCTGACCTCCTATCAGCGCTCCTGCGACGTGCCTCTGGGCCTCAACTTCAACCAGGTGCAGGTGTTTACCCTGCTGGCGCTGATGGCCCAGATCACCGGCCACAAGCCTGGGCGGGCCTACCACAAGATCGTCAATGCCCACATCTACGAGGATCAACTGACGCTGATGCGGGATGTGCAGCTCAAGCGCCAGCCCTATGCCTCACCACGGCTGCTGATCAATCCCGAGATCACCAGTCTGGCGGATCTGGAAACCTGGGTCACCCTGGACGACTTTCAGGTGGAGGGCTATCAGCACCACGAGCCCATCGCCTACCCCTTCTCCGTCTGAATCCGGCTCGGCGTGGCCGGGCCAGTTCGGCGATGCCGAGTCGGCCCCCGGCACGCGAGGCGGCACAGCCTGGTGGATTGCCGACGTTTGCCCTTGCCGGGAGGGCCGATGCCGGTCACGGTCAATAGCGATTGTTCCATCAACTCAATCGCTAATTTAAGGGATGGTGGATAGCCCGCTTTATGATAGTCTCAACTGCCTATGGTTGGGCTTTGGTTCAGCTTTCCCGAACTATAATGGGTCGGTCTGCACCCTGCAGCACCCTCGCCGCGAGTCCGCGGCACGGTTTCCGGCCACCACTCTGGTCGGCTCGTCGATATAAGGAGAAGCCCTCCCGCAAGGGGGGCCCAGGTTATGGCGCATCTAAACTACAATCACCTCTACTACTTCTGGATGGTTCGCAAGAAGGGCTCGGTCACCAAGGCGGCGGAAGCCCTGTTTCTGACGCCGCAGACGGTGACCGGCCAGATCCGCCACCTGGAGCACAGGCTCGGCGGTAAGCTGTTCCGTCGCCAGGGTAGGCAGCTGGTGGCGTCCGACCTGGGGGAGTTGGTGTACCGCTATGCCGACAAGATGTTCAGCTTGAGCTATGAGATGCTGGATCTGCTCAACTACACCCAGGACAAGTCGATCCTGTTCGAGGTGGGCTCCTCCGATGCCCTCTCCAAGAACCTGGCCAGCCGGTTGCTGCTGTCGGTGATGCCTGACGACGGTTCCATCCACCTCTGCTGTTATGAATCCGGTGAAGAGAATCTGATGGAGCGTCTGTCCCAGCACAAGCTGGACATCGTGCTCTCCGGAAGCGATGCCGGGTCTCTCCAGTATCCGGAGATCCTCAGTAAGAAGCTGGGGGAGACCGGCATCAGCTTTTTCTCGCAGGAGAAGGTCGAGGGGCGCTTCCCCGCCAACCTGGACGGGGCCCGCATCCTGATGCCCCACCGTAAGACCGCCCTGGGACAGCAGTTGCTGCGCTGGTTCGATGAGGTGGGGGTATCCCCGGTGATCGTCGGCGAATTTGACGATGCGGCGATGATGAAGGCGTTCGGTCTCTATCGCCAGGGGATTTTCATTGCACCCACTCTCTATCGGGAGGAGCTGCTGTCACAGGGGGTACAGCTGGTGGGCGAAACCGTCGACATCACCGAACAGTATCACGTGATGTTTGCCGAGCGGATGATCCAGCACCCGGCGGTGAAACGGATCCTGGAGACCGATTTCACCGATCTTTTCGCCGGCAGGGAGCCTGCCTTCAAGCGGTTCAAATAGAGTACTACCGGGGCGCCTAAGGCGCCCCTTTTATCAGGAGCAGTATGACTGATCAATCCAGGGCCTCGGGGATGGGGCTCATCCTGTTGCTTGGGGCATTGGCGGGGCTGACCCCGCTGGCCATCGATATGTATCTTCCCGCGATTCCCACCATCGCCGACGAGATGGGCGCCAGTGTCGCCACCACTCAGCTGACCGTCAGTTTCTTCCTGGTGGGGTTCGCGGTGGGGCAGCTGCTCTACGGCTCCCTGACCGACGCCTACGGGCGGATGCCGGTTCTCGGCGCCAGCCTCGGCGTATTTATCCTGGCCAGCGTGGCGGCGACCTGGAGCAGGTCGGTGGAGATGCTGATTGCGGCCCGCACCCTGCAGGCTCTGGGGGGGGCGGGTGCCTCGGTGGTGGTGATGGCCGTGCTCAGAGACCTGTTCCAGAAGGAGCGCTTTGCCCGGGCGATGTCCTTTGTGATGCTGGTGATGAACCTGGCGCCGCTGGCGGCGCCCATCCTAGGTGGCTTCCTGCTGATCCAGGGCGGCTGGCGGGCGATCTTTGTGCTGCTGGCGCTGTTCGCCCTGGCCCTGGTGGTGATGATGCGCTGGCGGGTGGGGGAGACCCTGCCGACCGAGCAGCGCCGGCCGGCAGGGGTGAAGGCGGCGCTCGCCCTGTATCGGTCGATCCTGGCTCATGGCACGGTCAGGGCTCATCTGATCGTCGGTACCCTGTTTTCCGCCTCGCTGTTCCTGTTTATTACCGGCTCCTCCTACGTCTATATCCGCTATTTCGGGGTGGCGGCGGAGCACTTCGGCTTCCTGTTCGGCCTGAATATCCTCACCATGATGGCCCTGACCACCCTCAATGCCAGGTTCGTGGCCAGAGTGGGGACCGCCAGGATGATGCTACGGGGGCTGCTGACCACCGCCCTGGGCGCGCTACTGGCCCTGGTGACCTCGCTGCTCGGCGATCCGCCCCTGTGGGCGGTGGTGATCCCCATCATGCTGATGATGGGGCCGCTGGGGATGGTCAGCGCCAACGCCACCACCCTGGCTCTGGACGCCTTCGACGGGGCTGCCGGCTCGGTGTCCGCCCTGGGCGGGGCGATGCGCTTCCTCGCCGGCGCCGTGGCCGGCGGCCTGCTGTCCCTGGTGCACCCGCAGTCGCCGGCCCCGATGCTTACCGGCATGGCGGTATGCTCCCTGGCGTCATTGGGGTATCATCTGTGGCACGAGAAGCACCTGACCGTTAAGGAACAACCATGACTCAAGAGAGGGAGAACCTGGCCCGGCTGAAGTGGGCGTGTCGCCGTGGCATGTTGGAGCTGGATGTATTGCTGGAACCCTTTGTCGATAAGCACTATCTCGCCCTGACTGACACGCAGAAAGCGCAGTTCGAGCGGTTGCTGACCTGTGATGATCCCGACATGTTCGCCTGGTTCATGGGTCACGAAAGCTGCCCGGATCCCCAACTGGCGGCGATGGTCGCCTTGATCCTGGAGCGCAACCGCGAGCAGTTGCGCTAGCAGTGCATCCGGCGCCCCCGAGGCGGGCGTCGAAGCTCGGCTACACTGAGGGTATGGTCGAGCACAAGCGCTACCCCTATCCCGCCCCCAGTTCCTGTCCCAACTGGCTCAGGCTTGGTCTCAGCCTGCTGCTGCTGCTCAGCCTGGGGTTGTGGCCGGCAGAGCGCCTGCCGCTTCAAGGGGCGTGGCAACTGCTGTTGCTGCCCGTGACCCTGCTGCCCTGGCTGCCCAGAGGCGCCGCCACCTCACCCTTCCTCCTCGGTGAAGATGGTCAGGGGGTGGAGCTTGGCGGGGGGGAACCCTTCCAGCTGGATCCGCGCAGCTGGGTGTGGGGGCCATTGGCGCTGTTGTGGGTGCAGCCCGGAGGGCGGCTCTGGTGGTTGAGCCGACGGCAGGTGGACAGAGCCGGCTGGCACCGGCTCTGTCGCATCCTGATCAGCTGCCGGGGGGCGGCGTCAGGATAGTGGGCGAGGGGTTGGCTTGCTGATTCGGGTAATCCAGGGTGTAGTGCAGGCCGCGGCTCTCCTTTCGATCCATGGCGCAGCGGATGATCAGCTCGGCGATCTGCACCAGGTTGCGCAGCTCCAGCAGGTCGTTGCTGATCTTGAAGTCCGAGTAGTAGTCGTGGATCTCCCCCTTGAGCATCTCCACCCGGCGCAGGGCACGCTGCAGCCGCTTGTCGGTGCGCACGATGCCCACGTAGTCCCACATAAACAGCCTCAGCTCATGCCAGTTGTGGGAGATCACCACGTTCTCGTCGGAATCGGTGACCTGGCTTTCATCCCAGTGGGGCAGAGCGGTGACCGGTTCCACCTGGTCCAGATGCTGGAAGATGTCCCGGGCGGCGGCGCGGGCGAACACCAGGCACTCCAGCAGCGAGTTGCTGGCCATGCGATTGGCACCATGCAACCCGGTGTAGGCCACCTCGCCGACGGCGTAGAGGCCGGCGATGTCGGTCTTGCCATCCAGATCGGTCATCACCCCGCCGCAGGTGTAGTGGGCGGCGGGGACCACGGGGATCGGCTGTTTGGTGATGTCGATCCCCAGCCCCAGGCACCGTTTGTAGATGGTGGGGAAGTGGCGGGTGACGAACTGCGGATCCTTGTGGCTGATGTCCAGGTACATGCAGTCGGCCCCCAGGCGCTTCATCTCGAAGTCGATGGCCCGGGCCACCACGTCTCTGGGGGCCAGCTCCTCGCGAGGGTCGAAGTCGGGCATGAAGCGGCTGCCATCGGGGCGCCTGAGCAGGGCGCCCTCGCCACGCAGTGCCTCGGTCAGCAGGAAGTTTCTCGCTTCGGTGTGGTAGAGGCAGGTGGGGTGGAACTGGTTGAACTCCATGTTGGCCACCCGGCAGCCGGCCCGCCAGGCCATGGCGATGCCGTCGCCGGAGGAGACGTCGGGGTTGGAGGTGTACTGGTACACTTTGGAGGCGCCACCGGTGGCCAGCACCACGAAGGGGGCACTGACGGTCTCCACATGCTCGGCGTTGCGGTTCCACACGTAGGCCCCCACCACCCGCTTGTCGCCGGGCAGCCCCAGCTTGACGCTGGTGATCAGATCCACCGCGTTGTAGCGCTCCAGCAGAGTGATGTTGGGGTGCCGGCGCGCCTGCTCCTCCAGGGTGAGTTGCACCTCCTTGCCGGTGGCGTCCGCCGCGTGAAGGATACGCCTGTGGCTGTGGCCCCCCTCGCGGGTCAGGTGGTAGCGAGGCTCACCGCCGCTGGCCTCCCCCTGGGACTCCTCCTCGTCAAAGTCCACGCCCTTGCGGATCAGCCACTCCAGCGCCGCCCTTGCCTCCCGGGCGGTGAACTCCACCGCCTGGCGATCACAGAGGCCGGCTCCGGCGATCAGCGTGTCCTCCACATGGGATTCGACGGTGTCCTCTTCGTCGAACACGGCGGCAATGCCGCCCTGGGCGTAATAGGTGGAGCCCTCGGTGAGGGGGCCTTTGGCAACGACGCTGACCTGGCAACGGTTGGCGAGTTTCAGCGCCAGGGTCAGGCCCGCGGCACCGCTACCGATAACCAATACATCGGTACTGTGTTCAATCCCGGCTTTCATTAGGTATCATGGGGTTTTGGAAATGTGACCCTATGTTACCCGCTTCCCGGTCCAGCACCAAAATTTCGCGGTAAGTACAGAATTCCAGATTGGATCACACTTTTTTACGAACTTTTACCCATAGGCGCAGTCTACCTAAGTGCGCGGAGACGAGTAAAAGCAAAATCAGCAGTTTAGTTTATGGGAGAGTGCTCTCAAGTGAGTGAGCCAAACAGCGATCAGCAGCTGGTCGAACGCGTTCAACAAGGTGATAAGCAAGCTTTTAATCTGCTGGTGATGAAGTACCAGCACAAGGTAGCCAACCTGATAAGCCGCTATGTGAAGAATCAGGGTGACGTTGCCGATGTGGCCCAGGAAGCGTTTATCAAGGCCTACCGGGCACTGCCGAACTTTCGTGGGGAGAGCGCCTTCTACACCTGGTTGTACCGGATTGCGGTGAACACCGCCAAGAACTATCTGGTCTCCCAGGGACGACGGCCACCTGCGACGGACGTGGACGCCGAAGAAGCGGAGTTTTATGACGGTGCAGATGCACTTCGGGAGGATGGCTCCCCAGAGCGTCAGCTGCTGTCGGATGAGATTAAAAGGGCCGTGTTCAGCACCATAGAGACGCTGCCTGAAGAGTTGAGGGTAGCCATCACACTCCGGGAACTGGAGGGGATGAGCTACGAGGAGATTGCCACCGTAATGGAGTGTCCCGTAGGCACGGTACGAAGCCGTATCTTCAGGGCGCGGGAAGCGATCGACAAGAGGATTCAACCGCTGTTAGAGCGGTAGTTTCAATCAGGGTGAACCATGACAGAACGTAAAGAAGCAGTATCGGCTTGGGTTGACGGCGAAGGATCTGATCTGGAGCTCAAGCAGTGGTTGAAGGATGACCAGATGCAGTCGACCTGGGATCGCTACCATCTGATCGGTGATGCGATGCGCAACGAGTTGCCCAAGGCGCTGAATCTGGACATCGCCGCCGGTGTGGCGGCCGCCCTGGAGCAGGAGCCCACGGTGCTGGCGCCCAAGCCCAGCCGCCGTGCCCTGGTGTCCGGCAAGGTGGTGGCGTTGTCCCGTCGCTTCGGCCAGTACGCCATCGCCGCGACCGTGGCGGCCATCGCCGTGGTCGGTGTGCAGCAGTATGGCGCCGAGCAGCAGAACAGCCCAGTGCCGGTGCTGAACACCCTGCCAGTGGTTGGGGCGCCGACGCCGGCCAGCTACCAGGCCAATACCCCCGCCGCCCGCCAGGCCCAGGCGCAGAGCGCCGAAGCCCAGGCGATGGAGCAGCGCCGCCGGGTGAACGCCTATCTGCGCGACCACCTGTTGCAGCAGCGTCTGAAGGGGCATAATGTCTCCAATGACGATCGAGAGCAAAGATAAGAGGCTCGTTTGCGTAGATTTTTGTTTGCATTGGCATGGTTGCTGGCACTGCCGGCCCATGCCGCCGGCGATGACCCCGCCATCGGCTGGCTGCATAAGATGCAGCAGGCCCTCTCCGACGCCCAGTTCCGTTACTCCCTGATCCACCTGCAGTCGGACCACATCCGTCCCCTCCGCTATGTGCACGGCAAGATTGATGGGGAGGAGGTGGCCTACCTGGAGCACCTCAATGGTCCCCAGAAGAATGTGGTGCGGGTCGGCGATCGGGTCACCTACCTGGAGCACGACGTCAAACCCTACTCGGTCCGCAGCGCCCGCATCAGCGGCTTCATTCCCCCGGCCTTCGGTACCGGCGTGGAAGCCTTTACCCCCTTCTACCAGCTGGCCCTGGCAGGGCGGGATCGGGTCGCCGGGCGAACCTCCCAGGTGGTGCGCATCGTCTCCACCGACCGTTTCCGCTACAGCTACAGCCTGTGGCTGGATACCCAGACCGCGCTGCCGCTGCGGATCGATACCCTCAATGCCGAAGGCCAGCTGCTGGAGCAGTACCTGGTGATTGAGCTGGCCACTTTCGATGAGCCCTCGCCGGTTCTGGCGCAACTGGCCGGTGAGAGCTGGCCTCCGGTACTGATGCCGGCCTACCAGGCGCGGGAGTCCTCCTGGCGGTTCGGCTGGCTGCCCCAGGGCTTTGAGCTGACCCACGTGGACCAGCACCGGTTGTTTGGTGTGAACGACCCGGTGCACTATCTCGCCCTCAGCGACGGCCTGACCGAGATGTCGGTCTACATCGGCCTCGCCGGCCAGGTGGTGATGCCCGAGAGCCTCTCCACCGGCAGCGGCCTCTCCCTGGCCTCGGCCCGCCACGGTGAGGTCGAGGTGGTGGTGGTGGGGCGCCTGCCGCTGGAAAGCCTGACCAATGTGGCCAACTCCATCTACCCGGCGGAGCAGGGACAATGATGGAGGCGCTGGCCCGGGTGGAGTCCTGGGAGCAGGGCCAGGTAACCCTGTGCTGGCGGGTGCAGAGTGCCTGTGGTCACTGCCACGAGTCTGACAGCTGCGGCACCGGGGTTATCGCCAAGGGGCTGACGCCCCGCTCCCAGCGGCTGACCCTGCCCTGGAGCACCCCCCTGACCCCAGGCACCCAGGTGTCCCTGGGGATCCCAGAACAGCAGCTGCTCGGTGCCGCCGCACTGGTTTATCTGTTGCCCCTGCTAGGCTTACTGGTGGGGGTGGGAGGCATCTCCCTCTTGGGCGGTGCCGAGGCCGTCGCCCTGGCCACCGGGTTGGGGCTGGCTCTGACCGGGTTTATGACCGCCAGGAAACTCGCCGACAGGTTGACGCCGACACCCAGAATAATCAAGGTGTTAGGTCAGCCCGCCGCGGAGTCGTAGCGGCCTCAGCCGAGAACGGATTGGCCCAGGTGCCCGACGGTTGCGTCTTTCATAGCCGCCGGGGATAAAATCCGTTAAAATCCCCCCCCTATATCTATCCCTGATAGTTTTGTTCCTGTTGTTTTTTGCAAGAAGCGGCCTAGATGAAGCATATTCGTAATTTCAGTATCATTGCCCATATCGACCACGGTAAATCGACCCTGTCCGATCGCCTGATCCAGGTGTGCGGTGGTTTGAGCGATCGTGAAATGGCGGAGCAGGTCCTCGACTCCATGGATCTGGAGCGTGAGCGCGGCATCACCATTAAAGCCCAGAGTGTGACGCTGAACTACACCGCCAAAGATGGCGAAACCTACCAACTGAACTTCATCGATACCCCCGGACACGTGGATTTCAGCTACGAAGTCTCCCGCTCCCTGGCGGCCTGTGAGGGCGCCCTGCTGGTGGTGGATGCCGGTCAGGGGGTGGAAGCCCAGACCCTGGCCAACTGTTACACCGCCATCGAGATGGATCTGGAGGTGCAGCCGATCCTCAATAAGATCGATCTGCCCCAGGCCGACCCTGAGCGGGTGGCGGAGGAGATCGAGGACATCGTCGGTATCGACGCCATGGAGGCGGTGCGTTGCTCCGCCAAGACCGGTGTGGGCGTCGATGAGGTGCTGGAGTGCATCGTCAAGACCATTCCTGCCCCAGAGGGCGACCCGGAGGCGCCGCTGCAGGCGCTGATCATCGACTCCTGGTTCGACAACTACCTCGGGGTTGTCTCTTTGGTGCGGATCAAGAACGGCAAGCTGAAGAAGAACGACAAAATCAAGGTGATGAGCACCGGTCAGGTTTGGGGTGTGGATCGCCTGGGGATCTTCACCCCCAAGCAGAAGGACACCACTGAACTGCTCACCGGCGAGGTGGGCTGGGTGGTGTGTGGCATCAAGGAGATCCACGGTGCGCCGGTGGGGGACACCCTGACCCACGCCAAGCATGGCTCCGAGGAGGCCCTGCCGGGCTTCCAGAAGGTGAAGCCCCAGGTGTACGCCGGCATGTTCCCCATCTCCAGTGAAGACTATGAGTCGTTCCGGGATGCCCTGAACAAGCTCTCCCTCAACGACGCCTCTCTGTTCTTCGAGCCGGAGACCTCTGCCGCCCTGGGCTTCGGTTTCCGCTGTGGCTTCCTGGGGATGCTGCACATGGAGATCATCCAGGAGCGCCTGGAGCGTGAGTACAACCTGGATCTGATCACCACCGCACCGACCGTGGTCTATGAAGTGACCACCACCAAGGGTGAGACGGTGATGGTGGATAACCCCTCGGAACTTCCGCCGCTGAACAACATCGAAACCATTGCGGAGCCGATCGTCGAGGCCAACATCCTTGTGCCTCAGGAGTATCTGGGGAATGTGATCACCCTGTGTATCGAAAAGCGCGGGGTTCAGACTAAGATGGCCTACCACGGCAACCAGGTGGCGGTGACCTATGAACTGCCCATGGCGGAAGTGGTGCTGGACTTCTTCGACCGACTGAAGTCCACCAGCCGTGGGTTTGCCTCCCTGGACTACAACTTTGTCCGGTTCCAGCAGGAGGAGATGGTGCGTCTGGATGTGATGATCAACGGCGACCGGGTGGATGCCCTGGCGATGATCACCCACAAGGAGAACGCCCAGTTCCGCGGCCGCCAGCTGGTGGAGAAGATGCGCGAACTGATTCCCCGCCAGATGTTTGATATTGCCATCCAGGCGGCCATCGGCAACCAGATCGTGGCGCGCAGCACCGTGAAGGCCCTGCGTAAAGATGTGACCGCCAAGTGTTATGGCGGTGACGTCAGCCGTAAGAAGAAGCTGTTGCAGAAGCAGAAAGAGGGTAAGAAGCGGATGAAGCAGCTGGGTAATGTTGAGGTGCCTCAGGAAGCCTTCCTGGCGGTACTCAAGGTAGGAGATTAATCGCGCATGGCGGCACTGTTTTCGCTGGTCCTGGTTCTGGTCACCCTGGGGACTGGCCTGGTCTGGCTACTGGATACGTTTTACCTGGCGCCGCGGCGCCAGCAGAAGCTGGCGTTTGCCAGTGCGCAGACCTCCGGTGACCTGCCGGAGGAGGCCAGAGACAAACTGGTGCAGGAACCCTGGCTGGTGGAGACCTCCAAGTCGATCTTCCCGGTGATCGCTTTCGTTCTGGTGCTGCGCTCCTTCCTGTGGGAACCCTTCCAGATCCCCTCAGGCTCGATGATGCCCACCCTGTTGGTGGGGGATTTCATCCTGGTGAACAAGCATGAATACGGTTTGAGGGATCCGGTATTCCGCGCCAAGTTCTGGGAGAATAACGACCCCCAGCGCGGTGACATCATCGTCTTCAAGTACCCCAAGGACACCCGCGTCGACTACATCAAGCGGGTGATCGGCCTGCCCGGTGACCGGGTGGTGTACCGCAACAAGACCCTCTACCTGCAGCCCAAGTGCGAGGCTGGTGTGGCCAAGTGCCCCGGGCTGGAGCCGGTGCAGTCTGTTGAGGTGAACCGGGATGAGTTCTTCCAGAACGGCTCTCCCCTGATGCGCCTCAGCGAGGATCTGGCCGGGGTGGACCACGACATTCTGATTAACCCCCGTCACCCCGAGCCCCTGCGCTATTACTACAAGCAGCCCGGTCGTCAGGCCGGTGACTGGGTGGTGCCCGAGGGCAGCTATTTTGTCATGGGGGACAACCGTGACAACAGCACCGACGGCCGTTTCTGGGGCTTTGTCCCCGAGGAGAACCTGGTGGGCAAGGCCACCGGTATCTGGATCTCCTTTGAGTTCGACCGCGATCGCAGCAGTGTGTTGCCCACCTGGGTGCCCACCGGCGTTCGCTTCAGCCGTATCGGCGGAATTGATTAAAGGTTAGCAGTGGCTGATTTACAACGTTTGCAGAGGCTGCTGGGCTATGAGTTTCAGCAGCCTCAATTATTACAGCAGGCCCTGACCCACAGAAGTGCGGGCAGTCGCCACAATGAGCGTCTCGAGTACCTGGGAGACGCAGTACTCTCCATGGTGGTTGCCGAGGACTTGTACCACAGGTTTCCCAAGGCCCCGGAGGGGGAGATGACCCGAATGCGGGCGACCCTGGTAAAGGGCGCCACCCTGGCGGAGATCGCCCGGGAGCTGAACCTGGGTGAATACATCAAACTGGGTCCGGGCGAGATGAAGTCCGGCGGCCATCGCCGGGAATCGATCCTGGCGGACGCGGTGGAGGCGGTGCTGGGCGCCATCTTCCTCGACGGTGGCATCGGGTGCTGCAAGCCGGTGTTGCTGGCCCTGTGGCAGCCCCGCCTGGACGCCATCCAGCCCGGGGCCGGCCAGAAGGATCCCAAGACCCGTCTGCAGGAGCTGCTCCAGTCGCGGCGCAAGCCCCTGCCGGCCTACGAGGTGATCACCGTCACCGGTGACGCCCATAATCAACAGTTTACCGTCCATTGCTGCGTATGCAATCTGGACGAACCCGTGGTGGGCAGGGGCAGTTCGCGCCGCAAGGCGGAGCAGGACGCCGCCGCCCGGGTCCTGGAGGTACTGGAATCATGACAGACACCACCTACTGCGGTTTCGTCGCCATCGTCGGCCGTCCCAACGTGGGCAAATCCACCCTGCTGAACAGACTGCTCGGCCAGAAGGTGAGCATCACCTCCCGCAAGCCGCAGACCACCCGTCACCGCATCATGGGGATCCACACCGAGGGACCCCGTCAGGTGATCTTCGTCGACACCCCCGGATTGCACGTCGAGGAGAAGCGGGCGATCAACCGCCTGATGAACCGGGCCGCCGCCAGCTCCCTGGCGGACGTGGAGCTGGTGCTGTTCGTGGTGGAGGGCACCAAGTGGACCGCCGACGATGAGATGGTGCTGAAGAAGCTCCGCCGCGGCGGTGATCATCGCAAGACCGCTCTGGTGGTCAACAAGATCGACCAGGTGAAGGACAAGGAGGCACTGCTGCCCCACCTGCAGCAGTTGCAGGAGCGGTTCAACTTCGACGCGGTGTTCCCGGTGGCCGCCGGCAAGGGGGGGGATATCTCTCCTATCATGGACCTCTCCCTGGCGAGCGTGTCCGAGTCGATCCACTACTTCCCGGAGGACTATGTCACCGATCGCAGCCAGCGCTTCATGGCGTCGGAGATCCTGCGTGAGAAGCTGATGCGCTTCATGGGGGATGAGCTGCCCTATGCCGCCACCGTGGAGATCGAGCAGTTCAAGGTGGATGAGAAGGGCACCTATCACATCAACGCCCTGATCCTGGTGGAGCGAACCGGCCAGAAGCGGATGGTGATCGGCAACAAGGGCGAGAAGATCCGCACCATTGGCCGGGAAGCCCGCATCGAGATGGAGAAGATGTTCGATACCAAGGTCTACCTGGAAACCTGGGTAAAGGTGAAATCCGGCTGGGCAGACGACGAGCGAGCGCTGCGCAGCCTGGGGTATGGGGACGATTAAGGTGGAGCCGGGTTGGCAGTCCGCCTATCTGCTGCACGCCCGCCCCTACCGTGAGCGCAGCCTGCTGGTAACCCTGCTGACGGAGGAGGAGGGCAAGGTGACGGCGGTGGCGCGCACCTCCGGCAAGCAGGGGGGCTTGATCAAAGCCGCCCTGCAGCCCTTCCAGCCCCTGAAGATCGCCCTGGCCGGCCAGGGCAGCCTCAAGACTCTCAAGGGGGTCGAAACCCTCTCCCTGCCTGTGCCTCTGAGCGGAGACAAGCTCTACTGCGGTTTGTACTTCAACGAATTGGCGGTACGATTACTGTCTGAGCTGGCCCAGTGCCCCGAGCTGTTCCAGGCCTACCACCAGTGCTTGCTGACCCTGGCCAGTGAGGAGCGGCATGAGCCGGTTTTGCGCTATTTCGAGTGGGCCCTGCTCAGCCACCTGGGCGAGGCACCGGCCCTGGAGTTGGACGCCATGGGAGAGCCCCTGGAGGCCGCCGGCCACTATGCCCTGGTGGTGGAGCAGGGGTTTGTCCCTGCCGCCCATGGCCGGGGCTATGCGGGTGCGATGTTGTTGGCCCTGGCCCGGCAACAGCTGGCAACGGACCACCTGGCCCAGGCCAAGCACCTGGCCCGGATCCTGCTCAGGCCCCACCTGGGCGATAAGCCCCTGCGCAGCAGGGAGCTGTTTATGAAACGAATCAACAACAAGGACTAGGCATGAGTATTCTTCTTGGGGTCAACATTGACCATATCGCCACCCTGCGTCAGGCCAGGGGCACCAGCTACCCGGATCCCGTGCACGCGGCGGCGGTGGCGGAGCATGCCGGCGCCGACGGCATCACCATCCATCTGCGCGAGGACCGACGCCACATCATCGACCGGGATGTTTACCTGTTGGCCCAGACCCTGAAGACCCGGATGAACCTGGAGATGGCGGTGACCGAGGAGATGCTGGCCATCGCCCTTGAGGTGAAGCCCACCTATGTCTGCCTGGTGCCGGAGAAGCGCGAAGAGCTGACCACCGAGGGCGGGCTGGATGTGGCCGGTCAGCTGGACAAGATGCTGGATGCAGTCTCCCGGCTGAAGCAGGCCGGCATCAAGGTGTCCCTGTTTATCGACGCCGACAAGACCCAGATCGACGCCGCGGTCAAGGTGGGGGCGCTCTACATCGAGATCCACACCGGCGCCTATGCCGATGCCGAGACGGAAGCCCAAGCGGAAGCGGAACTGGCCCGAATCCGTGGCGGGGCCGCCTACGCCGCGTCCCTGGGGCTGGTGGTCAATGCCGGTCACGGTCTTAACTACCACAACGTCAAGCCCATCGCCGCCATCCCCGAGATCTACGAGCTCAATATCGGCCACGCCATCGTCGCCCGGTCGGCCATTGACGGCCTGGATCTGGCGGTGCGGGACATGAAGCGGCTGATGCTGGAAGGGCGTCAGGGGAGCTGATGAGCATCAAAGGCCTGGGGACCGACATCGTCGAGATTGAGCGGATGGAGGCCCAGTACCAGCGGTTGGGTGAGAAGTTCGCCCGACGCATCCTGACCCCCAATGAGCTGGAGGAGCTGGCGTCCTCACGGGCCCCGGCGAGGCTGCTGGCCAAACGTTTTGCTGTCAAGGAGGCGGCGGGCAAGGCCCTGGGAACCGGCATTGGCCGGGGGGTCTCCTTCCAGCACATCGAACTGGGGCACAACGCCGACGGGGCGCCCCAGTTGATCCTCACCGAGGGGGCCCTGGCGCGGATGCAGGCCCTGGGGGCCCAGCAGGCCCACATCAGCCTGGCGGACGAGCGGCGCTACGCGGTCGCCACCGTGGTGCTCAGCTAGCGCGTTGCCCCAGAGTAGTCAAAGGCCACCCAAGGGTGGCTTTTTTTGTCAGGCTCGGCGTCGGATCTAGAACTTCACCTCGGTGTTGAAGCCCAGCACGGTCAGGCTCTGCTGCTGCTGATGCTGAAACTGCAGATCCAGGGAGAGGGAGAACCGGCCCACCCGATAGCCGGTACCGACCCGGGCGCCCAGCCCCTCGTGAACCTGGCGGGTGAGCAGGGTCGACTCCTGGCGTGTCAGGCCCAGGGAGGTCTCGGTATACCAGGGGGAGTTGCCCCACTGAGAGTGCAGGGTCAGGGGGAGCTGGCTGAAGTTGGGATCCTGGGTGACCAGGGTTGGCGCCTGAACCCACTGAATCTCCGCGTTTACGGTCAGTGGTATCAGTGACAGCAGCAGCGTTGCAGCTTCCAGGGCTTTGCCCCTGCGTTGGTGCATCACCTCTTCCTCCCCCGAAAATGAAAGACCGGGTCGGCGAACCGATCCGGTCTTTCAGTATAGAAGAGATAATCAAAGGGGGAGTCTATTTTAGCTGTATCACCCGCACCGTAGTCACCACGCTTTCGTTGGCTTCCAGCACCTCGATCTGGTAATCACCTATGGTCAGGCGGGTGTGCACGGCGGGGATCTCCTCCAGGGTCTCCACCACCAGGCCATTGAGGGTCTTAGGGCCATCGGTGGGGAACTTCCAGTTCATCTCCCGATTCATGTCGCGGATGTTGATGCTGGCGTCCACATCGAAGCTTCCGTCCTCGTTACGGTTGATCTCGTCGCTGACCGCCGGCTGCAGTCCGGTGGTGAAGTCCCCGACGATCTCCTCCAGGATATCCTCCAGGGAGACCAGGCCCTGGATGTCGCCGTACTCATCCACCACCAGCCCCAGCCGCTCCTTGGCCCGCTGGAATTTCAGCAGTTGTACATTCAGCGGCGTGCCCTCCGGCACGTAGTAGATCTCGCGTACCTCCCGCAGCAGGGTGGCCTTGTCGCTCACCTCCTGATCCCGGGTCATCAGCCGCAGCAGGTCCGACAGGTGCAGGAACCCGACCACGTCATCGATGTTGCCCCGGTAGAGCAGCACCTTGGAGTGGGGGCTGTGGGTCAGCTGCTTCATCATGGTCTTGAAGTCGTCGTTGATGTCGATGGCGTACAGCTCATTGCGGGGCACCATCACATCCTCCACCGTCACCTTCTCCAGATCCAGGATGGAGACCAGCATTTCCCGGTGGCGCCGCGGGATCATGGCGCTGGCCTCGTTCAGCACCGAGCGCAGCTCATCGGCGGAGAGATCGTCGCCGTCGCCGTGCAGCGGGCGGACACCGACGATGGAGAGCAGGGCATTGCTGATGCTGTTGACCAGCCACACCAGAGGGTAGAACAGGGTCATCAGCGGCCGCAGCACCAGGCTGTTGGGGTAGGCCAGCTTCTCCGGGTAGAGCGCCGCCAGGGTCTTGGGGGTTACCTCGGCAAAGATCAGCACGATAAAGGTAAGGGCGCCGGTGGCCACCGCCGGGCCCCAGGCGCCGAACCAGCGTTGACAGACGATGGTGGCCAGGGAGGCGGCCGCCAGGTTGACGATGTTGTTGCCAATCAGGATCAGGCCAATGAGCCGATCTGGGCGCTCCAGCAGCTGTTCGGCGCGGCTGGCCCCCTTGTGGCCCTGCTGGCTGAGGTGTCGGAGCCGGTAGCGGTTCAGCGACATCATCGCGGTTTCCGTACCGGAGAAGAAGGCGGAGAGGCAGATAAGGACAGCCAGTACAATAAGCAGGCTGTCGGTGGATATGTCGTCCAAGTCGGGGCAATCCTATAAGGCGGCTGAAAGGGTAGAGTCGGGAAATGGCTGCCTCCTGTCAAGAGGCAGCCCGTTGGCTCAGCCGATAAGCAGTTCCCGCACCAGGCGGTTTCCGAAGTAGGCCAGGGTCAGCAGGGTGACACCGGACATGGAGTAGATGATGGCGCTGCGGATGCGGATCCCCTGGGTGCGGTGGCGCAGCAGCATGGTGCCGTACACCAGCCAGGCGGCAATGGCCAGGATCGCCTTATGGGCCTGACCGCTGCCGAAGAAGCCGTCGAGGAACAGGAAGCCGGTGATCAGGGACAGGCTCAGCAGCACAAAACCGATCATCACGAAGTGGTACAGCTGCTTCTCCACCGTCATCAGCGGGGGCAGGGTCGACTCCAGCATCAGCTTGCGATCCTTGAGGCGACGGTTGATGCTGGCCAGCTGGATGGCGTACAGGGCGGCGATCAGGAACACCGAGTACGCCAGCAGCGAGGTGCCCACATGGGTGAACAGGGCCGGGTCGTTAAACAGGTAGCCCTCGTTCTGCGGCAGCAGCACCATGCCGGCGGCGCCGAAGATGCCGCAGATGTACACCGCGGGCACCACCACGATCACCTTGATGCGGGTCAGCATCACGGTGATGGCGGTGGTGATCATCAGCATCACCATGGAGGCGGTGTTCACCAGACTGTAGTGTTGGCTGCCATTCTCCAGGATCTGGGGGATCAGGGCGGCAGCGTGGCACAGTACGCCCACCGCGCCGGCCAGGGTGGCCAGCCTGCGATTGGGACCTTTGGGGTGCAGCAGTTTGCTGGCGACCAGGTAGAAGGCCAGGCCGTAGCCAATGATTGCGCTGATGGCAAAAAACTCCATAGTGCCTCTTTACCTCACAAAAGAATGATGTCGATCGGGTAACGCTCCCAATTTCCCAAGCTTATCATGCACTCCGGGCTTTGGGCAGCGGCTATATTCCCAATTTGGATGGTGAATTTTATCTGTTTGTGACCGATGATCCCCTGGTTTGGTTCCCCAGGCCGGGGGTGGCCGTTTGTGTTTGTCTCAGACGCGCCGTTATAATGCGGTCGATTGATCATTAACCTATGCAGCAGGCGATGTTCCAGAATTTATCCGAACGCTTGGGCCAGACGCTGAAGAACATCAGCGGCCGTGGCCGTCTTACCGAAGACAATATTAAAGAGACCCTGCGCGAAGTGCGTATGGCGCTGCTGGAAGCCGACGTGGCTCTGCCGGTGGTTCGCGACTTCGTGGCCAAGGTGCGCGAGCGCGCCGTGGGGACCGAGGTGTCCAAGAGCCTGACCCCGGGTCAGGCGTTCATCAAGATCGTTCAGGGTGAGTTGGAAGCGGCCATGGGCCAGTCCAACGAGGCCCTGAACCTGGCCAGTCAGCCGCCGGCCATCGTGATGATGGCCGGCCTGCAGGGCGCCGGTAAGACCACCAGTGTGGGCAAGCTGGCCAAGTTGCTCAAGGAGCGCAACAAGAAGTCGGTGCTGGTGGTCAGTGCCGACGTCTATCGTCCGGCGGCGATCAAGCAGCTGGAGACCCTGGCCGGTGACATCGGCGTGGAGTTCTTCCCCTCCGACACCAGCCAGAAGCCGGTGGAGATCGCCACCGCCGCGGTGGATCATGCCCGCAAGAAGTTCATCGATGTGGTGATCGTCGATACCGCCGGCCGTCTTCACGTCGATGCCGACATGATGGACGAGATCAAGGCGCTTCACGCCGCCATCAATCCGGTGGAAACCCTGTTCACCGTGGATGCCATGACGGGTCAGGACGCCGCCAATACCGCCAAGGCGTTCAATGAAGCGCTGCCGCTGACCGGTGTGATCCTCACCAAGGTGGACGGTGACGCCCGCGGCGGCGCCGCCCTCTCTATCCGTCACATCACCGGCAAGCCGATCAAGTTCCTGGGTGTGGGTGAAAAGACCGATGCCCTCGAGCCCTTCCACCCCGACCGGGTGGCCTCCCGCATCCTGGGGATGGGGGATGTGCTCTCGCTGATCGAGGAGGTGGAGCGCAAGGTGGACAAGGGCCAGGCTGAGAAGCTGGCCAAGAAGCTGAAGAAGGGCGAAGGGTTTGACCTGCTGGACTTCCGCGACCAGTTGCGCCAGATGCACAACATGGGCGGGATGATGGGGATGCTGGAGAAGCTGCCCGGCGTGGGCCAGCTGCCCCCTGAGGCCCTGGCCCAGGTCCAGGACGACAAGATGACTCGCCAGATGGAGGCGATCATCAACTCCATGACCCCGGGTGAACGCGCCCGTCCCGACATCATCAAGGGATCCCGCAAACGGCGTATTGCCGCCGGCTCCGGCACCCAGCTGCAGGATGTGAACCGTCTGCTGAAGCAGTTCACCCAGATGCAGAAGATGATGAAGAAGATGAAGGGCGGTGGCATGAAGAAGATGATGCGCGGTATGGGTGGCATGCTGCCCCCGGGGATGAAGATGCCCCGTCGCTGATTCCAGCGGCCTGACTTCCGGCTGCTACACTCGATGGTGGTGGCCACAGAACCGCCGAAATGGTTGCAATGCGCATGCATTCAGGTAAAATCGGCGGGCTTTCTACCTTGGGGTCCTTACGGGCCCCAATTCTATTGCTGTAAAACCATTAGAGGAATTACCTTATGGTAACCATTCGTTTAGCCCGTGGTGGCGCTAAAAAGCGTCCCTTTTATCAAGTGGTTGTAGCTGATTCTCGCTGCAAGCGCGATGGCCGCTTCATCGAGAAGATCGGCTTCTTCAACCCTATCGCTGCCGGTCAGGAAGAGCGTGTACGTCTGGACCTGGATCGCGTTGATCACTGGGTATCCCAGGGCGCTTCCCTGTCCGATCGCGTAGCCACTCTGGTGAAGGACGCCCGTAAAGCTGCGGCTTAATGGGTGTTGGTTAGGGGTAAGTTGATGAAACAGCAGGAACTGATGATGGTGGGCCGATTGGGTGCGCCACATGGGATTCGGGGCTGGATGAAGGTCAACCCCTTTACCGAAGATCGAGAGGGTATCTTCGAGTACCGTCCTTGGTTGGTGACCCGGGGTGGGGTGCAGCAGGAGATGAAGGTGCTGGATTGGCGTCGTCAAAACAACGGCCTGATCGTGCGCCTGGAAGGGGTTGAGGACCGCGATGCGGCAGCAGCCTACACCAACTGCGACATCTCTATCTCTGCCGACCAGCTGGCTGAGCTGCCGGAAGACGAGTTCTACTGGCGTGAGCTTATCGGCTGCAAGGTGGTGAACACCCAGGGGTACGACATGGGTACCGTTTCCGGAGTCCTGGAAACCGGCGCCAATGACGTGTTGGAGATCAAGGCGAACCCGAAAGACGCCTTTGGCAAAAGAGAACGTCTGGTTCCTTTTGTCCCGGAGCAGTTCATCCTCGAGGTGAACAAATCCGACAAACTTATTACCGTTGACTGGGACCCAAGTTTTTAATGACACAAGCGAACGCAATGTGGTTGGGGGTCGTGACCCTGTTTCCCGAGATGTTTCGTGCAGTGACAGAGTTTGGGGTAACCGGTCGCGCCGTGAAAAACGGCTTGATTGGATTGCAGACGTGGAATCCCCGTGATTTCACCCATGACCGGCATCGTACCGTGGATGACCGCCCCTATGGCGGTGGCCCGGGGATGCTGATGATGGTGCAGCCCCTGCGTGACGCCATCCGTGCGGCCAAGGCCGAAGCGGGTGATGAGGCCAAGGTGATCTACCTGTCGCCTCAGGGCCGTCCCCTGACCCAGAAGGGTGTGGAGGAGCTGGCTCAGAATAAGCGCATGGTGCTGGTGTGTGGTCGCTACGAAGGTATCGATGAACGCATCATCCAGTCGGAAGTTGATGAGGAGTGGTCCGTTGGTGACTATGTTCTCAGTGGCGGTGAGCTGCCGGCCATGAACTTGATCGACGCCGTATCCAGGCTGGTGCCTGGGGTGTTGGGAAAGCAGGCCTCGGCAGAGCAGGACTCCTTTTCGGATGGCCTGCTGGATTGTCCTCACTACACCCGCCCGGAGGTTCTGGACGGTCAACAGGTTCCGCAAGTCCTGTTAAGCGGCAATCATGAATCGATTCGGCGCTGGCGGTTGCAGCAGTCCCTGGGACGCACCTGGCAACGACGGCCCGAGTTACTTGACAACCTAGCTCTGACTGACGAGCAAGCCAAGCTGCTTGCCGAGTTCGTCGCCCATCAGGGTCAGGATGAACGTTAGAGTTTTCAGTTTAATCTAGGAAGAGAGACATTATGAGCAACATCATTAAGCAGCTTGAACAAGAGCAAATGAAGCAGGACGTACCCGCGTTCGGCCCTGGTGACACCGTTACTGTGCAGGTTCGTGTAACCGAAGGTAACAAGACCCGTCTCCAGGCTTTCCAGGGTGTGGTTATCGCCAAGCGTAACCGTGGCCTGCACTCTGCGTTCACTGTACGTAAAATCTCTAATGGTGAAGGCGTAGAGCGTGCGTTCCAGACTCACTCTCCGCTGGTAGAAAGCATCAAAGTAGAGCGTCGTGGTCGCGTTCGTCGTGCCAAACTGTACTACCTGCGTAGTCGTACTGGTAAGGCTGCCCGTATCCGCGAGCGCCTCAACTAAGAATCTCTTAGTTGAAACTGGTAAAAGCCCGCCCCCTCGGCGGGCTTTTATCGTTTTATAAGGCTTTCCCCCCGAACTCGCATCCAGTTCAGCATTTACTTGCATCTCCTACCCATAAAAGGCATGGTGAACTCAGGCCGGAAGCACCGGTTGGGTTAACTTACCCGTCGAATCGCTTTACCGATGGGTCATACTTGGAGATGCAGAAATGCAAAAGGACAGTATTAACAACATCCACATTCAATCTGAACAGGTCCTGATTACCCCGGAGCAGCTGAAGCAGGCGCTGCCCCTCTCCGAGCATGCCTATCGATATATCAACGGCGCCCGCGCCCAGGTCGCCGACATCGTCCACAAGCGTGACAACCGCTTGCTGGTGGTCACCGGTCCCTGTTCCATCCACGATGTGGAGGCGGCCAAGGAGTATGCCCTGAAGCTGAAGGGGCTGCAGGAGGAGCTCAAGGATCAGATGCTGATCCTGATGCGGGTCTACTTCGAGAAGCCCCGTACCACCGTCGGCTGGAAGGGGCTGATCAACGATCCGGACATGGACAACTCCTTCGACGTGGCCAAGGGGCTGCGCACCGCCAGAGAGCTGTTGATCTGGCTGGCGGAGCTGGAACTGCCGGTGGCCACCGAGGCCCTGGATCCCATCAGCCCGCAGTACCTGGCGGAGCTGTTCTCATGGTCCGCCATCGGCGCCCGCACCACCGAATCCCAGACTCACAGGGAGATGGCCTCCGGTCTCTCCATGCCGGTGGGCTTCAAGAACGGCACTGACGGCAAGCTGGATGTGGCGATGAACGCCCTCAAGTCCGCCGCCAGCGGCCACCGTTTCATGGGGATCAACCAGGCGGGGCAGGTGGCCCTGCTGCAGACCCAGGGCAATCCGGATGGTCATGTGATCCTCCGGGGCGGCGCCCAGCCCAACTACGATTCGGTCAATGTTGAGATGTGCACCCGCCAGCTGCACGAGGCGGGGCTGAACTCTCGACTGATCGTCGACTGCAGTCACGGCAACTCCTCCAAGGACCACCGCCGTCAGCCGCTGGTGGCCCGCAACGTGTTCAACCAGATCATCGAGGGCAACACCTCCATCATCGGCATCATGCTGGAGAGTCACCTCAATGAGGGCAGCCAGTCTTCGGATCTGCCCCGGGAGGAGATGGCCTATGGCGTCTCCATCACCGATGCCTGCATCGACTGGGTGACCACCGCCAGCCTGCTGCGCCAGGGTGCAGAGGAGCTGGCTCCCGTCCTGCCAACCCGATTCGGAGGTGTGTGATGGCCGAGAGAAGCAGTATCGAGCTGGAGCGGTTACGGGACCGCATCGATGAGGTGGACAAGGAGCTGCTCAGCCTGCTGCGCCGCCGCCTGGACCTGGTGTCCGAGGTGGGGGTGATCAAGCATGAACAGGGGCTGCCCATCTATGCCCCCAAGCGGGAGGCGGCGATGCTGATGAAGCGTCGTGACGAGGCCACCCTGATGGGGGTGCCGCCGCAGCTGATCGAGGATCTGCTGCGCCGGATCATGCGCGAATCCTACGCCAGTGAGAACGACGTGGGCTTCAAGTGCATCAATCCGGATGTGGGGCCGGTGGTGATCGTCGGCGGCGCCGGTAAGCTCGGTACCCTGTTCAGTCAGCTGTTCCGTCTCTCCGGCTACGAAGTGCGGATCCTCGATAAGCAGGACTGGCCCAATGCCGAGGCGATCTTCAGCGGCGCCGGGGTGGTGGTGGTGTCGGTGCCGATTCACGACACCACCCAGGTGATCGAGCGACTGCCGACCCTGCCCGACGACTGCGTACTGCTGGATCTCACCAGCATCAAGCAGGCGCCGCTGGCGGCGATGCTGGCCAGGCACCCGGGGCCGGTGGTGGGGCTGCACCCGATGTTCGGCCCGGATCTGGCCAGCCTGGCCAAGCAGGTGGTGGTGGTGTGTCACGGCCGTGAAGAGCGGAAGTACGCCTGGCTGCTGGAGCAGATCCGCATCTGGGGCGCCCGTCTGCACGAGGCGTCGGCCGCTGAGCATGACCAGGCGATGCAGCTGGTGCAGGCGATGCGCCACTTTACCGCCTTCGTCTATGGCGCCCATCTGCGCCGGGAGCGGGCGGATCTGGATCAGCTGCTGCAGTTCAGTTCCCCCATCTACCGGCTGGAGCTGGCGATGGTGGGGCGCCTGTTCGCCCAGGATGCCCGGCTTTACGGCGACATCATCTTCTCCCAGCCCGACACCCTGGCGCGGGCGCGCCACTACCTGGAGCGCTATCAGGAGTCCCTGAAGCTGCTGGAGCGGGGCGACAAGGCGGAGTTCGAGGCCCAGTTCGACGAGATCGCCCAGTGGTTCGGTGATTTCGCCCAGCAGTTCCAGAGCGAGAGCGGCAACATGCTGCTCAGTGCCAACGACAATCGCTGCGAGTCCTAGACGGTTTGGGCGGGATAACAGAAAGGGGCCGTCAGGCCCCTTTTTGGGTGTCGTTCGCGGCTTACTCCAGCTCCGTCGGCAGAATCCGTTCGCTCTGGTAACAGCCCAGTACCTTGACGAAACGGGTGATGGGCACCAGCTCCGACAGGGCCTGTTGCATCGCCTCACTGCTCAGGTTGGCCTCCACATCCAGGTAGAACATCTCCTCCCACGGGTTGCCCGGAATGGGGCGGCTGGTGAGCTTGCTCATGATCAGGCCGTTGTTCTTCAGCACCAGCAGCGCGTCCACCAGGGCGCCCGCCCTCTGACCGGTGGCCATGATCAGCGTGGTTTTGGCCGGCACCTGCACCGGCACCTCCTTGGCCTTGCGGGCCACCAGGATGAAGCGGCTCTCGTTCTCCGCCTGGTTGGCCAGCTTGGCTCGGCGTACCTCCAGGCCGTAGAGATCCCCCCCCGCCTTGCTGGCGATGGCCGCCTTGGTGGGGTCCTGGCTGTTGGCCACCTGGGCCATGGCGTGGGCGGAGCTGGCGCAATACTCCAGCTTGACCCCGGAGTAGCCGCGCAGGTGGTTGCTGCACTGAGAGATCACCTGGGGATGGGCATAGATGGTGTCGATGGCCTCCAGATCGGCGCCCGGGAGGGTCAGCAGGCAGTGGCCGATGGTTTCGGTGGTCTCGCCGACGATCTGCAGATGGGTCTGCTGCAGCAGGTCATAGACCTCGTTGATGGAGCCGGATGAGGTGTTTTCGATGGGCAGGATGCCGTAGTCGGCGTTGCCCTGTTCTACCGCCTGGACCACTTCATGGAAGTCGGGGCAGCCCAGTTCGACGATCGACTTGTCCCGGCGGGCAAAATAGCCCTGGGCGGCGATGTGGCTGTAGGAGCCCCGCGCCCCCAGGTAGGCGACCCGCACCAGGTCCTGGCTGGTGTTCTGCCGTCCCTGCAGCCAGGCCTGTTGCCGCAGTACCGAGTCCTCGATGATGGTCTGGAACAGTCTCACCACGTACTGGGCATCCAACCCCTGCTCCTTGCCCAGGGCCACCAGCTTCTCCAGTAACTGTTGTTCCCGCTCCTGATCCCGCACCGGCTTGAGGTCGATCTCCTTGCTGCGGGCAACGTTCAGCGTCAGCTGACGGCGCCTGGCCAGCAGGGCCAGCAGGTCACTGTCCACCTGGTTGATGTCGGTTCTTATCTTGTTTAAATCCATCTTATCCTCGTTGCTGCGATGAGGGCCTGGCCCGCCGATACAAAAAAGCCTCCCGGGAGGGAGGCTTGCAGGGTCTTCGATTTTCGTTTTGGCACCCGCGTGTCGCCTCCCTATCTGGGTGGTGCAAAAAAGAAAATAAAAAAGCCGTGATTCTGAATTTTTAGCATGGGGTTACACTAGCGGTTCGCTGTTGCTTTTGTCAACAACGCAAAGCGCCGGCGATTGCCGGCGCGCTCCTGGTCAGGTGTTCAGTGGGGTATCAGGCCGCACTCTCCTCCGCTTCCATCGCCACCTCGGCGGCGGCGGGCTTGACGTGGCGCTTGGCCTGGTCCTTGTGGGCGTGGCGGTTCAGCTGACGCTCCAGTTTCTGACCCATCTGGTTGATGGCGTTGTACAGGTTCTCATGAGAAGCTTTAGCAAACAGTTTGCCGCTCGGTACGCTCATGGAGGCTTCTATCTGAAAGTCGTTGCCCTCCTGGGTGATGATCACATGGGGGCTGATCAGGTCGACGTCGTGTCGGTCCAGTTTTTCAAAGCGGCTTTCGATGCGCTCACGGATGGGGTCGGTTACGGCGAGGTGTTTGCTGGTGATTTCAATTCTCATAGAGTTCCCCTTCTGTTGACCCAAATTCAGGCTCAACTTCAGACTACTCCCACTTTCGCTTGCGGGTAAAGTGATTTGGGTCACCTTTTTATCGAATGTCGGAAAGATGCACAAACGGTTCAGCAGAGGTTAAAAAAACACAGATTTCCGCTTGTGGGATAATCAAATCCGTCGCATTATGGGTGGGATTTAGGGCGAGGGAGTGTCGCGGTTTGTACGGTAAGTAACCGCCTTGGAGACGCCTGGCCCAGACCAGAATCCAAGGAGTGCAAGGTGAAGGTGAAGATCTGGGACGGGATGGTCCGACTGTTTCACTGGGGGACGGTTTTGCTGCTGCCCTTATGCTGGTACACCGCCGAGACCGGACTGATGGAGTGGCACATGACCTGTGCCTACCTGATGATGACGCTGCTGTTGATGCGGTTGTTGTGGGGCTTCATTGGCACCACCACCGCCCGCTTCGATCACTTCCTGCGCCGCCCTGGCGCCGTGATCCACTATCTGGTCCACTGGCGACACCATAAACGCCCCTACTTTGGTCACAACCCGGCCGGGGGCTACATGGTGGTGGTGATGCTGCTGTTGCTGATGGCCCAGGTGGTCACCGGGCTGTTCGCCACCGATGATATCCTCACCGAAGGCCCCCTCTCCGGTTACGTCAGCGGCCAGGTCGCTTCCATCCTGACCTCGCTGCATCACCAGATCTTCAACCTGATCCTGGCCAGCATCGCACTTCACCTGACGGCGATCCTGTTCTACCGCCTGAACGGGGTCAACCTGGTGGAAGCGATGGTGACCGGCTACGGATTTACCGCCGAGGGGCGCCGCTGCAATGCCAAGGCGCCGGTGAGGTGGATGCTGCCGCTGACCCTCACCTCCAGCCTGGTGCTGTTCGGGCTGATCCTGCCACTGTGGTAACTCGGACAGAAAAAAGGCTGCTTTGGCAGCCCTTTTTTGGTCGCGACCGATCAGTCTCGCTTGAACTGATCATGGCAGCCTTTGCAGCTCTTGCCGGTGGTGCCAAACGCCTGCCCGATGGCGTCGACATCGCCGCCGGCTGACACCCTGGCCAGTTCGCTGGAGGCTTGCTGGAACTCCTTGGCGATGCGGTTGAACTTGGCGTTGTCGCTCCAGACCGAGGCCAGCGCTTCGGTGTCTCCCTGGTTGGAGCCGGCCACCTTGAACGCCTCAAAGGGGATGTTGGCCAGCAGTGCCAGGTGTTTGGCACGGCGCTGGAAGGCGTCGCTGTCCATCGCTTTCTTGCCCTTGAGCATGGCGTGCATGTCGCCGAAGTTTTCCTTAATCAGCTGAAAGGCGTGTTGACGGTACTGGATGGCGTCGTCGGCGCTGTTGAAGGCGCCCTCGGCAGCGACGGACCCTGTCGCGGTCAGCAGAGCCGCCAGCAGCATAGAACTTCTTGTCATTGTTACCTATTCCCTATGGTTGTTTTACTGATGTGAATAGTAACCTGTAATTGTATCCGTGACCAAGCTCACAAATGTTTCTGAAAATGGCTCGATCTCTCAGTCGGGAAAATAGTGCTGGTCTTCGTACTGCTGTAACGGTGTAATGCTACGGCATTACATGTGGAGTCAAGACGATATGGAATCTGAGTATTGGGATGGGGCGGTAGACCTCATCGCTGAACTGAATGGTAAGGCGTCACTGGAGTCGCTGTTTTCCCTGCTGTTGACCCCGGATGAACGGGAGGCTTTCGGCGCCCGCCTGGCGGTGTTCCGGGCGCTGCTCCAGGGCCAGATGACCCAGAGGCAGATCGCGTCGAGCCTGAATGTCAGCATTGCCACCATCACTCGCTGCTCAAACACATTAAAACATCTGCCCGAACCCCAGCGCGCCCTGATGCAGCAGCTGTTGCTGGGACCCAGTTAACGAGTTGAAACGGAGAGATCGATGTCAGAAGTAGTATTGGAGACATCAGCAAAACAGGCCTCACCAGGCATTCTGGGTGGGGCGATGATCATTGCCGGCACCGCCATCGGCGCCGGCATGCTGTCACTGCCGGTGATGAGCGCCGGCATGTGGTTTGGGTGGTCGACCCTCATCCTCGCCCTCTGCTGCTACTGCTGCTACAGCTCCGCCATGTACCTGGCCGAGGCCAACCTGAACTACCATCCGGGCGCCAGTTACGCCACCATGGCCAGGGATACCCTGGGGCGCACCGGGGCGCTGGTGGCCTTGTGTACCGTCGGTTTCGTCAGCTACATTCTCTGCTATGCCTACATCTCCGGGGGCTCCTCGGTCCTGGCGTCCAGCCTGAAATCCGGTTTCGGCCTGAGCCTGGCCAACTGGCAGGCGGGCCTGTTGTTTGGTGTGGTGCTTGGCGGCATAGTGCTGCTCGGCTCCCGTGCGGTGGATCGGGTGAGCACCATCATGATCGGCGCCATGGTGATCACCTTCATCACCTCCACCGGCCTGCTCTCTGCCGAGGTGACCACATCCAACCTGTTCCCCGAGGTGGGGATGGGTGAGACCCTGCCCTATGTGTGGATGGGCATTCCGGTGCTGGCGCTGAGCTTCGGCTACCACAGCACCGTTCCCAGTATCGTTAAGCACTATGGCATGGACATCGGCAAATCCCGTCAGGCGATTCTCGGCGGCAGCCTGTTGGCGCTGGCTATCTACGCCCTGTGGCAGTTTGCCATCCTGGGCACGGTGTCCCGCACCGATTTCGCCCAGGTGGTGGCGTCCGGCGGCAATGTCAGTGCCCTGGTCGGTGCCGTGGGCGGTGCCGTGGATGGGCAGTTTATCGACACCCTGCTGAGCTTCTTTGCCAAGTTTGCCCTGGCCAGCTCCTTCCTGGGGGTGGCCCTGGGGCTGCTGGACTTCATCAAGGATCAGCTGAGGCTGGGTGACGGTCTCAGGGACACCGCCATCGCCGGGGCGGTGACCTTCCTGCCGCCGCTGATCCTCGGTGTGGTCATCCCCGACGGCTTTATCGTGGCCATCGGCTACGCATCGCTGCTGGCCAGCATCTTCGTGCTGGTGCTGCCCTGCGCCATTGCCTTGGTGCTGCGCCGTCGCGGCGCCAGCGAGGGGTTCCGTATTGCCGGCGGCAATCTGCGTCTCTACCTGGTGTTGGGCTTCGGCCTGCTGGTGATGCTGTGCGAGAGCCTGGCGTTGGCCGGGATGCTGCCCAGCTTCCCCTGATCTCTGCCGGGGCCCGAGACCATCGGCATCGCTCCTGGGCGGTGCCAAACCTTGTGATCCTGCCGCGAATGGACTATTTCAGCTTCATTGGTTCTTGCCAGTCATCAACCGAGGGCGAGATAAGGCAACATGAGAGGAGAAGGTCTATGGATTGGGAACCGGGCAACATCAATTATCAGGGGCAGGAGAGTGGTGTCCACCGTTGGCAGGTGGATTCCGAACTCACCCTCTACTGGCATCCGGACTGGCTGCACCTGGCCGAGGACATCACCGGGCTGCATCACCGGGTGCCGCTGGAGGTGCCTCAGGGTGAGACGGCCAGTGAGGCACATGCCTTGAAAGCGGTGGAGAGAGTGGTCAAAACCCGACGGGGTGGCGACTGAAGTGCACCATCAGTCCGGGCTCCCCCCCCCTTGGCCCTGTGCCACTGGGGGGCTGCAGGCCCACTTGAGCATCACCGGTCCGACGATGGTGGTCAGGGTGATCACCAGCACCAGCAGGGTAAACCCTTCGGCTCCCAGAAGGTTGACCTGGCGCCCCATCTCCGCAAACACCAGTCCCACCTCGCCTCGCGGCACCATGGCACTGCCCAGCATCATCTTTTGGCGCCAGCTTGCAGCGATCCACAGTCCGCACTGAAGTTTGGCCAGTACCGCGGCGGTGGTGAGGGCCAGCGCCACCACCAGGAAGGCGGGCGTCAGCGCATGCTGGCTCAGATCGATGCTCAGGCCGACGTAGCTGAAGAACAGTGGGGCCAGGACGTCATTCAGCGGGCCGGAGGCATGCTCAAGTTGCCGGGTAAAGGAGAAGGGGTTGACCAGCCATTTGGACCAGGGAGAGGTGAAGTGGCGAGATACCCCCAGGCCGGCGGCAAAGCCACCCAGCAGCGGCGGGGTGCCGCACAGGTAGGCGAGCCAACCAAACAGGCAGATCAGCAGCAGCACGGTGCTGGCATGGAAGCCCGGTAGCAGGTCCCGCTTGGCCAGGGGTTTGAGCAGGTAGATCAGCACCCGGGTGGCCACCGGTGCCAGCATCAGGAACAGCACAATGGTGACCAGCTGCAGAAACAGGCGCGTCGGTTCCAGATCGCCGTTGGACAGGCTGAACATCAACCCCAGAAGCAGCACGCCGAGGACGTCGTCGATGATGGCCGCGCCCAGTATGGTATGGCCCATCACCCCTCTGTCCTGATGATTGAGGCGAAGCACTCGCATGGCGATGCCTATGCTGGTGGCGGTCAGGGCGACCCCGAAGAACAGCGCCTCCAGAGGCGGGGCGGGCAGCAGCCAGTGCACCATGGGGGGGATCACCATCGCCGGCACCAGCACGCCGCTGAGGGCGACCGTCAATACCCTGGGACCGCTGTGCATCAGGCGCTTGATCGAGGTCTCGCAGCCGATAACGAACATCAGGGTCACCACCCCCAGCTCCGCCAGGTTCTGCAGCTGCAAATGGGGCTGCACCCAGCCCAGCAGCGAGGGTCCCAACACCAGTCCGGCACTCAGCTCCCCGACCACGGCAGGCAACCCGAGATGCCAGCACAGCTGGGCCAGGATCTTGGCCAGCAGCAGCATCAGCAGCAGACTCAGCAGGAAGGTGTCCAGGTGCATGGGGTCTCCACAGCGGCGCAAAGGTGGGGCGCCCGACATCAGTTAGGCTATGTTTAAATCATAGAATTTCTTCGCAACTCCGGTGTTTCAATGCACTACTCGAAGGGGGAACTATGAGCAAGATGTTGATCGTGGCTCCCAGGGATGACAACCAATTTGACGCCTTGGCCAAGGGAGTGGAGCTGGCGCAAACACTGAAGATGGAGCCGGAAGTGGTGGGCTACTGTCATGAGTCCATGCCCGCCGTTGACGGCATGACTCCCGAACTGGTGGAGTCGATAAAGAACCGGCTGATGTCGGATCTGAATGACAGCTTGCGCACCCGGGTCGCCCAACTGGGCGGCGGGGTGCCGGTGACGGTGCGCTGGGCCGAATACCTGGCGGAAGACGTCACCGACCTGGCTGACCAGGGGGCGTCGCTGATCGTCAAGGCCTACCGCAAGAGTGATCATCTGCTGCCCACCGACTGGCACCTGATCCGTCAGACCCGGGTGCCGCTGATGCTGCTGACCGACAATCATCGGGCCAGGGCCGAGGATGTGCTGGTGGCCCTGGACCTCGGTGGCAAGAATGAGGCCAAGCAGATGCTCAATCAGCAGTTGCTGCACCATGCCAAGGCGCTGGTGGCGGCCACCGGTGGTGAGCTGCACCTGGCCTACGTGGTGCACCTGTCCCAGGTGATCCGCGATCTGGAGGTGATCGACACCCGTCAGCTGGTGAAGGATGTCTACCGGCAGCATGCGCTGCTGCTGGAGTCCCTGGGGCTGCCCAAGGACAACATCCATGTGATGGTGGGGGATGAGGGCCGTTGCCTGCCGCAGCTGGCGGCCAAGTTGCAGGTGGGCTACTTCGTCATCGGCGCCCGTCAGCGCAAGGGGTTACTGGGGTATGTGATGGGCAATACCGCCGAGGAGATCCTCAGCAAGATGCACAGCCACCTGCTGGTGGTGCCCCACTTCGATCAGTAGGCCAGGCGCGGCAGGCCCTGTGGTCAGCGACACTCGGTAAACGAAAAACGGCAGCCTGGGCTGCCGTTTCCTGTCGGATCCTAGTGGCAGCCGCAGCCGCCGTGACCCTCTTCGTGGCTGCCGCACTCGCCGGTGCCGCCGCAGCACTCATGGTCGTCACCCTTGTCGCCGCAGCCACCGCCACAGCAACCGCCGGCCGCATGGATGTGGCCGTGGGCGATCTCCTCCTCGGTGGCGGCCCGCACTTCGACCACCTCCACTTCGAACTGCAGGGTCACGCCCGCTAGGGGGTGGTTGCCATCGACCACCACGCTGTCGTCACGCACCTCGGCTACCACCACGGGCGCTGGACCCTGGTCGGTTTCCGCCATGAAGCGCATGCCGGGGGTGATATCTTCGATTTCGCCGAAGGCGGCCAGAGGCACCTCCTGTTTCAGGCCCTCCTGGTAGGGGCCGTACGCCTGCTCGGGGGCCACGCTGGCCTCCAGCTTGTCGCCGGCGGCCTTGTCAGTCAGTTGCGCTTCCAGGCCTGGGATCAGGTTGTTGGCACCGTGCAGATACTGCATGGGCTGACCGCCGAAGGAGTCTTCGATCAGTTCGCCTTCGCCGTCGCGCAGACGGTAGTGCAGGGTAACGACGGTATGGGCAGCAATTTTCATCCGGAACTCCAAAGCAGATGAGTGTAAAAGGCCAAATCATACGGCTTTCACCCCGGTCACACCATGACTGAGGCAACATTTTTATCGCCCCGGGAGGATTCAGAGGCGGCACTCGGGGCGATAGGGACGGATATCCGGATAGATGCCGTCGCGGATCTGGCTCTGCAGCCCCTGCCAGTACTCCGCCCTGAGCAGATCCCGGTGCTGGGCCATAAAGCTCTTGCGGATCTCCGGCCGGCCCAGAAGGAAGCGGCCAAACTCCTCGGGAAAGATGTCCTTGGGACCCACGGAGTACCAGGGTTCGGCGGCCAGCTCATCCTCCGGGTAGCGGGGTGGGGGGATCTCCCGGAAGTTGCAATCGGTCATGTAGTCGATCTCGTCGTAGTCGTAGAACACCACCCGGCCGTGGCGGGTGACGCCGAAGTTTTTGAACAGCATGTCGCCGGGAAAGATGTTGGCGGCGGCCAGCTGCTTGATGGCGTTCCCATACTCACCGATAGCCCGGTGAACATGGAGGTCGTCGGCGCCATCCAGGTAGATGTTCAGCGGGGTCATCCTGCGCTCGATATAGAGGTGGCGGATGATGATGCGGTCGCCGTCCAGTTCCACTTCCGACGGGGCACAGGACTGCAGCTCCTCGAGCAGGGTCGGACTGAATCGGTGGCGGGGGAAGGCGAAGTTGCTGAACTCCTGGGTGTCGGCCATCCGCCCCACCCGGTCGTGCTCCTTCACCAGGTTGTACTTCTCCCTGACCTCGGCCTTATTGCTCTCTTTGGGTGGCGCGAAGCTGTCCTTGATCAGCTTGAACACCACGTCGTAGGAGGGCAGGGTAAACACGCTCATCACCATCCCCTTGATCCCTGGTGCGATCACAAACTGGTCGCTGCTGCCGTTGAGGTGGTGGAGAAAGTCGCGGTAGAACTCGGTTTTACCGTGCTTTTGCAGGCCGATGGCGCTGTAGAGCTCCGCCCAGGACTTGTTGGGCATCAGGTGGCGCAGGTAGCGGATCAGCAGGGCTGGACGGTCGGTCTCCACCATGAAGTAGGCCCGGGTAAAGCTGAAGATCACCGAGCAGTCGTCCTGGCGGGTGATCACCGCGTCCAGTGACAGGCCGCCGTCGCCGTGGCGGATGGGCAGGATCAGCGGCGATTCCCCCCGGTGGCCAATCAGCCTGCCCACCAGGTAGGCCCCCTTGTTGCGGTAGAACACCGGCTTGAGAAACTCCACGTCATGCACCTGCAGCCGGTCAATCAGGGGAGTCAGGCGGTCACACAGCCTGGTCAGATCGCTGTCCACCTCCTCGAAGGCGCCGAGCAGTCGGGCGTAGCCCAGGGCGCGGCGAAACGCTTCCCTGGGACGCTCCCCCAGGCTGAAGCGCCAGCACAGCTGGTGGGGGGCGAAGGGCGCCCGCCGGGCACTGCTGGTGTGGATGTAGAGGTGCTGATTGTCCAGGCCACGGTGACGGAACAGCCGGGAGAAGACCGAATTGAAAAAGGTTTCCGCCAGCTCCGCCTGGGGATGCCCCTGCAGCAACTCGCTGTACTCCCCTTTGGCGGTACGCCACAGCTCGGTGGAGATGGTGAGGCTGTCCAGGCGCGCCATCAGGGCGGCCACGGTGTCCGATACCCGTTGGCTGTAGATATGGATCCGTTGCTTTTGGGCCCGCTGAACTCCGGCCCAGTCCGCCGCCAGGAACCGTTCCGGGGCGCCGGCATTGACGCGGGAAAAGATCCGGTAGTGTTGATCAAAGCCGGTGAGAATTCGGTAGGCGATCCGTTTCGGCGTGCCCTTGTCCATCTTTGGTACTCCTTACCTGACTGCGGGACCTGCACTGACTAACCTACCTTGCCCCCCCTTGCTTCTCAACGGGATTTCATTACCCTTGGCGCAAACGCCAGCCTAGTGCGAGGAGAGAGTATGGAGTTGACCTTTATTCTGGTGTCCCCCGCCCGGGGAGAAAACGTCGGGGCGGTGGCCCGGGCGATGAAGACCATGGGCTTCGAGCGGCTGCGCATCGTGGCGTCCCAGGCCCACCTCTCCGACGAGGCGGGCTGGGTCGCCCACGGCAGCCAGGAGCTGCTGAGGCAGGCTCAGGGGTTCGATACCCTGGCGCAGGCGGTGGCGGACCAGGACCTGGTGATCGCCAGTACTGCCCGCCGCCGGGGTGACAAACGGGTACTGCACACCCCGGCCCAGGCGGCCGCCCAGGTGGCTGTCCTGGGGGCGGCAGCGCCCAGGACGGCCCTGGTGTTTGGCTGCGAGGAGTCCGGACTGTCCAATGCCGATCTGGCCTTGGCGGACCTGCTGACCACCATTCCCCTGGCCAACCCCTATCCCTCCCTGAACCTGGCCCAGGCGGCCATGCTGTACGCCTACGAGTTCTCCAAGGTGGCCGAGGCGCCCAGGCCCGAACCGGCTGGCGAGGGGCAATTGACCGCGCTGAAACAGCGGTCCATAAGTTTGATGAATGATTTGAATCTGGCTGACAATGATCCCGTCCGGCTCTGGCTTAAGGATAGAATTGGACTTTTAAATCAAAGGGATGTGTCAATGGCACACACCCTGGTAGGCGACATCGAAAAGGCCCTGAAAAAATAGTCCTTGACTCTTTTGCTGCTTTCAGTTCAAGTAACAGGCAAGACAAATTTAAAGGTTTATTCACAAAAACGATGCTAAATATGCACGCTGTAATCACCACCATTATCGTGATTACTGGCACCGGTACCACCGGTGGCGGGGCGGGCTGCTAGTATCTGAAGAACCTAAGATTCAGTTACCAGAAAGCCCGCTCCCAAAGCGGGCTTTCTTCGTTTTGGGCAGGGCACAACAGGAGAGACGAGATGAAGGTGATGAAGTTCGGGGGCTCTTCCCTGGCCAGTGCAGAGCGGTTTGCCCAGGTGGCGTCCCTGGCGCGGGAGAGCGTCGAGGGGTTCTCCCTGGCCCTGGTATTGTCCGCTCCCAAGGGGGTGACCAATGCACTGGAGGCGGCAGTGCACAAGGCGGTGGCCGGATACAGCGATGAGCTGCTGGCCCCGGTGCGTCAGACCCTGGACGAGCTCGCCGGTGGTGCCGAACTCGCTCTCGAGGCGCGACAATCCCTGGAGGCCCTGTGGGAGCAGGAGCTGGCCCAGGTTGCCCAGAAGCTTCAGGGGGTGGCCCTGCTGGGACGCTGCCCCGAGGAGGTGGTGGCCGAGGTGATGGTGGTGGGCGAGCGTCTGTCGGTGCACATGATGCTGGCGCTGCTCAGCGCCCGTGGCGAGCGCTGCGCCCTGCTGGAGCCTCGCCGTTACCTGGTGGCCCGGGGCGAGCCCCTGGATGCCCAGGTGGATATCGAAGCCTCCCGCCAGCGCCTGGCCTCCCTGCCGGTGGGCGAGTACCGCTTCTGGGTGATGCCCGGCTTTACCGCCTGCAATGAGCAGGGCCAGACCGTCACCCTGGGCCGCAACGGCTCAGACTACTCCGCCGCCGCCCTGGCGGCCTGCCTCCACGCCGACAGCTGCGAGATCTGGACCGATGTGGACGGGGTCTACAGCGTGGATCCCAGGTTGGTGCCCGATGCGCGCCTGCTGGAGGAGATGAGCTACAAGGAGGCGATGGAGCTCTCCTACTTCGGTGCCAAGGTGCTGCACCCCAGGACCATCTCTCCCATCGCCCAACACCAGATCCCCTGCCGCATCCGCAATACCCTCAATCCCGAGGCCATGGGCACCCTGATCCATCAGGAGGGCGCCGGCAGTGACGCCGTCAAGGCGGTAAGCCACCTGGCGGATCAGACCATGATCAGCGTCTCCGGCCCGGGAATGAAGGGGATGGTCGGCATGGCCGCCCGGGTATTCGATGCCATGAGTCTGGCGGGGGTCTCCGTCAGCCTGATCACCCAGAGCTCCTCCGAGTACTCCATCTCCTTCTGCGTGGAGCAACAGGATCAGGAGCTGGCGGTGCAGGCGCTGGAGGAGACCTTTGCCTTGGAGCTGAAGAGTGACATGCTCGATCCCCTGGAACTGATGCCCGGCATGGCCATCGTCACCCTGGTCGGTGACGGTATGAAGACCCGCAAGGGGGTGGCCGCCCGCTTCTTCCGCTCCCTGGCCCAGGCCTCCATCAACATCGCCGCCATCGCCCAGGGCAGCTCAGAGCGGGCCATCTCGGCGGTGATCCAGAACGACGATGCCGCCGCCGCCCTGCGTATCTGCCACCAGAACTTTTTCGACAGCCGCCGCTACATCGACGTGTTGCTGGTGGGCTGTGGCCAGGTGGGGGCCGAGCTGCTGAATCAGATCAGCCAGCAACAGCAGGCCCTGAATGACCACCATGTGGCCCTGAGGGTGTGCGGGGTGGCCAACTCCCGTCAGATGCTGTTGGACGCCGATGGCCTGGTGCTGGACAACTGGCGGGAGCGGCTGGAGGTGGAGGGCAAACCTATGTGCCTGGAAGCGCTGTTCACCTTTGCTCACGATGCCAAACTGACCAACCCGGTGCTGGTGGACTGCTCCGCCAGTGACGCACTCGGGGCCCGTTACCTGGACGCCATGAACGCCGGTTTGCACGTGGTCACCCCCAACAAGAAAGCCAACACCGCCGACATGGGCTACTACCGCGCCCTGCGCCAGGTGGCCCGTGACCAGCGTCGCCAATTCCTCTATGAGACCAATGTGGGCGCCGGCCTGCCGGTGATCGACAACCTGCAGGGGTTGCTGCGAGCCGGTGACGAACTGCACAGCTTCGGCGGCATCCTCTCCGGCTCCCTCTCCTACATTTTCGGCCTGCTGGAGGAGGGGGTCTCCCTGTCCGAGGCCACCGCCTCCGCCCGGGAGAAGGGGTTCACCGAGCCGGATCCCAGGGAGGACCTGGCGGGGATGGACGTGGCCCGCAAGGTGTTGATCCTGGCCCGGGAGGCGGGGATGGCACTGGAGATGGAGGATCTCCAGGTGGAGAGCGTACTGCCCGAGAGCTTCGACGCCTCCGGCGACACCGAGGCCTTCATGGCCAGGCTGCCCGGGGCGGACGCCGAGGTGGCCGAGATGGTGGCCGCCGCCAGGGCCGAGGGTAAGGTGCTGCGTTATGTGGGCGCCATCGACGCCGACGGACGTTGCCGGGTGTCGGTGCAGGCGGTGGGGCCGGAGCATCCTCTGTTCGCCATCAAGGGCGGGGAGAACGCCCTGGCGTTCTACAGTCGCTACTACCAGCCGCTGCCCTTCGTATTGCGGGGGTATGGCGCCGGCACCGAGGTGACCGCCGCCGGTGTCTTCGCCGACATCCTGCGTACCCAGGCTTGGCAGAAGGAGGGCTGAGATGGCCAGAGTGACCGCTTACGCCCCGGCATCCATGGGCAACGTCAGTGTCGGCTTCGATCTGCTGGGCGCCGCCCTGCAGCCGGTGGACGGCACCCTTCTCGGGGACAGGGTCAGTGTCGAGGAGGCGGCCCTGCCCGCCTTCCGCTGCTGTGGCCCCTACCAGGATGTGCTGCCCAAGGACCCGGCTCAGAACATCGTCCTCAGGGCGGTGGACGCCTTCTTCAAGGCCAGCGGCCTGGCCTCCCAGCCCCTGGCGCTGACCCTGGAGAAGAACCTGCCGGTCGGCAGCGGCCTGGGCTCCAGTGCCAGCTCGGTGGTGGCCGCTTGTGCCGCCCTTAACCGCTTCTTCGGAGAGCCTCTCTCCCAGGTGGCGCTACTGAAGCTGATGGGGGAGCTGGAGGGGGAGATCTCCGGCTCGGTCCACTACGACAACGTGGCCCCTAGCTACCTGGGGGGCCTGCAGCTGATGGTGGCGGACTTCGCCCGCAAGCTGCCCGCCTTCGACGACTGGTACTGGGTGGTGGCCTATTCGGGCATCAGCCTCTCCACCGCCAAGATGAGGGCGCTGCTGCCGGCTCACTATGACCGGGGCACCACCATCGCCTTTGGCCAGAACCTGGCGGCGTTCGTCGACGCCTGCTACCGTCAGGACCAGGCCCAGGCGCTGGCGATGCTCAAAGATGAATTGGCGGAGCCCTATCGGGCCCCCCATATCCCGGGGTTTGTGGCGGCCAAGGCAGCCCTGACGGAGCTGGGGGCCGAGGCGGTGGGGATCTCCGGCTCCGGTCCCACCCTGTTTAGCGTATGCCGCGATATCGAGACCGCCCGGCAGGCCAAGGCCTACCTGGACAACTGCTACCTGGCCAACGCCAGGGGCTTCGCCCATATCTGCCGGCTGGCGGAGGATGGGGTTATCTACCAGAGCGAGAAGTAACCAATATGGAACTCTATAACCTGAAACATCCCGACCAGACCGTCAGCTTCTCCCAGGCCGTGCGCCAGGGGCTGGGCCGGGACCGGGGGCTGTTCTTCCCCTCCAGCCTGCCCAGGCTGGACAACGTCGATGCCCTGCTGGCGATGCCCTTCGTGGATCGCTCCATCGCCATCCTCAACGCCTGGCTGGGGGAGGAGCTCGGGGAGGAGACGGTGGCGGCCCTGGTGCGGGACGCCTTCACCTTCGAGGCGCCCCTGGCCCAGGTGTGTGATCGCCAGTACTGCCTGGAGCTGTTCCACGGTCCCACCCTGGCGTTCAAGGACTTCGGGGCCCGCTTCCTGGCCCGGGTGCTCTCCCACCTGGCCGGCGATGAGCCCTTGACCATCCTGACTGCCACCTCCGGCGACACCGGCGCCGCCGTGGCCGACGCCTTCTTTGGCCTGGACAACATCCAGGTGGTGATCCTCTACCCCGAGGCGCGCATCAGCCCGCTGCAGGAGAAGATGTTCTGCACCTTGGGCGGCAATATTCGCACCATGGCGGTGGCCGGCAGCTTCGATGATTGCCAGGCCCTGGTGAAGCAGGCGTTCGAGGATGAGCCCCTGAAGCAGGCGATCGGCCTCAACTCCGCCAACTCCATCAACATCGCCCGGCTGCTGGCGCAGATCTGCTACTACTTCGAGGCGCTGGCCCAACTGCCGGCGGAGCGCCGGGAGCAGGCGGTGATCGCCGTACCCAGCGGCAACTTCGGCAACCTGACCGCCGGGCTGCTGGCCAAGGCGATGGGGCTGCCGGTGAAACGCTTTATTGCCGCCACCAACAGCAACGATACCGTGCCCCGCTACCTCGCCAGCGGTCAGTGGCAGGTGCAGCCCACCGTGGCGACCCGCTCCAATGCCATGGATGTGTCCGCCCCCAACAACTGGCCCAGGGTGGAGGCGCTGTGCCAGGCCAAGGGGTGGTCGCTGTCCCAACTGGAGGGGATGGCGGTGTCCGAGGCGGAGTGCGAAACCCAGCTGATCGCCCTCTACAAGGGGGACTATCTGTCCGAGCCCCATGCGGCGGTGGCCAGCCGGGCGCTGTCGCGCTCCCTCAATGAGGAGGAGTGCGGCATCTTCCTGGGGACCGCCCACCCGGCCAAGTTCAAGGAGTCGGTGGATGAGCTGCTGCAGCTGGATCTGCCCCTGCCGCCGGCACTGGCCAGCGCGGCGCAAAAGCCGCTGCTCAGCGAGTCTCTGCCGGCCTCCTTCAAGGCGCTGAGGGCCAGGCTGGTGTGAGTAGCAGCCGAGATAAGCAAAGAGGACGCCGGGCGTCCTCTTTTTTCGAGCGGGGGGCTCAGCCGTAGAGCGATTCGAAGTAGCTTTCCAGGATCAACGCCGCGGAGGTGGCGTCGATGGCGTGCTTCTTCAGGCCGCGGAAGCCGCGGCGCTCAAACAGGTGGGCCTTGGCGTCGGTGGTGGTCAGCCGTTCATCCTGGGTGACCACCTTGACCCCGAAGCGGCCGTGCAGGCGGTTGGCAAACTTGCGTGCCCTCAGGGTCAGCTCCTGCTCGGTGCCGTCCATGTTCAGCGGCAGGCCCACCACCACCAGGCTGGGCTGCCACTCACCGAACAGCTTGGCTACCTCGTCCCAGTTGGGGATGCCGTCGTTGGCCTTGAGGCCGCACAGGGGTTGGGCGGTGCCGGTAATGCTCTGGCCGATGGCCACGCCGATCGCCTTGGTGCCGAAATCGAAGCCGAGGATAGTGTCGCTCATGCGTGACCGATCTCCCCGGACAACTGCCAGGTGTCGATCCCCAGCTTGCGGGTGGCCGCGGCCCATCGCTCTTTGTGGGGGATCTCGAACAGCAGCTCCGGCGTGGCGGGAATGGTGAGCCAGGAGCCCTCGAGGATCTCCTGCTCCAATTGGCCCGCTTCCCAGCCGGCGTAGCCCAGGGCCACCAGGTAGTGATCCGGGGCCTTGCCCTGACCCAGGCTGTCGAGCACGTCCTTGGAACAGGTGACGGTCAGTCGGTCGTTGATGCGGCGGCTGTTGGCGTAGTAGCACTCGCCGCTGTGGAGCACGAAGCCGCGGTCGGGGGTGACCGGACCTCCCAGCAGCACCTGGTTGGCCAGGTTGCTGGGCAGGACGAAGTCCTCCGCCTGCAGTTCCATCTTGCGCAGCAGCTCATCCAGCTCCAGACCGATGGGGTGATTGATGATCAGCCCCATGGCGCCCTCCTCGTCGTGTTCACACAGGTAGGTCACAGAGCGCTTAAACACCTTGTCCTGCAGAGAGGGCATGGCGATCAACAGGTGATCTTTCAGGCTTTGCATGGGTAACTCCTTAACCTCCAGCCAACTTGACCTTGAAGCCCTGTTGCTCCAGCAGCTGCTTGAGCTGGTCGCGCTTGTCGCCCTGGATCTCGATATCGAACTCCTTGACGGCACCGCCGACCCCCATCTTCTTCTTCAGGGTGGCAGCCAGCTTCTTCAGCTTCTTGTCCTCTAAGCCTAGCCCCTTTACTACCATCATTCCCTTGCCTTTGCGGCCCTTTCGGTCCAGGTGGATGCGAACCCAGCCATCGCCCTGTGGCGGCTGGGGTTGTGTCTCTTCCTGGGTTATGCGCCCCTGGTCGGTGCTATATACCAGTTGCGAGTCTTGATTAGAGATCATATCTTGCGGCTTATCAGGTATGGGCCTGCCAGTTTACCAAAATCACACAAGAAAAAGGAAAATCCGCGTCGATGTCCCTGTACAACAGACTGATCTCCTCTCTTGGCATGGGCTCCTGTCAGGTGGATACCCTGCTGGACGCCGATCGTTTTGTCCCCGGGCAGCGGGTGGCCGCCCGGGTACTGGTCAAGGGGGGCGCCATTGGCCAGCATATCCACGGGGTCTACTTTGCTCTGCACTGTCGCTATCAGCAACGGGAGGACAGTCATGTGCAGACCCAGGAGGTGGAGCTGGCCCATTTTCAGCTGCCGGTGGGCCTGACCGTAGGCGCCCGTGAGGAGCTGGAGATCCCCATCGCGTTTCAACTGCCGGAGTTTACCCCCCTGACTATGGGGAAGACCCAGGTGTGGCTCTCCACCGGGCTGGATATCCGCCAGGCGCGGGATCCCAGCGATGAGGATGTTTTGGAGGTGGTGCCTCAGCCTCTGGTGGCAGAGCTGCTGGTGGCGATGACCAGGCTGGGGTTTGTCCAGGACCTGGTGCATACCGAGGCGGTATCGTCGATGGCGCGGGTCTCGGCCCCCTATCTGCAGATGTTTCACTACCATGTGGGGGAGGGGCCGTTTGAGGGGCGCATCGAGGAGATGGAGCTGGCCATCGTGCCGGCGGAGGGTGGGCTCTACCTGCATGCCGAGGCGACCCGTACCGGCCGAGGCATGGCGGCGGCGGTGAGCCGCATCCTGGAGGAGAGTGGCGACCGTCAACGCCGCAGGCTCACCCCGGAACTGGTGGAGAACCTGCAGCAGCACATTGAACAGCTGTTGGTGGACTGAGTCGAACCCTCTCTAGCGGTCGATCTTGGTGAACTTGGAGCCCTCGAAGGTCAGGTTGTACATCAGCCCCTTGTTGGAGAAGATGAAGCCGATGATGGGCTGTCTGAGGGTGTTGCTGTCGAAGGTGCCCCCGGCCCCCAGGGTTGCCACGGCCACCGAGCCATCCACACCCGCCTTCCAGCCCTGGCTGTTGCGGAAGTTGTTCAGTGCCTCAGAGGTCATGAACAGCACCACCTGGCTCTTTACCTGGGCGCCCACCTGCAGGCCGATTGAGGCGGCGGCGGTGGCGTAGTAGTCGGCGGTCCCGCCATTGATCAGCAGCGCGCCCTCGCCATATTCACCGCCAATGCCGAAGCCCGCCTTGTACACTTCGGGCAGTACCAGCACTCCCTGGGCCTTGGCCACCAGCTCCTTGGCCGCCGGTGTCTCCTTGTACAGCTGCTGCAGGGCGGCCTTGACCTTGGCGTCGATCTCCTGCTTGGAGGCCGCGCTGGCGCCAAAGCCCATCAGCAGTGCCACCAGCCCCACAAACCAGTATTTCAGCATTTTCATCTTCTGCCCTCCCATGGGAATCATCCCCTAAGTTATCGTATGAACCATTTAAAAAATATAGGTAAGCATAAAAAATGACCAAGGGTTGTCTCGGTCCAGTTTCCCAGGATGACACCGCCTTGCTGAACCCGGGCTGGCCAGGGTGGGCGTCGGGCTTTAGGGAACCTGAACCCCTGTGTTAAGGTCTTAAACAGTGTATTAACGGATAGGGGTTCCACTATGTTGAAGCGCGCGTTACTTTGGATTGGCATTCTGGCGCTGGCGGGCTGCAGCTCGGTCAGTACCGAGTACGATTATGATGAGAAGGTGGCGTTCGGTGGCTTTACCAAGTGGGCCTGGGTGGAAGCCACCCCGGACAGCGGTTCCGCCAACTATCAGATGGATGGCCTCAATGATCGCCGCATTAGGAATGCCCTGACCGGCCAGTTGGCTGCCGCAGGTCTGTCTCAGGTGCCTGCCTCCGACGCCCAGGTGCTGGTGAACTACCTGACCCAGGTAGAGAAGAAGATCGATGTTGATACTTTCTACACCAGCTTTGGTTACTACCCCTACTACCACAGCCGCCATGGCTACTGGGGAACCGGTGTGCAGGCCGACACCCGGGTACGGGAGTACAAGGAGGGGACTCTGATCGTGGACATCATCGATGCCAAGACCAAGCAACTGTTGTGGCGAGGCAGTGGCACCGATACGGTGAGGAAGAACCTGACTCCGGAGAAGCGCACCGAGCAGGTGCAGAAGGTGGTGGCCGCCATCTTCGAGGGATACCCACCGGGTAAACAGAAGTGATGTCGATGGGCCGGCTGAAAAGTCGGCCTGTTTTTTGCCCTGGCCACGGCAACACCCGCAGGCGGTGGTCGCTGAACAAGGAGGCGTGATGAATCCGGAGGTCGAACAGGTGCTGTTTTTCTGGTTCGGGGAGCTGGAACTGGGGTTGCCCAAAGAACCCAAGGGCAAGTTGTGGTTTGGGGCCGGTGAGGTGATCGACCAGGAGATCCGCACCCACTTCGGCGAACTGCACCAGCGGGCCCTGGCCGGTGAACTGGATGGCTGGGCCGAGGATCCCAGGGGGAGGCTGGCGCTGATCATCCTCCTGGATCAGTTCAGCCGCAACCTCTACCGCGCCCGGGCCGAGGCGTTTGCCGGAGATCAACGGGCCGTGGTCCTGTGCAAGCAGGGGATCGCCCGGGGGATGGACAGGGCACTGAGCCTGTCGGAGAAGCAGTTCTTCTACATGCCGCTGCAGCACTCGGAGTCCCTGGAGGATCAGCGCCTGGGCGTGCAGATGCTGACGTCGATGCTGCAGGGGCTGAACGGACGGGCGCTCACCGAGGCTCAGGGCACCCTGAAATTCCAACAGCTGCACCTGGAGATCATCGAGCGCTTCGGCCGCTTCCCCCACAGGAACCTGGTGCTGGGGCGGCAAAACAGTGCCGCTGAGGCGCTGTACCTTGCCGATGGCGCCCCCAGGTTTGGCCAGTAGCCGTGTGTGGTCGTTTCTTCCAGGTCTGCGAGGGGTTTGAATCCTGGGAGCAGCTGGGGATGGATGGGGGCCGCCTTGCCCTGGAGCCCGCCGATGAGATCCGCCCCAGCCAGCTGGTGTCTGCGGTGCTGGAGTTCGACGGCAAGCTGTGCCTGAGGCGGATGCAGTGGGGCTTGCCCCATTCTGGGCTGTCACGGCCGGTGATCAATGCCCGCAGCGAAACCTTGGCCGATAAGCCGATGTTCCGTCAGGCGTTGGCGCATCGGCGCTGCCTGATCCCCGCTTCGGGCTGGTTTGAGTGGCGCCGGGAGGGGGCACATAAGCGACCCTACCGCTTCGAAGCGCCCTCGCCACTGTTCAGTTTTGCCGGTCTGTGGTGGCCCCCGGCGCAATCCCTGCCCAACGGTGCCGTAGTGCTGGTGACCCGTGGTGCCACCCCGTCTCTGAGTAAGTACCACCATAGGATGCCGGTGGCCCTGTTGGGGGCCGGCGCCCGCAACTGGTTGCAGCGTGGGGAGATCTCCGGTGCCCTGGAGGCGTTCCGGGTGGCAGCCCTTCCCAGCACCGGTCCCACCCAGGGTCAGCTGTTTTAATCTGCTTTTTGTTTCTCCCTGGTCTATCTTTGGAATGGGGCGAGGATTTAGATATGACTTTCATTATCAGATATTTGTACTGTACCTTGTTGCTAGCCGCCCCCGCCGGCGCCGCCGACCGGGATGGGGACGGTGTGCCCGACAGTAAGGACGCCTGCCCCGAGACCCGAGCCAGCCTCGCCAGCAGCAATGGCTGCCCAGTTCAGGCAAACCACGCCGACCGGGTGGTGTTGCTGTTTGATAGCGGCTCGGCGCGGCTGGGCCCGAGCCAGTTGCGGGCGCTGCGCGGCTGGATGACCGGGTGGCAGGGCCAGAAGCTGCTGATCAGGGGTCATGCCGATGAGCGAGGGATGGAGGGCGCCAACCTGGTGCTGTCGCGGGCCAGGGCCCAGGCGGTAGTCCGGGTTCTGACCCTGGAGTTTGGTGTCGACGCTGACAGGCTCAGCCTCCAGGCCCTGGGGGAGCGCGAGCCGCTGAAGGACAGTCCAAACGGGTTGGCCGCCAGCCGCCGGGTGGAGGTGGTGGCCAGTCCGATAACCCTAGAGTTGACCAAGGGAGAGTAGAGAATGGAAGCCTGGATGGAGCAACTGCCTGAGTTGGCGATGGCTTACGGATTGAAGATAGTGATGGCCCTGGTGATCTTCATCGTGGGTCGCTGGATCAGCAAGCTGTTGCGCAAGGTGGTCGAAGCGGTCATGACCAAGCGCCACGTGGAGAAGACCGCGGTCAGCTTCATTGGCGCCATGGTATCGGTGCTGATCATGGCGGTGACCCTGGTGGCGGTGCTGGCCCAGTTGGGGGTGCAGACCGCCTCTTTGGTGGCGGTACTCGGTGCCGCAGGCCTGGCGGTGGGTCTGGCGCTGCAGGGGTCGTTGTCCAACTTTGCCGCCGGTGTGCTGCTGGTGGTGTTCCGCCCTTGCAAGGCGGGCGATTACGTCGAGGCGGCCGGTGTGGCCGGAGTGGTTGAAGAGATCTCCATCTTCTCCACCACCCTGGTGACGCCGGACAACAAGAAGATCATCGCCCCCAATGCGGCGGTGATGAGCAGCGTCATCGTCAACTACAGTGCCAAGGAGACCCGCAGGGTGGATCTGGTGATCGGCGTCTCCTATGACGCCGATCTGCGCCAAACCCGAGAGGTGCTGGCCAAAACCGTCGAGGCCTGCGAGTACGTGCTCAAGACGCCTGCGCCAATCATTGAGGTGTCACAGCTGGCCGATTCCAGTGTCAACTTTGTGGTGCGTCCCTGGGTCAACAGTGGCGACTACTGGAAAGCCCACTTTCAGTTGATGACCAACATCAAGCTTGCCCTGGATGAGGCCGGCATCGGCATCCCCTATCCTCAATTGGATCTGCATGTGCAGCAGATGCCCGCCCGGTCGCCGGCGGAACATCAGTAATCAGCGGGCCGCAATCGCGGCCCGCTTCACGCCTGAGTGGTGGTTTGTGATCTCTGCCCATTTTCGCCTGTCTTAGGTACAATGGCGCCACACAACCACCACAGGAACCCAAGATGCTGTTAAAGATCCTACGTGAAGGGCTGGGACGGACCATCGCCCTGGGCGACCGGCTGACCCGCCCCTCTCCCCTGAAGCGCTCTTCCCAGGAGCAGGCCAGGGTGGCCCGCGAAGTGCAAAGCCTCTCCCTCTATCAGTTCTACGCCTGCCCCTTCTGCATCAAGGTGCGCCGGGCCATGCACCGTCTGAACCTGCCCATCGAAACCCGGGATGTGAACCGCCATCCTGTCTACCGGGCCGAGCTGGAGCAGAGTGCCGGCAAGGTGATGGTGCCCTGCCTGAGGATCGAAAGTGACCAGGGAAGCCAGTGGATGCTGGAGTCCTCGGACATCATCGCCTACCTGGAGCAGAGGTTCGGCACCGCCTGATCCTCCTTCCCTGCTTTGGGGGCTTTGGCTACAATGGCGAGTTTTTAGCGAGCCGGGCCCCCATGGACCACCTTCAGAGATTCCACCGACTGACCGACCTGCTGCTGGAGACCCGCTCCTGGTGGCAGTTTGTGCCCTTCGAGCAGTTCAGCCTGCCCTGGCGCGTGCGGGCACCGGAGCTCTGTGCCTGGCTGTCGGCGCAGCCCGATGAAGCCTTGGTGGCGCTTCGCCAGGAGGCCTCCGCCCTCCATCGCCGGTTGAGCCCCTATCTGCCTTTCGTGGCGGAGTTCGCCTCCCTGGTGCGCCTGCCGGCCTGCGAGCCGGGCAGGATCGACGCGTCTTCCCGTCTGAGCAGTGGTGTGCCCGGACGAAAGTGGCAACAGATCACCGCCTTTGCCTCTGCCTTGGAGGAGACCGGCCTTTCCTGGCTGGAGTGGTGTGCCGGCAAGGGGCACCTGGGCCGGGTCCTGGCCGCGGGGTCTGTCAGGAGGGTCACCAGCCTGGAGTGGCAGCAGGCGCTGTGCCAGCAGGGACAGAGCCTGGCACTGAAGGCGGGCCTGCCCCAGCGGTTTGTTCAGGGGGACGCCCTCGGGGAGGTGGGCGCGGCCCTGCTGGAGAGAGAGCAGCATGCGGTGGCGCTGCACGCCTGCGGGGAACTGCATCTTGAGCTGTTGCGCCAGGGCGCGGCGCGGCGTACCCTGGCACTCTCCCTGTCCCCTTGCTGTTACCACCTGATCCCCCAGGAGCGCTATCGTCCCCTCAGCGCCGCCGCCGGAGCGACGGCGCTGCGGCTGACCAAGCTGGACCTGAAGCTGCCGCTGCAGGAGACGGTGACTGCCCCCCCTCAGGTGCGCCGCCGCCGCCGCCGTGAGCTCGGCTTCCGGCTGGGGTTTGACTCACTGCAGCGTCACCAGGGAGGCACTGGCTATCTGCCCCTGCCGACGGTGCCGAAGTCGGTCCTGGATCAGGGATTTGAAGCGTTCTGCCGCTGGGGCTGTGAGCGCAAGGGGCTGTCGCTGGACCTGGGCCGGGCCACGGAATACCTGGCCGAAGGGGAGGCCAGGGTGAGCCTGGTGGAGCAGATGGAAACCGTCCGTCAGCTGTTCCGCCGCCCCCTGGAGATCTGGCTGGCACTGGACCGGGTGCTGTTCTTGCAGGAGCAGGGGTACCGGGTTTCACTCTCCGAGTTTTGCCCGCGCAGCGCCACCCCGCGCAACCTGTTGATTCAGGCCCGGCTCGCTCAGGCTATCTGACCCTTACTTTGCCACCCACCATCTTCAACGCCGGTACCCCGCGAATCAGGGTTTGTCGGGCGAACTGACGGCCACAGCCGGGACAGATCCCCGGCGACTGGGTGTGATCCTCGGTCACCCTCTCCAGGAAGCACTTCACCAGGGCTCCGCTGCCCCCCTTGCGATAGCGCAGCAACTCGGTGCGACAGTAGTTGCAGCTGATGGTTACCGAGCGACTGGGCAGCGTCGGATTGGGTCTGGCCATAGGGTTTCCGGCGAGTTCGGTTGGAAGGGTGTGTCAGTGTAGCCTGTCTGGGTGAAGGCTTAAATGGTTCCGCCGAGGCCGCGAATGGCCGGCGCGGGTTACTCACGGGACACTCCGGTCGTGGTGTAATCCCACAGGTTCGGCTGACTCTCAAGAGTAGGAGGGATGTCGTAGGCATACAGGAGGTGGTATTACCTGTATGCTCTATCGCCCGCCCCCCTCTTCCTATCTAGTTATGATTAATATTCAGATGTTTGCAACATTTTTCCTGGCCGTTCCGGGTTGCGCAATGGTTGCGGGCGAGTTTGCGTGCTGTTGTTTTTCCCTAGTTCCTGCTTACTTTGTTATCGAAAAATGGTGCTTCCGCTCACACAACATGGAAATTGATGTGAATTGAAATGGATGGCGCATGCAGTTGTCTTGACGTTTTGTTACGCGCACGACTAGAATTCAGGGCTGTTATTTTTTCAGAAGTTAAACAAAATAGTTCTGAATCTAATTTATGGGGTTAAACAATGCATTAACTTTTTAATGTCTTGTTAAGTTCGATGCTTGGAGTGGCATTGGATACGACAAGATATGGCAGGGTGTATTTATTCCCCGGAATTGTTTAGAGAATACTTATTTAGAGCTGTCTACATCCGTATATTCATTTGTCGTAAGACCGGCGAAGCTTTAATGCTCCCTAATGAATACATCTTGGTGTCTTCTTTTTGGCGTTGTTATCAGCGCGGCCGTTGGATTTTGTAGTTCGCCTCGGGGATTGGGTAACTGATTTCTGAACAATTTTCACTTTGCTTTTGGTGGCCCAAAAATTGGGCATGCCAAGCATGGTGTGCGCCCATCAAAGATGCCGATTGGCTTTAATGGGTGAATTGAATATGCAACAAGGAGGCTTATTCCTTTGGTTGCAACTGATTACCACGATAAAGGCTGAGTTATGCAATCAACACACTCACTTATCTTCACAAGAGGCAGAGGTCGTAGAAATGGGCGACTGCTGGCCGGAGTCATGCTGTTGTGGACAACCGCGGCCTCGGCGGCTATTGACTACGATCTCCCCCAGGATGAACCCTCCCGCTGGTCCGGATATGTCGGTGGAGGTTACTCGAGAAACAGTTATAGTTCAGACTCCCACCATGCCTATGAGGCATTCTATCTCAATGCGCGACTGGGGTATCGCACCGACTTCGGGCAGTTCCGGCTCACTGTCGGCGGTGAACAGGAGACCCTGCACGGTCAGGAGTCCACCTTTTACGATCCCATCGTGGAATACCGGACTCGCAAATACCGCGTGAATGATCAGTGGTCAACCAAAGGCAGCATCGGTGTGGTGTTGCCGGGTAACCACTACACCAAGTTGGATAACCTTGAATACTCATTCAGAGTGGCGGGTTATTTATATTGGAACCCAGGAGATGAATGGTTTTTTTATGTCTCTCCCAGATACAAATACAACGACTACAAATATAAGACATCTGGAAGGCGTGTGTTGACTGAACATCAGTATGATGTGGTGGTCGATGCCTTATGGCAATTCACCCCTGATTGGTATCTGGATGTAACTGGCCAGTACATCTGGAGTGAAAACTATTATGGTCGTCAACTCGGTGACAGGTTCTATTTCGCTCAGGAGTTGGGTTGGCAGGCGAAGCCGAATCTTATTCTTGCCATAGGGCATAACAACAGTGGCCGTTTCTATAATCCTGAAATTGGCCAATCGAAAGGGTTTGAGTTTTATGACAAGCGCAGCTCAACCTTCTTCCTGTCGGTAACACAATATTTCTAAAGCGGTTAAGCAAGAGGGTATGATGAACAAATCACTGTTATGCCTTGCAGTCACCAGTGCCTTGGCTCTGGCCGGCTGTGGGGCGGGCGAAGAGCCCTACAAGGAGCTTCCTAAAGATGAGAAGCAGATAACCACCGACGCCATCGACAAGGCCGGTGAGCGCCAATATCTCTATATCCGCAGCGTAGGTCAGGCACCTCGCTACGCCGCCGCCATCCGCGGCTTCACCCAGGGCGCCCCCAAACTGGTGACCCTGGCCAAGACCGAGAACGGCATTCAGGTACGCCAGATTGACCGTGATTCCATCGGTCTGGGCCATGACAGCCGCTGGCAGACCGACATCAACCAGGCGCCGGTTCTGACCATTCCTGGTAAGTACATCGACTTCAAGTGTCGCGAGGATCAATGGCGCGAGTGCATCAACGAGGAGGAGGAGAACACCGACGCCGATCTGACCTGGGATAAAAAGCGTTACTTCATTCCCCAGTTCCAGGATGCCAAGGTGGCGGAGATGAACATCGAGGACATCTTCACCTTCGGCCAGTGTGTTACCGAGACTGAAGCGCCCCGTCTGGTTCGCAGCGATGACTGGAAAGGTTACGAGATGGACCTGGAGTCCGGCGTGATCAACTTCGAGATCGAGCACACCTATCAGGCCACCCTGTCCTGCATCAACCAGTTCTACAACGGCAGCCTGGACAACCTCTCCTTCACCACCACCGAGTACATCTCCATCGTGGCGGTGGACAAGCTGGCCAGCCCGGATTATCAGCCCATCCCCTACAGCGAGGATGAACGCGGAACCTACGGTTACTTTACCTCCGATCACCAGTTCCGTGATGCCACCGACAGCGAAGGTGTGGACGGCTATGTCCGTACCTACATGAACCGTTTCAATCCGGCCAAGGAGAGGATCACCTACTACCTGAGCAATAACTTCTTCGAGCCAAAGAACAAGGCGTACCTGGATGCCGCCCGCGAGAGTGTGACGGCCATCAATATCCAGAACAAGTTATTCAAGACCGGTTTCCCCGAGATCGAACTGGCGCAGGCCAGGGAGAAGCGTCACGGTGACCTGCGTTACAGCCACATCACCCTGTTTGACCAGCCTCTGGACAACGGCTTGGCCGGTTACGGTCCCTCCGCCGCCAACCCCCTGACCGGTGAGATCGTCAGTGGCCGGGTGAATCAGTACAGCTCCAACCTGAAACAGGGCGCGGTGCGCTACTACCGTCAGGTTCGCCTGGACTACAACCGCGGTCGCCTGGATGCCGAAACCGCCACCGCCCTGACCGGTGTGGTTTACCACAACAGCGACGGTGTCGACACCGCTGATGCCGGTATCGTCGACAAGGTGGACGCCGCCAACTTCGACCAGCCCAAGCAGACCCTGCTGGCTCAGGCCACCCCCCTGCCCCAGCTGACGAGGGAGGATCAGGAGTTCGATGAACTGGTGGATTACGATCGCCACACCAGCGACTACTGGTCAGAAAACACCATGATGCACGTGGACAACGTCTACGCGGTCGGCGGTTCTGCCCGTCAGCTGCCTGCGGGCATCAAGGATCACAAGATCGACTGGAGGCGCGCGGAGCTGTGGGAAAATGGCGAAGTGGGCAGCAGGTTGGTGGCCTTCGAGACCCTGCCTGTGAACCTGCAGGATGAACTGACCACCAAGCTGGCTGCCCAGGCCTTTGCCGGCACCCTGACGCACGAACTGGGCCACAATTTCGGTCTGCGCCACAACTTCTCCGGCAGTACGGACAAGGCCAACCTGTTTACCGACGAGCAGATGGCGATGATGGACGAGGCCTTCACCGCCGCCGGTTACCCAGACCTGACGGTAAACGCCGAGTTCTCCAGCCAGATGGACTACAACGTCAACCGTTTCGCCACCACCTTCGAGCCCTACGATCTGGCGGCCTTGCGCTTCGCCTATGCCCGCGAGGTGGAGAAGCGGGACGGTGAATTTGTGTCCCTGAAGGAGGAGGATGCCCAGCGTCGCGATGAGCTGGCCAAGGGCATTGTCAATGGTGAAACCCGCTTCGGTGCCCTGTACAACGTGGCTCAGCAGAATGAGCTGCGCAGTTACAACTTCTGTACCGACGGCCACGTCACCCTGAACTCCAACTGTAACCGCAGCGATGCTGGCGCTACTCTGGAGGAGATCGCCGATTTCTATATCGAGCGTTACCACGACAGCTATGAGACCAGCAACCTGCGCCACAACCGGCAGTACCTCTACGAGGATCACTCCCTGAGTTACGCGGTTCGCCGTAAGCGCCTGTTTGATGATATCCGCCAGTTCGTCGAGGATGTCAGCTTGCTGGAGGATATCTTCAGCCTGCCTGAGAACTTCTTCGCTAACGACTGTGCCCAGAAGGCCGCTGCCGGCCAAGATGCCTGGTATTGTGAGCGTCAGCGTGCCGTGGATCATGCCAGTGAGCTGTTCCTGGCCCTGATGGGGGAGAACGATGCCACCGTCAAGGTAACCTACAGCTGGATCGACGGCGACGCCGTGGCCCTGCAAACCAGCTACAACTTTGCCGATGTGCTGGAGAGCTATCGCTTTAACTCCAACGATCTTAAGTTCAAGCTGCAGCCCGGTGAGGTGATCAGTGAGTTTTCCGACTCGCCCGAGGCGCTCAAGGAGCTGATCCTCAAGACCAAGATCAATCCTAACTTCCAGAGCCAGCTGTACATCAGCGACGTGCAGTTCTCCGGTCGCCTGCTCAATGGCATGAAGGCCCCGGAGTCCTCTCCGAACCACCCCTATGTCAACGAGCGTGATGTACTGGGTGTGTGGCCTGACAAGCTGCTGGCGGTTCGCGCCCTGGTGTCTCGCACCACCCCTCGCAGCAGCACCAGCCGTGGCTACAAGGCGCTGGTGGATCTGCCCCAGGTTCAGCCGGTGTTCGAGGATATGTTGTGTAAGATCGCCATGGGCAAGGGTACCGGCCTGACCATGGGCGGTCAGCCTGTATTCACCCAGTACTGCGGCGCCAGTGGTAAGCTGGACCAGTATCTGCCCGAGTTTGTGGATTTCGCCGACCAGAGCATCGAGCCCCTGCCCAACTATGCTCGCAGCGTCGCCCGCTACTTTGGCTTCAACACCGACCGCTATGGCTACCCCAAGGGCAAGAGCAACCTGTTGCAGATGCTGTTGCGTCAGGTGGATCTGGCTTCCCGGGACAGTGACTATCAGGGTTACGAGAAGGCCCGTAGGTGGCGTGAACACGTGGGGATCCACCTGGACGCCGTCGCCCTGGACAAGAAGGCGGAGATCGCTCACAACGGCCGTATCTATGCGGCCACCAGTGAGAACCTGCTGGCTCAGCAGCTGATCGCTCGCATCAAGGAGGTGGAAGCCTTCAAGCTGGCTAATGCCGATGACTTGGGTCAGGAGGTGGGTGGCGAGACTCTGGGGCAGATGCTGGACAAGCAACTGGAGCGTGATTATCGCGTGCTGACCTACCTGCCGGTGCTGTAAGGGATCTCCGTCAGAGAAAACAAGGGCCGCATAAAGCGGCCCTTTTTGTGCGTTCCTGTCAGTCCGCCAGGTCGGCGCCGACGCTGAAGCTGAGCACCCGAGGCGGCTCTCCCAGCGCCATGGTGCCCTGCTCGCCGACCCGGACCACCACCGCCGGCATCAGTAGCTGGTTGAGGCGCTCGCCACTGCCGCTGGTGAGCACCGCGTCCACGGTGACCTGATCGTCGAGGGCGGTGGGTTGCAGGGACAGGCGGTAGTCGCCCAGGGGATGCTCGCTCCACTGGTTGGCGGGCACCCGGGTCTCCAGTTGCATCGGCTTGGCGCCGGGCAGGGTGATCTCGATGAACAGGTCCAGCTCCTGGGCAAACAGGGTGAGGGGGGCCAGGGCGGCCATCAGCGGCACTGCGAGTTTCATCGGATCTCCGGGGAACTGGGGCTTACTGTGTGGCCAAAGGGTATCAGAATTCTCTGGTTGTCAGAAATGCAATCTATTGATCAGATGATAAAAAAGGCACCAATCGGTGCCTTTTTCTTATGGGGTGGGTCAGAGGATCCGCTCCTCGAGGAATCGCTGCCGTCGTGCCTGTTCCGCCTCCCGGGCCATCTTGGCCTTGCGCTTGTCGCAGGGCTCGGGGCAGTCGCACACCTTGTCGATGCCGACGCCGCCGAGGCCGCCGCAGGAGCCGGCGATGCTCTTGCGCCTGAACAGGTAGCCGATGGACATCATCAGGGTCACCAGCAGCATGATGGCGAAGGTGGTGGCAAAGGCGGTCATAGTGTTGTCTCCCAGGGGGCGTCCCTCAATCAGTCACCGAAATCATCCAGCAGGATGTTTTCATCCTCGACGCCAAGGTCTTTGAGCATCTTGATCACCGCGGCGTTCATCACCGGCGGTCCACACATGTAGAACTCACAATCCTCGGGGGCCTTGTGGTTCTTCAGGTAGTTCTCGTAGAGCACGTTGTGGATGAAGCCGGTGTAGCCGTCCCAGTTGTCCTCGGGCAGGGGATCGGACAGGGCCACGTTCCAGTGGAAGTTGTCGTTCTCCGCCGCCAGGGTATCGAAGTCCTCCTGGTAGAAGATCTCCCGCACCGAACGGGCACCGTACCAGAAGCTCATCTTGCGCTTGGTCTTCTTGGCCTTGAGCTGGTCGAAAATGTGGGAGCGCATGGGGGCCATACCGGCACCACCGCCGATGAAGATCATCTCCGCCTCGCTCTCCTCCTTGACGAAGAATTCGCCAAAGGGGCCGGAGATGGTCACCTTGTCGCCCGCCTTGAGGTTGAAGATGTAGGAGGACATCTTGCCCGGGGGCAGATCGTTGCTCGGTGGTGTGGCGATACGCACGTTGAGCATGATCAGTCCCTTCTCATCCGGGTAGTTGGCCATGGAGTAGGCGCGCAGCACGTCCTCCGCCACCACCGACTCCAGCTGGAACAGGTTGTACTTCTCCCAGTCGTCGCGGTACTCGGCGGGGATGTCGAAGTCGGCATAGCTGACCCTGTGGGCCGGGGCCTCGATCTGGATGTAGCCGCCGGCCTTGAAGGGCACCTCTTCGCCGTCGGGCACCTTGAGGCGCAGCTCCTTGATGAAGGTGGCGGTGTTGTCGTTGGAGAGCACCTCGCACTCCCACTTCTTCACCCCGAAGATCTCCTCTTCGATCTCCAGCTCCATGTCATCCTTCACCGCCACCTGGCAGGCGAGACGGCAGCCCTCTTTGGCCTCCTTCTTGGTGATGTGGTCTCGCTCGGTGGGCAGGATCTCGCCGCCGCCGGACTTTACATGCACCCGGCACTGGCCGCAGGTGCCGCCGCCGCCGCAGGCGGAGGGGATAAAGATATCCTGGCTCGCCAAGGCGCCCAGGAGTTTGCCACCGGCCGGGGTGTTGACCGTTTTGTTCGGATCCCCGTTGATGCCGATGGTGACGTCGCCGGAGGCGACCAGTTTGCTCTTGGCGATAAGGATCACCGCGACCAGCAGACACACCACTACGGTGAACATGCTGATGCCGATTGCCATTTCCATCGCGTTACCTTCTTAAATCGTCACAAATGGGGTTACAGAGAGACGCCGGCAAAGGCCATAAAGCCCAGGGCCATCAATCCGGTGGAGATAAAGGTGATGCCGATCCCCTGCAGTCCTTCCGGGATGGCGGAGAACTTCATCCGCTCGCGCAGGCCGGCCAGCAGCACGATGGCCATGGCCCAGCCGGTGCCGGATCCCAAGGCAAACACCACCGACTCGGTCATGGTGTAGTCGCGGTTGGCCATGAAGATCACCCCGGCGAAGATGGCACAGTTCACTGTCAGCAGCGGCAGGAAGATCCCTAGGGTTTGGTAGAGCGCGGGGGCGTACTTGTCCAGCACCATCTCCAGGATCTGCACCAGGGCGGCAATGACGCCGATGAAGGTGATCAGCTTCAGGTAGCTGAGATCCAGGTTGGGCATGCCGGCCCACGCCAGGGCGCCCGGCTTCAGGAAGTTAACGTAGATCAGCTGGTTGACCGGTACGGCCAGGGCCATCACCACGATCACCGCTACCCCGAGGCCGAAGGAGGTGGAGACCTTCTTAGAGACCGCCAGGAAGGTGCACATCCCCATGAAGAAGGAGAGCGCCATGTTGTCGATAAAGACCGCCTGAACGAACAGGCTGATTAGATGTTCCATGTTCGCTCCTTAGCCCTTGCGCTTCTGAATCACGTGCAGGCCCCAGATCATCAGGCCGATGAGGAAGAAGGCGCTGGGGGCCATCTTGAACATCTCGTTGGCCAGGTAGATGCCGCCGTTCTCTGTGGTGGCGATCACCTCGTGGCCGAACAGGGTGCCGGAACCCAGCAGCTCGCGCACGAAGCCGACGCCGATGAGGATGACGCCATAGCCCATGGCGTTGCCCAGGGCGTCGATGACCGACATCAGCGGCCCGCTCTTCATGGCGTAGGCTTCCGCCCGGCCCATGACGATGCAGTTAGTGATGATCAGTCCCACGAATACCGACAGTTTCTGGGACAGCTCGTAGGCTACGTCCTGCAGCACCATGTCCACCACGATCACCAGAGAGGCGATTACCGTCATCTGGGCGATGATGCGCACGCTGTTGGGGATGAAGTTGCGGATCAGCGAGATAAACAGGTTTGAGAACACCAGTACGAAGGTCACCGCCAGGGTCATCACCACCGCGGTTTCCATGGAGTTACTCACCGCCAGGGCGGAACAGACCCCCAGCACCTGCATGGCCACCGGGTTATTGGCGAAGATGGGAGTGGTCAGCACCTGCTTGGCCGCATTACTGCTACTGCTCATCTCAGGCCTCCTTCTTAAAGGTGTTCAGGAAGGTCTGGTAGCCCTCGGGGCCGAACCAGAATGTTACCGCTTTCTGCAGACCACGGCCGGTCTTGGTGGCGCCACTGACGCCGTCCACGCCGTGGATGTCACCCTTCTTGGCACCGCCTTTGACCACCGCCAGCACCGGCTTGCCGCTGTCGTCGAAGATCCGCTTGTCGTGCCAGCCGGACAGCCACTGGGGATCCTTGAGGAAGTCGGTCAGCCCAGGGGTTTCGCCGTGTTCGGAGATCACCAGACCCTCGATGGTGTTGAGGTCGGGCTGAACCGCCACATAGCCGTAGACCACGGACCACAGCCCCTTGCCATGAATGGGCATCACCACGCTGGCCAGCTGGCCGTTGTCGTCGGTGACCTTGAACACCCGGGCCTGGTTGGCGCGGCGCTTGATGCGGGCGGTGTCCTTCCTCGGCTTGATGGAGGTGTCCGGGTTGATGGCCGCCATGCGGTCGTCGAAATCGAGGATCTCCTTGGCGCTGAGGTTCTCCATGGTGCCGCTGTCCAGGTTCACCAGCATCGGGGTGACCCGGGCGTCGAACAGCTCGTCAATGTCGTCACCCTCAACGTTGGCTGCCACCAGCACGTAGCGCTTCAGCTCACTGCGCTTCTTCGCCAGCTTACGCTCCTTCAGCACTTCGGCGGTGCCGGTGATCATAAAGGAGCAGAGCAGGCAGAGAACTACGCTGAAGGTCATGGTTCCCAGCACGGAATCTTTATTAAATGCCATTGCGTGCCAGCCTCCGTTTGATGTTGGCGCGTGCCACCAGGTAATCGAAAATCGGTGCCCATAGGTTGCTGAACAGGATCGCCAGCATCATCCCTTCGGCCATCTTGGGGTTGACCACTCGGACCAGCACCACCATGAAGCCGATGAGGACGCCGTAGGCCCAGCGCCCCTTGCGGGTGTAGGTGCTGGTGACCGGGTCGGTGGCCATAAACAGCATGCCGATGGCGAAGCCGCCGGTGACCAGGTGCCAGGTCCAGGGCATGGCGAACATGGGGTTGGTGTCGGAGCCGATGACGTTGAACAGGGTGGCGGTGGCCACCATGCCGATGAACACGCCGCCGACAATCCGCCAGGAGGAGAGGCTGGAGAGTATCAGCAGGCCGCCGCCGATCAGCAGGGCCAGGGTGCTGGTCTCGCCGGTGGCGCCCGGGGTCAGGCCCAGGAAGGCATCCCACCAGGCCTGATCACTGAACGCCTGGTACCAGGGGTAGTCGGCGAAGGCCAGTTTGCCCTTGGCCGCTTCGACCAGGGCGGTGGCGCCGGTGTAACCGTCCACGGCCACCAGTTGGCCGGTGGCGGCGAACACCGTGGGGTAGGCGAAGTAGAGGAACGCCAGACCCGCCAGGGCGGGGTTGAGGAAGTTACAGCCGAGGCCGCCGAACACCTCCTTGGCCATCACCACACCGAAGCTCACCCCCAGGGCCACCATCCACAGCGGGGTGCTGATGGGCAGGATCAGGGCGAACAGCAGGGAGGTGACCAGGAAGCCTTCGTGCAGTTCCTGGCCACGGGCACGGGCGAAGACGATCTCCCAGAACAGGTTGACCACCAGGGCGGTCAGGTAGATCGGCAGGAACAAGCTGGCGCCGTAGGCGAACAGGGCCAGGGCGCCGCTGTCGGCGTTCAGGCCGCCGGACAGGGCGTTGAACAGTCCCAGTTGCCAGGCGTCGGAGAGCTCGGCGCCGGTGCTCAGGGCCAGCTGGGCCTGCAGCCCCTGGTTGTACATGCCAAACAGCATGGCGGGCACTAGACACAGCATCACCACGTGCATGGTGCGCTTCACATCGATGCCGTCACGGATGTGTACCTTGCCCGAGGTGGGACGGGCGTAGGCGATAAAGAGGGACCGCAGGAAGTCCTTCATGGAGTTGCCGTGGGCGTAATACGCCTCTTGCGGCTTTTTGGAGTTGGAACCGCTCATCAGCCCTCCTTCTCGATAATGTCCAGACAGGTGCGCAGCTCCTTGCCGAAGTCATACTTGCTCGGGCAGACAAAGGTGCACAGCGCCAAATCCTCTTCGTCCAGCTCCAATGCGCCCAGGGCCTGGGCCTCATCGGTGTCCTGGCAGATGAGGTCTCTCAGCAGCAGGGTGGGCAGGATATCCAGCGGCATCACCTTCTCAAATTGGCCAAAGGCCACGATGGCGCGCTTGGAGCCGCCCGTCTGGGTGGTCAGATCGAACTTCTTGTTGCCGGTGAACAGGGAGACCAAGCTGCGAGTGATGGAGAAGGCCTCTCTGGGGGGGCGGGCCCAGGGCAGTAGCTCGTGTTCGCTGTCCTCGGTGAGGACGGTCACCTGGTTGTGGAAGCGTCCGAGGAAGTCGTGGGGACCGGTGGCGGTATGGCCACAGAGCACGGAGCCGGAGACCACCCGGGAGTGGCTGGGCTTGAGCTCGCCCCGCATCAGCCGAGTCAGCTCTGCCCCCAGGGGGATGCGTACCAGGCGTGGGTCAAGGATGTCGGGGCCGGACAGGGCGATCACCCGGTCGGTGTACAGCTCTCCGGTGGTGAACAGCTTGCCGACGGCGATCACATCCTGGTAGCCGATGTGCCATACCTGGCGTTCCAGGCTGACCGGCAGGATATGGTGGATGTGGGTGCCCACTAGGCCGGCGGGATGCACACCAGCGAAGCGGTGTGTTTCCACCTTGGGCAGATCGCTGCCGGGCAGGCTCTCACCGGCGTCGTGACACAGGTGCAGTTTGCCGTCGGTCAGGGTGCTCAGCACCTTGAGGCCATCGGCAAAGGCCTGGGGTTCCTCGGCGATCACCACCCTGGGATCCGCCGCTACCGGGTTGGTGTCCATGGCAGTGATGAACAGCCCCGCGGGGGCACTGCCAGGCTGGGGAGCGCGGGAGAAGGGGCGGGTGCGCAGGGCGGTCCACAGGCCACTGGCCAGCAGATTCTGCTGCGCCTGTTCCCGGGTCAGGTCGTCGAGATCATCGAAGCGGTCGAACAGCTCCTGCTCCTCCCCCTCGACCTGGATCACCACGGATTGCAGCACACGGCGCTCGCCCCGGTGGATGGCGGTGACCACCCCGGCGGCGGGGGCGGTGTACAGCACACCCTTCTGCTTCTTGTCTTCAAACAGCGGCTGGCCCTTCCGCACCCTGTCTCCGGGCTCCACCAGCATGGTGGGCTTGAGGCCGGCGTACTCTTCGCCGAGCAGGGCTACATGGGAGGGACACAGGCGGCCGTCGATCTCTTGCCGGGGTTCACCGGCCAGGGGCACATCCAGCCCCCGCTTTACGGTCGTTACCTTGGTTGTCGTCGCCATTGCAGTCTTCGATCACAAAAAATTTGTGACAAGGATAAAACTTCATCGCTGCAACTTCCTTTAGGAAGGTCACACTTTGTAGTAAAAGGTGAAGCGAATTCTAATAATAAAACGGAATAAAATTACATTTGGGTATGGCGATGGAGTTTGGCTGTACCGGATTATCTATATGATATATAGCGATATAATTTGCAATGGTGGCGTTGATTAACAGGGTTTTGACAGATCGGACCTTTGTTCACTGATCGTCAAATTACTATTTGTGGATGAAAAATAACCAGATCTGGCTGGTGTTCGTGAGCTGGGGCGGGCGCGACGGCCGCAACGGCGGGATCGTGCTTGGTCACCGAGCGGACTTCAGGAGAGCAGATGACGGGCCAGGTAGCGGCGCATGCCCGACAGGGTCATCACCTGGGGGTAATCCTGCTCCGGAACGCTGACGCCACACGCCCGCTTCAGGTTGGTCAGTAGGATAAGAAAGTCCATGGAGTCCAGGTCGCACGCCTCCCTGAGGTCCTCCTCCGGGTCCAGCTGGTCACTCGCCACCTCTGGGGCCACCTGGGCCAGGGCATCGAAGATCAGCCGGTCGATACTGTCCATACTCATAGCTCCTCCGGTTGTAACAGACGCCCGGCGAGGGCGCCGAGGAAACGGGCGCCGATCAGGCCGTCGCTGACCCTGTGATCGGCGCTGAGGGTGGCGGTCATCCGCCGGCCGGTGTGCCACTGTCCCTGCTGCAGCATCGGCTGTTGGCGTATCCGGCCGAACCCCACCAACGCCACCTGAGGCGGGTAGATCACCCCGTACACGCTGTCGCAGCCCCGCTCTCCCAGGCTGGTGATGGTTATCGTGGCGCACTCCAGCTCTGAGCCGCGTAGGTGGCCGCCGCGGGCGCGCTCGGCCTGATCCCTCAGGGCCTCCATCACTTGATCCAGCGACAGCGTGTCTACCCCAGTGATGGCGGGCACCACCACGCCGCCATGGCGCACGCTGATGGCGTGGCCCACATTGACCCGCTTCGACGGCCGGTAGCCCTGGGGCAGCAGGTGGCCGTTGAGCTGGGGGAACGCCGCCAGGGTCAGGGCGGTGGCGCGGATCAGCAGCGCCGCCAGCAGCAGCCGTTGCTCCGGTTCCCGCCGGGCATTGATCCGCGCCATCCAGGTCAGGCAGGGCTCGAGATCCAGCTCATGGCTCAGGTAGTAGTGGGGGATCTCCCGCTTGGAGCGGCTCATGGCGGCGGCGATCGCCTGCCGCATGGGATCCGGTTCGACGATAGCCTCGGCGTCGGCGGGCACCGCCGCCGGCTCACCCTGCCGGGGAAGATCTCGCCCCAGCACCGCGCCCGCTGGACCGCTGCCGCGCACCTGGCTCAGATCGAGGCCGGCAACCCTGGCCTGGCGTCGTGCCAGGGGGGAGGCGAGGATCCTTCGCCCAGTGGCGGCGGAGTCAGTAGGGGGGGCGGCCGCGTGTGGCCCGGCGCTGCTGGGTGGGGGGGAAGGCGATTGGGCAACGGCCGTGGTGGTGGAGGCGGGGGGGACCGCTTCCCGGGGCGACTCTTCGCTGGACTGTGGCGGCGGGTCGGCCTCCATCCGTGCCAGCACCGTCCCCACCGGCAGGCTGACCACCGGTTGATGCAGCAGCTCGAGGATGCGCCCCTCCTGAAACACCTCCAGATCGATGGCGCCCTTGTGGGTTTCCACCACGGCGACCACATCTCCGTGGTGCACCCGGTCCCCCTCCTTGACCAGCCACTTGACCAGCTGGCCTTCGGCCATGTCGGCGCCGAAGGAGGGCAGGGTGATGTCGACGCTGTGGCTGCTCATGGGCGACTCTCCATCACCCCCCGGGCGGCCTCGAGGATAGCCTCCACCTGGGGCAGACACGCCTGCTCGAGCTGAGCCGCATAGGGGAAGGGGACCTCGGCGGAGCACACCCTGCGGATGGGGGCGTCCAGCTCCCAGAACCCCTGCTCCATGATGGTGGCGCTGATCTCGGCGGCCAGGCTGCCACTGTACCAACCCTCATCGACGATCACTGCCCGGTGGGTGCGTGCGATGCTCTCCAGCACCGTGCCCCGATCCAGTGGCCGCAGGCAACGAAGATCGATCACCTCGGCCTCTATCCCCTCGTCGGCCAACTGACGGGCGGCATCCAGGGTCTTGGGCAGGCTGCCGCCATAGCTGATGAGGCTGAGGTCGCGACCGGGGCGGCGCACCAGGGCCCGCTCCATGGGGGCGGCCGGCTCCGGGTCCACCGCGCCGCTGTCGTTGAGCAGCATCAGGTGTTCGAAGATGATCACCGGGTCCGGGTCGGCCAACGCCTGGCCCAGCATGTGGCGGGCGTCGGTGTGGGTGGCGGGACTGATCACCTTGAGCCCGGGGATGTGGGCATAGAGGTTCTCCCAGCTATGGGAGTGCTGGGCTGCCAGCTGGCGGCCGCCGCCGCAGGACATGCGGATCACCAGCGGGACGTGATACTGTCCGCCGGACATGTGCCTCAGGGTGGCGGCGGTATTGACGATCTGGTCCATCGCCAGCAGGCTGAAGTTGACCGTCATCACCTCGACAATGGGTCGCAGTCCCCCCAGGGCGGCACCGATCCCCACCCCGACAAATCCGGACTCACACAGCGGGGTATCGATGATCCGCTCGGGCCCATAACGCTCCAGCAGCCCCTTGCTGACGGCGAAGCAGCCGCCGTAACGGCCCACGTCCTCCCCCATCAGCAACACCCTGGGGTCGGTGGACAGGGCGTCATCCAGGCCGGCCCTGAGGGCCTCGCGGTAGGTCAGCTGTTGGCTCATCGGTTCTCCCCCTGTGGTGGTGGGCTGTAGAGGTCAAGGTAGAGGTTCTCCACCGGTTCCGGCTCGCCCCCTTCGGCGAAGCGGACGGCGGCGTCGATCTCCCGGTCGATCTCCTCCTCCAGCTGACGCAGCTCCTCGTCCTGGAGGTGGTTATGCTCCCTGAGCCAGCCGATGAGCCGCCGTACCGGCCCCTTCTTCTCCCACTGGGCCACCTCCGCCTTGTCCCGGTAGAGCTGGCCGTCGAAGCTGGAGTGACCCCGGAAGCGGTAGGTGAGGCACTCCAGGAAGCGGGGCTCTCCCTGGGTACGAACCTCCTCCAGGGCCTTGCGGGCGGCGGTCTCCATGTCCACCACATTCATGCCGTCCACCCGGGCGGAGATGATGCCATAGCCGGAGGCTTTGCGGGCGATGTCGGTTTCCGACTCGGACAGGGTCAGGGCGGTGCCCATGGCGTACTGGTTGTTTTCGCAGACAAACAGCAGCGGCAGCCGCCACAGGGCCGCCAGGTTGAGGGTTTCGTGGAACTCCCCCTCCGCCACCGCCCCCTCGCCGAAGAAGCACACCGCCACATCGGGCCGTCCCTGGTGCTTCGCCGCCATTGCCAGCCCCGCCGCCAGCGGCAGGCCGCCGCCGACGATGGCGTTGCCGCCACAGAAGTTGTGCTGGCGATCGAACAGGTGCATGGAGCCGCCCCGTCCCCGGCAGCAGCCGTTGCTGCGGCCATACATCTCCGCCAGCACGCTGCCCATGGGGACCCCGCGCGCCAGGGCGTGGCCATGCTCCCGGTAGGTGGAGACCACCGCATCACCCGGCTGCAAGGCCGCCATCACTCCCACGGCGATCGCCTCCTCACCGATGCACAGGTGCAGGAAGCCGCGGATCTTCTCCTGGCCATAGAGCTCGCCGCAACGCTCCTCGAAGCGGCGGATGCGCATCATCCCCTTCAACTGCCGCATCAGGTGATCCCGGTCGATATGCAGTTTGTCGCTCATCGCTCCTCCCTCTCCAGGGTCGAGGTGTCCCCCTCGGGCAGCCCCAGTTCGCGGTTCTTCAACAGCCGCCGCATGATCTTGCCGCTGCGGGTGCGGGGCAGTTGCCGACAGAAGGCGATCTCCTTCGGGGCCACCACCGCCCCCAGGCGCACACGGGCGTGCCCCAGCAGTGTCCGGCGCAACGTCTCATCCCCCTCGATACCGGGATTGAGCAGCACGAACGCCTTGACCATCTCTCCGGCCACCGGATCCGGCTTGCCGATCACCGCCGCTTCCGCCACGGCCGGATGCTCCATCAGGGCGCTCTCCACCTCGAAGGGACCGATCAGGTGGCCGGAGGATTTAATCAGGTCATCAGCCCGGCCGACAAACCAGTAGTAGCCGTCCCGATCCCGGCTGGCCAGATCGCCACTGAGGTACCATTGCTGCTCGAAGCAGCGCCGGTAGCGCGACTCCTGATTGAGGTAGCCGCGGAACATGGAGGGCCAGCCGGCCTTCAGGGCCAGCTCTCCCACCTTTCCGTCCTGGCTGACCTCCTCCAGGGTGCCATCGTCGCGGCGGCGCAGGATGGCGGCGTCGATGCCGGGCAGGGGCCGGCCCATGGAGCCGGGCTTGACCGCCTCGCCGGCGTAGTTGGCGATCATGATGGCGCCGGTCTCGGTCTGCCACCAGTTGTCGTGGAAGGGCCGGCCGAAGTGACGCTGGCCCCACACCACCGCCTCCGGGTTGAGGGGCTCGCCGACGCTGGCCATAAACCGCAGGGCCGACAGGTTGCACCCAGGCGGTGGGGCGCCAGTGCGCATCAACAACCGGATGGCGGTCGGGGCGGTGTACCAGATGTTGACCTTGAGCTCCTCCAGGATGCGGTACCAACGCTGGGCATCGAACTCCGCTTCGTCCACCACCAGGGACACTCCCAGGCACAGGGGGGCGATCAGGCCATAGGAGGTGCCGGTCACCCAGCCGGGGTCGGCGGTGCACCAGTAGATCTCGCCGGGGCGCAGGTCGAGGGCAAAGTGCGCCGACAGCATGTGCATCTGCACCGCTTGGTGGACGTGGACCACCCCCTTGGGCTGGCCGGTGGTGCCACTGGTGAAGTGCAGCAGCGCCATCTCCTCCGGCTGGGTACGGCTGCAGGGGCAGAGGGGATCGCCCCGGGCCAGCAGCGCGCTCAGGGCATGGCAGCCCGGCTCGTCGGTGCTGTCGACATCCACCAGGATCACCCCCTGCATGTGGGGCAGCTGCCGCCACCAGGAGGCCACCCTCTTGCGGTACAGCTTCTCGGTGGTCAGCAACAGGTTGGCCCGGCCGATCTCCATCCTGGCGCGGATCGGTTCGGGGCCGAAGGCGGAGAACAGCGGGGTGAACACCGCGCCGGCCCTCAGGGTGCCCAGGGCGGCATAGTAGAGCTCGGGCCGGCGGCCGAGCAGGCTGAATACCCGGCTGCCGCGGCCGGCGGCAATGGTGGTCAGGGCGCTGGCAAAGCGGGCGCTGAGCTCAGTCAGCTCACGGTAGCTCAGGGTCGTCTGCTCCCCCGACTTGCCCAGCCAGATCAGGGCAGTCCGGTCCCCGTCAGACAGGTGGGCGTCCAGCGCCTCATAGGCGATGTTGAGGCCCCCGCCGGGCAGGCCTCGGGGTCGCACCGGCGGCGCGTCCCAGCTGAAGTGGCGTCGCTGTTGGTCGTAGTCGCCCAGGTTGGTGCGTGACGGGGGTAAACCCACCTTGGTGATGATCTCGGTCTCTGTGCTCATGGCAGGGGTGTCCCTCTCCAAACCTGGCAACGGGTCCCTCAAAGCATAGCTGTCCCCGGTTGGCGCAGAGGGCTGTCTGGGGAATATTTGACGTAGATCAGCGGTTCACGGTGATGATTCCGGTGCCAAGGTTGGCCGTCTCTCTCGTGCTAGGGGAGAGGGGCGGAGACCCTGGGTGAGAGGTCGTTGCTGCCGGTGATGGAGCCATACGAGCGCTGGCGGCAAGGCCAGGGGCCGCCGGTCGGGCACAAAAAAGCCCACCTTGCGGTGGGCTTTTGCGATGTTTGGTGGAGTCGGGGGGAGTTGAACCCCCGTCCGAAAAACCTACATCCTCGGTCCTACATGCTTAGCCGGCTCTTTTAGTTAACCCACAGTGACGCCGAGCGGCAGGCTTCACCTGGGCGATCCAGATTGAGTTTAACGCTTTGTCTACTGGAGAAGACGCCGCGCGATCCTATATGGCTTGACTACCTTGGTCCTCACCCAATAGGCGGGGGTTTGGAGGTAGGCGATCTTACCGCTTATTAGGCGGCGATTGCGTAAGTTTCGTCGTTTGCGACTATTTAAATGCGGCTTTTTTACGAGGCCAACCGCACCTCGGCATGCACCTTGGGTTTCGAGAATCCCGTCGAATCCAAAATCGACCCCAGGTAGAACTACTATACCACTTATCCACAAAGGACGCCAAGCCCAGTGTGGATAAGCATTAGGCGATCAGCGTTTGGACCCCTTCATGACCCGGGCCTTTTCGCGGTCCCAGTCACGCTGTTTGGCGTCATCGCGCTTATCGTGCTGTTTCTTACCCTTGCCCAGACCAAACTCCAGCTTGACCCAGGCCTTCTTCCAGTAGAGGGCGGTGGGGATCAGGCTGTAGCCCTGGCGTTCCACCTGGCCAATCAGGCGGTCCAGCTCCCGGCGCTTGAGCAGCAGTTTGCGCAGGCGCAGCGGGTCGGCCACCACGTGGGTGGAGGCGGTGTTCAGCGGTGTGATGGTGACGCCGTGGAGGTAGGCCTCACCATCTTTGATCTGAATAAAGCCTTCGGTCAGGTTTACCTTGCCTTCGCGAAGGGATTTCACTTCCCATCCCATCAGGGACAGACCGGCCTCAATCTTCTCCTCGATGTGATACTCGTGACGCGCCTTCTTGTTCAGGGCGATGGTCGAGGAGGTGGGCTTGGATTTTTTAGAACTTTTCTTAGCCATAGCGGCGTATTATACCCGTCTGCCTTAGATTTGGTATGACCTTGGGCAACGGATTGCTACAATGCCGGCAATTTGTAGATGGGGAGAGTGAAATCGATGCCGCAGATTAATCGCAGCGCCCTGGTCCGTTTCAGTGCGCAGCAGATGTATGACCTGGTGAATGACGTGGCGTCATATCCGCAGTTTCTGCCCGGTTGCGTCGGTGGTGAGGTGCACAGCCATACCGATGACGAGATGGTGGCGACGGTGTTCGTCAAGAAGGCGGGCATTGCCCACAGCTTTACCACGGTGAACAGCCTGGTGCCGCCGCAGACCATTGCCATGAGCCTCAAGGAGGGTCCCTTCAGTGATCTCAAGGGGACCTGGAGTTTCAAGGCGCTGACCGAAGCCGCCTGCAAGGTGGAGTTGAGCCTGCACTTTGAGTTCACCAACCCGGTAACCCAGAAAGCCTTCGGCAAGGTGTTCAACGACCTGGCCCAGAACATGGTGATGGCCTTTTCCGAGCGAGCCAAGGAGGTGTATCGTGGCTAACGCTTTCCCAGTCGAGGTGGTTTACGCCCTGCCGGACGCAGCCACTGTCCTCAAGGTCACCGCCGAAGCCGGCAACAGTGTCGGGGCGCTGATTCGGGCCAGCGGTATTCTGGAGAGGCACCCGGAGATCGACCTGAGCCAGAACAAGGTCGGGGTGTTCAGTCGCCAGGTGAAGCTGGACTATGAGGTGAAGCCCGGTGAGCGGATCGAGATCTACCGCCCGCTGATTGCCGATCCCAAAGAGGTGCGCAAGCGCCGTGCCGAACAGGCCAAGGTCAAATCTTAACGTGCCTCCTCTCGAGGATAGCCGGGGCTCCAGATGGAGCCCCGTGTCGTTTTTGGCGCCAGGAGGGTGGGAAGGTTCTCAGCCCGAGCGGGAGGATCAAAAAAGCCGGCGATGCCGGCTTTCTGTTTTAGGGCGCTGACGTGCTCAGCGGGGTGTCGAACTGCTCCGACAGGGTGTAGTCGCCGGTCACCGAGGCCACCCTGTTTTGGTCAAACTTGATGATCAGCTCTTTGCGGGTGATCTCACCGGAGCGGCCGCTCTTGAACTGGTAGACGTAGTACCAGGTGTCGTCGGCGAAGGAATCGCGCAGGACGGGGCGGCCGAGGATGAACTCTACCTGCTCGCGGCTCATCTCGATGCGCAGCTTCTCTACCTGGGTCTGTTCGATGAAATTACCTTGGGGGATGTCGATCTTGTACACCAGCTTGTCAAAGACCGAACATCCGCTGAGGGTTGCTGCGGTCAGGGCCGCGGCCAACCAAATCTTACACTGCTTCATGCTGTTAATCGTTATCCCCTGTAAGTGAAACGCGATAATACCCCAGCCCGGGGGACAAAGGGAAATGCAATACCCCTAGGACTGCCCGCTACCCGGGAGGTTCCCGTTAAGGTGGCAGTGGTGGGACAAAAAAGGCCGGCAAAGCCGGCCTCGATCTGCACACTACTGGGGTTACCCGTTACAGGGCACCGCGGAAGATGGCACTGATCTCGTCGTGGCTGGCCTGCTTGGGGTTGGTCAGGCCACAGGCGTCGTTCAGTGCGTTGGTGGCCAGAGTCGGGATATCCTCCTCCTTTACTCCCAACTCGGTCAGGTTGGCGGGAATGCCGATATCCTTGGACAGCTCGCGGATGGCGTTCAGGGCGGCTTCCGCGCCTTCGGCATCGGTCATGCCTGTGGTGTCGATACCCATGCAGCGGGCCACGTCGGCCAGACGCCCGGGTACAACCTGGGCGTTGTAGGCCTGTACGTGAGGCAGCAGGATGGCGTTACACACGCCGTGAGGCAGGTCGTAGAAGCCACCCAACTGGTGGGCCATGGCGTGCACGTAGCCCAGGCTGGCGTTGTTGAAGGCCATGCCGGCCAGGAACTGGGCGTAGGCCATCTGGTCGCGGGCGTCGATGTCGGTGCCGTCGGCGACCGCCTTGCGCAGGTTGTCGGCAATCAGGGTGATCGCCTTCTCGGCGCAGGCATCGGTGATGGGGTTGGCGGCGATGGAGACATAGGCTTCAACGGCGTGGGTCAGGGCGTCCATGCCGGTGGCTGCGGTCAGAGACTTAGGCTTGCCCACCATCAGCTGGGGATCGTTGACGGACAGGATGGGGGTGGTGTTCTTGTCGACGATCGCCATCTTGATGTGGCGATCTTCGTCGGTGATGATGCAGAACCGGGTCATCTCTGAGGCGGTGCCAGCCGTGGTGTTGATGGCTACCAGTGGCAGCTGAGGCTTGGCAGACTTGTCCACGCCTTCGTAATCGCGGATGTCACCGCCATTGGCGGCAACCAGGGCGATCCCCTTGGCACAGTCGTGGGGGGAGCCACCACCCAGAGAGATCACGAAATCACACTGGTTCTCTTTCAGCAGGGCCAGGCCGTCATTGACGTTCCCCACCGTCGGGTTGGGCTGGGTGCCGTCGAATACCACGGTCTCCAGGCCACGGGTGGCCAGCTTGTCTACCACCTGAGCAACCAGGCCCACCTCAACCAGCACCTTGTCGGTGACGATCAGGGCACGCTTGAAGCCCAGCTGGAGAATATCGTCTGCGGCGGCATCCACGGCGCCGGTGCCCAGAGTGTTCACGGAAGGAATAAAAAACTTCGCTACGGACATGGGCTGTCTCCTATAAAGTTGAAATTAAAATTCTGTCTGGAATCAAAATAACCCGCTCAATCCCGGCTTTTTGTGACGCCAGGCGGATTTATTTGTGAAAGATTGTGAGATATGACAGAAATATTACCTGCGTTGGAAAAGCCGAGGATTCGTCGGGTGGATCGGCAAAAGCCGCCCAATAGGGCGAAGATTTTACGAACTCGGTTAAAAAAGTCGCAGGTGAGTTGGCCTGGGATCACAGTGGCGGAAAAAGTGGGATCGAGGCACCGGAGAGGGCCGGTGCCTTGGTTAAGGTGAAGAACTAATCGGCCAGCAGCTCTCTGGCATTGGCCAGGGTGGCATCGGTAATGCTGTCTCCTCCCAGTAGTCTGGCCAGCTCATCCAGCCGCTGCTCCTGCGCCAGGGGCACCATCAGGGTTTCGGTCGCCTTACCCCTGGTGGACTTGCTGACAAACATATGGTTGTGGCCGTTCCCCGCCACCTGGGGCAGGTGGGTGACACAGAACACCTGAGTCGACTCTCCGAGCTGGCGCAGCATGCGGCCAACCACGGCGGCGGTGGGGCCGGAGATGCCCACATCCACCTCGTCGAAGATCAGGGTGGGGGTGGCCACCTTGCGGGCGGTGATCACCTGAATGGCCAGGCTGATGCGGGACAGCTCCCCTCCCGAGGCCACCTTACCCAGGGGCTGCAGTGGCTGACCGGGGTTGGTCGAGACCAGGAACTGCAGACGGTCACTGCCGCTCGGCGACAGCGACTGTTCGTCGAAGTGGACCTCGATCTGAAACTTGGCGTGGGGCAGGGCCAGCTCCTTGAGGTTGGCTGTGATCTGCTTATTCAGCTCCTTGGCATAGCGCTGGCGGCTCTTGCTTAGGCGCTGCGCAGCCTGGGCGCAGCTGTCCCTGGCCTGATCGCGCTCCAGTTCCAACTGCTCCAGGCGCTCCTCGCCGGCGCCGATGGCGGAAAGCTCCTGTGCCAACTCATTGTGGAACTCGGCCAGGTCGACCGCCTTGACCTGATGTTTGCGCGCCAGGGTCATCGTCCTGGAGAGTCGCTCCTCCAGCTCGTGAAAGCGCTCGGGATCCATCTCCAGGCTCTGGTGGTAGCGTTCCAGCTCGGCGGCGCCCTCCTGAAGCTGGATCATCCCTTCATGCAACAGGGCCACGGCGGGTTCCAGGGCGCTGTCGTCAGAGGCCTGGGCCTCCACTTCGCCCAGGGCCTGCTGCAACAGTCCCAGGGCGTTGACCTCTTCACCATCGCTGAGCAGGTAGCAGGCTCGCTGGCTCTGCTCCATCAGGGTGGTGCAGTTGGCCAGGCGTTTGTGCTCCGCCTCGATCCCCTCAAACTCGCCGGGTTCGAGGCCAAACTCGTCCAGCTCCTGAACCTGATACTCCAGCAGCTGGCGTCTGGCCTGGCGTTGCTCCTGTGCCTCCTTCAGGCGCACCAGCTCATTATCCAGGTGTTTCCAGCGCCGGTAGGCGGTGGAGCAGGCCTCCAGCAGGCTATGGTGGGCGGCATACTGGTCCAGCAGACTCTGCTGGGTCTGGCTCTGTAGCAACCCCTGATGGGCGTGCTGGCCGTGGATGGTCAGGAGCATCTGTCCCAGGGTTTTTAGCTGGGCCAGGGGAACCGGTTGGCCGTTGATCCAGGCCTTGGAGCGGCCTTCACTGCTGATGCTGCGACGCAGGATGCACTGCTGATCGTCGTCAAGCTCATTTTCCCTGAGCCAGCGGCAGGCCTCGGGAATGGCGCTGATATCGAAGCAGGCGGAGAGCTCCGCCCGGGCGGCGCCGGGACGCACCATGGCCGCCTCGCCCCGTCCCCCCAGGCACAGGCCAAGGGCATCGATGGCAATGGATTTACCGGCACCGGTTTCGCCGGTGATGGTGGTCATGCCGGAGTGAAACTCCAGCTCGAGAAACTTAACAATGGCGAAATTGGAGACCGTCAGTTGGCTCAGCATCACAGCTTCCTGTATGAATCGACATGCTGTATGGAAAGACAGTATAGGGGAATTTTCTGCTCAGTAAAGCAGCAGGGTCAAAAAGTTGTGCAGCCCGCCGCGGCCTTCTATGTTTCTTGTATTCCTGTTTTGGAGGCATCCCGATGATTGCAGTGGTGACCGGCAGTAACCGGGGACTGGGGTGGCATGTGGCCCACCAGTTGGCGGAGAAGGGATATCATGTGGTGGTGTGCGCCCGCAGCCATGAGGCCGCCACCCATGTGGCGGAGTCGATTCGCGGCCGGGGCGGTGAAGCCAGCCCCTTCATGCTGGATGTCGCTGACGCCGAGCGGATCGGCGCCCTGGGCAACTGGCTGGATCAACTGTTCGGGGGCGTCGAGGTGCTGGTCAACAACGCCGGGGTGTTCCTCGACGAGGGCCAGGCCCTGTCGGGTCTGACCCTGGCGCAATGGCAGCAGACCCTGGATACCAATGTCACCGGGGCGATGCTGATGTGCAAGATGATCCTGCCGTTGATGCGTCCCCGCGGCTATGGTCGCATTGTCAACGTCTCGTCGGGCTACGGCTCACTGACGGAGATGGGGAGCCTGCATCCCGCCTACCGGGTCTCCAAGGCGGCGCTGAATGCCCTGACCCGGGTGGTGGCCAGCGAGGTGGCTGACGAGGGGATCAAGGTCAATTCGGTGTGCCCGGGATGGGCCCGAACCGATATGGGGGGCCCTCAGGCCAGCCGCGATCCGGCAGAGTCCGCAGCGTGGATCACCTGGGCGGCGACACTGGATCCCCAGGGTCCCAATGGTGCCTTCCTGCGGGATGGTAAGCCGATCCCATGGTGATGCGGGCAGCTGACCCGAGCCAGGTCTTAGAAGAGCTTGCTGCCCCAGTCCAGCTTGCTGCGCAGCACTTCGAAGTAGTTATACCCCTTGGGATGGATCAGCCTCAGGCAGGCATCCGCCTTGCGGATGCGGATCTCATCACCCGGCAGGCAGGCCAGGCTCACCTGGCTGTCGCAGCTGATGGCCAGTTCGGTGGCGTTGGTGTCACAGGATGCCTTCAGGGTGATCTCACTGTCCCCGTCGACGACGATGGGGCGGCAGGAGAGGGTGTGGGGAAACATCGGCACCAGGATGTTGGCGTTGAGGTTGGGGGTTAGGATCGCCCCGCCGGCGCTCAGCGAGTAGGCGGTGGAGCCGGTGGGGGTGGCGACGATCATCCCGTCCGCTCGCTGGCTGTACATGAAGTGGCCATCGATGTAGACCTCGAAGTCGATCATGTGCGCCACCTTGCCGGCATGCAGCACCGCTTCGTTGACGGCGACGTTGTGGCTCTTCTGTTCGCCGTGACGGTGTACCTCGGTGCGCAGCAGGAAGCGGCGCTCGGTGTCGAATTCGCCGGAGAGCACCTTGGTCAGGGTCGGCTTGAACTGGTCCGGGTCCACATCGGTCAGGAAGCCCAGGTTGCCTCGGTTGACCCCGAGCACGGCGATGTCGTAGCGTGACAGCACCCGGGCGGCCCCCAGCATGTTGCCGTCCCCGCCGACGACGATGGCCAGATCGCAGCGTTCGCCAATCTCATTGATCTCCACCGCTTCCGCCTTGGTGCACCCCAGTTCCCGGGCGATGTTCTTCTCGATAAGCACTTCATAACCCTGCTTATCCAGCCAGTAGAATAGCTGGGCCAGGGTCTGGTTTGCGCCGGGGTGGCGGGGCTTGCCGATAAGGCCGATGGATTTGAAGGTTGTCTGCATCTTCTGCTCGTCTGTGGGGCGGACGGAATAGTTGTGGTGCGGTTGCCCTTGAAGTCCGCAAATCAGTCCCCATAATAGGCTCAGAGCCTTTGGGAATAAAGTTTTTTAGCCGGAGTTGAAATGAGCGACGAGCAGCAAAAAGTGGAGCAACCAGAAGAGGTTGAAATGGAGCAACAGCAGGCTGACGCCGAGCAGGATCCACAAGCCGCCCGCATAGAGGAATTGGAAAAGGCCCTGGCTGCGGCCGAGGCCAAGGTGGAGGAGCAGAAGGACAGCGTGGTTCGCGCCCTCGCCGAGATGGAAAACGTTCGCCGCCGTAGTGCCCAGGAGGTGGAGAAGGCGCGCAAGTTTGCCCTGGAGAAGTTTGCCGGTGAACTGCTGCCCGTGATCGACAACCTGGAGCGGGCCCTGGCCACCGGCGATGGCAGCGACGAGGCGGTGAAGCCACTGCTGGAGGGGGTGGAGCTGACCCACAAGAGCTTCCTGGCCGGTGTGGAAAAGTTCGGCATCAAGGAGATCGACCCCATGGGGCAGCCCTTTAATCCGGACCAGCACCAGGCGATGGCGATGCAGCCCAGCGACCAGTTCCCCGCCAACACCGTGATGGCGGTGATGCAGAAAGGCTACGAGCTTAACGGCCGCCTGCTGCGCCCGGCCATGGTGATGATCTCCAAGGGTAACGACCAGCCCTCGGTGGACACTACTGCCTGATCGGGGCGGAAACCGATGCAGAAGCAGCCTCCGGGCTGCTTTTTTTGTGTCTCAGGGCGGCGAGGGTGTCACGGATGCGGCGGTATTTGTGCTCGGTCCACGCCGGGCTGGAGGGCCAGGGGCGCAGTTGGGTGGTGCGGGGATCCACCGGGGTGATCACCACCTGGGTGTCTCCCAGCCCCACCTGCTCCACCAGGTGGTAGATCTCCTCGATGGCGGTGTTGCCCATCGCCAGGCAGCCGCTGGAGGCCTTGTCGCCATGGATGAAGATGTCGCCGCCGGGGTTGGTGCGCCCCTCCTCTCTGGCGAAGTGCCGGTCCAGGCCATTGGGGTAGTTCAGTTTGACGGAGAGATGGTATCTGCTGTTGGGGTTGAGGGCCAGGGGCCGATAGACCCCTTCGGGCACCTGGAGATCCCCCTCCCTCAGTTTGGGACCGGGGCCGCCGCTGAACCCCATGATGGGGTAGGTGCGCAGCCGGTACCAGCTGTTGTCGACGTCGGCGCCCCACACCTCCATCCTGTACTCGGACTTGATGGCCACCAGGGTCAGTTGTACCGGCAGATTGCCCCCGGGCATCCTGGCCAGGGCACTCTCCAGCCGCTTGGCCGCCAGGCCCTGTGCCAGGGGCGCGGCCAGCGGCGCCAGAACCATCATCACGACTGTGGCCAGGGTTGCCAACGTATTTCCCATCAAACTCTGTCTCAGACTGCACCGTTGCCGGGCAGAATAGCATTTTTGCTCAACAGGGCCACGATTTGAGGGGGATTCGTGAACTGGAGCGGATTGAGTTCGCGCCGCACGCCATCACAGCGAGCCTGAATCCGCCACCTTGGTGCGGCGCAGCGGCTTGAGCCTGGGGCCCAGCTGTTGGCTGATCAGCCCCAGGACGATCAGCGCCAATCCGGAGAAGGTGCTGGGGGCGATGGTCTCTCCCACCAGGGTGGAGATAAAGAACAGCGACAGGAACGGCGCCAGGAACACCATGTTGGTGATGGGTGCGGTGCGTTCGGCGTACTTGAGCGCCTTGAGCCACAGCACGAAGGTGAAGCCCATCTCAAACAGGCCCACGTAGGCCGCTCCGGCCAGTCCCTGCAGATTGGGCAGTACCAGTCCGTCCCAATGCCAGCTGGCGGCGAACACCAAGGGCAGGCCGATGAGGAAGCTCAGCAGCAGGCTGACTACCGGGTCCCCCTGGTCTCGGGCGTTGACGATCCAGTAGAGGGACCAGAGCAGGGTGCACAGCAGCGCCAGGCCGTAACCCAGGGACGATTCCACCTCGACCTGCAATAGCCGGCCGCCGGTGGCGATCACCACCACCCCGGCATAGGCGATCACCGCCGCCACCAGGTCCCACAGCTTGAGCTTCTGACCCAGCAGCGGCACCGCCAGCAGGCTGAACAGTATGGCCCAGGTGTAGGTCAGCGGCTGGGCCTGCTGCGCCGGCAACAGCTCATAACAGCCGAACAGCACCAGATAGTAGAGGAAGGGGTTGAGCAGACCGCTCTGCAGGTAGCGCCAGGGGGTGGCCCGGAACTGGCGCAGGACCAACCGGCCCTTGCCCTGCAGCAGCACAATGCCCCCCAGGGCCAGGGTGGAGACCAGGGCGGCATAGAGCAGCAACTGGCTGGGGGACAGATGCTGCAGTGACAGCTTGAAGGCGGAGGCGACGGTGGACCAGGCCAGCACCGCTCCGCCGCCGTACATCAGGGCGCGGCGTTGATTCTTGACCATTGGGAAAGCTTAGCAAAAGACCATGCAACAGATTAACGTCAATTATATTGTATACAATGTTGGTGCGATACAATTTTTGATCAAATTTTTTGCGTTGCCCCTTGGTTTTTCTCTGGCGGTCCCCATATCCCTGCCATCCACAGGGAAAATTTTTTTTACCCTCCCCTTGAAAGGGGCAAGCGTTAACCCCAGATAGGGAATAACGAAAGAATTAGCTTAGTTAGCTTTAGATATAAACGTATTTTTGGAGGCTTTCGATGGGCAAGATCATCGGCATCGACCTGGGTACCACCAACAGCTGTCTGGCTATCCTGGATGGCGACAAGCCTAAGGTTATTGAGAACGCGGAAGGGGATCGTACCACTCCTTCAGTCATCGCCTACACCGATGACGAGATTCTCGTGGGTCAGCCTGCCAAGCGTCAGGCGGTGACCAACCCTCATAACACCCTGTTCGCCATCAAGCGTCTGATCGGTCGTCGCTTCAAAGATGAAGTGGTTCAGCGCGACATCGACATCATGCCCTTCAAGATCGTTGAAGCGGACAACGGTGACGCCTGGGTCGAGGCCAAGGGCAAGAAGATGGCTGCCCCTCAGGTGTCCGCGGAAGTTCTCAAGAAGATGAAGAAGACCGCGGAAGACTACCTGGGTGAAGAGGTGACCGAAGCGGTGATCACCGTTCCGGCCTACTTCAACGACTCCCAGCGCCAGGCCACCAAGGATGCCGGTCGCATCGCCGGCCTGGACGTCAAGCGCATCATCAACGAACCCACCGCCGCGGCCCTGGCCTACGGCCTGGACAAGAAGAGCGGTGACAACATCATCGCCGTCTACGACCTGGGTGGTGGTACCTTCGACATCTCCATCATCGAGATCGACGACGTTGAAGGTGAAAAGACCTTCGAAGTACTGGCCACCAACGGTGACACTCACCTGGGTGGTGAAGACTTCGACAACCGTCTGATCAACTACCTGGTGGAAGAGTTCAAGAAAGAGCAGGGCATCGATCTGAAGAACGATCCCCTGGCGATGCAGCGTCTGAAGGAAGCCGCCGAGAAAGCCAAGATCGAACTCTCCTCTGCTCAGCAGACCGAAGTGAACCTGCCTTACGTTACCGCAGACGCCACCGGTCCCAAGCACATGAACATCAAGGTCACCCGCGCCAAGCTGGAAGCCCTGGTGGAAGACCTGATTACCCGCTCCCTGGAGCCCCTGAAAGTGGCCCTGCGTGACGCCGACCTGTCCGTGTCCGACGTTCAGGATGTGATTCTGGTAGGTGGTCAGACTCGGATGCCTAAGGTCCAGGCTGCGGTTGCCGACTTCTTCGGCAAAGAGCCCCGTAAGGACGTGAATCCCGATGAAGCTGTGGCCATGGGTGCCGCGGTTCAGGGCGGCGTACTGGCCGGTGACGTGAAAGACGTGCTGCTGCTGGACGTCACTCCCCTGTCTCTGGGTATCGAGACCATGGGCGGCGTGATGACCTCTCTGATTGAGAAGAACACCACCATCCCCACCAAGAAGTCTCAGGTGTTCTCCACCGCCGAGGACAACCAGTCTGCCGTGACCATTCACGTGCTGCAGGGTGAGCGTAAGCAGGCCGGTGCCAACAAGTCTCTGGGTAACTTCAACCTGGAGGGGATCCAGGCTGCGCCTCGTGGTCTGCCTCAGATCGAGGTGACCTTCGACATCGATGCCGATGGCATTCTGCACGTGTCCGCCAAGGACAAGGGCACCGGCAAAGAGCAGAAGATCACCATCCAGGCCTCCTCCGGTCTGTCCGAGGACGAGATCAACAAGATGGTGAACGAGGCGGAAGCCCACGCCGAAGAGGACAAGAAGTTCGAAGAGCTGGTGCAGGCGCGTAACCAGGCCGACGGCCTGGCCCACGCCACCCGCAAGCAGATCGAGGAAGCGGGCGAAGAGCTGCCCGCCGACGAGAAAGAGAAGATTGAGGCGGCCATCAAAGAGGTTGAGGAAGCGACTAAGGGTTCCGATAAGGAAGCCATCGAAGCCAAGACCCAGGAGCTGATTCAGGCTTCCCAGAAGCTGATGGAGATTGCCCAGGCCAAGGCCCAGGCTGCCCAGGGTGGTGCCGAAGGCGCCCAGCAGGCGCAGCAGCCTCAGGACGACGTGGTAGACGCCGAGTTCGAAGAAGTAAAAGACGACAAGAAGTAATTCTTAACGTCCTTTGACCTGACTACACAACGGGCGTTCGGTACCACCGACCGCCCGTTTTTGCGAGACAACTGACGGCTAGAGACATGTCCAAACGCGATTACTACGAAGTGCTCGGGGTGGCCAGAGATGCCAGCGAGCGAGACATTAAAAAGGCCTACAAGCGCCTGGCGATGAAGTATCACCCGGACCGTAACCCGGATGACGTTCAGGCGGTGGAGAACTTCAAGGAGGTGAAGGAGGCGTACGAGATCCTCACCGATTCCGAGAAGCGTGCCGCTTATGATCAGTTCGGCCATGCCGGGGTGGATCCCAACCGAGGCGGCGGCTTCGGTGGTGGTGCCGGAGCGGACTTCGGCGACATCTTCGGCGATGTGTTTGGCGATATCTTTGGTGGCGGCCGCCGTGGTGGCCGCGCCGGTCCTGCCCGGGGCAACGATCTGCGCTACAACATGGAGCTGAACCTGGAGGAGGCGGTCAAGGGGGTCACCAAGGAGATCCGCATCCCGGTGCTGGCCACCTGCGACGGCTGTAACGGCAGCGGCGCCAAGGCCGGCTCCAGCGCCCAGACCTGCGGCACCTGTCATGGACAGGGCCAGGTGCAGATGCGCCAGGGCTTCTTCGCGGTGAACCAGACCTGTCCCACCTGCCGAGGCAAGGGCAAGGTGATCAAGGATCCCTGCAGCAAGTGTCATGGCCAGGGCCGGGTCGAGAAGACCAAGACCCTGTCGGTGAAGATCCCGGCCGGCGTCGATACCGGCGATCGCATCCGCCTCTCCGGCGAAGGGGAAGCGGGCGAGATGGGGGCTCCGGCGGGGGACCTGTATGTGCAGGTGCACGTCAAGGAACACGCCATCTTCCAGCGTGACGGCAACAACCTCTACTGCGAGGTGCCCATCAGCTTCGCTACCGCCGCCATTGGCGGTGACATTGAGGTGCCCACCCTGGATGGCCGGGTCAACCTCAAGGTGGCCCCGGAGACCCAGACCGGGCGGATGTTCCGCCTGCGTGGCAAGGGGGTTAAGTCGGTGCGCAGCCATGCGGTGGGGGATCTCATCTGCAAGGTGATCATCGAAACCCCGGTGAACCTCACCGAGCGCCAGCGTGAGCTGTTGCGTGAGCTGGAGCAGACCATGTCCGGCTCGGCCAAGAAGCACAGCCCCAAGGCCGAGGGATTCTTCGACGGAGTGAAGAAGTTTTTCGACGATCTGACCAGCTAACTGTCTGAATCTCATTTATTTAAGAGCCGCTTTTAACAGCGGCTCTTTTTTTTTAACATGTGGGGTTCCGTAGGACTCACAATTGCAACAAGGAGCGTTTGCGTGACACGATTCTTAGCTGGGCTGGCGATGATGCTGGCTCTTCCCGCCTGGGCTGACCTGCCTCCGGTGGAACATTTCTCCCGGTCTAGCCAGGCCTACTCCATTAAGATCTCCCCCAAAGGGGACCACCTGGCGATGATGACCAAGAACGATGGCAAGCAGTTTGTCGCCATTTTGGACACCGATACCTTGAAGCCACTCCATGCCATACGTTTCGGAGGCCAGGCCCAGGTTGGCAGCTATTGGTGGGCCAGCAATGATCGCGTGGTGGTGACCAAGGAGTACCTGAAGGGCTGGACGGCGGCGCCCCAGTCCTATGGCGAGATGCTGGCGGTGGATTTCGACGGCGATGATGCGCTCTATCTGTTCGGTTACGACTCCGGCAAAAAGACCACCGGCACCCGCCTGGCCAGGGGCTCAGACGCCATCCGGGCCTGGGGTTACATGATCGATCCCCTGCCGGAGGATGAAGACTGGGTGCTGATCCAGTCCACCCCCATGGGCCATCGCGGCGAGAGAAACCCCACGGTCTTCCGGGCCAATATCCACAACGGCAAGCGAAAGAAGGTGGCCTACAGTCCCGTCTCATTTGCCCGGTTCATCAGTGACCATCGTGGCGAGATCCGCTTTGTGAGCGGCGTGGATAAGGACGGGGTGTTCAAGATGTACGCCCGCGAGGAGCAAGGGGATGAGTGGCGACTGTTCTTCAACGAGGAGGCGGGGGAGGGGACGATCACCCCGGTCACCTTCGCCTCCAAGGATGAGGTCTATGTGCTGGATAACACCGACCACAGCCTGCAGGCCCTGAAGAGGGTCAACCTGAAGACCGGTGAATCCACCCTGATCTACCGGGATAAGGTGGTGGATCCCAGGGCGCCCAAGTTGTCTGCGGACGGCCGCACCCTCTATGCCATGGAGGTGGAGCCGGGCTATCCCAGTTACATCTTTGTCGACAGCGACAGCCGCGACTCGAAGAGCCTGAAAGGGCTGCTGCAGGCCTTCCCCGGAGAGCAGGTCGCCATCACCAGCCAGACCCTGGATGGCAACCTGGCGGTGGTGTTCGTCTACAGCGACATCAATCCGGGCTCCTACTACCTGTATGACAGGGGCAAGGGGAGCGTGCGTCACCTGGTCTCTGCCCGCAGCTGGGTGGATCCCGACAGCTCCGCCACCGTGGAACCGTTCAGCTTCAAGGCCCGGGACGGGATGACCCTCTATGGGTATCTGACCATACCCGCCGGCAAGGAGGCCAAGAATCTGCCTCTGGTGGTCAATCCCCATGGGGGCCCCCATGGTCCAAGAGATTACTGGCGCTATGACCCCCAGGCTCAGCTGCTGGCCAGCCGCGGAATGGCGGTGCTGCAGGTGAATTTCCGCGGCTCCGGGGGGTATGGTCGCGATTACCAGGAGGCGGGTTACCGTAACTGGGGCAGCAAGATTCAATACGACATCATCGATGCCACCCAACACATGATCGCCCAGGGCAAGGTGGACAGGGACAACATCTGCATCTACGGTGGCTCCTTCGGCGGCTACTCCGCCCTGCAGGCCCCCATCCTGGCCCCGGACCTGTTCCAGTGCGCCATCGGTTTTGCCGGGGTCTACGATCTGGAGCTGATGTACGAGGTGGGGGACATCCCCGAGCATAAGTCCGGCATGCGTTACCTGAAGGAGGTGATCGGCGAGGACGACACCAACATGAAGGCGTTCTCCCCGGTGCACAACGTCGATAAGCTGACCCTGCCTCTGCTGATCATTCACGGTGGTGAGGATGAGCGGGTGCCCATCGAGCACGCCCAGATGCTGCGAGAGGCCCTGGATAAGAAGAAGCACCCCTACAAGTGGCTGGAGCTGGAGAAAGAGGCCCACGGGCTGTACGACGAGCAGACCCGGACCGAGGTGTATGGCGAGATGCTCAGCTTCCTGGAACAGCACCTGACACTGTAGTTTTATCGTCGAATTCGGGTAACCTAAGGGGGCGCTCAGGCGCCCCCGTGTTTTAGATGGAGACCAATATGCGATTGATTGCTGCCCTCGCCATTCTCGGCCTGCTGACCTCCTGTGCGACCCATAGGTCGCCCACGGGCCGGGACCAGATGCTGCTGTTCTCGCCCCAGGAGATGGCGCAGATGGGGGATCAGTCCTTTGCCCAGATCAAACAGAAGGAGACCATCGCCACCGACAGGACCACCAATGCCTATGTCCGCTGTGTGGCCGACGGCATCATCACCGCCCTCGGCGACGACCCCGCCGCCTGGGAGGTGGTGGTGTTCGACTCCGAGCAGGTGAACGCCTTCGCCCTGCCGGGGAAGCACATCGGGGTCTACACAGGTTTGCTCGAGGTGGCCACCAGCCAGGACCAACTGGCGGCGGTTGTGGGCCATGAGGTGGCCCACGTCCTGGCCCGCCACAGCAATGAGCGGGTATCCCGTTCCCAACTGAGCAACGCCGGACTGCAGATTGCCGATATCTTCCTCAAGGGCAACGCCAACCGGGATATCTACATGGCCGGCCTCGGTCTCGGCGTCCAGGTGGGGATCACACTGCCCTATGGCCGCACCCAGGAGAGCGAGGCGGATGTGATGGGCACCGAGCTGATGGCCCGCGCCGGCTTCAATCCGGCGGAGGCGGTGACCCTGTGGCACAACATGGGCGAGGCCTCCACCGGCAATGCGCCTCCGCAGCTGCTCTCCACTCACCCCTCCCACAGTACCCGCATTGGCGATCTCAAGGAGTTGCAGCCCCAGGTGCAGCCTCTCTATCAGCGGGCGAGGGGGCAGGGGATCACACCCAGATGTAAGCGCTGACTCACTGTCATTGGCTGATCCTTAGGGGGCGGCGAATCGGGTACGGGGGCCTTTTGGCCCCCCAACTGTGTTCAGCTCCCCCCCAAGATGTTACACTCCGCAACAGTTTTTCCCGACCGGAACCAATACCATGAAGTTCGAATCAGTAGAACAGAAGGCCAGCTACGGCGTGGGCCGCCAGCTGGGTGAGCAACTGGCCGCCAACAGCTTCGAGGGCGTAGAGATCTCCGCCGTGCAGCAGGGCCTGGCCGATGCCTTCGAAGGCAAGGACAGCCAGGTTGAGATGGCTGAGCTGCAGCAGGCCTTTGCCGTGATCTCCCAGCGCCTGGCCGAGGCTCGCGAAGCCAAAGCCAAGGAGGCCGCCGGCGAGGGTGAGGCTTTCCTGCAGGAGAACGCCAAGCGTGACGGGGTGATCACCACCGAGTCCGGCCTGCAGTACGAGATCATCAGTGAAGGCGAAGGCGACAAGCCTGGCCTGAACAGCACCGTTTCCTGCCACTACCACGGCACCTTCATCGATGGCAACGTGTTCGACAGCTCCGTCCAGCGCGGCGAGCCGGTGGAGTTTCCTGTCAGCGGCGTGATCTCCGGCTGGACCGAGGCCCTACAGATGATGAACAAGGGCGCCAAGTGGAAGCTGTACATTCCTCACCAGCTGGCCTACGGCGAGCGCGGTGCCGGCGGTGCCATCCCTCCCTTCTCCGCTCTGGTCTTCGAAGTGGAGCTGCTGGAGATTAAGTAAGGGACACAAGGGGAAGCCAAGGCTTCCCCTTTTTTATGGGCGTTCGGGGTGTTGCTTATGGCACTGCGGGTTCCCCTTTAAGTCCCTGGGCTTTAGGCATATGATTATCCGGATAGAGAAAGAAGAGTAGGGAGCTGTAAACCATGGAAAAAGTCCGGGTTGCCATAGTGGGTGCCAGTGGCCGTATGGGCCGCACCCTGATTGAGGCCGCACTGGCCCATCCTCAGATTCGTCTGGGGGCCGCCATCGAGCGTGCCGGCTCTACCCTGATGGGCGTGGACGCCGGTGATCTTGTCGGCCACGGTTCCATCGGCGTCACCCTGGTCGATAACCCGGATCTGGTCCGGGACGACTTCGACGTGCTGATCGACTTCACCAGCCCTGACGCCACCGTCGAACTGGCGGTGTGGTGTGCCACCCATGGCAAGCCTATGGCTATCGGCACCACCGGCTTCAACAGCCACCAGAAGGGGCGCATCGCCGAACTGGCCCAGGATCTGCCGATCGTGCTGGCGCCGAACATGGCGGTCGGGGTCAACCTGCTGTTCAAGTTGTTGGAGACCGCCGCCCAGGTGATGGGGGAGTACACCGACATCGAGATCATCGAGGGTCATCACAGGTACAAGAAGGATGCCCCCTCGGGCACCGCCCTGCGCATGGGCGAGGTGATCGCCGATACCCTGGGGCGGGATCTGGAGGAGTGTGCCATCTACGGCAGGGAGGGGATCACCGAGGAGCGCGATCGCCAGACCATCGCCTTCTCCACCATCCGTGCCGGGGACATTGTCGGTGAGCACACCGCCCTGTTTGCCGACATCGGCGAGCGGCTGGAGATCACCCACAAGGCATCGAGTCGGATGACTTTTGCCAACGGCGCCATGCGGGCGGCGTTATGGCTGGCATCGAGGGAAAACGGACTCTACGATATGCAGCAAGTGCTGGGATTCAAATAAGAAAGGGGCTTTTTAGCCCCTTTTTTCTACTTGCCTATATACAAATGAGACTTTGGTCGCTATAATTTCCGGAATTTGCCAAAAATCTAGTTTTTGCCCTTGGCGAGTTGGAGATTTACGTTCTGTACCAACGTAAAAACAATAACTTATAAATATACTGGTGGGAGGTCAAGTTGAATAAAACTGCCCTGTTAGTGCTCCAGGACGGCACTGTTTTCCATGGGACTTCTATAGGTGCCGATGGAAATGCTGTCGGAGAAGTCGTTTTTAACACTTCTATGACTGGTTATCAAGAAATCCTGACCGATCCTTCCTATTCACGTCAAATTGTTACTCTGACCTACCCTCACATCGGTAACACCGGAACCAATTCCGAAGACGTCGAATCCTCAGCCATCCACGCTACCGCCCTCATCATCCGTGACCTGCCAGCCCTGGCATCCAACTTCAGAAACCAGCAGACCCTGTCCGATTACCTCAAGCAGCACAACGTGGTGGGCATCGCCGATATCGATACCCGCAAGCTGACCCGGGTTCTGCGGGAGAAGGGCGCCCAGGCCGGCTGCATCATCACCGGTGATGCCAGCGTGACCCAGGCCCAGGAGCTGGCCCAGGCGTTTCCCGGCCTCAAGGGGATGGACCTGGCCAAGGAGGTCACCGTCTGTGAGCCCTACGCCTGGCGCAAAGGCAGCTGGAAGCTGAAAGGCGGCCTGCCCAGCGATACCCCCTCCGAGGCGCTGAAGTTCAAGGTGGTGGCTTACGATTACGGCGTGAAGCAGAACATCCTGCGGATGCTGGTGGATCGCGGCTGCGACGTCACCGTGGTGCCTGCCCAGACACCGGCGGCCGAGGTGCTGGCGATGAACCCGGACGGCATCTTCCTCTCCAACGGCCCGGGCGACCCGGAGCCCTGTGACTACGCCATCGAGGCGATCCGTCACATTCTGGAGACTGAAATTCCCCTGTTTGGCATCTGTCTGGGCCACCAGTTGCTGGCCCTGGCCTCTGGCGCCAACACGGTGAAGATGAAGTTTGGCCACCACGGCGGCAACCACCCGGTGAAGGATCTGGAGAGCGGACGGGTGATGATCACCGCCCAGAACCACGGTTTCGCCGTGGACGAGGCCAGCCTGCCCGCCAGCCTCAAGGCCACCCACAAGAGCCTGTTCGACGGCACCCTGCAGGGGATTCACCGCACCGACAAGCCCGCCTTCTCCTTCCAGGGCCACCCGGAAGCGAGCCCCGGGCCCCACGATGCCGCCCCACTGTTCGACCACTTTATCGAACTGATGCAAGCCAGAGCCGCCCAGTAGTCCGGAGTGAAGAGATAGAACAATGCCAAAACGTACCGACATTCAAAGCATTCTGATTCTGGGCGCTGGCCCTATCGTTATCGGCCAGGCCTGTGAGTTCGACTACTCCGGCGCCCAGGCCTGTAAGGCCCTCAGGGAGGAGGGGTACCGGGTGATCCTGGTGAACTCCAACCCCGCCACCATCATGACCGACCCGGAGATGGCCGACGCCACCTACATCGAGCCGATCCACTGGGAGGTGGTACGCAAGATCATCGAGAAGGAGCGTCCCTGCGCCGTGCTGCCCACCATGGGTGGCCAGACCGCTCTGAACTGTGCCCTGGAGCTGGAGAAACACGGGGTGCTGGAGGAGTTCGGTGTGCAGATGATCGGCGCCACCGCCGACGCCATCGACAAGGCGGAGGATCGGGCCCGCTTCGACAAGGCGATGAAGTCCATCGGCCTGGAGACCCCCCGTTCCGGCATCGCCCACTCCATGGAGGAGGCCAACGCGGTGCTGGAGCAGGTGGGCTTTCCCTGCATCATCCGCCCCTCCTTCACCATGGGCGGCTCAGGCGGCGGCATCGCCTACAACCGGGAGGAGTTCGAAGAGATCTGCACCAACGGCCTGGATCTCTCACCCACCAATGAACTGCTGATCGATGAGAGCCTCATCGGTTGGAAGGAGTACGAGATGGAGGTGGTGCGGGACCGCGCCGACAACTGCATCATCGTCTGCTCCATCGAGAACTTCGACCCCATGGGGGTTCACACCGGCGACTCCATCACCGTCGCGCCGGCGCAGACGCTGACCGACAAGGAGTATCAGCTGATGCGCACCGCCTCCATGAACGTGCTGCGGGAGATCGGTGTCGAGACCGGCGGCTCCAACGTGCAGTGGGCGGTGAACCCCAAGGATGGCCGCCTGGTGATCATCGAGATGAATCCCCGGGTGTCCCGCTCCTCCGCCCTGGCCTCCAAGGCGACCGGCTTCCCCATCGCCAAGGTGGCGGCCAAGCTGGCGGTGGGTTACACCCTGGATGAATTGCAGAACGACATCACCGGCGGCGCCACCCCGGCCTCGTTCGAGCCCTCCATCGACTACGTGGTCACCAAGGTGCCGCGCTTCAACTTCGAGAAGTTTGCCGGTGCCAACGACCGCCTGACCACCCAGATGAAGTCAGTGGGAGAGGTGATGGCCATCGGCCGCACCTTCCAGGAATCCCTGCAGAAGGCCCTGCGTGGCCTGGAGACCGGCATGAGCGGTCTGGATTCCGTGGTCAACCTGGAGGAGAACGACTCCCTCTCCAAGATCCGCTACGAACTGCAGGAGCCGGGTTGTGAGCGCATCTGGTATGTGGCTGACGCCTTCCGCGCCGGCCTCTCCATGGAGGCGATCCACAAGCTGACCCACATCGATCGCTGGTTCCTGGTGCAGCTGGAGGAGCTGGTGAACCTGGAGGAGCAGGTGAAGGAGCGCGGTTTTGCCGGCCTGGATGCCGAGTTCATGCGCAAGCTGAAGCGCAAGGGCTTCTCCGATGCCCGCCTGGGCCAGCTGCTGGCTCACTCCGAGTCCGAGATCCGCAAGCTGCGCCAGCGTCAGCAGGTGCTGCCGGTGTACAAGCGGGTGGACACCTGTGCCGCCGAATTTGCCACCAACACCGCCTACATGTACTCCACCTACGAGGAGGAGTGTGAGGCTCAGCCCTCCGACAAGGCCAAGATCATGGTGATTGGCGGCGGCCCCAACCGCATCGGCCAGGGGATTGAGTTCGACTACTGCTGCGTGCACGCCGCCCTGGCGATGCGCGAAGACGGCTATGAGACCATCATGGTCAACTGCAACCCGGAGACCGTCTCCACCGACTACGACACCTCCGACCGCCTCTACTTCGAGCCGGTCACCCTGGAGGATGTGCTGGAGATCGCCCGGGTCGAGCAGCCCAAAGGCGTCATCGTCCAGTACGGCGGTCAGACCCCGCTGAAACTGGCCCGCGCCCTGGAGGCCGCCGGGGTGCCGATCATCGGCACCAGCCCCGATGCCATCGACCGCGCCGAGGACCGGGAGCGCTTCCAGCAGGCGGTGGAGCGCCTGGGGCTGAAGCAGCCGGAGAACAGCACGGTGACCACCCTGGAGCAGGCGGTGCTGGATGCCGAGCGCATCGGTTACCCCCTGGTGGTGCGCCCCTCCTATGTGCTCGGTGGTCGTGCCATGGAGATCGTCTACGACGAGCAGGACCTGCGCCGCTATTTCAACGAGGCGGTCAGCGTCTCCAACGAGTCGCCGGTGCTGCTGGACCGCTTCCTGGATGATGCCACCGAGGTGGACGTGGACGCGGTATGCGACGGCACAGACGTGGTCATCGGCGGCATCATGGAGCACATCGAACAGGCCGGTGTTCACTCCGGCGACTCCGGTTGTTCCCTGCCTCCCTACACCCTGAGTCGGGATATCCAGGATCAGATGCGCGACCAGGTGCGCAAGCTGGCCATGGAGCTGGGGGTGATCGGCCTGATGAACGTGCAGTTCGCGGTGAAGGAGGAGACCATCTACCTGATCGAGGTGAACCCCCGCGCCGCTCGGACCGTGCCCTTCGTCTCCAAGGCCACCGGTGTGCCCCTGGCCAAGATCGCCGCCCGGGTGATGGCCGGCACCAGCCTGCAGGCGCAGAACTTCACCCAGGAGGTGATTCCGCCCTACTACTCCGTCAAGGAGGTGGTGCTGCCCTTCAACAAGTTCCCCGGCGTCGATCCCCTGCTGGGTCCGGAGATGCGCTCCACCGGCGAGGTGATGGGGGTGGGCGACACCTTTGCCGAAGCCTACGCCAAGGCGCAGCTGGGTGCCATCAAGGATGTGCCCAAGTCTGGCCGTGCCCTGCTGTCTGTGCGTCAGGGTGACAAGGCGCGGGTGGCGGACCTGGCCAGCCAGCTGATCGAGCTGGGCTACCAGCTGGACGCCACCCACGGCACCGCCGTGGCCCTGGGTGAAGCGGGCATCAACCCGCGCCTGGTGAACAAGATCCACGAGGGACGGCCCCACATCCTGGACCGGATCAAGAACGATGAGTACACCTACATCATCAACACCACCGAGGGACGCCAGGCGATCGAGGACTCCAAGCATCTGCGCCGCGGTGCCCTGCAGCACAAGGTGAACTACACCACCACCATGAACGCGGCCTTCGCCACCTGTCTGGCCCACGCGGCCGACGATCGTAGCAAGGTCAGTTCGGTGCAGGAGCTGCATCAGCGCAGTTTGAAGTAAGCTGGGTTTTTTAGTCCAACTGAGACGCCGGCAGGGGTGACCCGCCGGCGTTTTCTTATTACAATCGGTCCACCTAGCGAGAATAAACTCCCCGGATTTCGCCCATTGGGGTCAGGAACTGTCCTGGCCGGGAGAGCTTTTGTCCAAACTGAATTGGAAGCAGATTATGACCCAGGTTCCTATGACCGTTGTGGGTGCCCAGCAGCTGCGTGAAGAGCTGGAGCATCTGAAACATACCAAGCGCCCCGCGATCTCCCAGGCCATCGCCGAGGCCCGAGAGCTGGGTGATCTGAAAGAGAACGCCGAGTATCATGCCGCCCGCGAGGAGCAGGGGCTGTGCGAAGCCCGCATCCGCGACATCGAGAGCAAACTCTCTACCGCCCAGGTGATCGACGTCACCAAGATCCCCAACAATGGCCGGGTGATCTTCGGTGCCACCGTCACCATCCTCAATGTGGATACCGACGAGGAGATGAGCTACCGTATCGTCGGTGACGACGAGGCGGATCTGAAACAGCGGATGATCTCCGTCAACTCCCCCATCGCCCGCTCCCTGGTGGGCAAGGAGCTGGATGACGTGGTGGTGGTGAAAGCCCCTGGCGGCGATGTCGAGTACGAAATTATCGAGGTGGAGTACAAGTAAAACCTTGTATTCTGCGCCGTCCGCGCACCAAAAAGCCGCATCGAGTGCGGCTTTTTTTTATCGGGCCCGGGGCAGTTCGATCTTCTGTTTGTCAGAGGGTCGGTACAGCACCAGGATATGACCGATCACCTGCACCTCGGTGGCGCCGGACTCACGGACAATGGCATCGATGATGGCACGCTTGGCGTCGCGGTCTTCACTGGCGACCTTCACCTTGATCAGCTCGTGATGGCCGAGGGCCAGCTCGATCTCTGCCATGACCCCTTCGGTCAGGCCGTTGCCACCCAGCAGAACCACGGGCTTCAGGCTGTGGGCCAGACCCTTGAGGTACTGCCTCTGCTTGGTTGTTAATTGACTCATTGGGCCACTCATTTTGGTTTGGGGACTTGAAAAGGGCGTATTCTAACGCCATCTATAGCGTAATACTAATCCTTACCGTGGTGTTCGGCACCGGGTAAGATCATTGGCACATCGACGGTCTGGAGAGTTATGGCCGGTAACCCAAAGAAGAAACGCAGCGCCAGTTCCACGCGCTGGATGAAAGAACATTTCGACGATCGCTTCGTAAAGGAGGCCCAGAAGAAGGGCCTGCGTTCACGGGCGGTGTTCAAGCTGGAGGAGATCCAGGGTAAGGACAAGCTGCTCCGGCCCGGCATGACCGTGGTGGATCTGGGAGCGGCGCCCGGTGGCTGGTCCCAGTATGCGGTGCAGGAGATCGGCCTGGAGGGCCAGGTGATCGCCTGTGACATTTTATCGATGGACCCAATCGCCGGTGTCGATTTCCTCCAGGGGGATTTCCGTGAGGAAGCGGTGCTCAATGCCCTGCTGAAGAGGGTGGGCGAGGACAAGGTGGACGTGGTGCTGTCCGATATGGCGCCCAACTTCTCCGGCAACGCCTCGGTGGACCAACCCTCGGCCATGTACCTGGTGGAACTGGCTTTGGACATGTGTTACCAGGTGTTGGCCCCCAACGGCAGCTTCATCGTCAAGGTGTTTCAGGGCGAGGGCTTTGATCAATACCTGGCTGACATACGTAATGCCTTCAAAGTTGTAAAAATTCGTAAACCGGACTCCTCCCGCGCCCGCTCCCGGGAGGTCTACATTGTGGCAAGCGGCTACAAGTTGTAAGCTTGCTAAGAATAAACCAAGGAATTTGCGAGGTTCTCTACCTTGAGTGACATGGCGAAAAATCTGATTTTATGGCTGGTTATCGCTGTCGTGCTGATGTCGGTGTTTAAGGGATACAACCCTGCCAGCAGCACCGGCAACGCCATCAGTTATACCGCCTTCGTTGAGGCCTACAGCAACGGCCAGGTGCCTGCGGTGGAGTTCCAGGAGGATGGCGTCACCATTACCGGCAAGACCCGTAATGGTGATCAGTTCATCACCTACATGCCGGCCTACGACGACAAGCTGATCGACGATCTGATTCAGAACAAGGTGGAGATCAGCCGACTTCCCCCTGAGCAGCCCAGCGTGCTGGCGCAGATCTTCATCTCCTGGTTCCCCATGCTGCTGCTGGTGGGCGTGTGGATCTTCTTTATGCGCCAGATGCAGGGGGGCGGTGGCAAAGGCGCCATGTCCTTCGGCAAGAGCAAGGCGCGCCTGATGGGTGAAGACCAGATCAAGACCACTTTTGCCGATGTCGCCGGCTGCGACGAGGCCAAGGAGGAGGTCGCCGAACTGGTGGATTACCTGCGTGACCCCACCAAGTTCCAGAAGCTGGGCGGCAAAATCCCCACCGGGGTGCTGATGGTCGGTCCTCCGGGTACGGGTAAGACCCTGCTGGCCAAGGCCATTGCCGGTGAGGCCAAGGTGCCGTTCTTCACCATTTCCGGTTCCGATTTCGTTGAGATGTTCGTGGGTGTGGGTGCCTCCCGGGTTCGCGACATGTTCGACCAGGCCAAGAAGTCCGCCCCCTGCATCATCTTCATCGATGAGATCGATGCCGTGGGCCGCCAGCGTGGTGCCGGTCTGGGTGGTGGTCACGATGAGCGTGAGCAGACCCTGAACCAGATGCTGGTTGAGATGGATGGTTTCGAGGGTAACGAGGGGATCATCGTGATCGCCGCCACCAACCGTCCCGACGTGCTGGACCCGGCTCTGCTGCGCCCCGGTCGTTTCGACCGTCAGGTGACCGTTGGCCTGCCCGATGTCCGGGGTCGTGAACAGATCCTCAAGGTGCACATGCGCAAGGTGCCCCTGGCCGAGGATGTGAAGGCCGACCTGATCGCCCGTGGTACTCCCGGCTTCTCCGGGGCCGATCTGGCCAACCTGGTGAACGAGGCGGCCCTGTTTGCCGCCCGTGGCAACCGCCGGCTGGTCTCCATGGAGGAGTTTGAGAAGGCCAAGGACAAGATCATGATGGGGGCCGAGCGCCGCTCCATGGTGATGACCGAGGAGGAGAAGAAGATGACCGCCTACCACGAGGCGGGGCATGCCATCGTCGGCCGCATGGTGCCCGAGCACGATCCGGTCTATAAGGTCTCCATCATCCCCCGTGGCCGCGCCCTGGGGGTGACCATGTACCTGCCAGAACAGGATCGCTGGAGCCACTCTAAGCAGCATCTGGAGTCGATGATCTCCAGCCTCTATGGCGGCCGCATCGCCGAAGAGATCATCTACGGTGCCGACAGGGTGACCACAGGTGCCAGCAACGACATCGAGCGTGCCACCGAGATCGCCCGTAAGATGGTGACCCAGTGGGGGCTCTCCACCCGCATGGGGCCGATGAACTACGCGGAGGAGGATGGCGAGGTGTTCCTGGGCCGCTCCATGGCCAAGGCCAGTCACATGTCCGATGAGACCGCCAAGATGATCGACGAGGAGATCAAGGACATCATCGATCGCAACTACCGGCGTTCACTGAGCATCCTGGAGGACAACATGGATATTCTCCACTCCATGACCGATGCGCTGATGAAGTACGAGACCATCGACGCCAAGCAGATCGACGATCTGATGGCACGACGCGACGTGCGCGAGCCGGCGGACTGGACCAGTGGTGATTCCGGCGACAAGCCCACCGGTGGCAGCAAGGTGGAGCCCGAACCCAAAGCGGGTGATGACAAGGATACCGACATCGACGGTGCCGGTGCCCCCGCCAAGTAAAAGAATCTGATACACTTTCAAGTCCCGCCCCCGGCGGGACTTTTTTTTTATGGAAGGAGCAAGCCTGATGAAACTCGAATGTGCCGGCAGAACGCTGGACCTGTCCCGGCCCCAGGTGATGGGGATCATCAATGTGACGCCGGACTCCTTCTCCGATGGGGGCCGTTTCCGCCGCCTCGATGCCGCCCTGGCGCAGGCGCGGCAGATGGTCAATGACGGTGCCGCTATCCTGGATATCGGGGGGGAGTCCACCCGGCCCGGTGCGCCTGAGGTGACCCTGGAGGAGGAGCTCAATCGGGTGGTGCCGGTGGTGGAGGCGATCAGCTCCGAACTGGATGTGGTGATCTCCGTGGACACCAGCAAGGCCCAGGTGATGCGTGAGGCGGTGGCGTCCGGTGCCGGGCTGATCAACGATGTCCGTGCCCTGGAGGAGCCCGGAGCACTGGCGGCGGCGGTGGACTTGCAGGTTCCGGTTTGCCTGATGCATATGCAGGGGCAGCCCAGGACCATGCAGCAGCAGCCGGTCTATGAGGATCTGCTGGCCGAAGTCAGCCGCGTCTTCGAGGCGCGCATTCAGGCCTGCGTCGATGCGGGGATGGTCAGGGAGCGTCTACTGCTGGATCCCGGCTTTGGATTCGGTAAGACTTTGGAGCACAACTACCAACTGCTGGCCCGCCTGGACCGGTTTCGCCATTTCGGCCTTCCCCTGCTTACCGGCCTCAGCCGAAAAAGCATGTTTGGCCAACTGCTGGGGAGGGCGGTGGATCAGCGCCTGCCTGCCAGCCTTGCCGGAGCGCTGTTGTGTGCCCAGGGCGGTGCGTCGGTGTTGCGTGTGCACGACGTCCGTGAGACGGTCGACGTTCTTAAGGTACTGGCAGAGACACAAAAGTGGCAAGACGGGTAAAATAGAAGCAGTTAAGCCGCTTAAGGTGGTTTTTAACGGGCGGGGACTTGTAACTTAAATAGGGGTTCGTTATTATCTCGCCCGCTTTCACAGGAGAGAAGTATGGCACTAAGACGCCCTATGGTCGCCGGCAACTGGAAGATGAACGGCTCCCGTCAGCTTGCTGAAGAGCTCGTTAAAAAGTTTGCCAAGTTGAAGGATGATTCCGCTGAAGTGCTGATTTGTCCGCCGACCGTGTTCCTGGAGAGCGCCAGTCGTCTGCTGGAGGAGTCCAAGCAGAGTCTGGACGGCCGACTGGTTCGCCTCGGAGCGCAGAACGTCAGTCACCACGAATTTGGCGCATACACTGGTGAGGTTTCCGCCTCCATGTTGCGCGAGTTCGGATGCAAATACGTGATCATTGGTCACTCCGAACGCCGACGGATGTACGGCGAGACCAGTGATGTCGTGGCAGAGAAATTCGCCACAGCACAGAAGATGGGATTGACCCCCATTCTGTGTGTCGGGGAGTCCCTGGCGGCCCGCGAAGCGAGCCGAACCTTTGAGGTTATCGCCGGAGAATTGGACGCGGTGATCGAAAAAGTCGGGACCTTGGCCTTCGATAATGCCATTATTGCCTACGAACCCCTTTGGGCGGTAGGCACTGGCAAGAGCGCCACCCCTGAGCAGGCCCAAGAGGTGCATGCTTTTATCAGGCACAGGTTGTCTGACGTGTCGCCCTTTATCGGCGAGAAGATTCGAATCCTGTACGGCGGCAGTGTCAAGCCGAGCAATGCAGCAGACCTCTTCTCTCAGCCCGATGTGGACGGTGGATTAATTGGCGGTGTCAGCCTCAATGCCAGCGAGTTCCTGGCAGTGTGCAGCATCGCAATGAACGCGGAATAAGCAAGATGCTTTTTACGGTTTTGATGGTAGCTTACCTGCTGGTCGCCGCGGCCATTATCGGCCTGGTGCTGATTCAGCAAGGTAAGGGTGCAGACATGGGTGCCTCGTTCGGTGCCGGTGCCAGCGGTACCCTGTTCGGGTCCACAGGTTCAGGCAATTTCCTGACCCGTGCCACCGCAATCTGTGCCGTGCTGTTCTTTGTATTGAGCCTGACTCTTGGTAACATGTCCTCCCATAAGGGCAAGGTAACCAGCGACTTCGAGACCATCGAGGTGGAGCAGCCGGTACAGGACAACCTGCCGCAGTAACAGAATACGCCGAGGTGGTGGAATTGGTAGACACGCTATCTTGAGGGGGTAGTGTCCTATGGACGTGCGGGTTCAAGTCCCGCTCTCGGCACCATACTGAAAAGGTCGATTGAAAAATCGGCCTTTTTCTTTTCTTAGGCTTGGTGATGCCCTTGCGTGGTCAAGGTGGCATCAGTATAATCTAGGCCGCTGGTTTGACCCCTCCACCGGAGGTGGCTTTGGACTAAACTGTTGAGGGTTATCCCGCAGTCTTGTCCGGCGCTGAGGACAAGCCGCAGATCTCCGTGGTCACCCAAGGGTGACGTAGAACTACCGAGAAGGCCGCGACGGAGGCGGTGAGCTGTTCCCCTGGAACGGTTCGATGACCAGGTCATCCTAAACAGGGTACAGCGCACTTTAAGCCCCGTTTTGCTCGGGGCTTTTTGTTATCTGAACCACGGTGACGGTGGCGATAGCGCAATCACATGGGGCTGTATTTTCAGGCCATCTGATTGTGTTTATCGTAATTGTCATTTTGATAACAGGGCTTTAAGCCCTTTTTTCGTTTGTAGGGGGAGGCGCAATGGCTACGTTAGAGCAACGCTTAACCGAAATGTTGCAAGAACCGGTGGTGGCCCTGGGCTACGAACTGGTTGGAATTCAGTATGTTCGTGCCGGTTCGCACTCCACTCTTCGGGTGTTTATCGATCACGAGAACGGCATCACAGTGGAAGACTGTGCCGAGGTGAGCCGCCAGGTGGGCGCGGTGCTGGATGTGGAAGATCCCATCAGCACCGAGTACAACCTGGAGGTCTCCTCCCCCGGCATCGAGCGTCCTCTGTTTACGCCGGCCCATTATCAACGCTTCATCGGCGAGGAGGTGAATCTCCTGCTCAACATGCCGATGGAGGGAAAACGCAAGCTGAAGGGCGAGATCAAGGCCGTCGACGGCGAGATGATCACCCTGTCAGTGCAAGGTAAGGATCAGGAAGTGGCTTTAGCTAATGTGCGCCAAGCCCACCTGGTAGCTAAATTCTGATAGTTTCAGGGTGAAACGAGGCTGACCCATGAGCAAAGAGATTTTATTAGTCGCCGAAGCGGTATCTAACGAAAAAGCACTGCCGCGTGAGAAGATTTTTGAGGCCCTGGAAACGGCCCTGGCGACTGCCACCAAGAAGAAGTATGAGATCGAGATCGAGGTTCGCGTCGAGATCGATCAGAAGACCGGTGAGTTCGACACCTTCCGCCGCTGGCTGGTGCTGGAGGACGACGCCGAGATGGAGGAGCCGACCAAGCAGATCTCCCTGTCCGCGGCCCGTGCCATGTACGAAGATGACAGCATCGAAGCCGGTGATTACGTGGAGGAGCAGATCGAGTCCGTGAAGTTCGACCGCATCACCACCCAGACCGCCAAGCAGGTGATCGTGCAGAAGGTTCGGGAAGCCGAGCGTGGCCTGATCATCGAGCAGTTCCGCGACAAAGAGGGACAGCTGGTGACTGGCGTGGTGAAGAAGGTCAACCGCGATTCCGTCATCCTGGACCTGGGCAACAACGCCGACGCCATCCTCTATCGCGAGGAGATGCTGCCGCGGGAGAACTTCCGTCCCGGCGACCGCGTCCGTGCCCTGCTGTTCGCCGTGCGTCCCGAGTCCCGCGGTGCCCAGCTGTTCCTCAGCCGCACCAAGCCCGAGATGCTGATCGAACTGTTCCGCATCGAAGTGCCGGAGATCGGCGAGGAGATGATTGAGATCATGGGCGCCGCCCGTGACCCAGGCTCCCGCGCCAAGATCGCCGTGAAGAGCAACGATAAGCGTATTGACCCCGTGGGTGCCTGTGTGGGCATGCGCGGAGCCCGAGTTCAGGCGGTTTCCGGCGAACTGGGTGGCGAACGCATCGACATCGTGCTGTGGGACGACAACGTGGCCCAGTACGTGATCAAGGCGATGGCCCCTGCGGATGTGGGTTCCATCGTGGTTGATGAAGACGCCCACTCCATGGACATTGCCGTGGAGCCGGACAGCCTGGCTCAGGCCATCGGTCGCAACGGCCAGAACGTTCGCCTGGCGTCCCAGTTGACCGGCTGGGAGCTGAACGTGATGACCACCGACGACATGGCCACCAAGCACCAGGAGGAGTCTGATCGTCTGATCACCCTGTTTGTAGACGGCCTGGACATCGACGACGAGTTCGCCGAAGTGCTGGTTGACGAAGGCTTCACCAGCCTGGAAGAGATCGCTTACGTGCCAATTCAGGAGCTGCTGGAGATCGAGGGCCTGGAGGAGGAGATGGTCGAGGAGCTGCGTGAGCGCGCCAAGGCTGCCCTGACCACCAAGGCCCTGGTCAGCGAAGAAGCCCTGGACGGTGCCGAGCCTGCTGAAGACCTGTTGGGTCTGGAGGGTCTGGATCGTCACCTGGCCTTCGTGCTGGCCTCCAAGGGTGTGATCACCCTGGAAGACCTGGCAGAGCAGGGTGTCGATGACCTGAGTGAAATTGAAGAGCTGACCGAAGAGAAGGCCGGCGAACTGATTATGGCCGCCCGCAACATTTGCTGGTTCAGTGACGAGGCCTGAGTCGATCAACGGAGGATTCAAGAAATATGGCAGATTTGACAGTAGAACAACTCGCCAAAGAAGTAGGTAAGCCGGTTGATCGTCTGGTTGCCCAGTTTGCCGAAGCCGGCATCAAGAAAGGTGCCAGTGACAGCGTGACCCAGCAGGAGAAAGAGACCCTGCTGACCCACCTGTCCGGCCAACACGGGGGCGGCACGGAGCCGACCCGCATGACCCTGCAGCGCAAGAAACGCTCTACCCTGAGTGTCAATGCCGGCGGTGGTAAATCCAAGGATGTACAGGTTGAGGTGCGCAAGAAGCGCACTTATGTGAAGCGCAGCGCGATTGAAGAGCAGCAACGTCAGGAAGAGGAAGCCCGTAAGGCCGCAGAAGAAGCGGTACGCCTTGAGGCGGAGGAGCGGGCCAAACGTGAAGCCGAAGAGATAGCCAAGCGCGAAGCACAAGAGAAGGCCCAACGTGACGCCGAGGAGAAGGCGAAGCGTCAGGCAGCAGAGAAAGCCAAGCGCGAGGAGCAAGAGAAGTTGATGGCGAAAGACAAGGCCCAAGATGATACCGCCCGTCAGGAAGCGGAGAAACTGAAGGCAGCCCAGGAAGCCGAAGCTGCCCGCAAGGCAGAAGAGGAAGCCCGCGTCAAGGCCGAGGAAGCTAAGCGTCTGGCGGAAGAGAACGCCAAGCGCTGGGAGCAGGAGGAGAAGGAGCGTAAGGCCCGCGAACAGGCGGACTACCACGTGACAACTTCCACCGCGGCCCGTGCTGCCGAAGACGCGTCCGACGCCCAGGCCGAGCGCGGCCGTCGTCGCAAGAAGAAGAAAGCCGATGATCGTGCCGTCCGCACGCCTCAGCGCGGCCGAGGCCGTGGCCGTGGCAAGCCCTCCTCCATTCAGCAAGGCTTCCAGAAGCCTGTGGAGAAGGTGACCCGTGACGTCGAGGTGGGGGAAACCATCACCGTCGGTGAACTGGCCAACAAGATGGCGGTGAAGGCCACCGAGGTGATCAAGGTGATGATGAAGATGGGGGCCATGGCCACCATCAACCAGGTGATCGATCAGGAGACCGCCGTGCTGGTGTGTGAAGAGATGGGCCACAAGGTCATTCTTCGCAACGAGAACGAGCTGGAGGATTCCGTACTGTCCGATCGCGACACCGAAGCGGAAGCCGTACCGCGCGCCCCCGTCGTGACCATCATGGGTCACGTTGACCACGGTAAGACCTCCCTGCTGGACTACATCCGTCGCGCCAAGGTGGCCGATGGCGAGGCCGGTGGTATTACCCAGCACATCGGTGCCTACCATGTAGAGACCGGTAACGGCATGATCACCTTCCTGGATACCCCAGGCCACGCCGCCTTTACCTCCATGCGTGCCCGTGGTGCCCAAGCCACCGACCTGGTGGTGCTGGTGGTGGCGGCCGATGACGGCGTGATGCCTCAGACCATCGAGGCGATTCAGCACGCCAAGGCGGCCGGTGTGCCCCTGGTGATTGCCGTGAACAAGATGGATAAGGAAGCCGCCGATCCTGATCGGGTCAAGAACGAGCTGTCCCAGCACGAAGTGATTCCCGAGGACTGGGGTGGTGAGCACATGTTTGTGCACGTCTCCGCCAAGTCCGGCATGGGCATCGACGAGCTGCTGGAGGGGATCCTGCTGCAGTCCGAAGTACTGGAGCTGACCGCACGCGAAGAGGGCATGGCCCGCGGCGTGGTGATCGAGTCCCGCCTGGATAAGGGCCGCGGTCCTATCGCGTCCGTCCTGGTACAGGAGGGGACGCTGAACCAGGGCGACATCGTTCTGTGTGGCCTGGAGTATGGCCGAGTTCGTGCCATGCGCGATGAGAACGGCAAAGAGATCAAGTCCGCCGGTCCCTCCATCCCCGTCGAGATCCTCGGTCTGTCCGGGGTACCCGCTGCCGGTGACGAAGCCACCGTGGTGCGCGACGAGAAGAAGGCCCGGGAAGTGGCGCTGCACCGTCAGGGCAAGTTCCGCGAGGTCAAACTGGCCCGTCAGCAGAAGGCGAAACTGGAGAACATGTTCGCCAACATGCAGGAAGGGGACGTGTCCGAGCTGAACGTGGTACTGAAGGCCGACGTACAGGGCTCCCTGGAGGCCATTGCCGACTCCCTGATGAAGCTGTCCACCGACGAGGTGAAGGTGAACATCATCGGTCGTGGCGTGGGTGGTATCACCGAGACCGACGCCTCGCTGGCGGCGGCGTCCAACGCCATCATGGTGGGCTTCAACGTCCGAGCCGATGCCGTTGCCCGTCGGACCGTGGAGAACGAGAACCTGGATCTGCGCTACTACAGCGTGATCTACGACCTCATCGACGAGGTGAAGGCGGCCATGAGCGGCATGCTGGCCCCCGAGTTCAAGCAGCAGATCATCGGTCTGGCCGAAGTGCGTGACGTGTTCAAGTCGCCCAAGATCGGCGCGGTGGCCGGTTGTATGGTGACCGAAGGGATCGTCAAGCGCTCCGCCCCCATCCGTGTACTGCGTGACAACGTGGTTATCTACGAAGGTGAGCTGGAGTCCCTGCGCCGCTTCAAGGATGACGTTGCCGAAGTGCGTAACGGCATGGAGTGTGGTATCGGCGTGAAGAACTACAATGACGTGAGAGTCGGCGACCAGATCGAAGTCTTCGAAACCGTCGAAGTGAAGCGTACCCTGTAATCGAGATGAACGGGGAGGGGCAACCCTCCCCGGACTTAGGTGTTATGGCGAGAGAATTCAGTCGAACCCGGCGTGTCAACGAGCAGATCCAGCGAGAGCTGGCGATGATCCTGATGCGCGAGATCCGGGATCCCCGTCTGGGGATGACCACCATCAACGATGTGGAGGTATCCCGGGATCTCAACTATGCCAAGGTGTTTGTCACCTTCCTGGATGACGAGCCGGAGCAGGTTAAGAGTCAGATGGAGGCGCTGCTTGAGCTGGCGCCCTACATCCGCTCGCTGCTGGCCTCGAACCTGCGCAACATGCGCGCCATCCCCGAGCTGCGCTTCACCTACGACAAGTCGCTGGTGGAGGGGATCCGCATGACCAGTGCGGTGAACAAGGCGGTTGCCGAGGATGTGGCCAAGGCCGAGAAGCACGGCACTCAAGAGTCAGATGAGGATCAGAAGTAATGGCCAGACGTCGTTTCCGCGGCCGATTGGTTGACGGCATTGTCCTGCTGGATAAGCCGGCGGGCATCACCTCCAACGATGCCCTGCAGCGGGTCAAGCGTATCTACAACGCCGCCAAGGCGGGGCACACCGGTGCCCTCGACCCCCTGGCGACCGGTATGCTGCCCCTGTGCTTTGGTGAAGCCACCAAGTTTTCTCAGTACCTGCTGGAGGCGGACAAGCGTTACCGCGTGGTCGCCAAGCTGGGCATCCGCACCACCACCTCGGACGCCGACGGTGAAGTGGTGCAGGAGCGCCCGGTCAACATCAGCCTGGGTGAGATCAACAAGGCGATTGATCACTTCCGTGGTGAGTCGATGCAGGTGCCCAGCATGTACTCCGCCCTGAAGTACCAGGGGGAACCGCTGTACAAGTACGCCCGCCAGGGCATCGAGGTGCCCCGTGAGGCCCGGCCCATCCATGTCTATGAGGCGGAGTTGATCCGCTTCGACGGCGATGAGGTGGAGATGGAGCTGCACGTGTCCAAAGGCACCTACATCCGCACCATCGTCGATGACATGGGTGAGCTGCTGGGCTGCGGTGCCCATGTGACCGTGCTGCGTCGCACTCAGGTGGCCGGTTACCCTCACGAGCGGATGGTTAGCCTGGAGCAGCTGGAAAACCTGCTGCAGCAGGCGCTGGATCAGGGCCGCAAACCCAAGGAGCTGCTGGATCCGCTGCTGTTGCCTATGGACACTGCGGTGATGACCCTGCCCGAGGTGAACATGAACGAGGTGGTGGCCAGCTACATCATGCAGGGCCAGCCGGTTCAGGTGCCCAAGGCACCCAAAGAGGGGGCGGTGCGCCTGACCGTGGGCAGTCAGCGGGTGTTTGTCGGCGTCGGCGAGATCGATGCCGACGGCCTGGTGGCCCCAAAACGGCTGATCAACGTCAGCCAGGGTTGAGTCCTGGGGACACAGCCGCTAGAATAGCCCGTCCCGCTGGAGCTGAATTAGTGATCGGCCCAGCTTATTTGTAAATTCGGAGATTATTATGTCACTAAGCACTGAAGCGAAAGCAAAGATTCTGGCTGAGTTTGGCCGTGGCGAGAACGATTCCGGTTCTCCCGAGGTACAGGTCGCTCTGCTGACTGCCCAGATCAACCATCTGCAAGGTCACTTCAAGAAGCACATCCACGATCACCACAGCCGTCGTGGTCTGCTGCGCATGGTATCCCAGCGTCGTAAGCTGCTGGACTACCTGAAGCGTAAGAACCACACCTCCTACGCTGAGCTGATCGCCAAGCTGGGCCTGCGTCGCTAATAGATGCATTCCGAAAGAGAGGGGACCCTTTGGGGTCCCCTTTTTTGTCTCTGACTCTAAGCAACGGCGGGGCATGGGTCTAAGTCAGGGAAATTTCCACCTTTTCCCCCTTGACGCCTGTCATTCCCCCTCCATTGCAGTATACTAATCCGCGAAATTTAAGGTTAAAAATACTGCTAAGGAACACATAACGTGAATCCCGTCATTAAGAGTTTTGAGTATGGCCGTCACACGGTCACTCTGGAGACCGGTGTCATCGCTCGTCAGGCCGACGCCGCCGTACTGGCAAGCATGGGTGATACCACCGTGCTGGTTACCGTTGTTGGTAAAAAGCAGGCCGATCCCGGTCGCGATTTCTTCCCTCTGACGGTGAACTACCAGGAGAAAACTTACGCAGCGGGCAAGATTCCAGGCGGTTTCTTCAAGCGTGAAGGTCGTCCTTCCGAAGGTGAGACTCTGACTGCTCGTCTCATCGACCGTCCTATCCGTCCTCTGTTCCCCAAAGGGTTTAAGAACGAGGTTCAGGTTGTTGCCACCGTGGTCTCCGTGGATCCCGAGATCCAGCCTGACGTGGTTGCCATGATTGGCGCCTCCGCCGCCCTGACCCTGTCCGGCATCCCCTTCGACGGCCCCATCGGTTGTGCCCGCGTGGGTTACAAGGATGGTGACTACCTGCTGAACCCCTCCATCACCGAACTGACCGAGAGCGACCTGGACCTGGTGGTGGCCGGTACTGCCGACGCGGTACTGATGGTGGAGTCCGAAGCGGCCATGCTGTCCGAGTCGGTGATGCTGGGTGCCGTGGTGTTCGGTCACCAGGAGCAGCAGAAGGTGATCTCCGCCATCAACGAGCTGAAGGCCGAAGCCGGTAAGCCCGCCTGGGAGTGGACCGCCCCCGAGAAGAACGAAGCGCTGATCGCCAAGGTGGCCGAGCTGGCCGAAGCCGAGATGGGTGACGCCTACCGCATCACCGACAAGATGGCGCGTAAGGCCGCCGTTGACGCGGTGAAGGCCAAGGCCACCGAGGCCCTGCTGGCCGACAACGAAGAGCTGGACAGCCAGGAGATCGGCGACGTGCTGGGCAGCCTGGAGAAGAAGGTGGTTCGTGGCCGCGTCCTCGCCGGTGAGCCCCGCATCGATGGCCGTAACACCAAGATGATCCGTGCCCTGTCCGTGGCCCCCGGTGTTCTGCCCCGTACCCACGGCTCCGCCCTGTTCACCCGTGGTGAGACTCAGGCCCTGGTTGCCGCCACCCTGGGTACCGAGCGAGATGCCCAGATGATTGACGAACTGACCGGTGTTCGCACCGATCGCTTCATGCTGCACTACAACTTCCCCCCTTACTGTGTGGGTGAGACCGGCATGATCGGTTCGCCCAAGCGCCGCGAAATCGGCCATGGTAAGCTGGCCAAGCGTGGTGTGATGGCGGTCATGCCCTCCGCCGAGGAGTTCCCCTACTCCATCCGTGTGGTGAGTGAGATCACCGAGTCCAACGGTTCCTCCTCCATGGCCTCCGTTTGTGGTACCTCCCTGGCCCTGATGGACGCCGGCGTGCCTATCAAGGCCTCCGTAGCCGGTATCGCCATGGGTCTGGTGAAGGAAGGCGACAACTACGTGGTCCTGTCCGACATCCTGGGTGACGAAGATCACCTGGGCGACATGGACTTCAAGGTGGCCGGTAGCCGTGACGGCATCACCGCCCTGCAGATGGACATCAAGATCGCCGGTATTACCCAGGAGATCATGCAGGTGGCCCTGAAGCAGGCCTACGAGGCCCGTATCCACATCCTCAACGTGATGGACGAGAGCCTGCCTGCCGCCCGTGAAGAGCTGTCCGAGCACGCACCTCGCATCACCACCATCAAGATCCACCCCGACAAGATCCGCGACGTGATCGGCAAGGGCGGCGTGAACATCCGTGCCCTGACCGAGGAGACCGGTACTACCATCGAGATCGAAGATGACGGCACCGTGAAGATCGCCTCCAGCGATGGCGCGGCCTCTGCCGAAGCGGTACGCCGCATCGAAGCGATCACCGCCGACGTGGAAGAGGGTCGTATCTACGAGGGTAAGGTGGTTCGCATCGTCGACTTCGGCGCCTTCGTTAACATCCTCCCCGGTAAAGATGGTCTGGTGCACATCTCCCAGATCACCGCCGAGCGTGTCAACAACGTCGCCGACCACCTGTCCATCGGTCAGGAGGTGAAGGTGAAGGTGGTGGAAGTGGACCGTCAGGGCCGCATCCGTCTCTCCATCAAAGACGCCATCGAAGGTGAGGCCAAGGGCGAGTAAGTCCGGCTGTTACCCATAGCGACAGGGAGCCTCAGGGCTCCCTTTTCTTTTGTCTGCGTCCAACCTTCATCCGCTACCCATGGGGAACCCCGGAGGCTAAGAACTCTCTAACTTCTTAGCTTTTTTACGTTGTACAAATAGTTAATGCGTTTGCTATGGTGCCCCACTACAATGGGAGCATACAGAGCGCGCCGCGGAAGCCGTGGCGGCAAAAGGATGGTATCTATGACTTTAAGACAATACTGGCTGGCCCTGGGGGTCCTCTGCCTCGGTTTGACCGGCTGCGCCGCAACCCCAGAGGCACCCAAGGAGGAGGGGGGGCAGATGATGCTGGTGACCCCGCTGCAGCCGGATGCCAACCTGGAGCTGGCTCTGGCCAAGATCAGCGAGGTGCTGGTGACCGCCGAGCTCACCGAGGAGCAGCGGGCCCGTTTCCTCTACGACCGCGGGGTGCTGTACGACAGTGTCGGCCTGCGCACCCTGGCCCGCATCGATTTTTCCCGAGCCCTGAAACTGCGTCCCGACCTGCCTGATGCCTACAACTTCATGGGGATCTACCTGACCCAGGCGATGGAGTTCGACCAGGCCTATGAGGCGTTCGATGCGGTGCTGGAGCTGGACCCTGAGTATGACTTCGCCTTCCTCAACCGGGGGATCGCCCTCTATTACGGCAGCCGCCCGCAACTGGCGGTGTCTGATCTGGAGGAGTTCTACAATCGGGATACCGGCGATGCCTACCGGGCCCTGTGGCTCTACCTGGCCGAGTATCAGCAGAGTCCGGAGCAGGCGCTCATCGGCCTGAGGGCCCGCAGCCAGGGAATCCAGGATGGCTGGGGTGCTGCCCTGGTGGCCTACTACCTGGGGGAACTGGACGAGGGCCAGCTGCTGGCCGCGGCCCGCCAGGAGCTCAGCCATCAGAAGCAGCTGGCCGAGCGCCTGTGCGAGGCCTACTTCTACATGGGCAAACAGGCGCGGATGAAGGACCAGCCTCGCCGGGCGCTGAACCTGTTCAAGCTCTCCCTGGCCACCAACGTCTACGAGTTTGTCGAGCACCGCTACTCGGTGATGGAGATGCGCCAGATCGCTGAACGGCTGATGGAGCAGGCAGAGGAGGCCAAGCAGGCCAACTGAGTACTCTGCCAACGACAAAGGGCCCCAATAGGGGCCCTTTTTTGATCCGGTCTGCGTTAGTTTTGGGGTTTTGCCTGAGCCGATCTTTCTGTTTCGATAGAGACGGCCCGCGTCTTAAGCTGCTGGGCTTGCTGCTGTAACTCGATCAGGGCCCGGGCACCGGAGATCAGGCTGACTTCACCACTGGCATTATGGAACAGGATGTTACCCGGGGTGCCGGTAATGCCTATCTTGGACACCTCCAGCAGATCCTCGTTGACCCGTCCGGCGTAGCGGCCGTTCTCCAGGCAACTCTGGAATGCCTGGCCGTCGAGCCCCTGCTCTTCGGCAAGAGGCCTCAACTGGTCCAGGGGAAAGCCCTTGCCTCCGGACTGGGTGCGCTCATACAGGGCATCGGCGAAGCGCCAGAACGCAGGATCTCCGCCCTGCTCAAAGGCACACTCGGACGCTTCCGCCTGTTTCTGGGCTCCTGGGTTGTGAAAGCGCAGCGGGCAGTGGCGGTAGACCCAGTTGATCTGCCCCTGGGACTGGTCGACCAGCTCGCGGGCGGTGGGGTGGAACCGTTTGCAGTAGGGGCATTCGAAGTCGGAGTACTCGATCAGGGTAATGGGTGCGTCCGGATTGCCGTAGAAATGATCCCGGCCCGGCGTCGGCGGACGAACGCTCTTGGCTTGTTCCTGCGCGAGTTTTTCCCTCTGCTCCTGAGCGCGAACCCTGGCTTGGCGCTGCTCCTCGACATAGTCCTTGATGCCGCGGTCCACCTCGTCGCGCAGTTGACCGCTCTCCCTGAGCTGCTGCAGAACCTCCTGGGTAACCTGCTCCACCAAGGCGGACCGCTCAGGTTTCGGCGTCTCCGAGGCGTGGGCCCAGGGGAGCATCAGGGAGCCGGCCCAGGCCATGGCGGCCAGCAGTGCTCGGGCAAAACGGTATGTTGCTGTCATCTTCATTTCCCCATCATCTTGATGCCGATCCTCTGAGTTGACTCCCCTGAAATCAGGGAGGGACGGGGTAAACTTAGGTCAGCCCTTAGTGTTCGTAAAGGCAGCACACCGAGCCTGAGGGGGGAGTCGGGAGACGGCGAGGGGTAATATACTGTTATTAAGGGAATAAATCTTTATTGTCTGTCGTGGTCTTTTCGCGGGTACTGGCGGGAAATATATAAATCTCCATAAGTTTCAGACTCATTTAAATTAACCCTGGGGATGGTTTGCCTTAATTGGATAATTATCTGATCTCTATTTATTTTATTATTTACTCTGGCTGGGAGAGGCGATGCCTCGCCAGGTGAACACCCTGTTAGGTTAAGGTTGCCGATCCGATGTGGCCAGAACTTTGGTCCAGGTTCCCCCTAAGTAAATTCGGAAATATCGATCAAAAAATCGACAGCCCGTCGTTGTCACTCATCGGGCCTCTTGTTAGCATGCTGCTGGTTGATAACTCTAATGGCGGGCGCTGTGGGCGAAGTGAATGCTTACATTGAAAGTTTCTCGCTGAATTATCAATATATTAGCCGTCTCCTACGGGCGGTTAGAAAAAAATAATCGAAAGCACTCCCGAAAAGGCAAGCCGCCGATGTATCGGTGGCACGCAAAATCACAGGCCCTGACGCGTCGTCGGGGTGGCTGGATTACCGAAGGAGTCGCGCTGCTTTTGCCCGATTTTGGGAGCTTTCGAGGTTAGTTAAACTTTGAGGGTTCCCAATTGAGATCGATATTTGTCTCCGTGGCATCGCGTCGTTTCGCCGTGCCCAACCTATCCGTCCGCTGCTCGCTGCTCGCTGCCTGTTTGACCGTCGGCCTCTCTCTTCCCTTCGCCGTGGAGGTGGCCGAGGCCGCGCCGGCGTCCAAGACGGAACAACCTCATCGAGACGTCATCGGCAGCCAGACCCTGTCACTTTCCGGCTTGATGGCGCGCTATCGCCATGCCGGAGAGGCCGAGCAAGCCCAACTGCTCGATGAAATGGTCGACAAAGCCAGGACTCGCCAGGCGCTGATGAGCGATCTGATCGTGCGTGATCCGGGCGCGGCCCTGGCCGTCGCCCTGCCTGCTGGCAGTCATCAGGGGATGCCGCCAAGAGTCCAGGAGATGCTGGAGCAGAAGCGGGTTATTGAAGGCGAGCTGGAGGTCACCTACCAGGACTTCGATGATGGCAGCCATCAACTGCGACAGGTGCTGAGGACCTCCAGCGGTGAGCGAATCAGCCTGCATTTGGCCGGTCACTCCCAGGGGATGACCAGCGGCCTTAAGATCCGTGCGAACGGCCTGCAGGTGGGCGATGCCATGGCCGTCGCCTCCGGCGACGATATCTTGGTGTTGGCTGCCGATGGCGGCCTTGATGGCGGCGCCAGCGGCACAGCACCGGTCCTGAGCAACGCCCTGGGCGAGCAGCGCACCGCCGTGTTGCTGGTGAATTTCACCAGCAACACCGCCGAGCCCTGGACGGCGGCTGAGGCGCACGATCTGGTCTTTGGCGAGGTCAGCGAGTTTTTCCAGGAGAACTCCTATGGCAAGACCTGGCTGGCCGGTGACGTGTTCGGCTGGTATACCCTGGCGGTGGATCCCAGCGGCTGTCCCACCATGGATATCGCCCAGGCCGCCAGGCAGGCGGCCTCCAACGCCGGCGTCGACCTGTCCGGATACGACCGCCTGGTCTATGCCTATCCCAACATCGGCTGCTCCTGGTCCGGTGAGGCCACTGTGGGCGGGTCGCCGTCTCAGGCTTGGTTTGACGGCACCCTGAACTCCGCCGGCGTCGTCAGCCACGAACTGGGTCATAACCTGGGACTGATGCACTCCCACGCCCTGGCCTGTGCCGGCCAGCCGCCCCTGAGCGACAGCTGCCTCTCCGTCGAGTATGGCGACGTGCTCGATCGCATGGGCCAGCACTCCGCCGGTCATTTTGCCACCTTCCAGAAGCAGCGGCTGGGCTGGGTGGGGACCAGCGATACCCCCGAGGTGCTGACCGCCACCGCCTCCGGCAGCTACCGGATTGAGCCCGTCTCTGCCCAGAGCGGCGGAGCCAAGGCGATACGGGTGCCGCGGGATCTGGATCCGGTTACCGGCCAGCAGCGCTGGTACTACCTGGAAACCCACCAGGAGATCGGTTTTGATCAGTTCCTGGGAAGCTCCTCCTATGGTGACAGCGTGATCAACGGCCTGGTGGTGCGCCTGGGAACCGACAATCACGGTGGCAGCAGCTACCTGCTGGACATGACTCCAGGCAGTCAGTACTACGACTGGAACGATCTTGCGCTGCCGCTGGGTGACACCTATACCGATGCCACCGCCGGCGTCAGCATCACCCTGACCGACATTGGCATCGACGGGGCGACGGTCAGCGTCAGCTATGACCAGGCGAGCTGTGTCAGGGGCGCGCCTTCGGTCAGCGTCTCTCCCGGGGAGAGCCAGTGGGTGGCGCCGGGTACACCGGTCAGCTACGCGGTCACGGTGACCAATAATGACAGCGCTGCCTGCAGCGGGAGCGGCTTCGATCTGACCGCCCAGGTGCCGTCGGGCTGGAGCAGTGGCTTTGCCGAGCCTGTGCTCAGCCTGGCGCCGGGGGCCTCGGCCACCGCTTCCCTGACGGTCGAGTCGCCGCTGGATGCCGCCGACGGTTATTACGAGCTGACCATCGATGTGGTCAATGGTCTGGACGCCGCCTACCAGGCCCGCGCCACCGCCACCTACATCGTCAGTGGCAGTACCGGAAGCACCAACCAGCCGCCGGTGGCGGAGGATGACGCCGTCTCCATCAGCGCCGTTGAGGCGGTGGTGATCGCGGTCATGGACAACGACTGGGACCCGGACGGCGACGCCTTGAGCATCAGCGGCATCGGCCAGGGGGCCAAGGGCAGCGTGACCCTGAACGGTGACGGCACCCTCACCTACCTGCCGGGCAAGCGCTTCAAGAATGGCGACAGCTTCAGCTACCGGCTCACCGACGGGACCGACACGGTCACCGGCCAGGTCACCATCTCGTTGCAGAAGGGCACCGGCGGCGGTGGTAACGCCGGGGGCGGCAAGGGCAACAAGAAGTAGCCAAGCTGTTGGGTACGCCCCAGGCCCTGGGCCCAACCCGCGCCCAAAAGAGCGGGGCGATGGCCTCGGCCATCGCCCCGGGGAGTGTCCTCCTTAGCGTGCGTCAGGGTTTAGGGCAGGGGGCTCAGCGGGCCGGTTGAACAATCGGCATCGCCGTTAACCGCCCTCAGGTTACAGGTGGCGGTGTTGGAATCAGCCTTACACTCGCTGGTGCCATCACCCAGCAGGGTACAGCCGGCGCCAGCGGAGTTGATCGGCGCCTTGGCCTTGGCCTCTACCTGGTCGGCGAACGGACAGATGTCGCCGGCGGGGATGGTATCCGGGTAGTAGGAGCCGGTGTAGGTGGTACAGTCACCCGGCTGTCCGGACGGCGCCAGAGTGGTGCTGACCGGAGTCAGGGTGACGGACACACCGGTCAACATATCGGGATCATCCGCCAGGGTCAGGTTAGTCAGTGTCACCTCACCGGTGTTACAGACGCTGCCGTTCACGTTGATCTTCACCGCCAGGTTGCTGCCGATATCCTCCAGATCCGCCGCACACTGCTTGATGACGGAGAAGGAGGCGGCAAAGGTCCGAAGCGGACAGGTTGCCGAGGCGGTATCCTCGTCGATGTCGGAGCCGTCGGCGCCCAGGGCATCGATGGTGACGGTGTCGCTCGGGCCATTGGACGCGGTGGTTTCGCTGAACTCATACACCAGCGCCGCACCGCCGGCCAGGTCGAAGCTGATGGGATCGCCAACGCCGGTGCCACTGGCGATCGCCTCGGCCAGCTTGACCGGGTCGTTACAGTCGGTGGTGGGGTTGAACGGGCGAGTGCCCCCCATGCCGTCGTCCACCATCCCGGGGTTGTACCAAGTCAGGTCGGTCGGCGTATAGTTGGCGCCGCCGTTGATGGAGTTCAGCAGGGAGGAGATGTTGATCGCTCCGCCGCCGTCGTTGTAGCCGCAACCGCGCACGTTGTAGGTGATGGCGGTCGGGGTGTCGTCGGCTTCGCTGTCGTTGACACAGGTCTTGCTGACATCGACCGAACAGACATTGAAGTCGCCGAGGGCGAAATCCTTCGCCGTGGCGGTGAAGGAGGTCGACGCCCCTGTGCTCGCCATAAAGCTGGAGAAGCACTTGTTCTCACCGAAAACATCAAAGATGTTGATGCCACCCTCGAAGAAGGTGGTCGGCGGGAACTTGCCACTGGTGCCGGATTTCGGGATGTAGGGCCAGGGGGCGGTTTCCTCGCTGCCGTTGGTGATGGCGCAGGCTTGGTCGCCGCCGGCGAAGCCACAGGTGGCGGGGCCTAAGGGGATGACCACGCGGATGTTGTCCGCGGCACAGTCGCCGGCAATCAGCGGAGCGTTACCGCCGGGGACATCCTGCTTGTCACACATTTCCCACCACTCATACACGGCAATATCGGACTGGGTGCCGCCGTTGCTGAACTTCACCGCCACATAGACGTCGCCGTCCATATGTTCACCGATAAAGCCGGAGCCGGATTTTTGCACATCATCCTGGAAGAACCAGAACGCCAGCTCGGCGTCACCGTTGTCGGCAAACAGATCGGCGCCGAAGTAGATCACCTGTTCGCCGGCAACCACGTAGTTGGCCGCATAGGCGTTGGTGATGTTGTTCTTGTCCGGTGGCGGCGGAGAGGTCTTCCACTGCCAGTCCGCAATCAGGTTGGGTGTCTTGGAACCGCCGCCGGTGAAGATGTCATCCGCTCCGTTCTTGTCCTTGACGATGCCGGTAAACACCGTGGCGGCGCCGCCGCCACCGTAGAGGGTTGCCCAGTCATCGGGTGGCGGTGTGGAATCTTGAACTGCGTTGCCCTCCAGTTCGAAGGTGCTCGTATCGTGGACGGCTAACGCGGAACCGGCGGCCAGCCCGAGGGCGATGGCCAATGCCGTTGTTCGCTTAAGACCCTTATAGCTTCTCATGTCATATCTCCAGTTTTTGTATGACACACAGCGGTGGTTTCAGAGGCTCGCCTGGCAGGCGCCCTCCACCGCTGCAGGGATGGCATCAGAGTTGTCGTTCGTTCGATAGTGGCGCCCGGACGCGCCGTGGGGCGGGCCGGGACCTGTCAGTTGGTTCATACGAACCACTGCCCGCTGTCGAGCAAGCGGCGGGCCAATATCGGAATGAGCTTGGAAATGAGAGGGTTGCCGCAGAGTCGATGGGGCGCGAAAATGCAAGCTGTAACCCATTTGAAACGGCCATGGCGAGGCTGGGCCATACTGTGCTGTTTATCAGGCATTTTTTCTCAGGGTGCGTTTTCACCTCCTTAACACTCCCCCGGTGACTGCCTCGGTGCAGCTCACCCTGGTCGTGCCTCTCTGTAGCCAACCACAATCCACCGGCGTTTTGGCCGCCACCCATACCGGCAGGGGAGGGTTGGCGTAACCCCCTTATTCTTATCGAATTACTGTCGGCCAGGCCAAGGCTTGCCTGGACCAATCGGCGATGTGTTGTCGCCTGGTCGGCGATTTCCATCCCATCCGGGACCGGCCGTTTCTGAGCCTTGTTTCATGTCAATTAACTGATCGTTTGAGTGGCTCGAACTGAGTTCGTGAACTAAAACTAAGGCTGTGTTAAGGGACTGCCTGGCTCATTAGGGACGCTTTTTGGATACGGATTCATGGCTTTTCGTCATCTCATTTGTTTGCACAGTTCGGAAGAGTGGAAGGTCCCCAACTCGGTGCTCAAGGCGGGGTGGTCTCCCCACCATCTGGAGAGTGTCGCCGATGCGCGCGCACTGATCGATTCGGAGCAGCCCTGTGTCGGGGTGATCCTGTTCGATCACCGTTGGGTCAACGGTCGCTGCGATGCACTGGAGCGGCTGCTGCAGGAGTGTGCGGCCCACGTCGAATGGATCGGCCTGGTCTCCGCCGAGCGACTGGACGATCCAGCGACTCAGCAGTTGATCGCCAAATACTGTTGCGACTATCACACCCTCCCTGCCGATGAACACCGGTTGTGCGTTTCCCTGGGGCACGCCGAGGGGATGGCCAGGTTGCGTCGAGTCAGTGCCCGTCAGATGACCATACAGCCTGAAGGGGTTTCCCTGGTGGGAGAGAGCGCCGCCATGCGCAAGGTCTATCGTCAGATCCGTAAGGTGGCCAAGGTAGAGGCCACCGTGCTGTTGGAGGGGGAGAGCGGGACTGGCAAGGAGCTGGTGGCCCAGGCGATACACCGCGGCTCCCTGCGCAGTGACGGCCCCTTTGTGGCGGTCAACTGTGGCGCCATTCCGGTCAACCTGATCCAGTCGGAGCTGTTCGGTCATGAAAAGGGCTCCTTCACCGGTGCCCACGCCCGTCACCGGGGTCACATCGAAACGGCCTGCGGCGGTACCGTCTTCCTGGATGAAATTGGCGATCTGCAGCTGGAGATCCAGGTGAACCTGCTCCGTTTCCTGCAGGAGAAGACCATCACCCGGGTTGGCGGGGTCAAGTCGATCCCGGTCGATGTCAGGGTGATTGCCGCCACTAACAAGAACCTGGCCGAGGAGGTCAAGGCGGGCCGGTTTCGGGAAGATCTCTATTACCGTCTCTGCATCCTCAACCTGCAGCTGCCGCCACTGCGTGAACGGCGCGGCGATATCGAGCTGCTGGCGCACTACTATTTCCGCAAATATCGCACCCTCACCAACGCCCGGGTCCATGGCTTTGCGCCTCAGGCGATGAATCAGATGATCGCCTATCATTGGCCGGGCAACATTCGCGAGCTGAAGAATCGCATCCAGCGGGCGTTGGTGATGTGCGAGCAGCGTACCTTGGGACCCCAGGATCTCAACCTGCAGGTGGCAGAGGATAGCAAGCCGCTCAAGACCCTGGCCGATGCCCGCGCCGAGACCGATCTCAAGGTGTTGCTGGCGGCGCTCAACAGCAACGGCAACAACATAGTGAAAGCCTCCAGGGAGCTGGGGGTCTCACGGGTGACTCTCTACCGTATGCTGGACAAGTACAACCTGTCGGCGCGCTATGGCCAGGGGAAGAAGCTCGAATCCTGAGCCTGGCTGGCCATTAAGCCTATATAGGGGGGCGCGGTGACTCCCTGCCGCCATGCTCCGTGAGCGCCCGCCGGCTTCGGGCGGCGGAGAAAGCGGCCGTCGCCAAGCCTGGGAGGGATTGATATAATGCCCGCCTTTGTTTGTTCATCCATGGGTTGTTATGTCTACGCACCAGCAGGAAGTGGCCAAAAGGCGCACCTTCGCCATCATCTCTCACCCCGACGCGGGTAAGACCACCATCACCGAGAAGGTGATGCTGTACGGTAACCTGATCCAGAAGGCGGGGACCGTAAAAGGGCGCGGTTCGGGTCAGCATGCCAAGTCTGACTGGATGGAGATGGAGAAGGAGCGTGGCATCTCGGTGACCACCTCGGTGATGCAGTTTCCCTACGGTGATGCCCTGGTCAACCTGCTGGACACCCCCGGCCACGAAGACTTCTCCGAGGATACCTATCGCACCCTGACCGCGGTCGACTCCTGCCTGATGGTGATCGATGCGGCCAAAGGGGTCGAGGACCGGACCCGTAAGCTGATGGAGGTGACCCGCCTGCGCGACACCCCCATTGTCACCTTTATGAACAAGCTGGACCGTGACATCCGCGATCCCATGGAGTTGATGGACGAGGTGGAGACCGAGCTCAACATCATGTGTGCGCCCATCACCTGGCCCATCGGCTGCGGCAAGGAGTTCAAGGGGGTCTACCATATCCAGCGTAACGAGGCGATCCTCTACCAGAGCGGCCAGGGTCACACCATCCAGCAGGTGGATATCGTCCAGGGGCTGGACAACCCGGAGCTGGATGAGAAGATCGGCAGCGAACTGGCCCAGGTACTGCGTGAAGAGCTGGAGCTGGTGCTGGGGGCCTCCAACGAGTTTGATCGGGAGCTGTTCCTCAGCGGTGAACTGACGCCGGTCTACTTCGGTACCGCTTTGGGTAACTTCGGTGTCGATCATATGCTGGACGGTTTGACCGAATGGGCGCCGGCACCTCAGCCCCGGGCGACCGATGCCCGCGAGGTGACCGCCGACGAGGAGAAGTTCTCCGGCTTCGTGTTTAAGATCCAGGCCAACATGGATCCCAAGCACCGCGACCGCATCGCCTTTATGCGTATCTGCTCCGGCAAATACAGCAAAGGGATGAAGATGCGTCATGTGCGCATCGGCAAGGATGTGGCCATCTCCGACGCGGTGACCTTCCTGGCCGGCGACCGCAGCCATGCCGATGAAGCCTACCCGGGCGACATCATCGGCCTGCACAACCATGGCACCATCCAGATCGGTGACACCTTCACCCAGGGGGAGGAGATGAAGTTCACCGGCATCCCCAACTTCGCCCCCGAGATGTTCCGTCGCATCCGCCTGAAGGATCCCCTCAAGCAGAAACAGCTGCTCAAGGGGCTGGTGCAGCTGTCGGAGGAGGGTGCGGTGCAGGTGTTCCGTCCCCTGGACAACAACGACTTGATCGTCGGTGCCGTGGGGGTGCTGCAGTTCGACGTGGTGGTGGCCCGGCTCAAGTCCGAGTATAAGGTGGACGCCCTCTATGAAGCGGTCAGTGTCGCCACCGCCCGCTGGGTCAATTGCGACGATCCCCGCAAGCTGGATGAGTTCCGCCGCAAGGCGTCGATCAACCTGGCGCTGGATGGGGGGGATAACCTCACCTACATTGCGCCCACCATGGTCAACCTCAATCTGACCATGGAGCGTTACCCGGACATCGTTTTCCATAAGACCCGGGAGCACTAGGCTGGGTCAGGGTGCGACAGCCGGGTATACTTGGGGGTAGCAATCGCTGCCCCTGTGTCGTTTTAAGGAGAGTCTCATGGAGTGGATTAAGCGCTGGTGGCGAGCCTACTGTGGCTGGTGTGACGCCAACGGACTGGGGCCGCAACACAAACGCTCCTGCGTGCCTCGACCCGACGAACCCGAGCGTCACAAGAGGCCTCCTGCCGATGCTGATTGACAGCCACTGTCACCTCGACTTCCCCCAGTTTGACGGCGACCGGGCCGAGGTGCTCGGTCGTGCTTACCAGGCGGGGATCCACGGCGCCATCATTCCCTCGGTAGGGCCGGAAAACTGGGCTCGGGTCATCGACACCTGCCGGCAGCATCCCAGGCTGTGGTTTGCCCTGGGGTTCCACCCCTGCTTTGCCTCCTCTGACAGCGTTGGCCAGCTGAATCGGCTCCAGTCACTGCTGGACGCCAACCCCCGCAACCTGGTGGCGGTCGGGGAGTGTGGGCTGGACGGGGTGGCCTCTGCTCTCCCTATGGATCAACAGCAGCGGCTCTGCCTAGAGCAGATGGCGCTGGCCAACCGGTTCCGGCTGCCGGTCATCTTCCATATAAGGAAGGCCCATCACCACCTTTTCTCTCTGCTGGATCGTGAGCCGTTGAAAGCCGGCGGCGTGGTTCATGGTTTCAGCGGCAGCCTTGAAGTGGCCCGGGAATACCTCCGCCGTGGCCTCTACCTCGGAGTGGGAGGGGTGATCACCTATCAACGGGCCTCCAAGACCCGGGCGGCAATCCAGGGGGTCCCACTGGAGCGGTTGCTGCTGGAAACCGACTCGCCGGATATGCCCCCCTGTGGCTACCAGGGGTTACGCAATGAACCGGCGCGCTGCCTCCTGGTGTTGCAGGAGTTGTGTCACCTTCTAGACTTATCCTCAGTGGCCGTGGTCAAAAAACTGTCCGAAAACCACGTCCGGCTATTCACGCGGATCTCTTAAAATCTACTACATTTCCGGCCTTTTAAAGGCTGCTACACTTACATCTTCAGTGCCTGACTGGGGTTTGACTGTAATTTGAGCAACACAGTTTGTATGCGAATTACTGATTTGTAAGATAAATATGACGAACGAATGGTTTGTGGTCGAAAAATGCGATCTGATCGGCGATTTTTGCCGTGGGTCACAGTATAATCCCGTGCGGATGATAAGTTGTTTTACGACACTATTTATAAAATTTAACAAGAGGATGATGGGTTCATGGGTATTCTGATGAGCTTGGTAGGGGTGGCAACCCTAATCGCGATCGCCGTCGCGTTTTCCACAAACCGCAAGGCGATCAATCTGCGCACCGTTGGTGGTGCGTTGGCTATCCAGGCCGCTCTGGGTGCGTTCGTTCTGTATGTTCCTTTCGGTAAGGACGTACTGGGCGCTATCTCCAGCGGTGTTTCCAGCGTAATTAGCTACGCCAACGACGGGATCGGCTTCCTGTTCGGTGACCTGGCCAAGTTCAAGGTTGGCTTTATCTTTGCCATCAACGTACTGCCAATCATCGTGTTCTTCTCCTCCCTAATTGCGGTGCTGTACTACCTGGGCATCATGCAGTGGATCATTCGCATCCTGGGTGGTGCGCTGCAGAAGGCCCTGGGCACCTCCCGTCCCGAGTCCATGTCTGCCACCGCCAACATCTTCGTGGGCCAGACTGAAGCGCCTCTGGTGGTACGTCCCTTTATCGCCACCATGACCCAGTCTGAGCTGTTTGCCATCATGACCGGTGGTCTGGCTTCCGTGGCCGGTTCCGTACTGGCTGGTTACGCCGGCCTGGGTGTGAAGCTGGAGTACTTGATTGCGGCCTCCTTCATGGCGGCCCCTGGTGGTCTGCTGATGGCCAAGCTGATTGTGCCTGAGACCGAAGACGCCAAGCAGGATATGGATGAGATCGGTGAAGCCGAAGACAAGCCTGCCAACGTACTGGATGCCGCCGCGGCTGGGGCCTCTTCCGGTATGCAGCTGGCTCTGAACGTAGGCGCCATGCTGCTGGCCTTCATCGGCCTGATCGCCATGATCAACGGCATCATCGGTGGTGTGGCTGGCTGGTTCGGCTTCGAAGGCGTGACCCTGGAGCTGCTGCTGGGCTACCTGTTCTCGCCGCTGGCCTTCATGATTGGTGTGCCATGGGAAGAAGCCCTGGTTGCCGGTTCCTTCATCGGTCAGAAGATCGTAGTTAACGAGTTCGTTGCCTACATTAACCTGGCTCCCTACCTGAGCGGTGAAGCCCTGGTGAACGGCGTCGCCATGAGTGATCGTACTCAGGCTATCCTCTCCTTCGCTCTGTGTGGATTTGCGAACCTGTCCTCCATTGCTATCCTTCTGGGTGGTCTGGGTGCCATGGCTCCTAACCGTCGTCACGACCTGGCTCGCTTTGGTCTGCGTGCGGTACTGGCTGGCTCTCTGTCCAACCTGATGAGTGCGACTCTGGCCGGTCTGTTCCTGGCCCTGTAATCGCACCGCACAACCTTGTGCAAAGGGAGGCCGGACCTAGTGTCCGGCCTTTTTTGTTTGTGCGCAGTAATGGTTCTGACGATATCTGATTACCATCTGAGCTGTAGGTAAGTGCAAATCCAGGGTGCGTTATGCGCCCCGCCAGCAGGCATCATCGGATCCATTGCGTCGCCATACCCAAATGGAAAGGATGAGATGATGAAATCTGCCACCCCAATTGCAATGACCGCCGCACTCCTGGTTGCCTCCCCGGCCATGGCCGAGCAGTACTACGGCTTCATGGATCTCTCCATCAACTACCTGGACTGGACCGATAAGGCCGAAGATCGCACCAACCCTGACAAAGGCGGCAGGGGAGGAGCGAAGGAGGACTTCTTTTACATCGAGCTGGAGGGGGGCGCCGGCTTCGACTGGGGTGACGTCTACGGTTTTGTGGACCTCGAGAACCCCACCAACTCCAACGATGGCCAGTTCTCCGACGAGGCCTTTGCCACCGACGGTTTCCGTATCGCCGCCAAGGGAACCTTTGCCTATAACCTGGGCAGCAGCAACTGGAACCTTTACGGGCACATCTACAGTTTCACCGAGTCCTCCAGCGGCTTCTTCGACCAGAACGTGGTGATAGGGATCAGCTATGACCTGTTTACCGACTTTGGCCTCTGGTTCAAACCTTTCCTCGGAGGGCACTATGAGCAGCAGAGCTTTGCCGGATCCGGTTGGAACGGCGGCATGGCAGGCTGGGTTCTGGGGTATGATTTCAATATTGGCCAGCAGAAGTTCTCCATCACCAATTGGCACGAAACCGAGTTTGCCCGGGATGACCAGTTCCGCGGCAACGGCACCCAGTACCGTCTCAACTCCGTCGGCTGGAACGGTGCCCTGGCCATCTGGTGGCAGCTGCCTAATAACCTGACTGCGGGATTCCAGTACCGCTATGCCGATCATAAGCTGGGAACCGCCGCCTATCATGATGCCCTGATCTACAGTCTCAGATACAACTTCTGATCCCGTCTGGCCGCCCGTTCCGGCGGCCGCTGTTCTCAAAAGGTGGCCGTTTTTTAATTGTTACACCGGGTTCAATTCTTCGCCTTTTGCTCTTGTCAATGGCTGCGGTTTGTGGTGGGTAGTTCGCTGCTGTAATTCTTTAATCAGAATTGTTGGCCTGTAACTCTGGTCTGGCCAGGTGGTGGCGGGAGGCAGATCACTTTCGATCAGTTCTCGGTAGCGCTTGAGTCTGAAGCTGGCGGTCCGGCTGGTGGTGCCGGTGTGATCCAGGTCACTTGGTGGGAAAGGGCGTGAGCCTGATTTGGGGTGCTGAATCCTGGCCGTGCGCCGTGTGGCGATTCTTCACTGATGTGGAATATGCGCAAAAAACGGTCGCCCTTTGGTATTAAATTTTCAGCGACAGGAGGGCGGGTGAATCTCGCTCAGGTTTTGGCTGAATACTCTTCGTTTGTCGCGATTTTTCACAAAGATCGGTAGCTCTTTGCTTTTCGATCAAAAATGGGTTAACAAACCATCAACCAACGTGCCGTTGTGAAACATAATTACAAATGCAGAAATTATGTGACGTGACTGGTTCTGTTGCGCCAGTATGACAAAAAGTCTATCAAAACCGACCCAAAATGTAGGTCGGGTCACGCTTTTGCATATTTCTACTTTCTTTTTATTGGAAACGGGGAACGACCGATTGTTCCTGAGAGTGCGTTAGATAAAATGCGCCCTGTTCCAAGGATGTTGGAAAACCAATTTTAATAATCTGTATATATACAGGGGTTGATGATGAAAAAAATGTTGGCTGGTGCGGCTCTGACTGCCCTTTCACTGAACGCTTTCGCTGCTGACTACACTGACGGCGATATCCACAAGAACGACTACAAGTGGTCTCAGTTTAACCTGATGTACGCTTACAAGCAGCTGCCTCGTGCTGAGTCTCAGACTCATACTGGTCATGACTACATGGAGATGGAGTTCGGCGGTCGTTCCGGTATCTTCGATCTGTACGGCTACGTAGACGTATTCAACCTGACCAATGCTGGTCAGGACAGCAGCGCTTCTGACAAGATGTTCATGAAGTTTGCTCCCCGCATCTCCCTGGACGCCCTGACCGGTAAAGACCTGTCCTTCGGTCCGGTACAGGAAGTGTACTTCTCCACCCTGTTCAACTGGTCTGGTAACGGCGTTGTAAACGACGGTAACTTCGGTATCGGTGCCGATGTGATGGTTCCCTGGCTGGGCAAAACCGGCATGAATCTGATGGCGTCTTACGAGATCGGTGCTGAAGAGTGGGATGGTTTCCACTTCGCCATGAACTGGTTCAAGCCCTTCAAGTTCTTCGAAAACGGCTCCTTCCTGTCTTTCCAAGGCTACATCGATTATGAGTTTGGTATCGATGAGTCTTACCTCGACTTCAACGACGACGGCGTTATGGACGCTCAGCTGAAGACCTCCTCTGGTGGCGATATCTTCCTGGGTCTGTACTGGCACTCCGACCGCTACGCCGTTGGTTACGGCCTGAAAGGCTTCAAAGACGTATACGGCCTGAAAGACGGTGGTGCAGCTGGCGACACCACCGGCTGGTCTCACTACTTCGCAGTTACTTACAAGTTCTAAGTTAACCTGCTGAAAGATAAGCCCCGGCGCTCAGGCCCCGGGGCTTTGTTTTTCCCGCCTCTGGCCCGCTGTTAACGCCAACTAGGGTGTAACGAATCATGGCCAGTAATTTGTTAGTAATAATTCAACAAAATCGGCTCTGAGCGGTTGTAATCTGGCGTTTCTACTGCCATGATGACATTGTTTTCTGAGCGAAACGGAGTGTTCGCCTCGAAGCAGCATTGCCCTGTTTCGATAACTCTTCAAGGAACCAGTTCCGCGTCACGCATGTGAGCGTAGGTGACCTCCAGCCTCGAGCCCGTCCGGGTTCAGTGCCTGCCGTTAATAGGTTTTATTAATATTCGTGCCACGTGCGAGTGACCACTCTTTTTCTATACTAATTTTGGTTTAAATTAAGACTGGAGACTCACCATGAGTGATATCAAAGCGATTGCACAGCGCGCCATTCAATTGATGGACCTGACCACCCTGAATGACGACGATACCGATCAGAAGGTGATCGACCTGTGCCACAATGCCAAGACCGCTGCCGGCAACACCGCAGCCATCTGCATCTACCCTCGCTTTATTCCTATTGCCCGCAAGACCCTGCGTGAGATCGGTGCCGAGCAGGTACAGATCGCCACCGTCACCAACTTCCCCCACGGTAACGACGACATCGATATCGCCGTCGCCGAAACCAAGGCGGCAGTTGCCTATGGTGCTGACGAAGTTGACGTGGTCTTCCCCTACCGCGCCCTGATGGCCGGCAACGATCAGGTGGGTTTCGACCTGGTGAAAGCCTGTAAGCAAGCCTGTGGCGACGTGTTGCTGAAGGTGATCATCGAATCCGGCGAACTGAAGGACGAGGCGCTGATCCGCAAGGCCTCCGAGATCTCCATCGACGCCGGCGCCGATTTCATCAAGACCTCCACCGGTAAGGTGCCGGTGAATGCCACCCTGGAAGCGGCGCGCATCATGATGACCGTTATCTCCGAGAAAAATCCTGCCATCGGCTTCAAGCCCGCCGGCGGCGTACGCAACGCCGAACAGGCCGGTGAATACCTGGACCTGGCCGCGGAGCTGCTGGGCAAGGATTGGGTCTCCCCCCGTACCTTCCGTTTCGGTGCCTCCAGCCTGCTGAACAGCCTGCTGCACACTCTGGAACTGGCCGATGCTCCTGCTGAGAGCAAAGGTTACTAATCTACATCCAGATTGAAATTTGTGATCCGGATCGCCGGAACTGGCGCTGAGCTTGACTAGTATTGGCTTGATGCTAGTAAATTTACGACACAGCGGTTCCGAGTCCGGTTCAAAATCATAAGGCGCTGTGCCTGGCGAGGCGCAGCCCACATCGGAGGCATAGGATGTTTCTACCACAAGAGATTATCCGCAAGAAGCGTAACGGAGAGCCCCTGTCCGAGCAGGAGATCCGGTTCTTCGTCGAAGGCATCACCAACGGTAACGTCAGCGAGGGCCAGATTGCCGCGTTCGCCATGGCGATCTACTTCAACGACATGCCCATGGATGAGCGTATCGCCCTGACCAAGGCGATGCGAGATTCCGGCATGGTGTTGAACTGGGACGCCCATAACTTTGATGGTCCCGTAATCGACAAGCACTCCACCGGCGGTGTGGGTGACGTGGTTTCCCTGATGATGGGTCCGATGATCGCCGCCTGTGGCGGTTTTGTGCCGATGATCTCCGGCCGTGGCCTGGGCCACACCGGCGGCACCCTGGACAAGCTGGAAGCGATCCCCGGCTACAACATCACCCCCACCAACGAGGTGTTCGGCAAGGTGGTCAAGGAAGCGGGCGTGGCCATCATCGGCCAGACCGGTGACCTGGCGCCGGCGGATAAGCGTTTCTACGCCATCCGCGACGTGACCGCCACCGTCGAATCGATCGCCGCCATCACCGCATCCATTCTGTCCAAGAAGCTGGCTTGTGGTCTGGAAGCCCTGGTGATGGACGTCAAGGTAGGCAGCGGCGCCTTTATGCCCACCTACGAGGCGTCCAAGGATCTGGCTCAGAGCATCGTGGATGTGGCCAATGGCGCCGGCGTGCGCACCTCGGCGCTGCTGACCGACATGAACCAGACCCTGGCCTCCAGCGCCGGTAACGCCGTCGAGGTTCGCGAAGCGGTTCGCTACCTCACCGGTGAATACCGCAATCCCCGTCTGCATGAAGTGACCATGGCCCTCGCCGCCGAACTGCTGGTGCTGGGCAAGCTGGCGGCAGACACCGCCGAGGCGCGCACCAAGCTGCAGCATGCCCTGGACAGCGGAAAAGCCGCCGAGGTCTTCGCCAAGATGGTGGCCGGCCTGGGTGGCCCCGCCGACTTCATCGGTAAGATGGATATCTACATGCCCCAGGCGGAGATTATCCGTCCCGTATATGCTGAAGATAGCGGCATCGTCACCGCCATGGACACTCGTGCCATGGGCATGGCCGTGGTTGGTCTGGGCGGTGGTCGTCGTCTGCCCACCGATGGCATCGATTACGCCGTGGGTATGACCAACATCATCTCCCTGGGGGAAACGGTCGACAGCGCCACGCCCATCGCCATGGTCCACGCCCGCAATGAGGCGCAGTTCCTGGAAGCGGAGGCGGCGCTGCGTCAGGCCATCTCCCTGGGTGACGCCTATCAAGCCACTCCGGATGTGTACGAAACCATCCGCGGTCGCTAAGGAGTAATTGAATGAAACGCGTATTTATCCTGATGATGGATTCCTTCGGCATCGGCGCCGCGGGAGACGCAGACAAGTTCGGCGATGCCGGCTCCGACACCTTTGGCCACATCGCCAAGGAGTGCGCCGAGGGCCGCGCCGAAGTGGGCCGCAGTGGCGCCCTCAAGCTGCCCAACCTGACCCGGTTTGGCCTGGTGAAGGCGGCCCAGGAGAGCACTGGCAAGGTGCCAGCAGGGATGGATGCCGACACCGAGGTGACCGGCGCCTACGGTTACGCCTCCGAGATCTCCTCGGGCAAGGACACCCCCAGTGGTCACTGGGAGATGGCCGGCGTACCGGTTCTGTTTGAGTGGGGCTACTTCTCCGACAAGCAGAACAGTTTCCCCAAGGAACTGACCGACCGCATCCTCGAGCGTGCCGGCCTGGACGGCTTTTTGGGCAACTGTCACGCTTCGGGCACCGCCATCCTGGAGCAGTTGGGTGAAGAGCATATGCGCACCGGCCAGCCGATCTTCTACACCTCTGCCGACAGCGTGTTCCAGATCGCCTGTCATGAGGAGACCTTCGGCCTGGAGCGTCTGTATGAGCTGTGCAAGATCGCCCGTGATGAGCTGGAGCCTTACACCATCGGTCGGGTGATCGCCCGTCCCTTCGTCGGCAGCGGCGCCGCCGACTTTGCCCGTACCGGCAACCGGGCCGACTACGCCATCGAGCCACCGGCGCCCACCGTGCTGGACAAGCTGAAGGCAGCCGGCGGTGAGGTAGTGTCTGTGGGCAAGATCGCCGACATCTACGCCAACTGCGGCATCACCAAGAAGGTGAAAGGCACCGGCCTGGAAGCGTTGTGGGATCGTACCCTGGAGCAGGTGGATGAAGCGGGTGATAACACCATCGTGTTCACAAACTTCGTCGATTTTGATTCCTCCTATGGTCACCGCCGCGACGTAAACGGCTATGCTAATGCTCTGGAATACTTTGATAAGCGGCTGCCAGAGCTTCTCGAGAAGCTGGGCGACGGCGACGTCGTGCTGGTTACCGCCGATCACGGCTGTGATCCGACCTGGACAGGGACCGACCACACCCGTGAGTATGTTCCCGTACTGGCCTACGGCAAGCCGGTGGCCCCAGGTTCCCTGGGACACCGTGAGTCCTTTGCCGATATCGGCCAGTCCATTGCCAGCTACCTTGGGCTGGAAGCTATGGACTACGGCAAGTCCTTCCTGAATTAACTGATGAAATAGGGGTCAATAATAATGGCTACTCCACATATTAACGCACCTGCCGGCGCTTTCGCCGAAACCGTTCTGTTCCCTGGCGACCCTCTGCGTGCCAAGTACATCGCGGAGACCTTCCTGGAAGACGTAGAGCAGGTTACCGACGTACGTAACATGCTGGGCTTCACCGGTACCTACAAGGGCAAGAAAGTGTCCGTAATGGGTTCCGGCATGGGGATCCCCTCCTGCTCCATCTACGCCAAGGAGCTGATCACCGAGTACGGTGTGAAGAACATCATCCGCGTAGGCAGCTGTGGTGCGGTAAGCACCGACGTTAAGGTTCGTGATGTGATCATCGGCATGGGTGCCTGCACCGATTCCGGCGTAAACCGTACCCGTTTCAAGGGCTACGATTTCGCCGCCATCGCCGACTACGGCCTGCTGTCCAACGTGGTGAAGTCCGCCGAGGCGTCCAACATCGCGGTGAAGATCGGTAACATCTACTCCGCCGACCTGTTCTACACCCCCGATCCAGAGATGTTCGACATCATGGAGAAGATGAACGTTCTGGGTGTCGAGATGGAAGCGGCCGGCCTGTACGGTGTGGCTGCCGAGTATGGCGCCAACGCCCTGTGCGTGGTGACCGTGTCCGACCACATCCGTACCGGTGAAGCGACCACCTCTGAAGAGCGTCAGACCACCTTCAACGACATGATTGTGATGACCCTGAACTCCCTGCTGTAAGCCAGAGTTCCAGATGAAAAAGGCGGGCCCGAGGGCCCGCCTTTTGTGTGTCTGCGTCTAGGCGGTTTCGTCGCCGGGTTCGGCTTGCGCCGCCGTTGCCTCGGTGGTCGCCTGAGCCTTTTCCGCCTTGGCTGCCTTGAGTCGTGCCCGGCGCCGGGCGATATCCAGTTGGCGGGTGGAGAGGGCCAGGGTCAGCAGGGCACCGACCATGCCGGCCATCAGCATCAACAGCGGCTGCTGGCGGATCAGCTGGCGCTCCAGGCGGCGCTGCTCGATGAAGAACAGGTGGGTATTGGCGCGGATCCTGATGTAACCCAGGGAGTGATCGCCCAGGGTCACTTCGGCCACGAAGGGGTCGAACCGCTCCAGTGCGGCCTCGAGCACCGGCTCCTCCGGCAGCTGGGAGAGGGGAAACAGGCTCTGGGCCTGCAACAGCTTCTGGCCGTCGGCGCCGAACAGGGTGGCGGAGAGGATGCGGCTGTCCTGCACCAGGGCCTCCACCAGCCACTGCAACTGCTCCTCTCTCTGCTGTGCCAGGGCTGGCGCGGCGGCGATAGCGGCAAATCGGACGATCTGCTCCGCCTGGCCATCGGCCTTCTCATAGAGCAGGTCGCTGCGCTGCTGCGCCTGCTGCTGCCACATCAGCAGCAGGGTCGCCAGCAGCCCCACGGCGGCGATCACCTGAGCCAGCCTCAGGGCCACCCTGCCTAGGTTATGGTTGGTTGTCTCGCCGTTATGGGTCAAACCGTTGTCCTTGCAGCTTCCCTATCCTTCTGTGATCCTAGCGTCTCATCCGCATAAAGAACAGGCAACCTGTCGTTTTTCAAGGAGTAAACCATGAGCCTTCTGCCTCTCTCTGACCAGGAGACCCGGGTCATCCTCACCGACGCCGCCGCCGCCGGGCAACTGGCCGATGAGGCGCGTCGGCAGGGACTGGTGGTCTCCAGTGGCCTGCGGGGTGTTCACCACTGGGTGAGCTGGCAGGGGCAGGCGCCGCTGCCATTGCCATCGGGGGCCGAGTGTTTCCGCCTCAGGGCCGAGCGACCGCGGCTCGATCGGCCTGGGTTGCTGCTGATGGATATGGACTCTACCGCCATCGCCATCGAGTGCATCGACGAGATCGCCCGGGCCGGCGGGGTGTTTGACGAGGTCAGCCGGGTGACCGAGGCGGCCATGCGCGGTGAGCTGGGGTTCGAGGAGAGTCTGCGCCAGCGGGTGGCCAAGCTCGACGGCATTCCGGCGTCGGTGCTGGATGAGATCGCCGCCAGTCTGCCGCTGAACCCCGGGTTGGAGCCCTTGGTGCAGGGGTTGAAACAGGCCGGCTGGAAAGTGGCCCTGGCCTCCGGCGGCTTTAACCGCATCGCCTCGAAATTGGCGGCACAGCTGGAGCTGGATCACTTCCAGGCCAACGATCTCGAGGAGGCCGGAGGCCTGCTCACCGGCCGGGTCAGTGGCGAGATCGTCGGGGCCGAGGTCAAGGCCGCGATCCTGGCGCAGCTGGGCGAGCGGTACGGCATTCCACCGGACCAGTGGGTGGCCGCCGGGGATGGCGCCAACGACCTGCCGATGATGAGCCGGGCTGCCCTTGGGGTCGGGTTCCGGGCCAAGCCGGCGGTCGCCGCCGAGGCAGACGCCCACCTGGCCACCCTGGGGTTGGATGCCATCCTCGCCCTGTTGATCTAGATCACAAAAAGAGGTCTAATCAGTGCCTCCACGGAGTAGGAGGTAGGGAACCGATGACACACTCTCAGGGATCGGAGTTTATCGATTACCGCAGCGGTCAGCTGCATCTGCGGGTATTGACCCCGGCTCAGCCCCCCAAGGGCCGGGTGCTGATGGTGCACGGTGCCATGAGCAACGGTCGGGTGTTCTACAGCCGATCGGGCCGTGGCCTGGGCTGCTATCTGGCCGAGCAAGGCTATCAGGTCCATGTGCTGGACTGCTACGGCCATGGTCGCTCCTATCCCCCCCTGTCCCACCGAGAGGATCATGGCCAGTATGAGGTGATCCATGAACAGCTGCCCTTGGTGCAGCGACGGCTTCAGGATCGCCATGGCCAGCCGGTGCACTGGGTGGGCCACTCCTGGGGCGGGGTGCTGATGATCGCCACCCTGGCCCGCTATCCCGAGATGCTCAGCCAGATCCCGACTCTGACCCTGTTCGCCTCCAAGCGTACTGTGCGAAGCTGGAGTTCAGAGCGGCTGCTGAAGATCGAGCTGGCCTGGAAGCGACTGTTCCCCTGGCTGGGTCGCAAGCTGGGCTACCTGCCGCTGCAGCGCCTGCGGGTGGGGATGGACGACCAGTCGACCCGTTTTCTGATGGACTCCCTGCCGTGGATCTCCGATCGCTACTGGCTGGATGAGATGGATGGCTTCGATTACGGCGAGGCGGCGCGGGCGTTGGTGAAACAGGGGCGTTGGCCCGCCACCTGGTTCCTGGCGGGGGCCGGAGATCGGGCCCTGGGAAACCCCAGGGATGTGCGGGACCTGATGAGTGAGTGTGGCCTGGACGGCCAGGCCAGATACCAGGTGCTGGGGCGGCGCCATGGCTGGCGCCGGGATTACGACCACGCCGGCCTGCTCACCCACAGGGATGCGGAGCAGGAGCTGTTTCCCGATGTGCTCAGCTGGTTGCAGTCTCCCCGGTGGCTAGCCGATACTCCAGGAGGATCTCGGCGGTAACCTCTTTCAGCTCACCCACGACCACAATCTGCCACAGCATCTCCTCCAGCTCCTTGGCCCGGTGCAGGGCGTGGGTGCTGATCGCCGCCAGCTCCCCCTGGAGATAGTCCAGGTCCGGCTTCTGGGCCCGGTCCAGTTTGATGGTCACCGCCTTCAGGTGGCCTTTGGCCCCCAGCTCCATCAGTTTGCTGTGGACATCGTGGTCGTCGCCAATCTCAGACAGGGTCCAGGCCTTGCGCAGCTCCCGCTGTGGCGGCCAGTGCAGCAGCAGGGTGGCCTGCCAGCCCCGTAGACCCTCATCATGGCTTCGCGCCACCCCCTCCAGGTGCTGCTTCACCACAGGGTTGTCCAGTATCGCCTCCAGGCTGAGCCCATGGGGATCGGTCAGCGCCTGGAAGGTAGTGCTGGGCAGCAGGCTGCTGCCGGCCAGGTTGGCCTCGAAGTGGGCCTTGTGCTTGTGTACGAAGAAGGGCAGGGAGTAGAGCCGCTTCAGGATCAGGTTCTTCATCCCCTCCAACAACTGGCGGTGCTGCAGCTTGGAGCCGACCTGGGCGATCTTGCTGCGATTCTGGCTCAGCAGGTGGGAGAGGAACACCACGCCGGCGTGGGGATCGCCCTCGGCCGCCTTCAGGTGCAGGGTGCGCTTATCCTGCTGGCAGCGCACCAGCTCATAGGGCAGGCCCTTGAGCTTGAGTTTGCCCGCCATCGGCTGCAGCTCGGGAAACTCCACCTTGATCATCTCACCCGACGGCAGTTCCGCCGTCTCGCCGAGCATCAGCCTCAGGCCCCGGGGCGAGACGTCGACCGAGTGGGCCACCAGCTGACGCCGTCCCTGGTTGAGGACTACCCTGGTCTGCAGGGAGAAGCGGGGCTCACGGCGCAGCTCCTGGTGATCGCAGGCCAGAGGGCTGGGATCCAGCCCAGACACCCGCTTCTGGCCGAAGCGGCGCAGCTGGTTGATGTGGCACGGCGAGTCATAGCCGCTGAAACCGCTGGCGTTGCCGAGATCGGTGCTCTCCAGGTTGATCAGCAGGGAGAGGGCCCGCAGCTGCTGCTGCACCAGGGAGTCCGCCGCCCGGCCGTTGACCGGGGAGTGGCAGGCCCACTCCTTATCCTTGTCGCTGATGGCGTGCAGCTGGATACGGTGAAGTTTGAACCCCTGCTTGTGGCCGCCGTGTTTGAAGAAGCAGGCGGCCATCTCCAGCCGGTTCAGTTCCCACAGGGTGGCGGAGAAGAACAGCCGGTGCCCTTCGTGGAGATGGATGAAGCTGAACAGCAGCTGGTGGGCCACCTCCCTCGGGTGTTTCAGCACCCGTGCCAGCCTCTCTTCGGTGAGGGCGGCACCGATCTGGCTGTGGCCGCGCTCATCCATCCAGTAGTCCAGGTGCGCCTGGTTGGCCCTGGTCTGCAGCACCAGTGAGGGACGAAGCTTGCCCCCCTTGATGGACATGGCCAGGGGCAGCGAGTTCAGCTGGGGCAGGTATTGGCGCTCGTAGCCGCGGCTCTTGGCGGTGCGCAGCAGGTGGTTCAGTTCCGGCCGGGTCCGCAGCCGGCTGACGCTCAGGATCCGTTCGAAGGTCTGGTCGAGGCCGGAGTCGCTGTCGCTGCGTCTCAGCCTCAGGCTCTGGCTGTCACTGCCCGTCAGGGCTTCCACTAGCTTGTAGCTGACTCCATGCTTGAGCTCCGGGGCGACAAACTCCGAGGCCAGCTCGGTGTAGCTGACGAAGATCGGTAGGTCGGGGTTCAGCTGCCACTTGCGGTCGGTCTTGATCCGGGCACCCCGGATGGAGAGATCCTGGGTGCGGCCGGAGACCGGGGCACCGTCGGGCTGCCACAGGGTGATGGCCGAGGAGAAGGTGTGGCGGGTCTCGCGGCGGCGGATGTAGTGCCCCATGGGCAGCAGCTCCATGCGGAACGGCGCGGGGGCGCCCTCCGGCTCCTCCTCTGCCTGCTCCGGCTCCCCCTTGAGATAGCTCATCAACGATTCGTAGGCGCCCACAGTGTAGCGCCCCTCATACAGCTCCAACTGCTGCTCGAGAAACTGTCGGGCCTCTTCGGTCAGCCTGTGGGTCAGTCCGGTGATGGTGTATTCGCGGATCTCGCCGGTGCCGCTGAGGTCGATGCGCCGCTGGCACTCCTGGTTCAGTCGCCGCAGCTCCATGCGAATCAGGAACCGGTCCGAGTTGCTCAGATGGGTGGTGGCCTGATCCAGCAGGTTGTCAAAACTGCTGTCCTGCAACAAGGGGATCAGCTGGTTGATAAGGTCGTGGTGCTCTTCCATGGAAATGCTGTTCAATTTTTTATCCCCAAGAGTGTAACCCGTAGGGAGGTTGACGTATATAATCCCTGGCTCAAGTGAATGATTGGGGTCTCATTTTTGGGGCTCCTCCTAGGAGCGTGAGCGGAAGTCTATGGCCAAGTCGAAATCAGCCTATGTGTGTAACGATTGCGGAGCGGATCACCCCAGGTGGCAGGGGCAGTGCAACGCCTGCGGCGCCTGGAACACCCTGACCGAGATGCGCCTTGGGGCCTCGCCCAAGGGACGCAGCGATCGCTTCAGTGGCTACGCCGGCGACGCCAACAGCAGTGGTGTGCAGCTGCTTAACGAGATCGATCTTCAGGAGCTGCCCAGGTTCTCCAGCGGCTTCAGCGAGCTGGATCGGGTGCTCGGCGGTGGTATCGTCCCCGGTTCCGCCATCCTTATCGGAGGCAATCCCGGGGCCGGCAAGTCCACCCTGCTGCTGCAGACCATGTGTCGCCTGGCCCAGTCGATGAACACCCTCTATGTGACCGGTGAGGAGTCGCTGCAGCAGGTGGCGATGCGTGCCAACCGCCTGGGGCTGCCTGCGGACAAGCTGAAGATGCTGTCCGAGACTTCGGTGGAGCAGATCTGCCATATCGCCGAGCGGGAGAAACCCGCCATCATGGTGATCGACTCCATCCAGGTGATGCACATGGCCGATGTCCAGTCCGCCCCGGGCAGTGTCGCCCAGGTGCGCGAGAGCGCCGCCTACCTGACCCGTTTTGCCAAACAGAACAACGTGGCCATGTTGCTGGTGGGGCATGTCACCAAGGATGGCTCCCTGGCGGGGCCCAAGGTGCTGGAACACTGCATCGACTGCTCGGTGCTGCTCGATGGCGACGGTGACTCCCGCTTCCGCACCCTGCGCAGCCACAAGAACCGCTTCGGTGCGGTCAACGAGCTGGGGGTGTTTGCCATGACCGGCCAGGGGCTGAAGGAGGTGGCCAACCCCTCCGCCATCTTCCTCTCCCGGGGGGAGGAGCAGTCGCCGGGTTCGGTGGTGCTGGTGATCTGGGAGGGCACCCGGCCGCTGCTGGTGGAGCTGCAGGCTCTGGTGGATTACAGCCAGCTGGCTAACCCCAGGCGCATCGCCGTGGGGCTGGAGCAGAACCGGCTGGCGATGCTGCTGGCGGTGCTGCACCGTCACGGCGGACTGCAGATGTCGGATCAGGATGTGTTTGCCAACGTGGTTGGTGGGGTCAAGGTGACCGAGACCGGCGCCGATCTCAGCCTGCTGCTGGCCATGGTCTCCAGCTTCAAGGACCAGTCCCTGCCCAGGGATCTGGTGGTGTTCGGTGAGGTGGGGCTCTCCGGTGAGATCCGGCCGGTACCCAATGGGGGTGAGCGCCTCAATGAGGCGGCCAAGCACGGCTTTACCCGGGCCATTGTGCCCAAGGGCAATGTGCCCCGTCAGCCGGTCGAGGGAATGGAGGTGATTGGCGTCACCAAGCTGGTTCAGGCGCTGGAGGCGATCTAGGTCGTCGGCCGGCTCCGACCAGTCAGATCTCCTGCCACAGCTCCTCCAGCTCCTTGTCGATGCTGGTGGGGCTGTGCAGTTCGATCAGGCGTCGCAGGTGGATCAGGCTCTCCACCTCGATGTTGTGCCACACCAGCCCCAGGGAGAGCGGATTGACCCGCATCACCTCGGCGCGCATCTCGATGTTGGCCTGCTCCCCCAGCGGAATGTGCACCGTCAGGGTCTCCCCCGGAGACACCGTCAGGGCCTCGGGGCGGGCCAGCAGGATGCCGTGGAGGCTGAGGTCCAGAACCTTGGTGGCACAGCGGCGATCCCCCTGCCACAGCAGGGCTGGCCCCATGAACTGCACCCGGGTGAAATGTCTGCGCTCTTCCATCTGTTATCACTCCAAACCTGTTTAAATTCAGTATAGTGCCTAACATCAATCGCCGACAGTGACCCGGGTGGTGTTGTCAGGTCGGCTCGCCGTCATACTCCGCCAGCACCGCCCGGCCCAGGGTCAGCCGCTGCATCTCCTCGGAGCCGCCGGAGACCCGGTCCACCCTCAGGTCCCGCCAGAACCGGGCGATACGGTGCTCGCCGGTGATGGCGGAGCCGCCAAACACCTGCATTGCCTCATCCACCACCTCGAAGGCGGCCTTGGCACAGTAGAGTTTGCACATGGCGGCGTCGCCGGAGGTCATCAGGCCGTTGTCCGCCTTCCAGGCGGTTTGGTAGAGCATGTTCTTCATGTTGTTCAGGTTGATTGCCATCTGGGCAAACTTATCCTGGATCAACTGGGTACGGGAGATGGGCTGGCCAAACTGCACCCGGGAGTTGGCGTAGCGGGCGGCGTCCTCGAAGGCGCAGTAGGCGCTGCCGTAGTTGGTGCAGGCGATAAGGAATCGCTCCAGGTTGAACTCCTCCTTGACCCGCTCGAAGCCGTTGCCCTCGGTGCCGAACAGGTCGCTCTCCTCCAGCTCCACGTTGGTGAAGGTCACTTCGCAGCAGCTGTCCATCTTCAGCCCCAGCTTGGGCAGTTCGCTCACCTCGATCCCCGGCTTGGACATGTCGACGAAGAACTCGGAGAAGATCGGCACCACCGCATCGGCATCCCGGGCCATCACCACCAGGTAGGGGCAGCCGGACGCCGAGGTGATGTAGCACTTGCTGCCGTTGAGATAGATCTTGCCCTTCTTGCGCTTGTAGGTGGATTGCAGGCTGCGTACGTCGGAGCCGGCACCGGGCTCGGTGATGGCGGAGTTCCACATCTGTCGGCCCGTGCCCCGCAGGGCCAGGATCTTGTTGATCTGCTCCTTGCTGCCCTCCTTGAGCAGGGTGCCGTACCCCGCCAGCTGATAGAGCACGTAGGTGGGGGCCCCCAGGCGCCCCAGCTCCTCCCAGATCACCGTCAGGGTCAGCATGCCGGCGTCGAAACCGTCGTACTCCTCCGGCAACAGCAGGCTGTCGATGCCCATCTTGGCCAGCTCCTGGACGAAGCGCTCCGGATAGGTGCAGTCGGTGTCACACTGGGCGAAATAGCTCTCCCAGTCCTCGCGCTCCATCAGGGCGCGGACGCTGCGGACAAATTGTTCCTGCTCGTGGGTTAGTCGGTAGTTCATAGATCCTTCACTAAAAAATCGTCTCGTGCATCCGTTTCCGGGGGGGGTGGTTTTGCCCATCTTACCCAAGGGGCCGGGGAAAGGGTATGGCCCCGAGGGATAAGGGGGCGGACGGTTGAGCGTCCCCTCGTCCCGGCAAGCTTACCAGAGCCCAGGGGAGGAAACGTTGAGAGAGTTCATGGTTGAAGGGGGGAGGAGGGCGCCCGCAAACCGGGCGCCGCGGCGGCATCAGTCGATGCGCTTGTACTTGATGCGGTGAGGCTCCAGGGCGTCGGCACCGTGGGTCTTCTTCATCCAGTCACGGTATTCGCTGTAGTTGCCTTCGAAGAAGTTGACCTGGCCCTCGTCTCGGTAGTCCAGGATGTGGGTGGCGATGCGGTCCAGAAACCAGCGGTCGTGGGAGATCACCATGGCACAGCCGGGGAACTCCAGCAGGGCGTTCTCCAGGGCGCGCAGGGTTTCCACGTCCAGATCGTTGGTGGGCTCATCCAGCAGCAGCATGTTGCCGCCGGCCTGCAGCAGCTTGGCCAGGTGCAGGCGGCCACGCTCACCACCTGAGAGTTCACCTACCCGCTTCTGCTGGTCGGTGCCCTTGAAGTTGAAGCGGGACACATAGGCGCGGGAGGGGATCTCGAAGTTGCCGATCTTCAGGATATCCTGACCGTTGGAGACCTCCTGGAACACGGTCTTATTGTCGTCCATGTCGTCACGGAACTGATCGACGGACGCCAGCTTGACGGTGTCGCCCAGGTCGATGGTGCCGCTGTCTGGCTGCTCCTTGCCGCTGAGCATGCGGAACAGGGTGGACTTACCGGCACCGTTGGCGCCGATGATGCCGACGATGGCCCCCTTGGGGATGGAGAAGGAGAGGTCATTGATCAGTACCCGGCCGTCGTAGGACTTAGACAGGTTGCTCACCTCCAGCACCTTGTCGCCCAGGCGCTCGCCGGGCGGAATGAACAGCTCGTTGGTCTCGTTGCGGCGCTGGTAGTCGGTGCTGCTCAGCTCCTCGAAGCGGGCCATACGGGCCTTGCTCTTGGCTTGGCGGCCTTTGGGGTTCTGGCGAACCCACTCCAGCTCCTTCTGGATCGATTTCATCCGCGCCTTCTCCTGGGCAGCTTCCTGCTCCAGGCGGGCCTCCTTCTGCTCCAGCCAGGAGGAGTAGTTGCCCTCCCAGGGGATCCCCTCGCCGCGGTCCAGTTCCAGGATCCAGCCGGCGGCATTGTCCAGGAAGTAACGGTCGTGGGTAATGGCCACAACGGTACCAGGGTACTCTTCCAGGAAGCGCTCCAGCCAGGCCACGGACTCGGCATCAAGGTGGTTGGTGGGCTCATCCAGCAGCAGCATGTCCGGCTTCTCCAGCAGCAGGCGGGCCAGGGCAACACGGCGGCGCTCACCACCGGAGAGTACCTTCACCTTGGCGTCCCAGTCGGGCAGGCGCATGGCGTCGGCGGCACGCTCCAGGGCGTTGTCCAGGGCGTGTCCATCTTTGGCGGCGATGATCGCTTCCAGCTCACCCTGCTCCTTGGCCAGGGCGTCGAAGTCGGCGTTTTCATCGGCGTAGGCGGCGTACACCTCATCCAGTCGGGTCAGGGCGCCCTTGACGTCGGCGACCGCTTCCTCAACCACTTCACGGACCGTTTTGTCCATGTCCATCTGCGGCTCCTGGGGCAGATAGCCCACTTTGATGCCGGGCATGGGGCGGGCTTCACCTTCGAACTCGGTGTCGACGCCGGCCATGATGCGCAGCAGGGTGGACTTACCGGCACCGTTCAGACCCAGAACACCGATCTTGGCGCCGGGGAAGAAGGAGAGGGAGATGTCTTTCAGGATATGGCGCTTAGGTGGTACCACCTTGCCAACCCTGAGCATGGAGTAGATAAACTGTGCCATGAGGTTTCCTGTATCAATTCAAGCTTTGCCGGCCCGGGCCCGGGCCGTCTCATCATCGGCCCCAGGGCCGGAAAGGGGGGCCGGCAGTATTGGGATGGCGCCTATGATACTGGCTGGGCCGCGGGAATCCAGTCATACACGCCACAGAGAGGGGAAACCGGGGCTAAGGCCGCGAATGCGGCGTTGGCTCTCCTTGCCAACCACAGGCCCGCAACTCGCGGATAAAGGAGAGGATCCCCAGAGCGATTACCCCCAAAACCGGCAGGCCCGAGACGATGGTGGCGGTCTGCAGCACCTCCAGGGGACCGTCGAGCACCATGATCCCCAGAGGCAGCAGGCTGAGGACACAGGCCCAGAACAGCCGGTTCCAGCGGGCCGGCTCCTGCTCTGGGGTCAGCCGGGCGGTGGTGGTGGCCGACAGGGCATAGCTGACCGCGTCATAGGTGGTGGCCAGGAAGATGCAGCAGACAAAGGCAAACACCGCTTCGAACAGCTGATGAGCGGGCAGGTGCTTGGCCACCATCATGATCACCTCTCCCCCCTTGTACTGCTGCACCAGGCTGGCCACATCCAACTGGCCGGTCACCTGAAGGTGCAGGGTGAAGTTGCCGAAGATGATGTAGAAGGTGGCACAGCCGCAGGAGGCGGCCAGCAGGGTCACCAGTATGGTGGCCTTCACCGTGCGTCCCCGGGAGATCTTGGCGATGAACATCGACATAAAGGGGGCAAAGGAGGCCCACCAGGCCCAGTAAAACACTGTCCAGCCGGTGGTCACGCCGCTGTCGCCGATGGGGTCCATATTGGTGGACATGGCGATGAAGTTGGTCATTACCCGCCCCAGGGTGCTGATCCCCATCTCCAAGGTAAACACCGTCGGGCCGGCCAGCAGCACGAAGGCCAGCAGCAGGATGGAGAGCACCACGTTGATGTCCGACATGGTTCTTAATCCCCTCTTGATGCCGAAGAAGGCGCTGCAGCCAAACACCGAGGTGACAAAAAACAGCACGGCGATCTCCAGGCGGGTGTCGCTGGCGATCCCCAGCAGGTCGCTGACGGCGGCGGCGATCACCGGGGCACCCAGGCCCAGGGAGGTGGCGGCCCCACCGATCAGGCCAATCATAAACAGGATGTCGATGGTCTTGCCCGCCAGGCCATTGACCCTGTCGCCCAGGATGGGGCGGCAGCACTGGGAGATGTTCAGCACCGGGGTGCGCTTGACGTGAAAGTGGTAGGCGATGGGGACCGCTAGGGTGGCGTACATGGCCCAGGCGACGGGGCCCCAGTGGAACATGGCGTAGGCGGCGGCCCATTCGTTGGCGGCGGCGGTGACCGGTTGGGTGCCATTGATCCCCAGGTTGCAGAGGTGGGCCCAGTCCAGCATGCTGCCGTACATGATGCCGGAGCCGACACCGGCACACATCAGCATGGCCACCCAGCTGTAGTCCGAGTATTCAGGGGTGTCCCCCAGGGTGCGATCGCCGTAGCGGCCAAAGGCCAGCCACAGGCACCAGAGAAAGGCCGCGACACCGGCGAGGATGTAGAGCCAGCCCAGCTCCTCGGTGATAAATCGGAACAGCACGAAGATCTGCGCCTTGGCCGCGTCGGGGTGGAGCAGCATGGGCAGGGTGCCCAGCAGTACCAGCAAAAAGGTGCCGAAGAACTTCAGGCCATCGATATTGGCAAACAGCGTAAGCGGAGCCGTGGTGTTCAGCTCCAGCTCATGACTTGAGGTTGCGCTCACAGGAGTTTCATCCATTCATATTGGTCGACAGGGCCCCGCCGCTGGCGGGGCCACGGACAAAGGTCAGCCAAACTTGGCCGAGCTGGCTTCGGCCAGGGCCATGCCCCGGGTTTCCGGAGCCATGGCGACGGAGATCATCAGCCCCAGCAGGGAGATCAGGGCGCCCATCATCATGGTGGCGGAGATCCCGTAGTTGGCCATAAACAGGGGCAGGGCGTAGGTAGAGACGATGGTGCCGATGCGGCTGAAGGCCATCACCGCGCCGACGGCCGAGGCACGGATCTCGGTGGGAAACAGCTCATTGGGGTAGAGCCACTGCAGGATCCCGGGGCCACCGGAGAAGAAGGCGTACAGGCCGAAGGCGCTGACCACCAAGGCGATGCTCGGGTTGGGAATGACCCCAAGAACAGCCAGGGCCAGGGTCATGGCGGCAAAGCTGCCGATCAGCAGCGGGCGGCGGCCGATGGAGTTGAGCCAGTAGATGGCGGGGATGCAACCGGCGATAAAGAAGCCGCTGATGATGATGTTGCCCAGGGCCGCATCCTTGCCTTCGTGCAGGCCGAGCATGCCGATGATCTGCGGGCCAAAGGTGTAGATGGCGAACATGGGGATGATCTGGCAACTCCAGATGGTGCCGGTAAAGATCACCATCTTCAGGTTGCGCTTACGGAACAGGTCGCCATAGCTGGTTTTTTTGGGGGCTTCCTGCTCCAGGGTGACCCCCTTGCCGAAATAGGTCTCCATCACCTGACGGCACTCTTCGACCCGGCCTTTCTTCAGCAGCCAGCGGGGCGACTCGGGCAGGTGGAAGCGCCCCAGCAGGATCACCAGGCAGGGGATCACCCCGCTGCCCAGCATCCAGCGCCAGCCATCCTCCATATCGTACAGCAGGTATCCCACGGCGTTGGCGGCGGTGGCACCCACGTACCACATCAGGGCAATGAACCCCATGGTCAGCGCCCGCTGCTTGGTGGGGGAGAACTCCGCCACCATGGAGGTGGCGATGGGGTAATCGGCGCCGATCACCACCCCGATCAGGAAGCGCATGATCACCAGTTCCATGGGAGAGGAGACAAACATGGTGCCCACGGAAAGCAGGGCGATGGCGATGATGTCGATGAGGAACATCAGCCGGCGGCCGAACAGGTCGGCGATATAGCCAAACAGGGCGGTGCCGACAAACAGGCCCACCAGAGTGGAGGCGCCCACCAGGCCTACCCAGTTGGAGTCCAGTTGCATGCTGGGGATCAGTTGCTCCAGGGCGATACCGATGATCACCAGGACGTAGCCGTCCAGGAAGGGGCCACCGCTGCCCCAGAGCATGATCTTCTTATGCAGCGGAGAGAACTCCATATCATCGAAACTTGTTTCAGCTTTCATTATTAGCCTCTGTTTTTTCTGCATAGAAAGATCGCGCTGTTAAATATCCCTTAAGTTTTCTGTTTATTAATTCTTTCCGATGAGTGACCACTCTCTTCGGCTGGGCCGCTCCTTGCCCAAAATTGGCTGGCGAGTGTATCAGTTCTTGCCCCTGGCGTGTGTGCCATGGGTAACAGCGGCCGGCCCGATTGACTCTCTCTATGGCGTCGTTATTTTTACAGTCGTGAGTGTTTGAGTTTTGTGTTTTTAAATTCTCGTTGTATCAGCTGCTTGCGTCATTAGTTCTGGCTTGGCGGCTGGCGGACGCAAAATTGCAACGACAAAGAGGCAATACACTTATTGCCTCTTTTTATTTTCGCTAACCGTAGCGGTATTCGATGCCGAAGGTGCCTCTGGGGTATTCCCACTTCTCCAAAATGGTGTCGCCACAGAGGAACTTGCAGGTGCCGCACTCCAGGCATCCGGCGGAGTCAAACTTGACGCTGCCATCCTCCATCAGCTTGTAGAGCCCGGCAGGGCAGGCGTTCACCAGCTTTTTCACCTCGGCGGGGTCGGGGTTCTCCTTGAGGACGATGTGGGGATGGCCCTCATCCACATGGAACTTGTTGACCCCCAGCTTCACATCTACGTTGACGACGTTGCTCATAATGCGGTCACTCCTTTAATGCCATCCTTCAGCAGGTTGAGGTAACCCACCTCCTTGCAGTGCTTTATCAGCGTCTTGCGGATGGGCTGCGCCGGAGTGCCGTCGATGGTGAACATCTCCTGCATCAGGTCGGCAACCATCTTGGGGTACTGATTGAAGATGCGTGGGTTTTCCATGAAGGCCGGCAACTTCTGGTACAGCTTGAGATCCTTCATCACGAAGCTCTCCTCCAGCATCCGCTGGTAGCTGGCGAGGCCGGCGGCGGAGAAGTCGTTGCTGTCTCGTGCCGTCAATACGGCCCGGGCGGCCGCTTCCCCGGAGGCGATGGCCAGATCCATGCCGCGGACGGTGTAGCCGACGTTGAGGCACAGGCCGGCGGCATCACCGGTGATCAGCACGCCGTCGTCGGCCAGCTTGGGCACCATGTGCAGACCGGCTTCGGGGACCACGTGTCCCGAGTACTCGATCATCTTGCCGCCTTCGATCAGTGGCTTGATCGCCGGGTGGTTCTTGAAGTCTTCCAGCATCTGCGGCACGGTCTTGTCCGACTCGCCGATATGGTGCAGGCCGGCGACGATCCCCAGGGAGACGGTGCTTTTATTGGTGTAGAGGAATCCACCGCCCATCAGGCCGTTGGAGGGGGAACCGGCAAACAGCCAGGCCGCGCCCTCGTCACCGCTGAGGTTAAAGCGATCGCGGATCTGCTCCTCGGACAGTTCAATCAGCTCCTTGGCACCCACCGCCATGGCGCTGGCCTGAACCCTGGGCTGTACCATGCCCAGCTGTTCGCCGAGCACCGGGTTGACCCCTTCGGCCAGGATGACGCACTTGGCCAGCAACTCGTCGCCATCGGCGTCGACACCCACCACCTTGCCGTCGCGGGTGAGGATCTTATCCACGCGGATGCCGGTAATGAACTGGGCTCCGGCCTCCTCGGCCTTACCCGCCAGCCACTGGTCAAACTCGCCACGTAGCACGGTGTAGGACTCCTCCACCGGCTGCTGGGCCGTGCCGTTGTGGTAATCCAGGGTGACCGCACTCTCCTCGGTCATGAAGGAGACCTTCTCTTTGGTGACCCGCCGCTCGATGGGCGCCTCCTCGGCAAAGCCGGGAATCACCCGCTCCAGGCTGTGGCCATAGAGGCGACCGCCGGTCATGTTCTTGCTGCCCGGGTAGTTGCCCCGTTCAATCACCAGTACATCGGCGCCGCCCTGGGCCAGGACGTAGGCGGCAACGCTGCCCGCCAGGCCGGCTCCGACGATAATGGTGTCAAATGCTTCTTCTGACATAATCTCGATTCTCTGTCGCTGGATGCCGGGTCCCACCCCCTCCCTGGGGTGGGACCTACGGCGGGGATCTATCAGCCCTTGAGTGCTTCAACCAGGGCGGGAATCACCTTGGTGGTGTCGCCGATCAGGCCGTAATCGGCGTACTGGAAGATCGGCGCGTTCTTGTCCTTGTTGATGGCGATGATGGTCTGGGCGCCGTTGACGCCAACCATGTGCTGAATCTGACCGGAGATGCCCACCGCCAGGTAGAGGTCGGGCTTGAGCATCACTCCGGAGACGCCGATGTAGCGCTCGCGCTCCATCCACTTCTCGGTCTCGGCGATGGGGCGGCTGCAGCCCATCTCCGCACCCAGCAGGCCGGCCAGTGCTTCCGCCTGTTTCAGGTTCTCCAGGGAAGCGATGCCGCTGCCCACACCTACGACGCGCTTGGCCCTGGACAGGTCCACGCCCTCGCCCTCTTTGGCACGACGCTCGATGCACTTGATGGCGGCCTTGGGTTCCACGTAGGAAAGGGTCAGGGTTTCACCCTGGGCATCGCCTTCGCTGGCGGGCTCGAAGGTGCCGGAGGCCAGGGTGACCAGGGCGATATTGGAGCTCAGTTTCTCCTCGCCCAGGGCCAGGCCGCCATAGACCATGTGCTTGGCGATGATGGCATCGGCCTCACTGCGGATCTCACAGGCATCGTTGAACACCGCGGCGTCCAGACGGTTGCCCAGCTTGGCGGCCAGCGCCTTACCACGGCGGGTGGCGGCCATCAGCACCAGGCTGCGTTCGCCGGCCTCCTTGAGGATCTGCACCAGGGTGTCGGCGTAATCCTCGACGATGCGCTCTGCGGGTTTCTCGCCCAGGTGGTACACCTTGTGGGCGCCCAGAGCCAGGGCATGGTCGACCTGCTGCTGGTTACCCAGAACCAGGGCAGAAACCTGTTCGCCCAGCTCCTTGGCGCCGGTAATCAGCTCCGGCAGACGGGAAGCGTTGTCGCTGAAAACCCATACATTTTGCAGTTTGCTCATTCTTCTCTTCTCCGGAATCAGTTGGCGGCTTTACGCAGGTGGTCGGCAAATTCGGCGATCTCGTCGTCGCCATCGCCTTCGATGAGGATGCGCTTGCGCTCCTGTTGCTCGGGGGCCTTGATCGCCAGCATCTCTGCCAGGGCGGGCACCGGCTCCAGCTCCAGGTCAGCCAGACCCAGGACGGTGCTGGGCTTCTTGGCGGCACCGAGGATAGCCTTCATGGAGGGGATCTGGGGCTCGTTGATGTCGGCGGAAACGGCGATCACCGCCGGCAGGGGAATGGCCAGCACCTCCACTTCGTCATCCAGTTCGCGCTCCACGGTCAGTACACCGGCTTCGGCACCGACGATCTTGCTGACACCGTTGATGTTGGGCAGCTGCAGCTGCTCACCCAGAAGCAGTCCTACCTGCTGGGCGTAGAGGTCTCCGGAACCGTCGCCGCAGATGATCAGGTCGAAATCAGACTTGCGGGCCGCCGCGGCCAGCACCCGGGCGGTGTGATGGGGCAGGGCGCCGTCGAAGCTGTCATCGACGGCCAGGGTCAGGGCGTCGGGGCCGCGGGAGAGGATGTCCTTCTTCGCCTTGGGCGCTTCCAGGGACTTACCCCCCATGCTCAGTGCGGTGATGTGGCCGTCGCCCTGCTGAGCCTTAAGCTGTACCGCCGCTTCTACCGCGCTCAGGTCGAACTGGCTGATCTTCATAGAGGCTTTGCCGGTGTCGATGGCGCCGCCAGCTTGAACACTGATGTCCTGTTCTTCGGGAACCAGCTTGTAACACGCAAGAATTTTCATCGTCTCTCCAGTGTTGGTGTTGCGTTGCCGGAAAAGTGAAGCAGAGAAGGGGAACACTTCTTCACTTGCCTCCGGGCAAACTGTGGGGTTGATAACGGACAAACCATTTCCATGCTCAAAGTCACTCTGATAACAAATTTGATCTGCACAGCTGTTTAACTGCCGAGTTTAGGAATTGTTATCTCAGTTCATCTTCAAGAAAGTAATCTCTTCTCGGTAAAAAGATTCGCTTTGGGCAATTTTAAATTCGCGGTTTGCTCTGTGGCTTTTATTAATACAACTCGAAATATTCTCAGGGCAATCGAAACCGTCGCTGGCACAACCCAAATGTTACCTGCATCACAAAAAAATCCGATTCAGCTTTTTTGGGGAGGTCAAAAAAAGCACAAAATGGAATTTCGCCAGGAAAAAGTGTGACAAGACTCTAATAAATGCCCGTTTGGCGCCGATCTCGGGAAGTGATTTGTGACGAGGGGCAGTTTTTTCCCCGAAATCAATATGCATAATGCGAACAACCTAAAATGGAGGTCGATGTAAATGAATAAGAAAATATTAGCTTTACCCCTGGCTCTGTTTCTTGTGAGCAATACCGCCAGCGCAGTTGAAGTGGGTGGAAACGCTCGAGTTAACTACTCCTGGAAGGATTTCAGTGAAACCTCGAAAGCCACCTCAGGTGACTTCGATTTCAATATGTTCGCCATCAAGCTGTCCGAGGACTGGGGTGACTATGGTGTGACTGCCGAGTACCGGTTCACCGACTCCTACGACTACCTCAAGTATGCCTATGCCTACTGGAACGCCAGTGAGGATCTCACCCTGCAACTGGGTGTGGTCAGCAAGGCGTTCGGCAACAAGAACTTCGCGTCCCACAACTGGTGGTACAGCCTGAACTACTACCTGGGCTTCGAGGATGACTGGGGTGCAGGTGCCAACCTGGCATACAAAAAAGGTTCTTGGGAAACCGAGTTTTCCTTCCACCAGGGGGCCACCTATGGCGCCAGCGACTACCGCCACTATGCCGGTACCGTGAGTGCCGGCACCATCGGTGACAACACCTACAACAACGAGGAGCGCAACACCTTCGATCTGCGTCAGTCCTACCGCCTGGACGGCGACGGCTACCAGCTGCTGCTGGGGGCGTCTCTGGAGTACGGCCAGCTGTACAACCGGGTGGAAAATGAGTCCGGAGACACCTTCACCTGGGCGGCTCACGGTGATCTGTCCATGGGCGACTGGGGCCTGCAGCTGCAATACCTGGATTACAGCTTCGATCAGTATGACGACGGTGAAGTTGATACCAATAAGATTGGTATCGGTGCGGTAACCGGTTTCTATGAAGTGGCCAGTGAAGGTAAAATCCTCACCGCAAATATTTCAAAGAAATTCCCGATGAGCTGGGGCACCATCACCCTGTATAACGATTACAGTGTTCTTCAGCCTGATGAGTCCAGCTTTGATGACTCCATCCTGAACTCTACTGGCTTCTCTGTTTCTTATAAGCAGTTCTTTGTTTATGTCGACTACTACAATGCCAAGAACGTTCTGTGGCTGGGCGGTAACAGCCTGGGTCTGGAGCAGGCCTCTGGCGATTGGAATGGTCGGTTCAACATTAATGTGCAGTACTATTTCTGATAAGCGTGTCGCTAAATTAGAAACAGCTTAATATTGCCTCGTTAGGGGCGGATAAAAAACAAATCACTCTTTAGGGCGATATATATAAATGTCGGCCCGGGCATACTGATGCCAAAAAATGGAGTGGAGACAAATACAAATCACAACTTGTCGGTGTGGAAAATAAGAAACATCGACAGATATGGAGATTTTAGGATGAACGGTGTACAAGCATTAAAAGGCGTACTACCAAAGAAAGTGGGGATCGAGAAGACCGTTTTCTTCCCCTCACTGCTGATCGTGATCCTGCTTTCCTACCTCACCGTCAGGGATCTGGATGCCGCCAACCAGGCGATCAATGCGGTATTCCATTACCTGACCCACACCTGGGGCTGGGCTTTTGAATGGTACATGATCGCCCTGGCCATCGGCTGGGCCTGGTTGGTGTGGGGACCCTACGCCAATAACCGCCTGGGCCAGGAGGAGCCGGAGTTCAGTACCGGCAGCTGGATCTTCCTGATGTTCGCCTCCTGTACTTCGGCGGCGGTACTCTACTGGGGCTCCCTGGAGGCCTACTACTATCTGACCTACCCGCCGTTCGAGCTTGAGTCCATGTCGGTCCAGGCCAAAGAGCTGGGTGTGGCCTACAGCCTGTTCCACTGGGGGCCCCTGCCCTGGATGGGCTATGGCTTCTTTACCGTGGCCCTGGGTTACTTCCTGTTCGTGAAGAAGATGGACGTGGTTCGCCCCAGTGGCACCCTGGAGCCGGTTCTGGGCAAGCATCACAAAGGTATCTTGGGTTCCATCATCGACAACATCTATGTGGTTGCCCTGATTCTGGCCATGGGCACCAGCCTGGGTCTGGCGACGCCTCTGGTGACCGAGTGCATCCAGTGGCTGTTCGGCATTCCGCGGACCATCGAGGTGGATACCTTCGTTATCTCCGTGTGGATCATCTTCAATGCCGTCTGTGTGGCCTTCGGCCTGACCAAGGGCATCAAGATTGCCAGTGACCTGCGCAGCTACCTGAGCATCATCATGCTGGTGTGGGTATTCCTCATCGGCGCCACCAGCTTCACCGTGAACTACTTCACCGAGTCCGTGGGCGTGATGATCGCCTACCTGCCTCGCATGCTGTTCTACACCAGCTCCATCGCCGAGGGCAGCTGGCCTCAGGACTGGACCGTGTTCTACTGGGCCTGGTGGGTAGTCTACGGCATCCAGATGTGCATCTTCCTGGCCAAGATCTCCCGTGGTCGCACCGTACGTCAGCTGTGCCTGACCATGGTGGGTGGCCTGACCGCATCCACCTGGTTCCTGTGGACCATCCTCGGCTCCAACACCGTGAACCTGATGCACGAAAGCATCATCAACATGGGACAGCTGATTCAGGAGCATGGTGCCCCCCGTGCCATCATCGAGACCTGGGCGGCCCTGCCCATGAGCACCATCACCATGTGGGGCTTCTTCATCCTGTGCTTCCTGGCCACAGTGACCCTGATCAACGCCTGTTCCTACACCTTGGCGATGTCCACCTGTAAGGGTGTGGACGCCGACAACGAGCCACCGGTGTGGATCCGTGTGGGCTGGTCTGTACTGGTGGGTGTCATCGGCATCGTGCTGCTGTCCCTGGGTGGCCTCAAGCCCCTGCAGACCGCCATCATCGCCGGCGGTGCGCCCCTGGTGATCGTCAACATCCTGGTGATCATGTCCTTCCTCAAGGACGCCAAGCGCAACAAGTGGGCGGACTAGATTCCATTGGGTGACGGCCAACGTCCCCTGAAAGTAAGTAAATAGAAGGTAAAGAGATATGGACTACAGATTGACCGATGAACAGGAGCTGTTTGTCAAAGGCGTACGTGACCTGATGGAGCGCGAGAACTGGGAAGCCTACTTCGCCGAGTGCGATGAGACCAGCACCTACCCCGAGCGTTTCGTTAAGGAACTGGCTGAGATGGGCATCGACAGCCTGCTGCTGCCCGAGGAGCACGATGGCTTCGACGCTGGCCTGACTACCCTGGCGGTGATCTGGGAAGAGCTGGGGCGCCTGGGTGCCCCCACCTATGTGCTGTACCAGCTGGCTGGCTTCACCACCGTGCTGCGTGAGGGTACCGAGGAGCAGATCGACAAGATCATGTCCCTGCGCGGCACCGGCAAGCAGATGTGGAACTCGGCCATCACCGAACCCGGCGCCGGCTCCGATGTAGGCAGCCTGACCACCAACTACCTGCGTAAGGATGGCAAGATATACCTCAACGGCAGCAAGTGCTTCATCACCTCTGCCGCCGGTTGCCCCTTCCTGGTGGTGATGGCCCGCGACGCCTCCTCCGACACCCCGGTGTTCTCCGAGTTCTTCGTGGACATGACCAAGCCCGGCATCAAGCTGAGCAAGCTGCCTAAGCTGGGTCTGAAGATGGACAGCTGCTGCGAGGTGACCTTCACCGACGTGGAGCTGGAGGAGAAGGACTTTTTCGGTACCGAAGGCAACGGCTTCAACCGGGTGAAGGAGGAGTTCGACATGGAGCGCTTCCTGGTGGCCTGCACCAACTACGGCACCGCCTACTGCGCCTTCGAGGACGCGGCCAAGTACGCCAACCAGCGGGTGCAGTTCGGCCAGGCCATCGGTCGTACCCAGCTGATCCAGGAGAAGTTCGCTCATATGGCCATTCGCCTGAGCAACATGAAGAACATGATCTACCACGTGGCCTGGAAGGCGGACAACGGCATGATGACCTCCGGGGATGCCGCCATGTGCAAATTCTACTGCGCCAACGCCGCCTTCGAGGTGGTGGACTCCGCCATGCAGGTGCTGGGTGGCTACGCCATCGCCGGCGAACACCGCATCAGCCGCTTCTGGCGTGACCTGCGGGTGGACCGTGTCTCCGGTGGCTCCGACGAGATGCAGATCCTGACCCTGGGTCGCGCAGTTCTGAAAGAGTACCGCTAAGGAGGGAGCCCGGGGGAGGCGCTCCCCCGGGCAGCCGCCGCCGGCGGCATTCCAATACAGACAGATTTGATAAGGACGACCATCATGTCCCACAAGCTCTTCACTCCCGAATTCGGCCCCCTGGCGGGTGTCCGGGTTGTCTTCTCCGGTATCGAGATCGCCGGCCCCTTCTCCGCCCAGATGATGGCGGAATGGGGCGCCGAGGTGATCTGGATTGAGAACGTGGCCTACACCGACACCATCCGGGTACAGCCCAACTATCCTGAACTGTCCCGGCGTAACCTGCACGCCCTCTCCCTCAACATCTTCAAGGATGAGGGGCGTGAGGCCTTCCTCAAGCTGATGGAGACCACCGACATCTTCATCGAGGCCAGCAAGGGGCCCGCCTTTGCCCGCCGCGGCATCACCGACGAACTGCTGTGGGAGCGCAACCCCAAGCTGGTGATCGCCCATCTGTCCGGCTTCGGCCAGTATGGCACCGACGAGTACACCAACCTGGCGGCCTACAACACCATCGCTCAGGCGTTCAGCGGCTATTTGCTGCAGAATGGCGACATCGATCAGCCCGCCTCGGCCTTCCCCTATGCCGCCGACTACTTCTCCGGCCTGACCGTGACCAGCTCCGCCCTGGCGGCCTTCCACAAGGCCAAGGAGACCGGTGTGGGTGAGAGCATCGACGTGGCCATGTATGAGGTGATGCTGCGCATGGGCCAGTACTTCATGATGGACTACTTCAACGGCGGCCAGATGGCGCCCCGTCAGTATAAGGGCCGTGACCCCTACTATGCCGGCTGTGGCCTCTACAAGTGCGAAGACGGCTACATCGTGATGGAGATGGTGGGCGTGACCCAGATCGAGGAGCTGTTCAAGGATATCGGCCTGGGCCACCTGCTGGGCACCGAAGCGGTTCCCGAAGGCACCCAGCTGATCCACCGCATCGAGTGCCCCCATGGTCAGGAGATCGAGGATGCGCTGGATCGCTACCTGAACAGCCGCAGTGTCGCCCAGGTGCGCGAGCGCTTCGCCGAGCTGAAGATCGCCTGTGCCAAGGTGCTCGGTGCCGAGGATCTGGAGGAGAACCCCCAGTACCAGGCACGGGAGTCCATCACCCAGTGGCAGACCCTGAAAGGCGAGAGCTGCAAGGGCCCCAACGTGATGCCCAAGTTCAAGAACAACCCCTGCAAGATCTGGCGTGGTATGCCCGGTCACGGCATGGACACCGCCGCCATCCTGAGCGAGATCGGCTACTCCGATGAGGCGATTGAGCAACTGGCTGAAAAGGGGCTGGCCAAGGTCTCTGAAAAATAATCTTCATGGAAGATCACGAGTCCGAAGTGACGGGCGTGACAACCCCCACTTCGGCACTTAGGGTTCTCCCATCCTGAAGTTGGTTGATGTTGAAAGGTAGCAGATGGACATTATTAACGGACAGAGCTTGCGAGAGGCCTGGGATGATCTGGCGCAGTTGCATGGTGACAAGGCCGCACTGATCTTTGAGGATGTCGCCGGACATACTCGTCAGTACGGTTATGCCCAGCTCAATGACGAGATCAACCGGGCCGCCAACCTGTTCAGTTCCCGCGGTATCAGCAAGGGGGACCGTGTCGCCCTGCACCTGAACAACAGCGTGGAGTTCATTCTCTGCTGGTTTGGCCTGGCCAAGATTGGGGCGATCATGGTGCCGATCAACACCCACCTGCTACAGGAGGAGTGCGCCTACATCGTGGCTCAGTGCCGGGTGAAGACCGTGGTGACCCGGCCCGAGTTTCTGCCCATCTATCTGGAGATTCAGCAGAGTCAGCCGGAGTTGGCCGAGCTGCTGGTGACCGGCGGCTGCGGTGCCCTGAAGGGGACCGCCAACTTCGACCGGCTGCTGGAGCAGCAGTCTGCCCAGTTGCAGAGTCAGGAGAGCGTCAGCGCCGACGACGTGGCGGAGATCATGTTTACCTCCGGCACCACCTCAAGGCCCAAAGGGGTGGTGATCACCCACTACAACCTGAGGTTTGCCGGTTACTACACCGCCTGGCAGACCGCCCTGCGCAGCGATGACATCTACCTGACGGCGACCCCGGCCTATCACATCGATTGTCAGTGCACCGCCGCCATGGCCGCGTTCTCCGCCGGCGCCACCTTCGTGCTGCTGGAGAAGTTCAGCGCCCGGGCCTTCTGGGGCCAGGTGGTGAAATACCGGGCCACGGTGACCGAGTGCATCCCGCTGATGATGCGCACCATGATGATGCAGCCGCGTCAGCCCTGGGAGCGCAACCACTGTCTGCGTGAAGTGCTGTTCTATCTGAGCATGTCCGATCAGGAGAAGGATGCCTTCATCGACCGTTTCGGGGTGCGCATCTTTACCTCCTGGGGGATGACCGAGACCATCGTCGGCATCATCGGTGATCGCCCCGGTGACAAGCGGCGCTGGCCCTCCATCGGCCGCACCGGCCTCTGTTATCAGGCCCGGATCACCGGGCCGGACGGCAAGGCGCTGCCCCCCGGGGAGATCGGCGAGATCCAGGTCCGCGGTGAGCCGGGGAAAACCCTGTTCAAGGAGTACTACCAGGCACCGGAGATCACCGCCAGAGCGTTCACTGAGGATGGCTGGCTCAAGACCGGTGACTCAGCTTATCAAGATGAGGAGGGGTTCTTCTTCTTTGTCGACCGGGCCAGCAACATGATCAAGCGCTGTGGCGAAAATGTCTCCTGTCTGGAGATTGAAAATATCATCTCTGAAATTCCCGAGGTGGTGGAAGCGGCAGTGATTGGGGTGAAAGATTCCATTCGAGACGAGGCGATAAAGGCGTTCGTTGTATTGCAAGATGACGCTGAAATTAGTGAGCAGGAAATCCTGGAGTACTGCGTAAAGAATATGGCCAAGTTTAAAGTTCCGTCCTTTATTGAATTGCGCGGAGCATTGCCAAAAACCTGCACCGGCAAGGTACAGAAACATCTTCTTTGTGAAGTGAGCTAAACCAAATTTTAAATGGAAGGAGTCATTGAGTGACTCTTATTGGAGAAAGAGTATGAGCGAATCATTGCACGTTACCCGAAATGGCCACGTTCTGGAGATTGTCCTGGATCGTCCCAAGGCCAACGCCATCGACGCCAAGACCAGCTATGCCATGGGCGAAGTCTTCATGATGTTCCGTGACGATCCGGAGCTGAGGGTGGCGATCATCACCGGTGCCGGAGAGCGCTTCTTCTCCGCCGGCTGGGACCTGAAGGCGGCTGCGGAAGGGGAAGCCCCTGACGCCGACTTTGGTCCGGGCGGTTTTGCCGGCCTGACCGAACTGTTCGACCTGGACAAGCCGGTGATCGCCGCGGTGAACGGTTACGCCTTCGGTGGCGGCTTCGAGCTGGCCCTGGCCGCAGACATGATCGTCTGTGCCGATAACGCCAGCTTCGCCCTGCCCGAAGCCAAGCTGGGCATCGTGCCGGACAGCGGCGGCATGCTGCGTCTGCCTAAGGTGATGCCACAGGCGATCGTCAACGAGATGATGATGACCGGTCGTCGCATGGACGCCGAAGAGGCCCTGCGCTGGGGCGTGGTCAACCGGGTGGTGCCCGTGGAGCAGCTGATGGAGAGCGCCCGTGAACTGGCCGCTCAGATCGCCCTGAGCGCCCCGCTGGCGGTAGCCGCCCTGAAAGAGGTATGCCGTACCACCGCCGAGATGACCGTTGAGGAGGGGTATCGCTTCACCCGCAGCGGCGCGCTGAAGCACTACCCGGCGGTTTTGCACTCCGAGGATGCCCTGGAGGGACCCGCGGCCTTCGCAGAGAAGCGCGATCCTGTCTGGAAAGGGAAATAAGTTTTCCAGGCATTCGGAGGGCTCATTATTTAATTTTTGAATGAGAAGTTAAATAGAGTCTTCGTACCCACTCAACCCTCGCGGAAATGGTGGTTTTTCTCTAGTTGTCTGGTGTGTGTAATACCTCCGGAGGGGAAAGTGTTTTTTCAATCTGAACCTATCGAGCGTTAGCGTTATCGCTTGGCGAGCTCTGCATGAGGAATTCTGGCGGGTGTGCCGTTAGTAGAGTCTCGCCTTTTTTTCTTTTTTCTCATCGCCAAGGAGGCGATGGAATATTTTTTTTAGTTTCGGAGCCGGTGAGATGCCTTGCTACCAATTTGAAGGACTGATCCCCGTGGTGGACCCCAGCGCCTATGTGCACCCCACCGCGGTGTTGATCGGCGACGTGATCATCGGCCCCGGCGTCTATGTCGGCCCCAACGCCGTGCTTCGCGGCGATTTTGGCCGGTTGATCCTGGAGGCGGGCGCCAACCTGCAGGATGGTTGCATCATGCACGGCTACTGCGATCAGGACACCCGGGTGGAGGCCAATGGTCACATCGGCCACGGGGCGGTGCTGCACGGTTGCGTCATCGGCCGCGACGCCCTGGTGGGGATGAACTCCGTGGTGATGGACGGGGCGGTGATCGGCCCCGAGAGCATGGTGGCCGCCATGAGCTTCGTCAAGGTGGGGTTCCGCGGCGAGCCGCGGCAGCTGCTGGCGGGGGTCCCCGCCCGGGTGAAGCGCAGCCTGAGCGAGCAGGACCTTCAATGGAAACGTTTGAATACCCTTGAGTATCAGGCCCTGGCGGGGCGCAGCGCCGCCTCGATGGAGCCTGTGGCGCCCCTGAGCCGAATGGAGGCCGACCGGCCCAGGCTCAAGGGGGTGACCGAGGTGCAGCCCTCGGCCAAATAACGATCATGTCGCCTGCCCGGAGGAGCAGATACTGCCCATCGGCCGGAGTGCATCCACCTCTCTCATCCTTGGATCCCCTGCGGGCTTTCCTGGTGGGCGACACCCCATAACCGGGCGGGCCGCAGGCCCGCCGTGCAAAAGGAGACGACTATGTCACTGGATCCACAAGTGGCGGCCTTCCTGGAGGAGGTGCGCCAATCCGGAGCCAAACCCTATGAAGCGATGACCCCCCAGGAGGCCAGAGCCCTGGAACTCTCCGGCGGTGAGCCGGCGCGGGCGCCGGAGAGCGTCGCGGCGGTGGAGCACCGGTTTCTGCCCGGTCCGACCGCGGACCTGCCGGTTCGGCTCTACCGCCCGGCAGGGGTCGAGACGCCTCGGGCGGGGATGCCGGCGCTGATCTTCTTCCACGGCAGCGGCTGGATGGTGTCCAACATCGGCACCAACGACCCCTTCGCCCGGGCCCTGGCCAACCGCACCGGTGCGGTGGTGGTGGCGGTCAACTACCAGAAGGCGCCGGAACACAAGTTCCCCATCCCCATGGAGGACTGCTTCGCCGCCACTCGCTGGGTGTTTGACCACGCCGAAGAGCTGGGTCTGGATCCCGGCCGCATCGGCCTGTTCGGCGACAGCGCCGGGGGCAACCTGGCGGCGGCGGTGGCCCTGAGGGCTCGGGATGAGCAGGGGCCCAAGCTGGCCTGCCAGGTGCTGGTCTACCCCGCCGTTCAGTATGGCCTGCAGACCCGCTCCGTCATCGAGCATGGCGAGGGTTACCTGCTGCAGCGCGCCAGCATGGCGTATTACTGGGGCCACTACATGCGCTCCGCCACCGATGCCCTGCACCCCTATTGTGCCCCCCTGGTGGCCTCGGATCACAGCGGCCTGCCTCCGACGCTGATCTACTGTGCCCAGTATGACCCCCTGTGCGACGACGGTGCCCTCTATGCCGACAAACTGGCCCGAGCCGGTGTGCCGGTGCAGTACCGGGTGTTTGACGGGGTGATCCACGGTTTCATCAAGATGCTGGGTACCTTTGACCAGGCCGATCACTTCCTCGAGGTGGTGGCCCGGGAGGTTCGGCCCCTGCTGGGCTGAGGAGGTCGTGGCCTACCTGTGGCTGATGCTGGCGATCCTGGCCGAAGTGGGGGCCACCAGCCTGCTGGGTCAGACCCGGGGCTTCACCCGGTTGCTGCCGACCCTGCTCTGCCTGGGGGGCTACCTGGTGGCCTTTGCCTTGCTGGCCCGCGTGGTGACCCAGGTGCCGGTGGGCATCGCCTACGCCCTGTGGTGTGGCAGCGGCATGGTGCTGGTGGCCTTAGCCGCCTGGCTGCTGCGGGGCGAGCGCCTGGACGGACCGGCGTTGGTGGGCATTGGCCTGATCCTGGCCGGCACCCTGGTGATCCGGCTGTTCTCATCGGTATCGGCTCATTAGGTCTGCCGCAATTTTTCGATTAAGGAGTGTCAGGTGGGACTGAATAACCTGAGTGTCAGAAACAAGATTGCCCTGGGGTACCTGGGGATCGCCCTGGCGTTTGCCCTGCTCATCGCCCTGGTGACCCGGCAGACCATGGATATGGAACGGACCATGGCCGGTTTCAGCCAGGTGACCCTGCCCAGGCTGATGCTGGTGGAGGACATGCGCGCCTTCATCATCGACTACCGCAAGTACGATTTCTCCCTGGTCTCCAATGCCGGTGATCCGGACATGGGTCAGTGGGTCATCGACGGTCGCAAGATGCCGCTGACCATGGCGCAGCACCTCAAGGAGTACCGCCGGGGGATCGGCTCCGAGCAGGAGCGCCAGGTGCTGGCGGCGCTGCAGCAGAGCTGGGATCACTACCTAGAGGTCAATGCCCCCTTCCTGGATCGCATCAGTGAGGAGAGGTACCAGGATGCCAACGACGCCATCATGGCCAGCTACCCCGCCTATCTGGAGCTGATGGAGGCGATCGACGCTGTGCTTGCGTTCAATCAACAGGCGGTGGAGGCGAACACGGTCGCCAGCCGTCACGCCACCGAGCGCAGCTACTGGGTGCTGGGAATAGGCGCTTTGCTGCTTGCTGGTTTCATGCTGCTGAGCGCGTTGATTCTGGTGCGACAGATCTGCCGTCCCCTGGCCAGCATCCGCGGCTTCATCGCCGCGGTGGCCCAGGGGGATCTCACCTGTCGGTTGCCGGAGCAGGGGTTCTCCCGGGACGAACTTGGGGCCCTGGCGTCGGACAGTCGCCAGATGGGGGAGCGCCTGGCGGCGCTGGTGGAGCAGATCGCCGCCGCCGCCCAGCAACTGGGCGGGGCCATCGACGAGATGGGCACGGTGTCGGAGCAGGTGTCCCAGGGGATGGCCCAGCAGCAGGGGCAGGTCGCCTCCATCGCCAGCGCCATGAACCAGATGCAGTCCACGGTGGCCGAGGTGGCCCGCAATACCGAGCAAGCCTCTGAGTCCGCCGACAGCGCCAACGGCGATGCCGGCGAGGGGATGGACGAGGTGCGCCACAGCATCACCGGCATCCGCGAGGCGGAGGCGGTGATTGAGCAGGCTGGTGAATTGGTGGCCGAGCTGGAGCGCGAGTCCGCCAATATCGGCATGGTGGTGGACGTGATCCGCGAGATCGCCGACCAGACCAACCTGCTGGCCCTCAATGCCGCTATCGAGGCGGCCCGCGCCGGAGAGCAGGGTCGGGGGTTTGCGGTGGTGGCCGACGAAGTGCGCACCCTGGCGGGCCGCACCCAGGAGTCCACCAGCCGCATCGTCGCCATCATCGAGCAACTGCAGACCAGTTCCAAGCAGGCGGGGGCGGCCACCCAGAGCAGCTGTGAGCTGATCAAGGGCTGCGTCGACCAGGCGGAGCAGGCCAGCCGCTCCATGGAGAAGGTGGTCGCTGCCATCGATACCATAGCCGCGATGAACACCCAGATCGCCAGTGCCTGCAGCGAGCAGCAGGCGGTGGCTGCCGACCTGGGGCAAAACCTGGAGGGGGTCAGTCAGGCCTCCCGTGAGGTGGCCGACGGTTCCGCCCAGACTGCCAGAGCCAGCGTCGAGCTGGGGCAGCTGGCCTCCCGGCTGCAGCAGGCGGTCAGCCAGTTCAGAATTCACTAACGAGAGAGACCATATGATTACAACCATGCTAAAGGGCAAGCTGCATCAGGCCCGGGTAACCCACGCCGAACTGGAGTATGAGGGATCGTGCGCCATCGATCAGGAGTTCCTGGAGGCGGCGGGTATTCTCGAGTACGAGAAGATCGAGCTGTACAACGTGGATAACGGCGAACGTTTCGCCACCTACGCCATCGTCGCCGAGGCGGGCTCCAGGATCATCTCCGTCAACGGCGCCGCGGCCCACAAGGCGGCGGTGGGAGACCGGTTGATCATCTGCGCCTATGTGCAGATGGCGCAGGCCGAGGCCCAGGGGCACAAGCCCCGTCTGGTCTATCTGGCTGAGGGTAACCGGGTCAAGGGGATCGGTCACGGCGTGCCCACCCAGGCGGCCGATTAGGCGGGGTGCCTCGCCGATTCCCCTGGGATTGGCAAGGCGCTTATCGATGCGCAGGGATGCGCCAACCATCTCGTTCATTTATGAGAAAACAGCATCCGGGCTCATTGGACTTGGGATCGGGGTCACACCGGAGTAAACTAGGGCCCGCCTAAAAAATAACCCCCTACGCAGGAGACATGGATGCTGGAAAAAACAATGAACATCGCCGATTTTGATCCCGAGCTGTGGGAAGCGATGGAAGCGGAGCGTGTCCGTCAGGAAGAGCATATCGAACTGATCGCCTCCGAAAACTACACCAGCCCCCGAGTGCTGGAGGCCCAGGGCTCTCAGCTGACCAACAAGTACGCCGAAGGCTACCCCCACAAGCGTTACTATGGCGGTTGTGAGTACGTGGACAAGTCCGAAGAGCTGGCCATCAATCGGGCCAATGAACTGTTCGGCTCCGATTACGCCAACGTTCAGCCTCACTCCGGCTCCCAGGCGAACGCGGCAGTCTACATGGCCCTGCTGGAGCCCGGCGACACCGTCCTGGGTATGAGTCTGGCCCACGGTGGCCACCTGACCCACGGTGCCAGCGTCTCCTTCTCCGGCAAAATGTACAACGCCGTTCAGTACGGCATCTCCCCGGAATCCGGTGAGATCGATTACGACGAGGTCCTGGCCTTGGCCAGGGAGCATCAGCCCAAGATGATCATCGCCGGCTTTTCCGCCTATTCCGGCGTGATCGACTGGGCCAAGTTCCGTGAGATCGCCGACCAGGTGGGCGCCTACCTGTTTGTCGACATGGCCCACGTTGCCGGCCTGGTGGCCGCCGGTGTCTACCCCAACCCGGTGCCGCACGCCCACGTGGTGACCACCACCACCCACAAGACCCTGGCCGGTCCCCGCGGTGGCCTGATCCTCTCCGCCTGTGGCGATGAGGCCATCTACAAGAAGCTGAACTCCGCGGTATTCCCCGGCGGCCAGGGCGGCCCTCTGTGCCATGTGATCGCCGCCAAGGCGGTGGCCTTCAAGGAAGCGCTGCAGCCCGAGTTCAAGGCCTACCAGCAGCAGGTAGTGACTAATGCCCAGGCGATGGCCGAGGTGTTCATGGCCCGCGGTTACAAGGTGGTCTCCGGTGGTACCCAGAACCACCTGTTCCTGCTGGATCTGATCGACAAGGACATTACCGGCAAGGATGCGGACGCCGCCCTGGGCCGCGCCAACATCACGGTGAACAAGAACTCGGTGCCCAACGATCCCCGCAGCCCCTTTGTGACCTCCGGGCTGCGTATCGGCACTCCGGCACTGACCCGTCGTGGCATCACCGAGGCGGAAGCCCGTGAGCTGACCGGCTGGATCTGCGACATCCTCGACGACTTCGGCAACGAAGCCGTGGTAGAGCGGGTCAAGGCTCAGGTGAAGGATCTGTGCGCCCGCCGTCCCGTCTACCGCTAATCGCCCCGAAAGGCCCATCATTCGATGGGCCTTTTCCCCTGCCTGGAACAGCCCAAATTCCCAGTTTGAGACGCCCCTTTGTTAGCAAAGGGTTATGGAGTCACGTCCAGACGGAGAGCCAGATCAAAGGGCGAGGTTCAAACCCCCGCAAACCGTTAACCTGGCGGCCTAAATCCGCTATTCTATGCAGTCAGTTAAGCTGTCCTGGTAAAAGGGACCCTGCCGGAGGCAACATGCACTGTCCATTTTGTTCAACCAATGACACCAAGGTGATCGACTCCCGTCTGGTGGCCGAAGGGCACCAGGTGCGCCGTCGGCGCGAGTGCCTCACCTGTCACGAACGTTTTACCACCTTCGAGACCGCCGAGTTGGTGATGCCCAGGGTGATCAAGCAGAACGGTACCCGTGAACCCTTCGACGAGGATAAGCTGCGTCGGGGCATTCAGCGGGCGGTGGAGAAGCGTCCGGTCTCCCAGGAGGCGATAGAGCAGTCCCTGAGCAAGATCAAATCCGCCCTGCGCGCCACCGGCGAGCGGGAAGTGGGCTCAGACATGGTGGGCAACCTGGTGATGGAGCAGCTGATGGCCCTGGACAAGGTGGCCTACATCCGCTTCGCCTCCGTCTACCGCGCCTTCGAGGATCTGTCCCAATTCGGCGAAGCGATCGCCAAGCTGGAAAAGTGATGAGCTGGTCACAAGACGACTTTCAACATATGCGCCGGGCCATCGAACTGGCCCGGCGCGGCCGTTTCTCCACTCGCCCCAACCCCGCCGTGGGTTGCGTCATCGTCCGGGATGGCCGGGTGGTGGGGGAGGGGTTCCACCCCAAGGCCGGAGAGCCCCATGCCGAAGTGTTTGCCCTGCGGGCTGCCGGTGAGCTGGCCCGCGGCGCCACCGCCTATGTGACCCTGGAGCCCTGCTCCCACTACGGTCGCACTCCCCCCTGTGCCGAGGCGCTGATCCGGGCCGGTGTCGGCCGGGTGGTGGCCGCCATGGTGGACCCCAATCCCCAGGTGGCGGGCCGTGGCCTGTCGATGCTGAGAGAGGCGGGCATCGAGGTGGCCTCCGGGCTGCTGGAGGGGGATGCCCTGGCAATCAACCCCGGATTTATCAAGCGGATGTCCGAAGGACGTCCCTTTATCCGCATCAAGCTGGCGGCCTCCGTTGATGGCCGCACCGCCCTGGCCAATGGCCACTCCAAGTGGATCACCGGCCCCCAGGCACGTCAGGATGTCCAGAGGATGCGCCTGGCTCACGGTGCCATCATTACCGGTGCCGATTCGGTGCTGGCGGATGACCCGGCGATGAACGTCCGCCCGGAACAGCTGCCGGCGTCGCTGACCCTGCCCGACACCTGGTCTCAGCCGTTGCGGGTGGTGGTCGACGGTCGCGCCCGGCTGGCGCCGCCTTTGAGGCTGACCGCCATCGAGTCGCCGGTGCTGCTGGCCTCGACCCGCGCCTACGGCTGTGACTGGCCCGACTGGGTGGAGAGCTGGCAGGGACCGTCCAGGTGCGACAAGCTGGATCTGCATGCCCTGGTGGCGGAGCTGGCCGAGCGTCAGATCAACACCGTGATGGTGGAGGCGGGTGCCTCCCTGGCCGGGGCCTTTCTCAGTGCCGGTCTCTGGGATGAACTTATTCTGTACCAGGCGCCTAAGATGATGGGGAGTGACGGCCGCGGGGTGGTGAACCTGCCCGAACTGGCCGAGATGACCCAGGTGCCGGAGTTTCAATTCAAAGACGTTCGCCGGGTGGGGGCCGATCTGCGCCTGACCCTGGTGCGCGCGGAGTCATAGATGTTTACAGGCATTATCGAAGCGGTGGGCACCCTGCGCCAGTTGGAGCGCCGGGGTGACGATCTCAAGGTGACCGTAGCCAGCGGCAAACTGCCCCTGGCGGATGTGCAGTTGGGAGACAGCATCGCCACCAACGGCGTCTGTCTCACCGTGGTGGAGAAGCTGGCGGACGGTTACGTGGCCGACGTTTCCGGCGAAACCCTGGCCCGCACCAACTTCGCTCATTACCAGGTGGGTCAGAGGGTCAACCTGGAGCGGGCGGTGACCCCGGACACCCGCCTCGGCGGCCACCTGGTCAGCGGCCACGTGGATGGCCTGGCCACAGTTGAGAGCGTCAGTCCCCGAGGACGCGCCATAGAGTACTGGCTGCGGGCCCCGTCGGGCCTGGGCCGCTACATTCCCGAGAAAGGGTCGGTGACCATCGACGGCATCAGCCTGACCGCCAACGAGGTGGATGGTCACCGTTTTCGACTTACCCTGGTACCCCATACCGTCCAGGAGACCACCATCGGTGAGCTCAAGCCGGGGTCGACGGTGAATCTGGAGGTGGATCTGATCGCCCGCTACCTGGAGCGACTGATGCAGCCCCTGGATGATCAACCGGACGCCGGCGGCATCACCCTGGAGATGTTGGCAAAAACTGGATTTTTAAAATAACAAGGTCATCAAGATGGCACTGAACAGCATTGAAGAGATCATCGAGGATATCCGTCTGGGCAAGATGGTGATCCTGATGGACGACGAGGATCGCGAGAACGAGGGCGATCTGATCATGGCCGCCGAGGCGGTCACCCCCGAAGCGATCAACTTTATGGCCAAGTATGGCCGCGGGCTGATCTGCATGCCCATGAGCGGTGAGCGTTGCGACCGCCTGGGGCTGCACCAGATGGTGTCCCGCCACACTGAGCAGTATGGCACCGCCTTCACCGTCTCCATCGAGGCGGCCCAGGGGGTGACCACCGGCATCTCCGCCGCCGATCGGGCGGTGACCGTGCAGACCGCCGTGGCCAAGGACGCCAAGCCCACCGACCTGGTCCAGCCCGGTCACATCTTCCCCCTGCGCGCCCGCGATGGTGGGGTGTTGACCCGCGCCGGCCACACTGAGGCGTCGGTGGACCTGGCCCGCCTGGGCGGCTACGAGTCCGCCGCGGTGATCGTGGAGATCCTCAACGAGGACGGCACCATGGCCCGTCGCCCCCAACTGGAGGTGTTTGCCGAGGAGCATGGGCTGAAGATCGGCACCATCGCCGATCTTATCGAGTACCGCAACCTCAACGAAACCACCATCGTCCGTGAGACCAGCTGCCGCTGGCCGACCCGGTTCGGTGAGTTCGAACTGGTGAGCTTCCGCGACACCATCGACGGCGAGGCCCACTTTGCCCTGGTGAAGGGCGATCTCGGCGACAATCCCCTGGTGCGGGTGCACCTGCACGACGAATTTAATGATCTGCTGTTCTCCCAGCGTGGCGGCGCCAGCCCATGGAGCCTGGAAGCCGCCCTGGAGCGGATCGCCCGGGAGGAGAACGGTGCGCTGGTGCTGCTGGGCCGTCATCAGAGCAGCGAGGAGCTGCTGACCCAGATCCGCAGCTATGCCGAGGAGGATCAGGGGGCGGCCGGGCCCAAACACAAGCCGTTCGGTACCTCCCGTACCGTCGGCGTCGGCTCGCAGATCCTGGCGGAGATGGGCGTGACCCGCATGCGCCTGCTCTCCGGTCAGAAACGATACCACGCCCTGTCCGGTTTCGGACTGGAAGTGACCGAGTACATCGGTGAATAAAACCGGCTGGCCAGCGTTAAGTTTTTAGCGTTGGCTGTGCTATCATTACGCCACTTTTCGCCCCTGTCTCATACCGGGGCGTCTACCAATCTGTTTTTTGGATATAAATCATGATTGTCATCGAAGGAAACATTGAAGCCAAAGGCGCGAAGATCGCCCTGGTGGTCGGCCGTTTTAACAGCTTCGTCGTCGAGAGCCTGGTGGAAGGCGCCATCGATACCCTGAAGCGTCTTGGTAACGTCAATGACGATGATATCTCCATCGTTCGTGTACCCGGCGCTTTCGAACTGCCTCTGGCCGCCCGCAAACTGGCTGCCAAAGGGGAGTTCGACGCCATCATCGCCCTGGGTGCGGTGATCCGCGGTGGTACCCCCCACTTTGATTTCGTTGCCGGAGAGTGCAACAAGGGACTGGCACAGGTGATGCTGGAGTTTGATACTCCCGTCTCCTTCGGCGTCCTTACTACCGATACCATCGAACAGGCCATTGAGCGTGCCGGCACCAAGGCTGGCAACAAGGGCCACGAGGCCGCAATGAGCGCCCTGGAGATGGTAAACGTCCTTAAGCAGATCTAAGAGACGTCTATAAATTCAGGAGAACCTAGTGAAGCCTTCAGAGCGTCGCAAAGCCCGCCGACTGGCGGTGCAGGCCATCTATTCATGGCAAATGAGTGGGAATGATGTGGCCAATGTGGAACACCATTTCCTCACAGAGCAGGAAACCGACGGCGTAGATGTGGCTTACTTCCGTGAACTGCTGGTGGGGGTCGCCACCCACGCCAAGCAGTTGGACGATAAGTGCAAACCCTACCTGGCTCGCCTTATCGAGGAGGTGGACCCCATCGAACTGGCGGTTTTGCGCCTGGGTGCGTACGAGTTGCTCTACCGTGACGACGTGCCCTATAAGGTGGCTATCAACGAAGCCATTGAACTGGCTAAGGCCTTCGCCTCCGACGACAGCCACAAGTTTGTCAATGGAGTGCTCGACAAACTGGCCAACGCCCAGAAGCGTTGAGCCTGAGCGTTGATCGATTGATGGAGCGGCCACATACCTATGTGGCCCTTTTTATGTATGCCAATTAGCGAATTTGAATTAATCGAGCGGTTTTTCCGTCAGGGATGTCAGCGCGGCAATCAGCGCAAGGACGTATTGATGGGGATCGGCGACGACGCCGCCATCCTGCGGGTACCGGCCAACAACCAGCTGGTGGTCACCACCGACACCCTGGTGGAGGGGATCCATTTTCTCCCCTCCATCGACCCGGAGATGCTGGCCTACAAGTCGGTGGCGGTGAACCTGTCGGATCTGGCAGCCATGGGGGCCGACCCCGCCTGGTTGACCCTGGCCCTGACCCTGCCCCGCAGCGATGAAACCTGGCTGTCCCGTTTCGCCGCCGGTCTCAACCAGATCTGCGAGTACTACGGCATCGCCCTGGTGGGCGGTGACACCACCCGTGGGCCGCTGACCATCACCCTGACCGCCCTGGGGCATGTCCCCTCGGATCAGTCCCTGAGTCGCAGCGGCGCCAAGCCCGGCGACTGGATCTTCGTCACCGGCCATCTGGGTGACAGCGCCGCCGGCCTCAAGTTGCTCAAGGGCGAGCTTCAGGCCAGCGACGATCACAGGGAGTTTCTGGTGACCCGTCACCTGCGCCCCACCCCCAGGATTCTGGCGGGACGCTCGCTGCGCGGCATCGCCAGTGCCTGCCTGGATCTGTCCGATGGCCTGGCCGGCGATCTGGAGCACATTGTCACCGCCTCCGGGGTCGGCGCCCACGTGGAGATCGACAAGTTGCCCCTGTCCAAGGCGCTGTTGGAGACCCTGGGTGACGAGGAGGCCAGACAGTTGGCGATCCGTGGCGGCGAGGATTACGAGCTGTTGTTTACCGTGCCCGAGGCTCAGAAGGGGGCGCTGATGACCGCCCTGGGCGAGGCCGGTGTCAGCCACAGCTGCATCGGTCAGATCCGCGCCGGCAGCGGCATCCACTACTACCGCGAGGGTGAGCCCCTGCAACAGGCTCCCCAGAGCTTTCGGCACTTCTGATGGTGAGCCTGATGACACGATTTCCCGCGGTGCGCCTGACTAACCCGGTGCACTTCCTGGCCCTGGGGGGCGGCCTCGGCCTGGCCCCCAAGGCACCGGGCACCTTCGGTACCCTGGCGGCTTTTCCCCTCTACTGGGTGATGCAGGATTGGTCGCTGTTCCCCTACCTGATGACCCTGATCCTTTTCTCCGCCTTGGGGATCTACCTGTGTGGCAAGACCGCCGAGGATATGGGGGTGCACGACCACCCGGCCATCGTCTGGGACGAGGTGGTGGGGATGCTGATCACCCTGATCGCCGCCCCCGCCGGTTGGCACTGGCTGGTGATCGGCTTCGCCCTGTTCCGCCTGTTCGACATCTGGAAGCCCTGGCCCATCCGCTTCTTCGATAAGCAGATGGAGGGGGGGCTGGGGATCATGGTGGACGATATCCTCGCCGGCCTGTTCGCCCTGGTGTGGCTGCAGGCCCTGGCTCGCATCTTCCCCGACCTGTAATCTCAAAGGCCCGCGGTTCACGGGCCTTTTGTCACCCCATTGTCACCTTTCAGGCTTTACACATATGGGCCTGCGCATATAATGAGTTCATATTTGCTTTTCCATATGTGAGTCACCATGAGAGATCCCGTATCCCTGCTCAAGGGGCTGGCCGACGCCACCCGGCTGAAGATCATGCTGCTCATCAGCCGTGAAGGGGAGTTGTGCGTCTGTGAACTCTCCGCTGCCCTGGATGAGAGCCAACCCAAGATTTCCCGCCACCTGGCCCGTCTGCGCAGCGAGGGGCTGCTGAAGGATGTACGCAGGGGGCAGTGGGTGTTCTACCGCCTGGCTGAGTTGCCGGACTGGACCCTGGATACCCTGGATGGGCTTAACCGGCAAAGACCCGACGTCATCGACGCCGACATCACGCGGCTGGCGGCCATGGGCGATCGCCCAGACCGCAAGGCCCTGTGCTGCGACTGAGGAGGAACCATGGGACTGTTTGAACGTTACCTCAGCCTGTGGGTGGCCCTGGCCATCGGCGCGGGGGTTCTGCTGGGTCAAATCTGGCCCGACGCCTTCGCCGCCCTGGCCAACTGGCAGGTGGCCCAGATCAACCTGGTGATCGCCGTACTCATCTGGGTGATGATCTTCCCGATGATGGTGCAGGTGGAGTTCCGCTCCGTGCGTCAGGTGAGCCGTCAGCCCAAAGGGTTGTGGTTGACCCTGGTGATCAACTGGCTGATCAAGCCCTTCACCATGGCGGCCATCGCCTGGCTGTTCTTCCGGGGGCTGTTTGCCGACCTGGTGCCCGCCGCCGATGCGGAGCAGTTTATCGCCGGCATGATCCTGCTGGGCGTGGCACCCTGTACCGCCATGGTGTTTGTCTGGTCGCAGTTGACCCGGGGCAACCCAGCCTACACCCTGGTGCAGGTGTCGGTGAACGACCTCATCATGGTGGTGGCCTTTGCCCCCATCGCCGCCCTGCTGCTGGGCGTGTCTGAGATTACTGTGCCCTGGGAGACCCTGGCGCTGTCTACCCTGCTCTATGTGGTACTGCCCCTGGCCGTGGGTGTTGTGGTCCGCCAGCTGCTGCTGCGACGCGGTAAAGCCGCCCTGGGCCGCTTCTGTGACCGCCTTAAGCCTGCGTCCATGACCGGCCTGCTGACCACCGTGGTGATCCTGTTCGGCATCCAGGCGCCCACTCTGCTGGCCAGTCCCATGGTGATTGGCCTCATTGCCATTCCCCTGCTGATTCAGACCTATGGCATCTTTGCCATCGCCTATGGCGGTGCCAAGCTGCTCAAGTTGCCCCATAATGTGGCGGCACCGGCGGCGATGATTGGTACCTCCAACTTCTTTGAGCTGGCGGTGGCGGTGGCCATCGCCCTGTTCGGCCTGCACTCCGGTGCGGCGCTGGCGACCGTGGTGGGTGTCCTGGTGGAGGTGCCGGTGATGCTCTCCCTGGTGGCCCTGGCCAACCGCACCCGTCACTGGTTCCCCCAGGCAGACGAACAACCCCATACCGACGCGGCGCCGCACTCCGCGTAATCAACCGACTGAGAGAGAAAAAGATGACGGTAAAAGTAGGTATCAACGGATTCGGGCGCATGGGGCGCCTGGCCCTGCGCGCCGCCTGGCAGTGGCCCGACTTCGAGTTTGTCCAGGTGAATGACCCCGCCGGTGACGCCGACAGCCTGAGTCACCTGTTGGCGTTCGACAGTGTCCATGGCCGCTGGGATGCGGACATTCGCAGCGAAGGCGTCGCCATGGTCATCGACGACAAGCGCATCGAGGTGACCAGTCACACCAGTCCGGCAGAGGGCGACTGGTCCGGTTGTGACATCGTCATCGAGGCCTCCGGCAGGTTCAAGAGCAAAGAGACGCTGCAACCCTTCCTGGACCAGGGGGTCAAGCGGGTGGTGGTGACCGCCCCGGTCAAGCAGGAGGGGGTGCTGGACGCGGTGTTTGGGGTCAACCACCACTGGTACGACAGGGAGGTGCATCGTATCGTTACCGCCGCCTCCTGCACCACCAACTGCCTGGCGCCGGCGGTGAAGGTGATCCAGGAGAAGCTGGGGATCAAGCACGGCTCCATGACCACCATCCACTCCATCACCAACACCCAGACCATCCTGGATGCGCCCCATAAGGATCTGCGCCGTGCCCGCGCCTGTGGTGAGAGCCTGATCCCCACCACCACAGGATCGGCCACCGCCATCACCCACATTTTCCCCGAGCTCAAGGGACGCCTCAACGGACACGCGGTGCGGGTGCCCCTGTGCAACGCGTCCCTCACCGACTGCGTGTTCGAGCTGGAGCGGGCCACCACGGTGGAGGAGGTTAACGCCCTGCTGAAACAGGCCGCCGAGGGCGAACTCGAGGGGATCCTCGGTTTCGAGGAACGTCCTCTGGTCTCCATCGACTATCGCACCAACCCCCACTCCTGCGTGGTGGATGCGCCCTCCACCATGGTGGTGGACGGCACCCAGCTTAAGCTCTACCTGTGGTATGACAACGAGTGGGGCTATGTGAACCGCACCATGGAGCTGGCCCGCTACCTGGTGGCGCAGGGGCTCTGATTTCAGGCCGGTCCTAGGACCGGCCTTTTCTGTGCCGGTTTATCTGTATTGATTTTATGATTGCCAAGATACGCAGCCTGAGTCCAGGCCTTCGCCAGTACCTGCTGGTGACCTTCAACTACTGGAACTTTACCCTGACCGACGGCGCCCTGAGGATGCTGGTGGTGCTGCACTTCCACCAGCTGGGTTACAGCCCCCTGGCCATCGCCTCGCTGTTCCTGTTCTATGAGATCTTCGGGGTGGTCACCAACCTGGTGGGCGGCTATCTGGGGGCCCGCATCGGTCTCAACCGCACCATGAACCTGGGGCTGGGGATGCAGGTGGTGGCGCTGCTGATGTTGGCGGTGCCTTCGGCATGGCTGTCCGTACCCTATGTGATGGCGGCCCAGGCCCTGTCAGGCATCGCCAAAGACCTGAATAAGATGAGTGCCAAGAGTGCCATCAAGACTCTGGTACCCAAGGGGCAGCCCGGTGCCCTCTACCACTGGGTGGCGGTGCTTACCGGCTCCAAGAACGCCCTCAAGGGGGCGGGCTTCTTCCTCGGGAGCCTGCTGCTGGTGCTGCTGGGGTTCCAGGGGGCGATGGTGGTGATGGCGTCGGTGCTGCTGCTGGTGCTGCTGGCCAGCCTCAACTGGCTCGGCCGGGATCTGGGGCGGGCCAAGGGCAAGCCCAAGTTCTCCCAACTGCTCTCCAAGAGCCCCAGTGTCAACATCCTGTCTGCGGCCCGGCTGTTCCTGTTCGGAGCCCGGGATCTGTGGTTCGTCGTCGCCTTGCCGGTCTACCTGGGCAGTCGCTTCGGCTGGAGCCACACCGCCGTGGGCGGCTTCCTGGCGTTGTGGGTGATCGGTTACGGGGTCATCCAGGGGATCGCGCCGAGGCTCACCGGCAGCGACCGTCGCCACGGTGAGGTCCCTGACGGCGGCGATGCCCTGAGGTGGGCGGGGCTGCTCACCGGGGTCACCCTGGCGGTAGCCCTGGGGGTGCAGTTGCAGCTTCTGCCCCAGTTCACCATAGTGGCGGGGCTGATGCTGTTCGGGGCGGTGTTCGCGGTCAACTCCAGTCTGCACTCCTTCCTCATCGTCCATTACGCCGGTGAAGATGGGGTCTCACTGGATGTGGGCTTCTACTACATGGCCAACGCCCTGGGTCGGCTGGTCGGCACCCTTCTCTCTGGACTGGTGTTTCAGATGGCGGGACTGGCGGCCTGCCTGTGGGTGTCTGCCGCCTTCCTTGCCCTGACCACCCTGATCTCCCTGTGGCTGCCGAGAAACCTCCGGCAGTCACAGGGCCTTCACTAACAACAATGGCGGGTTAACCCCGCCATCTTCACTGTTAGGCCTGGCGTACCCCGAAGCTGCGGATGTAGTACACCCTGGGCTTGGTGCCAGCTTCCGGCTTCAGTTGCATAGAGTGATGCATCTTAAGCAGGCGGGACACCTCACTGTAGGGATCGCTGAGATCGCCCACCACCCTGGCGCCGGCGGGACAGGCATCCACACAGGCGGGGTTAAGCCCCCGTGCCAGGCGGTGATCACACAGGGTACACTTCTCCACCGTTTTGACGGGGCGGGTGACCGGGTAGGTATCTCCGCGCTCCGGGTTTTCATGGGGAGAGTGTTTGGCACCGGTGGTCATCAGCACCTCTTTCGGGGAGACAGTGCCACCGGCCACCAGTTCGTGATCATCCTGCCAGTTGCGGTGCGGTGATCCCGTGTTGAAGCTGATCACGCCATAGGGACAGGCGCGTTCACAGCGGCGACAGCCGATGCACTTGTCGACATTATGCAGGGTCAGGCCATTGTCCGCCTTGTACATCGCCTGTTCCGGGCACACCTCGACACAGGCCGCGTTCTCACAGTGGTTACACAGGGTGGGGGTGTAACTGTAACTGACGTTGGGAAAGGTGCCTTCGGTCTTGGTGATGTGATGGGACCAGTGGATGCCGTCGGGGGTATTGTTTTCCGTCTTACAGGCGAGGTCACAGCCGCCGCAACCCACGCATTTTTGAAGGTCGATAACCATTCCAAGTTTCATCTGTTGTTACCTCACGCTTTCTCGATACGGATACGGGTATGGCCATAGAAGGCCGAGGCGCCACTGAAACGGTCGTAGCGGGCGGGGATAATGGCGTTGTTGCTGCCACCCCTGGCTGTCTTACCGAACTCTCTGGCGGCATGACGGCCGTAGGCCCAGTGCCCCTGGCCGAAGGCCTTGGCGACACTGCCAGGTCGCACCCCTTCCCACAGCTTGGCGGTGCAGGTCAGCTCGCCCACGGTGCTGATGAGGCGGATCGCATCACCATCTTTGATGCCCAGGGTATTGGCGTCCACGGGGTTGATCTTGGCGACATCCTGGTGAGGTTCGTCGCCCGGGGTGACGTCGGCAAACTCGTAAAACCACGAGCCATTCTGGGAGCGACCCTCGTGGCTGAGGCGGGACTTGTGGTCCACCAGCAGCAGCGGGAACGCCTTGGCGTCGCCATCGCGCACCGGATCCTGGTAGTGAGGCACGAAGGCCTTCTCGCCGAAACCGGTGTACTCACAGGCCTTGATCACCTCGTCGATGGATACATGGTGGCGCTTGGCGTGTTTGGCCAGGGCGTGCTCCAGGGTGACACTGAAGAACTCGAACTTGTGGGTTTCGGTCTTAAACTTGCCCCAGCGCTTGCGGTAGTCGTAGGGGTGGGAGTTCCACACCCCGAGCTTCACGAACTCATCCCAACCGGAGAGTTTGTCACCGTACTTGGAGGCGTCCTGATGCCACAGGGGGGCGGTGACGTATTTCACGGCGATTTCGGCGAACTCCTCGGAGTCCTTGGCGGGCTTGCCGGTTTCCGGATCGACGATCTGTTCATTGATGTAGCGCCAGGGATTGTCGAAGCCCTTGTCGGCCAACTTCTTCGCCAGCAGGTAGGGCAGCTCGGTCTCATCCTGACGGGTGTCGTACATCCGCTTGATGCTGGGGACCTGCAGGGAGACGTGACTGACGCCGTTACCGGCGGCGGCCAGCACCCCCCACTTCTCGAACATGTGATGGCTGGCGGGCAACAGCAGGTCGGCAAACCAGCTGAACTCGGAGATGTTGGTGGTCACGTGAGCCATGTAGGGCAGGCGGCTCAGGGCCTTCTCCCAGCGCTCGGTTTCCGGTGCGGCGAAGGTGAAGTTGTTGAAGTAGGCCAGCATCACCTCGATCTCATAGGGGTCGGCGTTGAGGATGCCGGTGGCGGCGTTGTTGGTCACCACCCCCTTGCCGGATTTTCCCTTCTTCATCGCGGGGAACTCCAGGCGGCCGCGCTGGTCGATCTTCTCGTGCTTCTTACCCTTGCTGGCGATGGCATCCAGGTAGTCCGCTGCATCGGGGAAGCTCTTGTTCAGGGGGGCCTTGTTGTAGGGGAACAGGCCGCCCTCGTTGTCAATGGCTCCGAACAGGCCGTTGAGGGCATGGCAGGCCATGGAGGTATAACTGCCGCGGGCCTGCATCACAGCGCCACGGGCGGTCCATACCTGTACCGCCGGCGCGGCGGCGCCCATCTCCCTGGCCATGGCGCGGATCTCCTCGGCCTTGATGCCGGTGACGGCCTCGCCCCACTCGGCGCTGTACTCTTTCAGTGCCAGGTTCCACCACTTCACCAGGCCGTGAGTGTACTTCTCTTCGAACAGGGACTCGTCGACCTCCCTGCCGGCGACGAAGCGGTTGTGATCATCTTTGAAATTCCCGACGAAGGGCTTATGCCACAGGCCGGCCACCAGGGCTTCGTGGGCAATGGCCAGTGCCAGGGCGGAATCCTGGCCGGTCTCGATGGGGATCCATCTGTGAGCCTTGGCGGCGGAGGCGGACAGGCGGGGATCCACCACCACCACCTTGGCGCGATCCAGGGTGTTGCCCCATTCACTGGAGTAGAAGCTCACCTGGCGATTGGAGGCGATGGGATCGGCGCCGAAGGAGAGGATGTACTTGGTGTTCTTTACATCGTACTGGTTGTAACCCCAGTTGCCGTCCAGGAAGAAGGGGCCCGCCTTATGGGCCTCGGCACAGATGGCGCTGTGGGAGATGTTGTTGGGGGAGCCGATGAGCTTAGTCATCTTGTCGTAAAGCAGGTCGTTGGCCAGGGAGTAGCGGCCCCGGAGCAGGGCGTACTTGTGGCTCTCGCCACGCTCCCGCAATGCCAGGATGCGGTCAGCCAGCATATCCAGGGCCTTGTCCCAGCTGATGGGGACAAACTTGGGATCCTCATGACGCCCCTTGTTGGGGTTGGTGCGCATCATCGGGGTTTTCAGGCGATCCTGGTCGTAGACCATCTGCAGGGCCAGGTGTTGACGGGGGCAACCGGCGGTATCGTGGATCTTGGAGTGGGGGTTGCCACGCACCTTGATGGCGCGTCCATCCATGATGTACACCTGCTTGGCACACCAGGAGGTGCAGCCCTGGCAGGTGGTGGGCACCCAGGAACCGGTATTGGTCCGCAGGTCTATCTTGGGCAACTCATTTGCCATGAGATCGAGCAGGGGAGAGAGGGCAAAGCCTCCGGAGAGCCCGGTGGCGGCGGTGCCGAGCAGAGAGCCTTTCAGCAGCGTCCTTCTGGAGGAGCTGAACGCGTCATTGTTGATCATGGTGTCATCCTTGTATTGCAATATACGTAATAGCGCATGAGCCTGGCCGTATATCACCTATGCTCCCGGCTATGTTGGTATTTTTAAGGCAGACATTGATATGATTCTGGTCAAATAATAACCATATAAAATGTGCGTGATTTTCTGAGCGTCTCGGGCCAGATGGAAAAAAGCCCCGCATGGCGGGGCTTGGTGTGTCGTCAGGAGTTGGGGGTTAGAACAGCTGCTTGGGGTCCACGATCAGGGCCCGGTAGCTGGGCTCGGTCTTGGCCATGGAGTTCACCGTCAGTTCCACCTTCACCTTGCCATCCTCGGTCACCTCGTTGATGAAGTGCTTGCCGGGCTTGCCGGTAAACAGGCCGGCGGAGGCGGAGTACATGAAGAAGGTGTTGGTGTTCTCGCGCCATTCGATGTTGGAGGTGATGGGGGAGTACCACTCGTAGCCACGCTCCTTGCCGTATTCGAAGGTCTGCTGAACGGTCATCTTGGCTTCGTCGATCTTGTACTCCACACCACGGCTGTACTTCATGGTGGGCATCGCCGGCTGCTCGAAGTGGCGGCCGTCGCCGTTGTCGAAGGAGACCAGGGTACCGCGGCTGGTGAGCCAGGAGGTGTGCTGGGTCCAGGGCCAGTCGAAGTCCGTGCCTTCACAGGTGCCGGTGTTCATGTTGCAGTCCAGGGGCTTGCCCTTGGCGTCAACCGGGGTCAGCACCTTGTCGGACAGCTTGCCCCAGCCCTTATTGGCGGCCAGGATCCACTTCACCTCGCCATCGCGGCTGACCTTGGCGGTCCCCTGGTGACGCATGGAGATGATGATGGAGTCATCACTGGCGTCGTAGTCGACGGAGTTGATGTGAGCCCAGTTGCGACCAGCGGCCACCCCGGGCAGATCGCCGAAGGGCGCGTCCGGTTCAATGTCCATGGTTTCGCCGGCGTGGCTCTCATCCACGTTCAGGCACACGGCGCCGGAGTCCAGCCCCTTGAGCAGATCATCGCGCATGTTGTCGAAGATCTTGTTGAAGTCCCACACGTGTACCACGTTGCCGGTCTGGTCCACCTCGATGATGTGGTCGCGGACCGACTTGACCCGCTTGCCGTCTTCGCGCAGGTAGTTGTCCTTGGCGACGCGCAGCAGGTAGTGGCCATTGGGCATCTCCTTCATGGCGTGGGAGAAGCCGGTGAAGCCGCGGGGCATGTCACGCTTGAACACCTTGCGTCCCAGCATGTCGTAGCGGGCGTAGTAGTGGTCCTGGCCCCAGTAGAGTTCGCCGTTATCCGCCAGGTGGAAGCCCATGGCGATCCCCTTGGTGGTGTCCTGGTCATACACCTTGTCCCAGTCCATAAACCAGCGTACTTCGCCGGCGGTGTCGGTGACAAACACGATGGGGTAGTTGTCCCAGCCCTGGGTGTTCTCATCGGCACCCAGATGGTTCACCAGGTAGAGGCGGTCCTTGAACTTCTTGTCCACCTTGACCACGTCCACCTCGGGGAAGGAGCGGGTCTGGCCGTCGAACAGCAGCTGTTTGACCGGGGCGGTCTTGATCTTGTACTGCTCTTTGATCTTCTTGCCGTCTTTCTTGTACTCCACGGACACGGTGTTGTTGTAGTCGGCATAGAGGCCGAATACCGGGATGCCGTTGTGGGTGGTGACGGCGGTGTCGGACACTGGGTACTCAATCACGCTGCCGCCCTTCTTGGGTTCGATGCGCACCTTGACGTCGCTAATGTGGTAGCCGTTGAGGTCAATCACCGCGGTCAGGGGGGCGAAGTCATAGGGGTTGACCTTGACGATGCCGATCTCGCCCTGGGTGGCCACAGTGGTCAGGTACTTGTCGGCCCAGTCATCACCGCCGGCCAGGGCGGTGTGGCTCAGTCCCAGCAGGCCCAGGGCCAGGGAGGTCGCTAGCAGAGTCTTTTTCATCATCGTTGCTCCAGTTTGATTCTCTCGTTAGAAGTTGTATTGCAGGGCGTAGAACAGACCGTCGTGGAAGCCCTCCTTGCCCAGATTGTTTTCGGCGTAGCGGTACTGCAGTGAGGCGGACAGGCCGGCACCGATGTGGTATCTCAGGGTCAGTTGACCGTTGAAACCGTGGTCCTTGGTGTCGCCTGAGACCATCAGGTAGTCGTCGCCGCGACCGAAGAAGTGTTCCTGCCACCAGCCCAGGGTGAGGTCGTGACCGGCCAGCTCTAGGTCCCTGGTGGCGCACAGCCACAGATAGCCGCCGTTGAAGCCGTTGGCGTCGAAACGCTCGCCGCTGGCCTTGGTGAAGTGGGCGTAGTCTGAAGTGACGATGTGTCCAGCCAGGGCCACCTGGGTATAGAGGCCGTTGCCCCAGGTCTTGTCATGGCTGATCCCCAGGGTGGTGTTGGTCTCGGACCAGACCGGCTTCTGCTTGTTGAACACCTGGCCGTACCAGTTCCAGTCGCTGTCACCGATGTTGATCTGACCCACCAGGTTGATCTCCGAACCGAGCATCTCCGAATCGGTGAAGTCCTCCAGCTTGAAATGGCCGTAGAGGTCGCCGAAGGCGCTGCCGGTGGCGCCCTTAATGGTGACAAATTCGTTCTCGCTCTTGCCTTTGCCGAAGTGGCTTTCCGCCTGGCTGCCCCAGTCCATCACACCGGTTTCCACCGCCAGCATGGCGGCCTGGGCCGGAATTGAGGTGAGCAGGGCCATAGCCACTGCGCATACGCGTGTCTTCATGGTCATCTCCGATGAGGCCCCGGAGTCGGGGCCGGTTGTGGTTATCTTTTAATGAGGGTTTTGAGCCAGGCCGCAGTCAGTGGCGCCAGGGCGGCAATGAACAGTGAGTAGGCGATGATGCAGTACTGGGCCATGTTCAGCCCCAGCAGGCTCCAGTCATCTTCACCGCAGATGCCGGAGGGCTGAAACTCGTAGGGGAACCAGATGTGCATCGGCAGTCCCAGTGGAAATTTGGGCTCGGTGGAGCAGGCGCCGCCGCCACCGCCGGCGGCAAACAGGTCACCGCCGTCGGCCATCACCGCATCCAGGGCGTGAGAGGAGTCATGCAGTCCAGCCAGGTCGATGGACCAGAGCATCCCCTGAATCACCGCGTACCAGGCCAGGGCCATGCCCACCAGCTTGAGCGCGGTGCTGTCTGGTTTGATCGCCAGGATCAGGCCTGCAAATAGGATGCACATCTGGCTGAAGCGGATGTAGACACAGATCTCGCAGGGATCCATCTCCAGGAACCACTGGAAGTAACCCATGGCGGAGAGGATCAGAAACAGGGCGGCGCTGCTCATCAGCAGCCAAACCCAACGCTGTCGCTGCCACTGCTCCAGGGTGGAGGCCGGTGAGGATTTCAGGCTTTGCCAGCCTTGGGCTATCGCGGATACAGACATGGCGCCCCCCTTACTTGGTCAGCAGTTCGGCGGTCAGCTCATCCAGCATCTTCATGCTGGTGATTGACTGGGTATTGATCAGGAAACGTCCGTTGACCACGATGGCGGGAATCCCTTTGATCTTGGCCACCTTGATCCCCTGGTCCCATTTGGCCATCAGAGAGGTGACTTCGGGGGAGTCCTTGAGGCGGTCGAATGTGGCCTGGTCGATGTTGGCGGATTCTAATCCGAACTGGGTTGCCTCTTCGGAGCTTTTAAACTTAACCTTGTCGTCATGAATGTGTTTGTAATAGGCCATCTTGGCTTTTTTATATTGCTTTTCCCCAAGTGTTTTTGCCACGGCCACCACCGTGGCCTTTTCTTTTCCAAACGGTGGCTTGGTGGAGATGTGATAGGCTTCGTAAGTTACGCCTTCAGGTAAGTTTTTCACAAACTTTGGCATCACCGCCTTTTCATATTTGTAGCAGAATGGGCAGTTGGTGGAATAGACTTTGACCACCTTGTTTGTGGCTGAAAACCCATTCTCTTTGAGGTCGATATAGTGCTTGCCCTCGCTGTAGTCGGCGGCGTGGGCAGTGAGGGCCAGCAGGGAGGCTGCGGCCAGGGACAGGATACGTTTCATGATCTCTCCTCAGTCGTTACAGGCAGTGTTGCCGTTGATGGGAGTAGAATAGGGAGAGAAGGGAATGGCTTCTGTGATGGCAGTTCTTCTCGCCTTGGGGAATTATTTCACTTTTAGTTAACTGGCTGTGACTCGATTCTCGTTTTGAATATAGAGCCCCTAGGTTGTGCATTGGTTAACAGAAACAGACTCGTTATTCATGAATACTTTCCCCAAAATCAATGTGAGCCAGAGCACAAATGAGCCGTACTGAGTTAAAGCGGAAAAGAAATAAAGCGATTCTAAATTCGGCCGAAGAGGCGATAGTAAACAATGGATTATTTTCACTCAGTTTATTGGAACTTGCTCGTCAGTCTGGCTGTCCGGTCAACACTCTTTATAACTACTTCTCCAGCCGGGAGGATATAGCCGTTGCCCTGTTTAACCGCATCATCGGCAAGTGGGGCGTGAAGGCCTCCCAGGAGATTGCCCTGTTGCCGGGCAGCTTTGCCGAGCGGTTCGTCGCCATGCAGCTGATCTGGGTCTACCGTGCCCGTCTTGCCATGGATCCAGGCGGGGTGCAGTTCCTGGCGGCGATGCCCTGCGTCTGGAAACACGCCTCCCACCAGCGCATTGCCACCACCCGCAAGCTGCTGGACCGCTGGTACCAGCTCAACTGTGACTTCCTGGTATGTGCCCGTGAGCGGGGGGAACTGGGGGCCGATGACCAGACCATCCATCACTGTCTCAATCTGGTGACCTGCCTGGAGCGGGGCTTTTCCCTGTTCTCTAACAACTACAGTTTCCGTGATGAGATGATGCAGATGCCCATAGAGAGGGTGTACCAGTCGATGCTGCCGATCCTGGAGCCGTTGAAATGGACAACCCCCCTGGAGGAGATGGATGAGGAGCGGGTTTTGGCGCTCTGCGAACAGGTTCACGAAGAGTTGGAGAGGTTTGATGTGGATGAGATGGTGGAGCGGGTTGAGGCTTCGCTGGAGGAGGGGTAGGGGCCCGGCGCTTTATCCCAAGTAGATGGAATATGGGATCACCCAGCTTAAATTTAACGGGCCTTAGGCAAGGCGGGCAAGGTGTCAGCGGCTCTAAAGCGAGGTTGCCGGACGCCGCACAAGGCCCGTTGCCATCACCCCGGAGGGAACGTCTCACTGCCACTGGCTGATGTTGTGACGGCCAGCGCCACGACTGCTTCTCGGTCACGCCTGGATTCAGCGGCAGTGAGACGTTTGCAATGGTCAAAGATCCATTGCACCTGGTATTACAGGCTGATGCCGATATTGGAGACACCGCTGCCGCGGATCTCCCTGCGCATCTCCTTGATCTCGTCCGGGGAGGGCTGGGACTCCACCCAGGTCAGCAGCTGGGCCTGGATCGACTTCTCCTCCTGCATCATCTCGTGGGCGAAGATGAAGTCGTCCAGCTCGCGCCCGGTCAGCTCAGGCATCTCGGTCACTTCGATGTAGTTGGTGACCGTGGAGCTGGAGAGTTTGGAGACGTTGACCAGGTCCTCCTCCACCTTCTGCTGCATGGCGATGAAGATGGTGGAGACCGCCACTACTGCATCCATGGCGGGGTAGACCCCATACATGTCGTGGTCGTCAGGGTCCGGGGTGATCGCCTCCAGTTTCTCGATCTGCTGCTCCAGGGCCAGTTTCAGCCGCTGGCTGAAGCAGCTCTCCCACAGCAGGTCCAGGGAGAGTGGCAGCTGGTCGGCGCCCTCGCTGTCGGTGGCGTGGCAGAACAGCTGAAAATTCGGCAGCATGCGTTCCGCCAGCGCGGTGGCGAACAGGCGTTTTTGGTCTGGGCTCAGCGCTTTGATGCGGCTGAAGAAGCCGGGTGTCTTGCTCATCTATCGGTTCCGTTTAGGCTGCCAGTATGGTCTCGGCAGCGGATTCTACCTTGTTTAGTTCGTCGAGTAACTCGAGAATTTCCGGTTCCAGGTCCAGGGTTCCCTGGCCCCGTTTCAGTTGCGATTCCAGGTTGGCACACAGCGACTGCAGTGCCGGGACACCGCAGTAGCAGGTGGCCCCGTGCAGCTTGTGGACCGTCTGCTGCAGGGTGTTGCGGTCCCCCTGCTGCAGCGAATGCTTGAGTTGGTGGCGGGTCTCCGGGATGCTGTCCGCCAGCATCTTCAGCATCTCACGGGCCAGGCCGTCGTTGCCGCCGGACTGGGTCAGGGCCAGTTCCCAGTCTACCACCTGGTCGGCGTCGGCGGTGGCGGAAGAGGTCCAGCGGAGGATCATCTCCTCCAGGCCACGTTCATCGATGGGTTTGGTGAGGATATCATCCATGCCGCTGGCCAGCACCAGCTCACGCTCCTCCCCCAGCAGGTGGGCAGTGACGGCGATAATGGGGGTGCGGGTGTTCATGGAGGCGCGACGGATCTCCCGGGTGGCCTGGATGCCGTCGATGCCCGGCATCTGGATATCCATGAAGATGATGTCGTACTCCTCCTGGGCCGCCCGCCGGATCGCCTCGGTGCCCGAGGAGAGGGTATCCACCCGGGTGACCAGTTCATTGAGCAGGGTGTCGATCAGCTTCAGGTTGGCGGGGTTGTCGTCCACCGCCAGGGTCTTGAAGTTCAGCTTGCCCCGTGGAGGCAGCTGCACGGGTTCGCTGGCGGGCAGCGGCTGCGGGCCGCCATTGGTCAGGCTGGCAAACAGCCGCCGTTCGCTCATCGGCAGGGTCAGGCAGTGATCGATGCCCATCTCCGCCACCTGGTGGACCACTTCACTGCTGTCGCTGTCCAGCAGCAGCACCAGGTTGTCGCAGTGCTGACGGATGGTAGCCAGGGTCTCCATCATCGACTCGCTGGGGTGCAGCTTACGCCAGGCGATAAGGGCATGATTGAAATGACGTCCCTCGAGATAGTTCTGCAGGGGGGCGCTGGAGCCGCAGGCGGTGGTGTCCAGCTGCCAGCTGTCCAACTGCTGTACCAGGTTGTTGCGGGTCAGCAGTCTGGGCTCAAACACCAGGGCACTCTGCCCCCGTACCTGATCCAGGTTGAGGGGGTCGGAGATGGCGAACGGGCTCTTCTCGATACTCAGGGTAAACCAGAAGGTGGATCCCTGGCCCTCGCTGCTGGTGAAGCCAATCTGTCCGTCCATATGGTTGACCAGGCGTTTGGTGATCACCAGTCCCAGGCCGGTGCCGCCGAAGCGGCGACTGATGGAGCTGTCTCCCTGGCCAAAGGCCTGGAACAGCAGCGACTGCTGCTCCTTGGAGATGCCGATGCCGGTGTCGGCCACCTCGCCGCGGATCAGTACCCGTTCGGCGGTCTCCTTGGCCGCGTCCAGTTGCAGCCTGACGCTGCCCTTGTCGGTAAACTTGATGGCGTTGTTCACCAGGTTGGTCAGGATCTGCTGCAGACGCATCGCATCGCCGTTGAGGCTGTCGGGCAGGCGCGGGTCGATCTCGATCACCAGTTCCAGCCCCTTCTCCGCGGCGGCAGTGGCCAGCAGCTGCATGGTTTCATCCACGGCGTCGCGCAGGGCGAAGGGCATCTTCTCCAGCACCATCCTGCCCGCCTCCAGTTTGGAGAAGTCGAGGATGTCGTTGATGATGGAGAGCAGGTTGGCGGCGCTACGCTCTATGGTCTTGAGGTAGTCCCTCTGGTTGTCGTGCAGCGGGGTCTTCATCAGCTGTCGGGTAAAGCCGATGACGCCGTTTAGGGGCGTCCTCAGCTCGTGGCTCATGTTGGCCATAAACTCGGACTTGACCCGGCTCGCCTCCAGGGCGCGTTTCTTGGCGATATCCAGCTCCACGTTCTGGATCTCGATCTGCTCCAGGGTCTCACGCAGGTCCGAGGTGGCCTGGTCGATGTTCTGCTGCATCTCGTTGTGGTATTCCGCCAGGGAGGACGCCATGGCGTTGATCCCCCGCTTCAGCAGATCCAGCTCGCCGATCAGCTCCCCCTGCAGCCGGGTATCCAGCTTGCCTTCGCGGATCTTGGCCACCGCCGCCACCATGTCGGTGATGGGGCGGGTGACGTTCTTCATCAGCCGGAAGGTGAACAGCAGGTTCAGCTGCACCCCGATCAGGACGATGATAAAGGCCCAGCCTGCCCCGCGATACTGGTTGACCAGGGCCTCATGCTTGTTGATCTGCAGCACCACGTACCCCAATTGGGTGCGCGGGGTGTAGCCGGTGTTCATCGCCGCAGTGGGCAGGGTGAAGATCGGGGCGCGCATGATCACGTGATCGCCGATGTGTTCCACATCCATCCCCTGCTTCAGGTCCCGGTTCAGGGGCAGCTTGATCAGGTCGAAATTCTGCCGGTACTGGCTGGTGACGAACACCTGGTTTTCATTGTCGAAGATGGCGATTAACTGAATAAACAGCGAATTCTGTTTGTGGATCATGTCGATCAGCCGCTGGCTGTAATCCCGGTTGCTGGTGCTCAGGCCATAGCTGGCGGCCATCGCCAGGGGGCTGACGATGTTCTCTCCCCGGTTGATCAGCGACTGATCCAGCTCGGAGAAGCGGGTCAGGGTGAAGAAGCTGCCCAGCAGGATGCCGATCAGTATGGTGGGCGCCAACGCCAGCACCAGCACCCAGGCCCGAAGACTGTATTTGGTGACCCCATTCATCTGTGGGACAATACTCCCCTTATCTGATTTGGCTAAGGTTGTCCGTCGTGTGCACCCAGAGCCCGGTGCCGTCGGCACTCTCAGCCGTAACCACGCCAGTGTGGATCCCCCTATTGTAATCAACGGACCTTTTCATGGCACAGTTTTTTACCGCTAAGTCCAATAAATTAAATAAGTTGTCTAAAAAAATCACCCTGGATGTCCAGCGCCTCGACCACAAGGGCCAGGGGGTGGCCAACCATCAGGGCAAAGTGGTGTTCATTCCCGGCCTGCTCCCCGGTGAGCGGGGTGAGGTGCAACTGACCGAGCAGAAGAAGCGGTTCGCCCAGGCGAAACTGCTGCGGCGACTGGGCCAGAGCCCGCTGCGGATCCAGCCGCAGTGCCAACATTTTGGCTGCTGTGGCGGCTGCCAGGTGCAGCACCTGGAGGCGGGTCAGCAGCGCGCCTACAAGCAGCAGACCCTGCTGGAGATGTTGTCTCGCCTGGGGGGCTGTGAGCCTGACGAGGTGGCCGAGCCCCTGTTCGGTTCCACCTGGCACTACCGCCGCCGGGCGCGCTTGGCGCTGCGGGTGGAGAGGGGCGAACTGCGGATGGGGTTCCGCCGAGAGGGCAGCAGTGAGATCGAGCCGGTGCAGTGTTGCCCCATCCTGGTGCCGCCGTTCGACGGGTTGCTGCCGGAGATTCACACCCTGCTGAGCGGCCTCAAGGGCAAACGCCAGCTGGGGCACCTGGAACTGACCCGCACCGCCGGCGAGTCGCTGTTCTGCCTGAGGGTGTTGAAGCCGCTGCAAGACGCCGACTGCGGCGCCCTGGCGGCGTTTGCCCGGAAGCATGGCCTGACGGTGCTGCTGGACGACGGTGACGCTGTGACCCGCCTCGATGGCAAGCCTCTTGCACCCTTTGCCATCGAGCTGGGGGAGATGAGTCCCCCCCTGGCCTATCTGCCCGGGGACTTCATCCAGGTCAACGGCGAGGTCAACCAGGCGATGGTGGCCCAGGCGCTGGAGTGGCTGGCGCCGCGGCCGCAGGATCAGGTGCTGGAGCTGTTTGCCGGTATCGGCAACTTCAGTTTTCCCCTGGCTCGCCGCTGTCGGTCGGTGCTGGCGGTCGAGGGGGTCAGCAGCATGGTGGCCAGGGGCAATGGCCGGGCCCGGGAGCTGGGGCTGGACAACCTCAGTTTTTGCCAGGCGGATCTGAACGACGGCGCCGGCGACCCGCGCTGGCTCAAGCCGGTGGACCTGCTGCTGCTGGATCCGGCCCGGGCCGGTGCTGGCGGTGCCCTGGCGCACCTGGGCAATTGGTGCCCCCGGCGGGTGCTCTATGTCTCCTGCAACCCCGCCAGCCTGGCCCGTGACGCAAAAATGCTCACTGAGCAGGGCTATCGGCTAAAGAGGGTTGGACTGGTGGATATGTTCCCCCATACTCAACACTTGGAGTCCATGGCACTTTTTGAAAAAAGTGGACTCTGAACAATAGGATGCCGCCAGGAGGCGGTGAAGGTAACATGCCCCCGGGGCAGGAACAGAGGATGACACTACACCATGGTATCGGTTCGTCAGATCCATTTCGGAGAGCAACAGGTCGATCTTACCCAGTGGCTGATGCAGCTGGAGCTCGGTGCGGATTCGCGCCAGAGGCTGGAGGCCTGCTTCCGATATTGCCAGGATCTGACGGTGGAGGAGCGTCCGGTGCTGGAAGCTTGCCTGATCCGCGCCCGGGAGATGGTGGAGATCCTGCTGCCGCTAAATATGGACATCGCCACCCTGGAGGCCAGCGTCCTGTTCACCTGCCTGGATGAGGGGCTGCTGACCCTGGAGCAGGTCGAGGAGAAGTACGACGCCCAGCTGGTGCCGCTGATCAAGAGCGTTCAGGTGATGGACGCCATCCGTACCCTGCAGACCGGCAGTGGCGTCAGTGCCTCTGAAAGTCAGATCGACAACCTGCGGCGGATGCTGCTGGCCATGGTGGAGGATGTCCGCGCCGTGGTGATCAAGCTGGCGGAGGGGGTGGTGATGCTCCGCGAGGTGAAAAATGCCGACGAGGAGACCCGGGTGGTGCTGGCCCGGGAGGTGCGTGACATCTATGCGCCCCTGGCCAACCGCCTCGGCATCGGCCAGCTCAAGTGGGAGCTGGAGGATCTCTCCTTCCGCTACTTGCACCCGGATACCTACAAGGAGATCGCCCAGCTGCTGGATGAGAAGCGCATCGACCGCGAAAGTTACATCCACGATTTCGTCGCCGATCTGCAGCAGAGCCTGGACAGGGACGGTATCCGCGCCGAAGTTTACGGTCGCCCCAAGCACATCTTCAGCATCTGGAAGAAGATGCAGAAGAAGAACCTGGCCTTCTCCGAGCTGTTCGACGTGCGTGCGGTGCGCATCATCGCCGAGCGGCTGCAGGACTGCTACGCCGCCCTGGGGGTGGTGCACACCAAGTGGCGCCACCTCCCCAACGAGTTCGATGACTATGTGGCCACCCCCAAGCCCAACGGCTACCAGTCGATCCACACCGTGGTGCTGGGGCCGGCTGGCAAGAGCGTGGAGATCCAGATCCGCACCGAACAGATGCACCAGGATGCGGAGCTGGGTGTGGCGGCCCACTGGAAGTACAAGGAGGGACCCCAGTCCGGCAAGTCCACCGGCTTCGAGGAGAAGATCAACTGGCTGAGGAAGATCCTCCAGTGGCAGGAGGATGTGGTGGAGAGCGGCAACCTCATCGACGAGGTGCGCAGCCAGGTGTTTGAGGACCGGGTCTACGTCTTCACCCCGCGCGGCGACGTGGTGGATATGCCCGCCGGCAGCACGGTGCTCGATTTTGCCTACTACATCCACTCGGTGGTGGGACACCGCTGCATCGGCGCCAAGATAGACGGCCGCATCGTTCCCTTCACCACCGAGGTGGAGACCGGCCAGCGGGTGGAGATCATCACCGCCAAACAGCCCAACCCCAAGCGCGACTGGCTCAACCCCAACCTGGGTTACATCAAGACCAGTCGCGCCCGGGCCAAGATCGCCCACTTCTTCAAGCAGGAGGACAAGGAGAAGAACACCGCCGCCGGCCGGGAGATCCTGGAGAGCGAGCTGGGGCGCCATGGCCTCAAGCTGGAGGAGGCCCACTCGGCGGTGGAGCGGTTCAACATGCACAGCCTGGACGACCTGCTGGCGGCCATCGGCGGCGGCGACATCCGCCTCAACCAGGTGATCAACCACATCCAGAGCCGCCACAAGCGCGAGATGGAAAACGAAGAGGACGCGGTGGCCGAACTGGTCAACCGCGCCCCGACCAAACCGAGGGGCCGCAGCGGCCAGATCGAGGTCAACGGGGTGGGGAACCTGATGACCCACCTGGCCAAATGCTGTCAGCCCCTGCCCGGGGATCCCATCTACGGCTACATCACCCAGGGCCGGGGCGTCTCGGTGCACCGGGAGGAGTGTGAACAGCTCAAAGAGATGCTCGAGCGCAGCCCGGAGCGCGGCGTCGAGGTGGTCTGGGGCGAAAGCGCCTCCGGCGGCTACAGCGTCAGCATCCGGGTGGTGGCCAACGATCGCAACGGCCTGCTCAGGGACGTGACTACTCTGCTGACCAACGAAAAGTCCAACGTCACCGAGATGCGCAGCCGCAGCGATAACATGAAACACACCGCCATCATCGAGCTCAAGCTGGAACTGTACAACATGGAGTCCCTGAGCCGACTGGTGGCGCGCCTGGGCCAGATTCCCGGCGTGGTTGAGGTGGGTCGACGGTGAGCCAGATGACGCGGTTGCTGGCGATCATGGCCAGGCTGAGGGATCCCCAGGGTGGTTGTCCCTGGGATCTCAAACAGGATTTTGCCAGCATAGTGCCCCACACCCTGGAGGAGGCCTACGAGGTGGCGGACGCCATCGAGCGTGGCGACTGGGAGGGGCTGCCCGGTGAGCTGGGTGACCTGCTGTTCCAGGTGGTGTTCTACGCTCAGCTGGGCAAGGAGAAGCAGTGGTTCGATTTCGAGGAGGTGGCCAGGCGCATCAGCGACAAGCTGGAGCGGCGCCATCCCCATGTGTTCGCCGAGGCGCAGATCCCGGAAGCCGAGCTCAAGGCCAACTGGGAGGCCACCAAGTCCGCCGAGCGGGCGGACAAGGGGGAGCACTCGCTGCTGGACGACATTCCCAGGGCGATGCCGGCGCTGACCCGGGCGGTGAAGATTCAGAAGCGGGTGGCCAGCGTTGGCTTCGACTGGGACAGCCTGGGTCCGGTGGTGGGCAAGGTCCACGAAGAGGTGGACGAGGTGCTGGAGGAGGCCCACCAACTGGTGGTGGACCAGGAGAAGCTCACCGAAGAGGTGGGGGACCTGCTGTTTGCCGTGACCAACCTGGCACGTCATCTCCAGGTCAACCCGGAGCAGGCACTGCGCCGGGCCAACGACAAATTTGATCGTCGCTTCCGCGGCGTGGAGCGGCTGGCGGCAGAGTCCGGCCGTGAGCTGGACGCCCACAGCCTGGCGCAGCTGGAGGCCTATTGGCAGCGGGTCAAGGAACAGGAGTGAACCCGGGAAGTGGCGCAAAAATATCCACTGCAGGTCAGCAGGTTCTGCAATTAATGTGATACGGATTCACCGCTTCACAGATTGTCCTACCTGGGGGCCTCTGGTATACTGTCATCCCGTCCTATAGTGAACTCCCACTAAGTCGTATCATTCTTATCTCAGGTTCAGCATGACTACAAATTATATCTTCGTGACGGGCGGGGTGGTTTCCTCGTTGGGTAAAGGCATTGCAGCAGCGTCTCTTGCCGCCATTCTGGAAGCTCGCGGTCTTAATGTGACCATCATGAAACTGGATCCCTACATCAATGTGGATCCCGGCACCATGAGCCCCACCCAGCACGGTGAGGTGTTCGTGACCGAAGACGGTGCCGAAACCGACCTGGACCTGGGTCACTACGAGCGCTTCATCCGTACCAAGATGAGCAAGCGCAATAACTTCACCTCAGGCCGAATCTACGCCGACGTGCTACGCAAAGAGCGCCGCGGCGACTACCTGGGTGCCACCATCCAGGTGATCCCCCATATCACCAATGCCATCAAGGAGCGGGTGATCTCCGGAGCCGAGGGCCATGACGTGGCCATCGTCGAGGTGGGCGGCACCGTGGGTGACATCGAGTCCCTGCCGTTCCTGGAAGCCCTGCGTCAGCTGGCGGTTGAGCTGGGCCGTGACCGGGCGATGTTTATGCATCTGACCCTGGTGCCTTACCTGTCTGCGGCCGGTGAAGTGAAGACCAAGCCGACTCAGCACTCCGTCAAGGAGCTGCTCTCCATCGGTATCCAGCCCGATATCCTCATCTGCCGTTCCGACCGGGTGGTACCCGCCAACGAGCGCCGCAAGATCGCCCTGTTCTGTAACGTGGAAGAGAAGGCGGTGATCAGCCTCAAGGATGTGGATAGCATCTACAAGATCCCGGCGCTGCTGAAGTCCCAGGGCCTGGATGAACTGTGTGCCAAGCGCTTCGGCCTGACCTGTCCCGAGGCGGACCTGTCCGAGTGGGAGCGGGTGATCTACGAAGAGGCCAACCCCACCGGTGAAGTGACCATCGGCATGGTGGGTAAGTACGTCGAATTGCCGGACGCCTACAAGTCCGTCAACGAAGCCCTGAAGCACGGCGGCCTGAAGAACCGCGTCTCGGTGACCATCAAATACATTGACTCCCAGGACGTGGAGGCCAAGGGTACCGCCATCCTCGAGGGTCTGGACGGCATCCTGGTACCCGGTGGCTTCGGTGAGCGTGGTGTGGAAGGCAAGATCATGGCCGCCCGCTATGCCCGCGAGAACAAGGTCCCCTACCTGGGGATCTGCCTGGGGATGCAGGTGGCGCTGATCGAGTTCGCCCGCAACGTCGCCGGCCTGGAGGGGGCCCACTCCAGTGAGTTTGATTCCGCCACTCCCTACCCGGTCGTGGGCCTGATCACCGAATGGGTCGACGAAGAGGGCAATGTCGAGGAGCGCACCGAAGGCTCCGATCTGGGCGGCACCATGCGCCTGGGCGCCCAGCTGTGTCACCTCAAAGAGGGATCCAAGGTCGCCGCACTCTATGGCGGCAGCACCTGCGTAGAGCGCCACCGTCACCGTTACGAAGTGAACAACAACTACCTCAAGACCCTGGAAGATGCCGGCCTCTCCTTCGCCGGCCTGTCCACCGACAAGAAGCTGGTGGAGATCATCGAGATCCCGAGCCACCCCTGGTTTGTGGCCGGTCAGTTCCACCCTGAGTTCACCTCCACCCCCCGTGACGGCCACCCCCTGTTTGCCGGATTCATCAAGGCGGCGGGAGAGTTCCAGAAAGGCGAACTAAACTAGAGCGAGATTCCCGGGCGGGTGCCCCTATGGCCTCCGTCCTTTAACTTTGAAACTCTGTAATAGGAAACTTTGAAATGGCAAAGATCGTTAAGATTGTCGGCCGCGAAGTCATGGACTCCCGCGGTAACCCCACCGTAGAAGCCGAAGTGCATCTGGAAGGCGGGTTTGTCGGTATGGCCTGCGCCCCCTCCGGTGCCTCCACAGGTACCCGCGAAGCCCTGGAACTGCGTGACGGTGACAAGTCCCGCTACCTGGGCAAAGGCGTGCTGAAAGCCGTTGCCAACGTCAACGACACTATCGCTCCTGCCCTGGTTGGCTTCGACGCCGCAGATCAGCGTGGCCTGGACCAGGTGATGATCGACCTGGACGGCACCGAGAACAAGGACAACCTGGGCGCCAACGCCATCCTGGCCGTGTCCCTGGCTGCCGCCAAGGCCGCCGCTGCCGCCAAGGGCCTGCCCCTGTACGCCCACATTGCCGAACTGAACGGCACTCCCGGCCAGTACTCCATGCCGGTTCCGATGATGAACATCCTCAACGGTGGTGAGCACGCCGACAACAACGTGGACATCCAGGAGTTCATGGTTCAGCCAGTGGGCGCGCCCAACTTCCGTGAAGCCCTGCGCATGGGTGCCGAGATCTTCCACAACCTGAAGAAGGTGCTGAAGGCCAAGGGCCTGAACACCGCCGTGGGTGACGAAGGGGGCTTCGCGCCCAACCTGGCCTCCAACGCCGATGCCCTGGCGGTGATCAAGGAAGCGGTTGAAGCCGCAGGCTACAAGCTGGGCACCGACGTGACCCTGGCCCTGGACTGCGCCGCCTCCGAGTTCTACAAGGATGGCCAGTATGTCCTGAGCGGCGAAGACAAGAGCTTCGACTCCAACGGTTTTTCCGACTACCTGGGTGAACTGAGCGCTCAGTACCCCATTGTTTCCATTGAAGATGGCCTGGATGAGTCCGACTGGGAAGGCTGGGCCTACCTGACCAAGATCCTGGGCGACAAGATCCAACTGGTGGGCGACGACCTGTTCGTAACCAACACCAAGATCCTCAAGCGTGGTATCGACAACGGCATCGGTAACTCCATCCTGATCAAGTTCAACCAGATCGGCTCCCTGTCCGAAACCCTGGACGCCATCAAGATGGCCAAGGACGCCGGCTTCACCGCAGTGATCTCTCACCGCTCCGGTGAAACCGAAGACGCCACCATCGCCGATCTGGCGGTGGGCACCGCAGCGGGCCAGATCAAGACTGGCTCCCTGTGCCGTTCCGACCGTGTAGCCAAGTACAACCAGCTGCTGCGCATCGAAGAGGCCCTGGGCGGCAACGTTCCCTACCGTGGTCTGAAAGAGATCAACGGCCAGGGCTAAGTCGCCTGATGCGTTGAAAACCATACTGAAAAGCCGCCTTCGGGCGGCTTTTTTGTGCCTGGCGGCTTTCCTTTTCGGTCGCCTTGGGTCAAGATCTTCCCATCACAACGCGGGTGGATACGATGCGACTGCTGCTTATTGTCTTGACGCTGTCCCTGGTGGGGCTTCAGTACCGTCTCTGGAACGGAGAGAACGGCTACGCCGAAGTGCGTCGGCTGGAGACTCAGATCGCCGAGCAGAAGGCCAACAACCTCAACCTGGAGCAACGCAACCAGATGCTGCGCCAGGAGATCACCGACCTGCGCGATGGCCTGGAGTCCATCGAGGAGCGGGCCAGGAATGAGCTGGGGATGGTGGGCCCCAATGAGCAGTTTTTCCGGGTGATCAAGCGTCCTTCGGCCGACACCCACCGCCAATAACCTACCCACTTCGGAGTCAAGATGTTACCTGAGCACATGCCCCTCTATGCCGTGGTGCCCGCCGCCGGCGTCGGCAAGCGCATGGGGGCAGAGATCCCCAAGCAGTACCTGCCGCTGAATGGTCGCCCCATACTCTCCCATACCCTGGGCCGGTTGCTGGACCACCCCAGAGTTGGCCAGGTGGTGGTAGCCCTGGGTGAGGAGGATGGCTATTTCGACGCTCTGCCCGAATCGGGTCACCCCAGGTTAAAGCGGGTGCCCGGAGGCAGGGAGCGGGCAGATTCGGTTCTCAGTGCCCTCAACCAGATCGAGGATGACTGCGCCTGGGTGATGGTTCACGACGCCGCCCGCCCCTGCCTGAGCCACGCCGACATAGACAGGCTGCTGGCGCAGAGCGGCGACCAGGGGGGCATTCTGGCGGCGCCGGTGCGCGACACCATGAAGCGGGCCGGAGCGGACGGGACCATCGACCACACCGTGGCCCGCCAGGGGTTGTGGCATGCGCTGACCCCCCAGCTGTTTCCGGTGGCGGCCCTGCGAGACGCCCTGACCCGCGGACTGGCCGACGGGGCCGAAATTACCGATGAGGCGTCCGCCATGGAACGCCTGGGCTGGCGGCCCGCCCTGGTGGAGGGCAGTCCCGCTAACATCAAAGTGACCCATCCAGACGACCTGCGGATCGCCGGGTTGCTGATTAAGGAGTAAAGATGATTCGCATTGGCCATGGCTTCGATGTTCACAAGTTCGGCGGCGAGGGTCCGGTGACCCTGGCCGGCGTCAAGGTTCCCTACCGCCAGGGGTTGCTGGCCCACTCCGATGGCGATGTGATCCTCCATGCCATCAGCGATGCCCTGCTGGGGGCGTTGGCCCTGGGAGACATCGGCCACCACTTCCCCGACACCGACCCCAGGTTCAAGGGGGCGGACAGCCGGGTGCTGCTGCGCCATTGCTATGCTTTGGTGAAGGAGCGGGGGTACAGCTTGGGTAACCTGGATGTCACCGTCATCGCCCAGGCCCCCAAGATGGCGCCCCATATCGAAGCGATGCGCACCAACATCAGCGCCGACCTGGAGTCGGCGCTGGATCAAGTTAATGTCAAGGCGACCACCACGGAGAAGCTGGGCTTTACTGGCCGTGCCGAGGGGATCGCCACCGAAGCCGTAGTGGTACTTACCCGTGACTGAATACACCCTGCCCCAGTGGCACTATCTCCATGGCCAGCCCGACGGCTATGCCATCCTGCGCACCCTGCCTGAGGATTTTATCGTCGAGGAGGCGTTGCCCTTTACCGCCGATGGCGAGGGCGAGCATCACCTACTGCAGATCCGCAAGCGGCTGCTGACCACTCACCAGGTAGCCCAGAAGCTGGCCAGCTTCGCCGGCGTCAAGCGGATGGATGTCTCCTGGGCGGGACTCAAGGACAAGTATGGGGTGACCAGCCAGTGGTTCAGTGTACGCATCCCCGGCAAGGAGACCCCGGACTGGACCTCCCTGAACGACGACAATCTTGAGGTGTTGCAGGCGCTGCGCCACGGCAAGAAGCTGAGAACCGGCACCCTGTCCGGCAACCGCTTTGTCCTCACCCTGCGCCAACTGCAGCCGGGGACCGACCTGGAGCGGCGCCTGGAACAGATTCGTGCCCATGGGGTGCCCAACTATTTTGGCGAGCAGCGCTTCGGCCACGGCGGCCGCAACGTGGAGCGGGCCGCCGAGATGTTCGCCGGCAAGCGTATCAAGGACAGGAACAAGCGCAGCATCTACCTGTCCGCTGCCCGCAGCTTCCTGTTCAACCAAGTGGTGTCCGAGCGCCTGAGCCGGTATGGCCTGGTGCCGCTGGCCGGCGATACCCTGATGATGCCCACCGGCGGCAGCTTCTTCAAATCGGAGCCCGGCGATGCCGAGATCCCAGGCCGACTGCAGCGGGGAGAGCTGCGCCTCTCCGCCCCGATGGCGGGAGAGTACCTGGGCGGTGACGATGACGCCGATCGTTTCGAGCAGGAGGTGATGGGGCGTTGGCCCGAGCTGCTGCAGGGACTCAAGGATGCCCGCATGGATCAGGAGCGGCGTCCCCTGCTGCTGTGCCCCCAGCAGATGAGCTGGCAACTGGAGGGGGACACCCTGGTGCTGAGCTTCCTGCTTCCCGCCGGAGCCTACGCCACTTCGGTGCTGCGTGAACTGGTCAGCTATGAGGAGGCACACAATATTGAAAATCAAACGGTTAATGGATAAAAATAGCCCACTATGAAGATTCTGGTAAGCAATGATGATGGGGTACACGCCCCGGGGATCCGCGCCCTGTCGGAGGCACTGGCCACCCTGGCAGAGGTGGTCACCGTGGCGCCCGATCGCAACTGTTCCGGGGCCAGCAACTCCCTGACCCTGACCAATCCTCTGCGGGTGCAAACCATCGATAATGGCTACCTGTCGGTCAACGGCACCCCCACCGACTGTGTCCATCTGGCGATCCGCGAGCTGATGGACGGGGAGCCTGACCTGGTGGTCTCCGGAATCAATGCCGGGGCCAACCTGGGGGATGACACCCTCTATTCCGGCACCGTCGCCGCCGCCATGGAGGGGCGTCACCTGGGACTGCCCACCATCGCCGTCTCCCTGGTGGGACGGGAGCTGCGCCACTATGCCACCGCCGCCCGCTTTACCTTGAAGCTGGTGCGGCACCTGAAAATGACCCCCTTGCCCTCCAACCAGATCCTCAATATCAATGTTCCAGACCTGCCCGAAGAGGCGATCCAGGGCGTCAGGGTGACCCGCCTAGGTGCCCGTCATAAAGCGGAGGGGATGATCCGCACCCAGGATCCCGCCGGCCGCGACATCTACTGGCTGGGTCCTCCGGGACAACAGCAGGACGCCGGTCCGGGCACCGACTTCGACGCCGTGGCCAATGGCTTTATCTCCATCACCCCGTTGACCGTGGATCTCACCGCGCACGATCAGTTGGAGGGGCTCAGCCGGTGGATGGACGGTGTGTCATGATTGGTCAGGCCCAGGTCTATGGCCATCGACTCGCAGAACTGCTGCGCCAGTCCGGCATCCGCGATGAGCGGGTGTTGGCGGCCATTGCCAACACCCCCAGGACCACTTTCGTTGAGGGGGCGCTGACCCAGAGAGCCTGGGAGAATACCGCCCTTCCCATCGGCCAGGGGCAGACCATCTCCCAGCCCTACATCGTGGCGCGGATGACTCAGGCGCTGCTGCAGGGGTTGCCTGAGGGGCCGGTGTTGGAGATCGGCACCGGGTCGGGCTATCAGTCCGCCATCCTGGCCCAGTTGGTGCCGGAACTCTGCTCGGTGGAACGGATCAAGGGGTTGCAGATCAAGGCCCGTCAGCGGCTGAAGAAGATGGATCTGCACAACGTCGCCTTCAAGTACGGCGATGGTTGGCAGGGCTGGCCGGCCCGGGCTCCTTTTGCCGGAATCATCGTGACCGCCGCTGCCCGAGAGGTGCCCCAGGCGCTGCTGCAGCAGATGGCCGATGGCGGACGGATGGTGATCCCGATCGGTGAGCAGGTGCAGGTGCTGAACCTGATCACCCGCCAAGGGGACCGCTACCAGAGCGAGGTGCTGGAGGAGGTGCGCTTTGTGCCGCTGGTGGCCGGTGACACCGAGTAACCGACCCGGCTTGCGCCGCCGCTCTCTGGCGGCGTTTGCCTTTCTGGAAGGGGTGATCCTGCCGGTGCCGGCGGAGCTGGTGCTGGCGCCATTGTGCCGGCTGGAACCCAGGCATTGGCTCTCCCTGGCCTGGTTGACCGTGTTCTGGTCGGTGGTCGGCGGCTTGCTGGCCTATCTGGTTGCCCGCTGGGGAATGGACAGCCTGGTGCTGCCCCTGGTGAAACAGTGGGGGTACGAGGCGGAGCTGACCGAGGTGCTGGAGCTGTACCGTCAATGGGGGGTCTGGGTGTTGGCGGTGTCCGGCCTGACTCCCCTGCCATATAAGCTGGCGACCCTGGCGGCGGGGGCCAGTGGTGTCTCCTGGCCTCTGTTTCTGGTGGCGGCCAGCGTCAGTCGAGCCAGTCGCTACCTGCTGGTGGCCTGGGTGGCGAAAGAGACCGGCCGTATGCCCAGGGGCTACGCCTGGTTGGGGTGGGTAATTTTGGGAGTGTTGCTGTGCGCATTGCTGCTCGTTATTTAGGCAGATCCTGGTGGTGTCTTCTGGTGCTCCTCCTCGGGGGCTGCAGTTTTCAGTCACATACACCGGCGCCTGTGGAAACTTTATACACAGGGAAAACCTTCAAGGATAAGCCCCGAGGCAGCGTAACCCAGTCTCGCTATCGGGTTCAGCCCGGTGATACCCTCTACTCCATCGCCTGGGCATCCGGGACCGACTATCGCGACCTGGCGCGGATCAACAGGCTGCCATCTCCCTATACCATCCAGGTGGGACAGTGGCTTGATTTGCGATCGGTCAAAAAATCAGCAGCAACAGCCTCCCCAGCCACAAAACCAGCGAAAACCTCCACGAACACCAGTCGATCCACATCTGCTGCTGTCAGATCCAGCAAACAAAAAGAAAACACTAAACCTGTTGATCCCAAAATTTCTCAGGAGTATGCTTCAACAAGAAGCTCACAAAATATTAACAGGCCATTAAAACCCGCGTTACCGAGAAAAGTGTCCAAGTGGCGCTGGCCAGCCTCAGGAAAGGTGGTGGCCCGTTACTCCGACTCCGCTCAAGGGCAAAAGGGGTTAGATATCGTTTCTAGGGAAGGAACGCCTGTGGTGGCTTCGGCTGAGGGCCGGGTGGTGTACGCCGGCAGTGCTCTCAGGGGGTATGGCAAGCTGATCATCATCAAGCACAGCGACGATTATCTGAGCGCCTATGCCCACAACAGAAAGATACTTGTAAAAGAAAAACAAGTAGTTAAGTCCGGTCAGCAGATCGCTGAAATGGGAAGTACCGACAGCGATCGAGTGATGCTTCACTTCGAGATTCGCTATCGAGGCAAGTCTGTGGACCCGGAACGTTATCTACCGAAGAAGTAACCTTTTTTGCAGGGATGTCAAGGTATATGGAGGCTTTACCGTGAAGTAATCATCAGTGGTTTGGGACAAATTGGGAGACTGGCCAATGAGTCGAAATAACAAGCAATTCAGCAGCGCCGCTGCGGTTGATCTGAACAGGGACGAAGCAGTTTTGGGGACTGATTCCACCCGACGAGTTTCAGAGAAGCGCAAGTCGGCAAAAGAGTCCGCCGTAGATCAACTGGTTCAGGATGATCTGCAGAAAAATCTCGATGCCACTCAGCTTTATTTGAGTGAGATCGGGTTCTCACCCCTGCTCACCGCCGAGGAGGAGGTCTATTACGCTCGCCGTGCCCAGCGTGATTGTGCCAAATCCCGCAACCGGATGATCGAAAGCAACCTGCGTCTGGTGGTGAAGATCGCCCGTCGGTACAACAACCGGGGATTGGCCCTGCTCGACCTCATCGAAGAGGGCAACCTGGGGCTGATCCGCGCCGTGGAGAAGTTTGATCCCGAACGGGGGTTCCGCTTCTCCACCTACGCCACCTGGTGGATCCGCCAGACCATAGAGCGCGCCATCATGAACCAAACCCGCACCATCCGGCTGCCCATTCATGTGGTCAAGGAGCTCAATGTCTATCTGCGTACCGCCCGTGAGCTGGCACACAGCCTGGATCATGAGCCGACCGCCGACGAGATCGCCGCCAAGCTGGACAAGCCGGTTGAGGACGTGAGCAAGATGCTCAAGCTGAACGAGAAGATCAGCTCGGTGGATACGCCTATTGGCGGTGACTCCGACAAGGCGCTGCTGGACATCATCGCCGACGATGACAGCACCAGTCCGGAATCTCGGGTGCAGGAGGATGATATCCAGGATTCCGTCGTCCGCTGGCTGGATGAGCTGAACTCCAAGCAGCGTGAGGTGCTGGCCCGTCGCTTCGGGCTGCTGGGTTACGAGCCCTCCACCCTGGAGGATGTCGGCCGAGAGATCGGCCTGACCCGGGAGCGGGTTCGTCAGATCCAGGTCGAGGCGCTGCGGCGGCTCAAGGATCTGCTGGGATCCCAGGGGCTCTCCAGTGAGGCGCTGTTTCGACCCTGATTCTGCCCTTTGCTAGCGCAAAAAGAAACGCGGCCCATGGCCGCGTTTCTTTTTGAGGCCGACTACATCAGGGCCTTGAGCCGGTAGAGCAGATCCTGGGCCTGGCGGGGAGAGAGGTTGTCCGGATCACTCTGCTCCAGCATCTCCAGAGCCGGGTGGGACTCCGGCTCCGGCGGGTCGACGGCCAGGGTCATCTGGGGAGCCGCCTGGGCCTGGCCCAACTGCTCCAGCTGTGCCAGCTTCTGCTTGGCCTGGCGAATCACCCCCTGAGGCACACCCGCCAGGGCCGCCACCTGCAGGCCGTAGCTGCGGCTGGCCGGTCCCTCCTGCACCGCGTGCATAAAGGCGATGGTGTCGCCGTGCTCCACCGCGTCCAGGTGGACGTTCACCGCCTCGGCGTGCTGTTCCGGCAACTGAGTCAGCTCAAAGTAGTGGGTGGCGAACAGGGTCAGTGACCGGCTCTTCTGGGTGAGAAACTCCGCCGACGCCCAGGCCAGTGACAGGCCGTCGTAGGTGGAGGTGCCCCGGCCGATCTCATCCATCAGCACCAGGCTGCGCTCACTGGCGTTATTGAGGATGTTGGCGGTTTCGGTCATCTCCACCATGAAGGTGGACCGGCCCGAGGCCAGGTCGTCCGAGGCGCCGATGCGGGTGAAGATGCGGTCAAGTCGGCCGATCTCGGCACTGTCCGCCGGCACAAAGCAGCCGATGTGGGCCATCAGGGCGATCAGCGCCGTCTGCCTCATGTAGGTGGACTTACCGCCCATGTTGGGGCCGGTCAGCACCAGCATCCGTCGTGACGGACTGAGGCTGACCGGGTTGGCAATGAAGGGCTCCCTCATCACCTGTTCCACCACCGGGTGACGGCCGCCGCGGATCTCGATGCCCACCCGGTCGGTCAGGGTGGGGCGGCAGTAGTTCAGCGCTTCGGCGCGTTCGGAAAAGGTCTGCAGTACATCGAGTTCTGCACAGGCGTAGCCGAACAGCTGCAACCGGGCCAGCTCCGGCATCAGCAGGTCGAACAGCTCTTCGTACAGCTGCTTTTCCAGCGCCAGGGCCTTGCCCTGGCTGGTCAGCACCTTGTCCTCGTGCTCCTTGAGCTCAGGGATGATGAAGCGCTCGGCGTTCTTCAGGGTCTGGCGGCGGACGTAGCTGGCGGGCACCAGGGCCGACTGGGCTCGGGATACCTCAATGTAGTAGCCGTGGACCTTGTTGTAACCCACCTTGAGGGTGGCAATGCCGGTGGCTTCACGCTCGCGGCTCTCCAACTCGGCCAGGTAATCGGTCGCGCCCTGGGACAGATCCCGCCAATAATCCAGTTCGCTGCTGTAGCCAGGGGCGATCACCCCGCCGTCGCGGATCAGCACCGGCGGGTTGTCGATGATCGCGCGCTCCAGCAGGGCCAGCGCCTCGGGAAACTCTCCCAGTTCCAGAGTCAGGCTCTGCAGCCGGGCGGCCTGGCACTGAGACAGGCTCTCCTTCAGCTCCGGCAGTACCCGCAGCGCCTGGCGCAGCCGGGTAAAGTCCCGGGGCCTGGCGCTGCGCAGGGCCAACCGGGCCAGCACCCGTTCGATGTCGCCGATCTGCTTGAGCAGATCGGCCAGGTCCGGGCTCAGGCCCATCTCCAGCAATTCCGAGACGCCATCGAGCCGTTGATTGAGCCGCTCCCTGCAGGTCAGAGGCTGATGGATCCAACGCTGCAGCTGGCGGGAGCCCATGGCGGTGGCGCTGGTGTCCAGCACGGCGGCCAGGGTGTTGTCATGGCCACCGCTGAGGTTGCGGGTCAGCTCCAGGTTGCGGCGGGTGGCGGCGTCCAGCACGATCCCCTCGTCGCTGAGGTGGCGGCCGATGCTGCGGATGTGGGGCAGGGCGGTGCGCTGGGTATCCTTGACATATTGCAGCAGGCAGCCGGCGGCGCACAGCCCCAGATCCGCCTCCTCGACGCCGAACCCGGCCAGATCCCGGGTACCGAACTGCTCCGTTAACTGCTTGCGGGCGGTGGCCAGATCGAACTCCCACTCCGGACGCCGTCGCAACCCCTTCAGCTCCTCGATAAGGTGGGTCACCGTCAGTGACTCGCAATAGAGCAGCTCCGCCGGGGCGACCCGTTGCAGTTCGGCGGCCAGGCTCTCCTCGCCATTGATCTCGTCGAGAAAGAACCGGCCTGAGGTGAGATCCAGGGTGGAGAGGCCGAACCGTCCCTTGTGTTCATACAGGGCCGCCACCAGGTTGTCCCGTCGTTCCGTTAGCAGCGCCTCGTCGGTGACTGTGCCCGGGGTGACGATGCGCACCACCTTGCGTTCCACCGGACCCTTGCTGGCGGCCGGATCGCCCACCTGTTCGCAGATCGCCACCGACTCGCCCATCTGCACCAGGCGGGCCAGGTAGCCCTCCACCGCGTGATAGGGCACACCGGCCATGGGGATCGGGTCCCCGCCGCTCTTGCCGCGGGCGGTCAGGGTGATGTCCAGCAGGGCGGCGGTCCGCTTGGCGTCATCGTAGAAGAGTTCATAGAAGTCGCCCATGCGATAGAAGAGGATCACATCCTGGTGCTGGGCTTTCAGGGTGAGGTACTGCTGCATCATCGGGGTATGATGCGCTAGGGCGTCGGACTGGAGGCTCACGAGTTTCCTGCTGGGCAAAATCCACAAAGCCGTTATCATACCCCGGATCGAAAAACGCCTCCACAAGGCAAACAGGACTTGATACTGTATGACCATACAGTATACTGGGCCCATTGATTGATAACTGGTCGCATCCAAATTTAGAGTGGAGCTAGCAATGGACAACAACAAACAGCGCGCCTTGGCCGCTGCCCTGGGACAGATTGAAAAGCAGTTTGGCAAAGGCTCTATCATGCGCCTGGGTGATGCCACTGCCATGGACATCGAGGCCATCTCCACCGGTTCACTGGGTCTGGATGTGGCGCTGGGCATCGGGGGCCTGCCCGCCGGCCGGGTGGTCGAGATCTACGGCCCCGAGTCCTCCGGTAAGACCACCCTGACCCTGCAGGTGATCGCCGAAGCCCAGAAGATGGGCAAGACCTGTGCCTTCGTCGACGCCGAGCACGCCCTGGATCCCATCTATGCGGAGAAGCTGGGTGTCAACGTGCAGGAGTTGCTGGTGTCCCAGCCGGACACCGGTGAACAGGCCCTGGAGATATGCGACATGCTGGTGCGCTCCGGTGCTGTCGACGTGGTGATCGTCGACTCCGTTGCCGCCTTGACGCCCAAGGCGGAGATCGAGGGTGAGATGGGCGACTCCCACGTCGGTCTGCAGGCTCGGCTGATGTCCCAGGCACTGCGTAAGCTGACCGCCAACATCAAGCGCTCCAATACCCTGTGCATCTTCATCAACCAGATCCGGATGAAGATCGGCGTCATGTTCGGTAACCCCGAAACCACCACCGGGGGCAACGCCCTGAAGTTCTACGCCTCCGTGCGTCTGGATATCCGCCGCACCGGCGCCATCAAGGATGGTGACGAGGTGGTGGGTAACGAAACCCGGGTGAAGGTGGTGAAGAACAAGGTGGCACCTCCCTTCAAGCAGGCCGAGTTCCAGATCCTCTACGGCGAGGGTTCCTCCAAAGAGGGCGAACTGATCGACCTGGGTGTGAAGCACAAGCTGGTGGAGAAGTCCGGCGCCTGGTACAGCTACAAGGGCGAGAAGATTGGCCAGGGTAAGGCCAACTGCATCCGCTTCCTCAAGGAGAACCTGGCCATCGCCGAAGAGATCGAATCCCAGCTGCGCTCCATGCTGCTGGTGAAAGCCGAACCTGCCGCGGACGAGTTTGATCCCGCCACCGAGGGAGAGGAGGCCTGAGTCAGGCCGACCTCAAACAGGCGGCTCTGAATCTGCTGAGCCGCCGGGATCACGCCAAAGCCGAGTTGATGCAGAAGCTGCGTCAACGCGGCTTTGATCTTTCCGGGAGCGAGGAGCTGTTTCTGCAGCTGGAGCAGTGGGGCTACCTGGACGAGTCACGCTTTGCCCACGCCTACGCCCGGAGCCGAGCCGTGCGAGGGCAGGGACCCGCCAAGGTCCGCCAGGAGCTTCGTCAACGGGGGGTGCCGCCGGCGCTGATCTCCGCTGCCCTCGGGCAGGAGGAGGTCGATTGGTGGGAGGGTTGCCTGGAGTTGACCCGGCGCCGCTTCGATGGGACCCAACTGGCCGACTACGGCGCCCGCCAGAAGGCGAGGCGCTTCCTCATGGGCCGTGGCTTTGACCGTGACCAGATAGAGTACGCCTTCGAGGAGCTCTCCCGAGGCGAGTAAATTTCCTGAAAATCCCCCATTCCGCTGGTTTGCCGCGCCCGGTTACGGATATAATCACCCGTTTGAACAGGCAGCGCTGCCAAGCAGACGGACAGTGCGCTGCCTCAACCCAGATACAACTCTTTTCAGGATGACCGCATGCGTATGACCACTGCTGAAATTCGGGAAGCTTTCCTGGAATATTTCCGCACTCAGAACCACGAAGTGGTGGAGTCCAGCTCCCTGGTTCCTCACAACGATCCTACTCTGCTGTTTACCAATGCGGGTATGAACCAGTTCAAGGATGTGTTCCTTGGCGCGGAACAGCGCAACTACTCCCGAGCCACCACCTCCCAGCGTTGTGTGCGTGCCGGCGGTAAGCATAACGACCTGGAAAACGTGGGCTATACCGCCCGCCACCATACCTTCTTCGAGATGCTGGGCAACTTCAGCTTCGGCGACTACTTCAAGCGTGATGCGATCAAGTTTGCCTGGACCTTCCTTACCGAAGAGCTGAAGCTGCCCAAGGAGAAGCTGTGCGTCACCATCTATGACTCCGATGATGAGGCCTATGAGATCTGGCTGAATGAGGTGGGGGTGCCCGCCGATGCCATCATCCGCATCGGTGACAACAAGGGCGCCCCCTATGCGTCCGACAACTTCTGGCAGATGGGCGACACCGGCCCCTGCGGTCCCTGTACCGAGATCTTCTATGATCACGGCGAGCACATCTGGGGCGGCCGCCCCGGCACGCCCGAAGAGGACGGCGACCGTTTCATCGAGATCTGGAACATCGTCTTCATGCAGTACAACCGTCAGGCCGACGGTACCATGGAGCCTCTGCCCAAGCCTTCGGTGGATACCGGCATGGGCCTGGAGCGCATCGCCGCCATCATGCAGGGGGTGCACTCCAACTATGAAATCGACCTGTTCCAGGCGTTGATCAAGCAGGCCGGCCTGTTGCTGGCCGTCGACGATCTGGAGAACAACTCCCTGAAGGTGATCGCCGACCACATCCGCTCCTGCGCCTTCCTGATCGCCGACGGTGTGATGCCCTCCAACGAGGGGAGGGGTTACGTGCTGCGCCGCATCATCCGCCGTGCCGTGCGTCACGGCCACAAGCTCGGCGCCCGCCAGCCCTTCTTCCACCGCTTGGCTCCCAAACTGGCCGAGCTGATGGGCGCCGCCTACGATGAGCTCAATACCCAGATGCCGGTGATCTCCAAGGTGCTCAAGACCGAGGAGGAGCAGTTTCTGCGCACCGTGGACCGAGGTCTGGCGCTGCTGGAGGAGGTCCTGGAGAACCTGGAGGGCGACACCATCCCCGGTGCCAAGGTGTTCGAACTGTACGACACCTACGGCTTTCCAGCCGACCTGACCGGTGACATCGCTCGTGAGCGCGACGTGAAGATCGACCAGGAGGGCTTCGACGCCGCCATGGCCGAGCAGCGTAAGCGTGCCCAGCAGGCCAGCAAGTTCGGCATGGATTACAACGAGGTGCTTCGCATCGACAGCGACACCGAGTTCAGCGGTTATACCCTGAGTGAACAGGCCGCCAAGGTGGTGGCCATCTACCGGGAGGGCGACTCTGTCCAGCAGTTGCAGGAGGGGGAAGAGGGCCAGGTGATTCTGGACACCACCCCCTTCTACGCAGAGAGCGGCGGCCAGGTGGGCGATACCGGTGAGCTGTTGATGAGCGACGGCGCCTTTACCGTGACCGATACCCGCAAGGCCGGCAACGCCGTCGTCCACATCGGCTATGTCTCCGGTGGCGAAATCCACGTGGGTGAAGAGCTGACTGCCGCCATCGACAGCCATCGCCGCCAGGCGATCAAGCTTAACCACACCGCTACCCACCTGCTGCACGCGGCCCTGCGCAAGGTGCTGGGCGAGCACGTGACCCAGAAGGGCTCCCTGGTCAACGCCCAGGGACTGCGTTTCGATTTCAGCCACTTCGAGGGGGTCGACATCAAGACCCTGCGTACCGTGGAGAAGATGGTCAACGATCAGATCCGCGCCAACAGCGAAGTGGCCACCCGTCTGATGAACATCGATGAGGCTAAGACTGCCGGTGCCATGGCGCTGTTCGGTGAGAAGTACGACGACGAGGTTCGCGTGGTCAACATGGGCGAGTTCTCCACTGAACTCTGTGGTGGCACCCACGTCGAGCGTACCGGTGACATCGGTTTCTTCAAGATCGTTTCCGAGGGCGGCATCGCCGCCGGCGTCCGTCGTATCGAAGCGATCACCGGTCAGGTGGCCATCGATGCCATGCACCAGCTGGGTGAACAGCTCGAGGGGCTGGCCACCATGGTCAAGAGCGATACCACCAACCTGGCAGAGCGTGTGCGCACCCTGGTGGAGCGCAGCCGCTGGCTGGAGAAGGAGGTGGATCGCCTCAACGCCAAGCTGACTGCCCAAGCCGGTGCCTCGCTGGCCGATAACGCCACTGACATCAACGGCACCAAGGTGATTGTGGCCAACCTGGAGGGGGCCGAACCCAAGTCCCTGCGCGACACCCTGGATCAGCTGAAGAACAAGCTAGGCAGCGGCATCGTGGTGCTGGCTACCGCCAAGGATGACAAGGTCAGCCTGATCGCCGGGGTCACCAAGGATCTGACTGCCAAGGTTAAGTCCGGTGAGCTGGTCAACATGGTTGCTCAGCAGGTGGGAGGCAAGGGTGGCGGCCGCCCTGATATGGCTCAGGCCGGAGGCACCGATGTGGCCGCCCTCCCGGCGGCCCTGGCAAGTGTCAACGACTGGCTGGCGCAGCGGCTGTAAACAGTGTCGCTGTTTGTACAGAAGTATGGCGGTACCTCGGTGGGGTCATTTGACCGCATCGAGGCGGTCGCCGACGGTATTGCCCGTACCGTTCGCGAGGGCCACCGTACCGTGGTGGTCCTGTCGGCCATGGCCGGTGAGACCAACCGGCTGTTGGAGTTGGCCTCGCTGGTGTCGGCCAAACCCGATCAGCGCGAGCTGGATATGCTGGTCAGTACCGGTGAGCAGATCTCCATCGCCCTGATGGCCATGGCGCTGCATAAGCGTGGGGTCGCGGCTGTCTCTCTGCTCGGATTTCAGGTGGGGATTGAGACCGACGGCCATCATGGCCGTGCCGAAATCCAGAATGTCGACCGACGGCGTTTGCAGGAGTGCCTCGACGCGGGCCAGGTGCCCATCGTTGCCGGCTTCCAGGGGCTGAGCGCCCGGGGCGAAGTGACCACACTGGGACGCGGCGGTTCGGATACCACCGCGGTTGCCCTGGCCGCGGCCCTGCAAGCGGACGAATGTCAGATTTTCACCGATGTGGAGGGGGTTTATACTACGGATCCCAGGATAGAACCCAAAGCTCGCAAGATGGACCACATCACCTTCGAGGAGATGTTGGAGCTTGCCAGCCTGGGTGCTAAGGTATTGCAAATGCGCTCGGTTGAATTTGCAGGCCGGCACCGGGTGCCACTTCGGGTGCTGTCCAGTTTCAAGGAAGGAGAAGGGACTCTGATCGATTATGACGGCCGTTGCCATTCCGGCCACCGTGTTACCGGCATCGCCTACAGTCGCGAAGAGGCCAGCCTGACGCTGGCCGGGTTGGTGGATCAACCCGGAGTCGCGGCCGCCCTGTTTTCCCCCCTGGCGGACGCCAAGATCGCCGTGGACATGATCGTTCAGGCCGCCGCCGGTGAGGGGCGTGTGGACCTGACCTTCACCGTACCCCGAGGGGATCTGGCCCTGGCTCGATCGGTCATCGAGCCTTTGATGGCCAACTTCGGGGCCAGAGAGTTGATAGAAACAAGCGACATCTGCAAGGTTTCCGTGGTGGGGGCGTCAATGACCCATCACACCGAGGTGGCCAAGCAGATGTTCGAAGTCTTGGGTCGAGAAGGAATTAAGATTCATTTGATTGCGACCTCGGAGATCAAGATCTCCGTTGCCATTGATGAGAAGTATCTTGAGCTTGCCGTCCGAAGCCTCCACAGTTCGTTTGGACTGGGTGAAGACTGAGAATATCTGCCGATGTGGGTAGAATTAATCTAGGCTAACTTTATAATAGCGCTGCAAGATTCCACAGCCGCTGGCTGTGGACTTGAAGAGAGAGGAGCGAAAGAATGCTGATTTTGACTCGCCGCGTAGGCGAAACCTTGATGATTGGTGACGAGGTGACCGTTACTGTTTTGGGTGTGAAGGGCAACCAGGTACGTATTGGTGTAAACGCTCCCAAAGAGGTTTCTGTGCATCGCGAGGAGATCTACATGCGGATTCAGGCCGAGAAAGACGGCACGCCGCAGGGTGGAAACTTCTAAAAAGAACCGGCGCATCAGCGTCGGTTTTTTTATGCTTGAATCCGGTTTGAAGGGCAGTTTCTGTCGCTGCTTCCCGAAGTGAAACTGCGGCTTTCGGGCTGTGATGGCGCGATATTGACTCTGCTGGATAAAAACAGTGCAGTTGTCGCCAGGGCCGCCAAAAAGCGTTTGACATATTTCTGCGACAACGTAATATACGCCCCGCACCAAGGCAGAGCGGGCTCTGCGGGTGACCGGTGACCTGCCGGACAACAGGTTGGAATGGTGAGGTGGCCGAGTGGCTGAAGGCGCGCCCCTGCTAAGGGCGTATACCTTGATCGGTATCGAGGGTTCGAATCCCTCCCTCACCGCCATTGCGCGCTCGTAGCTCAGCTGGATAGAGTACCTGGCTACGAACCAGGCGGTCGAAGGTTCGAATCCTTCCGAGCGCGCCATTTTGTTAAAGGATGCCTGAGCTTCGCTCAGGGGTTCTATGCGCTTGGTCGGATTGCCGGCCTGCGGGCAAAGCCCTTCGGCGTTGCCGCGGCGAAAGCTTCGCTTTCTAACTTCCGCGCCAACCCTTCCGAGCGCGCCATATTGATGAAAGCCGCGCAGTGCTTGCGCGGCTTTTATTTTCCCCAAGAGGGAAGACAACAGAATTGGTGTGCGTCCGTAGCTCAGCTGGATAGAGTACCTGGCTACGAACCAGGCGGTCGGAGGTTCGAATCCTCCCGGACGCGCCATTAATTTTCAAACATTGCGCGCTCGTAGCTCAGCTGGATAGAGTACCTGGCTACGAACCAGGCGGTCGAAGGTTCGAATCCTTCCGAGCGCGCCATTTTGTTAAAGGATGCCTGAGCTTCGCTCAGGGGTTCTATGCGC
>NZ_SWCI01000039.1 GCF_005116715.1 Ferrimonas sediminicola | reverse complement strand
AGAAAGAAGCCGTCAAACAGGTCACGGATCGTGGCCGAAGCGTCCGAGATGTCGCCGATGCCTTGGGGGTCTCCCATCACAGCCTGTACGCCTGGGTGAAGCGTTACAGCAAATCCATCCCTCAGCAGAAGGAAGAGTCAGAACAGCAAGCTGAGATCCGGCGCTTGCGTGCAGAGCTTCGGCAGGTCACCGAGGAGCGAGACATTTTAAAGGAGGCCGCAGCGTACTTTGCCGCCGAGTCAAGGAAAGGTACGCGTTCATAAAGTCCCGGCTCGAGCGTTATGGTGTGGTTCCTCTGTGCCGGGCCATGCAGGTCCACCGCAGTGGCTTCTATGCCTGGATGAAACAGCCCAAGTCTGATCGCCAGCAACAGGACGAACGCCTGCTGGGGCTGATTAAGCAATCCTGGTTAGAGAGCGGGACGGTTTATGGCTATCGCAAAGTCCACACTGACCTGCGTGAATTGGGGGAGAGTTGTGGTAAAAACCGGGTTGCCCGCTTGATGAAGCGCGAGGGGCTGCGCTCTCAAACCGGCTACAAGCGTCGTAAGGGAATGTACGGTGGCAAATCCCAGGTAGCGGCTCCGAATACGTTGGATCGCCAATTTACCGTGTCAGAACCCAATAAGTCATGGGTGA
>NZ_SWCI01000038.1 GCF_005116715.1 Ferrimonas sediminicola | reverse complement strand
CGGTCTTTTTGGGTTTGTATTAATCGATTAAACAACCAATACGTTAATCTATCGCCAGATATCAAGGCACTTGCAAAAATTGCAAATATCTCGAGAAATTATCAGCTTGTCCAAATTGTTAAAGAGCATGCTTCATTGAGCCGGGGCTCAAAAAAAGCCAAAGGTAAATACTGGTATTTAGCTTTGGCTTCTTGCCAGATAGTAAGTCGAATCGAGAGTGGTGGAGCTAAGCAGGATCGAACTGCTGACCTCCTGCGTGCAAAGCAGGCGCTCTCCCAGCTGAGCTATAGCCCCATCATTAGCTTGTTATTTGCTTCCATATCTTCGTTGAACATCACATCCTCGCTCAGTCATTTACCAAAGGTAAACTCCTTCGCTCGTCGTTCGTTCGCCTCGATCTGAAATCAAATCCCTACGCCATCGTTTCTCGATGTCCAATCTGTGGGAAGATTGGTGGGTCTGAGTAGACTTGAACTACCGACCTCACGCTTATCAGGCGTGCGCTCTAACCAGCTGAGCTACAGACCCATCGAAACTCTTACATGTTGTCAGACAATCTGTGTGAACACTCAACGCAAAACCGTATCTGTTTCGTAAGGAGGTGATCCAGCCCCAGGTTCCCCTAGGGCTACCTTGTTACGACTTCACCCCAGTCATGAACCACACCGTGGTCAT
>NZ_SWCI01000037.1 GCF_005116715.1 Ferrimonas sediminicola | reverse complement strand
ACAGGGTGATAGCCCCGTACACGAAAACTAACTTTGTGTGAAATCGAGTAGGACGGGACACGTGATATCTTGTCTGAACATGGGGGGACCATCCTCCAAGGCTAAATACTCCTGACTGACCGATAGTGAACCAGTACCGTGAGGGAAAGGCGAAAAGAACCCCTGTGAGGGGAGTGAAATAGAACCTGAAACCGTGTACGTACAAGCAGTGGGAGCCCTTCGGGGTGACTGCGTACCTTTTGTATAATGGGTCAGCGACTTACATTTTGTAGCGAGGTTAACCGAATAGGGGAGCCGTAGGGAAACCGAGTCTTAACTGGGCGAATGAGTTGCAAGGTGTAGACCCGAAACCCGGTGATCTACCCATGGGCAGGTTGAAGGTTGGGTAACACCAACTGGAGGACCGAACCGACTAATGTTGCAAAATTAGCGGATGACTTGTGGGTAGGGGTGAAAGGCCAATCAAACCGGGAGATAGCTGGTTCTCCTCGAAAGCTATTTAGGTAGCGCCTCGTATCTCACCATTGGGGGTAGAGCACTGTTAAGGCTAGGGGGTCATCCCGACTTACCAACCCTTTGCAAACTCCGAATACCAATGAGTGCAATTACGGGAGACACACGGCGGGTGCTAACGTCCGTCGTGGAGAGGGAAACAACCCAGACCGCCAGCTAAGGTCCCAAAGTTCTAGTTAAGTGGGAAACGATGTGGAAAGGCTCAGACAGCCAGGATGTTGGCTTAGAAGCAGCCATCATTTAAAGAAAGCGTAATAGCTCACTGGTCGAGTCGGTCTGCGCGGAAGATGTAACGGGGCTAAACTAGACACCGAAGCTGCGGATGCACACTT
>NZ_SWCI01000003.1 GCF_005116715.1 Ferrimonas sediminicola | reverse complement strand
ATTACATTGTGAGCTATTACAGCAATCACAGACCCCACCAATACAACGGTGGACTGACTCCGAATGAATCAGAACGACAGTTCTGGTTTGCTCATAAAACCGTGGCCAGTTTTACTTGACCACTACATCCTGAGTAAACACGGCTTGCAAAGAAGCGGACGAAGTCCTCTTCTGGATCCTTGAACTGTTCGGACAGTAGCTTTTTGATCTGATTCAGGTACTTCAATTCTCCTGCGGCACCCACAACGGATTCCACATCAAAGGAGGACTTGGTAAGCTTCTTAACCTCAGGCACCGCGTGTTCATCGATGTCTTCAAGGTCCAGTGTCAGGAACGGCTTTTCGTCCATCTTATTCGGAGCATCCAGATCAGTATAAAACTCGTACTGAGCACCATTAGTTAGAATAGCTAGACGTGCCCTAGTAACAGAGAAATACCTGAATAGCTGACTAGCATGTTTGGAAGTTAGCTGTTCACCATATTTCTTACACTCGATCAGGATCTGAACCTCTCCGTCCTTCATCAGGGCATAGTCAACTTTCTCCCCCTTCTTGGTTCCTGTATCGGCTGTAAACTCCGGAATGACCTCTGTGGGGTCGAAGACGTCATAGCCAAGCACTGAGTGAAGGAATGGCATCACCAAGGCATTCTTGGTGGCTTCCTCAGTGGCCAACGTTTCTTTCACTTGCTCCAGCTTCTTAGCCAGGGCCTCCAAGCGCTCTATGAAATCCATAGCCATGCTTCTCTCCATGTGATGTTCGTCAGTACTTCCGTGTACGTTAATACATGCGAAGTGAGCAAAACATGCCCACCATCAAAGAATTACAACCTATCTAACATGGCAATATCACCGATCTCTGACAAGCTTTTGTTGGTTTTTTGCTCAGCTTCGGTCTTATCCAAGTCATAGTCGATGGCTCTTATGAGCGAAATCAGATCCTTTACTCTGTACTCCTTCCCGTACCTATCAAACGTGATAGAGCCATGACTGTGCCCCACCAACCCAGCAACCAGTTCACTGCTAAAGCCCCCTCGTTTTAGCTTTGTCACTACGGTATGTCGCAAGCTGTGGAAGGTCTCCCTTTCACCCCAACCCAGCTTTGCCCTGAACTTGGTAAACCATAGCGACGGCTTGTGACCGAAGCCCCGTCTATTACCGGCAGGGATCTCAGGGAACAAGCGAGTATGACCTGCAGTTCTCCGAGCTTCTGCGAACACTAGGAACCCCTCTTCAATGAGCCGTGGGTGAATCGGGATGATTCGTTCGCTAGACGGCGTTTTCAGTGACTGGTATGGCTGTGTAGCCTGAATGTGGATGCACGGGTAGCCGTCAATCAACTTGAGGTCGTCGAGATAGAGCTGTGCCAGTTCTGCGATACGCGCCCCTGTGTAGGCTCCCAAGAAGGGCAACCAGCGCTTAAAAGGCGTTTTCTCGTACTTCTCCTGGCCCCTTGCTGCAATCAGCAACCGCCGCACCATATCATCGCTGACGGCCTTTCTCTGGTCCCTTACGTGTCTCTTCTGCTTCAGGGTGATCCCCTGCATTGGATTTTGGGTGCCGTAGTAAGGGGCAGCCCATTGCAGGAGGTTCTTTACCTTACCGATCCGCTTGTTGATCGTGGGGATCGCCAGCTTCCCAGCATTCAGAAAATGCTGCTTGTACTTCAGCGCCACTCGGCCATCGAACTGACTAAGTCGTATGTCACCGACGATCTTAATCAACTCCCCATAGGCAAAATCATTGTGGGCTATCTCATGAGGTCGCCACGCTCCCTCTCTGCGTTTCTCTGCGGTAAATAGCCTAATAACCTCTGACAGCCTGGGAGAGTCATCCTGTGGCTTCCGCGCCTTTTGCCGGGGTGGTTCAGCCAGTGTTTTATCGGAGGGCGCTGATTGGCTCTGAGGAGCGCTCTGAAGCTGCTGTGTCCCGTCTCCCTTTGCATGGCTGGTCAGTTGCTCCAACACCAACCATGACCGTTGCACTGCCTCACGATAACAGCGGGTACGCAGAGACTGACGGATCTCGGACTTGGTAGAGCGTAAGGGGGAGTCTTTGGGAACGACGACGCGGGCATACCAGATGCCGTGCCTGGACTGGAAGAGGTAGGGCGCCGAATGGGGGTGTTTCTTAGCCTGAGCTGATGCCTGTTTTACACGCAAAATGTACCACCAAGTGTATCACCTGAGGGTCAAATTCAGCTAAGCTATTGATTATAAAGGGGAATAAATGGTGACGCCCCCAGCCACATCCCGGCACATGCGTCACCCGCCTTGGCTGCTCCCTTCCGGGCCTGACCAGGTAAACGAATTAGCATTGCGAGAGGACCGGGGGCATCATAGACATGAGCCCGTTAAGGCAGGCGCATTATCACTGATGCGCCGGAGCGTTGCAAGGGGCAAGGGGCGAACATGAGCCGTTATGCGATCGTTTGCACAAGCATTACACAGTCCGCCCCTCCAGATTACCAGAGCACCAGCGACAGCCCATAGATAACGGCGATGGCGATGATGTTGATCATCACTCCAGCCCGGATCATCTCACTCTGGCGGATGTAACCGGCACCGAAGACGATGGCGTTGGGCGGCGTGGCCACCGGCAGCATGAAGGCACAGGAGGCCGAGAAGGCGATAACCAGCGACAACATCACCGAGGAGATCCCCAACGCCTCTGCGATGGTTGCGAATACCGGCACCAGCAGCGCTGCACTGGCGGTATTGCTGGCGAACTCGGTCAGCAGCACCACAAACACCGTGGTCGCCAGGACAAACAGGGCCATGTGGGACGATCCAAACAGGCTGGTGACCTGCTCAGCCATGAAGACACTGGTCCCGGTGGTCTTAAGCACGCCGCTCAGGGTCAAACCTCCGCCAAACAGCAGCAATACGCCCCAGTCGGTAGTCTTCTCAATCTGTTTCCAGTTGACCAGCCTCAGGATCCCCAAGGCACCCACCGCGCTCAGCGCCACGAAGGTATCGAACTTGGAGATACCACCAAGTGCCTGACTCAGGGGTTTGGAGAAGATCCAGGCCGCCACGGTCAGGGCAAACACCGCCAAGGTGCATTTGGCATGACCGGTCAGTCGTCCTTCGCTGGGCCGGAAGCTGAAGGTCTGCTTGAGATCGGGCTTAACAAAGTAGTAGAGCGCGCCAATGGCCAGGGGCCACAACAGCAACACCACGGGAATACCGTACTCCAGCCATTCGAAGAAGCTCAGCCCAACCTCGGCAGCGGCAATGGCGTTGGGTGGGCTACCCACCAGAGTACCGATACCACCAATGTTGGCACTGTAGGCCACCCCCAGCAGGACAAATACATAGGTCCTGTGGTTCTTCTCCCGGTCCAACTGAGCCAGCATACCCAGTGCCAGTGGCAGCATCATCGCCGCGGTGGCGGTATTGCTGATCCACATGGACAGCAGGGCGGTTACAGAGAACAGCATCAGCGTGGCCACGGCCAGCCTTCCCTTGGCCATGTTGATCACCTTGCTGGCAATCAACTTGTCAATTCCCTGGGCATGCAATGCCGCAGCCATGACAAAACCACCGAAGAACAAGAAGATAATCGGGTTAGAGAAGTTGGCCATCGCCTGGGGCATGGAGAAGATCCCCAGTGCCACGGCCAATACCGGCACCAACAGCGCGGTAACACTGATGTGAATCGCTTCGGTTAACCACAGGATGGCGACGCACACCAGCATCGCCAGGCCCTTGTTGATCTCAGGGGCAAATGGCAACCAGGCGATAAGCGCTGCAAACAGCGCCACATCGCACAACAGGACAATCATCTTCTTGTCCATCAGAGAACTGAGGTACCCCTGCTCCGTCGTTCCCTGGGACTCTGTGATTTCTGACATAAATTTCCCTTTAACCAAGTGTGTTTTTTATTAGAGTAAGTGGGATATTTGTGAGGGAACAAGCGTTCAAAAACGGTAATTCGCTTCCGAAGCCAACTCAAAAAGGGCGCTGAAATTACCATACTGAAACCCCGATTGAAGCACCATCTCAGCGGAAGCAGGCGCATACCAAGGCCCCTTAAGACTAAAGGCTAATGACGCAAACTTTCACCCGCCCCTTCCGAAGCCGGTTTCGTTATTTACCCCAAAAACCCCATTTGAGATCCTGCTCACACCCACAAAAAGACCGGGCGTGATCACGATCACATCCATTTAACTCATTCACGCAAAAGATGACCTGAGACAATCACAAGAAATCACATTGATATCATCAACTCCGGGCTAACGTCAGAGATGTCCCCAGTGAAGGGGACACTGTCAAACCAAGGAGAGACCATCATGCTGAACTATCTGATCCTGAGCCTCGCTCTGCTGCTGACCCCACTCTACGGCCTGGCTGCCGAGATCCCTGACCCCCTGCCTGCCAGCCAATCCCAGGTCAACATCAATACCGCCACAGCCGAGCAGTTGGCGTCTCGGATGAAGGGGGTGGGGTTGAGTAAAGCCAAAGCCATTGTCGCCTACCGGGAGGAAAACGGCCCCTTCACCGAGTTGGCCCAGCTGACCCAGGTAAAAGGGATCGGGGAGAAGACCCTGGAACGGAATGCCGGCCGCCTGCAGCTGTAATGCCCGGGGGCCAGTGCCGCTGGCCCCAATCTCTTTGGCCATACCGGTCGAGAATTTCCGGTAAGTCCCATACTATTTGAACCAGAGGGCAAACCAACGCTGAGGCCGATATGGCTCATCCGCGAACAATGAAAGTTACCATTCCCGTGGCGGGTCTGGGCACACGTATCTTGCCAGCCACCAAGGCGCTCCCCAGGAGATGCTGCCGGTGGTGGACAAATCCTTGATTCAAAGCGTGGTCAGTGAGGCCATCAGCGCTGGCCTGAAAGAGATCGTCCTGGTCATCCACCCCAGCAGAACTCCATAGAGAACCACTTTGACACCAGCTTTGAGCTGGAGGCCACTCTGGAGAAACCGGTACTGGAGGAAGTTCAGTCCACCTGTCCCTGGGGGCACCATCATGCATGTACGCCAGGGCCAAGCCAAAGGTCTGGGTCATGCCATCCTCAGCGTCCGACCTCTGGTGGGAGGGGGACCCTTCGCCGTACTGCTGCCCGATGTCCTGATCAACGACCGTGCCGCCGCCCCTGAGCGGGACAATCTGGCAGAGCAGGTCCTGGCCTTTGAGCGAACCCAGGTCAGCCAGATCATGGTGCAGGCACTGCCGTAAACCGAGGTCTCCAGCTACGGCATCGTCGATATTGATGGTGCTGAACTCTCCAGAGGAGAGTCGGTTCCCATCAGGGGCCTGGTGGAAAAGCCCTGCCCGAATGCGGCCCCAGTTGAGCCGAACGCCTCTGGGAGCCAACGGCGAGATACGGCTCACCGCTGCCATCCAGTTGCTGCTCGCCCAGCAACCGATCCGCGCTTACGCCATGAAGGAGAAGAGTCACGATTGCGGCAGCAAACTGGGTTTCCTGAAAGCCAACATGGAATATGGCCTGCGTCACCCCGAGCTCAAGGAGCAGTTCCCTACCTACCTAAAACACCTGTGCAAGAGTCTCTGAATCTCAGACAAAAAGCCACGTCGACCTCCGCTGCCTTTTTGTCCAACCCTGACTATCCTTAGGGTGACGTCGAATTGATCCTGAGCGGAACCGCCAGGGGAGAGCAAGGGGCTCTGAATGGATGTACTAACTTTTTCACCCAAGAGTCGTCACTGCGCCCAGCCACTGTTTCTGGTGGCCCTGGTAAGCCTGCTGAGCGCCGTGGGCTTTGTGATCAACTTCGGTACTCTCTACCCCATCACCATCGGCTGGGTACTGCTGTCCTCGGTCGCCCTCGCCGTGGCCCTTGCCCAACTGCGCCAGGGACGACACAGCCTGGTTGCCGATGACCGCGGCCTGCTGCTGCTGATCGACCAGACTGTGGTACCCATTCGCTGGGACCAGATTCAGCGCCTCGACCTCATCGCCGAACAACAGCTGCTGGGGATACGGCTCAAACCCAATGCCCATGTCTGGCAACAACTCAGCCCCAGGCAACTGCGGCGCTGGTGTCGTATCAGTCAAGGGCAGTTGAGACAGTTTGGCGCTCCCGCCATTACTGAAGGTTTGCTGGCCCAACCCGATCTGCTTCATCAACAGCAGTACCTGAGCCAGCAACTGGCCGACAGAAGCGGCTTCCACATTTTACTCTCCCAGGGCGAATTTAACGACGACCTGGACCAGATTGTCGGCCAACTGCGCCGGGCTCATCAGGAGTTTATGTGGCATCAGCCGAAGCGGGACGCCACAGTGACGCCAATTGATGCCAACACAACCCAAGGTACTCGTGAAGCGCGCGCTCTGAGGTCAGGAGATTCGAGGCGCTGAACCGCCACCAGGCGCCCTCCCTGCCGATGAAGTCGGTCGGTGCCGGCTTCGCCCTGATCCCCTGTTGTCGAAACAGCCGCATCGCCCTGGGCATGTGAGTGGCGGAGGTTACCAGGGCCACCTCCGCAGCCCCGACCCGTCGGCGCAGCAGCCTGGCCTCCATGGCCGTGTCCAAGGCATCGGGAATGGTGACAATCCGCTCTGGGGCCACCCCCAGGGCCACTGCCGCCTCCGCCATCACCTGGGCATGGGCGTTGGGGTCGAAGTCACGCCAGCCGCTGAACACCAGGCTCGCTTGCGGATAGCGCCTGGCTAGGCGCACCCCCTCGGTCAGCCGGGCCAGGGCGGTATCGCTCAATCGTTGCTGGGGCAACGGGCTGACCGAGGAGTCATGGCCGGATCCCAGCACCATGACCACTTGGACCGGCACATCCCGCCAAAGGGGATATTTCCTCTCCAGCGGCCGAGCCAGCCACTGGCTCCCAAAGCTGGAGCTGAGGAACAGCAGCAAGGCGGGCCCGGCCACTATCAGGGGCCGCCCTAACCGGGGGTGCCGCCGGCGACACCAGAGGCCAGCCAGGATCAACAGGGTGGCCAGGGGGATGGGCAGCAGTAGCGCTGAAACCGCCTTCTTAATCCAGAATCCCAGCATCAACGGCCCCACAGCCAGGCCGCCCCGCGCACACCTGAGGAGTCGCCGTGGCGGTTGGCCACCACCTTGGTGACACACTCCCGGCCCAGCACATCACCGGCCAGCCTCTGGTTCAGTGCCGGGTAGAGTTCATCAATGTTGGACATCCCCCCGCCAAGGACAATGATGTCCGGATCGAGCAGGTTCACCACATGGGCCAGGGCGCGACTGAGTTGATCACAATAGCGCTCAAACACCTGACTGGCCGCCGGCTCCCCCTGACGCATCCGGGCGATGATCTCATGGCCTGGCAGGCTGTGGGAGGTCAGTTGTCGATACTGGCGGCTGAAACCTGTCCCGGAGACAAAGGTCTCGATGCAGCCATGACGGCCGCAAAAGCAGGCTGGTCCCGGGTACTCTTCCGGGGTCATCCACGGCAAAGGATTGTGCCCCCACTCACCGGCCAACCCGTTCGCCCCAACCAGGGGGCGCTCGCCTGCGGCAATGCCCGCACCGCATCCGGTCCCCAGGATCACCCCAAACACCAGCTGCTTCCCCTGACCGGCACCGTCCACCGCTTCCGACACCGCAAAACAGTTGGCATCATTGGCCAGGCGCACCTCACGGTTGAGCATCCGGGACAGATCCCTGTCCAGCGCCTGACCGTTCAGACATTGGGTATTGGCATTTTTGACCCTGCCACTGTGGGGGGACAGCACCCCGGGGATTCCGACGCCTAGGGTGCCGGTCAGAGTCAGGCTGGCCTCGGCCCGCTGTACCAGGCCGGCGATACCCAGCAAGATGCCCTGGTAATCCCCCTGGGGAGTGGCAATGCGTTCCCGCCACAACTCTTGCCCCTGCTCATCCAGGGCAATCGCTTCGATTTTCGTGCCGCCCAGATCAATTCCGATTCGCATAACCAATGGTGGCCGTTCCACTATTCCAATTCAGGTATCGGAATCATAACAGAGTTCTGGCGAGCCTCTTCACCTCATAACAGCTTGGTCAGCACGCCCAGCACCACCACGGCCACGATGACCGCGATCACGATGGGGTAGAACGTTTGGTCTGAAGGGGCAAAGCGATTGCGGCGCCAGAGCGCTAACCCTGACCACCGGCCCTGGTGGGAATTGTGGGAGTCGGACATGTCGGCCTCCTTGTGAATGGGTTGCCGCTGAGAGCCGGCGTTGGTACCAGCCTCTGGTCCAAGTATATCAGTCCGCTGGTGGCAACGGGATGGCACCCCCACTCCCACGCCGGAATGAGAACAAAAAAAGCCACCCCGAATCGGCGTGGCTGTACTAAGAATTCTGTAGCAAAGAAAGGAGATGATGATGAAAACAAGCATGTAAAAATGCGTTTACTGTTGATTCAGAGTCACCGGATCCCAGAAAGTTCACTGATTTTTGAAAAAAGTTGCAATAGTTCCCTTGCCTAGTGGGCCAGGCCTCATTTAGAGTCGATGTGGGACCCTCAATAGGATTAGGTATCTTTTTAATTAAAAACGTATTTCTGGAGTCGCATTATGTACTACCAAACCGATGATGTTCGCATCGACAAAATTAAAGAACTGCTACCCCCCATTGCGATTCTGGAACGATTTCCCCTGGACGACCGCGCCGCCGAGACCGTCTACCAGGCACGCCAATCCATTCACAACATCCTCAACCGCCAGGATGATCGCATGCTGGTGGTAATTGGACCCTGCTCCATTCACGATCCCGAAGCGGCACTGGAGTACGGTCAACGACTGGCCAAGCTGCGTGAAACCCTCAAGGGGGATCTCGAGATTGTCATGAGGGTCTACTTCGAGAAGCCTCGCACCACCGTCGGCTGGAAGGGGCTCATCAATGATCCCATGCTGGACAACAGCTTCCGTCTCAATGACGGACTGCGCACCGCCCGTAAGCTGCTGCTGGATCTGAACCAGCTGGGGTTGCCCACTGCAGGCGAATTCCTGGACATGATTACTCCACAGTATGTCGCCGACCTGATGTGCTGGGGCGCCATCGGCGCCAGGACTACCGAGTCTCAGGTGCACCGCGAGCTGGCCTCCGGCCTCTCCTGCCCGGTCGGGTTTAAGAACGGCACCGACGGCACCATCAAGATCGCCATCGACGCCATCAACTCCGCCAGTGCCCCCCACCACTTCCTGTCGGTGACCAAGTATGGCCATTCCGCCATCGTCGCCACTACAGGCAATCGTGACTGCCACATCATCCTGCGAGGTGGCAGAGAGCCCAACTACAGCGCGCAAGACGTCGCCACCATCACCCAGCAGTTGCACGACGCCGCCCTGCCCGCCAACATCATGATCGACTTCAGCCATGCCAACAGCCGCAAGCAGTTTAAGAGACAACTCGAGGTGTGTGACGACATCTGCGCCCAGGTGGCCCAGGGCAACTTCAACCTGTTTGGTGTCATGGTGGAAAGCCACCTGGTCGAGGGGCGGCAGGATCTCAGCCTCTCCGAGCCTCTGACCTATGGCCAGAGCATTACCGACGCCTGCATCGGCTGGGAGGACAGTGAAAAGGTACTCTACTCACTGGCAGAGGCGGTGAGACAACGCAGAAGCGCTCAGTAGCTCCCCACCCCACGACCGAAGCCAGTGCCACCTCGCCGAGGTGGCGTTGTTGGCAGATCACAAAAAAACGCCATCTCAATGAGATGGCGTAAAATATTCAGGGAGATGATGAAACTCAATTCGTTACACCTATATAGAGTCGGCCGATAGCGAAGAGTTCAATCCGGCAATCATTTTTTCTGCCACTGTCCCCCACCCGTACTCACAAAAAAACCTGTCCTCGCAAAAAAACGCCGCCTCGAGGAGGCGGCGCAAAGACGTTCAGGGAGATGATAAAGCAAAATCGTTATATCTATAGAACCCACATCCGCAAAAAGGTTCCTCGGGCAACCCGCTATTTCCCCTCCTCCCCCCATAAAAAAACGCCACCTCAAAGAGGTGGCGCAAAAGAATTTAGGGAGATGATGAAACCAAATTCGTTACACCTATATAGAGCGAGGTGCCTCACCATAGTTCCCCGGGCCGCCAACTTTTTTTTCTCCGCCCGCCCCCCGGCTCAGTTCGGGGGCTCGATCACCACGAATCCGTCCTGGGCCAGGGGCGCAAACCAGTAATGCTGGTGAACCCAGTAACGCACCCCGTCGATCTTCACCAGCCGGTTGGGTTGCGGCACCTGGCCGACCCTCTGGCCCGGGGAAAAACCACCCAGGGATGACCCGGCTGGGGGCAATACCCGGTAGCTTCCCGCCCGCGGAGCCGGTGTGAGCCGGTAATAATCGCCGTCGCGCCGATAGTACTGGTTGTCGATGATGGCGTAGGTGATGCCGCCAATCAGGGCAAACGCGGCCACATCCCAGAGATCGGTATGATGATAGTAATGACGCCCCCGATAGGGGCCTGCGTGGTAATGGTGATGCGACCAACCAGGATAGAGCCTGGGCGAGCGATAATGGTGGCGTTTCTGACGCTGATGCTGACGCCGGTGCTTGTGGTGATACCCGGGTCCAACCTTCACCCCGGTGGTCCACCGATGATCCCCCTTGCCGGCGTGCTCAGGTGGCTTGGCGGCGATGGGCAGGCTCAATGCCAGGGCCGGGAACAGCCACAACAGTGCAGAGTATCCCATGGGGTACCTCCTTCCACAGGTCATATCCCCCTAAGTATAAGAAGCCTGTCCCGGCCCGGACGTAAAGCTAGGTAAATGCCCGCCGCCACCGAGCGGGCCACAGTCTGCGACCGCCCAAAAAAAATATGCTAGAAATCCTCTACAAAACAGAACCTTTCAAAAAACCAGCAAAAAAGATCAGTTTTTTTGCCCTTTTTTTTGAACTTTCTCGCGCAGGGAGACTCTGAACAGATGTAACAAATTGAACTCAGATTTGTTTCATCATCATCTCCATACTTTCCTGCCACCTCCATTCGAGGTGGTTTTTTTTGCCTTTACTCCGCCCCCCGAGCCACGAAATGGGGGTTCAGCAGCGATGCCTTGGCGTTGTAGAGCAGCTCACCACCATCCAACTGGGACAGACTGCCCCCGGCGCCGATCAATACCGCATGGGCGGCGGCAATGTCCCACTCGCTGGTGGGCCCGAGGCGGGGATAGAGATCGGCCTTGCCCTGGGCCAGCAGGCACAGCTTCAACGAACTGCCGACGGCCACCCTCTCCACCTGCCCCAGGGGAGCCAGCCAGGCTTCCAACTCCGGCGATGGGTGGGAGCGGCTGCACACCACCCGCGGAACGGCCGCCCTGGAAACCACAGAGAGGGCGACCCTCTCCGCCCCCTGGCTCAGCCAGGCCCCCAGTGCCGGTCCACCACTGAAGCACTGTCCCAGGGCCGGCGCCACCACCACTCCCAACACCGGCCGCCCCCCCTCGATCAGGGCAACGTTCACGGTAAACTCATGGTTGCGGGCAATGAACTCCTTGGTGCCATCGATGGGGTCCAGCAACCAGTATCGGCTCCAGCGACGTCGCACCTCCCACTCGGGTACGCCCGACTCCTCCGAGAGAATGGGCAGGACCGGCGTCAGTCTACTGAGTCCCTCGACCAGCACCCTGTGGCTGGCCAGATCGGCCTCGGTCAGGGGGGTGCGATCACCTTTGTAGCGGGTCTGAGGGTTGCCGTAGTGAGCCATGGCTGCCCGCCCCGCCTCCAGCGCCACCGCCTCCACCTCCAACAGCAAAGCACGGCGCTGATCGACACTAAAAGATTGTGAACTCAAAGACGAAGTACTCCATGCCGTCGCAGATAGGCAATTATCTTCTCTACCGCCTCGCCGGTGTCAAGCTGGTCGCTGCGAATGTGGATTTCCGGCCGCTCGGGGGCCTCGTAATCGGAGTCGATGCCGGTAAAATGGGCGATCTCGCCTGCCCTGGCCCGGCGATACAGCCCCTTGGGGTCGCGCTGTTCACACACCGCCAGGGGAGCGTCCACGAACACCTCGATAAACTGCCCCGGAGCCAAGACGGCGCGCACCCTGTCCCGGTCCTCACGGAAAGGTGAGATGAAGGCACTCAGACACAGGGTGCCCGACGCCACAAACAGCTTGCCCACCTCACCGATGCGGCGAATGTTTTCCACCCTGTCCTCATCGCCGAAGCCGAGATCGCCATTGAGCCCCAGACGCACATTGTCGCCGTCCAAAAGGAAACTGTGCACCTTGAGATCCAGCAGCCGACGCTCCAGGGCGTTGGCCAGGGTAGACTTGCCGGAGCCGCTGAGCCCGGTAAACCACACAAGGGCACTGCCGTGGCCCTTAAGCTGGCTGCGCTGCTGCGGGGTTACCGTGTGGCTGTGCCAGGTAAGATTGTTCGTCATGGTTGCCTCAAAATGGGAAAAAACGGGGGATCAGAGTCAGCACCACCGCGCTGTAGAGCAGCGACAGAGGCAGCCCAAGCCTCAGGTAGTCCCTGAGGCGATACTGACCCAGGCTCATCACCATCAGGTTGGTTTGATAACTGAAGGGACTGATGAAGCTGGCACTGGCGCCATAGGCCACCGCCATCACGAAGGGCATGGCGCTGGTGCCGAAGGCGTCGGCCAGCCCCAGGGCCAGCGGCAGACTCAGGGCCGCCGCGGCGTTGTTGGTCATCAGCTCGGTCAGCAGCAGGGCCACCAGGTAGACACCGACGAAAGCCACCAGCACCCCCTGTCCGTTGAACAGCCGATGCAGCTGCTCCGAGGCCAGCAACGCCAACCCCGACTGGGCGACACTGTCGGCTACCGCCAGGGCGCCGGTGATGATGAGCCAGATCTCGAAGGGAAAACGGGCGCGCACCTCCTGAGCGGAGAGGATCCCCGTCGAGACCATCACCAGCAGCAACAGCGCCAGGGCGGCCACCAGTTCCACCCAGCCCAGGGCGCTCAGGGCCAGGGCTGTCACGAAACCGCCGATGGCCAGCCACTCCTGCAGTGGCTTGAGAGGGGCCTGAAGCTGGGTGTCTCCGACGACAAAGAAGTGGCGAGGCGACGGTACGAAACCAGGTCCGGTGGCCAGCACCAACACATCCCCCGCCTCGATGGAGATCTGCCCCAGCTTGCCCGACAAGCGGGCCCCCCGACGGCGCATCGCCACCACCGCCGCATCGAACCGGCTGCGAAACTCTGCCGACTTCAGGGTCTGCCCCAGAATGGTGGAGGTGGGACTGACGATCACCTCGGTCAGTTGCCGCTCCAGGGGCGCCTGACCTTCGGCAAACAGGGTCAGCCCCCGGAATTGCGACAGCAGGGTCACCCGGCTGACATCGCCACAGAACACCAGCTTGTCCCCCTCCTCCAGGCGGGTGTCAGGAGACACCGGCGAGATCACCTGATGCCGGCGAACCACCTCCGCCAGGTAGAGCCGCTCCAAGGCACGCAGACCATTCTCCTGTACCGTCCGCCCCGCCAGCGGGCTGCCCGGCTGCAGCTTGGCTTCGATGAAGTAGGGGTCCTCCTCCTCGCGGTCATGGCGATTGTGGGGCAGCAGGGGAGAGAGCAGCAGGATCAGCCCCAGGCCGGCCACGGCAGCACCCAGGCCCACCGGCAGGAAATCAAACATCGCCAGTCCCGGCTTTCCCGCCTCCAGCAGGAAACTGTTGACGATAAGGTTGGTGGAGGTGCCCACCAGGGTCAGGGTCCCCCCGAGGATCGCCGCATAGGAGAGCGGCAGCAGCAGCCGGGAGGGCAGATGATCGGCATTGGACCGAACCCTGCCCATCAATGCTGCCACCACCGCGGTATTGTTGAGGAAGGCGGAGGCCGCCAGGGTGCCGCCACCCATTCTCATCAGGGTGCTGCGGTAGGAGCCCCGAAACAGCCGGCCACTGAGCCAGCCAAGCAGCCGGGTCTTCTCCACCCCGGCAGAGGCCAGCAGCAGCAGCAGCAGGCTGATCACCGCCGGATTGGCCGCCAGGTTAAGCAGCCGGTCCATCGGCAGCTGTCCCAGCATCACCAGGGCGATGGCGCCGCCGGAAAACAGCAGCACCGGCCTCAGGCGGGTAAACACCAGCCCGAGAAACAGTGACGCTGCCAGAGCCAGCAGCTGGCCATGGACTGCGGTCATCAGTTGGACCCGTCTCCGGTAAATTTGCTGATATCCCGGGCATCCCAATGTGGAAAGTGCTTTCTAATCAGAGCGTTGAGCTCAAGCTCAAACTGGGAGTACTGGCCGGTGGCCTGGGCGTTATCCTCGGCCGCTTCCTGAACCATGCCCGCCGCCACCGTGCCATTGGTCACCGGGTCGATAAGGATAAAGGCGCCGGTGTCACGCAGCTCACCATAACGGTCCACCGGCAGGGGCCTGTCACTCTGAATCACCACCTGGCCGATGTCGTTCAGTTCCAGGGTATCGGCCTCAATCGCTTCCCAACTGCGGATGTCGACCCGGTGCTCCACCGCCCCAACCCTGGCGCGGGCGGAGGTGGATGCCAGTTTGATGCGATACTCCCGATCGGGCTGCAGGGGGTCATCCGCCATCCACACCAGCTTGGCCCGAAGCGCCCGGCTGAGGGGGACCGAATCCTGATCGCTCACCAGCCAGTCTCCGCGGCTGATGTCAATCTCTCGGTCCAGAGTCACTGTCACCGCCTGCCCCGCCACCGCACTCTGCAGCTGGCGGCCAAACTGGAGAATCCCCGTCACCCTGGCGACGTTGCCCGAGGGCAGCACCTTGACCCCCTGTCCCACGGCCAGGGCGCCCGATGCCAGGGTGCCGGCAAAGCCACGGAAGTCGAGGTTGGGACGCATCACCAGCTGCACCGGCAGGCGCAGCGCCTGATCCGCCGCGCGATCGGCCCCCGGGGCCTGCTCCAGCAGGGCCAGCAGCGAGGGCCCCTGGTACCAGGGCATGCGTGGCGACAACTCGGCCACGTTGTCCCCCTCCAGGGCGGAGATCGGCAGGTAGTGCACCTCATCAAATCCCAGCTCGGAAGCCATCTCGGCGTACTGGCCAGCAATGGCCTCAAACACCTGCCGGTCGTACCCCTTCAGGTCCATCTTGTTGATGGCCACCACCACCTGGCGAATCCCCAGCAGGGAGACCAGGAAGCTGTGACGCCGGGTCTGCTCCATCACCCCGTAGCGGGCATCCACCAGGATGATGGCCAGGTCCGCCGTCGAGGCGCCGGTGGCCATGTTGCGGGTGTACTGCTCATGGCCCGGGGTGTCGGCGATGATGAACTTGCGCTTGTCGGTGGAGAAGTAGCGGTAGGCCACATCGATGGTGATCCCCTGCTCCCGCTCCGCCTGCAGGCCATCCACCAGCAGAGCCAGATCCGGGCGCTCACCGGTGGTGCCCTGGGTGCGGCTCTGGGCGCTCACCGCCTCCAGCTGGTCATCGTACAGCGCCTTGGTGTCATGCAGCAGCCGGCCGATGAGGGTACTCTTGCCGTCATCGACACTGCCGCAGGTAATGAAGCGCAACAGCGCCTTGCTCTCGTGCTGTTTCAGGTACTGCTCCACCCGGAGCGCCACCTTGGTTGGGTTGTTGGTCATGCTGCTCTCCTGTGGGCCTTAGAAATAACCTTCCATCTTCTTCTTCTCCATCGAGCCGGTGGAGTCCCGGTCGATCACCCTCCCCTGGCGCTCCGAGGTGGTGGCCAGCAGCATCTCTTCGATGATGGCCGGCAGGGTGTCCGCCCCGGATTCGATGGCACCGGTGAGGGGGTAACAGCCCAGAGTCCTGAAGCGTACGCTGCGCATCTGCGGGATCTCACCAGGCTCCAGGGGCAGGCGTTCGTCATCCACCATGATCAGGCTGCCATCACGCTCCACCACCGGTCGCGGCTTGGCCAGGTAGAGGGGGACGATCTCGATCTGCTCACGGTAGATGTATTGCCAGATGTCCAGCTCGGTCCAGTTGGAGAGGGGAAACACCCGGATACTCTCCCCCGGATGGACCCGGGCGTTGTACAGGTTCCACAGCTCTGGGCGCTGGTTCTTGGGATCCCACCTGTGATTCCTGTCGCGGAAGGAGTAGACCCGCTCCTTGGCCCTGGAGGCCTCCTCGTCACGGCGGGCGCCGCCAAAGGCGGCATCGAACCCGTACTGGTCCAGGGCCTGACGCAACCCCTGGGTCTTCATGATGTCGGTGTGCAGGGCGCTGCCGTGGACGAAGGGGTTGATCCCCATGGCCAGACCTTGCGGGTTCTTGTGCACCAGCAGGTCGAAACCATGCTCTTTGGCCATGCGGTCACGAAAGGCGATCATCTCCTTGAATTTCCAGTCGGTGTCCACATGCAACAGCGGGAAGGGGATCTTCCCCGGATAAAATGCCTTGCGCGCCAGGTGCAGCAGTACCGAGGAGTCCTTGCCAATGGAGTAGAGCATCACCGGCTTCTCAAACTCCGCCGCCACCTCGCGGAAGATGTGGATGCTCTCGGCCTCGAGGCGATCCAGATGGGTCAGGGTTGGGGACATCCTATGATCCTAAGTCAGCCTAATTCAGCGTCTAAGTGAACGTCAGATGAGCAGAATCAACAATTCAACTTGGCACTTTCATATAACCCAAAAGAATTAATTTGTGGATATTGATGCCCTTTTGAAATATGAAGGTGATCAGGATGGCGCTGCCGGCGGGGAAGGGGCGTGCGTCCCGCCTTGGAGGCAGCAGGGCAAACCGCCCGATCACTGAGCAGTTGCCATCAAACCACAGAAAACTGCGCCTAGACGCTATTAACCCGCTTTGTCGACGATGGTAAGATGGTCGATTCACTCTGTGACCCGGCTTGATTATTGATGCTTTTATTTCGTCTTGAGGATGTAGAGAACAACTTCGACGAGGCCACCTTTGCCAGGGGTAAGCGCTATTTCGAAGAGGAGATGGTGCTCCAGGCCGAACTGGGCCCGGGGGGCGGCACCGTGCACGGCACCACCCTGGGGCGAAGGGACAACCAGTATGACACCAGCATCGAGGTTCGAAGGAGGGGCAGCCGCTGCTCCCTGGAGAGTTTCTGCAACTGCCCGGTAGGACAGCAGTGCAAACATGCCGTGGCATTGCTGCTAACCCTGCTGGACCAGCATCACGGCCATCAGGACAGGTATCAGGCATGGCTGGAGAAGTTTAACCAGATTCACCCGCCCAAACCCCCGGAGCCGCAACCAGACTCCCCCCTCGAAGGCCTGTTCCGGATCGCCCCCAACATCGCCCGGGACGCCACCGCCGGCGAATCGCTAACCGTCGAAGTGGGCAACTGTCGACGACTGAAGCGAGGCGGATTCAGCAAATTCACCGTTAAACAGCTGTTCAATGTGGCCACCCACCAGGGGGATGGCTGGGCCAGTGACGAGGTGGTCACCTACAGCCGCCTGCTGCTGGCAACCCGAGGCAACCTCTGGTACCGCTACGCCCACCTGGAAAGCGAGCTGGACCGTTTCGCTTTCGAGAAGCTGCTGCAACACGGCCTGGCCTTCTGGGACCAGCCTAACCAGATCCTCTCCCCGGGTCCCACCCGCCGGCTGCGTTTCCACTGGGAACAGGACAGCCAGTACCAGCTGCACTCCAGCCTGGATGGCGGTGAACCCTGGGTACTGGTCCCATTCTCCTCCCCCTGGTACATTAACCTAAAGGAGTTCACCGCCGGCCCGCTGGAGACCGAACTTTCCACCGAGGTGCTGCACCAGTTGAAGCGCCTGCCGGCGCTGCCCCGGGAGCAGGCGGTGCACTTTGGCGATCAGATCGCCCAGCAGTTTGACCAGGACACCCTGCCCCATCCGATCCAGACCGACTACCACACCATCGACGCCCCTTTCACTCCGGTGCTGAAGCTGCTGCCCAGCGACGAGGGGATCGTCAGCTTCTTCTGGTTTGAGTACGGGGAGCTGGTACTCAGCCCCGGGGTGGTGGAGAGACCGCAGCAGAGCCGCTTCTCCGACGACCGCGGTCACTGGCAGGTCACCCGGGAGATCGACCGGGAAGCCCGGGCCCTTGAATTGTACCGGCAGATGCAGCTGTCAGAGTTCGACCATCCGGGACTGGACGCACCGACCCAGTCACAGGCTGCCTACCTGAAGCTGGCCACCGCCTCCACCGACCTGGCGTTCTGGCAGAAGTTGCTGAGTCAGCATCAGGGGGCCATCGACAGCCAGGGCTGGCGGCTGGAGATCGATCCCAGCCTGCCACTGCTGCCCCACGAAGTGCCCGCCTTCGACCTCAACGTCGAGGAGGGAGACAACTGGTTCAGTCTGGGGATGTCGGTGGAGATCGACCAGACCCAGGTGGAGCTGCTGCCGCTGCTGCTAACCTGGCTGGAGCAGAACTCCCAGTGGCGGGGCAACGAGGATCCCATCCTGCTGCACCGCGAGGGCGCCATGCCGTTGAGGATCGCCAACCGGGCCATTCGCCCGGTGCTGGCGGTACTGGAGGAGCTCTCCAGCGCCGACGGCGACAAGGTGCGCCTCCCCACCCACCAGGCCGCCGTGCTGGAGCACCTGCCGGGCCGCGCCCGCTGGGTCGGCGGCGAACGGATCCGAGCCCTGGCCCACAAACTGAACCACTTTGCCGGCATCGAGGAGATCGAGCCGCCGGCCGGCCTGCAGGCGCAGCTGCGCCCCTACCAACAACAGGGCCTCAACTGGCTGGCGTTTCTGCACCAGTTCGGCTTCGGCGGCATCCTGGCCGATGACATGGGGCTGGGCAAGACCCTGCAAACCCTGGCCCACCTGCTGACCCTGAAACAGCGGGGTCAACTGACCGCTCCGGCACTGCTGGTGTGTCCCACCAGTCTGATCAGCAACTGGCGCAGTGAGGCAGCCCGCTTCTGTCCGGATCTCAAGGTGCAGATCCTCCATGGCCAGGACCGCCATGGGCTGTTCGACACCCTGAATGACTATGATTTGGTGATCACCACCTATGGGCTGGTGGGCAGGGACATCGAGCTGTTCAGGCAACTGAACTTCTCCCTGGCCATTCTGGATGAGGCCCAGGCAATCAAGAGCACCGGCGCCAAGATCACCAAGGCGGTGAAACAGCTGAGTGCCGGCCAGCGGCTCTGTCTCACCGGCACCCCCATGGAAAACCACCTGGGGGAGCTGTGGTCCCTGTTTGACTTCGTGATGCCAGGCTTCCTGGGGCGCGAAAGCCAGTTTAGCCAGCAGTACCGAAAACCCATAGAGAGGGAGGGCAACGCCGAGCTCAAGAGCGAGCTACTGTCCCGGCTGGCCCCCTTCCTGCTGCGGCGCACCAAGAGCCAGGTGGCCCAGGAGCTGCCGGCCAAAACCGAGATGGTGCAGACCATCCCCCTGCCTGCGCCCCAGCGCATGCTGTATGAGGGGGTGCGGGCGGCGATGGAGTCCCGGGTGCGAGAGCTGCTCAAGAGCAAGGGGATGGCGAAGAGCCAGATCGAGTTTCTCGATGCCCTGCTCAAGTTGCGGCAGATCTGCTGTGATCCCCAGCTGGTGAACCTGGAGCAGGCCCAGGGAGTCCAGGAGTCCGCCAAACTGGACTTCCTGATGGAGATGCTGCCCTCAATGCTGGAGGATGGCCGGCGCATCCTGATCTTCTCCCAGTTCACCCAGATGCTCGCCCTGATTGAGCAGAGGCTGGTGGATGCCGAGATCCCTTACAGCAAGCTTACCGGCCAGACCCGCAAGCGGGAGGAGGCGATCAATCGCTTCCAGCAGGGTGAGGTGCCGGTGTTCCTGATCTCACTGAAGGCGGGGGGCGTGGGGCTCAACCTGACCCAAGCGGACACGGTGATCCACTACGACCCCTGGTGGAACCCGGCCGCGGAGAACCAGGCCACCGATCGGGCCTACCGCATCGGCCAGGACAAGCCGGTGTTTGTCTACAAGCTGATCTGCGAACAGACCATCGAGGAGCGGGTGATGGAGCTGCAGCAGCAGAAACAGGCGCTGGCGGATGCCATCTATGATAGGGAGAACCAGAGCCTGGCCACCGGCCTCACCGGCGATCAGCTGCTCAGCCTGTTTGATGCTCCGGCGAAGGAGTCGGAGTAACCATTATAAAAAAGAGGCGCCCGGGGGCGCCTCTTTCTTGTGCCTGCTTATGCCTGACGGTCAATAGCGGCTCTTCTGGTTCAGTTCGCTGAGCTTGGTCAGCCCGCTTTCCAGGGCCTCGGACACCCCCCTACCCAGACGGTTGGCCAGATTCTTCTTGATCACATAGGCCAGTTTCAACACCTCTTTCTCCTTGGCCTTCTGCATCAGCCAGTGATCCGAGGTGGCCAGCTCATCCACCAGTCCCAGATCCATCGCCTGGGAGGCAAACCAGTGCTCACCGGTGGCCACCTTGTCCAGGTCCAGCTCGGGCCGGTACTGGGTGATAAATCCCTTGAACAGGCCGTGGGTCTCCTCCAGCTCCTCCTTGAACTTCTCCCTGGCCTCGTCGGTGTTCTCACCGAACAGGGTCAGGGTGCGCTTGAACTGGCCAGCGGTGTGCTGTTCATAGTCGATGTGACTGCGCTTGAGCAGGCGGTTGAAGTTGGGCAACTGGGCGATGACACCGATGGAGCCGATGATGGAGAAGGGCGCCGCCACGATACGGTCCGCCACGCAGGCCATCATGTAGCCGCCGCTGGCGGCCACCTTGTCCACGGCGATGGTCAGGGGGATGCCGGCATCCCTGACGCGGGCCAGCTGACTGGCGGCCAGGCCATAGCCATGGACCACGCCTCCGCCGCTCTCCAGGCGCACCAGTACCTCGTCCTGCTTTTCCGCCACCGTCAGCAGGGCGGTGATCTCCTCCCGCAGGCTGGCCACCTCGTTGGCCTCGATCCCCCCCTTGAAGTCCAGGACAAACACCCGGCCGTCACGGGGCTCATCGGCCTTGTCCTTGGCCTCTTTCGCCTTGGCCTTCTCCTCCTTCTTGTGGGCCTTCTCCTTGGCTTTCAACTGCTCCTTGCTCAGCAGCAGCTCCTCCAGGTGGTGCTCGTAATCCTCCAGCTGATGACTGAGGTTGGTCAGCTGCAGCTCTCCCTTCTGGGGGCGCTGCTGACGCCCCATCACCGCGGCGACGATGATCAGCGCGGCGATGGCGCCCACCAGGGTCACCGCCTTGGCCAGGAACAGGCCGTATTCGTACAAAAACTCCAAAATCAAACTCCTAGAGAGGTTTGACCCCATTCTATACCGAAACACAAAAAAAGGCCCAGCCGGGAGGCAGGGCCTTGTGGTAACGGTGTCCCCGTCAGGAGCAGGGCTTAACCAGGGCGCTGTTGCTTACCGGCAGGGCCGTGCCATTGGAGGCGGCAAAGGCGGCCACCTGCGACTGCATCTCGGCGGTGGCGACGGCGGCGCTGCCGTCGGTCACCCCGGGGATCTCTTTGGGCGACAGCAGCGAGCTGTGGTGTCCCTTGAGGAAGCGCACCACACCGGAGACGGCCTCCCCCTGAACCGAGCTGTCGATACAGCCCAGGCCCATGGCGGCGATCAGCGGCTCACCGCCGGAGAGCGGCGCTCCCTCGATCACCGGTGGCAAAGTCTGGTCCGGCAGGTTGCCGGCACCATCCCCCACCACCTCGATCAGGTGGATCTTGCTGCCGGTGGCGGCCAGGGCGGCCCCGTGGTTGATGGGGTCCACCGGCTCGATCTGGGTCTGGATGGAGAACATCAGCGGCGGCACCAGCTCCGCCTCCGCCTGCGCGGCCAGAGCCTGATACTCGGGCGTACCGGGCTCGGGCTTGGCAATCCCGGCTTCTTCGGCAATCACTCCCACCAGATTGTCGATCAGCGCCGGCTTGAAGGCGGGACTGCCGGCGAAGGTGCCCGCCAGTCCGCCGGCGGGCGCCGCCAGGGAGCTGGCCTGCAGGGTAAAGGGGTTCATCCCGGCGGGAACACCATCGATGGGGGTGTTGGCATAGACGGTCACCTTGCTGCCGGTGATGGCCCCCTGACTCAGCCCCTGCAGGGTGACCTTCTTGAGGTCAAACAGTGGGGGCTGACCCGCCTCCAGCTGACCGGCCACCAGGCCGGTCACCGCCGCCCGAAGCGCCAGGTTGTCGATCACCGCCTGGCGGTAGTTGTCCCGGGTGGTCAGGCCGCTGCCGATGTTGACAAACACCAGGCCGCTGCCGTTGGCGAAGGCTGGCCCCAGGCTGGGATCGGTGGCGCTGATCTCATAAACGCCGTCCCCGTTAAAATCGAACCCGCGGGCGCCGTGCAGCGGCAGGTCGATGGCGATGGTGGCCAGGCCATTGGCAGTCATGCTGCCTACATTGGCCAGGGTGGTCTCCTTGGTGCCAGCGAGGCCATGAAGGGCCATGCTCAGGGGCCAGCCGCTGGCGGGCATGGAGAGATCGATGCCCAGCAGCGCCAGCTTGCCCGGGTTGGGCAGGGTGATCTGCACCGGCACCCTCTGAGTTCCCTTGGGCGCCGGCACCGGGTTAAACCGGGTCAGGTGACGGGCCGGATCCGACGGGGTGCCGTCATCCAGATTGATGGTGCAGCCGACAATCTCGGCGGGATCGGACACCGCCGCCACCGGGTCACGACCGCAGGCCACCATCTGCTCGGAGAACTTCTCCAGGGTCAGGGTGCCCGCCTGCAGCGCCTGCAGCACCGCCACCGGGCTGTCGCCCAGGGCGTTCCAGGTGCTGGAGATGGTCGGATTGGTGGGCGTAGGCGTGGTCAGATAGTAGGGCAGGGTCAGCTCGGCACTCCAAACATCGGTGGCGTCTGCCAGCAGGTAGGGCAAGCCCATCTCGGGCTGAAGCCCCAGGATCTGGGCGGCCGTCCGCCCGGAGGGGCTGGGCAACTGAGACCAGTTGGGTTCGAAGGGTGCGTGCTCCGGGGCCGGGGAGGCCAGCAGCTGTTTGGTGGTCTCCAGCACGTCAAACACCGACTGGGTGGTAAACACCCCGGTGTAGGTGATGATGTCCGGGTCGATGCCGTGGCCGCTGGCCAGGGCCCCCAGGTAGTTGTTGGTCAGCGCCTGCAGATCACGGCTGGTCCCCTCAGGCAGAGGCTTGGTATTGATGTCCAGCTTCAGCTGCTTGTAGGTCTCTGAAGCTTCCAGGGAGCGGCCCTCCGAGTCCAGCAGCTGGCTGGTGGTGGCGTACAGATAACCCTGGGTCGCCGCCAACGGCTTCAGCGGCTGGGCGATGACGGTATCGCCCTTGACGGTGGTGATGAAGTCCACCCCCCAGATCAGCTCTTCGCCCATCTTGCAGATGGACAGGGAGGGGGCGGCGGCGCACTCGGCATCTGGGGAGAGCTGACCTCCCAGGGTCACGGCAAACAGCCGAACCGCCCCGGGCTCAGACGCACTGGCGGCATCGATGGTCACGCCATCAAGCAGGTCAATATCCAGCTGGATCGGCTGGGTGGTGCCCCAGCCGTCCAGGGCACCCAGGGCCGCCTCGGGATCGGTATAGGGTGCACCGGCCACCTCCGCCGGAATCTGCAGGGTACCGTCCGGGGTACCCAACAGAAGAAGATCGTTGGGCAGGGGGACCACACCATTGGCGGGGTCGAAGCTGACCCGGGCATAACGTTTGACAGGATCGGCCTTGTTGTTGTCCTCTTCATAGCTGTCGCCATTACAGCCGGACAGTGCCAGGGCCGACAGGACGGCAGTACTTAACAGCAGTCGTCTCATTTTCTCTCCCCAATCCTTGTTGTTCACTGCGGCTGCCCCCAAGGGATTAAGGGCTCCGTTGCGGAAAGAGCCGCCAGTATTAGTTTTGTTTTCCGTAGTGAAATTCGTCACAATAGGCGCGTTTCTGGTGGAAATGCCGCTCTCTATGCCCATTGCGACTCCGTTCCAAAGTAACGCAAAAACCATATGTTAGCTACATTTTTGCAACCAGCACCCCATTTCGCGGTGTCGAGAATGCAAGCGCTTGTTTTAAACGACCGTTTTTGACCGCCGCAAACTCCCGAAAGAAGCGCACTGCAACATAAGGAAGGCGTGAAAGGATGTTGGAATACAGCCCCAAAAAAGATCTTCTCAAAGACAAGGTGATTCTGGTCACCGGCGCCGGTGATGGCATCGGCCGCCAGGCGGCCATCAGCTATGCCTGCCATGGCGCCACGGTGATTCTGCTCGGCCGCAGTGTTAAAAAACTGGAAGCGGTTTACGATGAAATCGAGGCCCTGGGCGCCCCACAAGCCGCCATCATCCCTCTGGATATGCAGGGAGCCACCGAGCAACACTACCGGGATATGACCGACACCATCGAGGGGCAGTTCGGCCGACTGGATGGCGTGCTGCACAACGCCGGCCAACTGGGCAGCCTCACCCCCCTGGACCAGGTGCCCCTGGAGATGTTTGAGGAGGTGGTGAAGGTTAACGTTACCGCCCAGTTCATGATGACCAAGGCGCTGCTTGCCCTGCTGAAGAAGCAGGAGCGCGCCTCCGTCGTCTTCACCTCCTCCGGTGTTGGGCGTAAAGGCCGCGCCTTCTGGGGCCCCTACGCGATCTCCAAGTTTGCCACCGAAGGGATGATGCAGGTGCTGGCCGATGAGCTGGACGGCAGCGGCATCCGAGTCAACTGCATCAACCCCGGCGCCACCCGCACCAAGATGCGGGCCCTGGCCTACCCCGCCGAAAACCCCCAGTCCCTGAAAACGCCCAAGGAGATCATGCCTGTCTACCTCTACCTGATGGGCGATGACAGCCTGGAGGTCAATGGCCAGAGCCTGGACGCCCAACCGAAAAAGTAGCCGGCACCAAGAAAGATGTGCGGTTCTCCCACCGGGTGAACCGCATTTCCCCACCGAGATCACAGAATCGCCACCCCCGCTCCTGTCTGAATGCACTCTCAGGTGCATTTGTCCTAATGCAATGATATTTTTCTTTTTTCTCAGCTTATGTTGAGCCGAGTGCTGGACGCATTGTCTATCTAGGCACACACAGAGACCAGTCAACCCCATGAGATGGACCTTGCCGGTTTTCCAAACTGCAAAGCCGGATGGTGCGACCTCCTCCGGACAACTCTTGAAATTTCGACGCTACAGCCTGTTGATGGCAGCGGTGATGTTCCTCTTCACCCTCGGCCTGACCCTGGCCACCACCCAGATCATCGACGACTATGAAGCGGACAAGCACCGGGCCAAGGTGTACGACTTCCTCAGCAGTGCCGAGGAGCGGATGGTCACCGAGGTTGCCAAGATCCACTCCGCCATCTACCTCGCCGCCGCCTCCATTCAGCACAGCCATGACGCCTCTTCGCCGGCACTGAAGCAGCATTTCCATCTCATCGCCAACCTGATACTGCAAAACAACCCGTCGGTGGTCAGCCTGGATCTGGCTCCCGCAGGACGCATCTGGGCAGTCTACCCGGACCAGTCCCACCCCGGCCTGGGCCAGGACATCAGCGGTGCCCCCTCCATCCGCGAAGCGAGCCGTCTGAGGCGGGCGATCATGGGAGGGCCCTACCCCCTCTACGCCGGCGGCACCGGTCTGGTGCTCAGCCAGCCGATCTTCGTCGGCCAAACACAGCAGGAAAGCATCACTCCCGCCGACGGCGACCGATTGTGGGGATTTATCAGCGCCGTCATGCGCTTTGGCGACAGCAAATTGCTGGATGGACTGGACCTGCTGGCGGGCGACAGCATCAACTACAGCCTCTACTGCGGCAATCTGATCCCCAAGCACCTCTACAACAACACCGGCAACCCGGTGGAACTGGGGCAGAGCCGCGCCTTCCTGGTCAACGGCTTGCAGTGCCAGTTAAAGGCGAAGAGCCTCGAGCCGGTCAGCCACCCGCTCTCCTTCCTGTTCATCCTGGTGTGCGGCCTGATCACCTCCACCCTCATCGGCCTGTGGACCTGGCAGCAGGGCAACGCCAAATACCAGCTGGAACAGCTGGTAGCCCAGAAGACCCGGGCCCTGCAGGATTCAGAGCTTCAGTTCCGTGAGCTTTCCGAACGCTCGCTCACCGGGATTTTCATCCTGGTCCATGGCCGCTTTACCTATGTGAATCCCAGGGCCGCCGACATGATCGGCTACGACGTCGACGAACTGCTGGCACTCAAGGATCTCTCGGAGCTGGTTCACTATCAGGACTTCCTGCGGATCCGGGAGTGGCTCAACTCGCCCGGAGAGATGGTGGAAAGCACCAGTCTGGGGCCCCACCTGCACAGCCGCATCCGCTGCTTTGCCAAGTCGGGCCAGACCAAACACCTGGAGTTCTACTGCGTCACCACCGAATACAAGGGGGAGATCGCCATTTTCGGCTCCATGCTGGATGTCACCACCCAGGTGGCAGCAGAGAAGAAGATCACCCACCAGGCCTACTACGATCAACTCACCGGGCTGCCCAACCGCGCCTCCTTCCAGCAGCGACTGCGGCAGATCATCAGCAGTGGTCAGAGCCACCGTATGGCGCTGCTGTTTATCGACCTGGACAAATTCAAGACCGTCAACGACAGCCTCGGTCACGACTCGGGAGACCACCTGCTGAAGCTGGCCGCCAGCCGGTTGCGACGAACCCTGCGCAGCCGCGACTTCGTTGCCCGGGCCGGGGGAGACGAGTTCGCCATCCTGCTGGATCAGTATGACAACAAGGATCAGGTGGAACTGGTTGCCCAGCGGGCCATCGAGTCCTTCAAGGAACCCTTCACCCTCAAGGACAAAAACTTCTACATCGGCCTGAGCATCGGCATCTGCCTCTACCCCAGTGATGGCGTCGACGCCGAAACCCTGCTGAAGAACGCCGACATCTCCATGTACCTGGCCAAAGGCAACGGCGGCAGTGGCTACAAGTTCTTTGACGAGAGTGAATCTCACCTGTTCTATAGCAAGCTGGATCTGGAAAATGAGCTGCGCAAGGCCCTGAGCCAGGGGGGACTGCACCTGGAGTTCCAGCCTCAGAACTCCCTGGTCAGCGGCGACATCGTCGGCACCGAGGCACTGGTGCGCTGGTACCACCCGGTCAAAGGGCGCATCCCACCGGTGGAGTTCATTCCAGTGGCGGAAGAAAGCAGCCTGATCCTGGATCTGGACCGCTATGTGCTCGAGCGGGGCTGCCGCCAGCTGGCCCAGTGGCACCGTGAAGGACTGGACACCAGGCTGGCGATCAACATCTCCTCGGCCCAGTTGGAGAAGGGCGACCTGCTGGGGCTGGTTCGCGACTGCCTGGGACGGCACACCATCAAGGCCGGCCGGCTTGAGCTGGAGATCACCGAGAACTCACTGATCAGGAATCCGGCAGAGGCCGCCGCCACCCTCCAGGGACTGCAGGAGCTGGGGGTAAACATCGCCATCGATGATTTCGGCACCGGCTACTCCTCCTTCGCCCTGCTCAAGGATCTGCCGATCAACAAGATTAAGTTGGACAAGACCTTTATCGATGCCATCGAGACCGACGCCAAGGACAGGAAGATCATCAACACCATTGGCGAGCTCGCGCGCTCACTGCAACTGCAACTGATCGCCGAAGGGGTGGAGACCGAAACCCAGGTGATGCGGCTGCTGGAGTGTGGCTGCTACCAGGGGCAAGGTTTCCTGTTCAGTCGGCCACTGGCCGCCGCCGACTACCGCCGATTACTCATGGAGAGTCAGCTGATCATCTAGGACCGGCACCCGTCTCTGCGTCGATGCAGACACAAAAAAACCAGCCCGACGGCTGGTTTTTGCTAGGGGAGAGCTCCGGCGCCTAGCGCTTGGGTCCCCGGGTACGGCTATGCTTGTTGACCGCCCGACGGATCTTACCGGTCTTGATCTTAGCCTGTCGGCGGGCGGAGCGCTTATCCTTATCCATCAGCGAGCGACTCTCCGGCTCCAGCTCTACCAGGGCTCTCAGGTAGTTCACCTGCTCCAATGGCAGCTCAGTCCAACCACCACGGGGAAGCCCCTTGGGCAGGGTGATGTCGCCGTAGCGAACCCGCATCAGCCGGGACACCTGCAGCCCCTGGCTCTCCCACAGACGACGCACTTCGCGATTGCGGCCTTCGCTCAGTACCGCATGGTACCAGTGGTTCAGGCCTTCGCCACCGGCGGCAATCAGTCGCTTGAAGCTGGCCGGGCCATCGTCCAGCTCCACACCGTTGCGCAGCGCCTGCAGATTCTCTTCGGAGACCTCTCCGAACACCCGCACGGCGTATTCACGTTCCACCTCACGGGAGGGGTGCATCAGCCGATTCGCCAATTCACCGTCGGTGGTGAACAGAAGCAGCCCCGAGGTATTGATGTCCAGCCGACCCACCGCCACCCAGCGGCTACCCTTCACCTTCGGCAGGCGGTCAAACACCGTGGGCCGCCCCTGGGGATCGGTGCGAGTGCACAGCTCCCCCTCAGGCTTGTAGTAGGCCAGCACCCGGCAGATCACGTCGTCCTCTGTCTGGATCGACACCAGGTGACCGTCGATGCGCACCTGCAGGTCTACACCGGTTTCGATGCGGTCACCCAGCTTGGCGACGCTGCCGTTCACACTCACCCGTCCAGCCTCGATCACGGCTTCCATCTCACGACGGGAGCCGTGGCCGGCACGGGCCAACACCTTCTGTAGCTTTTCGCTCATGAATTCTCTTCTTTAATGTACGGGGTCTGCCGTGGCCGCACCGCTGAGCAGGGCCTCGATGGCCCCCTCGTCGCTCAGTGGCGGCAGGTCACTCAGACTCCCCAGGCAAAAATAGTGCAAAAATGCATCCGTGGTGGCATAGAGGGCGGGCCGTCCCGGCACCTCCTTATGACCTACCACTTTTACCCAGTCTCTCTCCATTAGGGTGCGGATGATATTGGAACTCACCGCCACCCCTCGTATCTTCTCAATCTGTCCCCGGGTGATCGGCTGACGATAGGCGATCAGTGCCAGGGTCTCCAACAACGCCCGCGAATAGCGTGGCGCCCGCTCCTGCCACAGGGCAGAAAGATGATCACTCAGATCGGCGTTGCTCTGAAACCGGTAGCCGCCAGCCACCCGAACCAGGTTGATGCCACGACCAGCGTAGTCCGCCTCCAACTCATCCAGCACCTCGTTGACCCGTCCCAGGGTCACCTGAAACGCCGCCAGCACCCCCTGACGCAACGCCTTGGCGCTTTGCGGCGCATCGGCCACAAACAGGGCCGCCTCGATCAGCTGTTTCAGTTGGGCATCATTGATGCGGCTCATGCCCTGGCCCTCACATGGATCTGACTCATCGGCTCAACCTGCTGTATCTCAACCAGACTCTCCTTGGACAACTCCAGGATCGCCAGGAAGGTGACCACCACCCCCGCCCGCCCCTCTGCGGGTTCAAACAGGCTGACGAAGGGGGTAAAACGCTCGGCACTAAGCAGGCTCATCACCAGGCTCATCCGCTCCCGGGTGGAGAGGGCCTCCCTCGCCACCTGGTGCTGCTCAAACAGCTCCGCCTTGGCGAGCACCCCCTTGAGGGCCTCCAGCAACTCCTCCAGATCCACCTGGGGCGGCACCACCCGCGGCACCAGATTGGCGGCCCGGCCGGCTTCGGCCACCCAGGTGTCCCGCTCCAGTCTCGGCAGGCTGTCCATCTGCTCGGCGGCACTCTTGATCACCTCGTAAGCCTGCAGCTGACGGATCAGCACCATGCGCGGATCCTCCTCTTCACCCTCCTCCGTCTCCGGCTTGGGCAGCAGCATCCGCGACTTGATCTCCGCCAGGGTCGCCGCCATCACCAGGTACTCGCCGGCCAGCTCCATCTGCAGCTGGTCCATCAGGGCAATGTACTCCATATATTGGCGGGTGATCTCGAACACCGGCAGGTCGACAATATCCAGCTTGTGGCGTCGGATAAAATAGAGCAGCAGATCCAGCGGCCCCTCGAACGCCTCTAGAATCACCTCCAGGGCATCCGGAGGGATATAGAGATCCGCCGGCAGCTCCACCAGGGGTTTGCCACGGATCACCGCCAGAGGCAGAGGCGGCTGGACAGTCAGTGGAGCTTGGCTCATATCAGGCGGCGCTATTATAGGCGTTCAAGGGTAAAAAGCTAACCATACTATAAAAAGGGTGTGGGGTCTCCCGCCCCCTCCCGCACCACCTGAACATCATCGTCACAGCAATCCACCACCGTGGTCGGGCTTTCGCTCAGGTAGCCGCCGTGGATGATCAGATCCACCTGGTGCTCCAGGCGGTCACGCACCGCTTCCGGGTCCGACTCGGCAAACTCGTTGCCTGGCAGGATCAGGGTGCTTGACATCATCGGCTCTCCAAGGGCCTCCAGCAGCGCCAGGGCGATGGCGTTGTCGGGAATGCGGATGCCGATGGTCTTGCGCTTTTCATTCAGCAGTCGTCGCGGCACCTCCTTGGTCCCTTTGAAGATGAAGGTGTAGGGTCCCGGAGTGTTGTTGCGCAGCAGGCGGAACGCCAGGTTGTCCACCTTGGCGTACAGGGACAGCTCGGACAGGTCCCGGCACATCAGGGTGAAGTTATGGTCGCTGTCGATCTGGCGGATGCGGCAGATCTGGTCCAGGGCCTTCTTGTTGCCCAGGGCGCAGCCAATGGCGTAGCCGGAATCGGTGGGATAGACCACCACGCCGCCACTGCGGACGATGGCGACGGCCTGACTGATGAGGCGCGTCTGTGGCGTCTCGGGATGTACATAGAAAAACTGGCTCATTGATCCTCCAAATCCAATACCAACAGCAATAACTGTTTACTGCCCTTGGCATAGCTTCTGCCAGACGCCGGGCAGATCCGGCAACTGCAGATGCCGGCCCAGCTCTACCCAGCGGCCCGGCTGATGAAAGTCACTGCCGACCGAAGCCAGCAGTCGATGTTCCCGGCATAACTGACCCAGGAAACTGCGTTCGTTCTGAGGCTGCTGACACAGCACCACCTCCATGGCATCACCGCCGACTTCACTGAACAGGGTCAGCAGTCTGCGCAACCACTTGTTGGAGAGCTGGTAGCGGCCGGGGTGAGCCAGCACCGCCAGCCCACCGGCCCCCTGAATGGTTGAGACCGCCGTGGCGATGTCACACCAGTCATTGGGCACATAGCCGGGCTTGCCCCGGCCCAGGTATTTATCAAACGCCTGCTGCTGGGTGGTCACCAGTCCCCGCTCCAGCAGTACCCGGGAGAAATGACCCCGGCCGACGGTGGCGCCGTTGGCCTTGCGCACCGCCTCCTCCCAGACCCCGGGGATCCCCTTCCTGGCCAGGCGGTTACCCATCTCCCTGGCCCTCAGGTCACGGCGTCGCCGCTGCTGGTCCAGCAGTGCCTGCAGCTCGGTGTTGTTCGCGTCGAACCCCAACCCCACAATATGGATGTCAAAGCTGTGCCACTTGGTGGAGATCTCCACCCCGTTGATCAGAGTCAGTCCCCTGCCCTTGGCCGCCTCCCGAGCTTCCGCCAGACCGGCAGTGGTATCGTGGTCGGTAATGGCCAGCACATCCACCTGCTGGTTAAGGGCCCTGCCCACCAGTTCGGATGGAGTCAGGGTGCCATCGGAGGCGGTGGTGTGAGAATGAAAATCAAACTTCATGGGCAGTTGGGTGTTCTCTTGGGTGACTCTACAGGTCTACTGCAGAAAATCCATAAAACAGTCTGTACAGACAATACGATAGCTATATTGTACTTCACTTTGCCCCTCTGTTGGGGGCCAATCTGTGCTGATCCGGCTCCCAGAGGCCCGCCAACGCGCCGGGCACCAATCCGGGGTTGACAGCCTAGCCCCCTCAGGTTACTGTCGCTGTAAACCTTTTGCGTAAACCAACAATTACGGACTCTCTACAGTGACTCAGGCAACTCTGCACAACATTCATTGGTGGTGGTACATCCCAGACAAGCGGAAAGTGCGCTGGCCTGTGCCTGAGTAACAGAGAACAGAAACCAGACAACGAGAACCCGCTTTGTAACCAAAGCGGGTTTTTTTATGCCTATTTTACGGAAACTTACGCCATGATCATCATCCTCAAGCCACACGCCAGCAAAGAAGAGGCCCAGCAGCTGCTGCGCCAGATCGAAGCCAAGGGCCTCAAGCCCCTGTACATGCCTGGAGTGGAGCGCACCGTCCTCGGCGCCCTGGGGGACGAGCGCGTACTGCAATCTTTACACCTGGAGAGTCACCCCCTGGTGGATGAGGTCAAGCCGATTCTCTCCGCCTACAAGCTGGTAAGCCGAGAACTCTATCCCATCGACACCCGGGTCAAGATTGGCCGCCATGCCGTGGGCGGCGACGGCTTTACCGTGATCGCCGGACCCTGTGCGGTAGAGAGCCAGGCGCAGCTGGACCGCATCGCCGACTACCTGACCGCCCACCCGGTGGCCGCCATCCGCGGCGGCGCCTTCAAGCCACGAACCAGTCCCTACAGCTTCCAGGGCCTGGGCGAGGAGGGGCTGAAGATCCTCAAGACCACCAGCGAGCGCAGCGGCCTGCCCACCGTCTCCGAGGTGGTGGATGCCAGCGACGCCGAACTGATGGCCCGCTATGTCGATTGCCTGCAGATCGGCGCCCGCAACATGCAGAACTTCCGCCTGTTGGAGGCGGTGGGCAAACTGGATATCCCGGTGCTGTTGAAGCGGGGGATGTGCGCCACCATCGAGGAGCTGCTGCTGGCCGCCGAGTACATCGTCAATGCCGGCAACCCCAAGGTGATCCTGTGTGAACGGGGAATCCGCACCTATGAGACCGCCACCCGCAACACCCTGGATCTCAACGCCGTCGCCTACCTAAAGCGCAAAACCCATCTGCCGGTACTGGTGGACCCCAGCCACGGCACCGGCATCCGGGAACTGGTGATCCCCCTGACCCGGGCCGCGGCGGCGGTGGGCGCCGACGGCATCATCGTCGAGACCCACACCAATCCGGCCGAGGCCCTCTCCGATGGACACCAAAATCTGGATCCTCAACAATTTGATGATCTAATGTCCTCTTTGAAGCCCTTTGTGGAAGCCGCAGGAAGGAGCCTTAAGTGATCGCATCCCTCAAACCGGGCCAGAGTCACACCCTGACCCTGAGTTGCAAATACCAGCATCAGCCGGCGGAGCTGTTCCAGTACCTGGCCGATGGCGTGGCCAACACCATGCTGCTGGAATCCGCCGAGGTGGCCACCAAGACCGGCACCCAGAGCCTGCTGATGCTGGCCGCCGCCCTGCGCATCGAGTGCCGAGGCGCCACCGTGGTATGCCGCGCCCTCAGTGCCAACGGGGAGAGCCTGCTGCCCCACCTGGCCGATGCCCTGGCAGGCTTTGCCCCGACTGCCGGCAACCGCCAGCTGACGCTGACGGTGCCAGAGCAGTCCCGGGCCCTGGACGAGGACAGCCGCCTCAAGGCCCTGTCACCGCTGTCGGTGTTGCGAGGCATCCTGACGGCCATCGACCACGACGACGCCTGTGCCCAGTCACTGATGCTGGCAGGCAGCTTCGCCTTCGATCTGGTGGCGACAGTGGAACCCCTGCCGCAGGTCAGCGACGGGCCCAACAACTGCCCGGACTACCTGTTCTACCTGGCGGAGCAGACCCTGGTGCTGGATCACCTGCGCCGCTCCGCCCGTCTGGTGGGCGCCCTGTTCGGAGGCGAGAACGCCGAGATGAGCCAGCACCACCTGAGTCAGTCCCTGAGCGAACTGGCCCGGCGCATCGACGGTTTCACCGGCGCCGATGAGCCCGCCGCCCCCGCCCCGGTGGCGGTGACCGTCAACCAGGACGATGCCCACTATCGCGCCTGGGTGGAACAACTAAAGGAGCACATCCGAGCCGGTGACATCTTCCAGGTGGTACCCGCCCGCCGCTTCTCCCTACCCTGCCCGGCACCCATTCAAGCCTATCGCCGGCTGCGCCGGGACAACCCCAGCCCCTACATGTTTGTGATGCAGGATGAGACCTTCACCCTGTTCGGCGCCTCCCCCGAGAGTGCCCTCAAGTATGGCGCCGACTCCAATCAGGTGGAGATCTACCCCATCGCTGGCACCCGGCGCCGGGGCCGGCGCGCCGATGGCAGCCTGGACCATGATCTGGATGCCCGCATCGAGCTGGATCTGCGCCAGGATGCCAAGGAGACCGCCGAGCACCTGATGCTGGTGGACCTGGCCCGCAACGACATCGCCCGCATCAGCCAGCCCGGCAGCCGCCGCATCCCCGAATTGCTAAAGGTGGACAGATACAGCCACGTGATGCATCTGGTCAGCCGGGTTACCGGCCAGTTGCGTGAGGACCTCGACGCCCTGCACGCCTACCAGGCCTGCATGAACATGGGCACCCTCACCGGCGCCCCCAAGGTGCGCGCCGCCCAGCTGCTGCGCCGGGCGGAGGGGGAGCGCCGCGGCAGCTATGGCGGGGCCGTGGGCTACCTCACCGGCCGTGGTGACATGGACACCTGCATCGTCATCCGTTCCGCCCTGGTCAATGACGGTACCGCCCACGTCCAGGCCGGTGCCGGGGTGGTCTATGACTCCGACCCCCAGTCGGAAGCCGACGAAACCCGCAACAAGGCGATGGCGGTGATCCGCGCCATGGGAGGTGAGCTGTGAACCCCATCATCCTGCTGGACAACTTCGACTCCTTCACCTGGAACCTGGTGGACCAGTTCCGCAGCCTGGGCCACCCGGTGACCGTTTACCGCAACGACATCGATGCCCGGCAGTTGGCTGACAAACTGCTGAAGCAGCACGGTGACGCGATACTGGTGCTCAGCCCGGGCCCCGGCGCCCCCGCCGAGGCCGGCTGCATGATGCGGCTTCTCGAACTGGTGGCGGGCAAGCTGCCGATCCTGGGGATCTGCCTGGGCCACCAGGCCCTGGTGGAGCACTATGGCGGCAGGGTCGGCTTCGCCGGAGAGGTGGTCCACGGCAAGGCCAGCCCAATGATCCATGACGGCGGCCCACTGTTCGCCGGCCTGGCCAACCCCCTGCCGGTAGCCCGTTATCACAGCCTGGTGGCCGAGGAGGTCCCTGACTGCCTGCATGTGCCCGCCAAGGTAAACACCATGCCCATGGCGGTGGTCCATCCCGAGCACCGAGCGGTGGGCTTCCAGTTCCACCCCGAATCCATATTGACCCTGGAGGGCAGCGGTCTGCTGACCCGAACCCTGACCCTGCTGACCGAGGACTCGCCCCTATGCTGACCCCAGTACAAAAGATGATGACCCAGCTGTTCGAGGGCCAGCCCCTCTCCCGGGAACAGGCCAAGACCCTGTTCAGCTATGTGGTCCACGGCGAAGTCAGCGAAGTGGAGCTGGCCTGTGTGCTGATCGCCCTCAAGCTGCGCGGCGAGCACATCGAAGAGATCACCGGCGCCGCCGAGGCGCTGCGCGAAGCGGCCCGCCCCTTCCCCCGCCCACAAGGTGACCTGATCGACATCGTCGGCACCGGTGGCGACGGCGCCAATACCATCAACATCTCCACCACCGCCACCTTCGTGGCTGCCGCCGCCGGCGCCCGGGTGGCCAAGCACGGCAGCCGCAGCGTCTCCTCCCGCTCCGGCGCCTCGGATCTGCTCAGCCAGTTCGGGGTCAACCTGACCATGTGCCCGGCTCACTCAGCCCGATGCCTGGAGAGCCTAAGGGTGACCTTCCTGTTTGCCCCCCACTACCACGCCGGCATGCGCCACGCCGCCCCGGTGCGTCAGGTGATGAAAACCCGTACCTTGTTCAATGTGCTGGGGCCGCTGATCAACCCGGCCCGCCCCAACCAGATGCTGCTGGGAGTCTACGCCCCGGAGCTGATCCGCCCCATCGCCGAGGTGCTCCGCTCCCTGGGTGTGGAGCGCGCCTTGGTGGTTCACGGCAGCGGCCTGGATGAGCTGGCCATCCACGGCGACAGCCGGGCGCTGGAGATCCTCGGTGGCGAACTGGTGGAGCGACGCTTCAGCCCCGCCGACCTGGGGGTCAGCCAGTATGATCTGGCCGCCATCCGTGGCGGCGAACCCGAGGAGAACCGCGTCATTTCCGAGCAGCTGCTCGGTGGCGGTGGCACCGACGCCCAGCGGGCGGCGGTGGCGGTCAACGCCGGCGCCGCCCTCTACCTGTCCGGCAAGGTGGACAGCATGAAGGCCGGCACCGAACTGGCCCTGGCCACCATGGACGCCGCCAAGCCGCTGCAACTGATCCGTGACTTTGCCCAGCTCAGCCAACGGGAGGCGGTGTAAGTGAGTACCATCTTAGGCAAGATCGTCGCCACCAAGGCGCAACACATCCGCCGGTTGGATCAGCGTTACGGCGAGCTGCTGCGCAGTCGCGCCGCCCCCAGCGACCGTTCCCTGTATGACGCCCTTAAGGGTGGCAACACCGGCTTCATCCTGGAGTGCAAGAAGGCCAGTCCCTCCAAGGGGCTGATCCGTCCAAAGTTCGATCCGGTGGCCATCGCCACCACCTACGACAAGTACGCCGCCGCCATCTCAGTGCTCACCGACGAGCAGTTCTTCCAGGGGGACTTCGAGTACCTGAAAGCGGTGCGGAGCGCGGTCGGCGTTCCGGTGTTGTGCAAGGATTTCGTGGTGGATCGTCGGCAGCTGCGTCTGGCCCGCCATATGGGCGCCGACGCCGCCCTGCTGATGCTGTCGGTGCTGGATGATGAGCAGTACCTGGCCCTGGCCGAGGAGGCCGAGGCGCTGGCGCTGGATATCCTCACCGAGGTCAGCAACGAAACCGAGCTGGAGCGAGCCATCGGTCTGGGTGCCCGCATCATCGGCATCAACAACCGCGACCTGCGGGATCTCTCCGTGGACTTGGCCACCACCGAGCGCCTGGCACCGAAGATCCCCCAAGACCGGGTGGTGATCAGCGAGTCCGGCATCGCCAGCCACAGTGATGTGCGCCGCCTGGCCCCCCTGGCCGACGCCTTCCTGGTGGGCAGCCAACTGACCGCCCAAACCAATATTGACCAGGCCTGTCGCCAGCTGATCTTCGGGGAAAACAAGGTGTGCGGCCTCACCCGCGAAGCCGATGTCAAGGCGGTGGCCGAGGCCGGCGCCCTCTACGGCGGACTGATCTTCGCCGCCAAGTCGCCCCGCTGCGTCACCCCGGAACAGGCGGCCAACCTGCGCCAGGCGGCCGACCTGCGCTTCGTCGGCGTGTTCGTCAACGAATCGGCGGACACCGTGGCCAGGCTGGCCAACGACCTCAAGCTGCACGCGGTGCAGCTGCACGGTGTTGAGGACGAGACCTACATCGACGCCCTAAGACCGCTGCTGGGTGGCGCCCAGGTCTGGAAGGCGGTCAAGCCCGACGGCAGCAACCGGGTGACCAACGCCGACCGGCTGCTGTTCGACAGCGCCAGGGCAGGTCAGTTTGGCGGCACAGGCACCCCCTTCGACTGGTCCCTGGTGGGTAACGAACGGCGCCGTGCCATGCTGGCCGGTGGCCTGTCACCGGACAATGTCCAGGAAGCGGCCGCCGCCGGCTTCCTGGGACTGGATCTCAACTCAGGCCTGGAATCCGCTCCCGGCCTGAAAGACCAAGACAAAATAGCCCAGGCCTTTGCCGGTCTGCGTCACTACTGAGGAAGCCCCATGACCATCCTAAACCCCTACTTCGGTAAATATGGCGGCATGTACGTGCCCCAAATCCTGATGCCGGCCCTGAAGCAGCTGGAAAAGGCGTTTGTTGACGCCCAGCAGAACCCGGAGTTTCAGAGGGAGTTCACCGAGCTGCTAAAAGAGTACGCCGGTCGCCCCACCGCCCTGACCCTGACCCGCAACTTCAGCCCCAACCCCAAGGTGAAGATCTACCTCAAACGGGAGGACCTGCTCCATGGCGGCGCCCACAAGACCAACCAGGTGCTGGGTCAGGCGCTGCTGGCCAAACGCATGGGCAAAAATGAGATCATCGCCGAGACCGGCGCCGGCCAGCACGGCGTGGCCACCGCCCTGGCCTGTGCCCTGCTCGGCCTGAAATGCCGGGTCTACATGGGCGCCAAGGATGTAGAGCGTCAGAGCCCCAACGTGTTCCGCATGCGGCTGATGGGCGCCGAAGTGATCCCGGTGCACGCCGGCTCCGCCACCCTCAAGGACGCCTGCAACGAGGCGATGCGCGACTGGTCCGCCAACTACGATCACGCCCACTACCTGCTGGGCACCGCCGCCGGTCCCCACCCCTTCCCCACCATAGTGCGGGAGTTCCAGAAGATGATCGGCGAGGAGGCCAAGGCGCAGATCCTGGCCAAGGAGGGGCGCCTGCCGGACGCGGTGATCGCCTGTGTCGGCGGCGGCTCCAACGCCATCGGCCTGTTCGCCGACTTCATTGAGGAGACCGAGGTAGCCCTGATCGGGGTTGAGCCGGCCGGCAAGGGGATCGACTCCGGTGAGCACGGTGCCCCCCTGGGCCACGGCCGCACCGGCATCTTCTTCGGCATGAAATCGCCGATGATGCAGGATGAGCATGGCCAGATCCAGGAGTCCTACTCGGTCTCCGCCGGACTGGACTTCCCCTCGGTGGGTCCCCAGCACGCCCACCTGGCCGCCACCGGCCGGGCCCACTACCCCTCCATCACCGACGCCGAGGCCCTGGCCGCCTTTCAGCGACTGGCCGCCTGCGAGGGGATCATTCCCGCCCTGGAGTCCTCCCACGCCCTGGCCCAGGCCTACAAGATGGCCGAAGCCGCTACAAAGGAGACCCTGCTGCTGGTCAATCTCTCCGGCCGCGGCGACAAGGACATCTTTACCGTACACAACATCCTGGAGCAGGAGGGCAAGCTGTGAGCCGTTACCAGACCCTGTTTGACACCCTGAATACGAAAGGCGAAGGCGCCTTCGTCCCCTTCGTTACCCTGGGCGACCCCCACCCCAACCAGACCCTGGCGGTGATCGACGCCCTGGTGGCCGGTGGCGCCGACGCCCTGGAGCTGGGGATCCCCTTCTCCGACCCGCTGGCGGACGGCCCCACCATCCAGAACGCCACAGTGCGTGCCCTGAACGCCGGCACCACTCCGGAAGGCTGCTTCCAGCTGCTGGCCCAGGTGCGTGAGCGTTACCCCCAACTGCCCATCGGCCTGCTGGTGTACGCCAACCTGGTGTTCTCACCTGGTCTGGACACCTTCTACCGCCGCTGCCAGGAGACCGGCATCGACTCGGTGCTGGTGGCGGACCTGCCGGTGGAGGAGAGCCAGGAGTTCGCCGACGCCGCCCGCCGTCACGGCATCGCCCCCATCTTTGTTGCCCCACCCAACGGCGATGAACAGACCCTGAAGGCGGTCTCCGAACGGGGGGAGGGCTACACCTACCTGCTCTCTCGCGCCGGGGTCACCGGCACCGAGACCAAGGCCGGAATGCCCGTCGGTCCCCTGCTGGAGCGCCTCAGGGCGTTCAAGGCGCCGCCGGCGATCCTGGGCTTCGGCATCTCCGAGCCCCGGCAGGTGCGTGACGCCGTCGCCGCCGGGGCCGCCGGGGCCATCGCCGGCAGCGCTACGGTGAAAATCATCGAGAAATATCAGGGTGATTCCAAGCGTATGACCGAGGAGTTGACCCGGTTTACCCGAGCCATGAAGGACGCCACTCGCAAAGTTGACTAAAACCCGCGCCAAAGGCGGCTCCCTTCGGGGCGCCGCCTTTCCTGCCCCTGTGCTATTGGTTAGACTGTCCGCCTGCCCCCGGATGACAGAGAGCCAATGAAACAGATCCTCGATTTCCTGCCCCTGCTGGTGTTTTTCGCCATCTACAAGTTTTACGACATCTACCTGGCCAGTGGCGCCCTGGTGGCGGCCTCGGCGGTGCAGATCGCCCTGCTCTACCTGCTCTATAAGCGGGTGGAGAAGCAGCACCTGATCACCTTTGCCCTGGTGGCGGTGTTTGGCACCCTGACCATGGTGCTCAGGGACGACGCCTTCATCAAATGGAAGGTCACCATAGTGCAGTTCCTGTTTGCCGGTGCCCTGCTGGTGGCCGAACTGATGAACAAGTCCCTGCTCAAGGCGATGCTGGGCAAGGAGATGCCCCTGGCCGACACGGTATGGCGCCGCACCAGCCTGGCCTGGGTGGTGTTCTTTATCGCCAGTGGCATACTCAACCTCTACATCGCCTTCAATATGCCCCAGGAGACCTGGGTCAACTTCAAGGTGTTTGGCCTGATGGGGATGACCCTGGTCTACACCCTGCTCACCATCCTCTACCTCTATCGTCACCTGCCCAAGGATTTCAAGCCCCAGGACAAGTCGGACTAGTTCATCGACGCCCGCATCAAGGCGAATCCTCGCCAGAGCCCGCCCAGAGCGGGCTTTGTGTTTTCCGAGCCCCAGGATTACCCCATCTAACAGAGTGATTTCTTTGCGCAAACGCCCTGCATGTACTAGCTGTTAATACAAAGCTGTCCCAACAGAAGCACAGCCACACTCAAAAAAACCAATGGGGTAACTATGTTGACAACGGACGTGCCCAAAGTGGTGATTGCCCACTTTGCCCAACTCCCTTCGGAGCGTATTCGCAGCCAGCTTGCCGATGCCGTATCGGTGGACACCACGCCCTTCGATCAGCTTGATCATGGCGACCACCCCTGTCTCATTGAGTTCGATACCCAGAGTCCGGCCGAGGTCAGCCGTGCCCGGGAGCTCAGGCAGCAGCAACCCCGGCGGCAGATGATCTGGCTGATGCCCAGGCTCACCATCCCACTGCTCAGGCTCGCCCTGTCGCTGCGAATCGCCCAGGTGTTCACCCTGCCACTCTCCCCCTCGGAAGCGATTGAGCTGAAGCTGCTGCTCAACAGCGACTTCTATGCCCCCGGGCACAGCCAGCGCCCCACCCACCAGAAGCTGCGGTGCGTGCTGGACAGCATAGAGCAGCGGTTCGAACAGCCGTTGTCGCTGCAGCAACTGGCCCAGGAAGCGGGCATCAGTGACAGCAGGCTGTGTCACCTGTTTCGTCAACAGTTGGGACTCAAATTCAGCCTCTATCTGGTGTGCCGACGCCTGGAGGCGGCTCCGGAAGCCCTGCAGGATGAGGGACTGAATATCGCTTCCGTCGCCTACAAGCTGGGGTTCTCCACCCCGTCACACTTCTGCCGGGCATTCAAGGCGCATTACGGGATCACGCCCTCGGAGTTCAAACAGGACGCCAGCAAGGGCAAACACAGCCACGCCTTCCATCGCTACCTCCAGTGCCGCCATCCTGACGCCCATCTCCAGGAGGTATGATGAAAGGGTTGCTGCTACTGCTGCTGACTCTCTCTCTGCCGCTGCAGGCCCAGCCTTCGTGGCCCTCGCCCGGCGCTCAGGAGTGGTCTGACAGTTGGTATCAGCTGCTGTGGGATCTGGGAATCGGCGACGAGCAGCCCCAAACCCCGGAAAGGGCACAGGCACTCGCAGAGCGTTTCGTCCGGATCCAGGCCGAGCTCCGCGATACCGATCCCGCCCCAGGACTGGCCACCCTGGGTCGACTGCACTCCGGGCCGGAGCTGGCCGCCTGGGCACGCGCCCAGACTCCGGATTACGACGCCTTCAGGCGCCTGAGGGCAGCGCTTGCCCAGGAGCAAAAGCTGGCCAACCTGCCCAGACCCGACTTTGCCGCCATCTCCGGCCTGTCTCTGGGCCAGGCCCACCCTGACCTGGTCAAGCTTCGCCGCCTCCTGGCCGCCAGGCTGGGAGAAACCCTGCCCCCGCAGCTGGAAAAACGCGCCGTGTGGGACCCGCCGCTGACTGACGCCCTGCGGCGGTTCCAATCCCGGACGCAGCTGCCCGCCAGCGGTCACCTCTCCCCGGCCACCATTGATGCCCTGCAGATGGACAACCAGCGGCGCTTGGCGGCCATTCGTTTCAGCCTACGCCAATGGCTGCAACTGCCCGCCAAGATGAACGGCGACGCCATACTGGTCAACCTGCCCCACTACCAGTTGCTGGCACTGAGGGACCAGAGCATCCAGCTGGTGCTGCCGGTCATTGTCGGAGCGCCAGACACGCCCACCCCCAGGCTCAACAGCCGTTTCGCCTCGATCACCCTGAACCCCAGTTGGACACCGCCATGGAGCATCATCCGCGGCGAATTGCTGCCCGCCTACCAGCGGGATCCCCACAGCCTGAAGCGCAAAGGGTTCGAACTGATTAACCCGCGGACTCCCCAGGCAGAGCCGTTATCCTGGAACAAGGTGCCCGCCGGAGAGTTGAGCACCCTGCTATCGACCTACCAGCTAAGGCAGAGACCCGGCAGCAACAACGCCCTGGGCAAGGCCAGGCTCAACCTGGTGAACAGCCGCGCCATCTTCCTGCACGACACCCCGGAGAAAAGGCTGTTTCGCCGCTCACAGCGCGCCCTGAGTCATGGTTGTATCCGTATACAGGATATCGATCTCCTACTCGATTATCTGGGAAGAAATATTCCGCCTCAACATAGACAGAGGCTCAAGCAGGCGCAATCTGAGGGGATTACCCTGACCCAGTCAATTGGGACAACGGCCAATGTGTATATTGTCTATATGCCCGCCTGGCCCCATGGAGAACATGGGGCGACCATAGTTCCCGATATATACAACCTTATTCAAGTTGAAAAAACAGCCATTTTTAATCGCGTATCCACATGATATTAAAGAAATTTATCTCGCAAGGTTCATTTCGGTGACATTTTTCGCAACTTCAGGATAGGCGGGGGCAAAATTTCTCGACTAAGTTTAGTTCAGTGTCGAGCAACCTCTTACCCTATCGCTCGGGCACATTCCAGGAAGATAAATTCAGCTGTCAAGCTAACTGCGCGGAGATATAGTTATGTTCAAGAAAGCACTTGTAGAATTTTGGAATGACGAGAGCGGCTTGTCGGCAGTGGAATACGCCATTGCCGGTAGTCTGGTGGTCGGCGGCATGGTGATCGCGTTCACCCAGTTGGGTACCGAGGCAACCGACTCCATTGTCAATCTGTGTGACGCCGTTGATGCCGATGGGGACGGTACCTGTACCGGCCAATAATGGCCCGCGAGTACCTCGGACACTCATCATAATAATGGAGAGGAGCATGGCCCCAGGCCCAGGCTCCTCTCTTTTGCTAGAGGGGGTTTCATGGACTTAACCCTGCTGCAATGCCAATACCTGCTGACCTCCGCCGTGTTTCTGGTGGCGGTCATCACCGATCTGAAGACCGAGCGCATCCCCAACTGGTTGTTCCTGGCCAGCCTGAGCTGCGGGGTCATTGTGCAAACCCTGTTTGAGGGCTGGAGCGGGCTGCTGACCTCCCTGCTCGGCGCCCTGGTCGCGGGGGGAGTGTTGATTGTTCTCTACGCCAAACGGGTGCTCGGCGCAGGGGATGTCAAGCTGATGATCGGCATTGGCGCCATACTGGGTCCCTACATGGTGTTCTGGAACCTCTGTTTCGGGATCATCGCCGGTGGCATCACCACCCTCTCCTTCGCCTTCTTCCAGGTTGGCTGGCACGGTGTCCTCGCCAGCTTGAAGCGCTACTACCAATGCCTGATAACCCGCACCTACTTCAAACCCAGCCCCGATGAAGCGGCCGGACTCAAGGTTCCCTACGCCCCGGCACTGGCCATAGGCTGGCTGGTGATCATGCTGGCCCCGCTGACGCTCCCCGGCCTCTGAATTCCAGCCGCAGTCTGATACCAGCCTACGCAACTGGGAACAAGGTGAACACTCAGCCCCTTGTCTAGGCTTGTTATATTGACTCAGATTTTGCCAAGGATAAGTGAGGGTTAAGCCGATGCCACCAGACTCACCACAGTGTTCCGCTCAAGATGAAACCGGCCGCTCCACCATCAACCATGGTGAGACCGGCTAACGTTGAGGGAGTCCTGTGACGAACCGGGTCATGAAACTTTAGACAGCACCTCCAGAATGGATCGCCATCCGGAGGGATTGGGGAATGCGGTAAACAGCAGAGAACAGGCATGCCAAGGCTAATAAAAATGTGCCGCCAGCGGCAGAAGTATTCTCACCTGCCCCCCCCACTAAAGGTTCAAACCAACCCTGAGGCAGCCGCATATCAGGGTCAGTCAATTGGCCAGTTCAATCCATTGGGCTAATTTCACTAAAGGCATCATTGTCAGCAAAGGAAATTGAAATGAACCAGGCGATAGATCCCTCCACTTTGCCTCCGATAAAGCCCGGTGTAAACAAACCGGTCTCCCTGGCTGATGTGGGCATCTCATTACCCCTTCTTCAAAGTCTGGTCCTCAAACACCTGAGTGATGGCGACGTCCTGACACTCAATTCCCTGTCAGACAGGCTGTCACTGCCGGGCAATCTGGTGCAACAGTTGCTGGATAAATGCAAACAGGAAAGCCTGGTCGAAAATAAGCAAACCACCTCAGATGGACAGATGCGCTATACCCTGAGCCACACCGGCCGAACCCAGGCGGAAACAGCCTTCCTGAAAAGCGGCTACCTGGGCCCGGTTCCCGTTCCCCTGGACCAGTATTGGCAAGTTTGTCGGGACCAATCCAGCCGCAGACAGACCATGACCCGCCCCAGGATAGAGAGGGCTCTCGGCGCCCTGATATTGCCTCACCGGCTGATGGAGGAGATCGGCCCGGCCCTAAACTCCCGCAGGCCGGTGCTGATCTACGGCCCTCCCGGGACCGGGAAAAGCTATCTCTGTCGGCACTTTAACCTGGTCCTCGGCGACGATGTGCTGATCCCTCATGCCCTCTGCATCGGCCAGGCCATCATCCAAGTGTTCGACCCTCAGATCCATGAACTGCATGAAACCGACAGTGACGAACAGGAAAACCCCCTGCTTCTCAGCGAAGGGCACGATGCCCGCTGGCACCGCTGCCGCCGCCCCCTGCTGGTGGTCGGCGGGGAGTTAAACCGGGATATGCTGAACGTCCACTACGACAGCAACAGTCGCACCTATCACGCACCTATCGGCCTGAAAGCCAATAATGGCATCCTGCTGATAGATGACCTTGGACGACAACAAATTACTCCCAAGGAGATATTCAACCGCTGGATTGTGCCCATGGAAGAGAGCCGGGATTTTCTCTCCCTGCCCAGCGGAGAACATTTCGATGTGCCCTTCGAGCAGATACTGCTTTTCTCGACTAACCTTGATCCCAAGGAACTCGTGGACGATGCCTTTTTAAGACGCCTTGGTTACAAAATTGAATTTTCCGCCCTAGAAAAAGATCAGTTTATCGATATTTGGCGCCAAAACTGCGAAGAGTTGAAACTTAATTTTGATTCCGGCGTGTGTGACTGGATGATAAATACACTCTACGCCCGGACAGGAAAGCCGTTATTACCCTGTCACCCTAGGGATCTGCTCTCCATTGTGGCAGACCAGATCAGTTACAACGAGCTACCCGCCGTGGTTACCCAGCAGCTTATAGAGCGAGCGTGGTCGATCTACTTTGTCAGTTCGGCCCGTTAAGCGTCTCTAGGCAGCCAAGGCCAGGCCAGGAGGAGAGATGAATACCCGTTCACTGTTTTTTGTTCTGCTATCTCTGCTATTCGGCGTCGGTGCCGTGCTGCTGGCCCAGAGCTGGCTCAAGCAGCGCCAGCCGGCAGAGGGCAACCCCAGCCAGGCCCTGGTGGTCACCATGGCGGTAAACGTACCTGCCGGCACCGTGCTCGAAGCGCGGCACCTGAGCGTACAACCTCTGCCCAAGGAACTGATTCCCGACAAGGCGATCACCGAGACGGAGAAGGTGGTGGACAGGGTGGCCAAGTTTCCCATGCTGCGAGGCGACATCCTCCACCCGGACAAGCTGGCCCTGAAGGGTGAGGGCAGTGTCCTAGCCAGCCTGATCGAACCCAACAAACGTGCGGTCACCATCCGGGTGAACGACGTGGTCGGGGTCGCCGGCTTCCTGCTGCCGGGTAACCGGGTGGATGTCCTGGTGACCTATCGGGTGGGCAATCAGCGCAGTGCCTCCTCTGAAGCGATCACCGAAGTCGTGTTGAACAACCTCAAGGTGCTGGCTGTGGACCAGAAGGTCGATCAGCAGACCAACCAGCCGCTGGTGGTCAGGGCGGTGACCCTGGAGGTGTCGCTGGAGGAGGCAGAGGTCCTGATGAGCGCCCGCAGCCTGGGCAACATTCAGCTGGCTCTGCGCAACCCCACCGATGACAGCCAGGTGGAACTGGCCCAGCTGAACTCCGAGCCGGAAGAGGCCAAAGCAGAACCGAAAGTGGAGGCCAAACCACCGGATCCCGTCCCTGTCGCCCCAAGGCCGGTGCAATCCAGCAAACGCAAGATCGAAGTGATTCGCGGTACTTCACAGCAAACCGTCAGTGTCGAAAGCTGACGGCCCACAGCGAAGAAGGAAAGAGACGCTATGGCAACATCCCACACATCGCTTCTCCGTCACCTGCCCAGCCTGGGAATCGTGCTGGCACTGGTGATGATGGTGACACCGGTACAGGCGGGGGGGCCCACCTCTCTGCAGCAACAAAGTTTCCCGGTACCCATCTACAAGTCCCGTACCCTGCCCATCAAGCAGGAGGCCGCACGGGTATCCGTCGGAAACCCGGAGATCGCCGACATCCTGATCATGCAGCCCACCGAGCTCTACATCCTAGGCAAGCAGCTGGGCAGCACCAACATTCTGGTCTGGGATGAGAATGATCGCCTGGTGGACATCATCGACATCGAGATCACCCACGACCTCAACGGCCTGAAGGAGAAGCTGTACCGCTTTATGCCGGAGGAGCCCATCGAGGTTCACAGCTCCCAGGGACAGCTGGTGATTGGCGGCCAGGTGTCGAATACCGAGCGGATGACCATGGCCATGAACCTGGCCGAGGGTTATGCCATCGCCGCCGACACCAAGGGCAACCCCAGCAGCGTCCTCAACATCATGTCGGTGGGCGGCGGCCATCAGGTGATGCTGGAGGTCACGGTCACCGAGGTGCAGCGCGAGCTGGCGCGTCAGCTGGACTCCGACTTCCAGATCATCTCCGAGGGCAGCGACTTTATCGGTGGTATCCTCGGAGGGGACGGCATCATCAACGACAAGGGGTTCTTCGGCTCTTACGTCAGCGGTGACTTCCTGTTCAACTTCGCCTTGGATGCCGCCAAGCAGCAGGGGCTGGCCAGGGTGCTGGCCGAGCCCAACCTGACCGCCCTTAGCGGCCAGATGGCCGAGTTCCTCTCCGGAGGGGAGTTCCCGGTTCCGGTGCCCAGTCGCGACGGCACCTCCATCGAATACAAGAGCTTCGGTGTCGGGGTGAAATTTGTCCCGACCGTGCTGGACTCCGGCCGCATCAACCTCAACCTCAACGTCCTGGTCAGTGAGCTGAGCAACGCCAACTCTGTCGGGGTCATTCCCCAGGGCTCCACCACCGCCCTGGTAACCCCCTCCATCATCAAACGCAGCGCCGCCTCCACCGTGGAGCTGGGCGACGGACAGACCATCGCCATCGCCGGTCTGCTCAGCAACACGGTGAGGGAGAGCATCGATGAGCTGCCGGGCCTGGGCGAGATCCCGGTGCTGGGGCAGCTGTTCAGCAGCCAGGAGTATCGCAACGGTGAAACCGAGCTGGTGATCCTGGTCACCCCCAGGCTGGTACGTCCCATCATTCGGGATGACCTGGTGCTGCCCACCGATGGGTTTGTTGCCCCCTCCGACGTCGGTTTCTACCTGCTGGGTGAACTCTCCCAGCGAGACGCATCCGTCAGACCGGAGACCAACCCCAATCCGGCGGCCGAAGCCCAGGAGCCGATGCCGGCAACCGACGCCGGTGGCACTCAGAACAAATACGGTCACTCACTCTAAGGAGAGCGAAATGAAGATTGTGATTACCTCGGTGTTGGCCACGCTCCTCCTCAGCGGCTGCGCCGGAGACGTGATGTCTCAGTTTGAGCTGGGCACAGCCACTTCAAACATTAAGCAGCAGGGCATTCTGGACCCCGATGCGGTGGCCAGAAACGCCGGACGGGTCAACAGCCTGGATGGCCAGTACGGCGTGGCGGTCATGGAGAACTATCGCACCTCCACCTACCGGCCGGAAACTGCCCGAACCGAATTTAAGCAGGCAACCCTCGGGGGAGGCGACCAGTAGCGACCAGGCACGTTGAATGACTGAATCCTATAGGAGCGAATCATGTTGAGCATTGCCATCCAGTCCAAAGCTTCACAGCGGCGGCAGCGTGGATCCATTCTGGTTCTGGTCACCGTTGCCCTGCTGACCATAGTGATCATGGCGGCGATGGCGCTGGAAGGCGGCCACCTTCTCCTCAGCAAAACCCGGCTGCAGAACGCAGTGGATGCCGCGGCACTCAGTGCCGCCATCTCCCTGGTGAAGGAGGGGCATGATCACACCACCGCCCGCCAGGACGGGATCGCCACCCTGATCTCCGTCTTGAGCAACAGTGATTTCAGTGAGCTGAGGGAGGATATCGATACCGCCAGCCTCACCTACACCCAGAACCAGGTGGCGCCACAGGTGAGCGTGGAGTTCTCTCTGCAGCCCGATCCCTTTATCGTCACCACCGACGTCAGTGCCCAGTACGTCAGGGTACGGGTCCTCGATGTGCAGCTGGCCACCTACCTGGGACAGGTGCTCAACATGGACAAGTACACCGGTGCCTCGGCGGTGGCTGGTCCCAGCCTGCCCCTGGTGAACTGCGCTCAGAATGTCCTGCCGATGATGGTCTGCGAGGGGGACACTCCGGGCGAACCCTTTGGCTATCCCAGGGGCAACATCATGTCGATGAAAATCTCCAGTCAGCAGGACTCAGAGATTGGGGCGGGCAACTTCCAGCTGATCCGTCTGGGGGACAACTCGGGCGCCGCCGACATCCGCGCCGCCATGGCCGGAGAAAACAGCGACACCAACTACTGCTTCGGCGGCAGCGAGGGCGTTTCCACCGAGCCCGGCAACAACGTCGGTCCGGTGGCCACCGGCATGAACACCCGTCTTGGCCTCTACAGTAACGCGACAGTCGACGAAACCCGCCACCCCCGGGATAAGGATATCTGCGTCGGTGAAGAGCTGGATATCGATGACAACGACAACATCGTCTACTCCTCAACCGGGATGCCGGTGGACGGCACCGGCCCAACCCCGTCTCTCTACCGCTACTCCGATTACGCCGACAACTACGTGGACAACAGCATCGACGGTGGCTCCCGATACCAGAACAGCTGCGCCGCCACCGGCGAGGCCTGGGACGAGACCGGCGGTGCCAAACGCCGTGAGTTTGCCGTGGTCGTCGGTGACTGCGACGGCCTGGCCAACGGCCAGAATGACGACATCGAGTTCAAGGGATTCGCCTGCTTCTACTTTATGCAGGAGGTGATCCAGAAAGGCAACCTGGCCTACGTCATCGGCGAGTTCGTGGATGATTGCACCGGCACCGGCAACCCCACCCACGACACCAGCGCCACCGACGGCCCCTTCACCATCGTCCTCTACCGGGACCCGGACAACAAGGACTCCTGACCATGGCGAAGCGACCTGTGATGCCCAGCAAACAGCGCGGAGTGGCCGCCATCGAGGCGATGGTCACCCTGCCTCTGCTGTTTCTGCTGTTCTTCGCCGTCGGCGAACTCGGCCGGCTGCTGTACCAGTACAACCAGCTGAACTCGCTGATCAGGGATGCCTCTCGCTATGTCGCCTCTCAGGCCCTCCTCGGCTCCGGAGGCGACCAGACCCTGAAGCCGGAAACCGTGAGCACCGCCAGGGACCTGGCCCTGTATGGTAAGGTCGGCGGCACTACACCACTGCTCAGCGGCATGACCGCCGACAACATCGACATCACCCTCAATGGCGACCTGATCACCATCACCGCCACCTACAACTGGGTGCCCATCTTCAACGGCGACCTGGCGGGCAACTATGGCCAGACCCTGGACTACGGCTTTCCCCTGGTCGCCTCCATCTCAATGAGGGCAATACCATGAAGATCCCAGGTATCCGTTCGTTGAGAAGGCAAAAAGGCGTCTACGCGGTGGAGTTTGCCATCGTCGCCTCCGTGGTGTTTGTCGCCATCTTCGCCTGTCTGGAGGTGTCGCGGCTGATGTTCTCCTACAACGTCCTCACGGAGGCGTCACGACGGGCGGCCAGGCTGGCCACCGTGTGCGCGCCGGATCTGTCGGGCCCCCCTGCCGCCCCGGAGGCCTTGAAGAATCTGGCCCTATTCGACGGAACGACCATCGGCGCCGACATCTCTGCGGCCAACCTGACCATAGAGTATCTGCAGTTTGATGGCACCACTGCGGCCAGATTCGACCAGATCGACCTGGTGAGGGCCTCCATTACCAACTACCAGCATACCTTTGTGGTGCCAGGTCTGACTCTTCAGATCAATTCACCAGATTTTGTCACCACCCTGCCCAGGGAAAGCCTCGGCCGGACCCGCTTCGGGGTAACCGTATGCACATGATTGAGGGAAAGGAGTAGTCAGTTATGGACAAATCGAACACCCCCCTGTTCAAGCAGCCTTGGGATGAGTCAGAGGGCAGCGAAGTACTGAGCGGCCGCCCGGTGAAAGGCCCCAAGGCGCTGCCGGTCCCGGTGAAAGCCCTGCTGGTCGCCGGCAACCTGACGGATCAGACCGCTCTCGTCGAGGTGCTGCGCTCGACCCCCAACCTGAATCTGGACTCCTTCCCCATCAACCAGATCAACCAGGAGGTGCTGAGCCATACCCAGTTGCTGATTCTGCTGGTGCCCAACAACGACCGGCAGGCGATCACCCTGATCCAGAACTTTGCCGGGCGCTGCGACAACATGCTGATCCTGGGCAAAGAGGCCTCCCCCGAGGTACTGCGCACCGCCATGCAGTCCGGGGCCAATGACTTCATTCCCCTGGAGGCCGAGCCTGAGGAGCTGACCAACGCCGTCTACAAGGTGGCCACCAGCCTGGCGGACAGCATGAGCCTGGCTCCCACCATCGCCGTGGTCAACGCCAAGGGGGGCGCCGGCGCCAGCTTCCTGGCCGCCTCCATTGCCGACGAGTTGGCCCAGAGGAGCAGCAGCAGGAACGTCGCCCTGCTTGACGGAGACCATCTCCATGGCAGTCAGATGCTGCTGCTGGACAGCAAGCCGCAATACTACTTCCACGACGCCCTCACCCAGGTTGAGGATCTGGATGACACCGCCATCACCGGCCTGATGAGCCAGATGGGCAACATCCACCTGCTACCCACCCTGCCCTTCAGCCAGATGGACAGCGGCTGCTTCCAGTTCCAAAACCTGCCAACACTGATGTTCAAGATCCGCACCCACTACAGCTCGGTGACCGTGGATCTGTCCAGGGGGCCTGATCACTGGTCCCTGCCCATCCTTACCGATGCCCAGCACATTCTGTTGGTGATTCAGGACAGCATCGCCTGCCTGAGGGATGCGGCAACGGCGATTCGCTATTTCACCATGCAGTTGGGGATTCCCAAGGAGCGGATCCACATCATCTTCAACCGTTACACCCCCTCTCGCAGCCAGATCAGCCTCGCCGATGTCAAAGAGACCGTGGGGATCAACTCTGTGTACACAGTGCGCAACGATTTCAAACGGGTCAGCGCCTGTGTGGATGAGGGAAAACGACTGTCGGAGTTTGCCGCCAAAGAAGCGATTACCAAGGACATCAAGGCGATATGCGACGACCTGCTGCCTCCGGACGATGACAGTCAAAAGGCAAGCCTGTGGGACAAACTCTGGAGACGATAAGATATGGATGTGACTCAAAGCGGCAATGACATCAGCAAGAAACTGCTGACCGAGCAGGAGAACATCATCAAGAAGGAGCTGCATGAACGCCTGATGCAGCTCCTGGATGTCTCACGACTGGAGGCGGTGTCGGAAACGGAAGCCCGGCAGCAGATCGCCAAGATATGCAACGAGATCCTCTACGAGAACCCTCGCCCCATCAATCTCAGCTCCAGAGAGAAGATCATTAAGCAGATCAACGATGAAGTTATGGGGCTGGGTCCGCTGGAAACCCTGCTGGAGGACCCCACCATCTCCGACATCCTGATCAACAGCTACAACAACATCTTCGTCGAGCGTTTCGGCAAGCTGGACAGGGTACCGATGCAGTTCAATGATGACCAGCACCTGCTCAACACCATCGACAAAATCGTTTCGGGCGTCGGCCGCCGGGTGGATGAGTCCAGCCCTATGGTGGATGCCCGGCTCAAGGATGGCAGCCGGGTCAACGCCATCATCCCCCCCCTGGCCCTGGACGGTCCCAGCATGTCGATCCGCCGTTTCACCGTAGATAAGCTGACGGCCGAGCAACTGGTTCATTTCGGCTCCATGACCCAGGCGATGTCCGACGTCCTCAACGCCGTGGTGATGGGCAAGCTCAATGTCCTGGTCTCCGGCGGTACCGGCAGCGGAAAGACCACCCTGCTGAATATCCTCTCCGGCTACATCCCCGCGGATGAACGGATCATCACCATCGAAGACTCGGCGGAACTGCAGCTGCAACAACCCCATATTGTCCGGCTGGAAACCCGGCCGGCCAACCTGGAGGGGCGGGGCGAGGTCACCCAGAGGGATCTGGTGAAGAACTCGTTGCGGATGCGTCCGGACCGAATCGTGGTGGGCGAGGTCCGTGGTGCAGAAGCGATGGATATGCTGACCGCCATGAACACCGGTCACGAAGGCTCGCTGACCACCCTGCATGCAAACTCGGCACGGGATGCCCTGAGCCGGCTGGAAAACATGGTATGCATGGCCGGCTTCGACGTGCCGGTCAAAAACATCCGAACCCAGATCGCCTCCGCCATCGACATTGTTGTGCAGCTGGAGCGTCAGGAGGATGGCCGGCGCCGCATCGTCTCCATTACCGAGATCAACGGCATGGAGGGCGACGTCATCACCATGTCGGAGATCTTCGGCTTCCAGCGCCAGGGGCGCAGCGAGGATGGCCAGATTCTCGGCCAGTATCGCGCCAGTGGCGTCATCCCGGGGTTCCACGAGACCCTGGCCAAGAAGGGGATCGTCCTGCCCTTCGAGCTGTTTGGCGTCGACAACAACATGGACATTCTCTAGGAGGCCGCCATGAGCATCGAACTGATCTTCCTCGGTTGTGTCTTCGCCGCCGTGCTGCTGCTGTCGCAAGCCCTGTTCCTGCCGGTCTACCGTCCCCAGCGCGGTGACACCAGGGTACTCAAGGAGCGCCTGAAGCAGTTGGCCAGGGAAAAAGGGGATGATGGAGAGGACCTGTCGCTGCTCAGACGAAACCGGCTGCAGAAAGCCTCCTCCCTGGGCCGGCAACTGGAAACCCTGCCCTTAATCCAGAACCTGTCGTTCAAACTGGAGCAGTCCGGCTCAAAGTACCTGGGCCACCAGTACCTGGCCATCGCCCTGTTTACCGCCCTGGTGCTGACCCTGCTCTGCTGGCTGTTTACCAAGGACCTGCTGTTCTGCGCCATCAGTGCGGTGCTGACCATAACCCTGTTCCACATGAAGCTGAACCGGGACTTCGACAAGCGCATGGAGGAGATCGAGGCGCAGTTTCCCGAAGCACTGGACATCCTGCGGCGCGGCCTCCAAGCCGGTTACGCCTTCTCAGACTCCATCAAGCTGGTCTACGAGGAGATGGAGGGGCCGCTGGCCTTCGAATTCAAGCTGATGTTTGCCGACATCAACTACGGCAAGGACACCAAGCGGGCCCTGCTGAGGTTCATCGAGCGGGTGCCGTCCGTCTCCGCCATGGCCTTCTCCTCCGCCGTCCAGGTACAGAAAGAGACCGGGGGCAACCTGGCGGAAAACATGAAGAACCTGTCGCGGATCATCCGCCAACGCTTCGCCTTTAAACGCAAGGTGAAGTCGATGTCCGCCGAAGGCCGGATGGCGGCCTGGGTACTGGTGCTGATGCCCCTGGGGCTGTTCGCCTTCCTGTTCCTGACCTCCCCCAACTACGCCAGGGAACTCACCGACACCCCCGACGGCAACAGATTGCTGGTGTACGGCGCCCTGGGCATGCTGCTGGGGACCTATTGGATTGGCCGGCTGATACGGATTGAGGTGTAAACATGGAATACCTGTTAAACCTGATTAACGAGCAGCTCAACAACCCCACCTACTCCCTGTACGTGGTCTACGGCATTGCCGCCGCCGCCGGGGTCACCCTGGCCATCGGGGTGGGTCTGCTCCTCAGTGGTCTCTACTCCCCCACCCGCAAGCGCCTGGCCCAGCTCAAGATGCAGGAGGGCCCCCAGGTGGCGATGGGCCAGGACTTTGACGAGTCCCTCGAACATGGTCTGACCGGCAAGAAGCACCAGAAGCTTATCGGGCACTTTACCTTTGGTAACGATGACACCCGCAAACGCCTGATTCACGCCGGCTTTCACTCCAACAGCGCCCTGGCCGTCTACAACGGCTGTCGCATCCTGCTGTTCATAGCCGTGACCTTCGGATCCATGCTCCTGCTCAAGGCGTTTCCCGACGCCTCGAGAATCATGCTGTTCTACGGGGTCGCCCTGATGATGGGCGGCGCTTTCATCCTGCCCTCGGCGATCCTGGACAACCTGGCATCGAGGCGGATGAGGAAGCTCAAACAGGGATTTCCCGACGCCCTGGATCTGCTGGTGGTCTGCTGCGAGGCGGGCCTGGGGCTGTTGGCGGCCCTGAACCGGGTGGCCACCGAGATCCGCCTGAGTCATTTCGAACTGGCCGAGGAGCTGAACCTGGTATGCCAGAAGTGCCGGGCCGGCTTGCAGGTCAGCGTGGCCCTGAAGGAGTTCGCCGACCGTACCGGCCTGGAGGATATCCAGGGGCTGAACGGCTCCATTACCCAGAGCATGCGCCTGGGCACCGGCATCGCCGAAACCCTGAGGGTGTACTCCGAGGAGTACCGCGATAAGCGCATCCAGGCGGCGGAGGAGATGGCCGGGAAATTGGGAGTAAAGATGATGTTTCCCATGATCTTCTGCATCTGGCCCTCCTTCTTCATTGTGGCCATTGGCCCGGCGATGCTGAAGTTGATGGAGGTTTGGGATGTGGCTTTTTAAACAAGGACGAACTATGACAGCAATCCGACTCATTCCGGCGCTGGCTCTCTCCCTGATACTCACCGGATGCGCCAGCGCACCGAATCCAGAACCGCCTGCACAGGAGAGCAGCGCCCAGTTGGTCACCAAGGCGCAGGCGGCGGTGCAGAGACGGCAACTGGACGATGCCCTGGCCTACTACCTGAAAGCGCTGGAGCAGACGCCCGGGGACGCGGAGATCCTGATGCAGATAGGGGAGGTCCAGACCCAGCTGGGCCACAGCGACTATGCCCTGATGGCGTTCACCGATGTACTGACACAGCAACCGGACAACGTCCAGGCTCTCACCTCCCTGGGCCTGCACAAACTCAGCGCCGGAGACAACCCACAGGCGCTGATCTACCTGCAGAAGGCCGCGGATCTGGACCAGATGAGGCTGCTGACGCTCTCCCAACAGGTGATCGTCGGTGACAGCACGCCACTGCATCCCCTGGACGACACATCACCGCTCAGATGTTACAACGCCCTGGGAATTCTCAAGGATCTCGGCGGCAACTACCCCGAGGCCAGGGAGTATTACCGCCTGGTGCTCGACCGAGCCCCCGATGCGGCTAATGTCCTGACCAACATCGGCTACTCCTACTATCTCGATGGCAACCTGAGACAGGCGGAGATCAACCTGAGACAGGCGGTACAGAAGCAACCGGACTTCAAGCGAGCCTGGAATAACCTCGGGCTGGTCTATGCCAGGATGAAGCACTACAAACGCGCCCTGGTGGCCCTGAAGCGAGTGATGCCCGAGGCCGACGCCCTCAACGATCTTGGCTATTTCGCCATGCTGGAGGGGCGTTATCAGGATGCCCAGGAGCTGTTTTGGCGCGCCATCGACGCCTCGCCCACCTATTTTGCCAAGGCCCAGGATAACCTGGAAAAACTCAGCGAGCTGCAGGGAAAGGCCACCGCCGCCACCCACCACTATCGCCCCGTCAGCCTGCTGATGGAAGCCAATTACAAGGCGGAGATCTCCGCCGACCAGGCGCCCTCGCCAACCAAACAGTGACCACATCAGTCCCCAGGCCCGGCCCTGGGGACTGACCCGGATTCAGATTTCTCCCCAGAGGCGGAAGCTGCCCCTTTACTCCACCCTGACTAGCCATGATAATCGGACTAATTTTCACAAAAAGGAAGGATATGGCTATGTGGTACATGATCTATTCTGAATCTGACCCCACACTTGCCATTGATTGCCATTGCTAGCCAAAACAGCAACTTACGAGATCGCCCGTCTCATTGCTTTGCCATTGTGTGCCACCCTGTACCATATTTTTGGTACATATATGGTACACGGTTAATCAATAACTTAGAGATCCACCAAGATCGCCAGACGACCCGCCAGCTCAGACAACTGAAGAGAGAATGATGTAATGCTGGGCCCCTATCAGGTGATCGTCACTGGCGGGTTGGATTTCGAAGATTATGAGCTGCTGGCGAGTAAGCTGGACGCCTACCTGCTGACACGTCACAACAGCCAGGGCGTGATCATCGTCTCCGGTGGTGAGCCCGGTACCGAAACCCTAACCGAGCACTACGCCAAAGAGCGGAACATTCCCTTGCAGCGCCCCCCCTACGAACCAGACTTCCATGGCGACCGCGCCCTGTTCGTGCGCACCGAGTTCATGACCAATGTCAGTCGTGCCCTGGTAGCGTTCTGGGACGGGCGCAGCCCAGACACACACTACCTCATCCAAGCGGCCCGCTCAAAAGGCCTGGCGGTCAAGGGGGTGCGCTACTAGCCCCACCTGACAGCCATCGGTTTTGGAGACCGTCGAACAATCGATGTAGTTCAAGCTATTGACGAGCATCCGTATAAAACGATTAACCAAAACCAACAAACCAAGTGGTTATTTTTACTGATTTTCAATCAATAAGCACTCTAAACATCTTACGCACTACCCCTGCACCTAATGCCTTCTACAATTGAGAGCGTCGGCAACAACGCAGCCCACATTTAGAGCATCAGCTTCTGGCCTAGTCACTAACCATTACAATGATTCAGACAAACAATATGTCGCTGAACACTTATATAAAACCATTAATTAACTTCTCCAAAAATCAGGTGAGCACAAAAAATACAACTCGAAGATACATGCTGGTAAAATTGCAGAAAAATGCGACCAAACATATGCGAAATTCAAGAAATAAAAACCCACACAAATCCTCTCAAAAAGACTTAAACATATACCTCATCTATAAGTCACAACTCCAGAAATACTAGAATCAGAGTTGAAGAAGACTCTGCTGCCATGCCTACCATCTGTTGTAAAGTTATAAACATTTACTACGCCATTAGCATGAAGAGGACTAGTATCACCGTTGAGAAAACCATCAAGGAATTCCTTAAGTTCATCTTCAGATACCGACGAAAACTCCCCCATGCAAATATCGTTATTACAAGATACTCTCGAATCCTGAAGGGACGAGTTAAATTCAGACGATAAAATGTAGTCTTGAACATTATATTCAAACTCCGATGCAGCCTCCGTTTTATCTGATGCTTCATCAAGTCTATCAAGAAGTTCATTAAAATTCTTAGCGCTGATAATTGGGTAAACCGCCGCCGGGTTTATCGAGCCTTTGACAATCGTTGAAGAAATAGCTTCTTCGAACTTTGTACTGTCAGACACTTCTAGGCGTTCTGGCTTACCATTAACATCACCAACTTCCAAGTTTAGGCCAGGAACTGCGGAGTAGTCTCCGGAATCATTTGACACTCCAACACTGCCACTACTTCCTGTAATGGAAACAGCAACCTTTGACGCCAAGTTACGCTCACCGGAACTCGACTCACTAATGGCCACCTCTATATCTGAAGATATTGAACGGCCATCATGAAATATATAATAGCCCCCAAAGCAAGCCATAGCCAAAACAAAAATGATCGCTGTTCCCTTTGTCATCATTTACTCCAGTTTATTTCTTTGGGATTTCGCCTTCTTGAGTAAACACAGCGGTCACTCGCCCGCCACAACAGTCTTTTACTACAACTTCACCAGTAACAGAGTCAATCGTAGTGACACAACTATTATCACAGCGATAAGTGATAATAGTGGCACTTGAATAGAAGCTCATAGAGCAGAGAAAAGCAACAACTAACTTTTTCATACAAAAATCCATTTCACAAGAAACCAAGATGCAACAAGAAGAGGATCAACAACGGAGGGTTCGGCAGAAAATTACTGCCTTGTGAACATTGTTTATAGAAGCACTCATCCTTGAAACTCCCAAAAAACCAAAAGAAAATAACCAAACGGCAGCCAAACGCTAACATTGTCGCCACTGTTCGTCAAATGATTTTTCACCAACCAGCCACATGAGTATGACTCGTATCACGATGCGTATCTATAGACCTATAGCATTCCTCAATCAGACATATCAGAAAGAATTTTTTAATTTTTTCACGCTTATTACTCATGATATATCCAGCAAACGGGCCTCTGTGTGGATTATTTGGCAGAGATAGGAAATGACCTAGGAAAAGAACGCGGCCGGGTACTCGCCGCTGTCCGGGTCCCGGGCCTGCTGCGGCTCTCTGGCCAGCAGGGCTTCGGCCTCGGCCTGCCACGCCTGGTAGGCGTCGAACCAGCACCACTGCTCGGTGGCGATGGCCAGCTCGGCCATCTTGGCGGGGGCCTTGACCCGGGGGCGGGTGGCCAGCACCTGTAGGCCAGCCTCATCCAGGGCGAAGAACATCGTCAAATCCATGGTCACTGCTTAAACCCAGCCGTGTGGCAGGGTGGTCTGGTGGCACTGGCTGGCGTCATTCAAATCCAGCACCCCGGAGTCATCGACGCACAACCCCGGGCGGGCCTGGCCGTTGACGGTGATCGGCTGACTGTGCACCGGGTAGCTGCCGCTGATGGTCTTTGCGGCGTGGCTCAGCACCCCGTCCTTGATCCCTTGGGCGGCCAGCAGCTCGGAACCGGCGCCGGTGAGCACCTCGCCGGTCATCCCCTCAACCAGCAGCGCACCTTCGTCCACCTTGTTGGAGTTGATGGCCATTACCCAGCCGGGCTCAGTCATGCTGGCCCAAGCGGTGTAGGTCAGGATCTCGATGCGGCCCGCCGGGAAGGCTTAGGTGTGGGCATTGTTGGCAAAATCAAACGCCGCTCCTTGGTAGCTCTCCCAACTGGCGCCAGTGTCGCTGGTGCGCAGCAGATCGATGGTGCTGTCGAGGTTATCGCGCCCGTCACTGGTGCGAGTCAGGGGGTGTCCTTGGCGAGGGCGAAGATAAAGCCGCCCACGGACAGCATCTGTCTCATGTGTCACTCCTGTCTGTCAGGGCCGCATCGGCCCGCAACGCCACCTCATCCCCAAGCAGCACGCCGCTGAGATCCCGTCTGAGTATATCGGTCACCTCTTGGGCCACGCTGCGGTCATACTCCGGGTTGCCGGAGGGGATGACGGTGATCTGCGGGGCGAAGTGGATCTTCCTGTGCTGCTGCACCAGCTGCTTGGACTGGGCCGACAGCTGCCTGAGGGTGTGCTCCCGGGTTTTCCTGCGCCGCGGCCCCCGCGGTTCCATTGCGCACTTTAGCTCCCCTCAACTCTTCGAGAACCAGAATTGGGCTGCCATTATCCGGAAAGCTGGGTTACGCTACCGGGTGCCGTATCAGACGCGACACAGTTATGCTAGCTGGCTGCTCTCCGCCGGTGTGGACCCGATGTACGTTGCCACCCAGATGGGGCACGCAGATTGGGGCATGATCCGGACGACTTACGGAAAGTGGATCCCGCAAGATGCACAACAGCACCGCCAGCAGGTTGCTAGCAAACTCGGACTGAAAATCGGCGATTTTGGTACAAATATGGTACATGGCAATCAATCATAAATGTAACCCACTAAAAAATAAGGTGAATACTATGTGGTATATGATTTATTCTGAGGACGTAGAGAACAGCCTGCCGCTGCGCAAAGAAGCGCGTCCGGCGCACCTGGCTCGTTTGCAGCAGCTGAAAGAGGAGGGCCGACTGTTTGCCGCCGGCCCGCTGCCCGCCGTGGATGCCGAAGATCCCGGTGAAGCCGGCTTTACCGGCTCGCTGGTCATTGCCGATTTCGACTCCCTGGAAGCCGCCCAAGCCTGGGCCGATGCCGATCCCTACATCGACGCCGGCGTCTATGCCCGCTCCATCATCAAGCCCTACAAACTGGTTTTGCCCTAACCCCTTGGAAGCCCCAATGAAGTTCGTGTCATTTAATATCAATGGCATTCGGGCTCGGCTGCATCAACTGCAGGCCCTGATCGACAAGCATCAACCCGATGTGATCGGCCTGCAGGAGATCAAGGTGGACGACCCCCAATTCCCCCTGGAACAGGTAGAGAAGATGGGTTACCACGTCGTCCACCACGGTCAGAAGGGTCACTACGGTGTGGCCCTTCTCACCCGTACCCCTCCCAGAGAGGTACAGAGAGGCTGGAGCACGGATGATGGCGCCGCACAGAAACGGATGATCATGGCCACTGTCGACGGCCCCAATGGCGAAGCGATTCGCGTCCTCAACGGCTACTTCCCTCAGGGGGAGAACCGCAACCATGAAACCAAGTTTCCCGCTAAGAGGCAGTTCTACTCCGACCTGTTAAACCATCTTAGCCAACATCACACCCCCAATGATAACCTTGTGGTCATGGGCGACATCAACATCAGTCCCACCGACCTGGATATCGGCATCGGTGAAACCAACGCCAAGCGCTGGCTGAAGACCGGTAAATGTTCTTTTCTTCCGGAAGAAAGGGAATGGTTAAGCAAACTGGTTAATTGGGGTCTCACTGACAGCTTCAGATATCTGAATCCTGAAATTGACGACCGCTTCAGTTGGTTTGATTATCGTTCGCGGGGCTTTGATGATAACAGGGGGTTACGCATTGATGTGATCCTAACCTCCTCCCCCTTAACGAAAAGGTTAATTCAGTCGGATGTGGATTATGATCTGCGGGGAATCGAAAAACCGTCCGATCACGCCCCCGTCTGGACCAGTATCCAGTGAAAAACCGGATTTTGACTGGAAATTTGAGGCATATGCGGAATTTTGATTAGTTAATAACCGCAACTTATGGCCATAGTCGGCCGACCCGGCAAAGGTGAAGGCGCGTTTCTGCGCCTTTACTCAGTTACCAGGGTGTTAAATTTTGTATTGAATCAAGTTTTCATAATGCTTGAACTTCAGTGAAGATGTACGTCAGATCAAATTTTCATTTTTTTAAACTGGCTATCGGGCATATCTGCTGATATCAATACGCATGAAACATCCAATTAAACGCGTATTTATTATAAGAACAACGAACGTTGTCAAAAGAGCATTGAGCAGAGGAAACATATAACAATGGCACAAGCTCAACTTACGAAACTGATGGACGCTGTAGAGATCTTCCGAGATGTGTACTCCGAGATTCCTCCTCAAACCTGCCTGATGTTCATGCAGGTTTGCCAGGAAGAGGGGTGCTCAATCAAGGATCTTCAAGAACGATTCGAAATGTCACAAGCCAGCGCCAGTCGCAATGCGAGACTGCTGTCTGAACGGGTGCATTCCGGACGCCAGGGATTGGGTCTGGTTGAACTTCGCATCGACGAACAGGATTACCGCATCAAGCGGGCCTTCCTGACCGAGAAAGGAAGAGAGGTGAGAGATCGCTTGACTGCCGTCGTCTGACTTCACGCCACAGCCATCAACTCTCCGGGCGGCCTTCCTCCGCCTCAGACGTTCAATGCCACCTTAGCAGGGTGGCATTTTCGTTTCCGCACTCCCCTTTCCAGGCGCTCCTGCGGCTAATGCCTGGGGCTTTCTTGAACAGAAACTGCTAGAGTAATAACCAGGTAGGGAGTCCCCCACCGCCGCCGGGCCTGACCCTGGCCAATGCTCCAAGGTTCGTCCCGGCGATCCGAGATCCACACGACAAGGAGCGACGGATGAAAACCAGAACCATAGTAACCGTTACCGGTGCCGACCGCAGCGGACTGCTCAACCTGCTGGCCAAATTAACACGCCAACTGGATGGCGTCTGGACCGCCAGCAAGGTGATCCACATGGGGGGCCAGGTGGCCATCATGCTGGACATCACCCTGCCCGACTCCAACATCAAGGAGCTGCAGGAGCGCTTCGAGGCGGTCCACCGGCTCCACTGCATCTTCAACGATCCGCCGCAGGAGGAGGAGCACAACCACACCCTGGCGCTGCATGTGGACGCCGACGACCGTGTGGGGCTCATCCGCGACATCACCAACGCCATCCAGGAGATGGACATCAACATCACCAGCTTTGACAGCGTCCGCCTGGCGGCCGCCGACCTGGGACGCACCGTGTTTACCGCATCCCTGGAACTGTCCGCACCCAGCCACATCGATGCCAGGGTACTGGTGAAGAAAATTGAAGACCTGGAAGGCAACATCCGCGCCGAAGCGGCCTAGCCGCGCCAATGGAAAGAGATAAAAAAACGCAGCCAGTTGGCTGCGTTTTTTATCGGGCTTGCTGTGATTACAGCAGGGCGGGTACGCCAGGCAACATGCCAACCGCCAGCATGGCAGCCACACAGATGATGAACGCGCCGGCAGGAATGATCATGCGGTCCATGAAGGACAGCTTCTGGGCACGCTCTTTGTCGCCGATCAGGCCGTTGTTGTCCAGCAGCATGGTCAGGGCCCAGGCGAATACCGGGTTCACCACAATGGAGGCGAAGATACAGATACCGGCAGACTGGGAGTCCTTGGTGTCCTTCACCATCTGCATGCCGGCTTCCAGCAGCGGCAGGAACACGCCTACCAGCAGGGCGATGGACATAACGGGACGCCATACGGTGATGTCCATGGGGTAGCCGATGATGGCAACCACGATGCACAGGGTACCCAGAAGGATCGCACCGGCGGGGATAGGACGCTTGGCGATGGCCGCGGGGATCATGTAAGTACCCCAGGAGGAGGTAATGTTACCGCCACCGAAGCCGGTGCCGACCATCTGACGGATGGAGCAGCAGGTCATGGTGTCGTCCACATCCATCAGAACCTTGTCGGTGCCCTTGGGATAGTTCAGCTCCTGGAAGATGCGGTGACCCAGGAAGTCGGGAGACCACATGGCAACCGCCAGGATGGCGAAGGGCAGAGAGGCGATGAAGTGCTGCATATTGGGCAAGCCCAGCTGCCAACCGGTCTCGGTGGAGCCCCACCAGTACCAGGGGTTCAGGTTAGGCAGACCGGGAGAGGTGACAAACTCCAGGTCCAGGCCGGCGCCGAACAGGAAGGCGATCACCACGGCCGCGATGGAGCACAGGGGAATGGCCAGCCAGCGCTTGCCCAGACGAGCCAGTACGGAGTAAACGATGATGTTCACCGCCAGGATCATCAGGGCGACGTGGCTGAGGCTGTAGTCCAGGGCGTGCTTGGCTTGCAGACCTTCTGCCCAGGTGAACAGCGAACCGATCTGCCCCATGGAGCCCATGGCGCCCAGGTACACCAGCAATCCGCCGGCCACCCCTTCACCGGTGAGGTTAACGAGTTTCGATCCCCCCTTGAAGTAACTGAGCAGCAGACCGAACACACCCAGCAGGATGGCCAGGGCCAGAGGGTGAGCACCCGCCAGGGCGATGGCGCCGATCAGGGGGATCATCGGGCCGTGGTTACCGGCCAGGTTAGCTCGAGGATTCAGGAAACCGGAACCCAGGATACAGAACAGCAGTGCGGGAATCAGCATCTCGACGCGGACCACCTCGATGGCCCACTCGGCGCCCAGGTTAACGTGCTCCCACCTTTCGGTCAGGCCCGCACCCCAGGCGGCCATCACCGCAGAGTACATCACGGTAATGCCGATGGTACCGGCGATGGCTGGCACCAGATCTTCCCACTCAAAACGGAAGTCACGACCCGGAAGGTTCAGACCCCAGCGACGTGGCTTCATGATTTGCAGCTCGTGGTCCAGATAGTCTGAACGGCTGTCAAATTCACTGCTAGGCTTGTGCAACTCGCTGTAAGTCGAGTTTTCTACGTCCCGCATGCTTATCAACCTCGATTAAAAATCACCTTGGAGCTGTGGTGTAGACCCGTGGGCCGCCCCCACATTGTTTTCGCCTCACCCCATGCCACGGAGCAAATTGGTAAGACCATTTTACTAAAAAGAAATCGCCCGAATTAAACTTCAGCCCCGAATCGATGTCAAACGACGAAACGTTAGCCCGATCACAAGAATTGTGACGCTACTTCAGCTGTCTTTTTAACAAACCAGATAAGTGCTGGTTATAAAAGATAAAATTGGCTTATTGCCCCATTTGGGAGGCTCAAGCCAATTAATTGATCTTGAACAATATTGAGTAAGATTCCCCAATTCCATGAACTTGGAATTATCCATAACAAACTGTTGACCAGCTATAACCATAGACCATGCTGGCCTGAAGGCGGGAGTGGGGTGTGCCGCAACAAAGCGGTGACATAAAAAAACCGGCGCTGGCGCCGGTTTTTTAACTCCCGAGCACCACCTCAGCGACGCTGGACCACACCCTGAACCAGCACAAACGCCAGCAGGGAGGCCAGCAACGCCGGCACAATGGCGTGCAGCGTCAGCAGCTTGATCTTCAGGAAGGTCAGCGGCAGGTAGGTCACCAGACCAACCACCATGGCGGCCAGGGCCGCCTCTCCCCGGGCCCTGGACCAGAACAGCCCCAGCACCAGCGGCCACAGGAACACCACCTGCAAGGCACCGAAGGCGGCCATATTCAGCCAGATGATCATCTGCGGCGGGTCCATCGCCATCAGGGTACAGGCCAGAGCCACCACCAGGGTGGTGACCCGGGTCAGCCACTTCATCTGCGTCTGACTGAAGCTGCGCCCCTGCATCGCCAGATCCCGGACCAGGGTAGAGGTGGTCTGCAGCAGCATCGAATCCACCGAGGACATCACCGCCGCCACCGGAGCCGCCAGCATCAGCCCCGCCATCCAGGGAGAGAACAGCTCCACCATCAGGGTGGGGATGATCTCATCTGGGCTGGCAAGCTCTGGCACCAGCGGCCGCCCCAGGGCTCCGGCCAGGTGGGGCATCAGGGTCACCAGGGCGGTCACCAGGGTACCCAGCACCATGGCCCGGGCGATGGCCCGGCCATCTTTGGCCGCCATCACCCGGATCACCGTGTGCGGCAGCCCTATGGTGCCGAAACAGACCAGTACCCAGAAGGAGAACAGGAAGGGCCAGGAGATAAAACCATCAGGCCCGTGCGGAGCAATAAGCCCGGGGTCGATCTGGCTCATCTGGCCGGTCAGATTGGCCAGGCCGCCCCCCTGACCCACCACGCCGATCAGCAGGGCAAACATCCCCACCAGCATCACCAGCCCCTGGATGGCGTCGGTATAGCTCACCGCCTTGAATCCGCCCCACAGGGTATAGATCACCACGGTGGACACGAACAGCAGCAACGAGGTGGCATAGGGGATCTGCGCCACCACGCTCAGCAACCGGGCGCCGCTGGTAAACTGCACCACGATCATCCCCAGGAAGCCCGCCACCAGGCTGGCGCCGGACAACCACAGCAGCCAGCGGTTCTGGTACCTGTCCCGCAGGATGTCGAGTATGGTCACCGCCCCGCTCTCCCGGGCCAAGGTCCACAGCCTCGGCCCCAGCACCCCCAGGGTCAGCAGGGCCACCGGCACCTGAATCACCGCCAGCAACACCCAGCCAAGACCGAACTTGTAGGCCGCCCCCGGCCCGCCGATGTAGGAGCTGGCACTGGTGTAAGTGGCCACCAACGACAGCGCCAGGATGCCGCCGCCCATAAACTGGCCACCGAGGAAATGACGACGGGAAAACTCCTGGCCAGCGCTGTCCCGGCGTGCGGCCAGCCGGGACACCAGCAGTGTGGCCCCCAAGTAAGCCAGGATGGAGATCAGTATGGGATTCATGTCACTGGCGCCTCAGCAACATCAGATAGGCCGCCAGCACCAGGCCGAAGGGCGCCATCAGGCAGGAGAACCAGAACCACAGCGGCAGTCCCCAAAACAGTCCGGCCCCCTCCAACAGCAGGGGACCGGCGAGCCACAGCAGCACATAGGCCAGGGTCAACCCAAGAGCCTTGACGGTCAACTGTTCATGTAACCTTTTATTATTCAAATAACTATCCTTGAAAAGCCAACTCTCTACAGTTGTTATACAGGGGAACGGGCTTCATCGACAGGACGGAAATCTCCCGAGCGCCGTCGCTCGGAAAAAACCAGCAAAAGAAGGGGGTCGCTCTGCCCCGAAAGCACCCAATGATACAAAACTCCAAATCGTTAACCAACAGAAACCGAATTCGCCAAACCCCTGTGTATTTGGCGAACATCAAGAGATCCAGATCACAAAAATCCAGAGAATAATCCCGATCGGGTTCAAGACCAATTTCCAGATTATGACTCCCTTCACAAAGCTGTTCATGATTAGGCCGAAAAGTTGGCAAGGGGGCTACGCTTTGGAACAATGGTAAAACCAATTGGCTTGAATCGCTTTCAAACTTCCGGGATTCCCGGAGCTTTGAACACCGTTAACAGGAGTGTGACGGACAGAGCAATCTGGCGATGGAGTGGCGATGGCACAGTCGGCCACTACCTATACTTAGGGATAAGCTAATATTGGACCACCGATACTTTTGTGCTCAATAGATGGTGGGCTGTAAGCCAGAAGAGATTTGCATTTTTGCAGCCGGTACTGCGCTTGGATAGTTGGAGTGCGGAACCGTAAAATCGCTTCGTCATAGAAGGGACATCCCGACGTGCCGTCGATGACGAAACGTATCATCTTTACTATGTTAAAGGTTAAACACTATGACAGAGAAAACGACTCAGTTTGCAAAGGCTTGGGAAGGCTTTGCGGCAGGTGACTGGAAATCCGAAGTTAACGTTCGTGACTTCATCCAGAAGAACTACACCCCTTATGAAGGCGACGAGTCCTTTCTAGCCGGTGCTACCAAGGCCACCGACGAGCTGTGGGACAAGGTAATGGAAGGCATCCGCATCGAGAACTCCACTCATGCGCCTGTTGACTTCGATACCTCCAAGATCTCCACCATCACCGCTCACGACGCCGGTTACATCAATAAAGACCTGGAAACCATCGTAGGTCTGCAAACCGAAGCTCCTCTGAAGCGTGCCATCATCCCCAACGGCGGTATCCGCATGGTTGAGGGTTCCTGCGCAGCCTACGGCCGCGAACTGGATCCCATGACCAAGGAGATCTACACCGACTACCGTAAGACCCACAACGCTGGCGTTTTCGATGTTTACACCCCTGACATCCTGCGTTGCCGTAAGTCTGGCGTAATCACCGGTCTGCCTGATGCCTACGGCCGTGGCCGTATCATCGGTGACTACCGCCGTGTTGCCCTGTACGGCATCGACTTCCTGATGCAGGACAAGCTGAACCAGTTCCACAGCCTGCAGGAAGACCTGGAGACCGGCAACAACCTGGAAGACGTGATCCGTCTGCGCGAAGAGATCGCCGAGCAGCACCGTGCCCTGGGCCAGATCAAAGAGATGGCTGCCAAGTACGGCTGCGACATCTCCAAGCCTGCCGAGACCGCTCAGGAAGCCATCCAGTGGACCTACTTCGGCTACCTGGCTGCCATTAAGTCTCAGAACGGCGCCGCCATGTCCCTGGGTCGTACCTCTACCTTCCTGGACATCTACATCGAGCGTGACCTGAAGAACGGTGTGATCACCGAGGAGCAGGCTCAGGAGATGATCGACCACTTCGTTATGAAGCTGCGTATGGTTCGCTTCCTGCGTACCCCCGAGTACGATCAGCTGTTCTCCGGCGACCCCATCTGGGCCACCGAGTCCATGGCTGGTATGAGCCTGGACGGCCGTACCCTGGTGACCAAGAACTCCTTCCGCTTCCTGAACACCCTGTACACCATGGGTCCAAGCCCCGAGCCGAACATCACCGTTCTGTGGGCTGACGGTCTGCCAGAAGGCTTCAAGAAGTACTGCGCCAAGGTGTCCATCGATACCTCCTCCATCCAGTACGAGAACGATGACCTGATGCGTAAGGACTTCGAGTCCGACGACTACGCCATCGCCTGCTGCGTATCCCCTCAGGTTCTGGGTAAGCACATGCAGTTCTTCGGCGCCCGTGCCAACCTGGCCAAGACCCTGCTGTACGCGATCAACGGCGGTGTGGACGAGAAGTCCAAGGCGCAGATTGGTCCTAAGCTGGAAGCGATCACCGACGAGTACCTGGACTACGACACCGTTTACGCCAAGCTGGACACCTTCATGGACTGGCTGGCCAAGCAGTACGTCGCTGCCCTGAACATCATCCACTACATGCACGACAAGTACTCCTACGAGGCTTCTCTGCTGGCCCTGATGGATCGCGATGTTGAACGCACCATGGCCTGTGGTATCGCCGGTCTGTCCATCACCGCCGACTCCCTAGCTGCCATCAAGTACGCCAAGGTTAAGACCATCCGTGATGAAGACGGCATCGCCACCGACTTCGAGATCGAGGGTGACTATCCCAAGTTCGGTAACAACGACCCACGCGTAGACGAAATCGCCTGCGAGCTGGTTGAGAGCTTCATGCAGAAGATCCGTTCTCTGAAGACTTACCGTAACTCCACCCCCACTCAGTCCATCCTGACCATCACCTCCAACGTGGTATATGGTAAGAAGACTGGTAACACCCCCGACGGTCGTCGTGCGGGTCAGCCTTTTGCGCCTGGTGCCAACCCCATGCACGGTCGTGATGAGTCCGGTGCGGTTGCGTCCCTGACCTCCGTAGCCAAACTGCCCTTCGCCCACGCAAAAGATGGTATCTCCTATACCTTCTCCATCGTACCTGGCGCCCTGGGTAAGGATGAGGACGGTCGTCGCTCCAACCTGGCTGCCCTGATGGACGGTTACTTCAAGAACACCCAGGTTCGCGAAGGCGGACAGCACCTGAACGTCAACGTGATGAACCGTGAGATGCTGCTGGATGCGGTTGAGAACCCAGAGAAGTACCCTCAGCTGACCATCCGTGTATCCGGTTACGCCGTACGCTTCAACGCTCTGACCAAGGAGCAGCAGCAAGACGTAATCACCCGTACCTTCACCGAAACCATGTAAGGTGAACTAAAACCGGGTTAAGATTGAGGCTCTGTCATCGACAGGGCCTCTTTTACTTTTTTCAGTCACCTGTGGCTGATATTTCGGAGAGACAATGAGCGTAGAAGGTCGCATTCATTCCTGGGAATCCTGTGGCACCGTTGACGGTCCGGGGATTCGCTTCATCGTGTTTATGCAAGGATGCCTGATGCGCTGCAAGTATTGCCACAACCGAGACACCTGGGATCTTGACGGCGGCAAGGTCGTTTCCGTCGATGAGGTGATGCAGCAGGTAGACTCCTACCGCTACTTCTTCGAAGCCAGCGGCGGCGGCGTCACCGCCAGTGGCGGCGAAGCCATACTGCAGCCGGAGTTCGTTGCCGAACTGTTCCGTCGCTGCAAAGAGCACGATATCGATACCTGCCTGGATACCAACGGCATGGTGCGTCACTACACACCCGTCATCGATACCCTGCTGGACAACACGGATCTGGTGATGCTGGATCTGAAACAGATTAAGGACGATGTGCATCGCAACCTGGTGGGCGTCTCCAACAAGCGCCCGCTGCAGTTTGCCGAGTACCTGGCCAAGCGCAACCAGCGCACCTGGATCCGCTATGTGGTGGTACCCGGGTACACCGACGACGACGCCTCCGCCGAGGAGCTGGCCGAATACGTGGCCACACTGAAAAACGTCGAATTGGTGGAGCTGCTGCCCTACCACGAACTGGGCAAGCACAAATGGACCGCCCTCGGTGAAGAGTATCAGTTGGACGGGGTCAAGCCCCCCAGCGGCGACACCATGGAGCGCATCAAGGGGATCTTCGAAGCCCAGGGGCTGAAGGTAAAGTACTGAAACAGTTTCCCCAGAGAGTCAAAAAGGGAGCCGGACGGCTCCCTTTCTCTATTTAGGGCGGCCCTCGGGGTTGCCGCTACGCCGCCTGCTTGGCACACCACCCCTGGCGCTGATCATGATCAGGGCACAGATGGCGATGGAGGCGATCAGCCACTGGAAGGTGTTGACCCCGGACACTGACATCACCTGGCCCTTGAGGACGCCTCTCAGCACCGGCCAGCAGGAAGCCCAGGGTGCGGAACAGATAGAGCCAGGCGACCCCTCCAGCAGCTGCGCCTTGGGAAAACCGGGCAGGATGTAAATGGTCTCGGTCACCTAGGGAGCACTGCGCAGCTCTCACCACTTCGAAGTGCTGATGACCTGCGCCCCTGCGGAGGCCGACGAACTGACCCGCTATGCCGACTGCGTGGTCACCACTTTCCTGCGGGGCACGGCCAGGCTCGACCACGGAGGAAACCGCTAGCTCAATGGGTTACCCTTAACAAAGGAACAAGGAGATCGCACCGCTGATGATGGCACTGCCCACCCCCACCGAAGGACTGGCCTGGATAATCTGGATCTGGCTGATGATCCACTGCATTCGACGGGGCGAGCTGTGGCAATCGATGCGCGAGCACAGCTATCTGCTGCACCTGACCCTGGGCACCATCGTCGGTCTCACCGCCCTGTGGCAACTGCGGGCCGGCATCTATGACGGGCTGGAGCTGCACTTCGTCGCCCTGACCGTCACCACCCTGGTGTTCGGCTGGCGCAACGCCATCCTGGTCGGCAGCGCCGTCCTGCTGATCCTGACCCTGCTGGGGATCGAACACTGGCAGCAGGCCGGAGTCCTCGCCCTGCTGGGAGTGGCTGCGCCGGTGCTGCTGAGCTTTGCCATCCTCACCCTCAGTCACAACACCCTGCCCCGCAACCTGTGGATCTACATCTTCGTCGATGGTTTCCTCAACGGTATTCTCTGCTTCGTGGCCCGCACCCTGTTGCTGGCCCTGTGGTACAGCGGCGACTACGACTGGAGCATCATCCGCGACAACTACCTAATTCTGATGCCACTGTTCTTCTTCCCGGAGGCGATGCTCAACGGCTTCAGCACCACCCTGCTGGTGGTCCACAAACCCCACTGGCTGGCCACCTGGCGTGAGGAGCAGTATCTGAAATAGCCGCTGCGGCTCTACCTCCAAACGCAACAAGGCGGCCAATGGGCCGCCTTCGCTCGCTGGGTAAGCTACAGGTAGTCGGGGATATCCAGAGTCTCACCGGACATCTGCCCCTCCAGGGCGGCGACGTAGGCCTTGGCGGTATCCAGGGCGGACACCCCCTGGCTGCTGTCCATGCCCATCGCCTCCATGGTCTCCTTGACGAACACCGGCGCCACGGCATTGAGACGAATCTTGGGCAGCTCCATGGCGGCGGCCTTGACGAAGCTCTCCAGGGCACCGTTGACCATGGAGATGGAGGCGGTGCCGGGGAAGGGCTGACGGGACAGCACGCCGGAGGTCAGGGTGATGGAGCCGCCGTCGTTCAGGTACTCGGCGCCGTAGCGCACCAGGTTCACCTGACCCATCAGCTTGTTCTGCAGCGCCAGGGCGTAGTCGGCGTCGCTCTGCTCGGCCAGGGGGCCGAAGGCGGCCACACCGGCGGCACTGATGATGGCGTCCACCTTGCCCACCTGGGCCAGCATCGCCTGGATGGACTCGGGGTTGGCCAGATCCACGCTGACATCGCCGCCCTTGTGGTTGGCGCTGACAACCTCATGCTTACCTTCCAGGCGGGCGGCAATGCCCTTACCTATGGTGCCGCTGGCACCAATCAACAAAACTTTCATCACTCAGCTCCTTCACGGTATCTCTGTGTTGGACTCAGAATAGGCCCCGACCCAAGATAGAAAAATAACCTCAATATGAAATCAATTTTCTCATGGAAAGAAAAATAGACCTGATCAAGGCGATGCGCACCTTCCTGGTGGTGGTGGAGCAGATGAGCTTCTCCGGCGCCGCCCGCCAGCTCAACATAGTGGTGTCGGCGGTCAGCCGCCAGGTCTCCGACTTGGAGAAACACTTCGACTGCACCCTGCTCTACCGCACCACCCGGGCGATGCAGTTGACCCCCGAGGGGCGCTTCTACCAGGATGAGTTCAAGGCGGTGCTGGACCGGCTCGACGCCCTGGAGTCCTCCACCCTGGCGCGGCGCCAGGCCATTGCCGGCCACCTGCGCATCACCAGCGCCTACAACATCGATCAGCTGGGGATCCAGCACCACATCGCCGACTTCCTGAAGCAGCACCCACAGGTGCGCCTCTCCTGGGTGATGATCAACCGCTGCGTCAACCTGATTGAGGAGGGGTTCGACCTGGCGCTGCGGGTGGGCCAGTTGGCCGACTCCAGCTTCATCGCCCGGGACTACCACACCATCGGGGTGCGCTTCGTCGCCAGCCCAGGCTACCTGGCCGAACACGGCACACCCCGCCACCCCAAAGAGCTGGTTAACCACAAGATGCTCATCGACGGCTCCAACCGCCAACCGGGGCGGCTGCGCTATCTCGACAACGGCAAGGAGCAGCAGATCAGCGTGCAGGGACAGGTAGAGGTGAACCAGGGTCCGGTGCTGGCTCAGCTGGCCGCCGCCGGGCTGGGGGTGGCCCAGTTGCCCGACTTCATGGTGGACGACGCCATCGACCGGGGCGAGCTGGTGCCGATACTGGAGCCGTTCTGCCTGCCGCGAATTCAGGTCTCCCTGGTCTACCCAGCCAGCAAGCTGACCGACCCCACCCTGCGCGCCCTGATCGACCACCTGCTGGCCGCCCAGCGCCAGCAAGGCACCAATTGAACAACAAGCCGACAGGGGAGGACAAAATTTCCTCAAACAAATCAAAAGGGTTTTCATCGGCCGGGAAAGCCGGCTAGAATGCAGGGCGTACTCCCCATAGCTCAACAGGATAGAGCAGCCGCCTCCTAAGCGGCCGATCGAGGTTCGAGTCCTCGTGGGGAGGCCATATCCACCGCACAGCCCTTCAAAAACAAAGACTTATCAAGACGTCGACTTTCAGATCTAACTAATATCTAACTTTTTTACTGGCCGTCCACCCACGGGCAGCCTGATGGTTACTGGCACCTGTACTAAAAAATCCCGCAATTATAAAATATTGGAATAAGCATATATTCTGGAGGCCGGGTTATGTCTGGGCAGGGAAGTAATGGCCAATTCGTTGCGGGGAATACCGCCGCCAAAGCTAAGCGGGGGTACAAGGATCGCGGACGTCAGTTGGCCCGTCTATTTACCGATGACGACGTTCAGCTGGTGTACCAGACCCTAATGCAAAAGGTCCGAGAGGGTGACCCGGCAGCCCTGTCGCTGATCAGCCGCTACGTGGCCGCTCCCCCAAAGTCTGCCTACTCCCCCACCCCGTTCGACTACAACCAAGACGACCCATTATCTGGCGCTCAGTCAATCATGATGGCCATTGCTAAGGGTGAGCTACCAGCGGACGTTGGGCGCTCTCTGATCGAGGGTCTGGCCTCTGTACAGCGGATCCGCGAGGTGGTCGAGCTGGAGCAGCGTCTTACCCAGCTGGAAGAGGAAGTGGAGGGCAAGCAATGAAGCGACTGGAAGTGCGCCTAAAGCGGATAGAAAAGAGCCTGGACCCGCAAGAAGACGAATGGAGAGCGGCCATGGCGGAAATCAACCGGCTAATGACCGACGTTTATGGGCCAATCCCGATGCCACTGGAGGGTGAACAGCCGCAAGTATCCGCCGAAGATGAAGCCGCCGTCCTGGCAATGTTGCGTGCTTAGCCTAGGGGGAGGGGGGAGGCTGCAACGAGCAAGCCCCCCGGTGGCCTTCCAATATATGCCTTTGCAATGTGGCCCATTTTCACCGAGGCAAAATACGGGCGATATACGGCTAGTTCGGCTCCTCACTCACCCCTCCCCCTTACACAGAAAGTGAGGTGAGGAGTAGCCACTAGACCCGGTGAGCCTTGAAATTCTCGGCTTGTTCGAACACCTGCTGATAAACCTCGGCATGGGTCACCGGCGGGTAACCATTTTTGGACAGCAGCATGATCAGCTGGACTCTGAGAGTGGCCTTAATGTCTTCCTTGTTGTTCCAATCGGGGTAACGAGTCTGATCGTCCACTACCTCCTTCACTTTGGTCGCCAGGTCCAGCAGCCGGTTGTCGTCATAGCTGAACTGGTACTTGGTCGCCACCGCCTTCAGGATGTCGTAGAAGGCTTTCTCCTCGATGGTAATGCCCAGTTCCTCGAACGACCCCATCTCCTTGCGCAGCTGCTCCATGAGCTCTAGGAAGCTGTCTACGGCCTCTTGGTGGACTTCGGCGGTGAAGGCATCCTCTTCCTTGCGTTCGTTGTACAGGTCGACCAGAGCACGGAATTTCTTGGCAAATTCGATGGCCTTATGTTGGTTGGTTTGTTTGAAGTCCCCCAGCGCCTTGGCCAGCATTTTCTTGAGCAGTTCGATCTTGGTGTTGGGCAACTTGAGCTTGTCTAGACGGGCCAGGTAATCGTCGTCGAAGATGTCGATCTTTTCCGCTCCCTCCTCACCCAGGTTAAAGATCTCCTCCACACCGTCGGCCCGAATGGCTTCGGCGATCATCTCCCTTACCTTGGCGTTCATCTGGGCTGTGTCCGGCGCTTCTCCCTTGGTCAGCTTGAAGACGATGGAGCGTACAGCCAGGTAGAAATGGATCTGATCACGCTCCTTCTGGCTGAGATCTTCGCTTCCCACACAAACGTCGTAAGCGGCCTTTAAGCGCTTAACCAAGGCCATGAAGCGCTTCTCCAGCTTTCCGACGCTCAGGACGAACTCGGCGGCCCGGTTAAGGCAGTTCAGTTGGGCCAGTGGCTCACCACTGAAGTAGTCACTGGCGTCGAATTTGTGCATTAGTTGGCCCAGCAGGCTGAGATGGTCCTTAACCACCAGCACCGACTGGCGGATGTCCTCGAAGTTGGCCCCGTCGGCCCTGGAGAATTTGGCGAGTGCCTGGTTCATCTGCCGTTTGATGCCGATGTAGTCCACCACCAGCCCCTTCTCTTTGCCCTCGAACTTGCGGTTCACCCGAGAGATGGTCTGGATCAGGTTATGCTGTTGAACCGGCTTGTCGATGTAGAGAGTGTCGAGGAAGGGCACGTCAAACCCGGTGAGCCACATATCTACCACGATGGCGATCTTGAAGTTGGACTTATCATTCTTGAACTGGCGATCCAGCTCCTTGCGGTACTCCTTGCTGCCCAGCAGCTCGTAGAGGGCTTTCTCATCATCCTTGCCACGGGTCATCACCATCTTGACCCGCTCTATGGGTTTAACGCTTTTACGCTCCTTCTCGCTTAGGCTGGCTCCGTCTTCGCACTCTTTCACCACGAACCACTCGGGACGCAACTCCCGCAGCTCTTGGTATAGCATCCAGGCGATCTCCCGGCTGCTCGACACAAACATGGCCTTGCCCTTAACCGATGTGCCCTCCGCCAGACGCTGTTCATAGTGGCGAACGAAGTCTTTGGCCAGAGCCTGAATTCGGTCGGGGTCGCCCAGGATCGAGCCCATGGACGCCATCGCCTTTTTGCTCTCTTCGATTTGGTGCTCGTTGCTGCCCGCCTCGGCGCAGTTCTGGTAATACTTGTCGATCTCTTGCAGCTTGGCGTCATCCAGAATCACCTTGGCGGCCCGGCCTTCATAGACGATGCGAACGGTGATCTCGTCATTGACCGACTCGCTCATGGTGTAGCTGTCCACCACGTCCCCGAACACGTCGAGAGTGGCGTCAATGGGGGTGCCGGTAAAGCCCACGTAGGTGGCATTAGGAAGAGAACGGTGCAGGTAATGGGCAAAGCCGTAGGTCTTGCGCACGCCCTTTTCGGTGATCACCAGCTTCTGATCAAGGTTGATCTGGGAACGGTGCGCCTCGTCGGATATGCAGATGACGTTGCAGCGTTCGGTCAGCAGTTCGGTGTCTTCGGTGAACTTGTGGATGGTGGTCAGGAAGACCCCGCCGCTCTTGCGCCCCATCAGCTTGGTACGGAGATCCGCCCGGCTTTCCACCGTCTCGATGATGTTGTCGCCGACGTAGCGCTTGGCGTTGGTGAACTGTTTGGAAAGCTGGTCGTCCAGATCAGTTCGGTCGGTGATCAGCACAATGGTGGGGCTTTCAAAGGCTAGGCTTTTCATCAACCGGCGCGACAGGAACTGCATGGTGAAGCTCTTGCCGCATCCAGTCGCCCCAAAGTAGGTTCCCCCCTTACCATCACCGCCGGTGCCGTCAGGGAGTCGCTGAGCAGCCATGATGCTGTGGTACAGCTTGTTTACGGCGTAGAACTGGGGGTAACGGCAGACGATTTTCTCCTCTTTGTTGGAGACGTCGGGGAAGAAGATGAAGTCCCGCATCACCAGCCGCAGTCTTGCCTTGTCGAACAGCCCCTGAACCATGGTGTGCAGGGAGTCTATGCCGTCCTTCTCGACCGACTCGTCACCGGTGATCTTGCGCCAGGCGTAGAAGAAGTCGTACGGGGCAAACAGGCTGCCCATCTTGTTGTTGACTCCGTCGGAGATGACGCACAGGGCGTTGAATACGAACAGCTGGGGAATGTCGCGCCGATATCGAACGGTAAGCTGCTTCCAGGCGTCGAAGATGGTGGCATCGTTTTCGCGGATGGCACTTTTAAACTCGAACACCACCAGCGGCAGCCCGTTAACATAGAGGATGGCGTCGGGAATACGGGTGGTTTCCTTACCTTCGATCTCCATCTGGCTGACCAACCTGTAGATGTTGGTGTCGTCGCTATAGCCGGGCAGCTTTTCGGCCACCTTATTCAGACCGGCGTCAACCAAGGCCCCCAAATGCTCCAGGCCGGTAAAGTCCAGCAGTTGAATATGCAGATCCTTATGCTGGGGATCCTCCCGCTTTAGCAGGAAGCCGTCCGACAACCACTGGCAGAACTGCTTGTTGCTGTCGTAGAGATCACTGGCGGGCAGGGAAAGAAGCTGACGAATCACCGATTGGATTTCACCTTCGGTCAGTCCCACATCGCCGTAACGCTGGATCAGGAAGGTGCGTAAATCGGCCTCCAGCAGCACGCTATCAGCTTTGCGGGTTAACTGCGTACCGAGGGTATGGGAATATCCCTGATCACCCAGTAGCGCGATTATGGCGGCTTCCAGCTGGGCTTCATCAAACTTCTTCATGGTCGTCCTGTCCTTGGTGTTTATCTTAAAAAACGTCTTCTAATTGGGGCTTGTTTTTTGACAGTTCTAGTTCACCCGAAAGTAGCTTAGGAAGCAGGGTGTCGCGAAGCGTAGCAAGTGTGACGTTTTCAGTAATATTATTTCCGAGCGGAGACAATATGCTTGATATAAAAACGTTGAACTGGTCAAGGACTTTAATCGAGGGAATTGCCAATGGGTATTGGGCCATATCTTTCCAGCTAGCCCTAGGCATTCTTGTGCCGGTACTTCTCATATTGGCATATTCAACAAAACCTGAATCAAAAGCCAAAAGCCTAACAAACGACGTCAATTGCTCGTTTTTTGCTCTCAGCACCAAAATGTCAGTTGAGCAAACGCCGCCAAATGGGGCTATGCAAACCTTATGGAAGTAGGGCCGAAGCTTCCCAAAGAGCACATCCCCCTTTTGAAATTGAGATTTATTACTATCTACGTCGCGGCCATAGCCCCAGCGGGCTAATGACAGCGATTTCCTGTCGACATGCTCTAGCCCAACATAATGTTCGTCATCCGCGATAGTGTCCGGTTTTGCACTATCACGAATATTGTCTGTCAGCTCGCCAAAGTGCCCTCCTCCCCATCCTTCCGGAATCCAGCCAAGATCGGGGTGCTGATCAAAGCTGTCGGGGAACAACTGGCGGGTAGCTTCTTGTAGACGAGGCGGCGGGTTGTCTCCTTCGAACAGGGCTTGTCGCAGTGCGGCTCTCTCGGCCAGTGGCTCTGGAATAGGGTTGCCCGCCGCCAGAGCATTATCGATCACCGGGTCAAAGTCCACAAACCAGCTTTTAAACAGCGCCTGGGCCATCTGTTCCAGGGTCTGGTTGGTCTGGGTGTTTAGGGTGATTTTTTCATCAAAACTACGTACCAAAGCAGCAATGGCCGCGCTTTCCTTGTACCCCACCTTTGGACACGGCAATAGTTCGATTACTTTTCCGCTAATATTGGCCTGGTTCGCACTACCGGACGAATTTTGAACCAGAAATTCTTGGCTAGATGGTTGCGACATGACGTAAAACAGAAAATCTGGGTGAATTTCGTCATTATTTAAAGGGACGATGCGCCCTACACGTTGGTTGATCCATGCTCGAGGTTCATTGGCGCCGACTCTTGCAACGCGCCCGACTAATGACTGAGGCGCGTTCGGACCGGAACCAGTCATCGATATGAGAATGTCACCTTCTTTAGTCGCCCATGCTTCAGTTTTCTTGGCTAGGTCATCACTTATATAAGCGACGTCAGAATAATCAACATTGCCGAATCGAACATTCTTGATCTTTAAAACCGCAGCGAGACCATTCTCCTCGAAGTCCTTACTCTTATAAGCGAAGCCACCTTGGACTTTTGCATACTCCCCCAGAGTCGTTAGCTTAAAGCTCATAGCCCAACCCCTTTAGATTGGCTTTGATCTGCTGCTCCAGCTGCGCAGACTCGGCAAACTGCTCACTCAGCTTGGCGGTCAGCTCCGCCATCTTGGTTTCCAACGGAATGCCATCGTCTTCGACCTCAGCAGCACCGACATAGCGGCCAGGATTTAGCTCAAAATCATTGGCTTTGATGTCGCCGAAGCTGGCGGATTTGCAGTAACCGGCCTTGTCTTGGTATTTGCCGTCCTTCTCTTCACCACGCCAGGCATGGTAAGTACGGGCGATCTCGGCGATGTCCTCGCTGGTCAATTCCTTCTGCTTACGGCTGATCATGGAGCCCATATTACGGGCGTCGATAAACAGGGTTTCGCCTGTGCGCTTGCGATAGCCCTTGGCTTCGTTGGCGGATTTATCACGGGTCAGGAACCACAGGCAGACCGGGATCTGGGTGGTATAGAACAACTGACCAGGAAGGGCGATCATGCACTCTACAAGATCATCCTCGATGATCTGCTGGCGGATGGTGCCCTCAGAGTTGGTGTTGGAGCTCATGGAGCCGTTGGCCAGCACGAAACCGGCAGTTCCCTTAGCACTGAGCTTGGAGATCATGTGCATGATCCAGCCATAGTTGGCATTACCCACTGGTGGCACTTCGTACTCAGCCCAGCGGGGATCGTCGGTCAACTCGGCGTCCTGTCGCCACTTGCTCTGGTTAAAGGGCGGGTTGGCCATGATGTAGTCGGCCTTAAGGTCCGGGTGCTGATCCTTAAAGAAGGTGTCACCCGCCACGTCTCCCAAGTTGCCCGCGATGCCGCGAATAGCCAGGTTCATCTTGGCCAGTTTGCGAGTCGTGTTGGCGTACTCCTGGCCGTAGATGGAGACGTTCTTTTGGTTGCCCTGGTGGGCTTCAATGAACTTCAGCGACTGAACAAACATGCCGCCGGAGCCGCAGCAGGGGTCGTAGATCTTGCCCTTGTAGGGTTCCAACATTTCGGCGATCAAGGTTACCACGCACTTGGGGGTGTAGAACTCGCCGCCCCGTTGCCCCTCACTGGCGGCAAACTTGCCCAGAAAATACTCATAGACCCGGCCCACCACGTCCTCTTCGGACAGGTGGCAGTCGTTGGCGATGGTGTCGATGTTGTTAATGGTGTCGATCAGGGCCGCAAGCTTGCTTTGGTCCAAGGACAGGCGAGAGAAATAGTTGTCAGGCAGAGCGCCCATCAGCGCCTTGTTGCTCTTCTCGACGGTGCTCATGGCGGTGTCGATAACCAGGGCCAGATTGTCCTGTTTGGCGTGCTTGAGGATATGGCTCCAGCGGCTCTCCTCTGGCAGGTAGAAGACGTTCTCCATGGCGTAGAAGTCCACCATGTCGACGAAGTCTGCACCGTACTCCTCGACCACCTGCGCCTTGCGGCGTTCGAACTTGTCGCTGATGAACTTAAGGAAGATCAGGCTCAAAACGACATGCTTATATTCGGCGGACTCGACGCTGCCGCGTAGCTTGTTGGCACTGTCCCAAAGGGACTCTTCAAACCCCTTGCTGGGCTTGGCTGCTGGCTTTTTGGCCATGTGGGGGGTCTCTAAATCGGTGACGTGAATCGCCAGATATTACCACGCGGAACTGGGCTGTCAGCAGGTGGGATCGAACTTTGGCTAAATAACTGTTCTGAAAGGTGTTCGGGCTCCTCACCTCACCCTGGTGCCTATACACAGAATGAGGTGAGGAAATGAGGTGTGGGCTAGATGGCGATCAGCTTGTCGCCTTCTAATCGGATAGAGCCCCGGTTTAGCAGGGCAGTGACCCAGCGAGAGAAGTTATTGGTGTTGAGCCCCATTTTCTTTAGATCGTCGCGAACTACTGACCTATGGGTGTCCTCTCCCTGTTGTTGTCTTGACCGGACCACCTCCCACAGGGCTGTTTGGTTCTTGCTGGGGGGCTCCTTGACCTCATCCTGGGTCTCTGGCACGTACCCTTCATCACTCACCACCAAGCTGGTTACAGGGTCCCCGTCACTGTCGGTGAACAGTTCAACCACGCGCAACGGGAATGCCATGTCTGATGCGCCGCCATCGTCCTTCATCTTGGTGCAGGCCAGCCAAGCCGCCAATTGGTCATCTTCCGTGCGTTTGACCGAGAACTCAAAGTCGGCAGCCGCTCGAAGCGCCGAGCTCCCCCTGGCCCCTTTCTCGGCGTCCTTGCCACTGTGGTGAACCACCAAAACGGTGGCCCCGGTCCGGCGACGTAGCTCGTCACACTTGGCAATAAACTGGTTCATATCGGCGGTCTTGTTCTCATCGGCCCCGGCAAAGCAGCGAGCGAGGGTGTCCAGAATGATTAGCCCAACGCCCTGCTCTCCCCCAAAGTCGGTCGCAGCATCGATTAAAGCCTCCAACTGGCCGACTTCTGTTAGGTACACCGGCTGGGAGATAACCGCCAAATCCGACACTGTTACCCCCTTTCTGGATTTGCTCTCCCACGCTTTGATTCGCCGAGGAACCCCTGTGCCCCCTTCTCCGGCCACGTAGATCACCTTATTTCGCTGGGTACGGTGACCGTTCCAGTCCTGACCAGTAGCGACATGGCAAGCCAGCGCAAGTGCAATAAAGCTCTTAAAGTGACCTGACGGCCCATAGACAACGCCGAAGCTGTCAGCCGGAAGCTGCCCCTTGATCAGGTAACGAGATTGATAATCGTAACCCGTCGAACCGATAGAGTACGGGAAACGCCACAATGCTCTTGCAACGTCTGTCACCTCCATGGGCTGCGGCTGTCTCACCTCGTCCATCAGAGCCTGTAGGGTAGTACCTTGGCCATGGCGACAGAAGTAATCGTTCCAATCTCCCGCTTCCGGTGGCACCGACAGCAGCACCTGTTGTTCAGACGCTACAGCCTCTGCGACCTCCACCCCTACATTGGTCTTCTTGTCACTGTCATTGTCAGCGGCAATCACCACAACACTGTTGGGATATCGCAATTTCGCGGCAGTAACGCACTGGCTGATGTTCCCAGCACTAAAGGCCACCAACACAGGCTCCTTAGCTACACGGTGTACACTCAGCCCAGTCCCAATGCTCTCACTGATCCAGAGACGGTCCACCTCACCATCAGACTCCAACCAGCAACCCGCCCCTTTTACCTGCCCTTTTGGCAGAAACCGCTTTTCCCCCTTGGCGTTGATCAGTTGGATGTTAACCGCTTCCCCGGTATTAAGGTCAGCCATTGACACCAACATATCTCCTGGCTGGAAGGTGGCCTTTGCTACGGTGACGGGCTCGCTTATTACTTGCCAGGGCATCCCCGTTAAGCCTTTCTTTTCAAGATACGGCACGGTTTCGGAGATGGTCGAGAACTGAGTCAGTTGGTGGACCTTCCGGCCCACCTCCTCCAATAATTGATCCATATAGCCCCTTACTTTCCGTGTCGTCCAAGGGTCGAAACCACCAGTCTCACCGCGTGATAGCAGGACACATCAAAGTAACGACTGACCATGCTCAAACCATCTCCTGCGCTTTTATCGGCGCATTTGCGGCAATGCCAAGTTCCCCTGCCTTCTTTGTCGTCAAAGTGAAAACGGTCCACGCCATCACCACATAGTGGACAGGGACCGTGTTTCCCCCGTTTCGGCACCTTGATACCCAGTCGGTCGAAGATCATGGGCCAACGGCCACGAGCAATCTCAGTTACGTTTTGGATGTCCATCGCTGCTTACACCTCACAACCCATGGAATTGAAGTTGGACTGTTCCACAAAGCAACGAGTGGCACGGTTCAAAAAGTCATCAAGATCGGACTTGCGGTAGCGAACATTTCGACCGATTTTGCAGTAAGGCAGGTCATTACGGCCCCGGCAGCGCCATACCGCCAGGGTGTTTGGTTGGAGATCGAGGTAATCGGCAGCCTGCTGTTCATTCAGCAGTGGGTTGGGGTTGATGGTAGTGGTCATAGGCAAATTCTCCTCTACGTCGCTTGACCGTTGAGGCTAATTTGCCAGGGGTGAAACCATAAAAACGGAAATTAAAAAGGGTTTATTTTTTTCCAATTGCCGTCGGCGATGTAAGCGGCCAACTCATCCAGTGTGTCGATACCTTTCACCCGGATGTCCGCGTAAATAGCGTCCGCAGCCGGGCCTGCAAAGTCCCAGCCATCAGTCGGGCATGACATTTCAACCTGTAGACCCTCTTCTTCGCGTTCCCAGTTGCGAATGGTGCGCTCATTAGCGTTAAATACATACGCCAAATGCCATGGAATTTTATTGGTAAGCGCCAACACCTCATCATCTGGTTGGTCCAGAAAAACCTCCAGCAGATAACTTCTATCTTCCGCCGAAATACGCCCCTGTCGCGGGTTATCTGCGACTCGCTTTGCGTACTTTACTACCAGCGGCTCAAGAATAATCTCGGTCACGCGCTGCTTGATCGCCCGATAAAGCCCCTTTTCCTGGTATCCACGCTCTTTGCGCCCCCGCTTGTAAGGGAACGGTTGCTTTCCAGCCAACTCTCTCTCGATCGCATCCATCAGGAACAATGCCTGATCCTCCGACAAAGGCTCACCAATGAACATGGTAAGATGGCATAGTTGCAACATGCTGTTGCGCTCTTCCAACGTCCTCTTTTCTGGCAGAATCCCATTCTCCTCTTCGTCGAGCATCTGCTCATCTGGCAGGGCCTTGGCCACCCAAGTCCCATTTATTTTTATAGGCTCTGTCTGTTCTGGATCACGGAAGTACGCCCACATTTGCTCCACTGGATCTTGTGGTTCTTCAGACTTAGGCGCCAGCTTTTGATCATTTTTCTTTGTCACCATTGCTCCCATCAACATTAGTAAGCAGCACCTTTAACTGCTCCTCCGTCATTGACCCCAGCTTGTCAATCAATTGCTGTTTAAGCGCCCCGGCGTTATCAGCTCTGGCGTAAACACTTTCCAAACCACCTCGCACCGCCTCTACTTCGAGGTGGGCATAATTCTTGGCGGTAATCTCAATGGAGCTGTGTCCCATCAATTTCTGGACAGGTTGAATACGCCCTCCGTCGTTAACCATCTTACTGCCAGTGGTCCGCCTCAGGTCATGGAGTCTCAACCCTTCTTCCCCAGCCAAACCAGCGAATCCAGCCCGCGCCTTGACCCGGTGCCAAAAACTACCTTTGCCGCCCTTTTCAACAAGATGACCCGAAGCACTGCGCTGAGACGGAAATACAAACCGGTCTGCGGGGCCGCTCTCCTCTTTTCGTCGCTTAAGGATGGCCAGAGCAGGTTCAATCAGCGGTACCGTAATAGCCCTCTTACCCTTAGTCTGGGTACCCTTGATGCACCAAGTGGCCGCCGTCAAGTCCACGTCCCGCCACTGCATAGCAAACACATTGCTTTTCCGCTGGGCGGTATACAACAACAGCCAGAACACGTCGCGGTAATGCTGCGGCTCCAGTTCCAGGGCCTTGGCAAGCTGCTTCATTTCATCATCAGAGATCACCCGCTGGCGGGCCGTTTCACTGACCTTTTTTATGCCGTAAGCTGGGTTGTGGTCGATATCGCCACACTTAACCGCGTGGTTCAGGGCGGCGTTAATATACTTAAGAACCTTGTTGTGAACCGCGTAGGACTTGTTCTGGCGCAATTCAGACATAAAGCCCTGCACCAACTCACGTGAAAGGGAACCAATCTGGACATTACCCAACACTGGCTCAATGTGGGTACGGAACATAGAACCCGCATCATCCAACGATTTCTGAGAGCGATTACCTTCCCGCACCCGAAGTTCAAACTCTGCCAGGTACGACGACCACAATTCCCTGAATGCCCGCGCATTGGCCTTTACTGACTCACTCAGCGCTTTTTGCTGCTCCCTGTGAACTTTAGGGTCGATGCCACTAGAGATCTGCGCAATCACGCCCTGAGCCTTTCGCCGTATGTCGTCCAGGGGCATTTCCCCGAAACGACCGATGTGCTCGTCAACTAAGCGCCCCCCCCGCGGAAGCCGTTTAACCACACGAAAAGACTTGGTGCCACTTGGGGCGACCCGCAGCCTGAGCTTACTCGGCTCGACGAACTTATACTCAATGGTATCCGCCTTTGGCTGAATGGCCGCAATAACTGACTTGGTCAGCTTTATGGGGTCCCTCATAACCTTGACTGCCATGACCCGATCTAACTCCGATCTAACTTTTTCTGTCCATGGCCATCAATATATGACAATCACAGGACAATTCAAAACCAAACATGACCGTTGAAATTCAATAACTTATCCAGCATCATAAAAAACAGGCAAGGCACAGCAAAAACTATCAATATGCTACAAGGCAGTCCTCGTGGGGAGGCCACTTTCCCCTCCTCATTTCCCCAATCCTCTAAAAACGCTAAACAAACTTTTCGCGACATTGCACTCGCAATCACCTTTATCTCGCCAACATTCTGAATGATACTTACTGTCCTCTGATGCCAGGACGACACAGCAGTTGCAGTAAGGATACACAGCATGATTTTGAAAGAGCGGGACAGTATCCACCAGGACCACCTCAGCAAACAGCGCCAGTTTGGTGCTCAGCAGGAAAAGGAGGTGGCTTTCTACCTAAAGCGCGAGTTTGCCGACAACCCGGACATTCTGGTCATCAATGACCTGCGCTTCTCCCACAAAGGCGAATACTCTCAAATTGACCATCTGCTAGTCCACCGATTCGGCTTTGTGCTGATCGAGTCCAAGAGCATCTATGGCCAGGTAAGAGTCAACAAAGACGGCGAGTGGTCGCGAGGCTACCAGGGTAACTGGCAAGGCATGCCGTCCCCTCTGCAGCAACTGGACCTGCAGCAAAAGAACCTGCGCAACCTGCTATTCGATAACGTCGACAAGATGCTGGTTAAGATTCTTGGCCGACAAACCTACTTTGGCATGCGACAGTGGGACAACCTCTGCTCAGTATCAAGCACCACAGTATTACAACGCGAGAGCATGCCTCAGGAGATTAGCAGCTCTGTTGTGAAGAATGAGTTTCTGGGTAAGAAACTTAAAGAGCTATGTAACTACTCGGTCCTTAAAAGCTATATCACAACCAAGCCGGTGTTCTCCGAAAAGGAGATGAAAGCCATCAGCGACTTCCTTCTGTCCATCCATGAGCCGTTAATTCAGGCCGGTGAAAAAAACACCGCGATTCAACCTGAAACTACCGAGCCAGCTGTCACCGAACCAAAGCCAAAGTACGAAACCGCGCCACAAGAGCAGGAAACAGCAAAGGTAGAACAGACTGAGCCCAGCCAAGCTCAAGCACCATCAGAAGGCATTGCCTGCAACAAGTGTGGCGAGCGCGACAAGCTAACCAACCGGTGCCTGGGGCAGATATGGCTACTTCGTCATCTGCCAAAACTGCCAGACCAATACCACGATGAAAGGCCCATGCCCTGCCTGCCACAGCCAGGAAAATAAGATCCGTAAGCGCGCAGCGCTGTTTACCCGACACTGCAATAGCTGCGGAACAGAGACAACGGTATTAAATGACCAGGTATCAGCATAACTTGGTCTGAGAATGTCGACGGCTGGGCCGCATGCTGGGGCTGAACAACTCCCCACTTCCATCGACACCTGCAAGCCTTACAGCTCCGCCTCGCCCATCTGTGCTTCCTCCTCCAGCTCATCGTCCATGGCGGTGTCCAGATCGAAGTGACGGGTCTGCCAGCGGCCGAGGATCCAGGCTTCCAGCCCGTCACGGCGATGACCCAGTGTCTCCGGGGTCCAGTCGTCGTAGACCGCCAGCTTGCGCTCCTGCTTGATGCAGGAGTCGCTGTAGCTGGGGCTGACGCCGGGCGCGCCCTTCTTGCGCTGAAACTCGAAATTGGAGTAGCTGGCGTTGTCCTTGGTCAGCACCAGGTTGCCCAGGTCGTGCAGGTAGGTGGCCCGCGCCTCATCGCTCCACACCTCGAGCCAGTGGGAGCCCTGGGGCGGGGTCTGGGGCAGGATGTGCTCGATGGTGGAGTCCTTGGCCAGCTCCTGCCAGGTGATCTTCGGCTTGCTGCCCTTGCCCTCCTCGGCCATCAGGTGCTGCTCGTACTCGAACAGGGTGTATTTCAGCAGCCGGCGCCAGTGGTACCAATGGCCTGGCTCCCTCATCTGTGCCGCAAAGGCGCTGTCGCTGGCGTAGTAGCGGATCAAGTCGTGGACCTTGGCGACAATCGCCTCCAGCGCCAGCTGGGGCCGGTTGAACAGCTCATGACCCCAGCGATAAAGGGTGGAGCCGCCGGCGTTGCTGCGCTTGCCCTCGAACAGGAACACCCGGTAGGCGTAGCACTCCAGCGCCTGCAACAACTCGATGTACTGGGCCTCGGTCACCGTCCCCGCCAGCCAGCGGCCGCGGGCCGCCACCAGCAGCGGCAGGAAGTTGGCGATGTTGCCGGTGTTGTTGATCCGCTCCAGCCAGGCCAGCTCGGCGGCGGAGCCGCTGTTCTGGGGCCTGGGGCTGATGACAGCCTGGTAGTGGCGCGCCACCTCGGGCAGCCCCTTGACAAAGGTCAGCATGAAGGCCAGGGTTTCGGCCTTGGTCTTGACGCCGCCGGGCTGGCCATCGACGGCAAACTCCCTCAGCGGGATGTACTGGGGCAGCTTGAAGCCGTCGTAGCCCTTCCAGTTCTTCGGCAGGTGGTGGCAGTAGAGGGTCCAGGCCAGGCGCAGGCACTGGGCCTCGTTGCCATCGGAGTCGCCGACAAAGCCGTAGGTGTCGCGCCAGGCCAGGTTCACCCGGCTGGTGAGCTCCTCGCGCTCGTCGGCGGCGCCGTTGCGGGCGATCCAGTGCATCAGGTAGTTCTTCAACAGCTCCAGCACCGACAGCTCCTTGCCCCGGGAGTTCATCAGCTCGAAGGTCATGCCGATCTCGCACTCCTCCTCGATGGTGTAGGAGGTGAACACCAGCTTGCCGGTGATCGCCTCGAACAGCTGGATCAGGTAGTCCACGCCCCTGGCATCGTCGGCCATCAGCCGGTTGACGTGGGCCTGGAAATAGGCGGTGGCGTCGCACAGTCGCCGCTGGTGCGGGGTGGACGGGGCCTTCAGCGGCCGCCCCTCGGACAGCAGCCGGTGGAACAGCTCGGCGGTGTCGTTGTTGAGGGTCAGCTTGCAGCGCAGGCCGTCGTAGAGGAAGTCGGCGATGTCCCGCTCATACTCGGTCCGCCCCTGGCCGATCAGGGCGCGGATGATCACCGACAGGTACAGGCAGGTGGTGGTCAGGCGCTGCTGACCGTCCACCACGTCCACCGACTTCGCCGGTCGCCGCCCGTAGGTGGAGGTGGCGTTGCTGGCCTGGTAGGTCACCACGGTGCCGGTGTAGTGGTAGTGGACGTTGTCGTCGGTCACCAGCGCATCCAGGTCGTCGACGAAATCCCGCCACTGCTTCCTCTCCCAGGCGTAGCCCCGCTGGTAATCGGGAATGTGGAACAGGGTGCTGGAGAAAAGGTCGGTGAGCGATTGCTTGTTCATTGTGCGGGGTCCTGGCTGATCTGGGGCGGTGTTCGGGGTGCCGGAGGCATTGCAATAAAGCCTTATACCATGGTGACTTACCCTTTGAGTAGTGGGCGGGTCACGTCTAGGGTCAAACGAGAGGGACGAGGTGACAGAGAGAGAAAAACCCCGCCACCGGCCCGAAGGCCGATGACGGGGAGGTCGATTACGGGTTGGCCATCAGCGGCGCGATCACCCGGGGCAGGACACCCTGAAGCTTGGAGATCGCCACGCCGTAGTTGGTGATGGGCACGCCGCGGCGCTGGCACTCGCGTACCCGGCGCAGCATCTCGGTGCGGTTGAACATGCAGGCGCCGCAGTGGATCACCAGGGCGTATTCCTCCAGGTTGTCGGGGAAGTCATGGCCGCAGACCACATCGAACTGCAGGCTCTTGCCGGTGTACTTGCGAATCCAGTTGGGCAACTTGACCCGGCCTATGTCGTCCTCCTGCACGTTGTGGCTGCAGGCCTCGGCGATCAGCACCTTGTCCCCCTCCTTCAGGCTGTCGAAGCGCTCGGCCCCGGCCACCATCGGCGGCAGATCGCCCTTGAAGCGGGCAAACAAGCTGGAGAAGGTGGTCAGCGGGATCGATTTGGGCACCACCCGGTCGACGAACTTGATCACCTGGGCATCGGTGATCACCAGCCTGGGCGGGACGGTAAAGCGCTTCAGGGCATCGGCCAGTTCGGTCTCCTTGACCACCACGGCCATGGCGTTGCGGTCCAGGGCTTCACGCAACACCTGCACCTGAGGCAGGATGATCCGCCCCTTGGGGGCGGCCAGGTCGATGGGCACCACGCACAGCACCAGATCGCCGCGGCGGTAGAGATCCCCCGCCAGCACCGGCTCGGCTTTGAGCTCCTCCGGCGCCAGCTCATACAGCCGCTGCTTCAGCGCCGAAATGTTGCTGCCGGTGGCGGCGGACACGCAGAGGTGGGGCAGGCCCTGCTGTTGGCACAGCGCCAGGTCTGCCCGGGCAGGCTCGCCGCTGTCGCCCTTGTTGAACACCACCAGGAACGGCAGCGCCAGCGACCGCATCTGCTCAATCAGCGCCAGCTCGTGCTCACCCAGCCCCTGCTCGTCGGCGACCAGCATCGCCATGTCGGCGCGGCACAGCACCTTGTGGGTTGCGCCCACCCGCAGGGCGCCCAGATCCCCCTCATCGTCGATGCCGGCGGTGTCGAACAGGGTCACCGGCCCCAGGGGCAGCAGTTCATAGGGCTTGGCCACCGCGTCGGTGGTGGTGCCCCGGGTCTCGGAGACGATGGCGATCTGCTGGCCGGTCATGGCGTTAAGCAGCGAGGATTTGCCGACGTTGCGGCGGCCCACCAGGGCGATCTGGTAGCGCATGCCACGGGGGGTGGCCTGGGCGTTGCCATCGGCGGCGTTTTGCATTCCGGTACACATGTCAATGACTCCTGGCATCACCACGGGCGCTGGAGGGTTCCAGGCCGTGCTGTCTTATCTGGTTGCGTATGACCTCCAGCCGCTCACGCAGGAACGCCTTGGCGGCGTTCTTGCCGGGGTAGATGTCGTACTGGGAAAACACGTTCTGCGGGGTGAACGAGGGCATCACCACGTTGCAGCCCCTCAGCAGCGCCAGGGCGCGGGCGCCGGGCTCCAGTGCCTCCAGGGAGCTGGTGGCGGGGATGTTGGCGCCGGGGTTCATCAGCCGAAGGATGGCGCTGACCCTGTGGCTCTTAAGCACGCTGCCGTTGCCGGACAGGGACATGGGGGTCTGCGGGTGGGCCACGAAGGGGCCGCAGGCGATCATGTCCAGTTTGAGCCGGGTCAGCTGGATGATATCCCGGGCCAGGATTTCGTCGGTCATCCCTGGCAGGTCGGTGATGATGCCACAGCCGGTCTGATAGCCCAGGGCCTGGATCCCCCTGAGCCTCTCCAGGCGCTCATCGAAGTTGGCCCTGGGACGCGACTCGGCGAACAGCCGGCGGTCGAAGGTCTCCATCTTCAGCAGGTAGCGATCCGCCCCGGCTTGGCGCCACTGCGCAAGCTCCTCCAGGCTGCGATCCCCCAGGGACAGGGTGATCGCCAGCTTGTGTTTGGCCTTGATCTGATGGATCAGCTGGCTGATGTCATCGCAGCGGTACTTGTTGTCATCGCCGGATTGCAGCACCAGGGTGCCCATGCCGAAGGCGGCCGCCTGGTCCACCGCCTCGAGGATCTGCGCCTGGCTGAGGCGGTAACGGCCCAGCTCGCGGTTGCCGCTGCGCAAACCGCAGTAGTGGCAGTCGTTGCGACAGTGGTTGGAGAACTCGACGATGCCGCGCATAAACACCTGATCGCCGAACGCCAGCTGGGTGGCCAGGCGGGCGCGGCTGAACAGCCAGTCGTCATCGCCGCCGCCCAGCAGCTCCAGGATCTGCCGCTCGCTGAACAACGATTCGGGGGCGATCACCGGGCTCACAGGCCGCACTCCCCTGCCCGGGGGCTGACCTTGGCGGCGGCGATGCACTCCTCGACATAGCGGCCCAGGGCGATGGCCCAAGGGTCACTCTGCCGGGGCACCTGGCCCAGGTTGAACCATTGGCACAGGGCGCCGGGGGCCAGTCCCAGGGCGCAGGCGTCCAGCTGCAGCCACAGGCCCAGGGCAGCGGGCTCCGGGCTGTGGGCATAGTGGCCGACAAACAGGGTGTCGCCCACCAACAGCAGCGGCTGCAGCGGCAGGGCGCTGGTGAGCACTAACTTCACCTGATTGGGAAACGCCTCGGCCAGGTCGTTACACCACTGGCGCGAGGCGGCGTACACCCGGGAGATCTGTGCCGGGGTCATCCCCTGACGCAGCACCAGGGAGAACTCCTGACGCCAGCAGTTGGGAGGTAACACCGACAGGATGGTAAGGCGCTTAAGGCTGCCCTCGGCCAGGCGACGGCGCAGCAGCGCCTCCACCGGCGAGCCGGCGAAGTTGTCGTAGACGGCGGCGTGCAGCACCACCTCGCTGGCCTCCTCCAGGGCCGCCAGCAGGGCGACCCGGTCCAGGCCGGGGCTGGGGCGCACGCCCCTGGTGTGGGGCATTGCCATCGGTGGAATCATGGCAGTCATCACAGGTAGATGTCCCGCTCGCCGCCGTCGGTCTTGGCCAGGCAGGTGCGCACGTTGCGCGCACGGGCCGGGCTCATCCGCGACAGCTCGCGCTCAATCAGGGCGTTGCCCGCCTCGCGGGTGCGCTCGCTGGCGTAGTCGTTGAGGTACTCGCGGAAGGTGATCAGGGCATTGGGCTGGCAGAACTTGCCGATGAACTGCTGCTTAGCCAGACCGATGAAGTGGTCGCCGGTGCGCCCCTTGCGGTAGCAGCCGGTGCAGAAAGAGGGCACCGAGTGGGAGTCGGTCACCAGCTCGTAGATGATCTCGTCCATGGGGCGATGGTCCCCTAAGGAGAACTGCTCGATGTCGTACTGCTGTTCCTGGGCCTGCTGGTAGCCGCCGGGAGCGGTGCTGGAGCCGGCGCTGATCTGGGAAACCCCCAGCTCCAGCAGCTCCTTGCGCATGGCGGCGCTCTCCCGGGTGCTCATGATAAGACCGGTGTAGGGCACCGCCAGGCGGGTGATGGCGACGATGCGCTTGAAGCAGTCGTCGTTGACCTCATAGGGGGGGCGCTCGCTGAGCTCGGAGCCGTGGGCCGGCTCGATGCGCGGGAAGGAGATGGTGTGGGGGCCGACGCCGCAGTTTTGCTCCAGCTCCTGCACATGGGCCAGCATCGCCAGCAACTCGAACCTGTGGTCGTAGAGGCCGAACAGCACGCCGATGCCCACGTCGTCGATGCCCGCTTCCATGGCGCGGTGCATGGCGTAGAGCCGGTAGTTGAACCCCTTCTTCTTGCCCTTGAGGTGGACCTTCTCGTAGGTGGCCTTGTGGTAGGTCTCCTGGAAGCACTGGTAGGTGCCGATGGCCGCACTCTTGAGCACGCGGAAATCTTCCACGCTCATGGGGGCGCAGTTGACGTTGATGCGGCGGATCTCGCCGCCGTCGCCATGTTTAACGTCGTACATGGTGTTGATGCTGTCGACAATCGCCTTAACGCTGTTGCGCGGGTGCTCGCCGTAGACCGCCAGGATCCGCTTGTGGCCCATATCCTGAAGGATCTCCACCTCGCGGCGCAGCTCGTCGGTATTAAGGGTCTTGCGCTTGAGCTGATGGTTGTCGGCATTGAAGCCACAGTAGCTGCAGCTGTTGGCGCAGTGGTTGGAAACGTACAGCGGGGCAAACAGCACGATGCGGTTGCCGTAGATGGTGTCCTTGATCTCCCTGGCCACCGCAAACAGTTCCTCATCCAGTTCCGGGTGGGTGTTCTGCAGCAGAACCGCGGTCTCCTCCAGGGTAAGGCCTTGGCATTGGCGGGCCTTCTCCAGCACCGCCCTCACCTGCTCGATGCTGGGGTTGGCGCTCTGGTCGATGATGGCCCACAGGCCGTCGTCGTAGATGAAGCTGGTTTGAGGATCGTAGACAGGCTGCTTCAGTGGATGGTGATGTGTGCTCATGTCGGGTCCAAGTCGGGTGGTTTCAGACGTTAAAAGCAGCCCCCTGGCGAGGGCTGCTTGTGTTTGAGTTAAGGGGGAAGCAAGAGCTTACTTCTGGGCCAGCTCTTCGCCGCTGGTGGCCACCGGGGCGATCTCCTGCTCCACCCACAGCGGGGTGTACTCCGCCGCGTCGTGATAGGGCACGTTGCCGTGGATCATCATCGCCTTGAAGTCATCGAAGCGGTACACCGCCAGGACCAGGTGCACCGGCAGGAAGGCGGTCAGCAGCAGGCCGCTGGCCAGGTGAACCATCCCAAGCAGCCACACCACGTCGCGGGGGGCGGCGTGGGGGATCAGCCACAGCACCAGGCCGGAGAGGATCAGCGCGGTGCCGCCAATCAGCACACAGGCACCGAACAGCTTCTGGCCGGAGTTGTACTTGTTCATCGGCGGTACGGGCACCTTCTTGCCCAGCAGGAACTTCTGCGGGTAGCCGCCCAGGACCATGAACCACTTGAGGTCGCGCTCAGACAGGCTGAATACCCGGGCCACGAACAGCACCACCCGGTCGAAGGCCATCACGGTGAAGGCCACGGCGTCCAGGGTCATCACCACACCGGCGACGATGTGGATGTTGTAGGTCAGCTGCATGCCTTCTTCGATCAGCGGCTTGAACAGCAGCAGCAGGCCGGTGGCCGCCAGGGGCAGGAAGCTCATCAGCAGGATGTAGTGGAACACCCGAACGTTCAGGGGGTGCTTGAGGATCGGCCTCATATCATGTTGGTCATGATGCATTGTCGTCTCTCCCTTAGCTCAGCTTGGTGCGGTCAACGAAGTGGGTGTGCAGCAGCTCATGGGACAGGTGGCCCAGGGGCTCGCCGCCAAACTCGCTGTAGTACTTCTCGATGGCCGGGTTACGGTGGCTGACGCGCACCTTGGCGATGGCGTCGTCCCGGTACAGGCCGGCGCTGCGGGCCTTGATGTAGTCGTTGCGACGGGCCAGCTTGCTGGCAAACCAGCTCATGGGGATGGCCATGGCGGCAACGAAGGCGGCGCCCACGGCCATGAACTTGCGACGAGACAGGAAGAAGCTGTCTTCGGCGAACAGATGGGTCTTCTTGGTCATGAGAGTCTCCTTATCCGATGTTGCCAATCCAGGATGAACCGCCGCCCTGAATGGGCTGGCCGCCGCCGTTGACGCAGCCGCCGGCGCAGTTCATCACCTCGATGAAGTGGTAGGGGGAGGTGCCCGCCGCCACGTCACGCAGTATGGACTCGATGTTGTTGCCCATGTCGTGAACCACCGCCACCTTAACGGTGACCTCCTGGCCCAGCTGCTTGTCAAACAGGGTGATTTCGGCTTCCTTGACCCCCTCCAGGCCGCGCACCGGCTCCAAATCCAGCTTGGCCATCTCGGTGTCGGTCAGCACCTTGTGGGCGGTGCGCAGGGCCGCTTCCATTACGCCACCTGTGGTGCCGAAGATGGTGCCAGCGCCGGTGTACTGGGCAAACAGGCTGTCGCCTTCGTAGGCCGGGGTGGTGGCCAGATCGATCTTCAGCAGTTTCAGCAGCTGAGCCATCTCGCGGGTGGTCAGCACCGCGTCCACATCCGGGTACTCGGCGGCGTGAGCGCCATGCTCATGGTTGTAGTGCCAGGCGGAGTTAAACTCGGGCCGGGAGGCCTCCACCTTCTTGGCGGTGCAGGGCATCACGGCGATGGTGAAGATCTTCTCCGGCTCCATGTCGTACACCTTGGCGCCGTAGGTCTTGGCCACGGCACCGGCCATCTGCTGAGGCGACTTGGCGGTGGACAGGTGGGGCAGCAGCGACGGGAAGTTGCCTTCCAGGTAACGGACCCAAGCGGGACAGCAGGAGGTGAACTGAGGCAGGGCGCCGGCGTGCTCCTCACCCTTCACGGTGGCGTGCAGGCGGTGGATGAACTCACTGCCCTCCTCCATGATGGTGAGGTCGGCGGCGAAGTTACAGTCGAAGATCTTGAAGCCCGCCTTGTTCATGGCGCCGTAGAGCTTGCCGGTCACCAGCTCGCCGGTGCCCAGGCCAAACTCTTCGCCGATGGCAACGCGCACCGCCGGGGCGATGATGCCCACCACAGTGGTGTCTTTGTCCGCCAGCTTGCGGATAACCCTGTCCAGCGCGCTGTGGGTCTCTTTGATGGCACCGAAGGGGCAGTTGATCATGCACTGGCCGCAGCTGAGGCAGCGGTCCTTGTCGATGGCGTGTGCCGCACCTGAGGCGCCAACAATGGCCTGGGTGGGACAGAACTTCTTGCAGGCGTCACATCCTTTGCACTTGGATGCGTCGATCTCAATCAGACCCTGGATCTCACCGGGTTGATAGGTGGTAGCAGTCATAGGGATTTGCGTTCCTTGTTAACGACCCTCGGCAACTCGGTTAATCGATGTCGTTCGGCTTATTGAGAGCACCGTGAGACGTAGTTCTGAAAAAACGGCGGGGAATATAGGAAAAAGATCACAGTGGAAATTTGCTTTAAATCAAGTTCACAAATAAAGAGGACCCAGATCTCACAACTTTTATTAAAAGTTATGACCCAAAGCATTTATTGCATTTATTGAAATTTCAAATATCGCCAGATTCTTTTTGCGCTTGGCGCAATGAACCTGCATCGAGCCCAAGTTTCGGCCATTTATGAATCCGACAACAAGATAAATCTGATCACTGAATTAACACTCGGGCGAATAAAAAACAAACAACCAAGGTGCGAAATAATAAGATACCTATACTGTGCACCATTATATTTTAGCCGCACGTCATACCTGAACCGTTATCGGTCGATTCCCCTTGGTTATCAGAAACCATCACGATCACGAAACCCGCGCCAGACAGGGGTTCGCCACTTCGGCTCACCGTTGCCGGGCGGAGCGTAATTAACCCTCCCCGCAAAGCGGCGGCACCATTAACCCTAGATGAAAAGAAAAAATACGCCCCTGTTTGTCCACGCCACAGGGTCACCGGCGACAAGGTGTCATGTTGCCGAAATTTTTAATTCGAGGACGCAAAGTTCGATCAGTAACAATGAACATCAACAGGTTTAAAAAATGGCGCCGGCAAAATTCGCATTATTTTCACCACAGCTCCACCCCATTGGCCAACTGAGGCCAAATTAATGGCCTTACGCCAGCCTCGAACCGCCTCAGCGCGGCCAGCCCCACCGGGGGGTCAGTGGGGAACAGCAGCGGTAACCGGCCCCGGGCCACCTGAGTCAGAGGCCGCCCCGGGTCAGCCTGGCCGGGTCCAGCAGCCGGGTCAGCTCCTCGGTGGACAGATCGGTGTGCTCGGCCGCCACCTCGATGATCGGACGCCCCTGCTGGTAGGCCAGCTTGGCGATCTCCGCCGCCTTGAGGTAGCCGATGACCGGATTGAGGGCGGTGACCAGTATTGGGTTTCTGGCCAGGGCCTGCTGCAGTTGTCCCTGATTCACCCTGAAACCGGCGATGGCCTTGTCGGCCAGCAGCCCGCTGACGTTGGCCAGCAGGGCGATGCTCTCCAGCAGATTGTGGGCGAGCAGCGGCAACATCACGTTGAGCTCGAAGTTGCCGGACTGGCCGCCAATGGTGATGGCGGTGTCGTTGCCCATCACCTGGGCCGCCACCATGGCGGCGGCCTCCGGCACCACCGGATTGACCTTGCCGGGCATGATCGAGGATCCGGGCTGCAGCGCCTCCAGCTCGATCTCCCCCAGTCCCGCCAGTGGACCAGAGTTCATCCAGCGCAGGTCGTTGGCGATCTTCATTATCGCCACCGCAGTGGCCTTCAACTGGCCGGAGAGGGCCACCACCTGTTCCTGGGCGCCGATGTGACTGAAGAAGTTGTCCGCCGGGCGAAACGCCATGCCGCTGTCGGCGTTGAGCGCCTGGCAAAAGCGTTCGGCGAACTGCGGGTGGGCGTTGATGCCGGTGCCGACGGCGGTCCCCCCCTGGGCCAGGGCCTGCAGCCCAGGCAGCGCCTGCTGCAGCCGCTGCCTGCTCAGCTCAATCTGGCTGGCCCAGCCCCCCAAGCTTTGCCCCAAGCTCACCGGCATGGCGTCCATCAAATGGGTGCGGCCGGTCTTGATGTGGTGTCCCACCTTGGCCGCCTTGTCGTTAATCGTTTGCTGAAGGTGGGTCAGCGCCGGCAACAGGACGTCGCGAACCTCGAGGCTGGCGCTGATGTGGATAACGGAGGGGATGATGTCGTTGCTGCTCTGGCCGCAGTTGACGTGGTCGTTGGGGCTGACCGGCCGGCCGAGGATACGACCGGCGAGGGTGGCCAGCACCTCGTTGGCGTTCATGTTGGAGCTGGTGCCGGACCCGGTCTGGAAGATGTCCACCGGGAAGTGGCTCATCAGCGCCGGATCCCGCTGCAGTTGCTGACTGGCCTGGACGATCGCCTCGACCATGGGGACCGGCAGCTGCCCCAGCTCGCCGTTGGCCTGTGCGGCGGCCGCCTTGGCCTTGAGCAGGGCCAGGACGAAGGGCTCGGGCATCCCCCGGCCACTGATGGGAAAGTTGTTGACCGCCCTCTGGGTCTGGGCCCCGTACAGTGCCGACTTCGGCACCTTCAGTTCACCCATGCTGTCTTTTTCGATACGGGTTGCGGCCATGATGATCTCCTTATGATTTGTCACCGCAGCTCTGATAACCGTAGAAGCTGAGCAGGAAGACGCGAGGAGGAATGCAAACTCCCGCTGTCATGCCTGCCCCCCTTCTTCAACCCGGCATTCCATCCTGTCTGAGAGACACTGGATTGCCGCATTCACGGGAATGGCCCTCATCCCGCCTCCCCGGCACAGGCCGGGGGCCAACGGCTTTACCTCTCCAAGTTGCTCATTAACAACCATACTTATCCTAGACGCACGAACTTATCGCGGGAGGGAGTATGTTAGAGCAATCGCGGTGCGGACTGTTGGTGGTCGATATGCAGGGTTCGCTGGCCAGACAGATACTGGACAGCGACCGGGTGATCGCCAACGTCAGACTGATGATTAAGTCGGCGGAGATACTGGAGATGCCGGTGGTCACCCTTGAGCAGTACCCCAAGGGGCTGGGCCCCACCGTGGACGAACTGCAGCAGCAGCTGTTCGAGGAGCCCAGGCGCAAAACCAGCTTCAACGGCATCCAGCATGAGGCTATCGAGAAAGCCCTGCTGGACACCGACCGCAGACAGTGGCTGGTATGCGGCATCGAGTCCCACATCGGCGTCTACCAGACCACCATGGGGCTGCTGGGCGCCGGATTCGAGGCGGAGGTGATCGCCGATGGGGTCTCGGCCCGCCATCCCATCGACACCCAGGTGGCGCTGGAGAAGTGTCGCAGCCAGGGGGCCGGCATCACCACGGTGGAGATGTGCCTCTATGAGTTGATGGCCACCTCCCTCAATGAACATTTCAGGGAGATACTGCCGCTGATCAAGGCCCATCAGGGCTGATGGGCTGCGACAGGGTGATGGGCGCCGATGCGCCGCACACGGGGAACCTCGCAGTTCAGCAAGGGAACAGTGGATGAAACAGTTGCTGCTTAGCCTGGGACTTGGGTACCTGCTGCTGTGCCTCTGCCTGTTCATGGTGCAGCGCCGGTTCCAGTACTTCCCCACCCCGGCGCTCACCCTGCCAGGGGCTGACCAGGTCAGCTTCCGGCACGGCGACCTGGTCCTGCGCGGCTACGTCGCCAACCCAGGTCAGGCCAAGGCCCTGCTCTACTTTGGCGGCAACGGCGAACAGGTGGAACAGAACCTGGTCCAGTTCCGCCAATGGTTTCCCCATCACAGCGTCTACCTGATCCCCTACCGGGGCTATGGCAACAGCGACGGCACCCCGTCGGAGGCGGGCATCGTCCAGGATGCCCTGTTCCTGTTCGACCAACTGAACCGGTCACACCGGGCGGTGGCGGTCATGGGCCGCAGCCTGGGCGCGGCGGTGGCCGTGCAGGTGGCGGCCCACAAGCCGGTGGAGCGGGTGGTGCTGATCACCCCGTTCGACAGCGCGCTGAACATCGCCCGCAGCCTCTATTGGATGTTTCCCCTGTCGCTGCTGATGCGAGACCCCTACCAGGCGGCCGCCCTGGCGCCGTTGATCCAGGCGCCCAGCTATGTGGTCATCGCCGCCCAGGATGAGGTGGTCCCTGCGGAGCGGACCCAGGCGATGGTGGAGGCCCTGGCCCCCAGCCTGCGCTGGTCCAGGGTGATCCAGGGTGCCGGGCACAACACCCTGTCGATGTTTCCCGACTACGGCCACACCCTGCAACGGGCGATCAACGGCGAAGGGTGACGCCTACTCGCCGTCATCCAGCAGGGACAGCGGCGGCCGCGGGCGTCGGTCCACCTTCAGGTTGAACAGATCGGGACGGTGGTAGTGACCACTGACGTCCAGCGCCTTGCGGGAATCGGCCGCCGCCTGGATGTCGATGTCGGCGTAGAGGATCCCCTTGTCGCGATGCAGCGGCCCGGCGTGGATGCCGCCAAAGGGTTTGACGATCACCGCGTCGCCGCTGTTGATCCACTCATCATCCTGAAACAGCGTGTTCCGCTCAGGAAAATCCGCAGGAACGTCCCGGCCCTCAAGGGCAGTGGCAGTGCTCATCACCCAGCATCCGCCCTCCCGGGCGATGTGGTTCATCGACGCCAACCAGGTGTCGCCACAGTCCCAAGTGGGGGCCAGGTAGATATCCAGCCCCTGCGCATACAGGGCGAAGCGGGCCAGGGGCATATAGCTCTCCCAACAGATGAGACCGCCGATACGACCGACCGCGGTCTGCACCACCCGAAGGCCACTGGCGTCGCCGCAGCCCCAGACCATCCGCTCGGGGTTGGTCGGCATCAGCTTTCGGTGACGATTAACCAGGGCGCCGTCGGCATCGATCACCACCAAGGTGTTGAACAGGGTGGAGCCGCTGAATTCGGCGTCCACCTCATTCATGCCGATCACTACCACCATGCCATGATCGGCGGCGGCCCTGCGCACCGGGTCCAAGTCGCCGGCGGCGATGTCGACCGAGTTGCGTCTCAGCTGGCTGTGGATCCGGTTACCCAGGGCCATGTCACCGCCGGGGCGCAAGCGCCAGATCCAGGTGGGGTAGCCCGGAAGGTAGGCCTCGGGAAACAGCAGCAGCTTGGCTCCGGCCGCCGCCGCCTCCTCGATCACCTCCACCGCCCGCGCCAGCGAAGCCGGCAGGTCCAGCAACACTGGGGGCTTTTGGGATATGGCTACACAGACGCTCATCTCACCCTCTGACGGTGTTCAGACAATGCCCTAACCCTAGTTCAAAGCAAAGGGAGCACAAGGGCTGCCGAACGGCTTACCCAAACCACCCGCCCTGCAACAGTCGCCGAACGAAAGACAATAACTCGAGACTATCGAGCCATCAATAGAAGAAAACTCGGTTCAGGAACAGTGTACAGCCCCCCTGAACCGGCAGTAGGATGGAGCGGTGTTACGGCAAGGACTTGAGTGATGCTCTACCATCTGGCGGCAGAGGCGGTGCTGGTGACCCATCTGTTGTTTATCCTGTTTGCGCTGTTTGGCGCCCTGCTTGGGCTGTGGCAACGCTGGCTGTTGTGGCTGCACCTGCCCGCGGCGGTGTGGGCCATCGTGGTGGGCTACATGGGCTGGATCTGTCCGCTGACGCCCCTGGAGAACCACCTGCGCAACGCCGCCGGCGAACAGGGCTTGGACAACGGGTTTATCGAGCACTACCTGTTGCCCATCATCTATCCCCAGGGGGCCGACCTGGACCTGCAGATGCTGTTCGGCAGTGTCGCCCTGACGGCCAACCTACTGCTCTATGCCCTGGTGCTGTATCGCCTCTACCGGGCCAAGGTGTCTGCACCTCACCAATAATTTCTATCGCGCGGAAGCAAAATTAACATCTCAACAACACCCGATGACCAGTGATTCCAATCAGCCAGGCGTCAAAACCAGGTCAAATTCACTGGGTGCCGGTTCCAACTCGCGCACCAGCTCGCAATTCTTGAGCCCTGAACCCGGACATTATTGTCTTTTGCCGGGCTCGTTGCTACCCTGTCGGCCCCTCTCGGCAGGGCCGGGCAGGGGTTCACGGCGGCATTTGGCCGTGATGTCGGATTTGAAGTTGGAGAGACACAGATGATTAAGGTTAGGCAAACGGTTCCACTGAAAGTGGGCAGGTCACAGGTGGAGGCGGAGCTCAGCTCCTTTCACGGCCTGGAATCAGGCAAGGAGCATGTAGCCATGCGCTTCGCCGGAACCACTCCTGCCAGCGGCGCCCCCTTGGTGCGGATGCACTCCGAATGCCTGACCGGTGACGTGTTCCACTCCTCCCGCTGCGACTGTGGCGAACAGCTAAACGAAGCCATCGAGCGCCTGCACCTGTCCGGTGGCGTGCTGCTTTATCTGCGCCAGGAGGGTCGCGGCATTGGCCTGTACAACAAGCTGGACGCCTACGCCCTTCAGGATACCGGACTCAACACCTACGAAGCCAACGTCAAGCTGGGCTTCGGTGAGGACCAGCGCGACTTTGCCGAGGCCGCCGGCATGCTCAAGGCGATGGGCATCGAGCGCATCCGCCTGATCACCAACAACCCCCGCAAGGTGAAGCAGTTGACCGACTACGGCATCGAGGTGGAGGCCATGGTCCACACCAGCGTCCACATGAAACCGGGTAACGAGTCCTACCTGAAGACCAAGAAGAACCACGGCAACCATCAGCTGGCCATCGACTGACCCCGCTGTCGGCTGCCCCGCGCAGCCGGCGTTGCCCCTGGCCCCCTTCGGCGATTCGCGGCTCGGCCGCCCACAGCAGCGGGCGATCGCCACGTCTCTTTTGTCCAAAATCATCTTTTTTTCCAAAGAGATTAAATTTCCCTGTTCCCGCCTGGGGGTTTTGGATAGAATCGCCGCCCAATAAATTTTCATAAGTGTTTTCAGCGACGCTTTTCGCTGTCTTATCGAGGTTATTGGATCATGAGTAACAAGTTCGTCATTACCTGGGACAACATGCAGATGTATACCCGCCAGCTTGCCGAGCGCCTTCTGCCCGCCGACCAGTGGCAAGGGATCATCGCCGTGAGCCGAGGTGGACTTGTTCCCTCCGCCATCCTCGCCCGTGAACTGGGCATCCGCCATGTCGATACCGTGTGTATCTCCAGCTACGACCACAGCCATCAGCGTGACCTGACCATCCTCAAGCAAGCGCCCGGTGATGGCAAAGGCTTCATCGTTATCGACGATCTGGTGGATACCGGCGGCACCGCCGAAGTGATTCGCCAGCTCTACCCCAAGGCCAAGTTTGTCACCGTCTGTGCCAAGCCCGCCGGCAAGCACCTGGTGGACGACTATGTGGTCGACATCCCCCAGGATACCTGGATCGAGCAGCCGTGGGATATGGCGGTGACCTTTGTGGAACCCCTGTCCAAGTAACCCCTTCGGGGCGAGGGCCTGGATCTCGCCCCAACCAGCTAATCTTCAAGCCCTTTCTTTCCCACCAAAGCCCCACGTCAGCCAGATCATCCAGATATGCGATATATCCAATCTATTTAATCCATCATTCCAGGTTGGTGTAACGGTTTTCCCTTAACTACCTTTTGCTGATATGGCTGCGCCCATCGCGCACCCTGCCCCCCTCTACCAACAGCGAGGATCAGCAGATGTCACTGAAAGGCTCAAAAACCGAACAGAATCTTAAAGACGCATTCGCCGGTGAATCCCAGGCCAACCGCCGCTACCTCTACTTCGCCGCCAAGGCCGACGTCGAGGGCTACAACGACGTTGCCGCGGTGTTCCGTTCCACCGCCGAGGGGGAAACCGGCCACGCCCATGGCCATCTGGAGTATCTGGAGGAGGTGGGCGATCCTGCCACCGGACTGCCCATCGGCGGCACCTCGGATAACCTCAAGGCCGCCATCGCCGGCGAAACCCACGAGTACACCGACATGTATCCCGGCATGGCCAAGACCGCCAGGGATGAGGGCTTTGATGAGGTGGCCGACTGGTTTGAGACCCTGGCCAAGGCGGAGCGCAGCCACGCCAACCGGTTCCAGAAAGCCCTGGATAATCTGGACGACTGAAACGGGAGGCATCAATGGCCCACAGGGAAGGCAGTCTCGAGGCCCCCACGCGCCACCCTCTGGAGTGGCGACGGCCCGAGTTTTATGATCGCGGCGAGCTGAACAAGGAGCTGGAGCGGGTGTTCGGTGTCTGTCACGGATGCCGGCGCTGCGTTAGCCTGTGTCACGCCTTCCCTACCCTGTTTGACCTGGTGGACGAGTCGGACACCATGGAGGTGGACGGGGTCGACAAGGCCGACTACGCCCAGGTGGTGGACCACTGCTACCTGTGCGATCTCTGCTACCTGACCAAGTGTCCCTATGTGCCGCCCCATGAGTGGAACATCGATTTCCCCCACCTGATGCTGAGGGCTAAGGCGGTGCAGTTTCACGAGCGAGGAGGCCGCTTCCGGGACAAGCTGCTCACCAGCACCACCGTCGTCGGACGCCTCGCCTCTCTGCCCGGAGTGAACGCCTTGGTCAACGCCCTCAACGACTCATCTGGCTTCCGAAACCAGTTGGAGTCCACCCTGGGCATTCACCACCAGGCGCCGCTGCCCAGATACCACAGCAAAACCATTCGCCAGCGCACCCGGCCCATTCAGGAGATGATAGCTCCGGTTGCCGCCGGGGAAACCACCGGCAAGGTGGCGCTGTTTGCCACCTGTTACGGCAACTACAACGCCCCCCACCTGGGTGAGGATCTCTACAAGGTGTTCCAGCACAACGGCATCCACATCGAACTGGTGCCGGGCAACCACTGCTGCGGCATGCCCAAGCTGGAGCTGGGCGACCTGGAGGCGGTGCAGACGTTGATGGAGAAGAGCCTGCCAGTGCTGACTGAGATGGTGGATGAGGGGTTCGACATCATCGCCCCGGTGCCCTCCTGCGTGCTGATGTTCAAGCAGGAGCTGCCGCTGATGTTTCCCGAGGACCACGCCCTGGCCCGGGTCCAGCGCGCCTTCTTCGACCCCTTCGAGTACCTGGCGATGCGTCACAAGGCGGGACTGCTGAACACCGAGTTTGCCCACCCCCTGGGCAAGGTCTCCTACCAGGTGGCGTGTCACCAGAGGGTGCAGCGCATCGGCATGAAGACCAAGGAGGTGCTGAGCCTGATCCCCGGCAGCGACATCAGCGCCATTGAGCGCTGCTCCGGTCACGACGGCACCTATGCGGTCAAGGAGGAAACCCACGCCAATGCGGTGAAGATCGCCCGCCCGGTGGTGCGCAAACTCAACCAGCTCGAGGGGGACCACCTGGTGAGCGACTGCCCCATGGCCGCCACCCACCTGGCCAGCCTGACCGAAGGCGAGGCCCAGGCCACCCACCCGATCACCCTGTTGCGACAGGCCTACGGACTATAGGAGATCTCATGAGCAAGTTGACCCGACGCCAACTCTGGTCCCTGGAGGAGTACGCCGAGCAGCGGGACGCCTTCCGTCACCAGGTGATGCAGCATAAGCGGCTCCGGCAGCTGACCCTGGGGGATCACGTACGCCTGCTCTTCGAGGATGAGGTGACCATTCGCTACCAGGTGCAGGAGATGTTGCGTATCGAACGCATCTTCGAGGGGCCGGCCATCCAGGAGGAGCTGGACGCCTACAACCCGCTGATCCCCGACGGTACCAACCTGAAGGCCACCATGATGCTGGAGTACCCCGATGTGGCCGAGCGCCACCGCCGCCTGGCACAACTGGCAGGCATCGAACACCGGGTGTGGCTGCAGGTGGGAGAGGAGTGGTGCTGCTACGCCATTGCCGACGAGGATCTGGAGCGCAGCGACCAGCACAAAACCTCCAGTGTCCACTTCCTGAGGTTCGAGCTGGCGCCGGAAGCGATCCTGGAGCTGAAACAAGGCGCGCCGATGATGATCGGCATCGATCATCCCAAGATGGACACCGGGCCCCTGGCGGTGCCGGGTCCCATTCGCGAGGCGTTGGCCGAGGACCTGGCGATCCCCTACGCCAGCTGAGTCCTACGCACTCTGGACTCAGCCCCAGCCAACGGCAGTCTGGCTACTAGGCCGCTTGACGCATCTGGTCAAGCCACTGACCCAGCTCTTCCCGGGTGGGGATGCGCTTGTCGGAGTGACCCATCAACTGGGTCAGGGCGTAGCAGTACTGGTGGTAGATTCCCAGGTCACTGCATTCGATGTCGCCATCATCAATGTTGATCAGGCTGCCGCGAACGAAGCTGCGCACCAGGGTGCCCCGGTCGTAGCCCTCCACCGGGCCGATGGCGTCCATCACCCTCTGGTTCCAGTCGTTGTAATCGGCAAACGCCTTGTTGAACGCCGCCCGGTAGTAATCGCCCGCCTGGTCGAGAATCTCGGAGTTGGGCATCACTCGGGAGATGACGAAGCGGTGGTTACACAGCACTTCACGCATCCGCCAGCAGTGGTGATAGAGAAACAGGTGCAGCGGGGAGGCGTGGACCTTCTGCTCCTCCTGGGCCTGAGCCAGGAAATCGCGAAACTCCGCCGTGGCCACCGCCACCACCAGGTCCGCCTCGGTGGGGAAGTGGTTGTAGACGGTCCCCTTGGAGATCTGGCTGGCCTTGACCAGGTGGGAGCGGCAAAGGTCGAAGGTCTTGTGTCCCCTCAGGCAGCGCTGCGCCACGGTTACCAGGTAGTTTGCCCTCTGCTCCCAGCTGCTCATCACTGACTCCAAAATCTCTGTTGCATGAATTCACACTCTCAAGGTAGCAGCCTTTGTCGCAAGGGAATATTGAGTAATACTTGGAGCATCATTAGCAGAGTGAATACCCCATGCTCAAAGTCGAACTTTTGGAGAGTTTCATCGCCGTTGCCGAGTCCGGCAACATGTCCAAGGCGGCCGAAAAGGTGTGCCGGACCCAATCGGCGCTGAGTCTGCAGATCAAGAAGCTCGAGGAGAGCGTCGGCCAGGTGTTGCTGGAGCGGGATAACCGCGGCGTCACCCTCACCGAGTCGGGGGAGAAACTGCTCAACTACGCCTACAAGATGGTGCAGCTGAATATGCAGGCGCTGGATGACCTCAAGGAGGAGACCAAACAGGTCATCCGTCTGGGAGTGCCCACCGACTACGTCAAGTGGTACCTGGAGTCTGGCCTGATTGAGTTCATTCGCGAGTTTACCAACCTGCAGTTGGTGATCGACACCGACGTGTCCGGCAACCTGTTCAAGCGCCTCGGCAACGGCGAGTTTGACGCCATCATCGCCACCCACTGGCACCCCCAGGCCCATGGAGAACTGCTGTTTGAACGCCGCTTTGTCTGGGCCGCCGCCAAGAACGGCAACGCTCACCAGCGCGGCACCATCCCCATGGCGCTGTATCCGGAGAACTGCCCCATCCGCGCCCAGGTGTTCGCCAACCACAACATCTCCATGCGCCCCATCAATGTGCTGCTCTCCACCCCCTCGCCCCAGGCGCTGTGCATGGCGGTCGAGGACGATCTGTGCATCGCCCCCGTTGCCGAGTTCCGCATCAGTGACAAAATGCAGGTATTGGATGCCGAAGAGCACAAGCTGCCCAAGTTGCCGATGTTCAACGAATCCTTCTACGTCAACCCCTCCGCCGAAACCGAGGCATTGGAGCAGCTGCGCGGTCTGCTTAAAGCCAACCTGAACAAGATGGTGATTCAGCCCTGAGCGCCAATGAGATCATTGCGAAGGGGCAGTGGCGACACTGGCCCCTTTTTCATGGAGAAAGGGTGTCTGTGATCAGCCGCTGACCGCCAGGGTGCTCTCATAGGGATCGGCGGCCGAGAAATCACTGATCCGCCACTGCTGAAGCTCCTCGTCAGAGGGGCGGCCATCGGGCTCGATCTCCAGCAGCTTGCCGATGCCATCCACCAGAGCACGGTATCCCTCGCTGGAGTGATCCCCGTGAAGCTCCATCACCAGCAGATGACCCTCTACCACCCATTGATAGAGCCCCATAGCATCCCCCAGACTCATCGATGCCCAGGGCTTAAGCTGGTTAACCAAGTAGTCTTCGTAGTTGGCCAGTGCCCGCAGATAACGCCTGGAAAACTCCTTGCCGGCGGAGAAGAGCGCTGCCTCGCATGGCACCAGCTTTTCCGGCCCAATGCGTCCCATCACCTTGGCCTCGTAGACTTTCCAGCAGGCATGATACAGCAGGGCCTTGGCCGGATGCCGATGGAACCGGACCGAGTACTCCAGATGCTTGAAACTGGTGTAGAACTCGCTCTCGGCGATAGAGAGCCGCAGATCGCTGTCGCAAGGGAACAGGGATCGTACCTGGCATTCGGACACGCCACTTCGACGCCCCAACTCCTGGCGGCAGAGGGTGTACTCCCCCTGCCCCCGAATCAGTTCACGTGCCACATTGCACAACGCTCGCCTCTCTCTTACCCCTGATAACATTCCTCTCCCCATTCAATCGGCAACACTCCGCCTTCGCATCATCACCCCTTTCGGGCGCACCATTAATGGGGCCAACCTTAACCAAAGAACCACTTCCAAAAAAAAGCCCAGACCACGTTTTAGCCAATTGCGGCTCAGCAGGTGCAGAACAAAAAAAAGCCCCCACAGATGTGGGGGCCGCCTAAGCAAAAAGACACGATGCCTCATAGTCGTTAAGCAGGGAGACGATGATGAAACTCTGGCCTCGTGCCTGTTCCCGGGGCGATGCAGGCACCGCCCCGGGCTCTCTTAGAAATAGTAACCGAAGTTGATGTTGATGCGGTTGTCCCAGCCGCTGTCGGTCTGAGCCAGGCCGACGTGATCGTTGACACCGGCGGCGTACATGTTTTCACCGGCAATGAAGTCGATGTAGGTGTAGGTGGGTCCGGCGGAGATGGCCATGCCGGTCACATTCATCAGGCTATCATCAAAGCTGGCATCATCGGTGTCCGGCGTCAGGGTGCCGAAATCGTTGTAGACGGTGATGCTGCCCCAGGAGGTGGGGAAACTCTTGGCCAGGTTCACCGAGTAGATCTGGGCTTTCGAAGCCACTTCGTACTGCCAGGCGTAGGCGGATACGGCAATCTTGTTGGCGTCCACCGGGCTATCGGCGTCGTACTCGTACTGCATCGCTTGCAGCTGCAGTTTCCAGTCGCCGTACTTGGCGTCCAGGTGCAGGGCCACGGCGTAACGGTCACCGTTGTCACCGGTCTTGCCATTGTAGATCTGGCCCCACTCCAGGGAGCCTCCGATGGTGGCGCTGCCACCATCGTAATCCATAACGTAGACTTGGCGCAGGTTCAGCTGATTGGTCTCCTCGTTGCTGTACTCGGTGCCGTTCACGATGCCCTGGTACAGGTCGGTGGAGTAGCGCTCATTGCGGGAAGCGCTGTACTCGGCGCCCTTGAAGGCTCCGATGTCGGTCTTCCAGCTGCCACCGTCGTAGTGGAAGGTGGCGCCCATGTCGTAGTCATCTTCGAAGCCCAGATAGTAGGGCACTCCGAACCAGAAGCTGTTGGAGATGTAACCTGGGTTACCGAAAGGCACGTTGGTCAGGCCGAAACGGCCCTGCCACTGGTCGTTAAAGTCGTAGTAGGCGTAGGCGTAGCGCAGACTCTCCCAGCCGTCGAAGAAACGGTACTCGGCCGCCAGGCCGATGCCGTTCATCTCACCTTTGAATTTCAGGGCCAGCATATCGAACTTGAAGTCGCCCATCTTGTCTTTGGAGGCGTCGCTGTAGCTCTTGTACTGGTAGTTGGCGCGAACGGTGCCGCCCACATCGATACCATCTTCCGCCAGTGCCGCGGCGGAGCTGCCCGCCATCATGGCGGCAATGGCCATGGTCAACGCAGTATTGTATTTCATCGTTTCCTGTCCTATTGAATATCAGCAGGACGCAGGTGCCCTGCCCTCTGCGGAGCATGTCGCTAGCCTGGTCCGGAAATTGGCCGCCGAAGCGGCCTTGGAGTCAAGGACCGGTCTGACGCCGGTCCATTTTTTATCAGTACTTGGTCTTGGTCAGGTCGCAGCGGAACTTCTCACCGCGCATCGCCGGGGTGTTGGGACGCTCGGAGGATTCACACAGACGGGTGGTACCATAGTCGTTGCGCTTGTCGTGGGCGTTGGAGCGGGCCCAGACGGTCACGATCGCCTTCTCTTCCGGCTTGGCGTGGCAGTTGGCACCGTTGTAGTTAAACGCGTGGATGGTGTTCTGGTGGAAGTAGGCCAGATCATCGTGCTCGGGAGAGGTGTTGGCCCAGAACCAGGGTTCGTTGGGCATGCCCGCATCAAACTCCACCTCACGAGTGGTGTCGTTTTCGCTGATGGTTTTCACCAACGGGCTGTCCTCACGCACGGCAAAGTTCTGGAACTCGTCGGCACAGGCCGGCTCACGCATGGTGTAGTAGATCTCGGAGATCGCATGGTTGTGGTAGGGGTAGAAGGAGTCGATGCGCTGGGTCACCATGCCCACTTCGGCCCCTACCTTCTCATTGTTGATCTCATCGATGCGCAGCAGGCCCCAGTGACCGAATACTTCGGCGTAGGCGTAGTTGCCACGAGTCTTGGTGAAGTTACGCTTGTTACGCTCGCTGTCCTCGGCGTACATGGGGAACCAGCCCACGGAGGCCCACAGGTTGGGCAGGGCGTTGGCGCTGATGTCGAAGGGGAAGGCACCGGGCAGTTTGATGTCGTCACCGGTCACCATCTTGGCGAAGTTCTTGGTGAACTCGCGACCGTACTCCTTCACCTCTTTGTTGGTGACCTTGTTGTCGAAGAACTCTTCGAAGGTGGTACGCTTGAGCCACTTGGCCACCGGAGAGTTTTTCTCCAGTTCACCACCCGGGCTGTAGATCCAGTTGACGTCCTCGCGGGCGCCGAAACAGGCTTTGGCCTTGTCAGGATTGTTGATCACCGTGTAGATGTGCTTGACCATCAGCTTCATGTCACGACGGTCCATGATGCACATGTATTGGGGACCCTTGAGATCATGGGTGTTGGTCTGGAACATGGTGCGGTCGGAGTTGCGGCAGTTGCCGTCACTGGTGCTCAGCGCCACCGCGTAACCCTCGAGATATTTCAGGGTCTCATCCCACAGCATGTCGACGTATTTCTGATCTTTCTTGGAGTAAGTGGCCGTTTCGCCAAGACATTTGAACTCGGCGTTCATAATCTCGTCTTTGTCCAGGAAATCGGGAATATTCGCTGCCATGGCTGAATTGGCAACCAACAGCCCAGCTATCAAAGCAGAATGCTTCATCATTATTGTCCAGAGATGATTTTAATTTCTTGAAATGAAGCGGACAGAATCGGTTTGCAAAATGACTGGTAAGTCCGTTTTGATTCTGCCCGCTTATTTAGGCTTTATTCTTATTAGTTAAACAGCGTTATTACTGCTTATGCTTGGTGAACTTGAAGGTGTGGCAGTCGTTACACAGGGGCTGCTTGGCTTCGTGCTCGCCGTGACAAACGGTGCAAGGCACCTCTTTGCCATAGTGCAGGTTGTTGTGCGGGTTCTGCCACAGCTCCTCTTCGTCCTTGCGAACGGTCTTCTTCGCCAGCTTGTCCACCTTGTGGCACTTCAGGCAGGCGTCATCCGCAGGGCGGACGGAGGGGGTATCAGTACCGTGACAAACCTTACAGTTATCCTTCTTATAGAAGTTCTGGTGGTAAGTACGACCATCCATCATGCCTTGATCAACCAGGGTAGCACCGGCTTTGACTTCGGCAGAGACGTTCATGCTTGCCAGCAGAGCAGCAGCAGCGGCCAGGGTCATTAACTTTTTCATCATCTAATCCTCACTAATTCCGTTATTGACTCAGGCGCCCATGATGCTGCGAGCAGCGGTCATGCCCATTACCATACAATCTGGAATAGAGCAGCTACCCAGACGGCTCACACCGTGCATACCACCGGCCACTTCACCCGCGGCGTACAGGCCTTCGATGCGCTTGCCGGTGAAGGAGTCCTTAACCTCGGCCTTGGTGTTGATCTGAACACCGCCCTGGCAGTAGTGAACCTTGGGCCACAGACGAACCACGGTGAAGGGCGCTTTCAGGTATTTCCCTTTGGCCTTACCCATGTTCTTACCGAACTGCTCATCATTGCCGCTCTTCACGTAACCGTTGTACTCTTCAACTTGCTCTTTCAGAGGCTTCAGCGGTACGTCGAAGTGCTTGGCCAGATCTTCCAGAGAGTCGAACTTCCAGCCCACACCGTACTTCAGTACCTTCTTGCAGTTGGGGTGCTGTTTGGCGTGCTCGTAGCTGGTGATCATGATGGGAGGCAGGGGGTTGCCTTCGGCATCACGACAGGCCAGTTCGGCGTCAGCGCGGGTCTTACGGTCAGCGATTTCGTTCATGAAACGCTTACCGGTCATGCGGTTAACCGCAATGGAGTGTGGGAAGTTGAAGATGGAGTAGTTGGACACATAGCCGAAACCGCCCTCATCTGGAGACGCCCAGGGACCGGACTGAATATGGGCCATGTGAACGGGGATGGCACCCAGACGGAACATCTCGAACATACCTTCACCGGTCGCGCCCTTGGCGTTGGTGCAACCCACTTCAGCAGTCAGGGTGGGATCCTGAGCCATACGCAGATCAACGTTCTGAGCAAAACCACCGGTCGCCATGATTACGCCGCGGGTCGCGCGTACGTTAATCTCTTTCTCCACACCGGCATCTTCGTCTTCGAAGTAGTAGCCCTTGTTCAGACGTACACCCACAACCTTGCCAGCGTCGTCCAGGATGAAGCCGTTGAACTTGGTACGGCTGACCATGTTGACGCCCACTTTACGACACTCATGCAACAGAGGCTGGGTGATACCCGCGCCACAGCTGACGGTAGTCTGGTAGGTACGAGGTACGGAGTGGCCACCCAGCTGCTGCAGGTAGGGGTGGAACTCGGCACCGGCGTCGATGGTCATCTGCAGAGCTTCCATGGCGTGAGACGCCACGTGACGCAGCAGAGCCTCGTCGGCAATACCACGACCGGCTTTCAGCTGGTCGTTCACCATGCGTTCTACGGAATCCTCGACACCCTGCTCTTTCTGCATGGGAGTTTGAGGCGCGGCGAACAGACCACCGTTGATGGCGGAGTTACCACCGAAAACAGGCATCTTCTCGAAGATAGTGACTGACTTACAGCCTTGACGGGCCGCTTCAATGCCTGCGGCCAGACCGGCAAAGCCGGAGCCGATAATGGCAATTTCTACGGTCTCGTCCCACTTCACACCTTTGGCGCTGACAGAGGTAGCCATGGCAGGCGCTGCCATTACTGCACCAGCTGCCCCCAACCCCTTAATGAAGTTGCGGCGTCCTAACAGATTAACTTTACTCATCTGGTTCTCACCCTTGTTTGATTATCTCCAGGCCAGTGTAAAAGTGGAACCCATTCCAAAACGGGAGGATCTGTTATTTCTTAGTGAAAGAGTTTGAACCTTTTATAAAATAGAGAGACCAATCAAATTAGTAAGAGAAATATACACACCCCACCCTGTTTTGGAATTCATTCCAAACCCATTGCCAAGTCATATTTTTCCTCAAGGAAAGAATCATTACTTTCTGCCCCCTGATATTGTGTCGTTAATTAGTGTCAAGATAACCAAATACGATGGAACTGGAAGAGTTGTATCGGCGCGACCTCAGCCTGCTGGTCGCCCTTCAGGTATTGATTGAAGAGGGCAGTGTCACCCGGGCCGCCAAACGGCTGCACCTGAGCCAATCCGCCACCAGCCGGGTGCTGGCCAGGCTGAGAGAGATGCTGGGCGATCCGCTGTTCACCCGGGTCGGAACCCGGCTGCAGCCCACCCAGTTTGCCCTGGATTGCCAGCGGCAACTGCAGGCCCCCATCGCCGAACTGAGCCACCTGCTCTCCCCCAGGGTGTTTGATCCGGCCCAATGCCAGCAGAGCTTCACCATCGCAGTGACCGACTTTGCCCTGCAGGCACTGATGCCCACTATTCTGGAGCGGCTCTACTCCCGGGCTCCTGGGGTAAACTTGGAAGTACTTCCGGTACAACATCGGGATCTGAAAACTCAGTTAGGCAGTGAAGGGGTGGATCTGGCCATCTGCCGTGCGCCAGGCAAGAGTGCCCCGCTGATGAGCCGCAACCTGGGGCTGGTCGGCCTGCGGGCCGTGGTGGCCAAGGAGCACCCTCTGGCCGATGCCCTTCTCGAGCCGGATCATTTCAGAGAGTATCCGTCCGCGGTAGTGGCAGTGAGTGACGGCGTCAAGGCGTTGATGGACGATGCCATGGCGGGGTTGGGCGGCCACAGAATGCTGCTGCGCACCCCCAGCCTGGGCAACGCCCTGGTGCTGCTCAAGCACCAACCCCTGCTGCTGACCCTGCCCTCCGGACTGGCGGAGCAGGCGGGAGAGCAGCACGACCTGGTGGTCAAGCCCCTGCCCTTTCCGCTGCCCCCCATCGACTACCACCTGTTCTGGCACTCACGCACTGGCGAGGACCCGGCCCAGTGCTGGCTTCGTGAGCTGATCATCGACGCCACCTCACCCCTGCTGGATGGCCAGTTGAGCTGATGGTCAGGCGCAGGGTCTTCTCTGCGGACACAAAAAATCCGCCCCGGGGGGCGGATCACAATCTCTGGACGGAGATCAAACTCAGAGGGTGATGATCACCCGGCCGGTCACCTGACCGCGCACGATCTTGTGGGCGTAATCGGCGACCTGACCCAGGCCGATGCTGTGGCAGGCCTGCTGGTAGAAGGACTCAGGCAGGATCTCCAGGGCCTTTTCCCAGGCCTTGATGCGCCGCTCATAGGGGCAGGCGACGGAATCCACCCCCTGCAGGCGCACGTTACGCAGGATAAAGGGCATCACCGTGGTGGGCAGCAGGTGACCGCCTGCCAGGCCACAGATGGCGGCGGTGCCACCATAGTTCACCTGGGACAGGGCGTGGGCCAGTACCTGACTGCCTACGGTATCAACCACACCGGCCCAGCGCTGGCGCTCCAGCGGGCGTGACTGCACCTCGAGCTCGCTGCGATCGATGAGATCAGCGGCACCCAGCTGACGCAACAGTTTGCCGTTCTCCTCGATGCGGCCGGAGGAGGCCACCACCTTGTAGCCCAGCTGCGCCAGCAGGGTAACGGCTACGGAGCCTACGCCACCACTGGCCCCGGTCACCAGCACTTCGCCGTCTTCAGGCTTAACGCCACCATCCAGCAGGGCCTGGACACAGAGCATGGCGGTCAGGCCGGCGGTACCGATCATCATCGCCTTCTGGGCGTCGCAGTTGGTGGGCATGGGCACCAGCCAGTCGGCCTTGACCCTGGCGCGCTCAGCCATGCCGCCCCAGTGCCGCTCCCCCACGCCCCAGCCGGTGAGGATCACCTGGTCGCCCGCCTTATAACGCTCGTCACTGGATTCAATCACCCGACCGGCAAAATCGATGCCGGGCACCATGGGGAAATCACGGATGATTTTGCCGGTACCGGTAACGGCCAGGCCATCTTTGTAGTTAAGGGAGGACGCCTCCACCTCGACCAGCACATCGCCATCGGGCAGGTCGCTCTCCTGCAGCTGCTGGATCTGTGCTCGGGTGGTTTTCTCCTCCTGGGTCAGGACAAGCGCATTGAACATATTGGTATTCCTTTGAGAAATATAAGATCGCGACAGACGATATGTCGTTAAGCTTAAGTCAGATATAGCCGCAAAAAAACTGAATTCACTGCATATCTTCCATGCATATAGCGTCAATGTTTCAGGTCGTGATCCCGATGGCAAGCAAACTTTAGCCGCAGAGATCCCGCTCACGGATTGAACTCAATTCCAAACCCAAGCCTGGGTCACCCTCTAGGGTTCGGCCACTGCGCGACTCTCACTCTCTGCCTTTGGCGCCTAGCGCCTGTGCCCCCCTCTATAAGCAGGACACCGCCAGCCAGCGGGGTTACCACAACGCCCTCTCTGCTCTGTTCCAGGCCAAGTCCCACCTGGCCGTCCCCCTGTAACCAATCAGGCAGGCTGAGACTGCAACCGGACCAGGGGCCGGGCATCGATAGGCAGGTGCAGCAGGGCCGCCGCAAAGGCAAGCACCACGGTACTCCACCAGATGGGTTCATAGGTGCCGTAGTGGTCGTAGATGCGGCCTCCGGCCCAGGCCCCCAGGAAACTGCCCAGTTGGTGGGTAAAGAACACCAGGCCATAGAGGGTGGACAGGTAGCGGGCACCGAAGATCTGCCGCACCAGCCCAGAGGTCAGGGGTACGGTGCCCAGCCAGCAGAAGCCGATGGCGGCGCCAAAGAGTGACGCGGTGGCATCGGTCACCGGCAGGGTAACGAAGGCGGCAATCACCGCGGTGCGCAGCAGGTAGAGGCTTGCCATCACATGGCGCTTATCGAAATGATCCCCCATCAGGCCCCAGAAGTAGGAGCCGAAGATGTTGAAGATCCCCACATAAGCCAGGGCCAGGGCAGCCACCTGGTTCGACAGCCCCTTGTCCGCCAGGTAACTGGGCAGGTGGGTGGCAATGAACATCACGTGGAAGCCGCAGACGAAGAACCCTGCATGGATAAACCAGTAACCGCGATGATGAAACGCCTCAGTCAGAGCCTGTTTCAGGGTCTGGACCGACTGGGGCTCAGGGGCACCGCGACCAGCCGCACCGCGCGGATGGATGAAGCAGGCAAAGGCGACCATCAGGGTGCAGGAGAGCGCGAACAGCTCCATGGTGAGGCGCCAATCAAAGTGGGTCAGCATCGCCTGGGCGCCGGGGATCACCGCAAACATGCCGAAGGAACCAGCGGCTGTGGTCAGGCCAAACGCCTTGGCGGCATGCTCGGCAGGTACCGTCCGGGCAACGGCCCCGAGGATGATCACATAGCTGGTGGCACTCAGCCCCAGCCCCACCAGGCCCCCCAGGGAGAGATAGAGCCAGTCTGGCTGGGTGGTCAGGGCGGTCAGCAGCAGCCCGGCGCCATAGACGAAGGCGCCGGAGGCGATGATGCGGCTCGGTCCGAATCGGTCTGCCGCCATCCCCACCAAGGGCTGGAAGGCGCCAAACAGCAGGTTCTGCAGGGCGATGGCAAAGGAGAAGAACTCCCGGCCGGTGCCGAAATCCATCACCATGGGGGAGAGGAAGATGCCGAACGACTGGCGGATACCCAGGCTGATGATCAACACACCAATGCCCATCCACACCAGCAGCGGGAAACGGAAAATACTCATGGCAATTCTACTCCGGTGAAACTCGGTGGTTGTGGTGATGGGTAGCGTGATGACCACTGCCACCGGTAGAGTGGCATCCGGATCCCATCGACTGGCTGGCAAAGGCCTCCAACAGCGGATCACACCGGTTAACCGCGAACAGCACAATGGCAAGCACCACCACCATTCGCAACAGTTGCATCGGCAGGGATTGGCAACCCATAACACCACCTCGACCTGAAAAACGGCCAGATTCTACGCCTCAGATCCGAGGTGAACCATAGGGAAGAGGGGTGAAAAATATGCAACCCAGGTATGCATTGCGCGCATGGTTGCGCTCATGTTAATGCACAGACAACAAGGTGGTTATACATCTAACTGATTTTGTTAAAAAGAAAGCCAGCCATGACTGAAGAGATCAAATCAATTCAAATCAGCTGTAAGTCCAGCCATACCAGCCGGTGATCCGAGGAGGCTCGGCGATGGGCGACCAGGTAGGCCAAGTCACTGCAGGGCTCGGGCCAGAACACTCCGCTTGCCGACACCTGGATGCCCGCCCTGGAGGGCAGCAGGTAGTCCACCCGGGCCCGCCAGTCAGCGGTATGGCTCGGGCCATGGAGGTTGTCGGGCGAGTGAGCCCTGCCACCCTCGCTCGCGGGCTCAACGTCACCGTTTATCAGCGGGTGTTCCAGCAACTGCTCGATGGCCCCGGGCAAAGATCGCCCCTCAACGGGGGAGGCGTTGTAATCCCCGGCGATCACAAAAGCGCTGCCCTCAGCCAGCCCTCCCCGGCCGCCGCAGTCATCCACCAGGTAGTCGCTTCGGGCCGGGTCCACATAGTCGGCCCACAGACGGATCTCATCGAAGTTGCGGGCGGCGTTACGCCGCTCCGGACCGTCGAACACCGGCGGTGTAGGGTGGGCCGCCAACAGGTGCAGGGTTCGGTCTCTCACCTTGATGGGCAGATCCCAGTGGGCCTTAGAGGAGAGCCTCAGTTGTCGCCAGGTGGCCTGGTCATAAAACGGCGAGCCATCCGGAAGCCTCGGTTCAAGGGCGCCGGGCATCTTGTGCCAGGGGAACAGCCTCAGGCTGCGCACTGCCTCACGCGCTATGGGGAAGCGGGACAACACCAGCATGCCGTACTGGCCCGGGTAGTGGCCAAAGCCCCAGGCATCCCCGGCGGTGGCCGATGCCACCCCATCCCCATCGATATCCAGCGGGCTGGCTTCGCCGCTGTTGACCGGGGCGCAGTAGTGATGGCGATAATGGATGGGCCGCTGACCATTCTGAGACACCGACAGGTAGTGGCGCTGGAAGGCGTGACTCCCCCGCCTGGGGTCCTTGATGTGATCGAACTCGTTGAGCAGCACAACGTCCGGCCGCACCCGCTGCAGGATCTCCGCCAGGTTGCGGATCTGCCGGTGACGGCCGCTGCGCAGCCGTCTCTCCAGGGCGCAGGGATCCCTCGGCTGATCCCGACGGCGGTAGTTGTCCGCCTCCATGCTGACGTTGAAGGTGGCGACGCGTAGACTGATGGAGGGGCGGCTCATTGCTCTGCTGTGGCTGCTGACGGTCATAGGCCGTCATAGTACCAGAGTCGTGCCGACAAACCTCCAATCCCGGTGGTTCGCCCCCGAACCGACAGCCTCCGTGCTACTCCTCCTCCGATTCACACTGCATCTGATTGCGCAGGTTGCAGAATCCATCCGCCTCTGAGAAGGTCTGGTTGCCGAAGGAGCCATCGTCCCGCCCCTCGATGGCCCCGACCTCCACCTTCAGCGGCGTGCCTGCCGGCAGGGCCTTCAGGTACGCCCTGGGTACCAGAACCTGATGCACCGATGCAGGGACAACGACCCGGTAGCCAAACTTGGACAGGGCATCATCATCGGGCTCCATGGCCACCTCGTAGGCGAGGATCGCCTCTTCGGGAGCCACCATAAACCCCTCCGGCCAGGTGGTGCACTCCCCGAGATCCTCACCATAACGCCAGCTGATCCACTTGCCGTCAAACTCCACGTCAGCCGGTGCGGCCGGCAGGGTGTGGGTCAACATGGTGCTCCCCACCTGCTCTCCGCCATCCAGGCTGAAACCATAATTGCCAGCCGGGAAGCGCGCCAGAAACTCCGGCAGGGTAACCACTTCCTCCTCTGGCTCCTCCCTCAGCGCCTCCTCGCACACCGGCTCGGCGCTCTCGAAAAAGTTCTCAGTCAGGGTCTGATCCGCCAACATGGAGCTGGCCTCGGCATCAAACAGCGGCTGGCCACCGGGACCGCTCAGTTGCGCCTCCTCCCAACCCTCACCGTCAAACAGCACATGGAAGCCTATGTCCCCATCGGTGGCATTCACCTCGATAAGAACCCGGCATTCACCCAGATCACCGCAGGGCTCATCTGCCAGGGCCGGCAGAGTGGAGCTGGCCAGCACCCCAATCAGGCTCACAACAGACTTGCACATAACGACCTCCGTTCGGTCCCAGGAATGGGTTGTCCCAGGCGCCTGAGTCAAGCCCGGGGCCGGGGGACAAAAACAGAACCTACTAAGCCTAGCAGGCTGACTGACACCGGCTCGAACTTTCTCCTCCCGCCACTCTGGAGGAAAGCCAAACAGAGGAGAAAACTTGCACAATCCCCGCTGGACGGGTACCCTGCGGCGTTTTTTTTAAATTTATCTGAGGGAATCACCACCTTGATCATCGCCTCCAACATCACCATGCAGTTCGGGGACAAACCCCTGTTCGAAGAGATCAGCGCCAAGTTCGGCGGCGGCAACCGCTTCGGCCTGATTGGCGCCAACGGCGCCGGCAAGTCCACCTTCATGAAGATTCTCTCCGGTGAACTGGAACCCACCTCCGGCAACGTCAGCCTGGAGGCCAACACCCGCATGGCCAAGCTGGGCCAGGATCAGTGGGCGTTCGAGGAGTATTCGGTGATCGACACGGTGATCATGGGTCACAAGGAGCTGTGGAAGGTGAAGGCGGAGCGCGACCGCATCTACAGCCTGCCGGAGATGAGCGAAGAGGAGGGGATGCGGGTCGCCGATCTGGAGGTACAGTTTGCCGAGATGGACGGCTACAGCGCCGAGGCCCGTGCCGGCGAGCTGCTGCTGGGCCTGGGGATCCCCGAGGAGCAGCACTTCGGTTTGATGAGCGCCGTGGCCCCGGGTCTCAAGGTACGGGTACTGCTGGCCCAGGTGCTGTTCGCCGACCCGGACATCATGCTGCTGGATGAGCCCACCAACAACCTGGACATCCACACCATCCACTGGCTGGAGCAGGTGCTCAACGAGCGCAACTGCACCATGATCATCATCTCCCACGACCGCCACTTCCTCAACTCGGTGTGCACCCATATGGCGGACATCGACTATGGTGAGCTGCGGATGTACCACGGCAACTACGACGAGTACATGACCGCCGCCGAGCAGGCCCGCGAGCGGATGCTGGCGGACAACGCCAAGAAGAAGGCGCAGATCGCCGAACTGCAGAGCTTTGTCAGCCGCTTCTCCGCCAACGCCTCCAAGGCGCGCCAGGCCACCAGCCGCCAGAAGCAGATCGACAAGATCCAGCTGCAGGAGGTAAAAGCCTCCAGCCGTCAGTCCCCCTTCATCCGTTTCGAGCAGGAGAAGAAGCTGTTCCGTAACGCCCTGGAGGTGGAGGGCCTGGCCCAGGGTTACGATGAGATGCTGTTCAGTGGCCTGGATCTGCGGGTTGAGGTAGGCGAGCGCATCGCCATCATCGGCCAGAACGGCATCGGCAAGTCCACCCTGCTCAACACCCTGGTGGGCCAGATGGCGCCCAAGTCCGGCACCATCAAGTGGTCAGATAACCACAACATCGGTTACTACGCCCAGGATCATGCCGCCGATTTCGATACCGATCTGAACCTGTTCGACTGGATGGGACAGTGGGCCACCGAAGGCGCCGACGAGCAGACCATCCGCTCCTTCCTGGGACGGATGCTGTTCTCCCAGAACGAGATCAAGAAGTCCACCCGGGTGATCTCCGGGGGTGAGCAGGGGCGGATGCTGTTCGGCAAGCTGATGATGCAGAAGCCCAACATCCTGGTGATGGATGAGCCCACCAACCACATGGACATGGAGTCCATCGAGGCGCTAAACCTGGCTCTGGAGAACTATCCCGGCACCCTGCTGTTCGTCTCCCACGACCGCCAGTTTGTCTCCTCGGTGGCCACCCGTATCATCGAGCTGAAGGCGGACGGCATCACCGACTTCCACGGCACCTACGACGAGTACCTGCGCAGCCAGGGCGTCGACGGCTGATCTCCCCCCACACAAAGGGCCTGCCGATGCAGGCCCTTTCACTCTCCTACCCCGGCAACAGCTGTCTCAGCTCGCCCTTCAGCCAGTTCAGGGCCGGACCATTCTCCGCTCCGGGACGACTGACCAGGTCCACCGGCGACAGCCAGGTCTGGGCATCGCACTCCGGCTTTAGCGATACCAGCCGACGGCCAAAGATCCGATCCTCGGTCAGGTGACGGGGAATGTAGCCCCAGCCAAACCCCCGGCTGGCCAGCTCCGCCACCATGTAGAAGTTGTTGGTGCTCCAGCGGTTGGGGCTGACGGCGGGAAACTCCCCGGTCAGGGTTCCCGACGCCCCCCTGACCATGATCTGCCGATGCAGGCTGAGCCTCTCCAGGGTCAGCGTCTGCTCCCGAGCCAGGGGATGCTCCGGCGACACCACGGCGACAAACGGCAGGCTGCCGATGTAACTGGCATCCAGCTCGGTGGGATAGGGGATCTGGGAGAACATCAGCCCCAGTTGCGCCCGGCCGCTGCGGACCAGTTCCCCCACATCCGGGCTGACCACGGTGAGAAATTCCAGGGAAGTGGTGGGGAACCGCTCGGTGAACTGGCGCAGCACCGCCTCCAGTCCCGACATCATCAGCACTTCATCCAGGGCAAACACCAGCTGACGCTCCTCCCCCAGGCTCAGGCTCTGGGCACTGCTTTGAAACCGCTGGTGATGCACCATCAGCATCCGCGCCTGCTCGAACAGGGTCTGTCCTTGGGAGGTGAGCCGCGGCGAGCGGGCGGAGCGGTCGAACAGGATCAGGTTCAGATCGATCTCCAGGTTGGCGATCCCCTGGCTGACCACCGACTGCGCCTTGCCCAGCTTACGAGCCGCAGCGGAGAAGGAGCCCTGCTCGGCGGCGGCCACAAACATGCGTAACTGTTCCAGGCTATACATATCTACAAAACCGATAATTTCTAACTTTTTACCATCATAATTAAAAATAGAATGGGGACAAAATGAAATGAAGGAGTTCCCCATGTCCACCAAAGAGCGCATCCTCCACACCCTGCTGTTTGAGCTGCTGGCCCTGTTGCTGATCACCCTGCTTGGCCCCCTGCTGATACCGGTGGCAAGCCACACCCTCGCCGGCATCGCCATCCTGCTGTCACTGATCGCCATGGGGTGGAACTACGGCTACAACCTGGCCTTTGACCGGCTGTTTGGGGCGGATCGCCAGACGCGCTCCCCGCTGCTGCGCTTAGTCCATGGGCTGGGGTTTGAACTGGGGCTGTTGCCACTGACCCTGCCGGTGCTGATGTGGACCCTGTCCATGAGTCTGTGGCAGGTGCTGCTGCTGGATATCGGCGCCATTCTTTTCTTCCTGGTATACGCCATCGCCTTCAACTGGGGCTACGACAAGGTGCGCGCCAGGCCTGGGCTCTGCGGTAGCTGATCGGGCAGCGGGCCACCCTGCTTAACTCGTCATTTTACCGCGATTGCGTGACCCGCATCACCCCACCAGGGCGGGCGCCGGAACCCGCCTCACAAGAACAGAAATTGACCATTTATCCCGATTTTCTTCTGCTACTATCCATTGGTCGTTGTCTGCATTCAACGGCGCGGGTATCTGTCATGACCCGGGAGTTTCCCCTCCTGAGCTCATCAGAATGACCGGCCCCGGGACCTTAGGAAGTCAGTGAGCCTGATGCCCCGGCACCCTTTGCCGTCCAACAATCCAACGTCATAGGCCGACTTATCATCCACAGGCCGACGTCATGTCACCGGCAGTCCCTTGTCGCTTCCCGGCACGAGGGATTTTCTTTTTCTGATGGTCGGCGAATTGTGCGCCGCGGCCCAAATTTGCATCGACGAAGGCGCAAGCCTCTGCGCAGATTGCCCCATTTATGTAACAATCCTCTTTCATTCCGAAGCGATTCTGTTGGATAGCGATGAGGCTCTCAGCCCCCCTGTTACTGTTGCTCGCCCTGGCCCCCTGTGTACACGGGGAGGAGGCTACCGAGAGGCTGGCCAGTTGGATGAGCGGCAACTACAGCAGCGCATCCCAATCCCGGGAGCTTCATAACTACTTCAACCTCAACCTTCATATCGTCCCCATCTGGCCGGAACGACGCGATGGTCCCTGGCTCTACACCGAGCACGCTTCGGTCAAACGCCCGGAGCGCCCCTTCCGCCAGCGGGTGCTACGCCTGCAACCGGCCCCCACCGGCGTCCTGCTTCACCTCTATGAGCTGCCCGACCCCAGGCGGTTCGCCGGCGCCTGGCGAGTGAAAATACCGCTGAACGGCCTGACGCCTTCAGATCTGCTGCCCCGTCCCGGGTGCAACCTGCTGCTGACCTATGACGGCCAAACACAGGGGTACAGCGGGCGTACCGACGCCGGCAGTTGTGCCAACCGCATGTATGGCGCCAGTTACGCCCAGACCGACCTGGAGATCTACGCCGACCGCATCATCCGCTGGACCAAAGGCTATGATGACCAGGGTCGGCAGCTGTGGGGCGCCGCCCTGGGCGGCTACCGCTTCGAAAAAGGCCGATACTGACACGAAAACACCGCCCGGAAGGCGATGTTTGGCAAGCTTACGGGCATCGGCCAGGCCTAAGGTTCCAAAGAGTCCAGCAACGAGGAGTACTTCAGCAGCCCCGCCATGTTGCTGGCATGGAGCTTCTTCATCACGTTGGAGCGGTGCACCTCGATGGTGCGCACCGAGACAAACAGGGTATCGGCCATCTGTTTATTGGTGTAGCCGTTGATCACCAGGCGAAACACCTGCTGCTCCCGTTCGGTGAGGTCCTTGAGCAGGGCCAGTTGGGTCAGATCGTGATGCAACCGATGGCTGTGGGCCAATCCCCGCTGCACCGCCTCATGCAACTCCCGGCCCTGCACCGGCTTCTGGAAGAAGTCGAAGGCACCGTTTTTCAACGCCTCGACCGCCATCGGCACATCCCCGTGGCCAGTAAGGAAGATCACCGCCAGCGGGCTGTTGGCGTCGTTCAGTTTCTGATGCAGATCCTGACCGGTCAGCTCCGGCATGCGACTGTCGAGGATGACGCATCCCGGCTGCCCCAGGTCCACCGTATCCAGGAACTCTGCGCCCCGGCTGAAGGCCTGCACCTGAAGACCGTATCCCTCCATCAGGAAGGTCAGCGAGTCGAGAATCGCCTCGTCGTCGTCCACCAGATACACCAACTCTCCCTGGTTGTGGGTCATGCTGTTTCCTCGAATTAGTCTTTTCTCAAAGAGTCATATCTCAGATCCGACCAATAAGCGATAGCAAAGTGCCTAACTTTGAGTCGCTTCACATTGAATCCGGCCCGGACTGGCTTATGTTACAACCATCATGAAATTGAGTTTGGATCAACACGTGCGCCGAGCAACTCTGTGGTTGTGGCTGACGACCCTGTCGCTGCTGTTTCCCGCCCCCTCACGGGCCGCGCAGGAGGAGCACCTGAAGGTCGGAGTGCTGGCCAACTGGGGCTATCGCCAGGCCGAGGAGCGCTGGCAGCCGATGATGGACTACCTGACCGCCAAGGTGAAGGGGGCCCGATTCAGCGTCCGCCCCGGCTCCTTCGAGGAGCTCAACAGTGCCCTGGAAGCAGGTGAGATCGAGTTCATCGTCACCAATCCGGGTCAGTATCTCTACCTCTCCAACCAGTTTCCCCTCTCCTGGCTGGCGACCATGCGCTCGCGCAAACACAACGGCGCCACCTACGCCATCGGCTCCACCATTATCGTCCGGGCCGACAGCGACTTTCGCACCCTCTACGACCTCAAGGACAAGGTGGTGGCCGCCAGCGGCCGTCACGCCCTGGGTGGCTACCAGGCCACCGTCGGTCTGATGCACAAGCTGGGAATGAGTCCCGATGACTTCTTCAAGGAGGTGAAGTTTCTCGGCTTCCCGCTGGGGCCGCTGATCTTCCAGGTCCGGGACCGCAACATCGACGCCGCCATCACCCCCTTCTGTACCCTGGAGGAGATGGTGGAGAAGGGGGTGATCCGCGCCGAGGAGTTCCGGGTGATCAACCCCAGCAGGCCGCCCGGCTACGACTGCCAGGTGAGCACCCAGCTTTACCCCAACTGGTCGTTCGCCGCCAGCGAGGAGGTGAGCTACACCCTCACCAAGCAGATCACCCGCGCCCTGTTCGAGCTGACCCCGGATCACCCGGCCGCCATCCGGGCGGGCACCCTGGGCTGGACTGCCCCCATCAGCCAGCTCAAGGTGATTCAGCTGTTCTCCAACCTCCACTACCAGAATCGGGAGATCAGCAAGTGGGAGCTGCTGCTGGAGTGGATGGAGGCCAACCGCAAATGGGGGGTAGTGCTGGCCCTGCTGTTTGTCATCGCCACCCTCTATCACTTCTGGATCGAGTTCAAGTTCCGCCAGAAAAGCGACACCCTGGTGGAGACCGAGCGAGAGCTGAAGCGCAAGGCGGTGCAACTGGAGCGGCTGCACAGCGCCGCCGTCATCGGAGAGATCGGGGCCGGGCTGGCTCACGAAATCAACCAGCCCATCGCCGCCATCAACAACTACAGCGAGGGCGGGCTGGTACGACTGCGCAGCCAGACTCAGCCGGATACCGAGATGCTGGCGCTGCTGGACAAGATAAACCAGCAGTCCCAGCGGGCAGCGGCAGTGGTGCAGCGCATCCGCGGCCTGCTCAAACGCCGGGAAACGGTGCTGGAACGGGTCAACCTGCTCAGCCTGGTGGACGAGGGGATCTCCCTGATGAAGCTGGAGCTGGAGCGCCACCGGGTGCAGATACGCACCCAGGTAAAAGGGGAGCCCTACTTCGCCCGGGCAGACCGGGTGGGGATGCAGCAGGTATTGATCAACCTGCTGAAAAACAGCGTCGATGCCATCTCTGAGCTCAACGGTCATCAGGGACAGATCCTGGTCGAGCTGTGGTTTGATGAACAACGGGTCCATCTCAAGGTCACAGACAACGGCCCAGGCTTCGCCGAGGATCCGCAGACCATGATGGCCACCTTCACCACCACCAAGAGCGACGGCCTTGGGCTGGGACTGGCCATCTGCAGCGACCTGGTGAAGGCCCAGGAGGGGGAGTTTTCCATCCATAATAATGAGGGGGGACACGGCTGCACCGCCGAGATCATCCTGACCCGGGCCAATGACGCCTGATCACAACTTTTACCCAGTCCCCGGCAAACCGGGGACAAAGCTGCTAGCGTAGTGGCTTCAACACCAAAGAGAAGAGAGTCCCATGTCCGAGTCCAATAAAGCGTTCTTCGACCGCGCCAACGCCCACATCCACCTGGCCAACGATCACAACAAGGATCCCCAGGTACAGGCCGGCGAAGTGAGCGCCTCCTTCATGTGGGCCCTGGCCCGCTACAACGCCTGGTTCGGCGCCAGCGGCTTTAACAGCGCCGAAGAGATGACCTCGCGCAAGGAGGAGATGATGGAGTACTACATCGACGAGTACCGCAAGATGCTGGAAGCCAACATGAAGGACTACATCGACAACTTCGACGGCTATATGAAGCGCCAGGGATGATCCCCTCCCCTTGGTATAAAGCGCCCGACTGGGCGCTTTTTTTGTATTGAGAATCACTCTCTTATCCTGGATGTAACAATTATGTGGTTTACCACAATAGACAAAGCCGCAAACAATGCCGCTCAAAAAACGAACTGAGAAAGGGGTCACAAAGCGTTAACCAATCAGCTTGATATGTGGTTTACCACAATACCCCCCCTCCCCTGGCCGACAGACACTGATCCTGACAACTGAGTATCCCTCCCGCCGACCGTTGCACCCGGTAGGCGGGGACCCATCTAAATCCAAAAGGGGAATCATGATGAAACTCGATCGGCGAACCTTTATGAAAGGGGCCGGAGCCAGCACCGCAGGTTGTGCTCTGGCCAGTCTGCTGCCGGGCACCCTGGGCGCCCTTGAGCAGACCGAGCTCAAGGGATCGGCAATTGAGGTGAAGAGCATCTGCGAGATGTGCTCCACCCGCTGCCCCATCTCCGCCCGCATCGTCAATGGCAAAAACGTCTCCATCCTGGGTAATGCCAACGCCAAATCCTTCGGTGGCGCAGTCTGTGCCCGTGGCGGTTCCGGCCACAGCCTGCTGTATGACAAGCAGCGCCTGGTCAAGCCCATCAAGCGCGTCGGCGAGCGCGGCGAAGGCAAATGGCAGGAGATCGAGTGGGATGAAGCCTATGCTCTGATCGCCGACAAGCTGGGTGCCATCAAAGAGAAGTACGGTCCCGAAGCCGTCTCCTTCTCCTCCAAGTCCGGCTCCAATCACAAGCACCTGTTCCACCTGGCCAAGGCGTTCGGCAGCCCCAACACCTTCAACCACGGCACTACCTGTCCCACCGCCTACAAGATCGCCGCCTTTGCCATCTTCGGCACCAAGATGAAGCGGGATCTGGGCAACTCCAAGTACATCATCAACTTCGGTCACAACATCTACGAAGGGATCAACATGTCCGAGACCCGCGGCATGATGAAGGCCCAAGCGGACCGTGGTGCCAAGCTGGTGGTGTTCGAACCCCGCTTCTCGGTGGTAGCCGACAAGGGTGATGAGTGGCATGCCATCAAGCCGGGCACCGACGTCACCGTAGCCCTGGCCCTGTGTCATGTGCTGATCAAGGACAACCTCTACGACAAGGCCTTTATCGAGCGTCACGTGGTGGGCTTCGACGAGTTCGCCAAAGAGGTGGCCGCCTACACCCCGGAGTGGGCCGAGTCCATCAGTGATGTGCCCGCCGAAGATATCCGTCGCATCGCCCATGAGCTGGCCGCCGCCGCCCCTCATGCTGTGGTGGACTTCGGTCACCGCGCCACCTTCACCACCGAAGAGTTTGAGATGCGCCGCGCCATCTTCGCCGCCAACGTCCTCATCGGTAACATCGAGCGCAAGGGCGGCCTGTACGCCGGTAAGAAAGCCAAAACCTACAACAAGTTCGCCGGCGCCGATGTCACTCCGGGCCTGGCAAAACCCAAGGTGGAGATGCCCAAGCCCACCGCCAAGCGCATCGACATGGTCGACCAGCAGTATGAGATGCTGTGGTCCAACGGTGGCATCTACCAGAGTATTCTGGATTCTGCCCTGGACGAGGTGCCCTACAAGACCCGCGGCTGGGTGATGAGCCGCACCAACCCAATGCAGACCATGACCGATCGCGCCCGGGTGGTGAAGGCGATGAACGCCATGGAATTCATCGTCTGCTGCGACGTCTATGTCAGTGAGACCGCCGCCTACGCCGACGTGGTTCTGCCTGAGTCCACCTACCTGGAGCGCTCCGAGGAGATCTTCGACAAGTCCGGCAAGAACCCGGCCTACTATGTGCGCCAGCCGGTGGTTGAGACCATCGGGGACACCCGCCCCTCCTGGCTGATCTGGAAGCAAGTGGGCGACGCCCTGGGCCTGGGCCAGTACTTCCCCTGGGACAACATCGAGACCCTGCAACTGCTGCAGGTGAAAAAAGACGCCAAGCTGCTCAGCCGCATCAAGCAGGAGGGTTACGTCAGCTTCGGCAAGCCACTGATGCTGCGTGAGCCGGAGATGGTCGCCAACTTCGCCGCCCAGTACGACACCGCCCGTCCCCTGGACGAAGATGGCACCTACGCCAGCGCCATGAAGTTCAAGACCCCCAGCGGCAAGATTGAGCTGAGCTCCGCCAAGGTGGAGAAGATGGCCCCGGGACGTGGCGTCATCAAGTACCGCGAGGTCAACCTGAAGAAGGCCGATGAGCTGTTCTTCATCCAGGGCAAGACCGCCATTCACACCAACGGCGCCACCCACAACGTGCCCTACCTGGCCAACCTGATGTCCGACAACGCCGTGTGGATCCATCCGCTGACCGCCGGTCTGCTGGGGATCAAGAGTGGCGATGCCATCCGTCTGCACAACGACGTAGGCAGCGAAGAGGGCACCGCCCTGGTGACCCCAGGGATCCGCCCCGACACCGTGTTTGCCTACATGGGCTTTGGCTCCAAGAACAAGGAGCTGGCCCGGGCCTACGGCAAGGGCGTCCACTGCGGCAACCTGCTGCCTCATGTCACCGCTCCGGTTGTAGGGATGAACCTGCACACCACCGGGGTGAAAGTGGAAAAGATCTAATCGGAGATGGTCATGAAAAAACGTTATGTAATGGTGCACGACGAGAACAAGTGCATCGGCTGCCAGGCCTGCAACGTGGCCTGCCGCAGTGAGAACGGCATTCCCGACTCGGTGACCCGCCTGCAGGTGCGCATCGAGGGTCCGGTGGGCAACTTCCCCAACCTGGCCTACAAGTACCACCGCGTCTCCTGCCAGCAGTGTGAAGATGCTCCGTGCGTCAAGGTCTGCCCCACCGGCGCCGCCTACGTGGGCGAGGACGGCATCATCACCATCAACGACAAGAAGTGCGTCGGCTGTCAGTACTGCATCGCCGCCTGCCCCTACAAAGTGCGCTTCATCAACCCCGAGACCCGGGTGCCGGACAAGTGCAACTTCTGTAAGGACACCCGCCTGGCCCGGGGCGAGCAGCCCGCCTGTGTCAGCGTCTGTCCCACCGACGCCCTGGTGTTCGGCGATGCCGCCGACCCAAGCAGTGAAGTGAGCCGCCTGCTGGATACCCAGCCCAACTATCAAGACAAGGTCCACCTGGGCACCAAACCCCGTGTGTACCGCATTCCCGGCAAGAAGGGAGGGATCAACGCATGAATGTACTCTGGGGATCCATGGAACAATACGATCCGGTAGTGTGGAACTGGATCATCGCCGTCTACCTGTTTATGGCGGGTCTCTCCGCCGGCTCCATGCTGGTGGCCATCGGCCTGCGCTGGTACAAACAGAGCCGCGGCCTGCCGGTGGAAGGGTTACCGGTGATCAAGGCCTCTGCGGTCATCGGTCCGCTGGCCATCGTCGCCGGTATGGGGCTGCTGGTGCTCGACCTGACCAAGCCCTGGGAGTTCTACATCATCCTGCTGAACTACAACCTCACTTCGGTGATGGCCTGGGGTGTGCTGCTGCTGCTGGCCTACATTCCACTGGTGTTCATCTACTCCGCCCTGGTGTTTGAGAAATCCCTGGTGGCGGCGATACCGGCGCTGAAGGGGATCATGACCGTGTTCCGCGCCATCGAAGGCGGCCTGAACAAGCTGATCTTCGCCCTGGCCATCGGCGTCGGCGTCTACACAGGCTTCCTGCTGTCGGCGTTGATCAGCTACCCGATCCTGAACACCGCGGTGCTGCCCGGTCTGTTCCTGGCCTCGTCGCTGAGCGTGGGCTCCGCCGGTAACATCCTGGTGGCGACCCTGTTCTTCAGCAAGAAGCCGTCGGACTGCATCGAACAGGTTCACCGCATCGAGTACCCGGTCGCCTTCAACGAGGCGATGCTGCTGGTGCTGCTGTTCGTCGGTCTGAACTTCTCCGGTCCCGCCGCCCAGGCGGCCCTGGCGGCCATCAGTGACGGCACCTGGGCCCAGGTGTTCTGGGTGGGCGTGGTCGGTATTGGCCTGGGCGTGCCGGTGCTCTCCAGCATCTTCGCCCCCAAGTCCTGGAAGCACAGCAAGCCCTTCCTGGTGACCGTGGCCAGCTGCACCATCATCGGCGTGATGGCCCTGCGTCACTTCGTTGTGTACGCCGGTCAGATGTACACCAGTTAAGCGTCATCCTTGCATAAGCCAAGGGGGGAGGCCTGAGCCTCCCCCCTTTTTTGTGGCGCCCCTCGCCCCTGCCGTCCATGGCCTCTGACGGTGTACAGCAAACAATCAGTGGTCCGGACACCAAAAACGGGGGAAACCGTCGTCAACGCCCCCTTGCCCCTCCGGGCGGGCGCCGCCGCCCCTCCCGGATTGGCCGGAGATCGCAGGACGTGTCAAACTGAAAAGAGCGGCAACATCGGTCTCAGGAGTCGGTAACAACGCCCTTCGAAGTGAACCGGGGAGAGCCATGACCAACGAGAAAATCACCATGAAAAAACTGGAGTTCTATGTTCCCAAAGCCCACCTGGAGCCTGTGCTGGATGCGCTGTTCCACGCCGGGGCCGGACGCATCGGCCACTACGACCGCTGCTGCTGGTATGCCGAGGGGATGGGTCAGTTCCGCCCCATTGAGGGGGCGGATCCCTATGTTCACAGCGGCCAACAGGTGCACAGGGAGCCGGAGTTCAAGGTGGAACTGGTGTTCCAGGCGGCGCTGCAGACCGAGGTGATCGCGGCGCTGAAACAGGCCCACCCCTACGAAACCCCAGCCTACCAGGTGCTCGGCATCGAGACCTGAGCCCGGCCGCTCAGTGGGCGCGGTGGCGATACAGGTGACGCAGCGCCCCCACCAGGTCGCGCCGGCTCACCATCCCCACCAGCTGCCCCTCCTCCACCACGGGAAAGTGCCTGGGATGCCAGACCCGGCCGGCGCGGGCCCGCTCCTTCAACGGCATGGTGCTCAGGGTGACGGCACAACCATTGCCATCGATGGGGTAGAGGGTGTTGGGATCGATGCAGATCCGTTCGGCCAGGGCCAGAAGATCGTCCCTGGGGGTCAGTACGGTGACCTTGCGCTGCATCAGTTCCCGAACCTGGGCGCTCTGCTCAGGCTGGTAGTCGTGATACCACAGGTCCAGCAGCAGATCGTGCTCACTGAGCACCCCCACCAGCCGGCCGTGGGCATCCACCACCGGAGCCGCGCCCAGGCGAGCCTGCAGCAGCTTGTCCAGGGCATCGCCAGCGTCGGTGTCGGGATGGAGCACCAGTTCGGGATCATGCATGACATTGGCGACACTCAGAGATTGGGGCATAGGGCACCTCCTGTTGCAGGCGGCGCCGCAACTCCCAGGCAGGGCGCCGCTTCCTCTACGACAAACCTCTTTCTAATTCCTATTGTTTCTCACATATTTCCTCTCAAGAGGAGCAATTTATTGATGTGGCCTCCAGTTTTATTCAGTGAAATTTATAATCTGAGTTAACTGTGGTTCAATGCCGGATGAACTGGACTAACTTCGAACCGGAGCCATCAAGGTGCGTTTCTCCCTTAAACAGTTGGCGGTGTTCAATGCTGTTGCCGACTTCGGCAGTGTCAGCAAAGCCGCGCAGACCCTCTCCCTGACTCAATCTGCAACCAGTATGTCTCTGTCTCAGTTGGAAAAGTCTCTGGGGCGACCGCTGTTTGAGCGCCAGGGCAAACGCATGGTTCTTAGCCACTGGGGCAACTGGCTACGGCCCAGGGCCAAGCAGCTGCTGCACGATGCCAGGCAGATCGAGCTGGGGCTCTATGATCAGCACCTGATCAGCGGGGAGATCCAGCTGGCGGCCAGCCAGACCGCCGCCGAACACCTGGTGCCGGAGCTTATCAGCCGCATCGACGGCGATTTCCCGGAGATCCGCATCGAGCTGACGGTGCACAACACCCAGAAGGTGATCGAGGGAGTGCTCAACTACCAGTACGACATCGGCATCATCGAGGGGCGTTGCGACGACAGCCGCATCTGTCATGAGGTCTGGTGCGATGACCACCTGGTGATCGTCGCCGCCAAGCACCACCCCTTTGCCCGCCAGAAGCAGATCAGCGCCGCCCAGCTGGAGCAGGCCAAGTGGGTGCTGCGGGAGCAGGGAGCCGGTACCCGGCGCATCTTCGACAGTGCCATCCACGGCCTGGTGTCCGATCTGGACGTATGGCGGGAGTATGAGCATGTGCCGGTGCTGCGCACCATGGTCACCAAGGGCTACTACCTGAGCTGCCTGCCCTATCTGGATGTGGCGGCTCAGCTGGAGAGCGGCGAGCTGGTCGCCCTGGAGGTCCCGGGACTGAATATGGCACGCACCCTCTCCTTTATCTGGCGGGCGGACTCGGCCGACAATCCGGTGCGTGAATGCATCCGCCACGAAGCCAAGCAGCTGCTCTCTCGCCTGCCCAGCGCCCGCTAAATCCCGCAGTTTTGCTGATGAGGCGCATCAATAATCTTGATGCACCCGTGCGCCCTTTTGTGACGGTGGTCATGCGCCGTTTTCCTGCCGTAGGGCGCCCGCCCACACAAAACGACGGCCCTACCATAGCAGCCTGCCTCTCCCCCCTTGACCCCGCCCAAACCGCGGCGGCTGCCGCCGGCAACGCTTTCCCCCTGGGGGAGGCGATGTTAAATTAACTGGGTCAAACCAGCCTGCCAACGGAGCACACAGTGAAAGGACAGATCCTTAAAGAGATGAGAGTACTGGCGGTTATCAACCCTGAAGTTGAGGTTCAGCGCCGGGTCGCCTTTATCCAGGGCAAGCTCGAGGAGTCGGGGTGCAGGAGCCTGGTTCTCGGGATCAGCGGTGGGGTGGACTCCAGCGTCACCGGACGCCTGTGCCAACTGGCGGTGGACGGTCTCAACCAGGGCAAAACGATTCCCGATTATCAGTTTATCGCGGTACGCCTGCCCTACGGAGTACAGAAGGATGAGGATGAGGCGCAGATGGCCTGCCGCTTTATCCAGCCGAGCAAGCAGATCACCATCAACATCAAGGCCGGCGTGGACAGCATCAATGAGGAAGCGCTGGCTGGTCTGGAGCAGGCGGGGATCCAGGAGGTGGACACCCACAAGCTGGATTTCGCCAAGGGCAACGTCAAGGCCAGGATGCGGATGGTGGCCCAGTACAAGGTGGCGGCACTGACCAACGGCCTGGTCGCCGGTACCGACCACAGTGCCGAAAACGTCACCGGTTTCTACACCAAGCACGGTGACGGTGCCTGTGACCTGGCGCCCCTGTTTGGCCTCAACAAGCGCCAGGTCAGGCAGCTGGCCAGCCATCTGGGGGCGCCGGAACAGCTGGTGGTCAAGGCGCCCACCGCCGACCTGGAGTGCAACCGTCCCGGGCTGGAGGACGAGATCGCCCTGGGGCTGACCTACGATCAGATCGACGATTTCCTGGAGGGCAAGCAGGTGGCGCCCGAGGTGGAGGCGAGGATCATCGACATCTACGTGGCCACCCAGCATAAGCGCCAACCGATCCCCACCATCTACGACTGATGAAAAAGGCCCGCGCAAGCGGGCTTTTTTAGGCTGTGTCAAAATAACTGGTGCTCACCAACCAAGCTTGCTCTTGTCGCGCTCAGCAGTACTCAGTACATCGTCTTCCAGAAGAAGGGCAGGAACCAGCGCCTGTCGAAATCAGTATCGAGTTTGGACACATTCTGGAGGCCCCATAAAACCCTTGCCAACACAGCCTCTGGATACCGGCATGCGCCGGCATGACCGTGCCGGAGGGGACTGCGTGGGTTGAATCCACGCTGTACCAACCTGCAGAGTACTGTTGAACCTGGCTACCAGGTGTCCCTGCACCACACCCACAATCGTCACCCTGACGAAAATCAGGGTCCGGTGATGTGATGGACGCCCCCCTACAGTACGGCGTCAAATGCGCCAGAATTAGGTTGCGAAACGTAATTCCCAGAAAGGAACGTCCATCATGTCTATTAAAGCCATTGGAATTGATTTAGCCAAGAGTGTTTTTCAGGTGTGTGTATTGCTGGAAGACGGCTCTGTCCTTTGGAGCCGCAAGGTCAAAAGAGACAAGCTGTTTCGCACACTCCAAGATTTTCCTGCTGCAACCTTGGTGGCCCTGGAGGCCTGTGGCCGCTCTCACTATTGGGGAGACGGCCTCAGCAAGCGGGTTACCAGGTCAAGCTCATCCCTGCGCAACACGTTAAGCCAATGGTGTCTGCCCAAAAGAATGACGCCAATGATGCGCTTGCCATCTGCTAATGCACAGTGAGCTCAAAGCCCTGGATGATGAGACAGAAGCCGTAGAGCACGAGATTCATCAGCTGTGCCAACTGCAGCCCCGCTATCAGCGGTTGCAGAGCATTCCAGGCTTTGGTCCTATCGTGGCAGCTGCCTTCGTCAGTGAGGTTGGCGATGGTCGGCACTCTTCCAATGGTCGTCGACTGGCAGCCTGGTGTGACCTAGTCCCCAAGCAACGATGCACCGGAGGCAAACTCCGGCCAGGCAGTATCACCAAAGCCGGGAACAAGCAGCTGAGGGGGTTGCCGAACCACGGAGCAAGAGCCGTTCTCGCCCACGTATCGAAACGAGCAGACCGGCTGGGGAAGTGGCTGAGCAAGCTGATTGTACGCAGAGGCAAGCGTAAAGCGATAGTCGCGCTGGCCAACAAGCTTGCCCGGATTGCCTGGAGCATGACGGTCAGCGGTAACAAGTTTGATTTGGCGCACGCATTCGCAGTGACCAAGTAAGCGTCCTCCCCGTAATCACAGGGAGGTATAGAGAGTTCCTCGCACCTTGAGTTTGCATACCTTGATGAACAAACGGTTATCCGGCCTGGCAAGAGCCCGAAATCATATCGACAGGAAATGTCGTTCCAGTGTATAGGTGGCCAGGTTCGGATCACATTGTGGCGCCACCTCAAGAAGGTAAAACAGACGCCGGATATATGTCCGCAAACCGATCTCATCAAAGTCTTGCAACTGCAGGAGCGTCCATATATGTCTGTTGAAATGCGCACCAGGTTCCCGTTCATGTTTGAGTGTGTCATTACACGGGCTAGCCCGGTAAACCAAGGCATCGCCTAACTTCAACAGCTAACTCAGGCACAGCCCTTTATTATCGTCTCACTCGCCACGAAGCTGCTACTCCGGCAGGAGCCGCTCCCCCTGCCACAACTGGGCCATGGGCTCCCGCTCTCGAATCAGGTGTAACCGCTCCCCGTCGGCCATCAGCTCCGCCACCCGGGGACGGCTGTTGTAGTTGGAGGCCATGGTAAAGCCGTAGGCACCGGCGCCGCGCACCGCCAGCAGATCCCCCGGGGCCAGGGCCAGGCGGCGCTCCTTACCGAGGAAATCCCCGGTTTCACACACCGGACCGACGATGTCATAGAGCCGCGCCTCTCCCTGCCTGGGCTGCACCGGCACGATCGGCTGGACGGCACCGTAGAGGCTGGGACGCAGCAGGTCGTTCATGGCCGCATCGACGATGGCGAAATCGCGATCCTCCCCCCGCTTGAGGAACTCCACCTTGGTGACCAGGATACCGGCGTTGGCCATGATCGCCCGGCCCGGCTCCAGGATCAGCTTGAGTTGGCGGTCGCCCAGGCTGGGCAGCAACGCCTTCACATACTCCGCCGGGCTGGGGGGCCGCTCATCGGTGTAGGGAACCCCGAGGCCGCCGCCCAGGTCCAGGTGCTCCAACTCGATCCCCTCGTCGCCCAGTTGATCCATCAACCCGAGCAGTCGCTCCAGCGCCTCGACGAAGGGGCGCGCCTCGGTCAACTGGGAGCCGATGTGGCAGTCCATGCCGGTCACTCTGAGGTGCTCCAGCTGGGCGGCCCGCTGGTAGACTGGCACCGCCCGGTCCCAGGGAATGCCGAACTTGTTCTGCTTCAGTCCGGTGGAGATATAGGGGTGGCTGTTGGCGTCAATGTCCGGATTGATGCGCAGCGACACCGGAGCCGACACCCCCAACTCCGCCGCCACCCGATTGAGCCGCTCCAGCTCCGCCTCCGATTCCACGTTGAAGCAGAGGATCCCCGCCCGCAGCGCCTGGCGCATCTCCGCTTCGGTCTTGCCGACACCAGAAAACACCACCTTGGCCGGATCCCCGCCCGCTTGCAGCACCCGCGCCAGCTCGCCGCCGGAGACGATGTCGAAGCCGGAGCCCAGGCGGGCCATCAGGTTGAGCACCGCCAGGTTGGAGTTGGCCTTGACTGCATAGCAGATCAGGTGTTCCCGGCCCCCCATGGCATCGCTGAAGGCGTGCCAGTGGCGCTCGATGGTGGCCCTGGAGTAGAGGTAGCAGGGGGTGCCAAAACGCTCGGCGGCCTGCGCCACCGAGACCGACTCGGCCATCAACTGACCGTCACTGTAGTTAAAGAAATCCATATCAAGCCCCTTCGGTTCTGTAGTGATTCATTCCACCCTCACGGCGGCGCAGCAGGCCAACCACCACCATCAGTCCCAGGCAGCTGATCAGCAGTCCGGCGGCCACCGATCCGGTAAAGCCCAGCACCAGATAGCCGGCCAGCGCCAGGGCGGCCGCCACCAGCGCATAGGGCAGTTGGGTGGCCACGTGGTCCATATGGTGGCAGGCGGAGCCGGTGGAGGAGAGGATGGTGGTGTCGGAGATGGGAGAGCAGTGATCGCCAAATACCCCGCCGGCCAGCACCGCGGACAGGGCGGGCACCAGCAGTGCCGGCTCCAGAGCCAGGGCCATGTTGGCGGCAATGGGCAACATGATGGCGAAGGTGCCGTAGCTGGTGCCGGTGGAAAACGCGGCGGCGGCCGAGATCAGGAACACCAACGCCGGCAGCAGGGTTTGGGGCAGGCTGTCGGACGCCAGCCCGGCCAGGTAGTTGCCGGTTTGCAGGTCGGCAATCACCCCGGCGATGGTCCACGCCATCAGCAGGATGTAGACCGCCGGCAACATGGAGTGTACCCCCTTGACGGCGGCCCGGCCAATCAGGACGGGCGACACTCCCTGGGCGATCATCCCCAGGGCGGTGATCACCAGGGTGATGCTGCCGGCGGTCACCATGGACCAGGCCCCGTCGGCGTTCTCCAGGGCGGCAATGAGCCCGAAAGCGTGGCCCATGGCGTGCAGCGCCCTATCGCCGGAGAACAGCATCAGTCCCACCACCAGGCTGACCAGCAGCAGCAGCGGACCGGCCAGGTTGAGTACGGTGCCGCCGCGCACCTGCTCCAGCCCCAGGTCCTCACCGGCGGGCATACCCTTGGCCTCGTCCCACGGCTGCCCCGCCTGGGCTCGGCGCTCCGCCTCCGCCATGGGACCGACATCAAGGCGGAAATAGACCACACAGATCAGCAACGCCAGGGCGGTGACGGCATAGAGGTTAAAGGGGATCATCTGAGCGAACAGCGACAGGGCGGTGACCTCATTCAGGCCATGAGTGGCCAGCAGGGCGGCCAGCAGCGACATGATGTACGCCCCCCAGGTGGAGATGGGCGAGATCACGCACACCGGCGCCGAGGTGGAGTCGATGCAGTAGGCCAGCTTCTCTCGGGAGATGCGGTACTGGTCGGTCACCGGCCGGGCCACATTGCCCACCAGCAGGGCATTGAAGTAATCATCGATGAAGATCACCGCCCCCAGGAACAGGGTCATCCACTGGGCGTCCCGGCGATCGCGAATGCGCCTGCGGGCCCAGTGGGCGAAGGCGCGGGTACCGCCGGAGACCGAGATCAGCGCCATCAGCATCCCCATGATCATCAGGAAACCCAGAGTATAGAGGTTCCAGCTGGCAACCCCCTCCCCTTCCCACACCAGGCCGGTGGCCCGTGCGCTCAGCTCGGACAGCAGCACGGCAGGGGAGAAATCCGCCAGCATGGCGATGCCCAGGACGATACCCAGTCCAAGGGAGAGCAGCACCCTGCGGGTCAGGATTGCCAGGCCAATGGCGGCCACGGGCGGAAGAATGGATAGTGCCGAATCGGCGTAACTGATTAAAGCCATCGTGTCTCTTTGTCTATAGGTACGATGGAGGCTGCTGACAGCGACGACAGGTCGCGGACGCCACCCGTAGAGATCAGGCGACGCCGTCCTTCAGTAGCGCTCCACAGTAAATTTAATCCCCAAGGTCCGTTTGGGATTTACCATGGCAGTGCTGCACCTGTTCGATACAGCCCCAGCGACCGGGGATGACGCCCCTGCCACTTCGGCATCGACTCCTTTCTCTCGACCTCTTCGGGAGTCACCCTAAGACGAGATACTGATAGGCGATGCGCCTCTACCGTTACCCAGGGCGGGTAACTATGTGTTAAGTGTTCAAGCCTAACCAGAATCCGTTTCAAGCGCCAGTAAAAAGTTAACAAATCAGCGTTTAGACCTGCCTAACCGACAAAAGCCACAAAACCGCAACTTTTCTCCAGAGGGCGCTACATCCGCCGGCGACGGCGCGCGGCCCCGCCCTGCTCAGGGGCAAAAGAGGGTAAAAGCGTGATCGGGATCTCGTCACCGCCAAGCCAGCCCCTTATACTGAGCGCCTTTCACTAGCGAGAGCCCATTGATGTCACACCCCAGCCCCAAACTGTTCTCCCGGCCGCTGCACGCCCTGTTCTGGCTCACCGCCCTGGCCTGCCTGCTGCCGCTGATCAGCTCACCCATGGCGCTGGTGCTGGGCATCGTGGCCGCCAGCCTCGGAGCGATCCCCCAGGGGGTCAACACCGGCGCCCTGGCCAAGAAGCTGCTGGCCCTCTCCATCGTCGGTCTGGGCTTCGGCATCCAGCTGGACCAGGCCATTGAGGCCACCCGGGCCGGACTGGGGGTGATCGTGGTGACCATCTTCGGCACCCTGCTGCTGGGCACCCTGATGGCCCGGGCCCTGAAACTGGACAGCAAGACCGGTCACCTGATCGCCTCGGGGACCGCCATCTGCGGCGGCAGCGCCATCGCCGCCGTTGCCCCCGCCATCGACGCCGACAGCAGGCAGGTCTCGCTGGCCCTGGCCACGGTGTTTGTGCTCAACTCCGTGGCCCTGTTCCTGTTTCCCGCTATCGGTCATCTGCTGGGACTGAGCCAGGAGCAGTTCGGCATCTGGAGTGCCATCGCCATCCACGACACCTCCTCGGTGGTGGGGGCCGCCGGCGCCTACGGTGACCAGGCACTGATCACCGCCACCACCCTCAAGTTGGCCCGAGCCCTGTGGATCATCCCGGTGGCCTTCATCAGTGCCCTCGCCTTCCGCAGCCACAGCCGCAAGCTCAGTGTGCCGATGTTTATCCTCTACTACTGTTTGGCCATTGGAGTGGCCCATCTGCTGCCGCAGATGGCGCCGATTTGGGAGGGGGTGTTCTGGGCCAGCAAACGCCTGCTGGTGGTGTGTCTGTTTCTGATCGGGTGCGGCATCACCGCCCGCAGACTCAGGGAGGCGGGCCCCCGCCCGCTGATGCTGGGGGTCGGCCTGTGGCTGACCATCAGCTCGCTGTCACTCCTCTATCTGCTCGCCTGAGGGGCTGAGGACCAGGGCCAGCACCACCAGGAAGCCCAGCAGTTCCAGGCCCGCCCTGACCACACCCTCGGTGGTCAGTGCCACCGCCGCCATTAGCGGCAACAACAGCCATAATGCCCCCTGTTTCATCGCTCTGTCCTCTGCACTGTCCAGGGCATTATCATGGTCTCGCGGCCCGACCCCATCAAACGCCATTTTGACTGTTATATTCCAAATGACTATATAAAAGCGCCGTTCAATAACCAAAGTCAGGGTTGGGCCTCCGCAGCGGTGTGGCCGTCGGTCATGGGACGCCCCGGAGCGGCCCGTCTCCGACGGTCATGGCGAGTTTTCCCCCGCCGGGCTTTACACGCCTGGCGGGGGTTTTTATAGTAGCCGCCTCGTTACCCGGAACTGGCCCGCCTAGGGGCCGCTGTAGTGAAAAGGATCCCCCATGATCAACGTATTTGGCCACAAGAGCCCAGACAGCGATTGCGTCAGCTCTGCCGTGATTGCCGCCCACTGGCTGACCGCCCGTGGCAAGGACGCGACTCCCTTTCGCCTGGGCGAAGTGAGCCGCGAGACCCAGTTTATCTTCGACTTCGCCGGTGCCGAGTTGCCGCCGCTGCTGGAGAAACCCCTGAAGGGCGAGCAGGTCTACCTGGTGGACTTCAGCGAAGCGGAACAGGCCCCCGACGACATCAACGACGCCGACCTGGTGGGCATCGTCGACCACCACCGTTTGGGTACCCTGACCAGCGCCGCGCCCCTGGAAGCCTGGCTGATGCCCCTGGGCTCCTCCGCGTCGGTGCTGTTCGAACTGTTCGCCATCCACCAGGTGGCGATCACCCAGCCCATCGCCCGCCTGATGCTGGGCGCCCTGCTGAGTGACACCGTGGGCCTGAAGTCCCCCACCACCACCGAGCGCGATGCCGAGATCGTCGAGCTGCTGGCTCCCCTGGCCGGTGTCGAAGTGGAATCCTTCCTGTCCGACCTGCTGGCTGCCAAGACCAACGTAGAGGGGCTGTCCACCGAGGCGCTGCTGGACAAGGACGTGAAGAACTACGAGATCGCCGGCAACTCCACCACCCTGGGTCAGCTGGAGCTGGCCGACTACGCCCAGGTGGAGCACGCCCTCGAGGAGATGCAGACGCTGATGGACCAGCGGGTGGCCGACAAGGGCCTGGATCTGGCGGCGCTGATGCTGACCAACATCCGCACCGAGGAGACCCGCCTGCTGGTGGCCGGCCCCCTGGCCGACACCCTCCAGGCCGCCAACGGCGACAGCCTGACCTTCGCCGGCTTCCTCAGCCGCAAGAAGCAGATGCTGCCCTGGGTGACCCAGGTGCTGGCCGGCTAAGCCGTCCAACCCCATAAAAGAACCGGCCATTTGGCCGGTTTTTTTATGGGAACAGCTGTGAGTGCTCCCTCCCTGCGGTCATTTCCGGATGTCAGCAACAGACTAGCCCGGCACTCACCGCTTGAGACAAGCGGGGTGATATCTTGGGTAGACGATAGTAATAATCAGATGGTGACAGCGATCCAGGCTCTGTTTCCCATAAGCGATTTAGATAGTTATTTAACTAATTTGACTATTTATATGCACCAAATTGGTGATAAAGTAATCGGTTCATCCCGAGAAAATAGGAAGTAGAAGCATGAAGCTGGAGTCCCTTGCACTGCACCACGGCTACGAGCCAGAGGCCACCACCAAGGCGGCAGCGGTCCCCATCTACCAGACCACCTCCTACACCTTTGACGACACCCAGCATGGGGCCGACCTGTTCGACCTCAAGGTGGCGGGCAACATCTACACCCGCATCATGAACCCCACCACCGACGTGCTGGAGAAACGGGTCGCCGCCATGGAGGGGGGCGTTGGCGCCCTGGCCCTGGCCTCGGGCATGGCCGCCATCACCTACGCCATCCAGACCCTGTGCGAGGTGGGCGCCAACATCGTCAGCACCAGCCAGCTCTATGGCGGCACCTATAACCTGTTCGCCCACACCCTGCCCAAGCAGGGGATCGAGGTGCGCATGGTGGACGCCGACGATGTCGACGGCTTCGACGCCGCCATCGACGCCAACACCAAGGCGATCTTCTGCGAGTCCATCGGCAACCCGGCGGGCAACGTGGTGAACCTGCGGGCCCTGGCGGACATCGCCGACAAGCACGGGGTGCCACTGATCGTCGACAACACCGTGGCCACCCCCTTCCTGTGCCGCCCCTTCGAGCATGGCGCCCACATCGTCATCCACTCCCTGACCAAGTACATCGGCGGCCACGGCACCTCGGTGGGCGGCATCGTGGTCGACTCGGGCAAGTTTGACTGGGTGGCCAACAAGGCGCGCTTTCCCATCCTCAACGAACCGGATCCCTCCTACCATGGAGTGGTCTATACCGAGGCGCTGGGCGAGGCCGCCTTTATCGGCCGCTGCCGGGTGGTGCCCCTGCGCAACACCGGCGCCGCCATCTCCCCCCACAACGCCTTCCTGATCCTCCAGGGGCTGGAAACCCTGGGGCTGAGGATGGAGCGCCACTGCTACAACGCCAAGAAGCTGGCGGCCTACCTGTCGGATCACTTCAAGGTGAAATGGGTCAACTACGCCGCCCTGCCCGCCAGCCCCCACTTCGACAACTGTCAGCGGTTCTGCGGCGGACAGGCGTCGGGGATCCTCAGCTTCGGCATCCGCGGCGGTCGCCAAGCCGGCGCCCAGTTTATCGACGCCCTGAAGATGGTGCTGAGGCTGGTGAACATCGGCGACGCCAAATCCCTGGCCTGCCACCCGGCCACCACCACCCACAGGCAGCTCAGTGCCGAGGAGCTGGCCAAGGCGGGGGTAAGCGAGGATCTGGTGCGGTTGTCGGTGGGCATCGAGAACATCGACGACATCATCGCCGACATCGCCCAGGCGCTGGAGAAGGTGGAATAACAGAGAAGGGGCTCGAGGGCCCCGAATTACTCTCTGAGCGTCACCCTGGGGTGGCGCTCACTGGCGTACTCATGGAACAGGTCGTCCAGGTAACTGCACAGCTCAGACTCGGCCATCTCCGGCGGAAACACCACCTCGTGTACCCGGCTGCGCAGGCCGCCCTCCGATTCACGAAACAGCTGCCACTCCTCGCCCTGGCGCATCACCACCATCGGTTTGCCAAACAGATCGATCTTTATCATGATATTCCTCCGCTCAGCCTCAGACTGACATAGGGCGTGCATAAAAGAAAAGGGGCCAGATGGCCCCTTCTGCATATCGTGCTGCCCCTTACAGGTGGTACTTCACGATAAAGGAGTAGGTGCTCTGGTCGATGTCCTTAACACCATACTTGTTCTGCCAATAATCGTACTCGATGCCGATGAACAGGCTGTTGGCCTTGGACTCACCAAACAGGGAACGGCCCAGGTCATACTTGATCTGCGGGTTGATGTGCAGATTCTCTTCGTAGGCGGCGTTGTCGGAGGAGAATACCCAATCGATGAAACCATCCACCACCAGGGCGGCATTGCCCACGGGGATGTCAAAGCGGTACACCGGCGTCAGCTGCCAGCCTTCGCTGAGGTTGTTGCCGCTCTGGGGGTCACGCTTGTAGGTGTTCAACTGCAGGTAGGTGAAACCAGGTACCTTCAGATCCACACCCACACCATAGAGCAGGGCCTCGACGGGGCCACGACCAAACTCCTGGGTCAGGGCCAGGGAGAGATCGGTGACCGGACCGGCCGCCAGCTCCTTGCCAAAGATCTTGCCGAAGCTGAAACGGGGGGAGATCTCGCCATAGGTGGCGGACTCGCTGGTGCCGTTAAAGTCGATCATGTCGTAGAAGGCGAACCAGTCACCGTAGGTCCAGCCACCGGCGGTTTCCAGGGTCACTGTGGTCTGACGGTGGGAGGGAGCCAGATCGTACTCTTCACCATGAAGCAGGGTGGCACTGGCGTCCCACCACTGGATGGGGCTTTGGGCAAACGCGGGCATGGACGCAAGCAGGGCCAGCGCCAGGGTGGTCTTTCTCATTGTAGGGTTACCTTAATACAACAGGCAGGTTGGGCCCCGCCATTTTCTTTATAGTTGAGCGCTTCACCTTGGGGAGAGGCACGGCTTTCCCCGAGGAAAAACCCGGGCAATATAGAGAACAACACCCAACAATTCAAAAACTTTGGTAACCAACGATTAATATATGAACACCGGCTCAAGAAAGGGCCGTTTTTGTGGAGTGGATCGCATCCGGCGGCAGGAGGCCTCAGGCCTGGGTATCCAACAGGTTCCCCAGCATCGCATCACTTCGGCGCAGGACAGTGACCCCGGCGGCAGCGTAGAGTGGGGCCTGGGCAGCAGAAAGCAGGCTCTGTTCCAGCGAGGGCTGGGCGGCCGACCCCGGCGGGAGCGACCTCTGCTCCAGGGGCAGGGTGGCAAGAGTATGCGCCTCCCTCTCCAGATGCGCCTGGCTCTGGCGGATCAACTGGCTGCCGCTTTGGATGGCTGACATGGTGTGTCTCCTCAAACCCGGGAGTCCAGGCTAACCTGTGGCAACAAAAAACACAACGAGACGATAATCCCGACCCTCACCCATCGAAGAATTGAAATAGCCCGGTGACATATTGACAACCTATTTCTAAATATGAGCAATCCTCCCAACTGAACCGGAACTGAACCAATTTTAATAATCCATTATGGTGGTAATAACCCCGTCACTTCACTCGGGAGAAAAATGAATTTGAACAACCATGACCCTGACCGGCGCCGTTCCGGTCCAAACCGACAACACCCAAAAGCAAATTCATTGACATCAATTACTTAATAAAAGAAGCATTCGCAATGGATTCGAAACCGCCGGCAGGCCCCGAGCTCTCCAGCCAGACGAAACACCGAGGTTTACCCTGGATTAATCTCTTACACTTTGTCGCAAAATGAATTCTTGTTATACAGGTGGAAAGTATGAGATAAATATCACCCTAATCTGTCCCAACTGCATATTCGGCCCGCTCCAGGGCTTGCACCGTCTTTTGTAAAACTAGGAGTCCAGATGCGGCATTCGCTGACGCTGGCCACGGCAGTAACCGTGGCCCTCTCTCTGTCTGCCTGTGGCAACGAGAAGCCCGCAGCCCAGAGCCCCTCAGGCCCAAGGGCCGCCCAGGTCAATGTGGTCACAGTTACCCCCCACGCCCAACCCATTACCGTTGAGCTGCCCGGGCGCAGCCGCGCCTACCTCAACGCCGAGGTGCGTCCCCAGGTCAGCGGCGTCATCACCGCCCGCAGCTTTGTCGAGGGCGGCATGGTGGAGGCGGGACAATCCCTGTATCAGATCGATGCGGCGCCCTACGAGGCCGCCCTGATCAGCGCCAAGGCCGATCTGGAGCGGGCCAAGGCCAGCGAGCTCTCCACCCGAGCCACCTACAACCGCTACAAGGAGCTGATCCACACCAGCTCCATCTCCAAGCAGGATCTGGATCTGGCCCAGGCGGCCTGGATGGAGGCCAAGGCCAGCGTCGAGATGGCCAGGGCGGCCATCAACCAGGCCGAGATCAACCTGGGTTACACCAGGGTGGCGGCCCCCATCTCCGGCCACATCAGCCGCTCGGCGGTGACCCCAGGAGCCCTGGTGACCGCCAACCAGGGACAGCCCCTGGCGCAGATCTCCCAGCTGGATCCCATCAATGTGGACATCGTCCAGTCCAGCACCGAGATGCTCAAACTCAAGTCCCAGCTGGCCTCGGGCAAGCTGACCCAGTCCGACACCACCCAGGTCACCCTGGTGCTGGAGGATGGCACCGAATATGCCCACCCTGGCACCCTGAAGTTTGCCGAGGTGACCGTGGATGAGGGCACCGGCTCGGTGAGCCTGCGCGCCGAGTTCCCGAACCCGGACGGCCTGCTGCTGCCCGGCATGTTTGTCCGCTCCCGCATGGTGGTGGGCACCGATCCCCAGGCGATGCTGGTCCCGCAGAAGGCGGTCACCCGCAACCCCAAGGGACAGGGGGTGGCCATGGTGGTCAACGGTGACAACCAGGTGGAGGCCAGGGTGGTGACCACCGCCGAGGCCATTGACCATCAGTGGCGCATTACCGCCGGTCTTCAGCCCGGAGACAAGGTGATCACCGAAGGCTTGCAGAAGGTCCGTCCCGGCGCCACCGTGGTGGCCCAGGAGATCACCCAGATGGCATCCAAATAACGGGGAGAGTACATGGCTCGTTTCTTTATCGATCGCCCGATCTTTGCCTGGGTGATCGCCATTATCGTGATGTTGGCCGGCACCCTGTCCATCACCACGCTGCCGGTGTCCCAGTATCCCAGCATCGCGCCGCCCACCATCGAGATCAGCGCCAACTACCCGGGCGCCTCGGCCAAGACGGTGGAGGACACGGTCACCCAGGTGATCGAGCAGCGGATGACCGGACTGGACCACCTGCGCTACATCAGTTCTCAGAGTGACAGCTTTGGCAACGCCACCATCACCCTGACCTTCAATGCCGAGGCCGATGCGGATATCGCCCAGGTACAGGTGCAGAACAAGCTGCAACTGGCGATGCCCCTGTTGCCTCAGGAGGTGCAGGCCCAGGGGATCAGCGTCAACAAGTCCTCCAGCGGCTTCCTGATGGTGCTGGGCTTCGTCTCCCAGGACGGCTCCATGGACAAGGCGGACATCGCCGACTACGTGGCGGCCAACATCCAGGATCCCATGAGCCGGGTACCCGGGGTGGGCGACATCACCCTGTTTGGCGCCCAGTACGCCATGCGCATCTGGCTCGATCCGCTCAAGCTGAACCAGTTCAACCTGACCACCGGCGATGTGGTGGCGGCCATCCGCGAACAGAACGCCCAGGTCTCCGCCGGCCAGCTCGGCGGCACCCCGTCGATCGCGGCCCAGGAGCTGAACGCCACCATCTCGGCCCAGTCCAGGCTGCAGACGCCCGAGGAGTTCCGCGCCATCGTGCTCAAGTCGGACATGGACGGCGCCAAGGTGTTTCTCGGCGATGTGGGCCGGGTGGAGATCGGTGCCGAAAGCTATGCGGTCACCTCCTTCTACAACGGCCAGCCCGCGTCCGGCCTGGCGATCCAGCTGGCCACCGGCGCCAACGCCCTGGAAACCGCCGAGGCGGTGATGGCCAAGATGGATGAGATGAAGCCCTACTTCCCCGAGGGGCTGGACGTGGTGCTGCCTTTCGACACCACCCCCTTCGTCGGCAAGTCCATCGAGGGCGTGGTGCACACCCTGCTGGAAGCGATCGTGTTGGTATTCTGCATCATGTACCTGTTCCTGCAGAACTTCCGTGCCACCCTGATCCCGATGATCGCGGTGCCCGTGGTGCTGCTGGGTACCTTCGGCATCCTGGCGGCCACCGGCTTCTCCATCAACACCCTGACCATGTTCGCCATGGTACTGGCTATCGGCCTGCTGGTGGACGACGCCATCGTGGTGGTGGAGAACGTGGAACGGGTGATGTCCGAGGAGGGCTGCTCCCCCCTGGAGGCCACCCGTAAGTCCATGGATCAGATCACCGGTGCCCTGGTGGGGATCGGCCTGACCCTGTCGGCGGTGTTCGTGCCCATGGCCTTCATGTCCGGCTCCACCGGGGTGATCTACCGCCAGTTCTCCATCACCATCGTCTCGGCCATGGCGCTGTCGGTGCTGGTGGCCATCGTCCTGACCCCGGCCCTGTGCGCCACCATGCTCAAGCCGGTGGCCAAGGGGCACGCCTACACCGATAAGGGGTTCTTCGGCTGGTTCAACCGCAGCTTCAACCGCTGGACCGACCGCTATGAGGGCGGCGTCGGCGCCATCCTCAAGCGCACCGGCCGGGTGTTCGGCATCTACCTGCTGCTGGTGGTGGCCACCGGCTGGATCTTCCTGAGAATGCCCACCGCCTTCCTGCCCGACGAGGACCAGGGGGTGATGTTTGTCCAGGCGATCCTGCCCGCCAACGCCACCCAGCAGAGCACCCAGGCGGTGCTGGACCAGGTGAACGATTACATGCTGGAGCAGGAGAGCGAGTCGGTAGAGTCGGTGTTCACCGTCTCCGGCTTCAGCTTCGCCGGCATGGGCCAGAACATGGGCCTGGCCTTCGTCAACATGAAACCCTGGGAGGCGCGCACCACCCCGGGCACCGACGTGCAGTCGGTGGCGGGCCGGGCCATGGGGGCCTTCTCCCAGATCAAGGAGGCCCTGGTGTTCGCCTTCGTGCCGCCGGCGGTACTGGAACTGGGCACCGCCAACGGCTTCGACCTCTACCTGCAGGACAAGGGGGGCAAGGGGCACGACGCCCTGATCCAGGCCCGCAACCAGCTGTTGGGCATGGCCAACCAGGATCCCAGCCTGGTGGGGGTTCGCCCCAACGGTCAGGAGGACGCCCCCCAGTACCAGTTGGATATCGACCACGGCAAGTTGCGCGCCCTGGGACTGAACATCAATGAGGTGAACAGCGCCCTGGCCACCGCCTGGGGCGGGGCCTATGTCAACGACTTCATCGACCGCGGCCGGGTTAAGAAGGTGTTTGTCCAGGGCGACGCCCCCTACCGGATGCAGCCCGATGACCTGGATCGCTGGTACGTGCGCAACGGCCAGGGCGAGATGGTGCCTTTCTCCGCCTTCGCCACCGGCCACTGGGAGTACGGCTCACCACGGCTGGAGCGCTTCGGTGGCCTGCCGGCGGTGAACATCCAGGGTGCCACCGCCCCGGGTGTCAGTACCGGTGACGCCATGGCAACCATGGAGGCGCTGGCGGCCAAGCTGCCCCCGGGCTTCGGCATCGAGTGGAACGGCCTCTCCTACGAGGAGCGTCTCTCCGGCAACCAGGCACCGGCCCTGTATGCCCTGTCGATCCTGGTGGTGTTCCTGGTTCTGGCGGCGCTGTACGAGAGCTGGTCGGTGCCCTTCGCGGTGATCCTGGTGGTTCCCCTGGGGATCATCGGCGCCCTGCTGGCCACCTATGGCCGAGGCTTGTCCAACGACGTGTTTTTCCAGGTGGGTCTGCTTACCACCGTGGGCCTGGCCACCAAGAACGCCATCCTGATCGTGGAGTTCGCCAAGGAGTACTACGAGAAGGGGGCCGGCCTCATCGAGGCGACCCTGCACGCGGTCCGGGTGCGACTGCGTCCGATCCTGATGACCTCCCTGGCCTTCGGCCTGGGCGTGGTACCCCTGGCCATCAGCACCGGCGTGGGCTCCGGTGCCCAGAACGCCATCGGTACCGGGGTATTGGGTGGGATGATGAGCTCCACCTTCCTGGGGATCTTCTTCGTGCCACTGTTCTTCGTCATTGTCGAGCGCATCTTCAGCCCGAAGGAGCGCAAACAGCCTGACGCTCCCCCGCTGCCGGTCGAAGCCGAATCCTAAAAAAAGCCCCGCATTGCGGGGCTTTTCTCTTTAGGGTGGTCACTGGGCCAGCTGGGCTTCCAGCTGGGCCACCAGTTCCGGATTGAGCCGCAGCTGGTTGGCCAGCTCCTTCAGGTAGGCCTGCTCCATGAAGTTCTGCTCGTCCACCATCAGCACCGATGCCAAGTAGACCTCTGCAGCCTCCTCGGGACCGGACACCTCGGCGGCGATCTCGGCCGGGTCCAGGGGCTTGTCCAGCTCCTGTTGCACAAAGGCGCTGACCTCGGCGGAGGCGCCCATGGCGTGCACCGCCTCGAAGATGCGTCCCTTCTCCTGATCATCCACATGACCGTCGGACTTGGCGGCGGCGATCATCGCCTTGAGCACCACCATGGAGTGCCGCTCCGTGGCCACCGGCAGCCCCGGTGGCGACGCCGCCTCAACCGCGGCGGGCTGGACCCCGGCCTGGGGCTGGCCGCCGCCCTGATTGGCCTGCCAGTCGTTGAACACCTTGTAGGCCAGGGCGCCCAGGGCGGCCGCACCGCCCAGTTTGGCGGCCTTCTTGCCCATCTTTCGTCCCTTCTTGGAGCCCACCAGCAGGGTGAGCAGGCTACCGCCCACGGCGCCGCCGATGGCGCCCTTGGTCATGTCGGAGATGCCACCCTGACCACTGCCCTGGTTCAGCCCACCCTTGGCCTGCCTGGCCATGTCACCGCCACTGGCCATGACTTGATTGAGTAACCCTTTGAAATCCATCTATTCCCTCCAGAACCCGTTATCCCATAATCAGGAGCACGGCGGGCTTCTATCCACCACACCGTTGTTTTTCTGAACGTTTTCAGCATAGACGAGCCCTTCTCCCCTGTTAAGTCTCCCTTTGTAACCGGACGTTGGCGTCCCGTCGGGGGGACCCTGTAACCATTCCTTTGCCCAGTTGAGAACAATAAGTAGCAGTGATAATGCAGCTTTTGTGAAGCAGCGCACCCTTTCCCCTTTTCCTTAGCCGTGAAAATCATTCACCATTGGCAACCAATGTACGGCCCAAAGCCGTAAAGGAAGGACTGGATTAGGAGGTATCGTCTTTCATGCGTGTGTTACTGCTGGTCACGGCCTTTAACGGTCTGTCTCAACGGATCTACGGTGAACTCAAGGCCCAGGGTCACCAGTTAAGCGTGGTGCTTGGCGGCCATGAGTCGGAAGTATGTCAGGCGGTCTCGCAGTTTGACCCCGATCTGATCCTCTGCCCCTTCCTGAAACATCGCATCCCGGACGATATCTGGCAGCAGCGGTTGTGTGTCATCATCCACCCCGGTATCCAGGGAGACCGAGGGCCCTCCTCCCTGGACTGGGCGATCATCGAGCAGCAGGCCGAGTGGGGCGTGACCGCCCTGCAGGCGGATGCCGAGATGGATGCCGGCGACATCTGGGCCACGGGGCCCTTCCCCATGCGCCCCGCCTCCAAGGCGAGCCTCTACCGCAGGGAGGTGACCGCCACCGCGTCGAAGCTGGTACAGCAGTTGATGGAGCGGCTCGCACACAAGGGGTTTCGTCCCGAGCCCCTGGATTACCAAGATCCCAAGGTTCAGGGTGAACTCAAGCCCCTGATGAAGCAGCCGATGCGCCGCATCGACTGGCTGGCCGACGACAGCGACACCATCCTTCGCAAGATCCGCGCCGCCGACAGTTTTCCCGGGGTGCTGACCGAGCTCTACGGCGAGTTGGTCTACCTCTATGGTGCCCACCCGGAAAACGAGCTCGGCGGAGCCCTGCCCAAGACCCCCCTGGCGACCCGAGAGGGGGCCCTGTGTATCGCCACCATCGACGGTGCCATCTGGGTCAGCCATATGAAGCGCAAAAGCGACGCCCCCCAGTTCAAGCTGCCCGCCGCCTGGGTGCTCAAAGCCCATCTTGACGGCGTGCCCGAGCTGGCACCGCCACTGCTGCCGGCGAAAGATGCCCCCGGCTACCAGCAGATCCGCTACGAGGAGCAGGGAGAGGTGGGCTACCTGCACTTCGACTTTCACAACGGTGCCATGGGCACCAGCCAATGCCGTCGGCTACTGCACGCCTACCAGGCCGCCAGCCGCCGTAACATCCGGGTACTGGTGCTGATGGGGGGGGAGGATTTCTGGAGCAATGGCATCCACCTGAACCACATCGAGGCGGCGGACAACCCCGCCGACGAATCCTGGCGCAACATCAATGCCATCAACGATCTGGTCAAGGCGATTCTGCTCACCGACGACAAGCTGACTGTGGCCGCCCTCGGGGCCAACGCCGGGGCAGGAGGGGCCATGATGGCCCTGGCCTGTGATCAGGTGGTGGCCCGGGAAGGGGTGGTCCTCAACCCCCATTACCAGACCATGGGCCTGTACGGCTCCGAGTACTGGACCTACTCGCTGCCCAAGCGGGTAGGCGAGGCGATGGCCCGCCGCCTGACCGAGGCCTGTCTGCCGGTGGGGACCGCCCAGGCCCTGGCACTGGGCTTGGTGGACAAGGTGCTTTCCGAGGCACGGCCCCGCTACCTGGGAGAGCTGATCGACTACTGCCAGACCCTGGCCGATGACCAACAGTTTGGCAGCCGCCTCAGAGCCAAGGCCCAGACGCGCAGCCTGGACGAGGCTCAGCACCCTCTGGCCGAGTATCGCCGCCAGGAACTCACCAGGATGCACCACTGCTTCTACGAGGCGGACAGCGACTACCACAGGCTGCGGCGGGAGTTTGTCTACAAGGTGTGCCCCTGCGCCACCCCTGAACGGCTGGTGTATCGATCCCCCCTGGTGGAACGAACCGGCTGATCTAGGCTAAGCTCTTGATATAAAGTCGGAATGAAGCAGGAGCATCGAGGCTCCTGCCCCCCTATTCAAGAGGCCCCCATGAATCAAGGACGCCCCCTCACTCCGGACGAACTCAAGGCCCGGGCTATCCGCTTCTACGAACGATACGGCAAGGACATGGAGCAGATCAGCGATCTGCTCAATATTCGTCTCAGTCAGCTGGCCCAGGCCTACACCCTGGAGAACGCCCTGCCTCAGGAGGCGATCACCATCGCCACCCGGGTCAAGAGCCTGGGCAGCTTCCTCAAGAAGCTGGAGAAGCGTGGCTGGCCGCAGTTCTACTATCCCACTGAGGTGATCCAGGACCTGATCGGTGCCCGGGTGGTGTGCTGGTTCGTCGACGACTGCCGCGGCATGCAGCAGTTTATCGCCGGTTCCAAGCACCTGACCGTCCACCAGGAGGTGGAGGACTACATCGGCCAACCCAAAGCCTCCGGCTATCGCTCCATCCATCTGCTGGCGGACGTGGGGTACGACCGGGTGCAACGTAACGGCCTGGAGGTGGAGATCCAGGATGGCTCGATGGTGTGCGAAATCCAGATCCGCACCATGCTGCAGGACGCCTGGGGCCAGATCACCCACGAGTTCCACTACAAAGCGCAGACCGCCGGGGTGAACAACACCTTCTACGAACGGATCCTGGCGGAGATCGCCGGCCGCCTCAGCAACGAGGACGCCTCGCTGCTGACACTGAGGGATGCCTACCAGGACCTGGCCAAGGAGCAGCTCAAGCCCCCCTCCCACGAGGGGATCAAGGATGGCAACACAAAATAGCGCGGGAGGGCGGCCAGGGAGACCCTGCCACTAGTCGAGGGAGGCCAGTACCCTGGTCAACTGGGCCTTGGGCGTCCTGGAAAGCTTCTTCAGAAGGGCGAAGTGAGGTGTGGTCATATCGCGTCCCGACGCCAGGTCCGCCAGCATCGCCAACCACAGGTCGGCGGTCATCTGGGCGTCGGCCAGGGCCCGGTGGAACACGCCATCGTGCCGAATCCCCCGGTAGGCCACCAGGGATCCCAGCTTATGGTTGGGGGCGTCGGGATAGAGGCGGCGGGCCAGCAGCATGGAGCAGACAAAGTCACCGGCATAATCCCGGCCGATGGCGGCCAGCTCGGCGTCCAGGAAGCGTTGATCGAACGAGGCGTTGTGGGCGACCAGATTGCAGCCATCGATGAAGTCGGCGAAGGCCGCCATCACCTCGCCACAGCCGGGCGCGCCGGCCAGCATCCCATTGGTGATACCGGTATAGCTTTCGATAAAGCCACTGACGCGGAATCCGGGGTTCATCAGCTGGCTGAACCTGTCCACCACTTCCCCCCGGTGCAACTTCACCGCCCCGATCTCGATCGCCCTGTCCCCCTGGTTGGGCGACAGCCCGGTGGTTTCAAAATCGAGGACCACCAGGGTATCGGCGGGGCAGTGGGTCAGCGGGCTCATGAGCGCTCCTGGAGTGAATGGCAGGCCAAGCTTACCCTATGACCGGGCTGGAGAACAGCTCGCGTACCAGGCTAGAGCGTGACCAGCGGCAGCAGGGACACCCCCGCCAGCGCCAGCCGGTGGTGCAGCGCCTCCATGGTCGACGGGCCGGTCTCCCCCAGGGCCCGGCCCCGCGCGCTCACTCCATGGTGCCGGAAGCGGTTCAGCCGCAGCGGCGGCGGGCTGGGCAACGAGTGCCAGAGCCGCACCAGCGCCTCCACCTCGGCATCGCCGTCATTCACCCCCTCCACCACCAGCCAACGCAGCTCGATGAGCTTGCCCGCCCGGGCCAGAAGGCGGGCGCTCTCCAGCACCATGGCATTGCTGCGTCCGGTGAGGCGCCGGTGAATCGACCCATCCAGCGCCTTGATGTCCAGCATCACCCCGTCCACCCTCTCCAGCAGGGTCGGCCAGTGCCCCGCCGCCAGCAGGCCGTTAGAGTCGATAAGCCGCCCCAGCTGGGCCGTGCGTGGATCCCGATCCAGTTCCTGGCACATCCGCGCCAGGAACTGGCGCTGCAGGGTCGCTTCGCCGCCGGAGAAGGTCACCCCGTCCAGCAGCGGTGCATGGAGAGCGATCCTCTCCACCAGTTCGGACACCTCAAAGCTCTGGGCGTTGGGGTTGGCGCTGCGGGGACAGTGGGGCAGGCAGAGATCACAGCCCTGGCACAGTCGCCGGTCACAGCGTCGCCGTTTGCGCTGGCCCAAGCCATGCTCCAGAGACAGGGCGCCGTTGGGGCAGTGCGTCACACAATCGCCACACTGGTTGCACTGACCGATGGTCTGGGGATTGTGGCAGCCCGGACAATCCATGTTGCACCCCTGGAAGAAGATCACCAGACGGCTACCAGGACCGTCGACGCAGCTGAAGGCCAGGATGCGGCTGACCGACGCCGGGCGCACCGATGCCGGGGCCAGGGACCTTATCTCCACAGGGAAACCGGATGCTGCTCCTGGCTGATCACCCTGGCCTGGCGCTCGAGAATCTTGACCACATCCACCGCTTCCGCTCCCAGGCAGGTGGAGTTGTGCCGCTCCGCCTCGGTGCGGAACTTGTCGATATCGGACCTCTTCACCATATAGCCGGTCACCCGCACCAGGTCATTGTCCGCCAGGTTGGCGGTGAACATCTTCAGCCCCATGCCGAACCCTCCGGTGACCAGCCTCACCAGGGCACCTGGGTTGTGACGGATAGTGGGATCCAGGCCGAAGATGTCGCTGATACCACCGTCAAAATACTGGTGCATGGGCGCACAGGCCAGGATGTGGCTGAGGGGATCGGGCTCGCTGCCCACGGGGATGCGGGTGCCGGCGGTCTCATCGGCATCGCAGGAGATGCCGGACTGGGAGTGGAACCTCATCAGGCCTCCCTGGCAGTAGATCATCTCCAGGTGATCGATCTGGCGACGGTAGGCGGCGACGATGCGCTCGCCCAGGGCGGTGGCGTCTCGGTCCAGGCCATAGCGTCCCGACTCACCAAGGGCGTCCATCATCTGATTCACCAGCTCCGCCAGGCCGTAGATGCCGAACATGGCGGTGAAGCGATCCAGGGAGACCAGCCCCTCCTTGCACAGGAAGTGGTGCTGGAAGAAACCGGACTCCTCCACCAGGAAACGGATGCGATGGGCCATGGCGCTGGCCACCAGCTCGGTACAGCGGGGTACAACGGTGCCGATGTAGTCCTGCTCACTGCCATCACACAACTCGAAGGAACGCCTCAGGTTGAGCCTGAGCAGGGTGTGGGAACCGCCCCCCAGGGGCAGGGCGTTGTAGCAGCTCACCACCCCGTAGCCCCGGTCGAACTCGGCGTCGATCGCCTCATGGTTGGCGATATGGGGCTTGTTGCAGGCGATGATGTTGTCGGTCACCCGCCTGAGCAGGTCGTCGGGGGTCACCCCCTGCTGGTAGCGAAAGGTCAGGTTGGGCACCGACTGCCCCAGGGCCGCGTCCACCCTGAGGATCATCCGCCCTACCCGGCTGTCCTGGGGGCCGAGGTTGGCATGGACGAAGGAGTCCGGCAGGGTGCGATCCAGCCGTTGCCAGAACAGGGTCAGGGCCTTTTCCAGCTCGGCGTCGGATACCCCGTCCACGAAAGGCTCGAGCAGCTGGTCCAGATGGCCGAGGAACACCGGGTAGCCGGTCACCGAGGGCACGTTGAGGTAGAGGATGGAGAGGAAGTTCAGCGCCTCATCCAGATCCTTCGGGGGCGCCATCTCCAGAAACTCACACCCCTGCACCATCGCCTTGGCGTAATCCGGCAGCACGTAGCGGGGCTTGAAGGGACACTGGCTCTCGAACATGTCGTGGAGCAGCCCCTGATCGAACGCCCGCTCCACCTCCTCACCATAGGGGTGGCGGGGCACCAGCGACTCCGCCAGCTGAGCCAGGGCCAGCTGTTTCTGGGGCAGGGTCAGGTTGGGATTGGTAATGTGGCCGAGCACGGCCTGCTGTAACTGCTCAATCTGGGACATGGACGCTTTTCCACCGGCCCTCTGGGCCAAACTTCAACTGCCCCCATTCTCCACATTGAGTGCAGCGATGGGATCCACCGAGATCACAAAACCGGCCCGCCCCATCCTACTCTGTCATGGCCGCGGCTGATCTTTTGTCACTGCTTTTGCGCCGCCCCCGGCCTCCCTTGCCGCGGCGGCGGCCGGGGGCAGCCACCCCTCGCAGCGACTCGGGCAGGTGGCCACGGGCGCCGGCGACCAGGGCCTGGAGCTGCTCGGTCAAGGGGCCCATAAACCCCTGGTAACTGAGCTGCCGCTCCCGGATCGACTCCAGCGCCGATTCCCAGCGGGCGGTCATGTCCGGGGTGGTGGCACTCTCCGGCAGGCTGGCGATCAGCGCCCTGCCCGCCTCGGTCGCCCGAATCTGCTTGCCCTGACGGGTCAGAAAGCCACGCTTGAACAGCAACTCGATGATCCCGGCACGGGTGGCCTCGGTACCCAGGCCATCGGTCTCCTTGAGGATGCTCTTCAGCGCCTTGTCGCTGACGTGGGCGGCGATATTGGTCATGGCCGCCAGCAGGGTGGCGTCGGTAAAATGCTTGGGGGGCTGGGTCAGCTTATCCACCACCTCACCACGCCGGCAATGGAGCGACTGGCCCTCGCTGAGCCGAGGCAGGCTGATGCTCTCCTCCTTATCACTCCTCTCCTTTTGGGGAAACAGGGCCTTCCACCCCATCTCCACCGCTACCCTGGCGGCAGCGCGGAACAGGCCGGTGCCTATGGTCACCTCCACCCTGGTCTCATCGAAGCGGTAGTCCGGGTAGAACTGCAGCAGGTACTGACGGGCAATCAGTTCGTAGAGCTTGCGTTCGTCGGCGGACAGGCTGCCGGCGCCGCGCTTGTCGGTGGGGATCACCGCATGGTGAGCCTCCACCTTGGCGTCGTTCCACGCCTTGCCGCGCCGGCTTGTGTCCGCCCCCGCCACCGCCTGGGCCAGGCTGTCGCTGTTGGCGGCGATGGCGGCGGTCACCCTGGAGGCATCCCCATGCTGCTGGGCGGGCAGGTGGCGACTGTCGGATCTGGGGTAGGTGATCAGCTGGTGGCGCTCATACAGCGCCTGGGCCAGGTCCAATACCCTCTGGGCACTGAAGCCAAAGCGCTTGGCCGCGTCGATCTGCAGGGCAGACAGGTTGTAAGGCAGCGGCGCCGCCTGGTTTTTGCGCGTTTTCACCAGCGAGGAGACTGTCGCCGGCTGATCGCTGATGCGCCCGGCAACGTTCTCCGCCAACCCCCGGGCCAGCACCCTGCCCTCCTCGTCCATGTAGGGCTGACACGCCTCGCTGGGCTGCCACTTGGCGCTGAACGCCTCGCCGCCGTCGGTTTCAAGGTGGGCCAGCACCTCATAGTAGGGCTTGGGGACGTAGGATTCGATGGCGAGATCCCGGCGCACCACCAGCCCCAGCAGCGGGGTCTGCACCCGGCCCACGGACAGCACCCCGGTGTAGTTCACCTTGCGCCCCTGCAGGGTGTAGGCGCGGGTCAGGTTGATGCCGTACAGCCAGTCTGCCCGGGAACGGGCCAGGGCAGAGACCGACAGGGGCACAAACTCACGGTTACTGCGCAGTTGCCCCAGCGCCCGGGTCACCGCCGCCGGGGTCAGGTCGCTGACCAGCAGCCGCTTCATCCCCTGGCGCTTGGCCTGAGGCACCTTGCAGTGGTGCACCACCTCATCCACCAACAGTTGTCCCTCCCGGTCCGGATCGCCGGCGTGCACCAGTTCATCCGCCAGCTTCATCAGCTTGCGCAACACCGTCAGCTGTTTGTGGCAGCCCTTGCGGGTCTTGAGCTGCCAGTCGTCCGGTACGATGGGCAGGTGCTGCTCCTGCCAGGAGCGCCAGCTCTCGTCATAGTCTCCGGGCTCCGCCTGCTCCAGCAGGTGACCGACACACCAACTGACACAGTCGCCGTTGCCCAGCTCAATGTAGCCCTCATGCTTCTTGTGGGGCTTGGGCAGCACAGCGGCAATGGCGCGCCCCAGGCTGGGTTTTTCGGCGATGTAGAGTCTCATGGCGCTCACTCACTGTATAGATAGACAGTAGTGTAGCGGATGACCAGCAAAAGAAAACCCCGCCGAAGCGGGGCACGTTGATCAGTTCAGGCGATAACGCCCCACCAGCTGCTGCAGCTCACCGGCCTGGGAGGCGATCTGCTCGCCAACCTGTTGGGCCTCGGCGGCGTTGCTCTCCACCGATTCGCCCACCTCCTTGACCCGCATGACATTCTGGCTGATCTCCTCGCTGACCCGGCTCTGCTCTTCGGCGGCGGCGGCAATCTCCATGTTCATCTGGCTGATCTGGTTCACCTCATCGGTAACCTGGCTGAGCATTTCGTCCACACCTGTGGCCTGGGTGGCGCACAGGTCGGCAAACTGCTGACCATGTTGAATCGACGCCACCGCCTCCTGACTCTCCCGCTGCAGCCGCTCGATCATCGTCTGAATCTGCTGGGTGGACTCCTGGGTGCGGGACGCCAGTGAGCGAACCTCATCCGCCACCACCGCAAAGCCACGCCCCTGCTCTCCCGCCCGGGCGGCCTCGATGGCGGCGTTAAGCGCCAGCAGGTTGGTCTGATCGGCGATGTTGCGAATGACGTCCAGGATGGCCCCGATCTCCTGGCTCTCATGCTCCAGGCGCTGCATCACCTCACCGGAGTGGCTCACCGCCCCCTGAAGCTCGATGATGTTCCGCTTGGTCTCATTCAGGTTGCCCTTGCTCTCACCCAGGCGGCCATTGGTTTCGGCGACGTTGCTGGCGGCGATCTGGGCACTGGCGCTGACCTGGGAGATGGAGGCCACCATCTCGGTCATGGCACTGGCCATCTGGTCGGTCTGGGAGTTCTGCTCATGGATGTCGGTGGCGGTCTCGCCCATCTCCCGCTGCAGGGTGGCTGACTGGCCGCTGAGCTGTGCCGCCACATCGGTCAGCTGGTTGAGGATCGCCTCCTGCTGCTTCTGCAGCTCCCGGGCGTCCTCGGCCAGCTGACCCAGCTCATCCCGCTGTCCCAGGCTGAGCCTAGCGGCAAAGTTGCCGGAAGCCAGCTCCCGGAGGAAGGCGCCCACCTCGCGCATGGGGCGGACAATAAACCCGTTGCTCACCATGACCCCGGTCACCAGGGCCAGGGCAAAGGCCAGTGCCAACGCCAGCATCGCCAGGGTCAGCTGCTGGTCCGCGTGCCGCTGGTGTTCGGCAACTGTCCGCTGCTGGGCCTGGGCCATCGCTTCCACCAGGGCACCGAGGCTCTTGGAGGGGGCGCGGTCGATGCCGCGAACCAGGGTGTCTGTGCCGGCGGCATCATAGCCATTGGCCAGCTGATACTCTCTTCCCGCCCGATACTTCTCCCCGAGGGTGTCGTGGGCCTGGATAAACTCCTGCAGCTGACCCGCCAGCACCGGGTCGATCTCCTCAAGCAAAGGCAGGATCACCCGGGCATGATCCGCTACCTTGGCTTCGGCCTTGAGGTACTTGCCCCAGTACTTCTCCCTGTCATCCTGCTTGTAGGTCCGCACCAGCACGTTCTTCCACTCCTGCACCTGGCCCTTGAACGCCACCTCCAGGGACAGCACCTGCTCCCTGGCCACCGCGTCCCTCTGCAGCACCTGCTGGTAATACCCCACCACCGTGACCTGGCTGTAGAGGGCATAGCCTGCCCCAAGGAGCAGCAGCAGCATGCCCACCAGGTTGGCGAACATCAGTTTCTTGCTAATGCTGAGATGACGGAGAAGATTCATATATCGGCCCTCAAGTAATGCTGAGTCTCTTGTAATCCGTAGGCGGCAAACCCGCTTTACTGGAGTTAGCGGCAGGCTGTCATCAAGCTGTAATGGTATTTTTTGACCAGCCACGCTCTCCGGGAGGGCATCACCGGCACGGGGTTACCCCAATGTAAAAAGCGGAGTAAATACCCTATTTTTGTCGTCCTTGTACTTAACTGATTTATCTGACCAAATTTTTTCAACTCCCAAGGGCTGGTTGAATTTGAATCGGCTCACCCTTCGCAACAACCGGAGCCCACTAAAGATCCCAAATTAGTGCTGATTAACAGAGAAACTGCCCATTGTTTGGATCCAGCGCATTGACCGGCGCCGCTCCCCTCCATACCTTAAGAGGACAGACCAGCACCAAAGGAGAGGTGTTGGCCGGTCTCTCTGCCGATAGATTACAAGGAGTACACCGACATGGCCCGCTTGTCCCTGATTGACGCTTCCTTTGTCCTGTTCGAAACCCGCTCAACCCCGATGCACGTGGGCGGCCTGTTCCTGGTGGCACCGGACACCCCAGACTACGCCGAGCGGTTGTTTCAGCATATGATGGACAGCAACCGAGTCCATGCTCCCTTCAATCGGGTACTCCATTTCGGACCGGGCCTGTGGCCAAGCTGGAAACGGCGGCAGCAGCTGGATCTGAGACGGCACCTGTTCCGTCATCACCTGGAGGATCATGGTGGAGAGTCTCAGTTACAGCGCCTGCTCGAGTCCCTGCACAGTCGGCAGATGGACAGACACAAGCCCCTGTGGGAGTGTCACCTGGTGGAGGGCCTGGAGCAGGGGCAGGTGGCGGTCTATGTGAAGATCCACCATGCCTGCGCCGATGGCATGAAGCTCAGCGCCCTGATGCAGCAGATGCTCAGCCTCAACCCGGACAGCAGTGTCAGCCCCGCCTTCTGGCAGTTTCCGCTGCACCGGCACCACAACCCCAACCCCACTTTGAAGCTGGCCTACGATTTCGCCCACAGCCTCTACCACCAGATACAGGAGTTGCCCAATCTGGCCAAGCTCACCGGCAAGCTGCTCTCCCGGGCGTTCTACCCCAGCATCAGCCGCCTGCCCATCCCCTTTACTGCCGAGCGCACCCTGTTCAACCAGGGACCGGAAGATAAACGAGTGATCGCCTGGGGCAACCTGCCCCTGGGATCCATTCGCCGCATCAGCCAATTTACCGGCGCCTCCATCAACGAAGTGGTCCTGGCGGTGTGTGATGCCGCCCTGCACCAGTACCTGATTGAGCACCAGCGTCCCAGCGACAAACCCCTGGTGGCCATCATGCCGGTGAACATGAAGGGGGACGGGGACACCAGAGACAACCACTTCTCGCCGGCACTGATTGAGCTGGGCCGGCGCCAGAACCAACCCACAGAGCGCCTCAAGGAGATCATGATCTCCAGCCGCCAGATCAAGCACGAAGCCAAGAGCTTCTCCCCCACCGCCTTTATGAACCTGTCGGTGGTCACCAATGCGCTGATGCTGCTCATCGGCCGCCTGGGGCTGGATACCCGTCTGCCGGCCATCAGCAACCTGATCATCTCCAATGTTCCCGGCCCCAAGGAGCCCCGCTACCTGTACGGAGCGCCGATCCGTTCCATCACCCCCTTCTCGCTGCTGCTCCCGGGCCAGAGCCTCAACATCACCATGTTCAGCTACAACGATCAGCTCAATATCGGTGTCACCGCCTGCCAGGGTGCCCTGTCGGACGCGGACAGACTGGTGCCCTACATCAACAGGGCATTGACCGCCCTGGAGCTGGATCTGCTCAGCGTCACCTTGGAGATGGCAAACCGGGAGAAGGAGAAGCAGCTGCAGTAGGCCGACTTTGCATCCGGTGAAGTGAACAGGATAGATTAGGCCTTTCTCCGCACAGGATGTGACTCATGAGATCTGCCCTGTTTGCCGCCCTGCTGGTGGCATTGATGACCCGGCTGGCCTGGGCCACCCCCGACCGGCACTGGCAGACCCTGGAAACGGAGCACTACCGCATCCACTTCACCCCTGAGCACGAGACCTGGGCCAGGCGGCTGGCCCTAGACGCCGACCGGCTGCAGCGGGCGGTGGGAGAAGCAGTGGGGCATCAGTTGCCCGCCAAGGTGGACCTGGTGGTTCGTGATCCCCTCAACCTGGCCAATGGCTTTGCCCTGCCACTCATCGGCCGCAGCCGCACCGTGTTCTACACCACCCCGCCGCTGTCCGACTCCCTCCTGTCCCACATGCCCGACTGGCCCACCCTGCTGCTGGTCCATGAGCAGGCCCACCTCAACCACCTAGCGCGGGAGTCACGCGCCCCCCTCACCCAGCTGTGGCAATCGCTCTATGTGGGCCTGCTGGAGGTGCCCCGCTGGGTCTCGGAGGGGTATGCCACGGTGATCGAGCATCGGCATGACGGTAAGGGGCGGCCGGCCAATGCCCTGGCCCAGGGCGTGCTGATGCAGTGGGCCCGTGAAGGCTACCTGCCCAACTACGCCCAGCTGTCCGCCGATGAGGACGCCTACCTCGGGATGAGCATGGCCTACCTGGTGGGCGCCAGCTACCTGCTGTGGCTACAACAGGAGTATGGGGAGCCCAGCCTCAAGCAGCTGTGGACCCGGATGGCGGCCAGGGAACCCCGCAGCTTCGAACAGGCGTTCGAAGGAGTATTCGGCCAGGGTCCGGAGCGGCTCTACCGCCGCTTCGTGGCGGAAACCACCTACCAGGCGATGAGCCAAGAGGCACAGGCACAGCCGGAGACCGGCGGGCAGTGGCTGGAGCACCACTGGCAGCTGTCCCCACCGACGATCTCCCCCTCCGGGGAGCAGTTAGCGGTGATCCAGGGGGACCAGAAGGGCTACAACCAGTCGCTGGTGGTGGTCAGCACCGCCGGCAACGAGCCGGCCCGACAGGCGTGGCTGGAGAAGCGCCAGGCGCGCCAGCAGGCCGACCCTCTGGATGTGCCGGACATTGAACCAGCCATGTTCAATCCGCAGGTGCTGCACACCCTGAACCGACGCAGTGGCCCCATGGTGGACCCGGTTTGGCTTGACGAGGATCGCATCCTGTTCAGCCAGTTGCTCAGGGATGAACGGGGGGCGTGGCACTTCGATCTGCACCTTTGGCAATTAAGCAGCCACCGGGTGACCCGGCTGACCCATGAACAAAACTTGGTGCGTCCGGCGCCCCATCCGGATGGGCGGCGGGTGCTGGCTCTGCAGAGAAAGGGCGGTCACAGCACCCTGATGGAGCTGGATCTAACCAGTGGCACCCTGACGGAGAGGGTCAGTGCCGGTACCGATGAGATCCTCGACTTTCCCGGCTATCGTCCCGGAGAGGATCGGCTCAGCTACCTCAAGCATCGCCGGGGCGAGTGGGATCTCTACCTGTCCGATGGCCAGAGTGAGATAGCCCTCGGCCTGCCCCGGATCAACGACGGCAACTTTGTCAGCTACCCCAGCTGGCAGTCGCCCGACGCCCTGCTGATCACCCTGGGTACCCCCCAGGGGGTCGCCAACTACCGCCTGCGCCTCAGTGACCGCTCACTGAGCCGACTGACCAGCTACCGGCAACTGGCCACCGCCCCGCGAAGCGACGGCGACGTCCTCTACTTCCTGGCCACCACCAGCCAGGGTCAAAGCCTCTACCGCCAACCGCTGACCCATCCCCCCCTGGCCCGCCACTCCCTGGCACCGACACTGGCCACGTCCCCGGCAGGGACGCCGGAACAGGATCCCCGCCCGGCGACAGTGTACGGCGTCGGCCCCCAGTACGCCGCCCTGGCCATCGGCGCCAACCTGACCCCATGGCAACAGGCGCTGGAGCTGGGCGTCAAGGGGGGCGATCCGGTCAACCGACTGCGCTGGCAACTGCTGGGACAGGGCGATACAGCCGGCACTCAACAGGGCGCCATCGCCTCATTGCGCTGGCAGGGCTGGCCGGTGGTGGTCAATGGCGACCTGCTTGCCCTGGAGCAGGAGTTCAGCGCCCTTAAGGCAAGTCAGACCCCCTGGCTGAGCGAGCGCCGCCTGGCGGCCCACCTCGGCCTGGACTGGCAACGGCGACTGACCGACGCCCTGCAGCTGGGGCTGGAGGCGGGCACCACCCTGGGCGAGGTGACGGAACGTCATAGCGGCAGGGACAGTGACTGGCGCAGTAGCTACCTGGGGATGGGGCTGGCCGGAGCGTGGCGCCGGGGTCCCTGGTCATTGGGCGGCCGCGTCGGCGGCCGGCAGACCTGGGGCGATAGCCTCGACGGCTGGCAACGCAGTGAAGGAGCGCTGGCCCTCTCCCTGGGCTGGCAGGATTGGACCCTTGTCGGAAACGCCGCCCTATGGGAGCTGGGGGGCTCCCCCTCCCGGTTAGATCTCCTGAGGCTGGGGGGCGCCCCCAGCAGCCTCACCCCCGACTGGCTTCCCTGGGGTCAGTTGACCGACGCGGCTCTGCCCCACTCCGCCCTGGTAGGGGAGCGGCTGGATCGCCTGGGGCTCTCCCTGGGCCAAGCGCCGCTGCAGCTGTTCTACCGCAGCTACCAGATGGACCGAGGCAACCGCCTGCCCGTGGCCGGCGTCAACCTCGAACTGGAGGGGATCGCCCCCTATATCTTCGATGCTCTGCCGGAGTTCGACGGCATGCAGGTCCGGATGGGCGTCGGCTGGGCCGGCGACAACGGCATAGAGGCCCCCATCGGCTGGAGTGGCTGGCTGAGCCTCTACTACCGGCTGTAGCGGCACTGGCATCCGGGCCCCCTCTTGGGTATGGTGGGGACCCGGCCTCCCCGTCAGAGTTTCGTCATGACCCCACAGCAGCTGCTCGAACACCTCTTCGCCCTGCCCACCCGTGAGCTGGACGCCTTCGCGTTGTCGACCGTGGTGCTCAGCCTGCTGCATCACGAAGGAGAATCCGCCCAATTGATGAAAGGAACATTGGCGGACAGACCCCATCATTGGGTGATCTGGCAGGAGTGGCTGGTGGATTTCCGCTACCCCGGCATCGGTGCCCCGGAAGCGGGCATTCGCCCTGTGGGTGAATGCTCACTCTACCGGGGAGAGCGGTCGGAGGTCGTCCCGATACCCAAGGTACTGTTGCCCACCTTCTGTGGCGGCGACCACGCCCACTTTGACCACCTGGCCGCTAGACGGGAGTCATAAAAAAACCGCCACAAGGGCGGTTTTCTCTTCTGGCCAAGGGCCTTAGATGTCGATAACGTCAAACTCCACCAGCGGATTGACGTCGGCATCGTAATCCACACCGTCGACACCGAAGCCAAACAGCTTGAGGAACTCCTCCTTGTACTGAACGTAGTCGGTCAGTTCCTTGAGGTTGTCGTCGGTCAGCTGGGGCCACAGATCACGGCAGTGCTGCTGGATGTCATCGCGCAGCTCCCAGTCATCCAGACGCAGGCGGTTCTCTTCGTCCACCTGGGGCGCGGAGTCGTCGGCCTTGTAGAGACGCTCGTTGAACATGCGGTAGATCTGTTCCATGCAGCCCTCGTGGACCCCCTCTTCGCGCATCTTCTTGAACACCATGGCGATGTACAGGGGCATCACCGGGATGGCGGAGGAGGCCTGGGTCACTACCGACTTCAGCACCGCCACGTTGGCGCTGCCGCCGTTGGCCTGAAGCTTGGCGTCCAGGGCGTGGGCGGCACGATCCAGGTCCTTCTTGGCATCGCCCAGGGCGCCGTGCCAGTAGATGGGCCAGGTGATCTCGGTGCCGATGTAGCTGTAGGCCACGGTCTTGCACCCCTCGGCCAGCACCCCGGCGTCGTTCAGGGCGTTGATCCACAGCTCCCAGTCCTCGCCCCCCATCACGGTCTTGGTGGCGGCGATCTCCTCCTCGGTGGCGGGCTCGATGGAGGCTTGGAACAGGCTGTCCTTGTTGGTGTCCACGGCGGTTGCGGTGTAGGTTTCACCCTTGGGCTTAAGTACCGAGCGCACCAGTTCCCCAGTGTCGGGCAGCTTGCGTACCGGGGAGGCCAGGGAGTAGACCACCATATCCACCTGCCCCAGGTCTTCCTTAATCAAGTCGATGGTCTTCTGCTTGGCTTCGTGGCTGAAGGCGTCACCATTGAGGCTCTTGGCATAGAGGCCGGCTTCGTGGGCCAGCTTGTCGAAGGCTGCCGCATTGTGCCAGCCGGCGGTGCCGGGCTTCTTCTCGGTGGCGGGCTTCTCAAAGAACACGCCGATGGTGGCGGCACCACAACCGAACGCCGCAGCAACACGGGAGGAGAGGCCGTAGCCACTGGAGGAGCCGATCACCAGTACCCGCTTGGGACCCTTTTCGATGGCACCCTTGGCCTGGGTGTAGGCGATCTGCTCACGTACATTCTGCTCACAGCCAACCGGGTGAGTGGTGGTACAGATGAAACCGCGAATCTTTGGCTTGATGATCATCAATATTTCCCTTGTCTGGTACCTGCACCTTGGCAGGAGTTCGGCCCCAAGTTTGGGCCAGTTCTCAAAATTTTCCGGAAAGCTTATCCAAAAGCGCCGGGGACGGAAAGGAAAAACCCGCAGATCCGACCATCGGTGCAAAATGCCAATTGCATTAAATTTCAGCTAAATGACCAGATATTTAATGCAATTGGCATAATAAAAAGGCGCGGACTGAGCCGCGCCTTGGAATCTTGAAGCCGACCCTTACTGAGCAGCGTAGTAGCTGATCTCGGCATTGGCACGCAGGGCATCGATCAGGGACTGGTAGTTCTCCTGTCCCATCACGCCCGCCAGGCGCAGTTTCAGCGCATCGGCAGCGGCGCGCTCGGCATCACCGTCGGTCACCTTGTCCAGGGCGACGATGGCGTAGTCACCGGTGCTCAGCTTGATGCTGCCCAAGGTAGGCTGGTCGGCAGGACGAGCCAGGGTGAACACCTGAGCCACCAGCTGCGGATCCACGCCGGGCTTACCCATACGAGCCAGGCCGGCCTCAGTCACCATCCCCTCGAGCTCGGCACCGGCCTCCAGTTCTGCCAGTTTGGCTTCGGCGGCAGCCTGAGCCAGCTTGGAGGCCTCTTCCGCCTTCAACTGGGCCAGGATCTGGTCACGAACCTCGGACAGGGGCTGGGTCCCGGCGGCCTGGTACTCCTTGGCACGCACCACAATCACGTGGCCGCTGCCCAGTTCGATGACGTCGCTGTTCATCTTATCCAGCACCACCGCATCGGAGAAGGCGGCGTTCAGCACCTTGGGATCGGCCAGGGACTGGGGCGCATTGAAGCGGTTGAACAACTGGCTGGTCTCGATGGTGGCGCCCACCTCGGCAGCGGCATCGTCCAGGCTGTCGGGGAACTGGAAGCTGGCATCGACCAGGCGCTGCTGCATGTCATAGAACGCCTCCTGGGCCTTCTCCAGCTTTACGGTGTCGGCGATCTCGGCCTTCACATCGTCGATGGGGGCTGCCACGCTCTCGGCAATCTCCTTGGCCTGGACGATCTGGAAGCCGAACTCGGTCTCCAGGATCTCAGATACCCCGCCCTTCTCCAGGGCAAACAGGGCGTCATCAAACGCCTTGTCCATCATGCCGCGCTCAAACCAGTCCAGCTCGCCACCATTCTCGGCGGAGAAATCATCGGACATCTCCCTGGCCACATCGGCAAAGGCTTCACCGGCCTTGATGCGGGCCAGAGCCCGCTCGGCCTTGGCACGATCGCCCTCGATCAGGATCATCGCCGCCAGACGGCGCTCAGGCTTCTGGTAGAGATTCTGGTGACCCTCATAGTAGGCCAGCAGCTCGTCGTCGCTGACCTCGATATCCTGGGCCAGGTCGGCGGCCTTGAGTTCGATGTACTCCAGGCTCACCTGCTCTGGGGTGGCGAAACGGTCCAGATTGGTGTCATAGAAGCTCTGCACCTGCTCATCGCCCACACTCACCTGATCCAGGTAGGCGGACTTGTCGATGGTCAGGTAACGGATGTCCCGCAACTGCTGCTGCAGCGCCAGCAGATCCTGAGCCTGCTCGGAGGTCACGATCTCGGTGCCGAACAGGGTGCTCAGCAGTTGCTGACGGATCATGTCCCGGCCGATGGTGGCGGCCAGACGATCGGGGGTCATGTTGATCTGGCGCAGAACCGCCTGGTAGCGATCGTTGTCGAAGCGACCGTCCACCTGGAACTCCGGAGTCTCGACAATGGCCTTCTTAATCTGCTCATCGGAGACACGCAGTCCCAGCTCCCGGGCCTTCTGATCCACCAGACGCTCAGACACCATACGCTCCAGCACAGAGCGCTGCACATTGGCCATCCAGGCAGGGTCGGCAGCCAGGGTGTCGAACATCTCGCCCATCTGCTGACGCAGCCGGCTTTGCTCATTCTGCAGGGCCACGCTCAGGTCGTAGCGGGTGATATCCTCACCATTGACGGCGGCGGCATTGGCCTGGCCGTTGGAGCCCAGATAGCTGTAGATTCCGGACAGTGCAAATGAAAGAATCACGGCACCCAGGATAATCTTGGCGGCGCCTCCCTGCGATCCTTCACGAATTTTTTCTAACATCAGACGTCTCTTTTAGAACGAGCTGGAACCTGTTGTACCGCGCCAGGCGGGTACAAAATAAAAAAAGCGCATCCTGGATGCGCCTTTGAAAAGCTGGCGGAGTGGACGGGACTCGAACCCGCGACCCCCGGCGTGACAGGCCGGTATTCTAACCAACTGAACTACCACTCCGAAACTAAAAAACGCTCACAACATTGGGAGCGTCCTCTGGTAACTTAGTTTACCGCGTCTTTCAGCGCTTTACCGGCCTTGAATGCAGGGATCTTCGCAGCTGCGATCTTGATCTCTTGGCCAGTTTGAGGGTTGCGACCGGTGCGCTCGGCACGCTCGCGTACTTCAAAGGTACCGAAACCAACCAGGGAGATCTTGTCGCCCTCTTTCAGAGTGTCGGTGATTGCTTCAATGAAGGAATCCAGAGCGCGGCTGGCCGCAGCTTTGGAGATATCAGCACCAGAAGCGATTTGATCGATCAGTTGAGATTTGTTCATTTCATCCCCTTCAATTCTAATTTTGCGCCGCTGCCATTCCATACGCTAGCGCGGTCTGCGGAGAGTTTTATATCAAGCCTAATTTCAAAGTTCAAGCGTTCAAAGAGCCGCACGACATGGAAACCAGGATACCGCTCAAAGCCAGTCATGACGCGCCCTATAGCGCACTGAGCCTTGGTTCAAACCATACACTACACAGTGAAATCCAGATTGCAAAGCCCTTTTTACGGTTTTTGCTTCCAAATCAAAAATGCGCCATAAAAAAGGCGCATTTTGGGGGGTGTTTAGCCACTTTTAGGCCACAGATTCAAACCCTTCCGGTGGATTTTCCAGTGCCAGACTCAGCACTTCATCGATCCACTGGACCGGATGAATGGCCAAATCCTTCTTCACGTTTTCCGGAATCTCCTCGAGATCGCGGGCATTCTCCTTGGGAATCAACACCGTCTTGATGCCGCCCCGGTGGGCAGCCAGCAGTTTCTCCTTGAGGCCACCGATGGGCAGTACTTCGCCCCTCAGGGTGATCTCTCCGGTCATGGCCACATCGGCACGCACCGGGTTACCGGTGAGGCTGGAAACCAGGGCGGTGCACATGGCGATGCCGGCGGAGGGCCCATCCTTGGGAGTGGCCCCCTCGGGAACGTGCACGTGGATGTCCCGCTTCTCGTAGAAGTCCGGGTTGATGCGCAACTTATCCGCACGGGAGCGGACCACGGTCATCGCCGCCTGGATGGACTCCTGCATCACATCGCCCAGGGAGCCGGTGTAGGCCAGCTTGCCCTTGCCGGGCACCGAGGTCGCCTCGATGGTCAGCAGATCGCCACCCACCTCGGTCCAGGCCAGGCCCACCACCTGGCCCACCTGGTTGTTCTCCTCGGCCTTGCCGTAGTCGAAGCGCTGCACCCCGAGGAAATCCTTGAGGTTGTCGCCATTGACGGTCACCGATTTCTGCGACTTGTCCAGCAGCAGCTGCTTCACCGCCTTGCGACAGATCTTGGAGATCTCCCGCTCCAGGCTGCGCACGCCCGCTTCCCGGGTGTAGTAGCGAATGATGCCGACGATGGCGTCATCCTCCACGGTCAGTTCACTTGCCTTGAGGCCATTGCGCTTGATCTGCTTGGAGAGCAGGTGCTGTTTGGCAATATTGAGCTTCTCGTCTTCGGTGTAGCCGGAGAGACGGATCACCTCCATCCGGTCCAGCAGCGGCCCCGGGATGTTCATCGAGTTGGAGGTGGCGACAAACATCACATCGGACAGATCGTAATCCACCTCCAGATAGTGATCGTTGAAGGCGTTGTTCTGCTCGGGGTCCAGCACCTCCAGCAGCGCCGATGCAGGATCGCCGCGCATGTCGGAGCTCATCTTGTCAATCTCATCCAGCAGGAACAGTGGATTACGCACCTCCACCTTGGCCATCTTTTGAATCAGCTTACCAGGCAGTGAACCGATGTAGGTACGGCGGTGCCCGCGGATCTCCGCTTCATCCCGCACCCCACCCAGAGCCATGCGCACGTATTTGCGCCCGGTCGCCCGGGCGATGGACTGGCCCAGGGAGGTCTTACCTACCCCCGGAGGTCCCACCAGGCACAGAATTGGCCCCTTGAGTTGCCTGACTCTGGACTGCACCGCCAGGTACTCCAGGATCCGATCCTTCACCTTCTCCAGGCCATAGTGATCGGCATCCAGCACCTCCTGGGCACGGGCAATGTCCTTCTTCACCTTGCTGCGCTTGGTCCAGGGCACGCTCACCATCCAGTCGATGTAGCTGCGCACCACGGTGGCCTCGGCCGACATGGGGGACATCATCTTCAGCTTGTTCAGCTCGGCCTCGGTTTTCTCCTGGGCCTCCTTGGGCATGCCCGCCTCGGCAATCTTCTTGGAGAGCGTCTCGAACTCATCGGGTACGTCATCCAGTTCACCAAGCTCCTTCTGAATCGCCTTCATCTGTTCATTCAGATAGTACTCGCGCTGGCTCTTCTCCATCTGCTTCTTGACGCGGGAGCGGATCTTCTTCTCCACCTGGAGGATATCGATCTCCGACTCCATCATCGCCATCAGGTACTCCAGACGCTCGGAGACATTGTCCATCTCCAGTACCGCCTGCTTCTCCTCCAGCTTCAGCGGCATGTGCGCCGCCATGGTATCCGCCAGGCGAGCCGCCTCGTCGATGCCGTTGAGCGAAGTCAGCACCTCCGGTGGAATCTTCTTGTTGAGCTTGATGTACCCTTCGAACTGACCGATGGCGGTGCGCACCAGCACCTCCTCCTCGCGCTCATCCATCCGCTCGGTCTCGACGAAGCGGGCATCGGCCACCAGGAAGGGCTCCTCATCGGTAAACTGCTCAATGCGAGCGCGCTGACTGCCCTCCACCAGCACCTTGACGGTGCCGTCAGGCAGTTTCAGCAGCTGCAGGATAGACGCCACTGTACCCAGCTGGTAGACGTCATCAACCGTGGGGTCGTCCTGCTCGGCCTCCTTCTGGGCCACCAGCAGAACCTGTTTGTCCTGCTCCATGGCGGCCTCGAGGCAGTTGATCGACTTCTGCCGGCCGACAAACAGGGGGATCACCATATGGGGGTAGACCACCACATCCCGTAATGGCAAAACCGGGATCTGGACAAGGTCGGAGCGCTCTATTGTCATGGCTCTATTCCGTTTCAGCTACCGGCCTGCTCCAAACGCAGGCCATCCGTAATTCAGTATATGGGGGCATTTCTGGCAGTTTCAATTATTTATTTGAATTCGAACCAATAAAAAAAGGAGCCAATTTGGCTCCTTTTTTCAACACACTAAGGTGATCACTCTGAAGAAGCCACCTGGGCATCTGAGCCATCGTAGATGAGGATGGGATCAGACTCCCCCTTGATCACCGACTCGTCGATCACCACCTTGCTGACATCGTCGGCGGAGGGCAGATCGTACATGGTGTCCAGCAGAACCCCTTCGACGATGGAGCGCAATCCCCGGGCACCGGTCTTGCGGGCCATCGCCTTCTTGGCAATGGCGCGCAGGGCGTCATCGCGGAACTCCAGATCGACATCCTCCAGGGCAAACAGGGCACCGTACTGCTTGGTCAGCGAATTCTTCGGCTCCTGCAGGATCTGGATCAGGGCTTCCTCATCCAGCTCACCCAGGGTCGCGACCACCGGCAATCGGCCGATAAACTCGGGAATCAGGCCATACTTCACCAGATCCTCCGGTTCAACCTGCTGGAAGGTCTCGGTCAGAGACTGGGTATCGTTTTTGCCGCGCACTTCGGCACCGAAACCGATGCCGGTACCGGTCAGGGCACGCTGCTCGATCACCTTATCCAAGCCGGCGAAGGCGCCACCGCAGATAAACAGGATCTTGGATGTGTCCACCTGCAGGAACTCCTGCTGGGGGTGCTTACGGCCGCCCTGGGGCGGAACCGCGGCAACGGTGCCCTCAATCAGCTTCAGCAGTGCCTGCTGAACACCCTCACCGGAGACGTCCCGCGTGATGGAGGGGTTGTCAGACTTGCGGGAGATCTTGTCGATCTCATCGATGTAGACGATGCCGCGCTGGGCCTTCTCCACATCGTAGTCGCACTTCTGCAGCAACTTCTGGATGATGTTCTCCACATCTTCACCCACGTAACCGGCCTCGGTCAGGGTGGTGGCATCAGCCATGGTGAAGGGCACGTCCAGCAAGCGGGCCAGGGTCTCCGCCAGCAGGGTCTTACCGGAGCCGGTAGGACCGATCAGCAGGATGTTGCTCTTGCCCAGCTCCACTTCGGCGTTGTCACCGCCATGGCGCAGACGTTTGTAGTGGTTGTACACCGCCACCGCCAGCACCTTCTTGGCCTGGTTCTGGCCAATCACATAGTCATCCAGGTGAGAGCGGATCTCATGGGGCGTGGGCAGGCGATCACTGTCGCGCTTGGGCACCAGCTCCTTGACCTCTTCACGAATGATGTCGTTACAGAGATCCACACACTCATCACAGATATAAACGGAAGGGCCGGCGATCAGCTTCCGCACTTCGTGCTGGCTCTTTCCACAGAAGGAGCAGTACAGCAGTTTGCTGTTTTCGCCATCACCCTTGGAGATATCACTCATTCAGCTACCTCATCGCTGTGCCTGCCGGCAGGGCCGTCCACCTTAGTGTACGCCACCCCCGGCTGCTTTGCTTTACTCTGCGCCGCGCTTGGTCAGTACGGAATCGACCAGTCCGTACTCGACGGCTTCGTTGGCACTCATGAAGTTATCCCGGTCAGTATCGCGCTCTACCACTTCCAGAGGCTGACCGGTATGCTCAGCCAACAGGCTGTTCAGTTTCTGTTTGATGCCGATGATCTCCTGCGCATGGATGGCGATATCGGACGCCTGGCCCTGGAAGCCCCCCAGCGGCTGGTGGATCATCACCCGGGAGTTGGGCAGCACATGGCGCTTGCCCTTGGCACCACCGGCCAGCAGGAAGGCGCCCATGGAGGCCGCCTGGCCCATGCACACGGTACTGACATCGGGCTTGATGAACTGCATGGTGTCATAGATGGACATGCCTGCGGTCACCGACCCACCGGGAGAGTTGATATACAGATAGATGTCCTTGTCCGGGTTCTCGGACTCCAGGAACAACAGCTGTGCCACCACCAGGTTGGCCATGTGATCCTCTACCGGTCCGGTCAGGAAGATCACCCGCTCCTTCAGCAGACGGGAGTAGATGTCGTAGGAACGCTCACCCTTGGCGGTCTGCTCCACCACCATAGGGACCAAAGCGTTGAGAGGAGATTCGAGCAAATGCTGCATATTCAATCCGTTTCCTAACAAAATGGCTCGCATGAGAACAACCCCATACGAGCCATAATATGATCGGCCCCAGGGGCCAAGTCAAATCAACTTAGGCAGCAGGCTGCTGTTGATTCATGAACTCTTGGAAGTTCACTTCCTTCTCAGAAACCTTGGCATCGGCCATCAGGGCTTCAACAGCCTGCTCTTCCAGGGCAACGTTGCGCATGTTCTGCATCATCTCCTGGTTGTTGTTGTAGTATTCAACAACTTCCTGAGGATCTTCGTAAGCGGAGGCCATGGACTCGATCAGGGCGGCAACGCGCTCCTCTTCCACCTTCAGCTCCTTCTGCTTGATCACTTCACCCAGCAGCAGACCGATGCGTACGCGGCGCTCGGCTTGCTCGGTGAACAGCTCGGCAGGCAGCTCGGGCATGTTGTTACCCTGCATACCACCAAAGCGCTGCATCGCCTGCTGACGCAGAACGTTGATCTCGCCCTCGACCAGCGGCTTGGGTACATCGATCTCGTTGGCCTTCAGCAGACCGTCCAGGGCCTGCTCCTTGATCTTGGCTTTCAGGGCCTGGGACAGCTCACGCTCCATGTTCTTGCGAATCTCGGCCTTGAGGGCATCCAGACCGCCTTCGGCGATACCGAACTTGGAAACGAACTCATCGTTCAGCTCAGGCAGCACCTGGGCCTCGACGCTGTGCAGTTTGATGGCGAACTGAGCGGCTTTGCCCTTCAGGTTCTCGGCGTGATACTCCTCGGGGAAGGTCACGTCGATGGTAAACTCGTCACCGGCCTTCTTGCCCAGCAGACCGTCTTCGAAGCCAGGGATCATGCGACCGGAGCCCAGAACCAGCTCGAAACCTTCAGACTTGCCGCCGTCGAAGGCTTCGCCATCGATGGAACCTTCAAAGTCCAGCTTAACCTTGTCGTCGTTGGCCGCTTCGCGCTCAACCGCATCGAAAGTGGCGTGCTGCTTACGCAGAGTCTCGATCATCGCGTCCACGTCAGCGTCGGTTACGTCACAGACGGGCTTCTCGATCTCGATGTCGGTCAGGCCAGCCAGCTCAACTTCCGGGTAGACTTCGAACTGGGCGTTGAACTGCAGGTCCTGGCCCTCATTATCAGCAACCACTTCGAAGCGGGGGGCGCCGGCAGGGTTCAGTTTCTGCTCAACGATGGCTTCGAAGAACTTCTGCTGCATGACTTCGCCCAGGGTCTCCTGGCGAATGGCAGCACCGTAGCGCTTCTTGAATACAGACACAGGCACCTTACCCGGACGGAAGCCGTCCAGACGTACGCGCTTGGCTTCGGCCTTCATCTTTTCAGTTACTTTAGGCTCGAATTCTGCGCTCTCAACGGTAATGGTCAGGCGGCGCTCCAGGCCTTCCAGGGTTTCGAAAGAAACTTGCATTAGGTTACCTCAAGTACTCGTGTTCTTTGTGGCCGGTCGTCAATCCCGACCGGCGAAAAATCGTGGCGCGGCCCTATTTGCAAACCGCACAATTCAGGTGTGAATAAAAGACTTTAGACCCCGAAGTCCAATGCGTGTCACGGCTTCAAAGTCGGCCGAGGTTACCCTTCGGCGCCAGTCACAACCTGCCTAAGCCAATAGTAGGACGCGCCATTATAGCCATAGGTATTGAAGGAGTCGAGACGGCAATGTCAATGGCTGGAGAAGATTGTTGTCAGCTCACCCTTTGGCACCGATTTCGCACCAATTTCTGTGACAGATCAACAGGTGATCACGACTCTCTGGCACTGTTCCCAGGGAACAACCACAATTGAACTATTCCCTATTAGCAACAAGGGAGGTGAAAGGTGAGAGCGCAATATTGTCATATCGGCAATCAGATGATCGAGGTCGCCCTGATCGACGGAGTGATGACCATCAAGGGGCACGGCAGCCTGTCGGATGTCACCGTCGACATTCCCTATCAGGAAGCACTGGAAGCCGCCCGCACCTACGTCGAGCAACACGGCGGCGAACTGCCCAAGCTCTATCGCGCGGGGTGGATGGCTGAGGAGAACCGCTATGCCGATAAGGGGATCTACTCCAGTGACCCCGGTCTTCAGGTCTGGCAGGACAAGAAAAAGTCTGGCGAAACCAACTGACCCGGTATCATGGCCTCGTTTCACTGGGATAGCCGGAGAAACCGGAGAGCCGGATGCGGCCCAACCAAACGAAAAAAGCCCTGTAAAAACAGGGCTTTTTTCTAAATGATGGGGTGGCTGATGGGACTTGAACCCACGACAACCGGAATCACAATCCGGGACTCTACCAACTGAGCTACAGCCACCACTGTTATGGCGCACCCGGCAGGATTCGAACCTGCGACCAGCTGCTTAGAAGGCAGCTGCTCTATCCAACTGAGCTACGGGCGCAAGAAAATGACCAGACCGGTGCATTTTTGGAAACGCCGAATTCAGGGATTCGGCATCTCAAAATAGTGGTCGGTGATAGAGGATTAGGGCCTGCGGCCGTCCTCTGGTCCACTCATTCCAACAGCTGCGATGCGCTACCAGGCTGAGCTAATCACCAATCACGAAATAGTGGTCGGTGATAGAGGATTCGAACCTCTGACCCTCTGGTCCCAAACCAGATGCGCTACCAGGCTGCGCTAATCACCGACTGTGTACTCTCGTGCTGTTGCCTTCGGGATGTCCCTGCGACAACGGGGGCGAATATTAGCGGCGGTGGCGAGCCAGGTCAAACACTTTTTTATGCAACCATTTCCAGTTGGACAATACCTGTACTCCAACCACACTAATTTCATGACACAGCGCACTTTAACTGGCAAAATGCGCAGCGGCGTCAACCTATTCAGCTACATAGGAAGTCTGTAGAGATGACAGCAACACTAATAGACGGCAAAGCCATTGCCGCGTCCGTTCGTCGGAACATCGCCTCCCAAGTACAAACCCGAACCCAACAGGGGCTTCGCGCCCCCGGCCTGGCCGTCATCCTGGTAGGCAGCGATCCCGCGTCCCAGGTCTATGTCGGCAACAAACGCAAGGCCTGTGAGCAGGTGGGCTTTGTCTCCAAGAGTTTCGATCTCCCCTCCGACACCTCCCAGCCGGAACTGCTGGCCCAGATCGATGCACTCAACGAGGATCCCACCATCGACGGCATCCTGGTGCAGTTGCCGCTGCCGAAGCACATCGACAGCGCCACCGTCATCGAGCGCATCCGCCCGGACAAGGATGTGGACGGATTCCACCCCTACAACGTCGGTCGCCTGGCTCAACGCATTCCGGTGCTGCGTCCCTGCACGCCCCTGGGGATCACCCATCTGATCGAATCCACCGGTATCCGCACCCAGGGACTGCACGCGGTGGTGGTCGGCGCCTCCAACATCGTCGGCCGCCCCATGACCCTGGAGCTGCTGCTCGGTGGCTGCACCACCACCACCTGCCACAGATTCACCAAAGACCTGCGCCACCATGTGGAGCAGGCCGATCTGCTGGTGGTTGCCGTCGGCAAGCCCAACTTCATTCCCGGGGAGTGGGTCAAGCCCGGTGCCATCGTCATCGACGTGGGCATCAACCGCCTGGCCGATGGCCGCCTGGTGGGGGATGTCGAGTTCGATGCCGCCAGCGAGCGGGCCGGCCACATCACCCCGGTCCCCGGTGGCGTCGGCCCCATGACCATCGCCAGCCTGCTGCAGAACACCCTGTTCGCCTGCGAGCAGTACCACAGCTAAGCTGAGCCGCTGATCCAAGACCAAAAAAAGCCCGCTGATGCGGGCTTTTTTGGGGAGCGGGCTGTTACTTGCGGCGCCAGGTGGTACCGCCGGCACCGTCTTCCAGCACAATGCCCATGGCGGTCAGGGCATCCCGGGCCTCGTCGGCCTTGCCCCAGTCCTTGGCGGCGCGGGCATCGTTGCGCTGCTGAATCAGCGCTTCGATGGTGGCCACTTCGTCCTCATCACCGCCCCCTTGCAGGAACTGCTCTGGCTGCTGCTGCAGAATGCCCAGCACCTCGCCGATCCCCTTCAGGGTCGCCGCCAGGTCCGCCGCCAGTTCCGGGTTATTCTCCTTGGCGATGTTCAGCTCCCGGGCCAGATCAAACAGCACGGAGACCGCTTCCGGGGTGTTCAGATCATCGTCCATCGCCTCACGGAAAGTCGCCAGATAGCCGTCCAGCATCCGCCCCCCTTCCGGCGCGCCACGCAGGGCGGTGTAGAGCCGCTCCATCGCCGCATGGGCCTGGTCCAGGTTCTCCTCGGAATAGTTCAGCTGGCTGCGATAGTGGCTGGAGAGCAGGAAGTAGCGCACCGACTCCCCCTGGTACTGCTTGAGCACGTCGCGAATAGTAAAGAAGTTGCCCAGTGACTTGGACATCTTCTCCTTATTCACCTGCACCATGCCGGAGTGCATCCAGTAGTTGACGTAGTTGTTGTCGTTGGCGCAGCAGCTTTGGGCCACCTCGTTTTCATGGTGGGGGAACATCAGGTCGGAGCCGCCGCCATGGATATCGAACACCTTGCCCAGGTGCTTCTCGTTCATGGCGGAACACTCGATGTGCCAGCCAGGACGACCCATGCCCCATGGGGAATCCCAGGAGGGCTCGCCGGGCTTGGCGCTCTTCCACAGGGCGAAATCCATGGGGTTGCGCTTGGCCTCCTCCACATCCACCCGGGCCCCCGCCTGCAGCTGCTCCAGATCCTGCTTGGACAGCTTGCCGTAGGCCGAGAAGGTGTTCACCTCGAACCAGACGTCGCCATTGTCAGAGACGTAGGCGTGCCCCTTTTCCACCAGGCGGGCGATGATGTCGATGATCTCCGCCATATGGCCGGTGACTGTGGGGGTCACATCTGGACGCAGCAGCCCCAGCGCGTCGAAGTCCTCGTACATCGCCTGGGTAAACCGCTCCACCAGCGCCTCACAGCTCTCGCCATTTTCCGCCGCCCGGCGGATGATCTTGTCGTCTACATCGGTGATGTTGCGAACGTAGTTGACCTCCATGCCCAGGGAGCGCAGGTAACGAACGGCGATGTCGAAAGCGACATAGGTGCGACCGTGACCGATGTGACAGTAGTCGTAGATGGTGACCCCACACACGTAGATACCCACCTTGTTTGGGACGATGGGAGTAAAGGTCTCTTTCTGTCTGGTCAGCGTATTAAAAATCTTTAGCATTGCACCGCTCGTTATACTGTTTGACGTTAAGCGAAAATCAAAGGCGCTAGTTTATCACGACTTCACCACCTGAAAACGGGCTTTTTCCCCTGAAGGGCCCTGCCCCTTTTCTCGCGCCTTTTGCTTGAGGTAAAATTTGTAAACCATTCATAATGAGGTCCCTACCATGGTGACACTGACCACCAATTTCGGCGATATCAAGCTGGAACTCTTTGCCGACAAGGCACCCAAGACTGTTGAGAACTTCCTGAACTACGTGAAGCAGGGTTTCTACGACAACACCATCTTCCACCGCGTCATCGACGGCTTCATGGTCCAGGGAGGGGGATTTACCCCGGACATGCAGCAGAAGTCCACTGGCGAGGGGGTGGAGAACGAAGCCAACAACGGCATCTCCAACAAGGTGGGCACCATTGCCATGGCCCGCACCCCGGATCCGCACTCCGCCACCGCCCAGTTCTTCATCAACGTCAACGACAACACCTTCCTGGATTTCAAGAACGAATCCATGCAGGGTTGGGGCTACTGTGTCTTTGGCCAGGTGGTCGAAGGCATGGATGTGGTCGAGAAGATCAAGGCGGTGAAAACCGGCAACCACGGCATGCATCAGGACGTTCCCCTGGAATCCGTGGTTATCGAGAGCGCCAAGATTGAAGAGTGATAACCTTCAGAGGGTCGCCGTCGGCGATCCTCGCACCCTGTTTATCGGCGATCTGCACCTGAGTGCCGACCGCCCGGACATCACCCGGGCCTTCGCCCGCTTCCTGGCCGACGAGGTGCCGGGTGCCGATGCCCTCTACATCCTGGGCGATCTGTTCGAAGCCTGGATTGGCGACGATGACCTCTCCCCCTTCAACCTCGAGGTGGCCGCCCTGCTTCACCAGGCCAGTGCCCAGGCCCCCATCTTCTATCTCCATGGCAACCGGGACTTTCTGATCGGGCCCGATTTCGCCAAACGTGCCGGCATCACCCTGCTGCCCGAGGTGGAGATCCTGGAGCTGTACGGCATCCCCACGGTGATTCTCCACGGAGACAGCCTGTGTACCGCCGACCTGGAGTATCAGAAGTTCCGGAGGATACGCAACCGGCCCTGGTTTCGGTTGCTGATGCTGTCCCTGCCCCTGCGCCTGCGGCGAGCCCTAGCGCGTCGGGCCCGCGCCCGCAGTAAGGCGGCCAATGCCAGCAAGGAGATGGCCATCATGGATGTCACCCCCACCGCTGTAGACCACCTGCTCAACGCCACCCATGCGCTGCGGATGATCCACGGTCATACCCATAGGCCGGCAATCCACCGATTACCCGACGAGCGTCAGAGGGTTGTGGTGGGAGACTGGTATCTGCAGGAAAGCGTGCTACTGGTCACCCCGGACGAATGCAAACTGTCCAGTCAGGCCCTGCCTAAAATATAAATGTCTGTAATATAAGAAAATACTGTTTATTCTCCCCGTCCGGCTCCCTCAGGAGTCGGGCAAAAGCGTGATCGAATTCAAACTTATTCTTGACTCAGGCTCGCCAATCCCTAATAACTAGTCAGGAAGTAGTTGTATCGTCTGAGGTTTCGACGACCATCATTGTCTGATGTTAAGCAGGGGATAATAACTATGATACTCAATCACTTATGGGGACTTTATACCCATCCACGCCAGGAATGGCAAAGCATCGAACAAACCCACGAGGGGGTGGGCGCCAGCCTGGCCCATATCCTGATCATCGCACTGATCCCCACCATCTGCGGTTTCTTTGCCAGCAGTTACATCGGCTGGAGCATTGGCGCCGGGGATCCCATTAAGCTGACTCAGGGCAGCGCCGCCAAGATGGCAGTCGCCATGTATGCCGCCCTGATTGCCGGCGTATTCCTGCTGGCCTACCTGGCCCACTGGATGGCCAAGACATTCGGGGCCAAACCCAGCTTTACCCAGGCCATCGAGCTATCCGCCTACACCGCCACCCCGCTGTTCATGGTCGGGTTCGCCACCCTCTATCCCGAACTGTGGTTTGTGATGCTGGTGGGCCTGGCGGGCATCGCCTACTCGGTGTACCTGCTCTATTCCGGCGTCCCCATCATCATGAACATTCCCGAGGAGCGCGGCTTCATCTACGCCAGTTCCCTGGTCACCTGCGGCCTGGTATTGCTGGTGGCGATCCTGGCGTCCTCGGTGATCCTGTGGAACCTTGGCTTCGGCCCTTCCTATGTAGGCTGACTGCCGTCAAGCAAAAAAAAACGCGCCCTCGGCGCGTTTTTTCACATCTGGCCAATCCCCTTAGGGATGGCAGACGTTGTGGATCTCCAGGTTGCTGCTCTGCTCTGAGTCCCGCTTGGACTTGGCATCGTCACTGCGATCCTCATTGAGCCGGTCCAGGTAAGCCTGGTCCACATCCTGGGTCACATACTGGCCGTTAAATACCGAGGTATCGAACCGGCTGACCGTGGGATTCTCCTCACTAACCGCCGCCACCAGGTCAGGCAGATCCTGGTAGATCAGGCCGTCGGCGCCGATGAGCTTGCACACCTCCTCCACGTCACGGCCATGGGCAATCAGCTCCTGGGAGCTGGGCATGTCGATGCCGTAGACATTGGGGAAACGGATCTCCGGCGCCGCCGAGGCGAAGTACACCTTGCGGGCCCCGGACTCCCTGGCCATCTCGATGATCTGCTCGGAGGTGGTGCCTCGAACCACGGAGTCATCCACCAGCAGAACATTCTTGCCCTTGAACTCCTGGCCGATGGCGTTGAGCTTGCGGCGAACCGACTTCTTACGCTCCTCCTGGCCCGGCATGATGAAGGTTCGGCCCACGTAGCGATTCTTGACGAACCCCTGACGGTAAGGCAAATCCAGCTCATTGGCGATCTGCAGCGCAATGTCACAAGAGGTCTCCGGAATGGGGATCACCACATCGATGTCATGGTCCTCCCACTCGCGGGCGATCTTGGCCCCCAGCTTGCGGCCCATGTTGACCCGGCTGGCATAGACGGAGATACCGTCGATGGTGGAGTCGGGACGAGCAAAGTAGACAAACTCGAAGATGCAGGGGCTCAGCTGCGGTGCCTGGGCACACTGCTTGGTAAACAGCTGGCCGTCACGGTCAACAAACACCGCTTCCCCCGGGGCCACATCGCGGATGTACTCGAAGCCCACCGCGTCCAGGGCGACGCTTTCGGAGGCAACCATGTACTCCTGGCCCTTGTCGGTGCTGCGCTTACCCAGCACCAGAGGGCGAATGCCGTTGCGGTCACGGAACGCCACCAGGCCCTGGCCGACGATCAGGGCTACGCAGGCGTAAGCGCCTCGAACCCTGGCATGCAGCTTGGTCACCGCCTCGAACACCTGCTCCGGTGTCAGCACATAGCCCGGCTGTTGCTGGATTTCGTGGGCCAGCACATTGAGCAGCAACTCGGAGTCCGAGTTGGTGTTGATGTGTCGACGCATCTGCGCCATCTGCTCGCTGAGCTCATGGGCGTTGGTCAGATTGCCGTTGTGGGCCAGGGTGATGCCGAAGGGGGAGTTGACGTAGAAGGGTTGGGCTTCCGAGGAACTGGAGGAGCCGGCGGTGGGATAACGCACATGGCCTATGCCGATGTTCCCCTGCAACCGCAACATGTGCTTACTTTGGAACACATCCTTCACCAATCCATTCGCTTTGCGCAGGCGGAAGGCTTCGCCATCCACGGTCACAATACCGGCGGCGTCCTGGCCACGGTGCTGCAACACGGTCAACGCATCATAAATGGTTTGGTTAACGGAGGAATGAGCGACAATTCCGACGATACCACACATTATGCTTGGTCCTTAGTTGGTAAGAAGTTCATTGTTTGTAGGGTCATTCTGTTTTTATATTTTTGGTAAAAAGCTGGAGCTTTGCTCCAGATATTGGAAGAACCACTGGATGACAACCTTGAACTCGGGGATCAGCAGGGAGTCCTGCCACCAGTCCGAGGAGGCTGCCGGAGTAAAACTGTCGAAGAAAAACAGGGCGGCGGCCACCACCAGCGCACCACGAGCGGCGCCGAACACCGCCCCGAGAAGACGGTCCGTTCCCGTCAGGCCGGTGCGATCCACCATCTGCCCCACTAGGTAATTGAGCAATCCGCCGAGAATCAGGGTGGCCACAAACAACGCGGCAATAGCGGCACCGTTGCGCAACATGGGGTCGTCCACCTGGGTCAGGTAGACCGCCAGATCTTCGTAGAAACGGCTTGAGATAAGGAAGGCGAGGACCCACACCACCAGGGACATCGCTTCTCTGGCGAAGCCCCTAACCAAACTAATCAGGACCGACAGGCCCACTACGCCCAATATGGCGTAGTCTATCCATACCATCACAGCGAGTATCGCCTCCAACAGATTCTTGCGCGGCAATTCTAACAGAGGGTGCCGCCTTTCTCACCAAAAATCGCCCCCTGAAGATCCCACTAAAAAGCCCGCATGATGCGGGCTTTTGCTTTGTTTATGACTAAATATCTGTAGCCTTATAGGGCACCAGCGCCCCTTTAAGATTCGTGGCCTTGACCAGACGTACCCGTTCCTTCTCCAGCCGATTCTTGGAGACATCGGGACCGACAAACACCCGGTTTATCCGGCCTTCGATCGGGCGTGCGGGGACGCTGTAGGCACGAAACCCCTGCTCCCTCAAGTCATTGACCAGCTTGGTCACATTCTTGGCATTCTTGAAGCTGCCCACCTGCAGGGTCCAGCCACCGTTCACCCCTTTCTCCTGGGGTTGGGAGCCGCTTTCGGCAGCCTTTGTGCTCTGTCCAGAGGCCAACGCGCCGGCGGCCGGTTCGGCCCCCGGCTGTTCGGATGGACCCGACGCACTCTCCAGGACCACCGGTTCAAACGCCTGTTCCGGCACCTCCTGCGGCAGGGCCACCGGCCCCAGCGGGATGGTGGCAAAATTCTCCTCCATCCTGCGCTTTTCACCGTCGAGCAGGTTCGGCAGGAAAATCACCGCCAAAGCGGTTAATACCAGGATGCCTACGATGCGATTTTTCAGCTGATCCGACAACAGTTACTCTCCCTCAAACAGACTCTGGGCCTCAGCAACAGTGTAAAAGGAGCCAAACACAATGACCAGATCCAAATCTCCGGCCTGGTCACAGGCTTTGCTCAGGGCCGCCGCCAGCGACGGCTCCACCCCGCGGATCCCCGCGGCCCTGGCGACCCGTTGACCGTCCCCGCCCCTGGGCACCGGCAGCGGTGCGGCAAACCAGTGGTCCACCACGGGCATCAGCGCAGACAGAGAGAGCTCGATCTCCTTGTCCTCGAGCATGGCGCAGACGGCCAGCACCCGGCCCTTGCCCCTGAGCAGAGACAGCCTCTGCGCCAGGTAGCGGGCGGCGTGGGGGTTGTGTGCCACGTCGGCGTACACCCTGGGCTCGTCACTGAGTAGCTGCATCCGGCCGGGCAACGACGCCTCGGCCAACCCCGCCCTCACCGCCTCCTCCGGCAGTTCCGGCCTCAGTTGCTCCAGGGCGGCCAGGGCGGTCACCGCGTTGACCTGTGGCAGAGAGGGGGTTGGCAATGCCTCGAGGCGCCACCGGGCTCCCTGGAAGTGCCAGCCCAGCTCCCTGAACTCGCCATGAAAATCCCGCCCCACGCACAGCAGCGGCGTGCCGAGTGCCCCGGCCACCTCCACCACCGAACCAGGCAGGTCCGGTTCACCTATGACGGCGGGCACTCGGGGGCGGAAGATCCCCGCTTTCTCTCGCCCAACGGACTCGCGGGTGTTACCCAGGTACTCCTGGTGATCCAAATCGATGGAGGTGATCACCGCCAGATCGGCGTCGATCAGGTTGGTGGCATCCAGCCTGCCCCCCAGCCCCACCTCCAGCAGCACCACTTCGGGCCGCTGCTCGGCAAACAGATAGAGTGCCCCCAGAGCAGAGAACTCGAAGAAGGTCAGTTGGGTCTCTCCCCGAGCCTGCTCGATGGCTCGGAATGCGTCGATATGGGCCCTGTCCTCCAGCTCCCGGCCATTGATACGGACCCGTTCGTTATAGCGGTGCAGGTGGGGCGAACTGAAGACTCCGGTGCTGATGCCGGCTTGGCGAAGCACAGACTCCATCATGGCACAGGTGGATCCTTTGCCATTGGTGCCGGCAACGGTGACCACCTTGGAATGGGGCAGAGAGGCCAACCCCATATCGGTTGCCACCTTGATCAACCGGGTCAGTCCCATCTCGATCTCGGCTGGGTGCACCGACAGGATATAATTAAGCCAGTCCGCGAGGGACTGGCTTTCAAATCGGGTGGAGCTGGACATTACTCGCTCTCTTGGGGCGCCGCGTGGGTAAACTTGCCTATCACCCGGGCCAGGGTGTCCCGCATCTCCCGGCGGTCAACGATCATGTCGATGGCCCCCTTCTCCAGCAGGAACTCACTGCGCTGGAACCCTTCCGGCAGTTGCTCCCGTACGGTCTGCTCAATCACCCGGGGGCCGGCAAAGCCGATCAGCGCCTTGGGTTCACCGACATTGACGTCTCCCAGCATCGCCAGGGAGGCCGACACCCCACCCATGGTCGGGTCGGTCAGTACCGAGATGTAGGGCAGGCCGCGTTCGCTCATCTTCGCCAGGGCTGCGGAGGTCTTGGCCATCTGCATCAGGGAGAACAACGCCTCCTGCATACGAGCCCCGCCGCTGGCGGAGAAACAGATAAGAGGCAGGTTCTTATCCAGACAAACCTCGACGGCGCGGACGAAACGGGCGCCCACCACCGACGCCATGGAGCCTCCCATGAAGGAGAACTCGAAGGAGCAGGCCACCACGTGCATCCCCTTCAGCTTGCCTTCGGCGGCCACCAGGGCGTCTTTCTCGCCACTGGCACGCTCACCCTGGGCGATGCGGTCCTTGTACTTCTTGGAGTCACGGAACTTCAAGATATCCTGGGGCTCGAGATCAGCACCGATCTCCCTCAGGCTCCCCTCGTCGAAAAACTTCTCCAGACGGGCTCTGGCACCGATACGCATATGGTGATCGCACTTGGGACACACCTCAAGATTACGCTCCAACTCGGCGCGATAGAGGATCTGGTCACACTGGCCACATTTGCTCCAGACCCCTTCGGGTACGGAGTGGCGACGGGCCGCGACTGTTTTACTTTTAGGCAGGATTTTCTCTAACCAACTCATCGTCGCTAGTCCTGTTTTTGAATGCCCTGATTAGGCTGTTATCTGCTTCAATCAGGCTATTAAGTCGATAATAATAGCCTGTTTTCGAATTCTGTTTCTGGCCCCTGGGCGCAAACTGGCTAAATTAAACCACAAAGGTCACAACGACGATACCGAAAACTGGTCTAACCCGATAATTCTCGGGGAATTTGCGGCAATCTTCAGGGTTTTTTAGCCTAAAATCCTACAACGGGTCGGGAAGGAACAGGGGGCCCGGTTGGCTCTTGGGCAGGCCAAACTGGTCAGGATAGTCCACTTCCACCAGGTAGAGGCCCTCCGCCTTGGCGGTGGCCGCCGCCAAGTTACGGTCCCTGCCGGCCAGCAACTCGGCGATCCACTCCACCGGCTGCTCCCCTTTCCCTACCTCCATCAGCGATCCGACGATGTTGCGCACCATATGGTGGACAAAGGCATTGGCTTTGATATCCATAATGACGAAATGGTTCCTTCGGCTGACACTCAGCTGGTGAACATTGCGCCAGGGCGACTTCGACTGACACTGCACTGCGCGAAACGCGCTGAAATCGTTCTCTCCCAGCAGCTGTTGGCCCGCCTGGTGCATCAGGCGTTCATCCAGATGGTGGTAGTAATGGCTCACCCCGCGCCCCAGGATCGCCGGCCGATACCTGTGGTTATAGATGATGTAGCGATAACGACGGGCGGTGGCGGAAAAACGGGCGTGGAACTCGTCGCTGACCGGCTGGGCCCAGCGTACCGCGATGTCCTCGGGCAGGTTGGCATTCAGCCCCAGGGTCCAGGCGCGCTCGGGGCGGATGGCATCAGTATCGAAGTGCACCACCTGACCGGTGCCGTGAACTCCGGCATCGGTGCGGCCGGCACAGCTGACCTCCACGGGGTGATTGGCAACGACGGAGATCGCCTCCTCCAGGCGCTGCTGGACGCCAACCACTTCCCGCTGGCGTTGCCAGCCGTAGTAGCGACTGCCGTCATACTCAATACCCAGTGCCACTCTCATAGAAACATCAACCTGCAAAGCTCAAAAGGGGCGCATTATACCAGACTCCAATCCGGTTGGCTCCCGCCCTTGGCCGGACCACCACAGGCCATCCTCCGCCATTCACAGCGACCCCGGCGCACGGATCTGAAATGCAGCAGAGCCGGAATTCCGGTCTCGCCAGCGGCCCAGAGATCCTGGAGCCCAAAAAAAGCGGTGGCCAGGGCCACCGCTGTTGGTTCGGTCGGATTTTACATCTTCTCCAGCAGGCTCATGGCCTCCTGGCGCTGGGGATCCGCCCCCTTCTCCACCACCTCTTTGAGCAGGGCTTTGGCGCTGTCCTTGTCGTCGATCTCGATGTAGGCCCGGGCCAGATCCAGCTTGGCACTGAAGCCGCCCTCCTCGTCATCCACATCGACACCGTTGCCGCCCCCGACCAGCTCCGTCAGGTCGGCATCGCCGATGTCCAGATCCAGCCCACTGTAGGGTTCGAAGTTGGGCTCGCCGCTGCCGGTCTCATCCAGCAGCTTATCGATGTCGATAAACCCTTCCTGCTGCGGCTCGGCGGGTTGCGCCTCAGCAGGGGTTAACGCCGGTTCGCCATCGCCCAACGCCAGATTCAGACCCGGTGCCGGCTCCACCGCCTCGGGTTCCGGCACCTCCTCCTGGGGGGACGACGGCGGTTCACCGGCCCCATTGAGCAGCGCGTCAATCTCATCCTCACCCAGGCTCGGCTCCACATCCTCAGAGTCGTGACCGAGTTCGACCATCCCATTGGTGTCGTCCAGGGCCACGCCCAGCTCACTCATCACCGTGTCGATATCGGGTTCGAGCTCACTCATCGCCATATCGGCCAGCAACTCGTCGTCCGGCTGGGGCTCGGCCGGTGCGGACGCGGACTCGGCCAGAGACACCTCGGGTTGCTCCAGACTCTGATGCTCCTGCAGCAACTCCTCCAGAGACTGGACCGGCTCCTCGTCATCATCCACCTGAGGATCCAACTGGATGGCGCTCTTCAGGTCGGGCTCGCCGGCGCTGTCGGACTCCGGCGTTGCGGCCGGATTGGCGGCCATCTCACCCAGGCTGGGCCGGCGATCCTCGGCCGGAGTGCTCTGACCCGCCTCCGGCTCGGGCGAGCGACGGCGCAGGAACAGCCAGATCAGGGCCAACAGGAAGATGGTGGGCACCACACCGGCAATCCCCACCAACCAGGGCTTGCTCCACAGTTGCTGCCAGATGCCGCTTTCCTCCATCTCCTCGACAGGTTCAAACACCTCTCCGGTGGGCTCGGTGGCCATGGGCGGCGTCAGTTGCTGCTCCAGCTCCCGGTTCACCGCCTGCTGGTCATCCAGGGCATCCTGCAACACCTGTATCTGGTCATTGAGCTCCTCGAGGCGGGCCTTGAGCAGTTCATTCTGCTCCAACATCGCCCCCATTTCATCGATGGAGCGCCCCAGCTCGGCGCGCAGCTCAGCCACCTGCTGGGCCGACTGGGCGCGCTGCTCATCCAGTTGGCTACGCAGTTCGGTCAACTGGCCGTCCACCACGCCCCTGCTGGCATCAGCCGTGGTCTGCGCTTCGGGCTGTGGGGTCACGACCGCCGGTTGCGGGGCCGCGCCCTTAGGTTTTGCCTTGGGTTGGGACGCCTGTCCACTCCACTGCCGGTCGTCCTGCGTGGCCCGGCGCTTGGCTTCGGCAGGATCGATGGCCAGGATGGTCTGGCTGTCCGGCAGGGTCAGCACCATCCCCTTCTCCAGGGCATTGAGATTGTCGGCGCTGAACGCCTGAGGATTGGCCCGGTACAGGGCCAGCATGGTCTGGTAGACGGTCGCGCCCTCCGGCCGGTGGGCACTGGCGAGACGCCAGAGGGTGTCCTTGGGGCTGGTGGGGCCGATGGTGACCTGCTTGACCTCGCCCTCGGGACCGGCGAGCGATATCCCTTCGGCGACGGCATCCAGTGAAAGGGAGCAGCTCAGAGCGCCCCCCAGAAGAGCAGCCAATACCCTTTGCTTTCCAGTCATTTTGCAGGCCCGCATATCTCGAATCGTTATCTGAATCTAATTACAGCGATTTCAACACTATATCTTATCTTGTAAAAGGACGACAGCGGTTGTGAAGCCGGTGTATGTCACCGGCTTCACACTTTGTCCCTCAGAGGTAATCGCGGATCAGCACCTCACCAATCTGCACCGCATTCAAGGCCGCCCCCTTACGGATGTTGTCCGCCACCACCCACAGGTTGAGGCCACAGGGGTGACTCAAGTCCTGGCGAACCCGACCGACAAACACCTGATCCTGGCCGGTGGCGTTCCCCACCTGGGTGGGGTAGTCCACATCCTCCTCCATCAGGGTCACTGCGGGGGCCTGGCTCAGCAGCACCTTGACCTCCTCCACCGAGGTGGGCTGACGGGTCTCAAGGTGGATCGCCTCACCATGGCCATGGAACACCGGCACCCGCACCGCGGTGGCGTTCACCATCACCGAGGCATCGCCGAGGATCTTCTGGGTCTCCCACAGCATCTTCATCTCCTCCTTGGTGTAGCCATTATCCATGAAGGCGTCGATCTTGGGCAGGCAGTTGAAGGCGATCTGGTTGTCGAACACCTCGTTGTTGGCGGGCAGGCCATTCAGCAACTGGGCACACTGCTTGGCCAGCTCCTCGATGGCACGACGGCCGGCCCCCGAGACCGACTGGTAGGTGGTCACGTTGATGCGCTCGATGCCGTATTGCTGGTGGATGGGGTTGAGCGCCACCAGCATCTGGATGGTGGAGCAGTTTGGATTGGCAATGATGTTGCGATTGCGAAACTCCTCCAGGGCATGGGAGTTGATCTCCGGCACCACCAGCGGCACTTCCGGGTCGTTGCGGAAATGGGAGGTGTTGTCGATCACCACGCAGCCGGCGTCGGCGGCCTCGGGGGCCCAGCGGGCGGACACCTCGCCACCGGCGGAGAAAAAGGCCAGCTCCACCTGGCTCCAGTCAAACTGCTCCACATCCAGGACCGTCAGCTCCTCCCCTTTGAAGTGGATGCTGGTACCGGCGCTGTTGGCGCTGGCCAGCGGAAAAAGCTGCCCCACGGGGAATTTGCGCTCCTCCAGGATCTGAACCAGGGTTTCACCAACGGCGCCGGTGGCACCGAGAACTGCGATATTAAAGGCCTGTGCCATGGAGGTTCTCTCTCGTGTTAAATCCAAGTTGGGACCAGAGGGCCGCCTGCTCTGCAGGGCCAACTATGGTCAAAGACATAAATTCCCGGCGCTCCAGGTGCGCCTTGCGTTGACGATCAAAGCCGCCTACCTGGCCGCTCCACTCCCTGAAGCGGCGATCCTGGGCGTCGATGTCATACACCAGTCGCGCCACCCTGGCCAGATCGCTCTGGGCCGCCGGCGCCGACAACCCCAGGGTGGAGATGGCAGCTTGGGGCAGATAGGTGGTCAGAGGCGGCACCTCATCCAGGGCCAGCGTCTCCCCCAGCCGACTCAGCAGCAACCAGTTGCCCCTGAGCTTGGCTTCCACGCTGTAACCGGCGATGTGGGGCGTGGCGATCTCCGCCAGTGCCACCAGCTCAGCCATGGGATTGGGCTCTCCCTCCCAGACATCCAGGATCAACCGGCACTCAGGATGAGTCCGCTTGTGGGCGATCAGCGCACCATTGTCCACCACCTCCCCCCGGCAGGCGTTCACCAACCAGGCATTCGCCTTCATCAGCCCAAGCCGGGCCGCATCCAGGAGGTGGAAGGTGGCGTCCGCGCCCTGGCGACTCAGCGGCACATGACAGCAGACCACATCGGACTGAGTCAGCAAGGTGCCCAGATCGACGAAGGCGCGGGGATCCCCGCCGCGCTGCTTCGGCGGGTCATTCAACAGCACCCTCATCCCCAGAGCCGCCGCCCTGGCAGCGGTGGCACTGCCGGTATTGCCGGCACCGATCACCCCCAGGGTGCGCCCTTTCAGCGGCACACCCAGCCGTTCGGCTAGGGTCAAAAGCGCAGTGAGCACGTACTCACCCACCGCCTCGGCATTACAGCCTGGTGCGTTGCTCCAAGAGATCCCCCGGGCCTCCAGGGCGCGGGTGTCGATATGGTCAAAACCTATGGTGGCGGTGCCCACGAACTTAAGCCGGGGAGCCGCCTCAATCAGCGCCGGGTCTACCCGGGTCACGCTGCGCACCAGCAGGATCTCGGCATCGCCTACCTGGTCTGGGCCAATCTCACGCCCCGGGTAGGTACGGATCTCGGCATGACCACCGAACATGGCGTCCAGCGCCGGCATATTCTCATCAGCAACGATAATCATCGGTCAGGGAGGGGAAAGGGGAATACAGGAGGGGAAGTGTACCAAAAGCGAAGCCGGGATACAGTATCCCGGCTTCATCATGAGTGTTCGCAGGCTCGGGAGTTAACCCTGGTACTTGCGCACAATCAGGGTGGCGTTGGTGCCGCCGAACCCGAAGCTGTTGCTCATGAAGGTGGTCACCGGCTGCTCACGGGTCTGGGTGACGATGTCCAGCCCCTCGGCTTCCGGATCCAGGTTGTCGATGTTGATGCTGGGGGCGATGAAGTCGTTCTCCATCATCAACAGGCTGTAGATCGCCTCATGAACACCTGCAGCGCCCAGGGCATGGCCGGTCATCGCCTTGGTGGCGCTGATGGCGGGGCTGTTGGCACCGAACACCTCCTGGATGGCACCCAACTCCTTGGTGTCGCCCACAGGAGTGGAGGTGCCGTGGGTGTTGATGTAATCGATGGACACGTCGTCCCCAGCCTGTTCCAGGGCCATCTTCATGCAGCGCACCGCGCCTTCGCCACTGGGCGCCACCATGTCGTAACCATCGGAGTTGGCACCGTAGCCAATGATCTCACCGTAGATCTTGGCGCCGCGGGCCAGAGCATGCTCCAGCTCCTCGACCACCACCATGCCACCGCCACCGGAGATGACGAAGCCGTCACGATCGACGTCGTAGGTGCGGGATGCCTTGGTGGGATCGTCATTGTACTTGGTGGACAGCGCCCCCATGCCGTCGAAGCCCATGGCCAGGGTCCAGTGCAGCTCCTCGGAACCGCCGGCAAAGACGATGTCCTGCTTGCCCAGTTGGATCTGCTCAACCGCGTTGCCGATGCAGTGGGCACTGGTGGCGCAGGCTGAGCTGATGGAGTAGTTCACCCCCTTGATCTTGAAGGGAGTCGCCAGACAGGCGGAAGCGGTGGAGGACATGATGCGGGGCACCAGGTAAGGACCCACCCGACGCACACCCTTGGTTCTCAGGGTGTCGGCAGCCTGCACCTGGTTCAGGGAGGAGGCACCGCCGCAGCCGGCGATGATGCCGGTGCGCAGGTTGCTGACCTGGTCTTCGGCCAGACCGGCATCCTCAATCGCTTCCTTCATGGCGATGTAGGCGTAGGCCGCGGCATCGCCCATGAAACGCAGGGTCTTGCGGTCGATGTGCTCGGAAGTATCGATCTTCAGATCACCCCACACCCGGCTGCGCAGGCCCAGTTCCTCAAATTGTTCCGAGTAGCTCAAGCCACTCTTACCAGCCTTCAGGGAAGCTTTCACTTCCTCGGCGTTGTTGCCAATACTGGAAACGATGCCCAGTCCGGTAATTACAACTCGCTTCATCGTTGTATCCTGTGTATGAAGATCTTTAAACCGCCGCCATCTTAGCCTGTTTTACAGGCGAAACTGGTCGGCTTTCCCCCCTCGGGGTTAGAATAGCGTCTCAAATTGCCACAGCGAGTACCCCAGTGAGATCCATCAGCCACGCCAAACTGGATTGGCGCGACTCCGACACCCCGGTTTCCATCGAATTTGACGATGTCTACTTCTCCACCGTAGACGGCATCGATGAGACCCGCTACGTCTTCCTGCAACATAACGGGTTTCCCGAACGATTTACAGAGCATCCCCGAAACACCCTGGTGGTGGCCGAGACCGGATTCGGCACCGGTCTCAATCTGATGGTGCTCTGGCACGCCTTCCGCGAGTTCCGGCGACGCCATCCCGATGCGCCGTGCAAGCGGCTCCACTTCGTCACCATGGAGAAGTACCCGGTGACCGAGGCGGATCTGGCCAAGGCCCACCGCCACTGGCCCGAATTCGCCGAACAGTGCCGCCAGCTCAAGTCGGCCTATCCCATGCCCATTCCCGGCTGCCACCGCATGGAGTTTGACCAGGGACAGGTGGTGGTGGACCTGTGGCTGGGAGACGTCAACCAGTGCCTGGAGCAGATGTACGCCCCGGAGGAGGGACTGGTGGACGTGTGGTTCCTCGATGGCTTCACTCCCAGCCGCAACCCCAAGATGTGGCAGGAGCAGCTCTATGAGCAGATGGCCCGTCTCAGCCACCGGAACGCCAGCTATGCCACCTTTACCGCCGCCGGCCATGTGCGCCGGGGACTGGAGAAGCACGGTTTCACCGTCACCAAGGACCAGGGCTATGGCGTCAAGCGGGAGATGATCTCCGGCCACTTCACACCAGACCGACCCCAGGCCTCCCGCCCGGACGAGGTGGCAGTGGTAGGGGCCGGGATTGCCGCCGCTCACACCGCCCTGAGCCTGGTGCAGCGCGGCATCGCCGTCACCCTCTACGGTCAAGACGCCGGCCCCGCAGACGGCGCCTCCGGCAATCGCCAGGGCGCCCTCTACCCCTTGATGAACCTGGCGGAGGATGGCCTCAGCGCCCTCTACCAACAGGGGTTCCTGCTGGCCCGCCAACGCCTGAGTCGACTGGTGGAGAACGGTCATTCGGTGGATCACGACTGGTGCGGGGTGCTGCAGCTGAGCCAAAGCCCCAAGGACGCCGAGAAGCTCGAGCGCATCGGCGCCGCCGGGTTCCCCTGTGAGCTGGTGCACCGGGTGGATCGGGATGCCGCCAGCCACATCGCCGACCTGCCCCTGGACCGGGGGGGCCTGTTCTTCCCCTATGGCGGCTGGCTGGCTCCGGAGCAGTTGGTCCTGGCCCTGCTGGCTCAGGCCCAGGCCACCGGGTTGCTTACCTGTCACTGGCACCACCGGTTGCAAGGGTTGCAGCGAGCTCAGGCTCACTGGCAACTGGAGTTTGACCAATCCACCGCCCGCCATCAGCAGCTGGTGATCTGCATGGGCCACGCCAGCGCCGATCTCGCCCAGAGTGCGCCGTTGCCGCTGCAGCCGGTCAGAGGCCAGATCAGCGCCCCCGAGTCGTCGGGCGATCTATCCCGGCTCAAGACGGTACTGTGCGCCGACGGCTATCTGGTGCCGGCTCTGGCGGGCAGGCTTACCTGTGGCGCCAGTTTCGTCAAGAACAGCCGCGACTCGCAGTGGCGCTCCGAGGATGTCGAGGAGATCGGCGGTCGCATGGCCAACAGCTTCGCCGGCAGTGACTGGCTGGCGCAGCTGGCACTGGATGACAGCGGCCGGGCCGCCATCCGCGGCTCGGTACGGGACCACTTCCCCCTGATGGGACCGATAACCGACTGGTCCCGGGTTGCCGCCGACCCCAGGGTGTGGCGGGACGCGCCCCTGCCGAACCAGCCCGGGCTGCACCTGGTGGCCGGGCTGGGCTCCCGGGGACTGTGCAGCGGCGCCCTGATGGCGGAATCGGCGGTGTCACTGATCTGCGCCGAGCCCCTGCCCCTCACCCAGGGGCTGCTGCAGAGGCTGCTGCCGGGGCGTTTCTGGCAACGGCGCATCAACAAGGGCCACCCCCCGGTTGACCAGGGTCAGGCCGATTAACGGCGCACCTCCCTCAACGCAAGAGAGGCTCCCCAGGGAGCCTCTCTTGTCCATCTTCCGCCTCAGTGTTGCTGCAGCCGGCTGAGCAGCTGCTGCCAGGCATTGTGCACCAGGGCCAGATCCTCCGGTGCCAGCTCGCTGCTGGCCTCATCCAGGCGGACGAGCATATCCTGGGCCAGGCACGACAACAGCTCGCCCCCGCTCTCCTCCAGGGTACTCAGGCTCAGGGCCAGATGCCCCTGCAGGTAGCCGCTGGCGAACACCTGGTCGTCACTGCCCTGCTCCACCATCTCGGTCATCCACTGGTTCGCCTGCTGTTCAATTTGCTCTAACATCCACCCTTCCTACGCTAATGGGTACAACACTTCATCGTGATAGCCGGTGATGATGGGATACCAACCGGCCAGCTGGGCATCCAGCTCAGGGTCGCCAGTATCGGCGATCATCGGCCTTCCCTCAAGGGCCTCTAGCTTGGCCTTGGTGGCCAGCACCAGGATATTGTCCTTGCCAACGGCGCGGATCACCGCCGGGCTCAGCTGCTGGTTGCCCCGACCGAACAGGTGGCCCTGACCGCCAATCAGGGTCACCACCAGCTTGGTGGGGCGGCCGTTAACGGCGTCAACCAATTGAACCGCAGTCATATCCTGCCCGATCAGTCGCTCCCCGGCAATCAGGTCCACCCCCAGCAGGGTGTTCTCCAGCCCCAGGTGCTCCATCACCGCCGCCACCGTGGATCCGGACCCCATGATGTACTGCCAATGGTCATCCATCCGTTCCCGAAATTCCGCACTGATGTCATCCAGCACCAGGGCTTCCACCTCCACGCCCCCCATCTTCACCGCCTGCACATACTGCAGCGCCTCGGGGATGCGCATCTCACCGAAGTGGCGGGCCTGGACCCGCCCCTGGCGGAAGGCGGTCTCGTCGATGTCGCGCACCTCGGCCAGCTGGGTGGAGAGCAACTCGCCGCGCACCATCTTGGCCACCACCTCGCCGCTGGCCTTTGGGGTGATGCCGTAGACGCCGGAGTGGATCTTCACCCCGGCCGGTACCCCGAGCACCGCTTGGCGGTCATGGACCTCGGCGCAGATATCCCGGGCGGTGCCATCACCACCGGCAAACAGGATAAGGTCCACCCTGGCCTCCATCAGGGCACGAGCCGCCAACCGGGTATCCTCGGCGCCAGTGGGCGCCGCGCAGTGATGCACCACCGTCGGCTGATACCCCAGGGTCTCCAGGAGCGCCTGCCCCATGGGACCGGAGGCGGTCAGCAGCTCAAACTGATCCCGCTCCCCCTCCAGCTGCTCCAGGGCGGTGGCCATTCTCAGGTGAGCCCTAGGCTCGGCCCCCAGGGCCAGCGCCTGCTCCGCCATGCCGTCGCTGCCCTTGAGAGCGACGCTCCCCCCCAGTCCAGCCAGGGGGTTGATGATCACCCCGAGTCGAAATGCTCTGTTCATCCTTGCCTCAACATTCAAACTGTTCCGGCGACAGGGCCGGAGTTGCATAGTAGCGGTGAAGATCCTCGATCAGGGCCTGTGCCCTGGGAGGAAATCCCTGCTTCAGATAGCGGCGGGTCTGCGCCTGCACCTGTCTCTGAAAGGTGGCCCGATCCACCTGCGCCCCCCCCAGGTTGTCCACACTGACATTGAAACGGCGACCGGCGGCCAGGTGGAAGGCCCACTCGATGGCCTGGGGCTTCACCTCCACCCGCTCAAACGCGGCCTGCTGCGCCTCGCTGCGCCCGTCGGGATGGTACCAGTAACCGTAATCCACCCGTTGACGCCTGGCCGCCCCGGCCAGGGTCCAATGAGCCAACTCATGGAGGGCACTGGCGAAGAAACCGTGGGCAAAATAGATGCGGTGCCAGGGGCAGTGCTCATCCGCCGGCAGGTAGAGGGGGTCGCTCCCCAGATCAATCAACCTGGTATTGAACTGTCTGCCCAGCCCCAGGTTAAACAGCCGGATCAGGGCAAGGTTCGGCGTCTCTGTCACTTCGGTGGACCATCCCATTGTTGTAATTCAATCCCTTGGAGATCAATGCCACCAACAGCGCAGTCGCGGCCAGTCCCATGGCCAGCCACCAGATCTGCCCGGGGTGACGCTGCCACAACAATCCACTGAAAAACACCCCCAGCGCACCGCCGCCGCTGAAGGCCAGACTTCGGTACAGTGCCTGCACTCGCCCCTGGATGCCAGGAGCAAACTCGTGGTGGATAAACTGCATGGCACACACGTGCGCCAGGGAGAAGCTGGCCGCATGCAACAGGTTGGCGGGCACCTGCCCCCAGGGGGTGTGCGTCTGTGCCGTCAGGTACCATCGCAGCAACGCCAGCATACCACAGGCGATCATCAGCCGATCCAGGGGCCAACGCCTCAGCAGGCGCGGCATCAGGACAAACAGCCCCAACTCGGCCACCACACCGGCCGCCACCAGCATCCCTGCCACCGATTCACTGATCCCCAGGGACTGCAGGTAGAGCACGTAGAAACCGTAGAAGGCGCCGTGGCTGGCATTAAGACAGAAGGCAAACAGCAGAAACAGGGTGGCTTTGGGCCAGTGGACGCCATCCCATCCGCTGAGGCGAGCTTCAGGGTCGGGCTCATCGCCCTCGTTCAGCGGCAGGGAAAACAGCAGCATCGCCAGCAGCAAACCGCTCCCCACCCAGGGAAGCAGCGCCACACTCCAGCGCTCGAACATCCAGCCCGCCAGCGCCACCATCACCAGGAAACCGATGCTGCCCCAGCTGCGAATCCGGCTGTAGAGCTCCACCTGAGGTCGGAGCAGCGCCAGGGTCAGCACCTCAAGCTGGGACAGGATGCTGCTCCAGCTGAAGCTGAACAGGGCCAGGATCGCCGCCGTCGGCCAGAAGCCGCCAACCAGGAACAGGCCGCCAAAGCTCAGCAGCGACAGGGCCACTCCCGCCTTGGTCAGCAGGGCCCGGCGACCGCCCCGATCCGCCAGGCTGGCCCAGAGATAGGGGGCCACCATGGCGATCACCATCTGGATGGCAACCAGGGCGCCGATCTGGGGAGCATCGAAACCACGCAGCTTCAGATAGACCCCCATGAAAGGCACGGTCAGCGCTTGTATAGCGAAATAGCACAGGTAGTTGGCCGCCATTAACCGCCTCTGTGGCTGCCAGAATCGACCGTTTGTCATCTCGAGTGTCACCCTCTCTGGAATGGGCTAGGCCGCATCCGCGCAACGCCCCGGCGGTTCACCGGCCTGCTGCGCCACCCGCCGGTTGTATCCCAGCCCCCGGGAGAGCAGCGCCGCCACCAGCGAAACCGCCGCCAGGGCCATGGCCAGCTGCCAGATTCGCCCTGGCTGATCCGCCCAAAGTTGGCCACTGAAGTAGATCCCCAGGGCACCGCCGCCACTGAACGCCAGGCTGCCGTAGAGGGCCTGCATCCGCCCCTGGATCCCGGGCGCAAACTCATGATGGATGAACTGCATGGCACAGGCATGAGCCAGGGCAAAGCTGGCCGCATGCAGCATCTGCGCCGGCAACTGCCCCAGGGGCGAGCTCACCTGGGCGGTGACCAACCAGCGCAGCAGCGCCAGCAGGGCACAGACGATCATCAGCCGATCCAGCGCGACCCTCCTGAGCAGCCTGGGCATCAGGGCAAACAGGCCCACCTCCGCCAGCACCCCGGAGGCCACCAGCAGCCCGGCCACGGATTCACTGATCCCCAGGGTCTGCAGGTAGAGTACGTAAAAGCCGTAGTAGGCACCGTGACTGGCGTTAAGGCTGAAGGCAAACAGCAGATAGAGAGCCACCCTGCTCCAGCGGATCCCCAGCCAGGACCCCGTGGAGCGGGTCCCGTGCGACTCATCCCCATTGTCGAGCGCCAGGGTAAACCAGAGCATGGTGGCCAGCAGTCCGACGCCGATCCAGGGCAACAGGCCGGCATCCCACTGGTCGAAGGCCCAGCCGGCAGCGATCACCATCGCCAGGTAGCCGACGCTTCCCCAGCTTCGCACCTTGCTGTAGAGCTCGGTTCTCGGCTTCAGGGAGGAGAGAGTCAGCACCTCCAACTGGGCGAGGATGCCGCTCCAGCTGAAACTGAACGCCATCAGCGCCGCCCCCGTGGCCAACATTCCCTGGGCGAACAGCAGCCCGGCGAACCCGGTCAGCGCCAGTGCCAGACCCAGCTTGGCGATCCCAGCCCGACGGCCGCTGGCATCGGCCAGGGAGGCCCACAGGTAGGGAGACACCATGGCGGTGGCCATCTGCGCCGCCATCAGGGTGCCGATCTGGGGGGCGTCGAAACCACGCAGGTCCAGGTAGATTCCCATAAAGGGGACGGTCAACCCCTGTACGGCAAAATAGAACAGGTAGTTGGCAGCCAACAGCTGTCGCTGTGGCTGCCAGAATCGGTTGGTCATCACGCTTTCATATTCAAGGCAGGGGTCGTCACGGCAACGTCGGCATTTTGAGCCCGATGACGCAACAGGTGGTCCATCAGGGTAATCGCCATCATCGCTTCGGCGATCGGTACCGCTCGTATGCCGACACAGGGGTCATGACGCCCCCGGGTCACCAGTTCGGTGGGGTTCCCCTCAAGGTCGATGCTGTTGCCCGGCACCATGATGGAGGAGGTGGGCTTGAGCGCCAGATGAGCCACCAGAGGCTGGCCGCTGCTGATCCCCCCGAGCACGCCGCCGGCGTGATTGGAGGTAAAGCCCTCCGGGGTCAACTCGTCACGGTGCTCGCTGCCCCGCTGCTCCACCACGTCGAAGCCATCCCCCAAGGCCACCGCCTTGACCGCATTGATGCTCATCAGGCTGTGGGCCAGATCCGCATCCAGACGGTCGAACACTGGCTCACCCAGCCCCACCGGCACCCCGGTGGCCACCACGGTCACCTTGGCGCCGATGGAGTCGCCGCTCTTCTTCAGATCCCGCATGAACTGGTCCAGCGCCTCCAGCTTGGTGGTGTCGGGGAAGAAAAAGGGGTTCTGCTCAATCTGGGCCAGGTCCACCTGCTCGGCGCGGATGGGGCCGAGCTGGGACAGGTAACCGCGAATCTCGATGCCATGAACCTGGGCCAGGTACTTCTTGGCAATGGCGCCGGCGGCCACCCGCATGGCGGTTTCCCGGGCGGAACTGCGGCCACCGCCCCGGTAATCGCGGATGCCGTACTTGTGATGGTAGGTATAGTCCGCATGGCCGGGACGAAAGGTCCGGGCGATCTCAGAGTAATCCTTGGAGCGCTGATCGGTGTTCTGAATCAGCAGGCCGATGGGCGTGCCAGTGGTTTTCCCCTCGAACACGCCGGACTGGATGCTCACCTGGTCCGGCTCCCGCCGGGCGGTGGTATAGCGGGAACTGCCTGGGCGACGGCGGTCCAGGTCACCCTGCAGATCCGCCTCGCTCAGTTCGATGCCGGGGGGACAACCATCGACAATGGCGCCCAGTGAGAGACCGTGACTTTCACCCCAGGTGGTCACGGTGAAAAGCTTACCTATAGTATTACCTGCCATTCCCCAGCGGCACTCCCATATGATTGATGACTACTTGAAGCGGTCTTGATGCTCCACCAACTGCTCCCTGGTGAGGACAAACACCCCGTCGCCGCCGTTTTCGAACTCCAGCCAGGTGAAGGGCACCTCAGGCAGTTGCTCGGCCAGGGCCACCCAGGAGTTACCCACCTCTACGATCAGCACCCCGTTGTCATTGAGGTGATCGGCCGCCTCACGCAGGATGCGGCGAGTCAGGTCCAGGCCATCGTTGCCAGAAGCCAGACCCAGCTCTGGCTCATGGTGAAACTCCTCAGGCAGGTCAGCCATATCCTCGGCGTCGACGTAGGGAGGATTGGACACAATAAGATCATACTTCTGCCCTGGCAAGGCATTGAACCCATCGGACTGGATGGGGAAGACGCTGTGCAGCATGCCGTGGCGCTCAATATTGATCTGAGCAACATCCAGGGCGTCGCTGCTGATGTCCACCGCGTCCACCTCGGCATCCGGGAAGGCGTAGGCACAGGCGATGGCGATACAGCCGGAACCAGTACACATATCGAGGATACGCTGTACCGGCTTGTTGTACATCCAGGGAGTGAACCCCTTGTCGATCAGTTCGGCAATGGGCGAACGGGGCACCAGCACCCGCTCATCACAGTAGAACTCCAGGCCGGCGAACCAGGCACTGTTGGTCAGGTAGGGTACCGGGGTGCGATCCCGAACCCGGCGGATCACCAGCTCGGCGATCTTCTGTTTTTCGCTGCTGGTCAGGCGCGCCCGGCGCACTTCGTTCCCCAACTCGAGGGGCAGGTGCAAACAGTGCAGCACCAAAGCCACCGCCTCGTCCCAGGGGTTGTCGGTACCATGGCCATAATAGATGCCAGCGTCATTAAAACGGCTGACGGACCACCGCAGCATATCTTCAATGGTCTGCAGTTCGGTCACTGCTTCGTCGATAAAAATTTTATCCACCTGGAAAACCCTAAACTAGATGAAACCGGCACATTGTAACCCGCCCCTTGTCGGATTACGATTGCATTCCTTTAACCATGTGCCGCCCGAGCGGGAAGTCTATGAGCCAGCAGAATCACGACAAGCTGTTTTCCGAGATGATGAAGGGGATCAAACCCATGAGTCAGGACAAGCATCACCACAGGAAAAGCCCCAAATCCAAGGTGGTGATGGAGGAGAAACAGCAGCGTCAGATGGCGGACACCTACTTCTCGGACGAGTACCAGCCGGCCATGCCCGACAGCGGCCCCACCCGCTACCTGCGGGAGGGGGCAGATCCCTTCGAGTTGAAGAAGCTGCGCCGCGGCGACTACCCTCCGGAGCTGATGCTGGATCTTCACGGCTACCGGGCCCAGGAAGCACGGTTCGAGATCATCGCCCTCATTGAGGCGTGCAGGAAGCAGCACATCGACTGTGCCTGCATCATGCACGGCATCGGTGGCGGGGTGCTCAAGCAACAGGTACCCGCCTGGCTGGCCCAGCATCCGGATGTGATCGCCTACCATCAGGCGCCCCTCGAGTGGGGCGGCGATGGCTCACTGCTGGTGTTGGTGGATATCGGTCAATCAGAGGAGGGCTGGCACCGTCGGTGACTTGAGCCACTGAAACTCCGCGCAGGGAAGCGTCCTTATTGCAGCAACCGCCGCGGTGGCAAACAGGGGAGGCTCTATACCAGGGACAAACTCCCTGACCAGATAGGCCAGCAGAGGCATGTGGGCCACCACCAGCACCCGCTCGGCGCCATGGGTATCGGCATAGGCCGCAATCACATCGTGACTGAGGGAGGGATCTGCATCGGGCACCAGTTCGTCCAGAGTTTCCACCGCCACCCCCTCGGGCAGCGAGGCCTGCAGACACACCCAGCTCTGCTGGGCCCGCACATAGGGGCTCACCAGGGCCAGCTCGCACCGGGCAAACTCCGGAGCCAGCTTCGCCCCCATATGCATCACCTCCCGCTGACCGAGATCGGTCAGGGTTCTCTGGCTGTCCACCGAGGCATCGAACCCGGCCTCGCCATGACGCATCAAAAATAGCTGCATTGTTACCCCGATGATTGCTCGCCGGCCCGGCCGGATGGTGGCTCCTGCCCGCGAGAACCGGGGCTCTGAACCCCGATCTTTAGAGCAGATTAAGTCGGGCATTCTATAGAAACCCAGGGCCGTTGTTAACACCCGAACCGTTCCCGTCTAAAAAGCGCTCACTCACCAAGAAAGCAGCAAAATAACAAAGTGATTCATTTTGGTTTTCCCCTGGGAAAGGGTATAAGCTAACAAAAATGCCACGTTCGCAGTCAGCTTTAACTAGGCTTATCACTATCAGAACCAGCATGCGCATTGCCCTTGTTGTCTCCGGCGCAATACTCAAAGCACTGCGGTAGGCCCATAGGACTCAACATCAATGCCAGAACTGATCGTCAGCCCTAACGATAACAAGAAATACGCTCAGATTACCCTAGACAATGGCCTAAGAGTTCTCCTGATTCAGGATCCGGAGGCCAACAAGTCTGCCGCCGCCCTAGCGGTCAACGTGGGACATTTCGACGACCCCGAAGAGCGGGAGGGGATGGCGCATTTTCTGGAACACATGCTGTTCCTGGGAACGGAGAAGTACCCAACCCCCGGAGACTACCAGCGCTTCATCAGCCAGCATGGCGGCAACCACAACGCCTGGACTGGGCCCGAGTTTACCTGTTACTTCTTCGACATCAATCACGCCAGCTTCGAAGAGGGCCTGGACAGGTTCAGCCAGTTCTTTACCGCCCCGCTGTTCGATGCCCACCTGGCGGACAAAGAACGCCTGTCGGTGGACTCCGAATTCAAGATGAAGCTGCGGGACGATGTCCGCCGCCTCTATCAGGTGCATAAGCAGACGGTAAACCCCGCCCACCCCTTTGCCAAATTTTCCGTAGGCAACCTTCAGACCCTGGAAGACCGCGACGACAGACCGGTCCGGGAGGAGTTGCTGGCGTTCTACCGCCAGCACTACTCCGCCAACCTGATGACTCTGGTGATGGTAAGCCACGCTCCACTGGAGTTACAGCAGCAGTGGGCGCAGCAACGCTTCGCCCAGGTGGAAAACCGTAACCTGATCAAAGCCTACCCGGACATTGACCTCTATACCGATCGGGAGCTCAACATCGAGGTGCGGGCCACCCCGCTGAAAGCTCAGCGACGCCTGACCGCGACCTTCCCCCTGCCCGGCGTCGACCGGTGGTATCACCTCAAGCCCCTGACCTTTCTGGCCCACATGCTAGGCTACGAAGGTCGTGGCAGCCTGCTCTCCCTGCTCAAGCGCCAGGGGCTGGCCACCAACCTCTCCGCCGGCGGCGGCATCAACGGCTACAACTTCAAGGATTTCAACATCAGCTTCCAGCTGACTGAGAAGGGGATCGCCGAACAGGACACCATACTGGGGTTGATGTTTCAGTACATTGAGGTGGTCAAAGCCCAGTGCCTCGAGGAGTGGCGCTACGATGAACGCAAAACCCTGCTGGATCTGGCGTTCCGCTTCCAGGAGGCTAGCAAGCCGATGGATCTGGCCAGCCATCTGGCGATCAACATGCAGCACTACCCGGAACACGACATCATCTACGGCGACTACCGCATGGACAAGCTGGACACCCAGTTAACCCGGGATCTGCTGGGGAGCATGCACCCCAAACGGCTGAGACTGCAGTTGGTGCTGCCGGAGCTGGAAACAGACCGGCACGCCAGGTGGTACAACACACCCTACAGCATAGAGCCCATTACCGAACAGCGCCGCTGTCGTTGGGCTGCCGTGCCAAAATCCCATGAACTGAGCCTGCCGGGCCCCAATCCCTACATCCTCAAGGATATTAAGGCCCGACACGAGGAGCAGGACTCCGAGGTCCCCCAGGTTGTGTTCGAACGCGACGGTTTCAGACTGTGGCACTTCAAGGACAGCGAGTTCAATGTGCCCAAGGGCCACCTGTTTATTGCCCTCGACAGCGACGAGGCCCATAGGACCACCCGAGCGGCGGCGCTGACACGCCTCTACATTGCCATGCTACTCGACGATCTCAGCGAACGCACCTACGCCGCCGAGATTGCCGGCCTCAGCTACAACATCTACCCCCATCAGGGGGGGCTGACCCTGCACCTCACCGGTTTCACCGGCAAACAGCAGGAGCTGCTCAGCCTGTTGCTCAGCCAGGCCAAGAAACGGAACTTCCTCCCCAGGCGCTTTAACGACACCAAGTCCAGGCTGATGCGCAATTGGCACGCCGTGCGCAATGCCCGCCCCATATCCAAACTGTTCAACAGCCTGACAGCCACCCTCCAGCACCGCAGCTATGAGCCCCTGCGTCTGGCGGCGGGCCTGGAGACGGTCACTTTGGAGGAGCTTCACGAGCACATTGGAAGGATCTACCGCCAAATCAACATCGAAGCCTTCGTCTATGGCGATTGGCTGCGAGCAGAGGCCGATGCCCTGGCCCGTGACCTGCATCAACAGATGATCAAGCTGAGCGCCCCCGGTCCCGAAGTGGTTCGGGAGCTGGTCAGTATCGAGGCGCGAGGCACCATCTTACGCGAGCTGCCGGCGGAACATCAGGACAGCGCCATCCTGGTCTACTACCAGTCCCGCAGGCACACGCCGGAGAAGGCGGCGATGTTCAGCCTGCTAAACCACGCCATGAGCTCCAACTTCTTCCACGAACTGAGGACCAAGCAACAGCTGGGTTACATGGTCGGCACCAGCTATGTGCCACTGAACCACTACCCCGGCCTGATGTTCTACATCCAGAGTCCGGTGGCCAGCCCTCTTCAGCTCATTGAAGCCATCGACCAGTTTATCGCCGATTTCAGCTACGCCCTGATGCAGATCACCCACGACCAGTGGCAATCCACCAAGCAAGGGCTGGTCCGCCAGATCCTGGAGCCCGATGCTAACATTAACGCCAGAGCGCAGAGGCTGTGGACCAGCATAGGCAACCATGACAATGATTTTGGCCTTCGCCAGCGTATCGCCGAGGAGATCGACACCCTGGAGAGGGCCGACATGATCCGCTTTATTGTCAGTCGAATGAAGGCGAAGGTGCCCGACAGGCTGATCCTGTTCAGCTGCGGCAACCAACACCAAGATCACTCGGTGATCGAGGGATCCAGCAACATCGAGGACCTCAACCGATTCAAATCGGAAACCGGCCGGTTTTCCGTCTAACATTCCAGACTCCCGGAGGTGATGGCCATGGATACGGCAACCAAACGGCTCCTTACAGATGTACTCTGTTCATTTAGGGCACGGCATGCTAGGTTCGGTAGTCTGCTCTAACATACGATAATTTAATAAAAAATACAGAAATGACTCTAAAATCGGTTATTGCTCTGGGCCTATCTGTGTTACTCCTGCCGCCCCTCTCCTGGGGAGACTCCCTGCAGCCGGTAAACAAGTTCCAGCACCTCTCCACCACCCAGGGACTGAGCCAGTCTGTGGTCACGTCAATCGCCCAGGACAAAGTCGGTATGCTGTGGGTGGGCACCCTGGAGGGGCTAAACCGCTTCGATGGTCACGAGTTCAAAATCTTCCGCCATCAGGATAGCAACCCAAACAGCTTGAGCTCTAACACCATTTTGAGTCAGGTCTATTTGGATAGCATTGATACTCTGGTAATAGCCACGCAGACAACACTCGATATCTACAACATCACGGAAGACCACTTTGAGACTCTGGCACTACCTGAAGGGATGAAGGTCAGTCACCTGCAAAGGGAGGAAGATGTCGTTTGGATCGCTTCTAACATCGGTGTATTCCGTCTTGATACTCAATCAATGGAATTTGAAAAGGTGGTCGATGGAGTAAATGCCGTCAAATTCATACCCTTCGAAAAGGGTGGTATTGCATTATTGTATGATGGCTCAATAGTTAATAAAAACACATCATTAAAAATACCAGACAAACAAGCATTTTCAGACCTAGACAAATATGGAGACAGGATTTTTCTTCTGGGAGAAGAAAGCATCTCCGTTGTCGAAAGAGGCGAAAAAAGAGTGTTTAATCTTGGTAGTGGCTACCAAAAGCTAAAGTACAACCCGCAAGATGACAATATTTATGCCGTCTCTAGGGATAAAGTCTTTTCAGTCCAGCTTAGTAAAAGCGGTAGTGCCGGAAGAGTTTATAACAACAAAAGTGAATCACTGGCTATCACCACTCTGTTTTTCGACCGCGATGGAAGTCTATTAATAGGAACAAATGGAAATGGAATTTTCCGAAAAAGCAGCAAAGAAAAGATCGTAGAAAAATTATCCCACCCTGATCTTACAGATATTTGGGGCGCTCAACAGTATGGTGAGTTCCTGCTGCTGGCCGAAAATGACCCAGTATTGCATCTATATGATCACTCCTATCAAAAAGCCAGAAGCATTGACACTGGCATTTCCGGACCGAAGGGCATTAATGAATATGCCGGAAAACTTCTTATTAGTGGAAAAAACAAACTAATAATAGTTGATAAAAACCTAGAACAGGTTGTTCTGCACCATCAAGCCACTTTTAGCGCCATCATTCCAGACCCATATTCAGCAAATATTTATCTGGGTACAGTTGAACATGGGCTAATGATGCTGAAAAATATTAATGGCGAGCCCAGAATTGAGAAAGCTCCAGTTGACAGACGCATCAACATGCCGATCCTGAATGGTGCCGCCACTAAACAGGCATTGTTTGTTGGCACTCAAACTGGAGCTGTGCAGCTGACCAAGCTTAATGGAAGCCTCGTCAGAAATGGTGAATTTTTAAAAGGAAGAATTGTCTCAGGTGTTAAATACTCAGAGGGAAGAATACTAGCTCAGTCTCTTGATAATGGAATATTTGAAATTTCAAGCAGTGGTCAGTCCACCCAGATAAGCGACCTTAATAATTATATTGCATACTCTTTCGAAGTCACCGGCGACCGTATAATTAGCGCAAGTTCTGCTGGATTATTGGTCCTTGATAAAAGCACTGGTGAGATCCTGAAGATCTTCGGCAATAAGCAGGGTTCCTTAAATGACTTCAACGGCATGGCATCAGGCAAGTTCGATGACACCCTGATTTTTGGCGGTAGCGAGGGAATTAACCTTGTCTCTGACTTTAACAAGTATCGAGAACCACGAATTGCGCCAGTATTGACCTCTTTTCGTATCTTCAACAAAGATGTCAATGTAGGACTGAACCTTAAACAAGCGATCCCTTACGCGGAGTCCGTAACCTTAAAATACAGTGATTACCCCTTCTCCTTCTCTTTCTCCTCCCCGCAAGAGGCCCTGGATCACAACCTACAGTATTTTTATCGTTTAGAAGGACTCGACGATCACTGGCTCGAAGCCGATGCCAGTGCCCACGCGGCCACCTACACCAATGTCCCCTATGGCAATTACACCTTTCAGGTTAAAAGTACCGATAGGCTGGGCCATGAAAGCCCAATTCGAAGTCTGAATGTAGTGATCCTGCCGCCCTGGTGGCTCTCCAATCTTGCCCGTGGCCTCTATGCCTTGGTGATTCTGAGCCTAATGCTGCTGGCTCTGCGTTCCATTCAGCAACGGAGACTGGTGCAACTGCGCATCGCCCAGAGTGAGGAGCGGCTTAAGCTGTCCCTCTGGGGGAGCGGTGACGAGATGTGGGACTGGGACATCCGCTCCGGACGCATCTACCGCTCCAACATCTGGGGTACTCTGGACTTCCCTCAGGACGGCCAGCGCAGCGCCCCCACCGACAACGGCAACATCCATCCCAATGACAGGGAGCGGGTTCAAAAAGCGCTAGAGGCACACTTCACGGGGGATGTGGACCACTTCGAGGCTACCTACAGGGTACGGGACAAGCAGCACAACTGGGTGTGGATTCTCGACCGGGCCAAAATTGTAGAACGGGACGGCGATGACAACCCCACCCGTATGACGGGCACCATCAAAGACATCAGCAAGCTAAAAGAAGCGGAGGAGCGCCTCACCATCTTCGCCCGGGCCCTGACCAACATCTCCGAAGGCATGTTCATCCTGGATGCCAACTTCCATTACCTGGAGCTGAACGACAGCGCCTGCAAGATCCTCGGCCATCAACGCCAGGATCTCACCGGCACTCCGCTCTCCCTGGGGGATCTGGACGCCGGTTACTTCCAGGAGATCTCCAACATCGTCAAGATCCAGGGCAGCTGGACCTCTGAACTGGAGCACCTCAGACCAGATGGTCGACGTATCTGCCTGGATGTGGTCATCGACCTGATTAAGGCCGAGGACAACCAACCCAGCTATTTCGTGGGTATTCTCACCGACATCACCCACAGGAAGCAGAACGAAACCGAACTCAGGCGGCTGACCAACAACGACGTGCTGACCGGCCTGCCCAATCGTACCTACCTGCAGATCAGCCTGGATGCCCGCATTAAGAGAGAGAGCGCCCACTGCCTATTTGTCTTCGACCTTGATAACTTCAAGCGTATCAACGAAACACTCGGTCACGATGTGGGTGACAGCCTGCTTTGCCATGTGGCCAACAGGCTCAATGCCCAGTTGACTAACGACTGCGAACTGTACCGCCTTGGCGGCGACGAGTTTGCGGTGATCGCCGATAACGACGCCTCCATAAAGAACGCTACCAAGATCGCCACCCGCATACTCAACACCTTTGCTCAACCTTTCCTCATCGAAGAGGAGGAGATCGTAGTCAACGCCAGCATCGGCATCGTAAGTTACCCCGAGGACGACTCTGATCCCCATGCTCTGCTCAGGAAAGCCGATCTGGCCATGTACCACGCTAAGAGCGAGGGCGGGCAAAGCTTTCAGTTCTTCAATGACTTTATGAACCAGGATGCGGTCAGGCGCTTCGAAGTTGAAGCGATGATTCGCCAAGCACTGAGGGAAAACTGGTTCGAGCTGCACTATCAGCCCAAAATGGCTTTGAGCGACGACTCCATCTTCGGCATGGAGGCCCTGGTCCGAATCAATCACCCCACTCAGGGCCTGCTCTACCCCGATAAGTTCATTGCCCTGGCCGAAGAGACCGGCCTCATCGCCGATATCGATCTCTGGGTTCTCAGGCAAGCCTGCGCAACCGCCCAGCATTGGCGGAAAGCTGGGCTGTTGCGTGGACGCATGGCGGTCAATATCTCCGGCCAGCAGTTCGCCTCCAAACAGCTGTGTCATCGTCTGCACGCCATACTTGAGGAAACCGGCCTTCCCCCCGAAAGCCTCGAACTGGAGATCACCGAGGGCGCGGTCATCGAACACCCGGAGGAAGCGATCAGCATCATGCAAGAGCTCAATAAGATGCACATCCACCTAGCACTGGACGATTTTGGCACGGGCTATTCGTCTCTCTCCTATCTGAAGAGATTCCCCATCAACACGTTGAAGATAGATAAGTCCTTTATCGATGACATCGCCGTCTCCGACAAAGATATGAAGATGGTTGATTCCATTATTACCATTGCCCACAACATGAATCTTCAGGTGGTGGCCGAAGGGATCGAAGATGGCTCGCAACTTACTGTTTTAAAAGCTCTTAAGTGCGAATTGATTCAAGGCTACCATTTCAGCAAACCTTTGAAAAAAAACGACATAGAACAAAAGCTTAAAAATGAGCTTAACAAGTTAACAGTATGATCTAGAAAGGTTACTAACTTTTCAGGATTGGCACAGCCATTGCTGAGTCCTTGCCGATTAAATTTTTTTTCGGCAAGGACCACTCCCATGAAAACAGCAATGAAAACTCTGGTAATCGCCATTACTACCGCCACAGCATTTTCTGCTTCCGCCTTCATCAGCCATGGCAACCAGGCCACTTCCGAAATTGCTGGTTCCATTCCGTGGATTAAATCAAATACTCAACAAAGCGCCGGTGGCATCCCCTGGATCAAGCTGTCCGACCAGCAGCTCGCCGGTGGCATCCCCTGGATAAAACTGTCCGACCAGCAGATCGCCGGCGGCATCCCCTGGATCAAGCTGTCCGACCAGCAGGTCGCCGGTGGCATCCCCTGGATAAAACTGTCCGACCAGCAGGTCGCCGGCGGCATCCCCTGGATCAAGCTGTCCGACCAGCAGGTCGCCGGTGGCATCCCCTGGATCAAGCTGTCCGACCAGCAGGTCGCCGGCGGCATCCCCTGGATCAAGCTGTCCGACCAGCAGCTCGCCGGCGGCATCCCCTGGATAAAACTGTCCGACCAGCAGGTCGCCGGCGGCATCCCCTGGATCAAGCTGTCCGACCAGCAGCTCGCCGGCGGCATCCCCTGGATAAAACTGTCCGACCAGCAGGTCGCCGGTGGCATCCCCTGGATCAAGCTGTCCGACCAGCAGCTCGCCGGCGGCATCCCCTGGATCAAGCTGTCCGAGCGGCAGACCGCCTAAGTTATAAGCAACAGATATTCCCCCGACAGAGGAGCTGTACGATGATTAGAATAATGATCACACTTCTGAGGGACACATTGATTCGCAAACCTCGTAAGCGCATCAAGGCTGAATTGGATATCAGAGAGGTACCGGCAGGAAGCTGGTGGTCCTGAAGACCGAAAGGTCGATGACGAGAATCATAGAGGAGCCCTTGGCTCCTCTATGTCATTTTATGGTCCAGAGCACGTCACCCCGGCCGACGGCGCGGCGAAGCGCCAGGTTGGCGTGCACGCGAAACAGGGGCCAGAGCATGGGGCCCACGAGAAAACCGGCGATACCCCATCGCTTTGGGCTCAGGCCGGCTTTACAGGCCTCCACATAGAAGAAGGCGGAACTGACCAGCATCAGCAGTAACCACAGCATAGGACACACCACATCGCCACAAAGCTGGCCATTATATAGCCAAGACGACACACGGCCAATGAAAAAGGCAGCCTAAGCTGCCCTCTCTGACCCAGACCCACACCTATCCGTAAAAGCGCTGATCGGCTTCGGCCATGGCCAGCAGTCGCTCACACGGGGCAAAACGCTCGCCGAAACGCGCCTCATACCCCCTGAGCAGGTCAACCAGGCGTGCCGGCCCCATGCTGTCGATGTAACGGAAGGGACCGCCGAGGAAGGGGGGGAAGCCGATGCCAAAGATGGCTCCGATATCGCCATCTCGAGCGCTGGCGATGATCCCCTCGTCCAGGCAACGGACCGCTTCATTCAGCATCTGCACCACACAGCGCTCAGACAACTCCGAATCCGACAATCTTCCGTCGGGATTTACCCCAAGAACCTTATAGACGCTTTCATCCACGGGCTTCTTGCCCTTCTTCTTGGCATCAAACTGATAAAATCCCCTACCATTCTTGCGCCCCTTACGCCCATCCGCCAAAAGTTTGGCGAAAGCCGGGGGCGAAGCGAACCTGGCTCCCAGTTCCGCCTCCAATATCGGCGAAATTTTGGCGCCCACATCAATGCCAACTTCATCCAAGAGTGTAACTGGACCAACAGGAAAACCGAATTTAACCAGTGCTTTATCCAATTTATCTATGGGTTCACCCTCCAAGACGAGGTTGGCAGCCTCGTTCATATAGGGTGCTAAAATGCGATTTACATAGAACCCGGCGCAATCTTGAACCACAATGGGTGTTTTCCCCTGTTTCTTCGCAAAAGCCACCGTCGTGGCGATGGTTTCAGGCGACGTCCCCCTGTGGGCAATCACCTCCACCAGAGGCATCTTCTCTACCGGAGAAAAGTAGTGCAGGCCAATCACCTTGTCGGGACGGCTGGCTGCCTCGGCAATCTGGCCAATAGGCAGGGAGGAGGTGTTCGAAGCAAAGATGGTATTCTCGCCACAATACTGCTCCACATCCCTGACCATCTGGTGCTTGAGCTTCAGGTCCTCAAACACCGCTTCCACCACGATGTCGACATCCTTGACCCCGGAATACTCAGTAGTCCCGGTCATCATGCTCATGGTCCTGTCCCTCTCCGCGACAGAGATATGGCGACGCTTGACCTTCTTATCCAGTTGTTTCCAGGTGGAGGAGAGCGCGGCACTGATGCCTTGATGGGAGATATCCTTGATGCGAACCGGTACCTTTGCCTTGACCGCAGTCACATTGGCGATGCCGCCCCCCATCAACCCGCCGCCGAGGACCATCGCCTTATGGACCCGTGCTGGCTTGACGTCGCCGGCGCCGGTCTCCTTCTTCATCTCGGTAGTCGCAAAGAAGATCGACCGAAGCGCAGCGGATTCCGCTGACATCACCAGATCGGCAAAATGGCTGGCTTCCAGCTTCAGCCCCTGATCCAGTTCCCCCGAAGCCGCCTTAACGCAATCGATGATCTTGGCCGGGGCGGGATAGTTCCCCATGGTTTTCTTCATCACCGTCTTCAGGGCCTGGTCATAGATGACGTTGCGTCCTACCGGCGTCATCTCCAGCAGTTTCTCTACCCCCTTGAGCCTGGGCTGGATCTTCCTGCGTTTGCCCTTGGCGACCCACTTTTTGGCCACCTCCAACAACACGGTCGCGGGGACCATCTCGTCGGCAACGCCCAGTTTCACCGCCTGCTTGGGACGGAGCTGTTTGCCGGTCAGCATCATATCCAGCGACTTGGCGATCCCCACCAGCTTGGGCAGACGCTGGGTGCCGCCACCGCCAGGCAAAATACCCAGTTGCACCTCGGGCAGACCCAGGACGGTTTTGGGACTGGTACTGATAACCCGGTAATCACAGGCCAGGGCCAACTCCAGGCCTCCTCCCAGACAGGGACCGTGGATGGCCGCAACCACCGGCACCTTCAGCCCTGCCAGTTCGTTGAACAGTTTGTGGCCATCCCTGGAAAGACGGTAGACATCCTCCCGGGTTGTACAGGCGGCCAGCATATTGATGTCGGCACCGGCGATAAAGGAGTCCGCTTTGCCCGACGTAAACACCACCCCGGCCAGATCACTCAGGCTGCCGAGATAGTCGAGAATCTCACGAACCTCGTCACCAAACTCACTGCGAAGGGTGTTCATGGTTTCACCGGGAACATCCATGGTGATAACGGCAATCCTGTCCTCTGCCACCGTTACCTCAAAGCTCTTGGTCTTCATTACTCCACCTCCAGAATCATCGCCGCACCCAGGCCGCCCGCCGCACAGGCGGTGGTCAATCCAAGGCCTCCGCCTCTGCGCTTCAGCTCGTTACACATCTGCGTAATGAGTCGCCCGCCGGTGGCGGCAAAGGGGTGACCATAGGCCAGAGAGCCCCCCATGACATTGAACTTGGCCATGTCGATCTCGCCGATGGCATCGCTGCGCCCCAGCTTCTCTTCGGCAAACTTTCTGGACTCAAACATCTTCATATTGGCCAGAGCCTGGGCGGCGAAGGCCTCGTGCATCTCGATAAGATCCAGATCCGCCAGAGTCATCCCGGCACGGTCCAGCGCCAGAGGGGTGGCGTAGGAGGGGCCCATCAGCATATCTTCCCAGACGTCGATGGCGGCAAACCCCCAGCTGCGGATGTAACCTATGGGCTGATATCCCAATGCCTTGGCTTTGGACTCTGGCATCAGGATCAGTGCCGAAGCCCCATCGGTCAGGGGCGTGGAGTTAGCTGCGGTAACCGAACCATGTCTCTTGTCAAACACCGGCTTCAGCTTGGCCAGTTTCTCGGCCTGAATCTCTGCGCGAATGTTGTTGTCTTCACTGATGAAGCTCTTGTATGGAGGAACATGGCAGGTCATCACCTCGGCGGCCAGGTTCCCCGCTTTCCAGCTCTCAGCCGCCAACTGATGGGAACGTACCGCCATCGCATCCTGGTCCGCCCGGCTGATACCGTGGGTCTTAGCCATCTGCTCCGCCGTTTGTCCCATGGAGATGCCGGTGGAGTATTCCGCCACCGCCGGTGGTACAGGCGCCAGGTCACGGAGACCGAGCCGCCTAAAGATCTTCAGCCGATCCCCCAAGGTTCGCGCCTTGGTCAGATCCACCAGGGCACGCGCCAGCTTGGTGGAAACGGTGATGGGCAACACCGAGCTGGAATCGGCGCCCCCGGCAATCCCCACCTCGACGGTACCGGCGAGGATCGACTCCGCCACATTGACGGTCGACTGGAAGGAGGTCGCGCAGGCCCGGGTCACGCTGTAGGCATCGGTATGAACGTTCATCCCGGTGCCCAACACAATCTCCCTGGCAATGTTGGGGGCCTTGGGCATCTGAATCACCTGGCCATACACCACCTGATCCACCAGTTTCGGATTCAGGTCGTAACGGGACAGCATCTCCGCCACCACCATCTTGCCCATATCCAGTGCCGATACCCCGTGAAAAGCGGTCGCTTGACGGGCAAAGGGCGTCCTCAGCCCGGCCACGATCGCGATACGGTCACCACTGCGGGTTTTGACCTCTTGTCTTGTCGTCATCCTTTTTCCTCTCGAACTACCCAAAGTTCTCCGTCCTGGCGGCATCTGCCGAAACAAGGTCGGACCAGTAAAGTGTGATCTGATTCTAACTTTTCATGGCGAAGTTTCAAACAAACATATTAAACAAATGCTCTAAACGGATGAATCCGTTGAATAAAGGGCAATTATGTTACCTATTCAATGGGGTGTACGAACAAAGATCAAATGAAAGATGTTTGATTTTCGGGCCGGTCCCCTCTCTCTTACGTTGGTGAAATGAACTGGTTCCTACCCTCCCCGTATAGATAGAGGGCGTCATGTTGCGAAAATAGCCATACAGCTCAGAAAAATCGAAATAGTACTTGAGCTCTCTGCTCAGTTCGCTATAGTGCATGGCCTCGGACGCGGGGTGGAGCAGCCTGGTAGCTCGTCGGGCTCATAACCCGAAGGTCGTCGGTTCAAATCCGGCCCCCGCAACCAATTACTAACGATGCCTATTAGTTCAGTCGGCTTGAACCAAAGTGGACTGTCTCTAACAGGTATCGGCCTCCGTGGTGAGGTGAAACACCGAAAATTGCGATTCCCCCTTAGTTCAGTCGGCTTGAGATCAGCTGGACTGTGATTAACAGGGAGCGACCTCAGCGGTGAGGTGAAACACCGAAAATTGCGATTCCCCCTTAGTTCAGTCGGTAGAACGGTGGACTGTTAATCCATATGTCGCTGGTTCAAGTCCAGCAGGGGGAGCCACTTTACTGGCGTAACGAAACGACGAGTCGTTAACGCTGACAATTCGGACGCGGGGTGGAGCAGCCTGGTAGCTCGTCGGGCTCATAACCCGAAGGTCGTCGGTTCAAATCCGGCCCCCGCAACCAATTACATAGGAAGTGAGGAGAGGGGTTCTGTCATAACCCACAGGCCGTCGCAGGACGCCTGCCGGTACCAATCCGGCCCCCACAACCAATTACAATCGACTCCCCAAGTCCAACTGGATTTAAGCCACGAGGAGTATCGCCGCGAAAATTCCAGCGGCCGGAGTCAGCCTTAGTAAGCCCAGTTCTCTCGAACCGGGCTTTTTTGCGTTATCACCCAGAAAATGTGCTCATCTTCGCATCAACTCCGCACTCCAGAGAAACTTTCCTCCAGTTACACACTCATACCCTCACCGACAAAAGGTGATGTTAATCCTGGGCTTATCCCTGCGTTCCCCCTAGTCTAACTGCCTTCAGTGCAATGCCCTCTGGAAGGGAAATACTGATTTTTATACGATAGTTAACCTACACATTAGTCAATGGACCTTTCAATGCTGCTGGAACGATTTGAACAGGCGAAGATCTACCTGAACCAGATGGTGATCGGACAACAGGAACTGGTGAATGGGCTGCTTACCGCCCTGATCGCCGATGGCCACCTGCTGGTAGAGGGGCCGCCAGGCCTGGCCAAAACCCGGGCGGTCAAAGCCCTGGCAGACAGCATTGAGGGCGATTTTCACCGGGTTCAGTTCACCCCGGATCTGCTGCCCGCGGATCTCACCGGTACCGACATCTTTCGCCAGGAGACCGGCCAGTTCGAATTTCAGGCTGGCCCGCTGTTCCACAACCTGCTTCTGGCCGATGAGATAAACCGGGCACCGGCAAAGGTGCAGTCCGCGCTGCTGGAAGCGATGGCGGAAAACCAGATCACCGTCGGCAAAACCAGCTATCCCTTGCCCTCGCTGTTTCTGGTCCTGGCAACCCAGAACCCCATCGAGAACGAAGGGACCTACCCTCTCCCAGAGGCACAGCTGGATCGTTTCCTGTTGCACCTATCTCTGGATTATCCCGGTCCTGAGGTTGAGCGCCAAATTCTGGCGCTGAGTCGTCAGGAAGCACTGGCCGCCCCACTCAAGCCACCTCAGCCCCTGACCCAGAAGGAGATCTTCTCCGCTCGGAAACAGGCCCTGGAACTCTATCTCGCTCCGCAGCTGGAGGAGTACATGGTGCAGCTCATCGATGCCACCCGCTCTCCCCAACAATATGACGATGAACTGGCCCGCTATCTGGAGTGGGGAGTCAGCCCCAGGGCCACCATCTCCCTGGAGCGGTGCGCCAGAGCCCGGGCCTGGCTTTCGGGACGAGACTACGTGTCACCGGAAGATGTTCAGGCAGTGCTGCCCAATGTGCTGCGTCACCGGCTGCTGCTCAGCTACCAGGCGGAAGCAGAAGGGATCAGTGCCGATACCATTACCGCTCGTATCATCAAACGGGTGGCCCTGGCCTGATGGTGACCCTGCCCACACACGCCAACGGTGTTGACCTCACCCTGGAGGAGTTGCTGATCTACCGGGGGCCGGCCTCGCGCAACAACCCCTTCCGGGGCCTTCCCAGGACCAGCCAGAGAGCAGGCCAGAACCTCAGCACCCTCAAAGGGCGGGGGATGGAGTTTGACGAAGTGCGCCGATACCAAAGCGGCGACGATGTCCGAACCATCGACTGGCGGGTGACGGCCCGAACAGGCCATGCCCATACCAAGCTGTTCCGCGAAGAGCGGGAACGGCCGGTGATGCTGTTCGTCGATCTCGGCCAGCGAATGCGCACCGGTTCGGCCCTGATGCTGCAATCGGTGCAGGCTGCCCACCTGGCAGCCCTGATCGGCTGGCAGAGCATCGCGGCCGGAGAACGTCTCGGCGGCATCATCTGCTGTGAGGGCGCCCACCGCGAACACAAACCCAGGGCCCGCCGTCAGGGCATCGCCCCCCTGCTGGACTCCCTGGTCCACATTCACCGGCAAACGGGCTCGGACCAGGAGGAGTACCTGGACCAGGGTGTCGGCCGCCTGAGGCACCTGGCCCACCCCGGAGGGGTCATTCCGGTCATCTCCGATGGCCTGGGACTGCTCCCTCAACACCTGGATACCCTGGCTGACCTGGGAAGACACAGCGACATCCGCCTGTTCCAGATCACCGACCCCTTGGCCCAGAGGCTGTCGGCACTGCCCGATCGGATCACCGTGCCGGTCTGGCATCAGGGGCGGTTATCCCAGATGGATCATCACGACCGTCGCCTCTGGCAACAACAATTTGCCTCACAGCTGCACGACTTCGAGCAGGGCTGCCACACGCGGGGACTGCGCCTCTCCCGGGTGGATGCCGGCAGACCATTGACCGAACAACTGGATAGCATATGGAAGCCGATCCATTAGCCGAATTGAACGACATCATCGCCACCCCCTTAGCCGGTTATTGGCCCCTGTCCCTGTCTGCCACCCTGCTGATGGTGGTATCGATGGTGATCATCGCCGGCGCGCTGCTGCATGGCTGGCGCATCCATCGTCATCGTCGCCCCCTGAGACAGGCCTTGAACGAGCTGGAGAAGTTGCCGCAACAAGTGGAGATAGCCACCCTGAGCAGCCTGATCAAGCGCTGTGCCCTGGCCTACTACCCCAGGGAGGAGGTGGCCTCCTTAACCGGAGATGAGTGGGATCTCTGGTTGTCCAGGCACCAGAGCCGGGAGCAGCAAACAAGCTGGCAGGCGCTCTCCTCCCGCCAGTACACCCAGGACAACCGTACAGAAAGACAGCTGTACCACCCCCTGGTGCGACACACCCTCACCGGGCTGAGCCGGGGGAGAAGACCATGCTGACCCTGGCCTGGCCGCTGATGCTGGTCACCCTGCTGCTGCCGCTGCTGATCCCCAGGGGCATACGCAACGAGGCTTCTGTCTCCGCCCTGAAGCTGCCCGGCACCCTGGCCCCCAACTCGGCCGCAACGCAGGCGCAAATCAGCCGGGTTACCCCCTGGATCGCCCTGATTGCCTGGGCCCTGCTGGTACTGGCTTGCGCTCGTCCCCAGTGGCTTGGCGATCCGGTTCCCCTGCAAAAAGAGGGGCGGGATCTGATGATCGCCGCCGACCTGTCCGGCAGCATGCAGATTGAGGACATGGAGTACCAGGGAAAACTGGTGGACCGGTTTACCATGATGCAGCACCTGCTTGGTGACTTCATTCGCCGCCGCGAAGGGGACAGGCTTGGCCTTATCCTGTTCGCCGATGGCGCCTATCTGCAGGCCCCCCTGACCTTCGACCGCTACACCGTGAAGCGCTACCTCGACGAGTCGGTACTGGGACTGGTGGGTCAACAGACCGCCATCGGCGATGCCATCGCCCTGGCGGTCAAGCGTTTCGCCGGACTGGAGAAGAGCAACCGGGTGTTGCTGCTGCTCACCGACGGCAGCAATAACGCCGGCCAGTTCGACGTCGATCAGGCGGTGAGGCTGGCGCGCCAGGAGGATGTGCGCATCTACACCATAGGCATCGGTGCCGAGTCGATGACCCGGACAGGCTGGTTGGGCATTCAGAGCCGTCAGGTCAACCCCAGCCGGGACCTGAATGAGCCGGTCCTGGAGCAGATTGCTCAGAGCACCGGTGGCCGCTACTTTCGCGCCCGCAGCGGCGATGAGATGGAGGCCATCTACCTGGCGCTTGATGAACTTGAGCCGGTCCGCCGAGGGGAGGCCTTGTGGCGACCAAAGACCGAGCTCTATCACTGGCCGCTGGCACTGGCGCTGCTGCTGCTCCTGCTGAATCTGCTGCTGTCCCGGAGGACCAGCCATGACTGACTTTCTTCTGCTGCGCCCCGGATGGCTGCTGGCGCTGCCGCTGCTGCCGCTGCTGTGGTTCGCCCTCAGCCACTTCCAACGGCGACAACAGCAGTGGCAACGGCTGGTGCCCAAGCACCTGCAGCGGGCGATGCTGGTGTCCCCCCAGGCCCAACCCCAGCCCCGGCTGTGGTGGCCATGGATGGTCGCGGCACTGGCGCTGATTGCCCTGGCCGGCCCCAGTTGGCAGAAGCAGCAGGTGCCGGTGTTCCAGTTACATCAGGGAAGGGTGGTTGTGATGGACATGAGCTACTCCATGTACGCCACTGACCTGCTCCCCAACAGGCTGACCCAGGCCAGATTCAAGGCGATCGATCTGATACGCCGCTTTGATGAAGGCGAAACCGCCCTGGTGGCCTTCGCCGGGGATGCCTTTGCCCTGTCGCCCATGACCGACGACAAGGAGACTCTGCTCAACCTGGTGCCCAACCTGTCGCCGGAGATCATGCCGGTTCCCGGGTCAGACCTGCCGAGTGCCCTGACCCTGGCCAACCAGTTGCTCAAAGACGCCGGCTACCGCAAGGGCGAGATCATCCTGTTTATCGATGGCCTCAATCCGGAACACACCGAAGAGGCCTTGAGGCTGGCCGCCTCCTACCCCTGGACACTCCAGGTCTATGCCCTGGGTACCGAGGCGGGGGCGCCCATGCGTGCCAGCAGCGGTGAGCTGATCAAAAGCCGAAGCGGTGAGGTGGTGGTGGCCCAGACCGACCTCGGCCTGCTGGCAACGCTGGCGGCCGAAGGCTCCGGTCAGCTGGTCACCTATGACAATGGTGATGACGACATCAACCGGCTGTCACAGCGGGTCTCTTCAGAAGAGACGGATAAGGATGACAACCGGCAGCACACCAGCCAGTGGCAGGATATGGGGGTTTACCTGATTCCGCTGCTGCTGCTGCCTGCGGCGGTCTCCCTGCGCCGTCACTGGCTGATGGTACTGCTGCCACTGCTGATTCTACCGCCTCCCGGGGTCCATGCCGCCTGGTGGCACTCTCCCCAGGCCGAAGCCCGGCAACTGCTGGATCAGCGGCAGTTCGCCGAGGCCGCCGAACGGCTTCCAGAGGGAGGCCCCCGGGCCGACGCCCTCTACCGGGCCGGGGATTACCGGTCGGCCCTCAGTGAATACCGCAAGCTGCCGCAAACCGCCCAAAGCCTCTACAATCAGGGCAATGCCCTGGCGCGGCTGCAGCAGTTGCAGCCCGCCATGGAGGCGTACCGCCAGGCACTCAAACTGCAACCCGGGCTGACCCAGGCTAGAGAGAACCTGGCGCTGCTGGAGCGACTTCAGCAGCAATCCCAACAGCAGCAGGATAACAACCAGCAACAGGAGGAGAGTGCCTCTCAGGAGCAGGGTGGACAGGGCGACGATCCGTCTCAAGAGGACGCCAGCGCCAGCCAGCACGACAGCCCCGAGTCGCCAGCTTCCGCCCTCTCCAACTCATCTTCGACGCCCCCCCGGCCTCAGGAGCAGCGGTCGCAAACTCCGCCCTCTGAAGACGGCGGTGACCAGGAGGATCAGCAGGAGTCCCAGGCAGCCCCCCCACCCGGTGACGGAGAGGCGCAGTCGCCACAATCACCGGCCGCCGGGCAGACCGCCCAGGCACAGCAGAACGGAGAACCGCAGGAACAGCCCCTGGACCTCAAACAGTTGGAAAGGGTCCAGGACGATCCAAGTCTCCTGCTAAGAAATAAGATGAAGTTAGAGTACGAACGCCGCCGACGTGCCGGCAAGATCAATGAGGAGCGCACCCAGTGGTAATTCGAATCATCCTGTTGCTGGCCTGGGCCATCGCCCCTCTCAGCTGGGCCTACAGCAGCCTGACGGCCAGTGTCGACACCAACCCGGTTCGAATGGGCCACGCCTTTGTCCTCAACGTGGTAGCCGACGATGAACTGGCCTCCGACGCCCTGGACACCTCGGCGCTGCTCAGTGACTTTGATCTACTCAGAAACAACATCAGCCGCTCCACCCAGATCATCAACTTCAATGCCCGCAAGGAGACCCGCTGGCAGTTGCTGCTGGTGCCCAAGCGTACCGGGACCCTACTGATTCCCGCTCTGGAGGCGGGGGGAGTGTCGACCCAGGCCATCACCCTCAGCGTCGTCGAGCGAGATGCCCAGGCCCCCCAGGCATCTCCGGTGTTTCTGCGTGCGACCCTGTCCGATGACGAAGTCTGGCTGGGCCAACCGGTGGATTATCAGGTCAAGCTCTACCTCGCGGCGGAGCTCCAACGGGGCAGCCTCACCGAACCCAGCCTTGAGGGCGCCGCCATCGCCCAGATGGGGCAGGACAGCAACACCACAGAGGTCATCGACGGACACCGTTACCGGGTGATCGAGCGCCACTACCTGATCACGCCGCAGCAGGTGGGCGAGTTTCAGATTCAGGGCTCCGACTTCAGTGGCGATATCCTGCGGGCCGGTCGCAGCAATGATCTGTTCAGCCGTTCCCTGTCCAAACCGGTTCAGGTGATGGGGCAGGCACTGCCACTGAGAGTCAAGGCGCCACCCGCTTCCTTTACCGCCCCCTGGCTGGTGGCCAATGCCGTCGTCCTCAGTGAGGAATGGACACCACAACAGGACCAGGTCAGGGTGGGAGAGCCCCTGACACGAATCATTAGCCTGACTGCCGTCGGCACCTCCGAAGCGGCCCTGCCCAACCTCGATATCCACTACCCGGAGGGACTGAAGAGCTACCCGGACAAAGGGGAGAGAAGTGACCAGGTTCGCAACCGCGAGGTGGTGGCCAGGCTGCAGCAGAGTACCGCCCTGGTCGCCTCCCAGGCTGGCACCTACACCCTGCCAGAGGTGCGCATCGCCTGGTGGAACGCCAAGATGAACCGCCAGGAGTGGGCAACACTGCCCGCCCGGACCCTCACCGTGCAACCGGCAGAAAACCAGCCGGTCATCGCCCCTCAATCCCAGGTTCAGAGACAAGACTTTCCTAGGCAGAGCGAGGGCAACCCCTGGTTCTACTCGACCTGGTTACTCGCCGTGGCCCTGATCGGCGCCCTGCTCTGGGGCAATCGCCGGGGAGGAGCCGCGTCCCCTCCTGAGACGTCATCCCGCCCATCTGTCATGAGCCAGCCGACAGCCAACGGCTTCGAGCGCGCCATAGCCAATGACGATCTCAATGGCGCCCTACAGACCCTGCCGGCCCGGCTAGAGGGGATCCGCGGCCCCAGCCCCACCCTGGTCCAGGTGCGTCGTCTGTTCCCCGAGTTGGCCCCTGAATTGGATAGACTGATGAGCCAGAGTTTCGGCCCCCGTCCGGGAACGGCAGATTTGTCGGTCTTGGCCGCACAAGTGTCAAGAATCAAACAGGAAACGGAGAAAGAACACCGGGGACTGCCAACCCTGAATCCTCGGTGAGCAAAAAACCGATACACTCATAGAAGCTTTCAGTATCAGATGGCGATGTCGCCCCGGACTGGCAACAACAATGTTGAAACTACGACGAAAGAAAACGCAGGCTGCACCGGTCTTAGAAGACATGGTGAGTAAACAGCGACGTTACGAAAGCTTGGTTAGGGCTTTGAATACAGAGATATACCGCTATGCCTACTGGCTCAGTGGCAACCCCACGGTGGCGGAAGATCTGGTTCAGGAAACCTTTCTCCGGGCATGGAAAGCCCTAGACTCCCTCAAGGATGACAGGGCGGCGAAGGCATGGCTGATCACCATCCTGAGGCGGGAGAATGCCCGTAGGTTTGAACGTAAACAGTTCGACCTGACGGACATCGACGATCATCAGCTAGCTGACAAGCACAGCCTCTCCAATGAACAGGCGGTAGACAATGCGCTGCTGCGAAAGCACATCGCCACGCTGGCCCAGGAGTACCGGGAACCACTGGTTCTGCAGGTACTGCATGGCTTCAATGGTGATGAGATTGCCGAAATTATGGGATTGAACCGAAATACCGTGATGACCCGTTTATTCAGAGCCCGTAATCAGCTTCGTGACCGACTCGAAAACAAGCCTCAATCCTGGGAGTTGAACAATGGATGAACTAGAGTTCCGACGACGTGCCTATGCCGATCCTCAGGATCAGGACAAGGCCTTTGTCGACGCACTGGCAGAAGAGGCGGGCCGCAAAGAGTTCGTGGATGAACTGCGGGCTCTGGATGACAGACTCAGCGCCGCGATGAAAATCTCGCCGCCGGAAGACCTGGCCAATCGAATCCTTCTTCATCAGAGCCTGAGCCAGTTCCAGCATCAGCGCAAACGGCAGCGGCTCCACTTGGCTGCGGCGGCATCCATCGCCTTCGTGATCGGCCTATCTCTGACCCTGACTCGTAAACCCGCGACCCTGGGGGAACACGCCCTGGCCCATGTGGCCCATGAAGCGGGCTTTGCCGACCGGGTGGATGAGCGGGTGAGCCTGACGGCACTCAACACCAAGCTGGCCAGTTTCGGAGGCAGAATGGACAGCGCCCCGGGCCACATCTACTACGCCAACTACTGCGACTTCGACGGCATCCGCAGCCTGCACATGGTAGTGGACACTTCCGAAGGCAAGATGACGGTCTTTTTCGTGCCCAAGGAGCAGAACAAGGCGATGACCCTCAGCTTTGGCAATGACAGGTATGAGGGGGCCGCATTTGACCTGGGGCCCTTCCAGGTTGCCGTAGTCGGAGGGAGGAACCAGCGACTGGACCCCACCGTCTCCCAGTTGAAGGACACCATTCACAGTATTTAAACCCCCGAGGTCAGGCCGCAGTTTATGCGGTCTGACCAGCGCATTCACTTCAGGAAAATATCAAAGCCAGGGATCCGGCAGGACACATCAACCAAGAACCAGTAACACAAAGGCGGAAAACCAAACCAAATTAACGCCACCCCAACACTTCATTCTGTATACAAAGCATCATTCGTGACGCTGGTCACATATCCTGCTCTTTGTTAGCATGAAAATAGTTCCGGATATTCCATTCATATTTGGTGCTTGATTATTGGCCATCCGCCCAGGCCAACATTCCACCAATGATGCCCGGACGCCCTCTCCCAGCAGTGGCCCTGCCGGGACCCGACAGACACTACAAACCGAACGAACTATAACGATGATTTCGACCCCTGCTTTGATTACCTTCTTTGGTTACCTGATCCTGCTTCTGGTGATCGGAACCCTGGCCTACAAGGCCACCAGCACCTCCAGCGACTACATCCTGGGAGGCAGGAAAATGGGCCCGGCAGTCACCGCTCTGAGCGTCGGTGCCTCCGACATGTCCGGCTGGCTGCTCCTGGGCCTGCCCGGTTCCGTCTACCTGTCCGGACTGGGGGAGATGTGGATCGGCATCGGCCTGGTGATTGGTGCCTGGCTCAACTGGCTGATCGTCGCCAAGCGACTGAGGATCTATACCTTCTTCACCGATGACGCCCTGACCATGCCAGATTTCCTGGAGAAGCGCTTCCACGATACCGGCCTGCTCAGGCTGGTCTCCGCCAGCATCACCCTGCTGTTCTTTGTCTTCTACACCTCTTCCGGCATGGTCGGCGGCGCCATCCTGTTTGAAAAGGTGTTTGGCCTGGACTATACCACCGCGCTGATGATCGGCAGTGCCATCATCGTCTCATACACCTTCGTAGGCGGCTTCTTTGCCGTCAGCTGGACCGACTTTGTCCAGGGGCTGCTGATGCTGTTCGCGCTGCTATTGGTGCCTGCCATGGTCTTTGGCGGCAACAGCGTCAACCTGGACACCCTGCCGCCAGCCATGACCCAGCCGATCCCCGATGATGCCACCCTGATAGGCATCCTTTCCCTGCTGGCGTGGGGCCTGGGTTACTTTGGTCAGCCCCATATTCTGAGCCGCTTCATGGCCATTGGAGAGGTCAAGCACCTGCCACTCTCCCGGCGCATCGCCATGGGCTGGATGCTGCTGTCCCTGGCTGGTGCCCTCGCCACCGGGCTGGCCGGAGCCGCCTTTTTCCACGGCACCCCCCTGGCCAACGCGGAGACGGTGTTCATTGAACTCAGCCGGGTGCTGTTCAACCCCTGGGTAGCCGGCATCCTGATCGCCGCCATCCTTTCCGCCATCATGAGCACCATCGATTCGCAACTGCTGGTCTGCTCCTCCGTGGTCACCGAAGATTTCTATAAGAAGTGGCTCAGACCCGAGGCCAGCGAGAAGGAGAAGGTGATGGTCGGAAGACTCACCGTGCTCAGTGTCGCGGTGATCGCCACCCTCATTGCCCTCAACCCCGAGAGCACCGTATTGGAGCTGGTCAGTTACGCATGGGCCGGCTTCGGCGCCTCCTTTGGTCCGGTGATCCTGCTCTCCCTCTACTGGCGCGGCTACAGCCGCTTCGGCGCAGTAGCCACCATCCTGGTAGGTGCGGCGACCGTGGTGCTGTGGAAACAGGCCGAGGGCGGTGTGTTCGATCTCTACGAGATCCTGCCCGGATTCCTGTTTGCCACCCTGGCCGGCATCATGGTCAGCCTGATGTTACCTGCCGATAACAAAACTCAAGTTCTCCACCGGGAGTTTGAGCAAAAACTCTAGCCTTTCCCGTTGCGGGGACCACCGTCCCCGCACATTTCTCTGCCCCACCCCATCTTTGTCGACACATCCACCCTGCCACCCCAACTTTAGGGTATTAACTCTAAATCAGATCGTCGCGACACATTCCGTTAACACGCCGCGCTTTCGCTTCACATTCGCTGATTTTCATGGCAAATTTGCCCCAGTTGACGTGGTGGTCGGAGCTCTAGTGAGGGCCGTTACCCCCTACAATGGCCGCCAGACGACACAACCGATTTTTGCGGTGAATATGCCTCGAACGTCGGCAAAAATGACGAATAAATGGCCAAGAAGGCCGATAACAAGACCCCATATCCAGAGAGAGTTATGAAAACCTTCAATAAGACCCTTATCGCCACGGCTCTGATGGCCGTCAGTGCCGGCTCCTCCGCCGCCGGATTCCTACTGAACGAAACCTCCGTCTCCGGCCTGGGCCGCGCCTTTGCCGGTGAAGGTGCCGCCGCCGACGACGCCGCGGTACTGGCCCGAAACCCCGCCGCCATGGCGCTGTTTGACCAGACCAGCCTCTCTCTGGCGGGCACCTACATCGATCCGGGTGTCGATATGCGCGGTGTCTCCAGCCCCCTGGGCTCTGACCCCAGCGCCCTGAACATCGACGGCGCCGCCCCCGAAGCCTTCGTTCCCGCCGCCTACCTGATCATGCCCCTGAGCGACAGGGTGGCCATCGGCTTCGCCGGTTACTCCAACTTCGGTCTGGGCACCGACTTCGGTGACAATTACCCCGCGGGTACCATCGCCGGCAGCACCGACCTGGTGACCCTGAATTTCAACACCAGCGTCTCCTACCGCATCAACGACAAGCTGAGCCTGGGCCTGGGCCTCAACGCCGTTTACGGTGATGCCGAGCTGATTCGCCATTTCGGTGAAACCGCTCCGCTGCTCAACGGCATGATCGACGCCAACCTGGGGCCTGCCGCAGGCCTGGTGCCCGACCTGGAACCCGCCAGCGTCTCCGGCAAGATGGCCGGCGACGGCTGGGGCTTCGGCTTCAACGTCGGGGTCCTGTACGAGCTGAGCAAAGATCACCGCGTCGCCCTGACTTACAAGTCCAAAACCACCATTGAGCTGGAAGGGCACTACACCAACGACCTGGCTGCTGGCATCGCCACCGATGCGCTGGTGGGTGTCGGCAGTGCCAAGGTGGACGGCTCACTGGACCTGGACCTGCCCGACGTGATCGAGTTCTCCGGCTACCACAAGGTGAGCGATCAGGTGATCCTGCACACCACGGTGATGTGGAGCGGCTGGAGCGTGTTTGAGGAGCTGCGTGGCGTCGCCGACGGCGATACCACCCTGGAGGGTGCCCTGTGCGCCAACGGCAACCCCGCCTGCCAGATTCAGGATGGCCAGACCCTGCTGCTCAAAGAGGAGAACTTTGAGAACGCCTGGCGCTTTGGCCTGGGCATGACCTACCTGATGAGCGACGAGTTCACCCTGCGCGCCGGTGTGGCCTACGACGAGACCCCGATCCCCGAGACCCACCGTACCGTCTCCATCCCGGATTCTGACCGTATCTGGTACAGCTTCGGTGCCAACTACAAGCTGTCTGACCGCTCCGACATCGACCTGGCCTTCACCTTCATCGACGGTGAAGAGGTGCGTGTCGAGGAGGATGGCTACGTACTGAAGTCAGAGGGCAACGCCTTCCTGATTGGGGCCCAGTACAACTACCGCTTCTGATAGTAACCCCCAAGATCCAGGCAAAGAGCCGCGACATAGTGTCGCGGCTCTTCTGTTTTTACTTTCCTTTCACCATTGACGCCTTAATGTAAAGTGTGCGGACTTAAGTTGAATATTAGCAATATCTAATTTATAGTGTACACATTGAATTAGGGAGTTCTAATATGAAAGAGAGGCTGATCCAGTTCGCTACCTGCTACCCCAGGCGGATATACGCACTGGTACTGGCATTAACCCTGGCCGCGACCGCCATGATGCCAATGATTCAGATCGATACCGATCCTGAAAACATGCTGCCCGAAGAGGATGCCGCCCGGGTGTTCCACAATGCCACCAAGGCGGAGTTCGCCCTGTACGACAGCATTGTCGTCGGCGCGGTCGCTCCCGCCCCCGGAGGCATCTTTACCCCCAGTTCCCTCTCCCAGATGAAGCGGATCACCGACGCCATCCTTGCCATCGATGGCGTGGTCAAGGCCGACCTGATGGCCCTGTCCACCGTGGACAATATCACCCAGGAGGGGCCGGGCACCATCCGCTTCGAATATATGATGCAGGTCGCCCCGGACGATCAGCCCGGAGCCGATGCCATCGCCGAGGCCGTCGCCCGCCTGCCGCTGCTCAACAACACCCTGGTCTCAGCCGACCAGCAGGCGGCAGCCATCTATGTTCCCCTCAAGGATAAGCGCCAGAGCTTCGAGGTCGCCGAACGGATCCGGACCATCATCCAGCAGGAGACCCCGGACGCCCAGTACCACATCACCGGCCTGCCGGTGGCGGAAAACCAGTTCGGCCATGAGATGTTCATCCAGATGGGGATCTCCGCCCCCCTGGCCGGCCTGATGATCTTCCTGGTGATGCTCTACTTCTTCCGCTCGCTGCCCCTGGTGGTCGCCCCGATGCTGGTGGCCATGGCGACGGTGATCATCGTCGTTGGCAGTCTCATCGGCATGGGGTTCACCGTTCACATCATGTCATCGATGATCGCCATCTTCCTAATGCCCATCGCCGTGGTGGACTCCATCCACATCATGAGTGAATTTGCCGACCACTACCGGCCCGGCAAGCAGGCCCGGGAGGTGATCGAAAAGGTGGTGCGGGATCTGTTCACCCCCATGCTGTTCACCTCGGTCACCTCGGCGGTGGGCTTCTACTCCCTGATGATCACCCCCATTCCGCCGGTACAAATATTCGGGGCCTTCGTCGGCAGCGGCATCCTGCTGGCCTTCCTGCTGACCATCACCCTGCTGCCGGCCTACATCGTACGCATCTCCCCCCACTCCCTGGAGAAAATGCAGCAGAAGCTCCACGCCCCCAAGGGCCCCGGCCTGCTCAGCCGGGTCCTGGAACGCACCGGTACACGCAGTGTCTCCCTGGCCAAGCCCATCGTGGCGGTGAGCCTGGGAATCCTGGCCCTGAGCGTGTGGGGCATCACCAAGATCCAGATCAACGACAATCCGGTACGCTGGTTCAAGAGTGACCATGAGATCCGCATCGCCGACCGGGCCCTCAACCACCACTTTGCCGGTACCTACGATGCCTACCTGGTGCTGACCACCGATAAGCCCATCCCCATGGCCGACGAGCAGTTCCAGCTGCTGGTGGATATCCTTGGCAACGAGCAGCTGGCTCTGGCCGAGCGGGCCCGCCAGGGCGACGCCGAGGCACTCTCCCAGGTGTTGCTGGCCCTGGAGGACGCCAGCTTCGACAGCGACGATGCCCGTATCGATCCGCTGATGACCCGCCTGGAACAGCGAGACCAGGCGCAGCGCCGCTTCCTCGATCCCGCCCTGCTCTCCTGGATGGCGGAGTTGCAATCCTACCTAGACAGCACTGGCCTGGTGGGTAAGAGCAACGGCCTGCCCGACATCGTCAAGACAGTGAATCGAGAACTGCGCAGCGGCGAAGATCGGGATCTGGCCCTGCCGGACAGCGCCGCCGGCGTGGCACAGACCCTGCTTCAGTACCAGTCCAGCCACCGACCCAACGACCTGTGGCATTTCGTCACTCCGGATTACCGTAAGGGTCTGCTGTGGTTGCAACTGACCTCGGGGGACAACCAGCATATGAGCCAGGTGATCGACGCCGTGGACCACTACCTGCTGCAGCACCCCGCCCCCAAGGATGTCCGGCTCAACTGGGCCGGCAAGGCCTACATCAACGTGGCCTGGCAGGACGCCATGGTCAGCGGCATGCGGGACAGCCTGCTCTCCGCTTTCCTGATCGTGCTGGGGATGATGGTGCTACTGTTCCGCTCACCCCTATACGGATTGCTGGCGATGCTGCCTTTGACCCTGACCATCAGCTTCATCTACGGCCTGATCGGCTGGATCGGCAAGGATTACGACATGCCCATCGCCGTGCTGTCGGCCCTGACCCTGGGGCTGTCGGTAGACTTTGCCATCCACTTCCTGGAGCGGTTCCGTGAACAGCTGAAACTGGAGGGGGAGGTGCGTCGCGCGCTGACCGCCATGTTCCAGGAACCGGCACGGGCCATCAGCCGCAATGCCATCGTCATCGCCATCGGCTTTACACCGCTGCTGCTGGCCCCATTGGTGCCCTACATCACCGTCGGCGTGCTGCTGGCAAGCATCATGGCGATCTCCGCCGTCACCACGCTGCTGCTGCTGCCCTCCTGCCTGTGGTTGCTGGCCCCCCTGCTGCAACGCAACCCGGCGGTTGCCGCCCAACACTAAGGAGAAGACCAATGAAATCCCTGTTGACCCTGATAACCGCCTCACTCTTCAGTCTGCAGGCGATGGCCATCACCGCCGATGAGGTGGTGGACAAAGCCAACCTGGCCTCCTTCTACGCCGGTGACGATGGCCGCAGCCAGGCCCGGATGATCATCGTCGATGCCCAGGGGCGAAAGCAGACCCGCCAGTTCTCCCTGCTACGCCGCACCCTGGAGAAGGGGGGCGACCAGCAGATGCTGGTGTTCTTCTCCCGCCCCTCCGACGTGCGGGGCACCGTCTTCCGGGTGGAGAAGAAGGTGGACAGCGACGATGATCGTTGGCTCTACCTGCCGGGGCTGGATCTGCTCAAACGGATCAGTGCCGGGGACAAGCGCACCTCGTTCGTTGGCAGCCACTTCTTCTACGAAGATGTCTCCGGGCGCAATCTCAAGGAGGACAACTTCACCCTGGTCGAGGAGAGTGACAGCCACTACCTGATTGACGCCAAGCCCAAGGACCCCGCTTCCGTCGAGTTCTCCAGCTACCGGGTCTGGGTGGACAAAACCAACTGGCTGCCCTCCAAGGTGGAGTACCTGGACAAGCAGGGTGAACTGTATCGGCAGGTGGAGACCGTCCAGATCGACACCATTCAAGGCCACCCAACGGTGATGCGTTCCAGGATCAGCGATCTGGCCTCGGGCGGCTACACCCTGATGGAGTTCCGCGGTGTCCAGTACGACCTGGGGCTGCCGGAATCGATCTTCTCCGAACGCAGCATGCGCCAGCCGCCGGTCAAGTACCTGAGGTAACCCATGGCCTGGATTCATCGCACCCTGATCGCTGTCGGGCTCAGCGCAGTATTGGCCCCCGCCGCCCTGGCCTCGGAGGAGGAGTGGGGCGATGAGTGGGGGGATGACCCTTGGGCCGACGCGGCCCCGTCGCCCTGGCAGCCGGTCAGCGGTTACCTGGAGCTGGGCTACGGTCGGCGACTGCAGAGCGACGCCACCGGCCTGGATGGCCCCACCCTGTCCCAGGCCCTGGGACGCATCGAGTCCGGTTATCGCAGCGACACCCTGCAAGGCAAACTGCGGCTGGACCTGGGCTATGACGACGCTGTCGACCAGTGGGTCGCCGATGTCCGGGAACTGACCCTGGGGGCCGATCTTGGCGAACACACCCACCTGAAGCTGGGGCGCCAGGTCCTGACCTGGGGGACAGGTGACTACCTGTTCCTCAACGACCTCTTCCCCAAGGATTGGCAGGCGTTCTTCTCCGGCCAGGAGGATGAGTACCTCAAGGCGCCGGTCAATGGTGTCAAAGGCAGCTGGTACGGGGAGGGGATCAACCTGGATCTGGTCTACATGCCCAGGTTCGAGGCGGACAACTACCTCAATGGCGAGCGCTTCTCCTTCTTCGACCCGGTCAGTGGCAAGAAGGTGGCGCCGGATCGCACCGCCGACGAACCCAGCGACGATGCCGCCGCGGTCCGCCTCTACTGGAGCCGAAACGGCACCGAATACGCCCTCTACGGCTATTGGGGCTTCACCGGTCAACCCCTGGGGGCCGACGCTCAGGGCAAGCCACAGCACGCCCGCCTCAACGCCTATGGCGCCAGTGTGCGCCTGCCCGCCCTGGGGGGGCTGCTCAACGCCGAGACCGCCTATCACCAGAGTCTGGATGCCGACAGCACCAGCCTGGTTGCCCCCCAGGACAAGGTGCTGGCTCTGCTCGGCTATGAAACCGAGCTGGTGACCAACCTCACCGGCGCCCTGCAGTACTATCTGGAGCATATCCGCCACTACCAGGCGTATCTGTCCGATCTGCCCAACCCGGAGTACGGGGCAGACAGGAACCGCCAGCTGCTGACCCTGAGACTCACCTACCGGGCGATGCAGGAGAAGCTGATCCTGAGCCTGTTCAGCTTCTACTCCCCGACGGACCAGGATTTCTACCTCAAACCCCAGGTAAGCTATCGCCCCGATGATCACTGGCTGGTCAGCGGCGGCGTCAACCTGATGAATGGCCAAGACCCCCATACCTTCTTTGGCCAACTGGATGACAACAGCAACGCCTGGCTTAGGCTACGCTACTACTATTAGAAGGAGTTTCCCATGAGCCGATTTTCCACTGAGCGCGCCACCATGACCTTTGCCGGCACCATGGTGCTGGTGTCGGTCGCCCTGACCCACTGGGTGCACCCGCTCTTCATCTGGTTCACCGTTTTCATCGGTGTTAACCTTATCCAATCCTCCTTCACCGGGTTTTGCCCGGCCACCATGGTGATGAAGAAGCTGGGGATGCCCACGGAAAGAGAGTTAGCCACCAAAGAGTAGGACCGATGTTCAGATCCCTGATTGCCATAGTCATGCTGCTGTGCAGCACCCTGACCCTCGCCAGCGAGCGAGCCACCGAAGCCTGGCGGCAGATTGACCGAGCCGAGGCGGTGATCATCGACGTACGAAGCCCGGGGGAGTACGCCCAGGCTCGCCTGAAAGGCGCCATCAACATCCCCTACGATGTGATTGGCCAGGAGATTGGCCAGCTGGGACTGGCCAAGGACCAGCCCATCGTCGTCTACTGCCGCAGCGGCCGCCGCTCCGGCATCGCCCAGGAGGTACTGCAAAGTCAGGGCTTCAACAGGGTGTTCAACGGTGGTGGGCTTCAGGAGATGCTGGAGAGCGAACGCTGACCCATCGCAATCGAAGAAGAGGACCCCTGGGTCCTCTTTTTTGTCGGCCCAGATCAGACCTGGCGGGAGAGGCGATCCAGCTCCGCCTCTATCTGGTGACGTACCCTGAGCACCGCGGCCTCGCCCGCGGCAATGGCCTCCCCGGCGCGCTGGAACTCCATGGTATTGATCTCCCCCACCCTGGGCAGGATCAAGGCGTCGGGAGGGTCACCCATCAGTCGAGCCCGCTTGTGTCTCTGCTCCAGAATCTCCATCGACTGGTGCATCACCGCCAGCATATTGGGCTGCTGAATGGTGGTGGAGGTGAAGCGGTCGGCCAGGCCATTGACCAGCTCCTTGCCGGTCGCCAGCAGATCCATGAAACCGCTCTCCTTGGCCGGCGCCTCCTCCGGCGTATGGGCCACCCGGGTCAACCGCACCGGCTCCGATGAGGGGTGGCGGCCATCACCATGGAGGTCGACGGCAAGCACCAGATCCGCGCCCAGTGCGCGGCAAGCCGACACCGGCACCGGATTGACCACGGCGCCATCCACCAGCCAGCGATTACCGATGCGTTTGGGCTCCATCAGGCCAGGAATGGAGCAGCTGGCCCTGACGATGTCCGACAGCGACCCTTCCGCCAGCCACACCTCCTGGCCGGTGTAGAGATCGGTCGCCACCGCCAGGAAGGGCTTCTCCAGCTCGGTGATCTCACCGATCCCCATCGCCTTGCTGGCCGCCTGAAACACTTTCTCCCCGGAGACCAGGCCACCGCGTCGCCAGGTGAGGTCCAGCAGTCCCATCACATCCCAGCTGGAGAAACCGCGCACCCACTGCTCCAGTTCATCCAGCTTACCGGCAGCATAGGCCGCCCCAACAAATGCGCCAATGGAACACCCGGCCACATGGGTCGGCAGGATACCGATGCGGGCGAGTCCACGAAGGACGCCGATGTGTGCCCACCCCTTGGCGGCACCGCTGCCCAGGGCAACGCCTATCTTCAGTTCAGACATAGAGAGATCCTGACAGGGACTATGGATTAAGAATAACGACTTACCCACGAACTGCTCAACCGATTCAGCAAAACGCCGGACAGTAAACGGACACAGTGCCGCGCTGACCGGGCACGGGCGTCCCTGCTCCTTACCGCAAACTGAGCCCCTTCGGCACCAGCTGCCCCCGTTGCTGCTCCGTGCGCCACCCACAGCATGCCCGCCAGCACTCCAGGTGTACCTCCCCCCATCACCTGTGCAACAAACTGAAAAGAGGACCAATACCCTCAATGCCACGCCAAACTTCGAAACCTCGTTCTCACTGGCCCCCTGCCCCAGATACAAATGAACCCAGCTAATCCAAGGATTAAACTAGCTGAACCACCCCCTGATTTGCCGAGATAACTTCTATTCCACCCCCAAAAAAAGCAAGGAGGAATCAAGAATAAACGTTAAAAACCATGATATCTGGGCGTGTTTCATTCTTTACTAAGCCAAGATAACAAAAATGCAATTTTCTTTGACTAAGCCTCCCCAAACTGGCAGACTGCGCGGCTTTTTAGTGTGCAATTGTTAACCTGAGGGTAATACCAATCGATGTTTGAGCTTAGAAGCAACCCAGATGCCTCGGCCAAGGCGGATATCCTCTCCGGCCTGACCGTAGCCCTGGCCCTGGTGCCCGAGGCCGTGGCCTTCGCCTTTGTCGCCGGTGTCGAACCCATGGTCGGCCTGTACGCCGCCTTTATGGTGGGCCTGATCACCTCGCTCATCGGCGGCCGCCCCGGCATGATCTCCGGCGCCACCGGTGCGCTGGCGGTGGTGATGGTCGCCCTGGTGGCCCAACATGGCGTTCAGTATCTGTTTGCTACCGTGGTGTTGATGGGACTGATCCAGATCCTCGCCGGTGCCATGAAACTGGGTAAGTTCATCCGTCTGGTTCCCCACCCGGTGATGCTGGGTTTCGTCAACGGCCTGGCCATCGTCATCTTCCTGGCCCAGTTGGCGCAGTTTAAGGTGGCCAACGCGGCGGGCGAGATGGTGTGGATGCAGGGCACTCAGCTGTACACCATGCTCGGGTTGATTCTGCTGACCATGGCCATCATCCGCTACCTGCCCAAACTGACCACGGCCGTGCCCTCCTCCCTGGCGGCCATCGTCACCGTCACCGCCCTGGTGCACCTGGTCGGCATCGAAACCGGCACCGTCGTGGACTTCGTCCGCAATATGACCGGCGATCCCCAGGCCAGTCTCTCCGGCACCCTGCCCGAGTTCGCCATCCCCATGGTCCCCTTCAACCTGGAGACCCTGACGATCATCCTGCCCTACGCCCTGATTCTGGCGGCGGTGGGGCTGATTGAATCCCTGCTGACCCTAACTCTGGTGGACGAGCTGACCCAGACCCGGGGCCAGGGCAACCGCGAGTGTGTCGGCCAGGGCGTGGCCAACGTGGTCACCGGTTTCTTCGGTGGCATGGGAGGCTGCGCCATGATTGGTCAGAGCATGATCAACATCAATTCCGGTGGCCGCACCCGGCTGTCGGGCTTTACCGCCGCCGTCGCCCTGCTGGCCTTCATCCTGTTTGCCAGTGAGCTTATCGAGATGATCCCCCTGGCAGCACTGGTGGGCGTGATGTTCATCGTGGTTCTGGGCACCTTCGAATGGTCCAGCTTCCGCATTATGCGCAAGGTGCCCCGCTCGGACGCCTTTGTCATCGTGCTGGTCTCCGCGGTGACCGTCGCCACCGACCTGGCCATCGCCGTGCTGGTGGGGGTCATCGTGTCGGCCCTGCGCTTCGCCTGGGAGCATGCCACCCACATGACCATCAACAGCAAAATGGATAAGTTTGGCCGCAAGGTGTACCTGGTGAACGGCCCGCTGTTTTTCGCCTCCACCACCAGCTTCCTGGAGCAATTTGACACCAACGAGGATCCGGAAGAGGTGATCGTCGACTTCCGCGGCTCGCGGGTGTGCGACCACTCCGCTCTGGAGACCATCGATACCCTGGCGGAGCGATACATGAAGCAGGGCAAACACCTGCATCTGCGTCACCTCTCCGACGAATGCCGTACCCTGCTGCAGAAAGCGGGCGACCTGGTGGAGGTGAACGTCATCGAAGACCCCACCTATAGAGTGGCGGTGGACGAACTCGGCGGCTAGAAGCCCCAGTAATAGACAGACCGGCAAGGCCCCATACGGGGCCTTTCTAGGGCTGTGTCTTAGATCACTGTTGCTCACCAACCCACCTTGCTGTTGTTGCTCTCAGCAATACCCTGTCAATCGTCTTGCGGAAGAAGATCAGCAACCGGTGTCTGTCGAAATCAGTATCGGACACGGAGAGATCCTGGAGGCTTCCCCCCCCCTGCCAGCACAGCCTCTCGATACCGGCATGCGCCGGCATGACCGTGCCGGAGGCAGCCGCAGTGGGTTGAATCAACTCCATACCAGCCTGCAGTTGACTACTGAGCCTTGCCGCCCGGCGCTCCTTGCGCCATGCGCACAATCGTCACCTTAACGAACGTCAGGGTCCAGCGTCTGTTGAAATGAACGCCAAGTTCCCATTCATGCTTGGGTGGTTCATTACATGGGCTGGCCCGGTTACACCAAGGCATCGCATAACTTCAACAGCCAACTCAGGCACAACCCTCTATCGTGGTCACTCTGCCCTTGCCCCCTACTCTGCGGCCAGGCTTGCGACCTCCTTGCCGCCCAAACCGGGGGCACAAGGCAGAAAAAAGGCTCCTTGCGCAGCCTTTGCGGTTAGGGAAGGGTGATATCCACGTCCAGAAGCCACCACGCCCGGGCTTGAAGATCGCCGGCTTCGATCATCCCTCCCGGGAGATAGGGCCGGGCGTAGTGCACCAGCATCATCGGCTCTCGGGAGCGGAACTGACCGGTAGGAATCGAGGGGACGATCTGGTCACCCTCATCGAAACTGACGGTCACCTCGGAGGCACAGTCCGGTGTCTGTAACGACCCCAGGGCGTTGGCCAGGTTGCCGCCGTCCCCGCAACTGCCGGTCAATTGCAGCCTCAGCATGACGGGGACGCAGCCCCCATCGCCGCAGACGGTGAGCTTCTGCAGCGAATAGCTGCCAGCCATCTCCTCATCGCCCTGGGTCTTGGCGTGTCCCGAGGTGGTGAATGCCTTGTAGAAGCTCACCTCGCCGTTGGGGACCGCCACCGGCGAGGGGATCGTCAGCGGCGCACCTTCGAACGTCATCCGCGCCTGCTCACCGGCGTCTTCGGCAAAGCCGCTGAAGTAGCGGGATGAGGAGTTCTGACCCGCCAGATAGTTGCTGCCGCCGTCGTCGGTCACATGCAGCAGGATGGGGGTGCTGCTGGGGAAGGCGTGCACGGTGAGCCTGCCATCGTCGCCAAGCTCATACTCGTCGGCGGGATAGGCCCCGTACAGACTGTAGCTGACCCTGCCCAGGGGGTTGAGCACCGCCGGCGGCGCAATGGTCATGCCTGGATAGAACGCCACCGACTTCGCCAGTTCCAGCTCCGGCACCCCCGGGTAGGAGGCCGGGGTCACTCGCACCTCGTACTCCAGCACCCGGTCCTCATAGTTGCGGCTGCTCTCGGTCACCGTCATCAGCGCCGTACCGGCGTTCTGAATCACCATGTTACCATTGGCGGCGTCGATGCTCACTACCTGCTGGCCGAACGCCTTGGCAGCATACTTGAGGGTGCTGCCGTCGAGCTTGCCGGACACGGTCGGGGCATACAGCGGCGCGCCCAGGGTGAACTCCTCCTCGATCAGGGTCCTGTCCAGGGACAGCCTGGGATTGGCGTCCGCCTTGCGCACGGTAACGCGCACCATCACCCCCTTGGCGGCATGACCGGCATCACCGGAATCGGTCACCGAGTAGTAGGTGGAACCGGCGTTGAGCAGAGTGACCATGCCGGTGTCGGCATCGAAGCTGACCACATCCTCCGGCTGGCCGTTGTCGGGGCGGAAACTCAGGGTGCCAATCTGACCGCTGATGGCCAGGGCCACCTGCTTGCCCTCGGTAAACTGAATGTCGATGTCATCCACCGCCAGAGAACCCTCGGCATAGCTGACATCCACGTAGAAGCCGGTCTCGGCGGGCAGGTAGTAGTCGTCGCCCGCGTCGGACACGGTCACCCAGCCGCGACCGGCGCCCTTGTAGCGGATGCTGCCGTCACTGCCCTGGCTGAGCACCTTGGCGCTCTCTTCATCCTCCCGCACCCGGAAGCTGAGGCCCCCTTTGGCACCGCGCACCTCGGGCATCAGCACCGCCTCCTCAGAGAACACCGCCTTGAGGTTGTCCGCCACCAGATCCGGGTTGGTCATCTTGGCGACGGCGACGCGGATGATGCCGCTCTGGAGTTGATGGAACTCGCCGCCATCATCCTCCACCAGGATCTCGGTCTGTCCCGGCTTAAGCAGTTCGATGTTGCCATCCTCGGCCAGCACCACCACTCCCTGGGCAGCCCCGTCGACCAGGGAGTAGCGCAGCGCGCCCTGGTTGCCCGCCACCGGCAGCAGGGTCCGCAGGCCGAGGGCATAGGTGAGCGCCAGGTCCCGAGTCACCAGGGAGTTTGACGCGATGCGCCGCACCTTGACGGTGGTGGTCACACTGGTGGGCTTATGGTCACGATCACCCAGATCGGTGACCCGTACCCGGGCCTCACCAATGCCGACAAACTCGAAGCGACCGGACTCCTTGTCCGCCGGGGCGATCACCGCCCCGGACGGGTCATCGGCCAGGGCAAACTCCAGAGTGCCGATACGACCCTCGACGGCCAGGGAGAACTGGGCATCGAAGCCGTACTCCAGCTCCCGGTCGGCGACGCTCAAGGCGGTGTTGGCCACCGGCTCCACCGTCACCTGGAAGCTCTGCAACGACAGCACCTCCCCCTGCTCGGTCGACTGGGTCACCTGAATCGCGGTCTGGCCGGCGTGCAGGATCTGCATCTCACCACTGTCGGCGTCCACCCACACCACCTGGGTGTCCGCCCCCTGGGCGATGGCAAAACGGCGCCGCGGCGCCAGGGGACCGGAGTAGACCGGCTGCAAACGGCCTCCCTCAACGAAGGGCTTGGGCGTCAAAGATTCAAACTTGGCCACCTCGGTGCTGGCGGCGGTAACCGCCACCCGGGCGGTGGCACTGCTGGCAAGATGATCACGGCCACCGTCATCCTCCACGGTCAGGGTGACCTCACCGCTGCTCAACCAGCCCCTGGTCGCTGACACTGATCACCCCTGGGGCGTCCAGCCGGTAGCTGAGCCGACCCAGGACCCCGGCAGGCGCCAGTTGCCTGGGCTCCTCGCCGAGTTGCAGGTTGATGTCATTCAGCAGCAGAGGCGCACGATCGGCCCGGGCGATATGCACCGGCACCCGCACCGAGGCCCCCAGATAGTGGGCGTTGCCTTTGTCCTCAATCACCAGTTCGGTGTCCCCGGCGTGCAACAGCTGCAGCTCATCAATCCTTGTGGCGGAGAGCGCCACCACATCCAGTGCCGCCCCGGGTGCAAATGAGATGGACAGGGGGCCCACGACCCCGTCGATCTGAAGCGGCAAACGCAGATCCTTGCGGTAGGCGGCCGAGACCGCCGACACCGTCAGCCCAGGGTGGGCTACGGGCTGAGTTTCTTTTTCGCCTGACTCTCCCCCGCCACCGCCGCCACAGGCGCACAGCAACAGAGAGCAAAGCATCAGAAGGATGGCTCTCATAGTATTTCCAATAAAAAAACAGGTTGTCGAAGATGTGGGCAATACTAAAGATTTACTCTTATTAGAGTAATAGTTTTATTTTATTTATTCCCCAAGAGATAATCGGCAAAACATTTATTTTTCCACCAAGTTTAAACAGAGGGGAATATTAAATTCCACCGCAAAATATGCACAAATTCAAAAATTATTAATCAGGAAATCCTTATATGAATCCAATTTCACTATCATAGCCAAAACATTCACTTATACGCTGCGGCGCCAAAATAAAAACCGGCATTCACGACCCGTACAGCCATTATCACTCCATCAACAACCTCACTAACAATAGGGTAACAACCCCATGCCGTGCCAGAAGGTTTATAGCCAGATAAATAAAAAACGTCTACACGAGTCAAATCGTTTAGGTTTAATGGGTGTTATCTTAACTGCACTCGGAGAGTGTGCCTCTCTCCCTGATTTCAGCCAACTGACGGAGAATTTATGCGCCGCCCCATTATCCTTGACTGCGATCCCGGTCATGACGACGCCATCGCCCTGATCCTTGCCCTGGCCTGCCCGGAACTGGAGCCCATGGCCGTCACCACCAGTGCGGGCAACCAGACCCCGGACAAGACCCTGAACAACGCCCTGCGGCTGCTGACGCTGCTAAATCGCCAGGATATCCCGGTCGCCGGCGGGGCCAACAAGCCCCTGGCCAGGGAGCTGATCATCGCCGATAACGTTCATGGCGAGTCCGGCCTGGACGGTCCTAAACTGCCGGATCCGGCCTTCGAGCCCCAGGCCGTCAACGCAGTAGAGCTGATGGCAGCCAAGATCGCCGCCAGCGACCGGCCGGTGACCCTGGTGCCCACCGGCCCGCTGACCAATATCGCCCTGCTGCTGGCCGGTCACCCGGAGCTGCACGATAAGATCGAACGTATCGTGCTGATGGGCGGCGCCGCCACCCTGGGCAACTGGACCCCGGCGGCGGAGTTCAACATCTTTGTTGATCCGGAAGCCGCCGACATGGTGTTCAAGTCCGGCATCCCCATCACCATGTGCGGCCTGGAGGTCACCCATCAGGCGCAGATCATGGATGAGGATATCGAGCGCATTCGCGCCATCGACAACCCCATCGCTCTGATTGTCGCCGAACTGCTGGACTTCTTCATGATCTACCACAGGGATCCCAAGTGGGGCTTTACCGGTGCACCACTGCACGATCCCTGCACCATCGCCTGGCTGGTGGCGCCGGAGCTGTTCCACAGCCGGGAGTGCTGGGTCGGCGTCGAGACCCGGGGTGAATACACCCAGGGGATGACCGTGGTGGACTACTACCAGCTCAGCGGCAAGCCCGCCAACACCACGGTGGTCACCGGCCTCAATCGGGAAGGCTTTGTGGATCTGCTGGCGGAGAAGCTCAAGCACTACGGCTAGGCAGCGGCTTCCACAGCAAAGGGGCCCCTGGGGTCCCTTTGCTCTCTGCGGCTGAGCGGCCACGCCAACCCTATCAGGCGTCTCTGTTTCTGCCCATCAGCCTTTTGCCCAGTGCCGCCAAGCCAGCCAGGATGAAGACCCCGCCCTTCTTCAGGAACAGCATCAACACCGCCAGGAAGCCGGTTTTGGCCAGCAGTTTACCGGTAATCAGGGCGCCGACACCGTAGGCCGCCACCTTATCGATCTCCGGGTTGAACTCATCATAGGTGTTGCCCGGATTGAACTGGGTCATCGCCATCACCGCATCCAGGTTGGCGTCGATTTCGGGCTTCTGGCTCATGTCGGCGATGTAGTTGAGCACCAACACCCCCTGGCGACCCAGTGCCCGAATGTTGTAGTTCAAGGTGTTTTGCTTCGCCTCCCCAAACTTGATCTCCTTGGCCCAATGCAGCTTGTGGGGCCGCTGGTCGTAATAGGGTTCCGATGCCCAGCCCACCAGCTCAATAGGGGCGTAGCCCTCCTTGACCCGGCACTCGCTCTCCTCCTTGGTAACGCGCTTCATCTGATCGAGCAGCTCGCCGTAGTCGATCTTCGAGGCGTCCTCATCGGACACATACCCATCCTGCTCATACTCGATGGTGACCGCCCAGGATTCGGCATCGAAAGGGGTCACCCCGGCAGGAAACAGCATCCCCAGAGGCTTTCGACCCGGAGGGTTGCCCCACACCTTCACCAGAACGGTGTTGGCGTCGTCCGGCCCGAGGAAATAGAAGGCTTCCCCCCACATTCAGGGTGGCGGGCGCCCCCTCAAGCGCGATCTCTCCGGTGCGCCTGTCCAAAGACTCCCAGGTCTGCTTGGCCCAGGCCCAATACTGCTCCTCCTCGGACAACGCCTGCTGCTGGGGCTGCTGTTCCGCGGCGCTCTCCTGTTGCGGGTCTGCCGCCACCGCGGAGGTGCCAGTGGCAATGCCAGGCACAGCAGGCCAACGGCGAAAAGCGGTTTCATGATGCTTCCTTGCCAAAAGGGATGAAAGATGCCCGATCTCGCAAACGGGATTCCGCCGCTCTTCCAGCCGGACTCAGCGCACACAAAGTCGCGTTCGCATCTAAAATTGAGGTGGAAATATACACAAAATCAATACCCTGGGTTAAAGCCAGGGTCACAGTTCTGAGTTTAAGGAGGAGGCGCTGAAGAGGGCTTTAGCGCCTTACCTTGACGCAGTTCAGTGGCTCGGCACCATAGCCCCACACCAGGCGCGCCTCCCCCTGGTGCTCCCACAGGCTTTCATTTCGCCCCTGGTAACGGCTGCCACTGGCGGCGGGCTGTTGGAACATCAGGCTGCTCTGCCCGCGGAAATGGGCCACAGCCGTTGGAATCAGGCTTGGGAAGAAGGAGACGGAAAGCGTCTCCTGCGCCCCACCACAGAGGCAGTCAACGCGCGCTGACGCGGGAATAAGCCGGTACTGGGCCTTGAGCTCACTGATCCTGGTCCGGTAACTCTCTCTGGTGCAGCCTTGGGGATCGGCGCTCTTCCAACACTCGTTTCGCCCCTTGACCCAGCCCCGCTGGTAGGCGGACAACAAGTCAGCCTGCTCGGCCCCCGAGGCGGCTGCGGCGTAAACCCTGTCCAGTTCCTTATCCAGCTCGGCAAGCTCGGGCGTCTGGCAAATCAGAGTCTCTATGCTGGATGGCCCGGCAGCATCGCAGGGAAAGCTGGGCAAAGAGGGTGAAACGACACTGCAGGCGCACAAGGCCAGGCAGACAGCGGATAGGAGCAGTATTCTCATTGAACCGGGGCCCATGAAGCTGAAGAGTGCCCTAAGCCTATCACACAGAGGCACTCCTCCCTTTTGGTTAGAATCGGTAGCTGAGGTTGTAACCGAAACTGCTCACCTCGGTGTCGCTGCCCAGCTTACGGTAGGTGGCGCTGACGCCAAGCCCCAAGCCCATGTCGAACTGGTAGCGCCAGCCCAGGCTGATGCCGCCCCCCAGGCCACTGTCATCGAATAGCTCTTCTCCCTTTTCGTCCATCACATCAACACCGTAATGAAGCACGCGCAATGTGGCATAGAGGGAGTTGCGCTGGCTTACCCAGGTGGTGGCCCGGGCCGTCAGCTCCCAGGCCGAGTAATCCATGCTGCCATCGGCGAGTGCGAGCAGGGCCCCCACATCGAAGCTGTCCCCGGCCAGGTAATCGATACCGAACGCGTAGTTTTCGTTCAGCTGATATTCGTAGCCCAGGTAGCCTTGAAAAGCCAAGTCGTCGTTAACTGACTCTCCGCCCAACTCCTGAACCCAACCGGCTTCCCCCTGAACCTCAAACTGGTGCTGCGCCTCCCCGGCCTGAGCCATCAATGGCGCCACCAGCAGCAATGCAATCATCGTGCGTTTCATAACTACTCCATTTCTATGAAATCAATACCGTCTGTTTCTCGCCGGTCCGCGCCGGCACAGGGAAACATCAATAAATACACATGTAACTTATTTATTTCAATGAGTTTTATATATCAGTACCCGAAAAGTCGACGGGGCTAGCAGGTGGGAGCGCCCTTCATCGCAACTGACACCGCCACCGGTCTTGGGGGCCCAGGCAGTTGTGGGTTAGAGTCTATAGGTCCCCCTGAAGGAACAGGAGATCTCCATGCGCAACCTTCCGCCGATGGCCCTGCTGGCCCTGATCCCCGGGTTCGCCCAGGCCACCCCCTTTATCGCCCCCTTTGCCGGCTACGGCTTTGGCACCGGCGACATTGAGCTCAGCCGCAGCGACACCGGCGATGAGTTTGATCTGGGAATCGATGAGAAGGCCCATGGGGGCATCATGCTCGGCGCCAGCGTGGATGACACCGGCACCCTGTATCTCCTCTACAGTCATCAGTCCACCCGCTTCAGCCAGAGCCCGCCGGACCAGCCGGGGGATGACACGCTGGCGGTGGACTATCTGCACCTGGGCGGCAGTCGTTACTACCCGAGGAACGCATGGGGCCCCTATGTCAGCGGCAGCCTGGGGCTGACCCAGCTTCGCCCCGACTCCGGCTCCAGCGACAGCCGTTTCTCCCTGGGGGTGGGTGCTGGCCTCGAGTACCGGCTGACGCCGACGCTGGCGCTGTTTGCCGAAATTCGGGGGATGGCCACCTTCACCGACTCCAGCGGCAGCCTGGTGTGCCGGAGCGAGGGGTGCCTGTGGCGGGTCAATACCGATCTGTGGTGGCAGGGACAGGCCAATCTCGGCCTCAGCCTGTCATTCTGAAGCGCGGGTGCAGGCCGCCGATCCATCGTTGGCCGCCTGCATCTTCAACCAGAACTGCTGCTGACAGCGGTTGGAGAAGCTCTTCTCCATCGGGCGGATGGTCAGGCCGCGGGGATCGACCACCCTGTAGCTCAACCAGCACTCCGGACACATCGATTCGGCGCAGTCGGTCAACTCCTCCTCACAGCGGTAGAGCAGCTGCACACCGTTGCTGAAGCGGTAGCGGCACTCGCGGACCTGAACCTGGGCCAGTTCGTCGCGGTGATCGGCCAGGGTCTCGACCTGACCCGTCAGGCTGACGACGCCGGAACCGCACTGGATGGCACGAATATAGCTGGACAGCCGATGCATCGACCCCTCCTGACAAGCATGGGAAAGGGACCAGTCTAGGCCGTCGCAGAGGGAAAACAACCCGCAAACAAGATGGATATCTGTCCGACAGAAATAGGAAAAGCGCCAGGGCTTTCACCCCGGCGCCTCCGCCCTTCGCCGCAGCCCTAGAGGCGGATGCCGCCATCCACCTCGATGCAGCGACCAGAGAAGTAGTCGTTGGCGACGATAAACTCCACCGCCTGGGCCACCTCCTCCGCCAGTCCCAGCCGGCCAACGGGCACCATGTCCACCAGCCGCTGCAACGCCTCGGGCTTCATGGCATCGGTCATCTCGGTCTTGATCACCCCCGGGGCCACCACCCCGGTGCGGATGCCGTAGCGAGACAGCTCCCTGGACCAGCCCACCGCCATGGTGGCCACCGCCGCCTTGGAGGCGGAGTAGTTGGTCTGGCCGATGTTGCCGGCCCTGGCCAGGGAGGAGATGTTGATGATCACCCCGCGGCTGCCGGTCTCCACCATCACCGCCGCAGCCTCGCGACCACAGAGGAAGGTGCCGGTCAGGTTCACGTCGATCACCCGCTGGAACTGCTCCAGACTCATCTTGGCGGACACCTGGCCGTCTCGGGCCTTGATCAGCATGCCGTCCATCAGGATGCCGGCATTGTTCACCAGCACGTCCAGGGCACCGAAGTCCGCCTTGATGGCGGCGAAGGTCTGCTCCACCTGCGCCTCGTCGGTGATGTTCACCTGATAGCCCTTGGCGTCCATCCCCTTGGCCGCCAGCGCCTGGCAGGTCTCATCCAGGATCTCCGCCTGGATGTCCAGCAGCACCAGCCTGGCCCCCTGGCTGCCCAGGCGCTCCGCCATGGCCAGCCCAAGCCCTCGGGCACCGCCGGTGATCACCACCACTCTATCTTTCAGTTCCATCGGTTACTGCTCCTGTTGATGCGCAAACTGTTCGAAGATGCTGGAGAAGTCCCGTTTGCCGTTGCCCTTGGCGGCGTGCAGGCGGAACAGGCTGGTGGCCAGGGCGCCCATGGGGGTGGGGCTGTGACTGTCGGTAGCGGTCTGCATCGCCAACCCCAGGTCCTTGCACATCAGATCCACCATGAAGCCCCCCTGGTAGCCTTTGCTGGAGGGCACGTTCTCCATCACATCCGGACAGGGGTTGTACTTCTCCAGGGTCCAGTTGCCGCCGGAACTCACCTTGATGATCTCGGACAGCACCTTGGGATCCAGGCCGTTGTGGATCCCCAGCTGCAACGCCTCACTGGTGCCGGCCATCAGCACCGCCAGCAGCATGTTGTTGCAAATCTTAGCCACCTGACCGGCACCGGCGGCACCGGCGTGAAAGATGTTGGCGCCCATGTTCTCCAGAATGGGCCTGGCCCGGGCGAATCCGGCGTCACTGCCGCCGCAGATGAAGGTGAGGGTGCCCGCCGCCGCACCGGCGGTGCCGCCGGAGACCGGAGCATCGACAAACTCGATGCCGCGCCGGGCGGCGGCCTCGGCAACCACCCGGGCGCTCTCGGCGTCGATGGTGGAGCTGTCGATCAGCAGGGCGTCATCGGCCACGGTCTGAATCAGCCCCTCCTCCCCCAGGTAGAGGCCGCGCACATGCTTGCCCGCCGGCAGCATGGTGATCACCACCTCGGCCCCGGCGGCGGCGCCACAGCTGGAGCTGCAGGGGAGCGCCCCCAGCTCGGCGATGGCATGCACCGCGTCATGATTGAGGTCGAACACCCGGACCGTGTGGCCCGCTTTGACCAGGTTGAGGGCCATGGGGCCACCCATGTTGCCCAGTCCGATGAAGGCGATGGTAGCCATAACTACTCCTTGTTCCAGTTGATCAGGGGGTGATCACGCCAGGGGGGCGTCACCATGGCATCGATGTGGGCCGCCGGGACCTCGGCGGCGGTGGCAAAGCGCCACTTTGGTTGGCGATCCTTGTCGATCAGCAGGGCGCGAACCCCTTCGACAAAATCGCCCAGTTCGGCGCAGCGCACCGACAGCACCAGCTCATGTTGAAACACCTGCTCCAGGGTCAGCTCTGCGCCCTGGGCCAGTTGATGCCACACCAGGTGCATGGTGATGGGGCTGCCGCTGGCAAAGGTAGCCGCCGCCCGGGACAGCCACTTCTCATCGCTCTTCAGCGTCATCAGCCGTTCCACCACCGCCAGCAGATCGTCTCCGGCCATCAGGGCATCGATATCCTGTTGCCGGGCCGCCAACACACTGGCGGGCAGGGCTGCCTCATCCTGCTGCTGGTAGCCCCCGAGCAGCTCATCGATAAGGCCTTTGGCATCGTGGTGGTGCCACTCCAGGTGGCACAGGTCACTGAGCAGCTGCTCTCGACGGAAGCCGGCCACCGCGAAGTCCGCCAGCCCCACATAGCAGGCATCCAGGCCATTCATCTGGTAACCGGTGAGCCCCAGGAAGCGGCCGCAGTGACCCGGCATGCGGTTGAGGAACCAGGTACCGCCCACGTCGGGATAGAGGCCGATGGTGATCTCCGGCATGGCGATGCGGGAACTCTCGGTGACGATGCGGTGGCTGGCACCGGCCATCAGCCCCAGTCCGCCCCCCATGACGATGCCGCCGCCCCAGAGCAGGATCGGCTTGCTGTAGACATGAATCAGGTGATCGAGACGGTACTCCCGGGTGAAGAACGCCTCCACTTCGGGCACCCGTTGGCCGGGATGGGCCACGCAGGCGTCGTACATGGCGCGAATGTCACCACCGGCGCAGAACGCCTTGTCACCGGCGCCGTCGAGGACGACGCACTTGATCTCCTCCCGCTGCTGCCAGTCGCTCAGGGTGTCGAAAAGCAGATCCACCATCTCCAGGGAGAGGGCGTTGAGTGAGCGCTCACTGTTGAGGGTCAGGTGGCCAATCAGGGCGCCAGCGGCGCCCTGATGCTCCTGGACAAGAACCGGCGCACTCATCAGCGGTTCTTCCATTCGGGGGCGCGCTTCTCCAGGAAGGCGTTCACCCCCTCGGCCTGATCGTCACTGTCGAACAGATCCAGGAACAGCTCCCGCTCCCTCACCAGCGCCTGGCTGCGGGGCATGCTGCGGCCACTCTGCACCAGGGTCTTACAGGCGGCCACGGCCACCGGGCTCTGCTTGGCCACCTTCTCCGCCAGGGTCAGGGCGGCGTCCAGGGCACAGCCGCTGTCCACCACCTCCTCCACCAGACCGATAGTCAGGGCTCGGTCCGCCTTGATGCGTTCACCGCAGAGGATCATCCGCTTGGCCCAGCCCTCGCCCACCAGGGCGGTGAGGTTCTGGGTACCGCCGGCGCAGGGCAACAGCCCAACGGTGGCCTCCGGCAGGGCCATCTGCGCCTGGGACTCGGCGATGCGGATATCACAGGCCAGGGCCACCTCCAGGCCGCCGCCCATGGCGTAGCCGTTGATGGCGGCGATGGACACCCCGCGGAAGGCGGACAGGGCCTCGAAGGCGCGACCGAAGGCGCGGGCCATGTTGGCGGCCACCCCCTTGTCACCGTCGGCAAACAGCTTGAGATCGGCCCCGGCGGAGAAGAACTTCTCCCCCTCGCCGGTCAGCACCAGGGCGTAGATGTCACGGTCGTTGTTCAGTTTATCCACCAGCTGCTCCAGCTCACCCAGGCTCTGCTGGGTCCAGGTGTTGGCGGGCGGGTTGTCGACGGTCACCAGGGCGGTGTGGCCCCGGCGCTCCAGTGTCAGAAATTCCATCTTCATGGCTCCTTGTGAGCGGGGTTATTCGATCTGGCCGGCACTGTCATCCAGCAGGCGGCGGGCGACGATCAGGCGCATGATCTCGTTGGTGCCCTCGAGGATCTGGTGCACGCGAACATCACGGACGTGGCGCTCCAGCGGATACTCCTGGATGTAGCCGTAGCCGCCGTGGATCTGCAGCGCTTCGTTGCATACGTTGAAGCCGACGTCGGTGGCAAACCGCTTGGCCATGGCACAGTAGGCGGTTTTCTCGGGATCGTTGCTGTCCAGTTTGAACGCCGCCAGGCGCACCATCTGCCGCGCAGCCACCAGCTCGGTGGCCATGTCCGCCAGCTTGAACTGCAGCCCTTGGAACGCCGCCAGCGGCTTGCCAAACTGCTTGCGCTCGGCCATGTACTGCTGGGCCCGCTCCAGCGCCGCCTGGGCGGTGCCCAGGGAGCAGGCGGCGATGTTGATGCGGCCGCCGTCCAGCCCCTTCATGGCAAAGGTAAAGCCCTGGCCCTCCTCCCCCAGCAGATTCTCCACCGGCACCCGCACATTGTCGAAGGTCACCAGGCGGGTGGGCTGAGCGTTCCAGCCCATCTTCTCCTCCGCCTTACCATAGACGATCCCCTCGGCGTCGGCGGGCACGGCGATGGCGCTGATCCCCTTGGGGCCCTCACCACCGGTGCGGCACATCACCACCAGCAGCTCGGTGCTGCCGGCACCGGAGATGAACATCTTGGAACCATTGATCACATAGTGGTCGCCATCCCTTTCCGCCTTGGTGCGCAGGGAGGCGGCGTCACTGCCGGCGCCGGGCTCGGTCAGACAGTAGGAGGCCAGCTTCTCGCCGGTCACCAGTTGAGGGCACCAGGCATCCTTCAGCGCCTGGGTGCCCCAGGAGGCCACCATCCAGGTGGCCATGTTGTGGATGGTGATCATGGCGGTGGTGGCGGTACAGCCCTTGGACAGCGCCTCGAAGATCAGCGCCGAGTCCAGCCGGGACAGCCCCATGCCGCCGGCCTCCTCCGGAGTGTAGAGGCTGCAGAAGCCCAGCTCACCGGCACGCTGAATCACGTCCTTGGGGAAGTGGTGGTCCTTGTCCCACTGGCCGGCATTGGGGGCCAGCTCCGCCTCGGCGAACTGCTTGGCCACCTCGATAAAGGCCTGCTGGTCTTCAGTCAGGTTAAAGTTCATACAGGCTCCCTCCTACTTCAGCGCAATGGTCAGGTTCTGACCGGCCACGATGCCGGACTCGGGCCAGCGGGCGGTGATGGTCTTGGTCTCGGTGTAGAAGCGCACCGCCTGTTTGCCATAGGCGTGCAGATCACCGTAGAAGCTGTTCTTCCAGCCGGTGAAGGAGAAGAACGGCAGTGGCACCGGGATCGGCACGTTGATCCCCACCTGGCCCACCTCGATCTCATGCTGATACTTGCGGGCGGCGGCGCCGGAATTGGTGAAGATGGAGGTACCGTTGCCGAAGGGGTTGGCATTGATCAGTGCGATGGCATCGGCCAGGGTCTCCACCTCGGTGGTGCACAGCACCGGACCGAAGATCTCCTCCTTGTAGATGCGCATCTCGGGGGTAACGCCACTGAACAGGGTGGGCCCGACCCAGTTGCCGGACTCATAGCCCTCGACGGTGAAGTCGGAACCGTCCAGCAGGCAGTTGGCGCCCTCCTCCTTACCGGCCTGGATCAGCTCCAGTACCCGTGCCTTGGCGGCGGGGTTGATCAGCGGGCCATAGCCGGCCTCCTCATCGTCCCACAGGCCTGGACGCACCTTGGCCAGGGCCTCCTTCAGCTCTGGGATCCACTGCTTGGACTCGCCGACAAACACCGCCACCGAGATCGCCATGCAGCGCTGACCGGCGGCGCCCACGGACGCTCCCACCAGCTGGTTGATCACGGTGTCCTTGTCCGCGTCGGGCATCACCACCATGTGGTTCTTGGCTCCGGCAAACGCCTGCACACGTTTCAGGTTCTCGGTGCCGGTCTTGTAGATGTACTGACCCACGGGCACGGAGCCGACGAAGGAGATCGCCTTGATGTCCGGGTGAGTCAGGATGCCGTCCACCACCTCTTTGGCGCCGTGGACCACGTTGAGCAGTCCCTTGGGGGCGCCCGCCTCCTCGAACAGCTGGGCCAGCAGCATCGGGGTCATGGGATCCTGCTCCGAGGGCTTGAGCACGAAGCCATTACCGCAGGCGATGGCCATGGGGAACATCCACAGGGGGATCATCGCCGGAAAGTTGAACGGGGTGATGCCGGCGCACACGCCCAGGGGCTGGATGTAGCTGTAGGTATCGATGCCGCGGGCGACGTTCTCCGCAGTCTCCCCCATCATCATGCTGGCGATGTTGGCCGCCTGCTCCGCCACCTCGATGCCGCGCCACACGTCACCCTTGGCGTCGGCGATGGTCTTGCCGGTCTCCTGGGCCAGCACCTTGGCGATGCGATCGTGGTTCTCCTTCAGCAGGTGCTGATAGCGCAGCATCAGCCGGGCGCGGTCGGACACCGGGGTCTCCCGCCACTGCTGCTGGGCCGACTTGGCACTGGCCACCGCCTGGTTCACCTCGGCTTCGGTGGCGCAGTTGAGCTGGGCGATGGGGCCGTTGTCGGCGGGGTTGGTCACCAGGATCTGCTGCTCGCCGCAGCCGTCGGTGTACTCACCGCCGATCAGGTGCTTCACTTGTGTGGTCATGTTGCTTCTCCCGTTGAAAGGGCCGTCCGCGTATCGGTATGGAATAGTTGTGGGCGTCGGACGGCCGGTCCTTGTCTGTTATCGCTGAAAGTTAAACCAGTTCTATGGCCACCGCGGTGGCCTCTCCGCCGCCGATGCACAGGGAGGCCACTCCCCTGCTCAGGCCACGGTGTTTCAAGGCATGCACCAGGGTCACCAGCAACCGGGTGCCGGAGCAGCCGATGGGGTGACCCAGGGCGCAAGCGCCGCCGTTGACATTCACCTTGGCCGGGTCCAGCCCCAGCTCGTTGATGGCCAGCATGGTCACCATGGCAAAGGCCTCGTTGATCTCATACAGATCCACCTCGTCACGCTGCCAGCCGGCCCGCTCCAGCAGGCCGTTGATGGCACCGATGGGGGCGATGGTGAACTCCTCGGGGGACTGGGAATGGGTGTGGTGGGCCTTGATGCAGGCCAGGATCGGCAGGCCGTTGGCGCGGGCATAACCGGCACTGGTCACTACCACGGCGGCGGCACCGTCGGAGATGGAGCTGGCGTTGGCCGCGGTGATGGTCCCCTCCTTGGCAAAGGCGGGACGCAGGGCGGGAATCTTGTCGGGGCGGACATTGCCCGGCTGCTCATCGACGCAGACGGTCACCTGGCCCTTGCGGGTCTGGATGGTCACCGGCGCGATCTCCTCGGCGAAAGCCCCCGCTTCGATGGCGGCATTGGCCCGCTTGAGGCTCTCCAGGGCATAGGCGTCCATCTGTTCCCGGGTCAGGCCATGGTCATCGGCGGTGCCCTGGGCAAAGACCCCCATCGCCTTGCCGGTGTAGGCGTCTTCCAGGCCGTCGAGGAACATGTGGTCCAGCACCCTGCCGTGACCCATGCGCATACCGCCTCGGGCCTTGTCCAGCAGGTAGGGGGCCTGGGACATGCTCTCCATGCCACCGGCCACCACCACCTGGGCGCTGCCGGCACGCACCAGATCATGAGCCAGCATCACCGTCTTCATGCCGGAACCGCACACCTTGTTGACCGTAGTGGCGCCGCAGGAGTGCGGCAGGCCGGCCTTGAGCGTCGCCTGCCGGGCCGGAGCCTGGCCCAGGCCGGCGGGCAGGACACAGCCCATCAGCACCTCGTCCACCTGCTCGGCGGACACGCCGCTTCGCTGCAGCGCGGCGCGAATGGCGGTGGCGCCCAGCTCGGGGGCCGGTACGCCGCTCAGGGAACCCTGAAAACCGCCCATGGCGGTACGGCTGGCGGCAGCGATCACAACCTCATGATCCTTGATCATTGTTAACTCCTTGTAATGCGATTCATCCTAGGTTACTTGATGTATGACGTTTACGGCAACGTAAACTTTGGTTTAATGGGTGTCCAAAGTTTAGTCAGTTGTAAGCCCACGCTGACGCAAACTCCACTATCCTTATGGAGATCCAATGACAATCAGATGGCAATTCAATGGATAACAATGGACAGATGATGGTCAGCTGGGTGACTCGCACCCTGGAGATCAGTGCGGCACTGCTGATTTTTGTCATCGGAGTCGGGATCCTGGTCGTGGCTTACCTCTACGTCAAGGACGTGACCCAAACCCAGCAGGCGATCCGCCGCAACTACCCGGTGATTGGACGCTTCCGTTACTGGTTCGAGCACATGGGGGAGTTCTTCCGCCAGTATTTCTTCGCCCTGGATCGGGAGGAGATGCCCTTCAACCGGGCCCAGCGCAGCTGGGTCTACCGGGCCGCCAAGAACATCGACAGCACTGTTGCCTTCGGCTCCACCCGGCCACTCAACCAACCCGGCGACATCATCTTCCTCAACTGCCTGTTCCCCACCCTGAGGGAGGATGCGGTGCCGCCGACGCCGCTCACCATCGGCGAAGGAGTGGCCCGCACTCCCTACACCACCGCCAGCTTCTTCAACATCTCCGGCATGAGCTTCGGCGCCCTAAGCGTGCCGGCGGTGCGGGCCCTCTCCATCGGGGCCCACGACGCCGGCATCTGGATGAACACCGGTGAGGGCGGCCTCTCTCCCTACCACCTGGAGGGGGGCTGCGACCTGGTGTTCCAGATAGGCACCGCCAAGTACGGTGTCCGTGACGCCAACGGCAACCTGTGTGATGAGAAACTCAAGGAGGTGGCCCGCCACCAGCAGGTGCGGATGTTCGAGATCAAGATGAGCCAGGGGGCGAAGCCGGGCAAAGGGGGGATCCTGCCAGGAGGCAAGGTCACCGCAGAGATCGCCAAGATCCGCGGCATTCCCGAAGGCCAGGATTCCATCAGTCCCAATGGCTACCGGGAGATCCGCAACGTCGACGACCTGCTGGACATGATCGCCCGGGTACGGGAGGTCACCGGCAAACCCTGTGGCTTCAAGGTGGTGATCGGGCATACCGCCTGGCTGGAGGATCTGATGGCGGCGATCAAGGCCCGCGGCGAACAGAGCGCTCCGGACTTCATCACCCTGGACTCCGCCGACGGCGGCTCCGGCGCCGCCCCTCAACCCCTGATGGATTTCATGGGGCTGCCGCTGAAGCGAAGCCTGCCCTACCTGGTCGACACCCTGGAGGCCCACGGCCTGAGGCGCAGGATCAAGGTGATCGCCTCCGGCAAACTGGTAAACCCGTCGGACGTGGCCTGGGCCCTGTGTGTGGGGGCCGACTTCATCAACTCCGCCCGGGGTTTCATGTTTTCCCTGGGCTGCATCCAGGCACTGCAGTGCAACAGAAACACCTGCCCCACCGGCATCACCACCCACGACCCCAAGCTTCAGAAGGGGCTGGTGGTTGAGGATAAGGCCAAGCGGGTTGCCCACTACGCCCGTAACCTGATGCACGAAGTGGGGGTGATCGCCCACTCATGTGGGGTCCGAGAACCCAGGCTGCTGCGCCGCGACCATGCCCAGGTGATCAACGACCATGGACTTCCGGTCTCCCTGACCGAAACCAGCAGGCTCCAGTAACCAAGGCGACCACCGAATTCATCGTCTGACCGTCGCTCAGGCGCGGCTCCTCACGCCCCTGCCCACTGCCCGGGATTTGATCGGAAGACAGTTTTTCCTTGCCTGCCGTTAACAACGGGTTCACACCTCACATTTTCACACATTGAAACCCTCTATTTCGTTACGAGATCCGACCACCTTTGCCGGCCGTGACCGCCAAGCCGTGATCCGCGTCACTCCTGAACACAGCCTGAACCAAAATTTTCACCCGCTGACAGTTTTGCTTATACCCCTGCAACTTTTCTTCGCTCCATAGAATTAGAAATAACTAATACAGTGGTAACTAAAGAAAAGTGAAACACTCAGAGGTATCTATGAAACGTCGCTCCTACCAAGCTCTTACCGCAGTACTGCTGCTTACCGTATCTGCCGGCCTGGCCGCAGCCGAAGGCGGCAACCCCAAGAAAGGCAAGCACCTCTATAAGAAACACTGCAAGGCCTGCCACAGCAAAAGCAGCGAGGCGATGGAACTGACCCCCATGTCCAAGACCATGGCTCAATGGGATCGCTTCTTCGACCGCAACAAGCATAAGGCCAAGCCTGAAGTATTCCAGGGTCTGTCCGACCAGGCGCTTAAGGATATCCAGCAGTTCCTCTACGACCACGCCGCCGACTCCGACCAGCCGGCCACTTGCGGTTAATCAAACAACAACAAGCCCTTAAGGATATGATGATGAAACCCACACTCGTTGCATTAGTCGTCTCACAAGCGCTGATTCTGCCCCAGGCGATGGCCGCAGACAGCACCGAGAAATCCATTGACGACCTCAAGCGTCAACTGGCCGAAGTGACCGAAGAACTGGAGTACCTGTCTGAGCGCGTGAACAAGCCGGAAACCCACGCCGCCACCGACCGGGTACTGATCACCGGTGACTTCCGCACCAAGGCCCACACCCTGCACTACCAGGACGTGGTCTGGAGCCCCGGCGTCACCGTGGCCACCCCCATGGGTAACATGCCCATGTCCATGAATGGCCCAGGCTTCGTGCCCACCGCCCAGGACATCGACAACGACGTGTTCTACACCACCCGTCTGCGTCTGAACCTCAAGGCCAAGGTGTTCGATAACGTCAGCTTCGCCGGCCGCCTGACCATGTTCAAGAACTGGGGTGACTCCACCCAGGTCAACGTGTTCGACTCCTGGAACTCCTTCACCATGGACGGCACCAACAGCGGCCACCCCAACGGTGACACTGTCCGCGTAGAGCGCGCCTACTTCGACTGGAAGAACATCGGTGGCAGCGAACTCTATCTCTCCATCGGTCGTCGTCCCTCCAGCTATGGCTACCCCACCAACTTCCGCGAGAACGAACTGCGTGGCGGTACCCCATCGGGTCACCTGGTGAACTTCAACTTCGACGGCGCCACCCTCGGCTACCACACCGAGCACCTGACCGGCATGGAGGGCCAGGTGGTTCGCTTCTGCTACGGCCAGGGCTATGAGTCCCAGTGGGGCAACGGCGAGCTGTTCGGCAACACCTCGGTGGACGACGTGAACCTGGGCGGCTTCAACATCGACATCCTCAACGATGGCACCAACTTCCTGCAATTCATCCTGTTTGGCGCCAAAGACGTGGCCGACGGCTTCAAGGGTACCATGTCCATGCCCGACGAACTGCTGGCGATGTTTGGCCAGCAGGGCATGGGTAACGTCACCCCCATCGTTCGCTATCAGCCCAGCACCAACATCGGTGACATCTACCTGAGCGGCCTGACCTTCGCCCGCGAAGAGGACAGCGGCATCAAGTGGTTCACCTCCCTGGGCTGGACCCGTACCGACCCCAACGGCAACTTCGGCATGTTCGGCGGCATGAACAACGACCCGCTGTACGGCATGAACGAAGACGGCTCTCTGGGCGCCCCCATCGGCACCACTGACAATGAAGCCCACGATGGTTACTCCATCTACGCCGGTGTTCAAATCCCCGTCGGCGACGGCAAGTTCGGTCTGGAGTACAACTACGGCTCCAAGTACTGGACCCCCTTCACCCAGGCTCAGGACGATCCCATCGGCAGCAAGCTGGCCACCCGCGGTCACGCCTATGAGGGCTACTACATCCACGACATCAATCCCAAGATGTTCGTGAAGTTCGCGGCGCTGTACTACGACTTCGAGTACACCGGTTCCGGCTCCCCCGTGGGCGCTCCGCAGAACATTGATGAAGTACTGGCCGGTACCGCATTCACCATGCTGCCAGCGATGGACACCGCGTTTGACGTCAACGCCTCCATCACCGTCAAGTTCTAAGTTTCATCATCTCGGCGGCCCAACCTCTGTTCCAGAGGGGACGGCCGCCTCTCCAGGGAAAAGATATGCGCACACTACTGCTAACTACACTGCTGACCGGCCTGATGTTGCCGGTTGGCGCACATGCGGAGAACCCCCACAAAGAGTTCATCTCCGGTCCCATCAACAGCGGCCCCGAAGCCACCGCCCAGTGTATTGAGTGTCACGAAGAGCACACCGAGGCCTTCATGCAGACCAGCCACTGGACCTGGGCCAAGGAACAGGTCGTCAACGGCAAGACGGTGAAACTGGGTAAGAAGAACGCCATCAACAACTACTGTGTCTCCGTCTCCAGCAACGAGCCCCGCTGCACCAAGTGCCACGCCGGCTACGGCTATGAGGACGCCAAGTTCGACTTCACCGATGCCACCAAGGTCGACTGCCTGGTGTGCCACGACACCACCGGCACCTACCAGAAGGATCTTAGCGGTTACGCCTTCAAGAGTGTCGATCTGGTGAAGGTTTCACAAAATGTGGGTGCCCCGGTACGCGACAACTGTGGCAGCTGCCACTTCTTCGGCGGCGGCGGTGACGGCGTGAAACACGGCGACCTGGACTCCAGCATGGCCTACCCAGACAAGGCCTTGGATGTGCACATGGACGCCGATGGCATGGACTTCCAGTGCCAGGACTGCCACAAGGGTGAATCCCACACCATCAAGGGCCAGGCGATGAGCGTCTCCCCCGGCAGCACTGACCACATGGAGTGCACCAGCTGCCACGACAACCAGGTCCACAAAAACGCCAAGCTCAACCGGCACACCGAGAAGGTGGCCTGTCAAACCTGCCACATCCCCGAGTTTGCCAAGGTTGAACCCACCAAGCTCTGGTGGGACTGGTCCGAAGCGGGCCAGGATCGCGAAGAGAGCAAGAACCAGTGGGGCCGCAAGGACTACATGAAGAAGAAGGGCAGCTTCGTCTGGGGCCAGAAGGTTCAGCCCGAGTACGCCTGGTACAACGGCACCGCCGAAGCCTACCTGTTCGGTGACACCATGGATCCCGCCAAGGTAACCGCCCTGAGCAAGCCCATGGGCAGCAAGGACGACGGCAAGTCCAAGATCTACCCCTTCAAGGTGCACCGCGGCAAGCAGATCTACGATGCCAAGCACAAGGTGTTTATCCCCACCAAGGTGTTCGGCAAAGACGGCTATTGGAAAACCTTCGACTGGGACAAGGCCGCCACAGCCGGCATGAACAACCATCCCACCATGCAAGCCAAGGGGCTGACCTACAGCGGTCAGAACGGGTTTGCCGAGACCGAGATGTGGTGGCGCATCAACCACATGGTCTCGCCCAAGAGCGAAGCCCTCAAGTGCAGTGCCTGCCACAGCAAAAAGGGTCGACTGGACTGGGAAGCCCTGGGCTACGACCAGGATCCCATGAAAGCCAAGAAGAAGAAGTAACCTAGGGGCGTAGCCCGGAATCTCACCTCCGGGACTAAGGTTGGCCCGCCATCAGGCGGGCCTTTTTTATGTCTGCACTCCATCAGGCAGGCGCTGGACAACTGGGCGCCAGGTGATAATAATTTTCGTTGATAACAACAGACTTAGCGAGCGAGGGCAGGCCACCATGAGCCGCGACATCGAACGATGGCTGGAGCGGGATCCCGACCCCGATACCCGGGAGGAGCTGAGGCAGCTGCTGCGAAGCGGGGACGAGGAGGAGCTGAGGCAAAGGTTCGATGGCCGCCTGGCCTTCGGCACCGCCGGGTTGCGAGGTATCGTAGGTGCGGGGCCCAACCGCATGAACCGTCTGGTGCTCCAGGAGACCGCCACCGGCCTGGCCCACTACCTGAAATCCCGACAGGGGCAGGCGGCCAGCCGCGGGGTCGTCATAGGCTACGATGGCCGCCCCGACTCGCGCCAGTTTGCCGGGGACACCGCCTCGGCACTCACTGCCCAGGGGATCCCGGTGTTCCTCACTGCCAGGGTCGCCCCCACCCCGCTGGTGGCCTTCGGCGTCAAGCACCTGGGGGCTGCCGCCGGCGTGGTGGTCACCGCCAGCCACAACCCGCCCCAGTACAATGGCTTCAAGGTCTACTGGAGCAACGGCGCCCAGATCATCCCGCCCCATGACAGCGGCATCGCCGCCGAGATCGACAACGCCGCCCGCGCCGAGCTGGCCTTGCTGTCCCTGGATCAGGCCGAGGCACAGGGGCTGCTGACCTGGCTGGACACCCCCTTCTTCGATGCCTATCGACGGATGGTGGAGGCCAGCCCCCTGCTGAGTAACCACAGCCAGCCCCAGGCCATCAGCATCGCCTACACCGCCATGCACGGGGTCGGCGCCGAAATGGCGGAGACCCTGCTTGCGGATGCCGGCTTCGACCGGGTCTACAGCGTCGCCGCCCAGCGGCAACCGGACGGCACCTTTCCCACGGTGCCCTTCCCCAACCCGGAGGAACCCGGCGCCATGGACCTGGTGATCGCCGAGGCTGCCAAGCACCGCGCCACCCTGGCGTGCGCCAATGACCCGGACGCCGATAGGCTGGCGGTGGCGGCGCGCACCGACGACGGCCACTACAAGATGCTCACCGGCGACCAGGTGGGGATCCTGTTGGGGCACTACCTGCTGAGCCACACCACCCCAGAGCAACAGCTGATGGGGACCAGCATCGTCTCCTCCAGCCTGCTGGAGAAGCTGGCCAGGGCGGCCGGCGCCGGATACTACCAGACCCTCACCGGCTTCAAGTGGCTAACCAACGTGGCGATGCAGCGCCAGGACCCCGAACACCGGTTTCTGTTTGCCTATGAGGAGGCTCTGGGCTACACCGTTGGCGAAGTGGTGTGGGACAAGGATGGGCTGTCGGCCCTGCTGGCCTTTGCCCAGATGACCGCCGAGCTGGCGGCACAAGGGATGACTTTGTGGGATCGGTTGGAATCGATCTACCGCCAACACGGCCTCCACCTCAATGCCCAGCGCAGCATCGCCCTCGACCCGGCCGCACCCGCCGTCGGCGATAAGCTGCGCGCCGACCCGCCTAAACGGATCGCCGGGCAGGCGGTCACCGCCGTCGATGACCTGAAGGCCTCACTAAGAGTCTACGCCGACGGCCGCACCGAGCCCCTCGACCTGCCCGGCAGCGACGTGTTGATCTACCAGCTGCGGGGCGGCGCCCGCGTGGTGGTGCGCCCCTCCGGCACCGAGCCGAAGCTGAAGTGCTACTACGAAGTGGTGGAGCCGATCGGCCGAGAGGAGAGCCTGGAGCAGGCGCAGCTGCGCGCCGATGCCAGGATGGCGGACCTTATTCGGCAGCACCAGGCCTCCCTGGCGGAGTAGCACCAGACCGATGCCCATTGGTGACTGCGACAGCCTGGCCCAGAGGGGCCAACACCTCCTTTGGCGCCAATGGCGGACATCGCGGTTTGGAAACGAGGGGGGTTATACCTGCAGGATCTTGTTGGACTACAAGGATTGTGATTGAGGTCATCGATAATCAAACAAATGAGACAATCTCTTGTGGAGCAACCGTCTTGATTCAAGACTCAGGTTATGAAGAAACGTTAGAGAATCCAAGTGGATCAGATTGCCGATCATATAAAGCTTTGATTGGCGTCTATGAGCGCGCTGGGTTCTATAACGTAATCGTGTCAATATACGGACAAGAAAATAGGTCTGATTACGACATTGAAGTTGAATCGGGTGTGTGCCATGTAAACACAGCACGATTTAAATCTGGTTTAATTAAGTTATAGGCTGCAAGGACTATAAAGGAAATCTAGAGGCTGCCTTTACGCTCAGGTTAAGGGGGGGAATAAAGTTTACTCTCCCCCCCTTTTTTGTTGACACCGTGAAGCCAATTCAACTATTGAATCAAGACAGGTGCATAGCCAACGGATTGATAACCCATAGAGGAGATGAAGGTATTACCAACGACTACAACCTCGGGAAGAATTGTTGCATTATCGACACCGAATAGTGACGTGGCCACTGAACAGGCTTCTAGGCGAACATTGGGTAGTGCAGCCACAGCCTTGACCAATGTCTTGGTGGCGGCGGTGGCGGTATCGTCAATTAAGGTGACCGATGGGCCACGAAAGGCGATGACAAACATTGGTTCAACACCTTGGTCTTCTAATCCTTTACTGGTTTCCAAGATAACATCGAAATAGAGTTCCAAGCTCTCGGCGTTAGCTATGTTGACATCAAAAAACAGTTTTCCAGTGGTTTCTCCGGCCAGAGCGACTTGGTCATTTGGTTCTGTTGGGGGCAGTGTTGAATCGGAGTCGCTGCCGCAACCAGCGGTCAGCAGTACCGTGCCGCATAGACAGGCGAACAGAGTAAACTTTGATATTTTTTTCATAGTAATTTCCTTTACAGCTTAAAGGTGTACGAACGGCGGCGGTTACATAATGGTCACTGTCGCGTACCCCTTAGTGCTGCTACCAAATCCAGCGGCGGAAATAAATGTGTTACCAACTACGTTGATGTCAGCAAGGATGTCAGCATTATCAATGCCAAACAATCTCGTGGCGACGGAACAGGCTTCAATTCTAACGCCGTTCAGTCCTGCCAATGTTACGATCTGTGTTTCCAGCGCAGCATCAGAAGCTTCGTAGGTAATAAAAGAAACTGCCGGGCCACGGAAGGCGATTACAAAATCTGGAGTAACGCCTTGTGCTTCGAGGCCGTCATAGGTTTCTTTGATGACATTCAGATACAAGGGGAGACTTTCTGGAGTGCTGAGATTGATATCGAACAGGATTTTCCCTTCGGTCAAGTCACCGAGAGCGACGCTGTCATTTGGTACCGCGAAGGCTGTTGTTGTCAGGCAGGTGAGAGCCAAGCTGAAAGCAACTAGCATGGTTTTCAGGTTGATACGTTTTTTCATGATTTCTCCTTTTCGGGGGGTAGTAAAGTTGGAGCCAATGAATAAAACGAAATTATTATATAAGCAGAATCTTATACAGAAAAACCTAATAAAAGCGTGAGCACCCTCTCCAGTAATAGAATTCAGACATGAGAAGTGTGACGCACGTTAAATCATGGCAACCGCACAAACAACTAAGACACCCAAAGCCGTTAGAGTCATTTATGCATATACTATTGTATTAGAAAGGCTTTTTTGTTCGGAGTCGTTGGGTATACATCGCCAACTGATTATCATCACTGGGAGAACTTTCCACCAGACAACCAGGAAAAGGTCTGAGGAGGGTGAAGAGCCCTCAGCGCCATAGACACTAGTCAGCTTTACAATGACCGCCATGTGGCGCTAACAGCCCTTCGGGCATCCCCATCCACTCACTTGGGCCGGGCAACCCGGCTCAATGCCGGCGCTGTCCTTTCAGCTCATCGAGTACCTGCACCAAGGAGGGCAGCACCTTGTGGCCGAACGCCCGCACCTCTTCGCAGGGGTCGACCAGGTCCGGGATCTGGTAGGTGATCATGTTGGCGGCAACGGCCGAACGAACGCCGTTGTTGGAGTCTTCGAAGGCCAGGCAGGTCGCCGGATCCACGTTGAGCCGGCGTGCCGCCAGCAGGTAGATCTCCGGGTGCGGCTTGCCCTGGCTGACCTCGCAGCCGGCGGCCAGCTGGTCGAAGTAGCGATCCAGCCCGGCCAGGGCCAGTTTCCTTAGCGCCACCTCCCTGGCGGTGGAGGTGGCAACGGCGGTCGGTAGGTCGTTCGATTTCAGCCACTCGAGCAGCGCCACCACCCCGGATTTCACCGGTATCGGCTGATGCTTAACCACGCCGTAGTAACGGGTGCGCCATTCGAGATCCAGCCGGTCGAGATCGTCGCCATAGGTGCGCCGAAAGATGCGCTCGATCCCCGCCGAGTTGCGCCCGATGATCGACAGGTAGACTTCCTGGTGGAAAGGCAGCTGCTGCGCCTGGCACGCTTCCTGAAAGATGCGCATGCACAGGCGTTCGGTGTCCAGCAGGAGACCGTCCATATCGAAGATTGCGGCTTGGTAGTTCATTGGGGAGTACGGCATGAGTGATGGCAAAGGCGGCATTATGCCACAGGCGCCGGTCAAAACGTGCATTCCTCCCGCGGAACCCCAAGCCACGGCGGCAGACTGAGATCTGCGACGCGGTTCCGCGGTCACCGGAAGGGTACGGCCCGGTCAGCCCTCGGGGGGCTGGCCGGCTAGTGGATAAACGCCTGCTCGATGCTGGTCACCAGCGGGCGGAACCAGGGCTGTCCCTGACTCTCCCAGGAAGCCAGCAGGCTGCGATGGCACAGGTGGTCGAAGCCGTCCAGCTCGAACGCCACCAGGTCACCGCTGGCCAGGTGGGGACGAATCAGCGCCGCAGAGATAAAGCCGATCCCCTCCCCCCGCAGCAGCGCCTCCACCATCAGGTGCAGGTCCCCGCAGGAGACCTGGAAGCGAAAGTCCTCCAGCTCCAGGTTCTTATTGGCCAGGTTTTGTACCAGCAGATCCCGGGAGCAGCATCCGGGCTTGGCGACATAGAGGGTGTGCGCCATCAACGCTTCCAGGCTCTGCTCATCGATGCTGCTGAGCAGCGCCGGACAGGCCACGAAGATCACCTTGTCCGGCGGCAGGGGGTGGCGCCAGCAGTTACTCTGGTTCAGGGGCTGGATATGTTCGGTGATGGCGATGTCGTAGCGCCCTTCGTTGATGGCCGAGATCACCTGGTCGCTGGCCAGGTAGTCAAACTCCACCGAGTGCTTCTTCTCGCGGTTGAACTCACTCAGCGCTACCGGGAAGTAGCTGGCGCCGAATGCCGGGGTGCAACACAGCCTCAGGGCATCGCTGCCGCTCTGCTGCAGCCGGGAAAACAGCTGCCGCTCCATCTCCATCACCCGGCGGCCGTGTTCCAGCACCAACTCCCCGGCAAGGGTCGGTTTGATTGGGGTCAGCTGCCGGTTGAGCAGCACCGCTCCGCACAGCTCCTCCAGCGCCTTGATACGCTGAGAGGCGGCGGAGTGGGTGATGCTCATGGAGTTGGCCGCCTTGGAGATGCTGCCCAGGTCCACCGACAGCACCAAGGTTTTCAGGTCATGGGTCTTCATACACATTCCTTGCCTAATTGTGCCGTGGCACCTGGGAGTAGCACTAGGATAACAATGATAATTAGGTTTCACTAATATATTGGTAACCATCGTGATCCAACGCAAACCCATAGGGGTCTACACTGACTGAAGCGACCACCATCAGGAGCCCGATATGGAAACACTCAAGGTACTGGCCCTGTGCGGCAGTTTGCGTCAGGAGTCGCTGAACCGCAAGCTGATGCAGCAGGCGATCGCCCTGGCTCCCAGAGAGCTCACCATCGAGGAGGGCAAGATCGGCGCCCTGCCCCTCTACAGCCAGGATATCCAGCAGATGGGGTTTCCCGAGCCGGTCGAATTGCTGCACCGGCAGTTGATGGCGTCGGATGCCCTGCTGCTGATCTCTCCGGAGTACAACTACTCCATCCCCGGGGTGCTGAAGAACGCCATCGACTGGTTGTCACGCTACTCGCCCCACGGCTTCAACAACAAACCGGTGGCGCTGATGGGCGCCAGCCCGGGCAGGATGGGCACCTGTCGCTGCCAGTACCACCTGCGCCAGGTGATGGTGTTCCTCAACGCCTGGGTGCTGAACCGGCCCGAGGTGATGCTCAGTGAAGCGCACTTGGCGTTCGATGAGCAAGACGCACTCCGGGAGAACCGGTTGCAGGAGCTGGTGGCAAGCCAACTGGCGGCCCTGAGACAGATGATTCACGACTAGGGCCGGTGTCCGCCCTAGCTGCCGGCGCCCCTAGCGGTTGAAGCTCAGGTGGAGGGAGCCGATCAGCCCGACCTGTTGCTGCAGTTCACCGCTGCACTGCTCCACCTCCTGAGTGGAGGCCTGGTTCGCCTGAGTCAACCCCTGGATCTCAGACAGGCTGACGGCGATCTCATTGACCGCCTGTCTCTGCTGCACCGCCGCGGTGGCAGTCTGACCGGACAGGTCGTAGGCCAGCTCAATCTGGCGAGTGATCTCCTCAATCTCACCGGCGACCGACTGGGCACCCACGGCGCAGGTATCCGCCAACTGATGGTTGGCCTCCATCCGCTCGACCCACAGCGTCAGGGTACGGTGCATTCCCTCGATGCTGTTCTGAATCTCGGTGGTCGCCTGCTGAGTTCGGTTGGACAGGGCCCGGACCTCGTCGGCCACCACCGCAAATCCCCGGCCCTGCTCGCCGGCCCGGGCCGCCTCGATGGCGGCATTGAGCGCCAGCAGGTTAGTCTGCTCTGCGATGCCGTCGATCTCCTTCATCGCCTGGGTCACCCGCTCCGCCTCCCCATGAAGCTCGCTGGCATGGGCGGCGGCGGTCTTCACCTCCTCCGCCAAGGCGCGGATCTGATCGCGGCTGGCCAGCACCTCCCTCCTGGCCTGGTGACAGGTGTCGCTCGAGCGCTGGGTGCTCTGGGCGGACTCCTGGGCGCAGTTGGCGATCTCGCCCACAGACACGTTCAGCTCCTCCACCGCCGTGGCAATCTGGTCCAGGCGGGCGTTTTCCTGGCGAACCCCCTGCTTGGCCTGTTCACTCAGCCCCACCAGGCTGGCAGACATGGCATCCAGCTTCACGGCGGCATCGCGGGTACGCCCCAGCACGCCGGTCATCCTGGCCTGGGAGAGCAGCAGCTGGAACTGGAGGATGCTGCTGCTGCCGTGACCGGCAAACACGTAACGGCTGACGCTGTCGTACTGCTGCTGAAGCCGGGTCAGCATCGCCGGAACCCGGAACGCCTCATCGAAGAACAGCAGCAGCATGGCAGCGACCATCGCCAAGCCACAGGCCACCACCCAGGGCTGGAACAGCCAGCCGACCGCGGCAAACCCGAGGGCCAGGATCATTCCGGACAGCCAGCGGCGACGGGCCAGGGTCAGGGGTTGCTTCAGGGGCCTGCCCTGGTTGAGCCGTTGATAAAGGGTCGATGCCCGCGACTTCAACGTCTGGCTGGTGGCCCGGCGCACCGACTGATACCCCACCACCTGGCCATGCTCGAAGATGGGCGAGACAAAGGCGTCCACCCAGTAGTAGCGGCCATCCTTGGTGCGGTTCTTGACGATGCCGCGCCAGGGCTTCTGGGCTTTGAGGGCCTGCCACAGCTCACGGAAAACCGCCGGGGGCATCTCCGGGTGGCGCACCAGGTTATGGTTGTGACCGATCAGCTCCTGCTCGCTGAAGCCGCTGACCTCGATAAAGGCGGGATTGGCGTAGGTGATCACCCCACGCAGATCTGTGGTGGATACCAGCTCCTCATCCTGAGGAACCACAACCTCTTCGTTGACGATATCGCGCTCTCGTCTCATGTGACCTACATCCTGTAGTTAGATTGGGCAAATCAATTTCGGGTCACATTTTACGTCTTGCCAAATCGCTTTACCACGTGGTAGGGCGGAAACTTTTTTCCGTTAAAAGCGAATTCATCCCGCTATTTCATCAAGTTGCACACAAAATCAGCGGCTGGCCCATGGTGATGACTCCTGACCCTCCCTGGCCACATTCTCACCATCTGTGACCACCGGATCCTCACTGCCCTACAGGTCATTCAGGTCGTAGGGGGTCTGCTGATAGACGCAGTAGTTGAGCCAGTTGGCGAACAGCAACGCGCCGTGGGCGTGCCATCTGGCGTGTGGCGGCAAGGTCGGATCGTCCTTGGGGTAGTAGTTTCTGGGCAGGGCCGGATGGGCGCCGGCGGCCAGGTCCCGGCGATACTCATCCTGCAGCGTGGTGCGGGTGTATTCCGGGTGGCCGGTCACAAACAGGTTGCGGTTGTCCCGGCTGGTGACCAGGTAGGCGCCCGCCTCATCGGACTCGGCCAGCACCTGCAACTGCGGATGGGCCTTGAGCCGATCCAGGCTCACCTGGGCAAAGCGGGAGTGGGGCACCCAGAACTCATCATCAAACCCGCGCAGTAGGGGCACATGGCCATGGGCGCGCCGGTGACGAAATACCCCGGAGATCTTGTCATCCCTCAGGTAGCGCTTGACCCCATAGAGGTGGTAGAGCGCGGCGTGGGCCGCCCAGCACAGGAACAGCACCGAGGTGGCATGGCGCTGAGACCAGTTGATGATGTCGCAGATCTCGGGCCAGTAGGTGACCTCCTCGAACTCGAAGTTGCCCAAGGGGGCGCCGGTAATGATCAGGCCATCGTAGTTGTTGGCCTTCACCTCGTCGAAATCCCGGTAGAAGGCATCCATATGGTCGGTCGGAGTGTGCTTGGAGGCTTTGCGGTGGATGCGAAGCAGCTCCACGTTGACCTGCAGCGGCGAGTTCCCCAGCAGACGAAGCAGCTGGGTCTCGGTCTCGATCTTGTTGGGCATCAGGTTAAGGATCAGCAGCCTCAGGGGGCGGATGTCCTGGGATTCCGCCCGCTCATCGGACATGACAAAGATGTTCTCGCTGCGCAGGATCTCCGACGCCGGCAACTGACTGGGTATTCTTACTGGCATGAACAGCACCTCCTTGAGCCCTAGTTATAACAGGACATCTAGACGGCTACAACTCCAGAGCTCCAACTTGTCCGCCACTGTGATCCCGGTCCGGCAAGGGGGCGGCGTCAGGGTGAGCGTTAACACTTTGGGAACAGATATTTAGATCAAGAGCTGCTATGATCTCGCTACCTGAACTCACCCTAAGACATCATGAGCCAACTCTCCGCCATCATCATCGGCGCCAATGCCGGCCTCAGCCAGACCCTGGCCCGCAAGCTGGCCGCCGAAGGGGTCCGACTCGGGCTGCTGGCCGCCGATCGCCCGGCCCTGCAACCCCTGCTGGACCAGTTGCCCGACACCACCTTGTGCAACGAGATCGACATCTTCGATCCCGACCAGTGCCGCCAGGCGCTGGATCAACTGTGGCAACAGCTGGAGGGGGCGCAGCTGGTGATCATCAACACCGCCGCCAACCACCAGGATCTGGACCTGCCCTGGCTGGCGGACAAGATGGTGGTGGATGTCAACGTCACCGGCTTCACCGCCCTGGCCAACGCCGCCTTTGCCCGGTTCCGGCAGCAGAAGTACGGCCAGTTGGCGGCCATCACCTCCATCGCCGGAGAGCGCGGCGGCGCCAGCAGCGCCTTCCATGCCAGCAAGGCGTATCAGCAGAACTACCTGCAGGGCCTGAGGCTGCACGCCCAGCGCCTGAAGCTGCCGGTAACCGTCAGCGACCTGCGCCTGGGCTATATCGACAAGATGCAGGCCCGGGGCAGCAAGACCTGGGGCGCCTCGCTGGAGGTGGTGGCCGACCAGATCCTGGCCAACCTGAAAAAGGCCAAGGCCACCAGCTACGTCACCCGCCGCTGGCGCCTGGTCTCCTGGATTGGCCGGCTGTTGCCGGAGTTTATCTACAACAAGCGCAAGTATCGCTAAAGGTTCCGTCACCTTTTTAGGGGTCTGACAAAGACAAACGCCGGCATCTGCCGGCGTTTTCCGTTGCTGTGGCGCAAGCCAATCAGAACTTGTACCCCACGGACACCATGTAGACCCAGGGGTCGATGTCAGTCTTGATATTTTGATGTTCTGGCTGAGACATATCTAAGGTCTGGTTAAATTCGACGTCGGTCTGGATATCGAGATACCAGATGGAGGCGTTGATCAGCCAGTTCTGGTTCAGCTCGTAATCGATGCCCACCTGGGCCGCCAGGCCCCAGGAGTCGGACAGCTCCAGATCGGTCAGGGCACCGCTCACGTTGCTCTTGAATTCCTCATCCCAGAAGTAGGTGTAGTTGATGCCGGCGCCGACATAGGGGCGGATCTTGTCGCTGCCGAAGTAGTACTGGGCCATCACCGCCGGCGGCAGGTGGGTCACCTCGGCAATTTCGCTAAATGCCCCCAAAGATACATTGTGCTTGAAGGGAGTCGCCGCCAGTACCTCGATGGCCCAGGCGTCGGTCAGCATGTAGGTAAAGTTCAAGCCCAGCTGGTTGTCTTCATCAACACTAAACTCACCAGCACCAAGTACATCCTCAGAGGACTCGTCTGGAGACACCTGCGCCCAACCGGCACGAACAATAAAGTCACCGGCTTCGCGGGCGGCAAAGGCTGGGGCAGAGAGAGAGGCCAGGACCAGGGCAGAGATCAGGGTTTGCTTCATCATTTATTTATCACTCCATGAATGGTTGGAAACCAATTTCAAACGTTTTTCCAACAAGTTGCTGCGGACTGTACCAATTAAGGGGTAGATCTTTTTTGATCTAAAACAGGCTTTCAAAAGCTATTTGCGCCCTACCACCAGCCAAAAGATTTGAAAAGCGATCCAGCTCCCACTGGGCCAACAAAAAAGGCACCCCCGGGTGCCTTGGTGCAAATCTTGCGAAAAATAAGTTTCATTTAAAATGAAGGATTTTATCCAGAATCAGCGTGGTCGCTCCATGGTGACGGTCACCACCCTCTCGCCATTGCTGATCACCGGGAAGCGTTCGTAACTTTGCAGCAACAACCTATCCTCCAGCTTCACCATGGCCACCACCAGGTAATCGGCATCCGGATCGATCGCCTTCTCGGGCAGCTGGAACTTAAACAGCACCGGCAGTTTGGCCACGGTGAAATGCTTCTGAGCCAGGATGGCGCCGCGCACCTTGGCATCAATGATCGCCACCGTCAGCTCTGCGCCCTTGGGCAACAGCGAGACGCCCTCGGCCCCGGCCACGCCGGTGATGCTCACCAGCTTGGGCTGGCTCTCGCCCACGGTGACGCAGCCAGTGAGGACCAGGGAAAACAGCAAAACAGTGAGAATTCGCAACATAAAAAAGGCTCCTTGTATCAGGAGCCTTTATACCAAATCCCTTGACCCTAAGCCATTTAGCCTGCCTGGGTCTGCACCGCCATCGGCTTGCGGGCCTCGAAATAGGCCAGGGTATCGCCAATCACCTCTTTACGCAGCAGCAGCAGGGCAATCAGGTTGGGAATCGCCATCAGACCGTTCACCACATCCGCCAACAGCCAGATCATATCCAGCTGCAGCAGGCCGCCGACGGCCACCAGGGCCACGAAGGCCCAGCGGTAGGGAAGACGGGCGCGCTCGCCCCACAGGAACAGCACCGCCCGCTCACCATAGTAGTTCCACCCCAGGATGGTGGTGAAGGCGAAGAACAGCAGCGCCAGGGTGATCACCTGCTGGCCGACAGTGGCGGACAGGCCGGAGGTGAAGGCGGAGGAGGTCATCGCCGCCCCGGCCAGTTCCCCCTGCCAGGCACCGGTCACCACCAGGGCCAGACCGGTGAGGGTGCAGATGATGATGGTGTCGAAGAAGGTGCCAGTCATGGAGACCAGCCCCTGCTCCACCGGCGAGTCGGTGCGGGCCGCCGCCGCCGCCATCGGCGCACTGCCCAGTCCCGACTCGTTGGAGAACACCCCGCGGGCGATACCGAACTGGATCGCCATCATCACGGTGGCACCGGCAAAACCGCCTCCCGCCGCCTGAGGCGTAAAGGCCGCTTCCACCACCAGGGCCGCCGCCGCCGGCACCGCCTGCCAGTTGAGGCCCAGCAACATCACACAGGCCACCACGTAGAACAGCGCCATGGTAGGCACCAGTGCGGTGGCCACCGCGGCGATGCGGCGCACACCGCCCAGGGTCACCATGGCCACCAGCACCGCCAGCAGGCTCATGGAGAGCCAGTCAGGCACGGAGAAGGCGATGCGGGCCCCGTCGACGATGGCGTTCACCTGGGGGAAGGTGCCGATGCCAAAGAACGCCACCCCCAGGGTAAACAGGGCAAACATCTTCGCCAGCCACACCTTGCCGGTGCCGTGGAGGATGTAGTACATGGGGCCGCCCACCTGCTGGCCGCGCTGATCCTGGCGGCGGTACTTCACCGCCAGCATGCATTCGGCGTACTTGGTGGCCATACCGGCGAAGCCGGCCATCCACATCCAGAACAGCGCCCCGGGCCCGCCCAGCTTGATGGCGGTGGCCACGCCGACGATATTGCCCGTTCCTATGGTGGCGGCCAGGGCGGTACACAGGGCGGAGAAGGAGCTGATGTCCCCCTGGCCGTCTCTGGGTTTGAGCATCAGGCCGATGGCCATGGGCAGGCGACGTACCTGCATCAGTCTCAGTCTTAACGTGAAATAAACCCCGGTTCCCACCAACAGGAGCAACAGTGGTGGACCCCAAACCCAGCTGCTGAGGGTGGAGAGGGCGGTATGTAGTTCGTTCATTTTGATCTCTTCCTCGGTGCGACAACCTAAATACACAGAGGAGAGCCATGCTTGACGGGCGGATCAGCGATCCGTCCTGAGAAAGGAGGTAAAGCGTTTATCTTGCACCCTGTCCTTTTGCCTGAGCGTTTGACCACCGCCTCCCGAGGGGGAGTACGGGGCTTGCGCCTTCGGCGTCCAAGTCAATGGAACTCTCCAGAGGCCCGTCCAGTAACAGTCCATGCCGGCCAAGCCGGCGCCTGAAAGATTTACTTCTTCGGCGGACGCAGAGCGTCACTCTCCTATTACCTTCATCCGGGATTCCGCTCTCGCGGAAACAGCCACTCTATCAAAAAGCGCGCCATCAAGGCGCGCTTTTTTGGTGAGACAACTCACACTATCGGGCTTTCTGTCGCAGCAGCCCCTCCTGGGCGGTGGAGGCCAGCAACTCTCCAGCCTGATTGAAGATCTGCCCGCGCACCAATCCCCGGGAGTTGATGGCGTTGGGGGAGTCCACCGAGTAGAGCAGCCACTGGTCGAACGCCACCGGCCGGTGAAACCACATGGAGTGATCGATGGTGGCCATCTTCACCCCTGGGGTCAGGAAGGAAACTCCGTGGGGCTGAGCGGCGGTGATCAGGAAGTTCAGATCCGAAGCGTAGGCCAGCAGATGGCTGTGCAGCACCGGGTTCTGGGGCAGCTCGCCGTTGACCCGCATCCACACATGGCGCACCGGCTCCCTGGGCGTGGGGTTCAGCGGATCCACCGGATCCACCGGGCGAATCTCGATGGAGGTGTTCTTCAGGTAGATGTCCAGCACCCTGTCCGGCACCTTGCCCCGCATCGCTTCCGCCAGCTGAAACTGGTTGGCCAGGGTCTGCGGGCCGGGGACCCGGGGCATGGCCGACTGGTGCTCAAACCCGGGCTCCAGGTGGTGGAAGGAGCCGGTCAGATGGAAGATGGGGCGGCCATGCTGGATGGCGCTGACCCGGCGGGTACTGATGGTGCGGCCATCGCGCATGTTCTCCACCTCGTAGATCACCGGACGGTTGAGGTCGCCGGCACGCAGGAAGTAGGAGTGGAAGGAGTGGATAGCCCGTTCGGCGTCCACGGTGCGGGTGGCGGCGGCCAGTGCCTGGCCCAGTACCTGACCACCGAACAGGTGACCAAAGCCCAGGTCCTCGCTCTGGCCCCGGTACAGCCCCTCCTCCAACGGCTCCAGGTCCATCACCTGCAGCAGGTTATCGAGAGAATTGGACATAGGTGGGTCCCAAAATCTGTGACAAAGGCCACAGGGTACCCAAGGCCCCGTCCCAGGGCAACGGCTCTAGCGCTGAAGCAGCCGCCGAATCCGCTCCCGGAATGAGGCGTAGGGGGTCACCACCGACTCGGAGTCCAACTCGTCCCAGGCCAGGCACAGCTCCTCCGGCCTCAGGTTCTCCGGCTTGAGGCGGATGCCGTGGGTCTCGACGGTCCGGGCCAGGGTAAACTGGCCGGCGGCGGCGGTCAGGGTGGCGCCGTTGGGGGCATCGCGGGAGAGCAGGTAGAGCAGGGCCGGCACCACCGCACTGATCTGCAGTTTTTGACGTTGCTCATCGCTGTAGAGCTTGTCCACCATCCGGGTGGACGCCGACGGACACAGGGCATTGCAGCGGATCCCCGCCTCCTCCATCCTCTGAGCGACGGACAGCATGAAACCGCGGTTGGCCATCATGCTGGCCCCAAAGCCCCCCAGATCCCGGTCTCCGTAGAGCCCGGAGAAGCCGCTGCAGACGACGATGTGCCCCTGCTGCTCGGTAAGTTGCTCCATGGCGGCGTGCACCAGATTCACGGTACCGAAGTGGTTCACCTCCATCATCCGCCGGTATTCGCCGAGATCGCAGCGGACCTGCTGGGGAATCAGGATGCCGGCGCAGGCCACCACCGAGTTGATGCGGCCAAAATGCGCCACCCCGGTCGCCAGGGCATCGGCCAGGGCCGAATAATCGGTGACGTCCACGCACAGCGGCAGGGCCTCGCCATCCAGGTTACGGATCAGGCCCGCCACCTCCTGAGCCAAGCTGTCATCGCACCCCTGGCCTTGGGCATCACAGCCGTTGTCCAGCAGCAGCAGCCTGGCTCCGCGCTCCGCCAGCGCCAGGGAAAAGGCCCGTCCCAGGCCTCGGCCGGCGCCGGTAACCGCGATCACCTGATCATCAAAGCGAATTGAACCTGTTTCCTTCATCCCTGACCTCCCAAATTAGCGAGTTACTCCTATTTAAAAACAATGGGTTAATCCCTGACCATTTGCCAGTGTAAAACCGTCTCCGAAATCCGATTTTCTACCGGGATCACACCCCCCTGTCTCAAACGATGAATCTCCTCGCTTTAGAGGTACAATAATGCGGTCATAACCAAAGCAAGAGACCCTATGAATCTGAGTTACTGGATGATGGCCATTCGTCCCCGCACCCTGCCCGCCGCCATCGGGCCGATCCTGGTGGGGAACGTGTTGGCTTTTTATCATCAGGACTTCTCAGCCCTGGTGGCGGTCGCCTCCATGGTGTGCGCCGTACTGCTGCAGATCGGCGTCAACCTGGCCAACGACTATTTCGACTTCAAATCCGGCGTGGACACCGATGAGCGCCTGGGGCCCACCCGAGTGACCCAGCAGGGGCTGCTGGCCCCCGGGGCGGTGCGCAACGGCATGATCCTCTCCCTCGCGGTGGCGACCCTCATCGGCCAGTACCTGATCTTCATTGGCGGCTGGCCCATCGCCCTGCTGGCCCTGTTCGCCCTGGCCGGCGCCCTGTGCTACTCCGGCGGCCCCTACCCCCTGGCGTCCCACGGCCTGGGCGAGATCGCCGCCTACGTCTACTTCGGCCTGGTAGCGGTGGTGGGCTGCTACTTCATCCAGACCGGCACCACCGACGCCAGCGCCTGGTTGCTTGCCAGCGCCGTCGGCCTGCTCAACGCCGCCATCATGCTGGTCAACAACACCCGGGACCGCACCACCGACATCAAGGCGGGCAAGCACACCCTGGCGGTACGCCTGGGGCTGGAGCGCTCCCAGTTGCTGTACCAGATGCTGATCGCCGCCCCCTACCTGATGGTGACCCTGGGCTGGCTGATGGGAATGCTGCCCGGCGCCACCGTCGCCGCCTGCGCCGTGTCGATTCCCATGGCCAAAGCCCTGGCCATGGAGTTCGCCAGCACCGAGGGCGCCGCCCTCAACCCCCTGCTGGGGCGCACCGCCAAGCTGACCATGATCTTCTCTGGACTGGCCTCGGGCGGCCTGCTGCTGGCCCTCTGAGGAGCAAGGACAGTGGCAAGGGGCTCCTGGTAGCCCCTTTTTATCGGCTGCCCCACCCCCGCCAGGTTTTATTTTCCGATAAGCAGTGATCTGGGTCACGCCTGGCCCTGAGATTTGATACACTCAGGGAGGTCTAAAACAACAAACAAAATCATGCCGATGGAAGACAATAAACGCCCCCTATATATCCCCTATGCCGGACCGGTGCTGCTGGAGACCTCCCTGCTGAACAAGGGCTCCGCCTTCAGTGAAGAGGAGCGGGAAGCCTTCAACCTCGACGGCCTGCTGCCCCACGCCATCGAAACCATCGAGGAGCAGGCGGAACGGGCCTACCAGCAGTTCCAGCACTTCACCAACAACATGGACAAGCACGTGTACCTGAGGAACATCCAGGACACCAACGAGACCCTGTTCTACCGGCTGGTGAACAACCACATCAGCGAGATGATGCCCATCATCTACACCCCCACCGTTGGCGAGGCCTGTGAACAGTTCTCCAACATCTACCGCCGTGCCCGGGGGCTGATGCTCAGCTACCCCAACCGGGACAAGATCGACGACATCCTCAACAACGCCACCCGTCACAACGTGCGGGTGATCGTCATCACCGACGGCGAGCGGATCCTCGGTCTCGGCGACCAGGGGATCGGTGGCATGGGCATTCCCATCGGCAAGCTCTCCCTCTACACCGCCTGCGGTGGTATCAGCCCCGCCTACACCCTGCCCATAGTGCTGGATGTGGGTACCGACAATCCGCAACGGCTGAACGATCCCATCTACATGGGCTGGCGCAACAAGCGCATCTCCGGAGAGGAGTACGACGCCTTCGTCGAGGAGGTGCTCAGCGCCATCCAGCGTCGCTGGCCCGACGCCCTGGTGCAGTTCGAGGACTTTGCCCAGAAGAACGCCATGCCGCTGCTGGAACGCTACAAGGAGCGACTCTGCTGCTTCAATGACGACATCCAGGGCACCGCCGCGGTCACCGTCGGCTCCCTGCTGGCCGCCTGTAAGGCCGCAGACACCCAGCTCAAGGATCAGACCGTGGCCTTCCTCGGCGCCGGCTCTGCCGGCTGCGGCATCGCCGAGGCGATCATCGCCCAGATGGTCTCCGAGGGGCTGGAGGACGGCGACGCCCGCGCCCGCGTGCATATGGTGGATCGCTGGGGCCTGCTACAGGAGGGGATGCCCAACCTGCTGCCGTTCCAGCAGAGACTGACCCAGAGCCTGGAGAAGACCCAGGACTGGAGTGAGGAGGGAAGCGGCGTCTCCCTGCTGCAGGTGATGGAACACGCCAGACCCACCATCCTCATCGGCGTCAGTGGCGCCCCTGGGCTGTTCACCGAAGAGGTGATCCGCACCATGCACAAACACTGCCCGCGCCCCATTGTCTTCCCCCTGTCCAACCCCACCCGCCGGGTGGAGGCGATGCCGGAGGATATCCTGCGCTGGACCGACGGCCAGGCGCTGGTGGCCACCGGCAGCCCCTTCGACCCCGTTGAACTGGAGGAGACCACCTACCCCATCGCCCAGTGCAACAACAGCTACATCTTCCCCGGCGTCGGCCTGGGGGTGCTGGCCTGCAAGGCGGAAAGGGTCACCGACAACATGCTGATGGCCTCCAGCCGCGCCCTGGCAGAGTGTTCTCCCCTGGCCAACGACGGCGAGGGTTCCCTGCTGCCGCCGCTGGAACAGATCCAGGAGGTGAGCAAACAGATCGCCTTCGCCGTGGCCCAGGCCGCCATGCGCGATGGCGTGGCCAAGCTGATGAAGAACGTCGATCTGAAAGAGGAGATCGAAGCGATGTTCTGGCAGCCGGAGTACCGCAGCTACAAGCGCACCAGCTTCTGAACCCGGTCCAGCGGCAGCAAACAAAAAGAGGTGCCTGTTGGCACCTCTTTTCTGTCCGCTCCCTAACGAGCCTCAGGAGAGGTCCAGTACCGGCTGCTCCGGTGTGTTGAGCCCCATCTGCGCCAACGCCTGGCTGATCACCAGCAGCGCCTGGGGATCCTCGATGGTGGCCGGAGTATTGACCGCCTCGCCGTTGGCGATCTTGCGCATGGTACCTCGCAGGATCTTGCCGGAACGGGTCTTGGGCAACTTCTCCACCACCCCCACCAGCTTGAAGGCACCCACCGCGCCCACCTCGGCGCGCACCAGGGCCACCAGCTCACTCTTGATGGTCTCCAGATCTCTGTCCATCCCCTGCTTAAGCACCACCAGCCCCAGCGGCAACTGTCCCTTGAGGCTGTCGTTGATGCCGATCACCGCCGCTTCCGCGACGGCGTTGTGGTGGGACAGCACCTCCTCGAAACGACCGGTGGAGAGGCGGTGGCCCGCCACGTTGATGATGTCATCCACCCGCCCCATCACATAGAGATAGCCCTCCTCATCCATGTAGCCGGCGTCGCCGGTCAGGTAGTATCCCGGGTAGCGCGCCAGATAACCGTCGCGGTAGCGGTCGTCGTTGTTCCACAGGGTCATCAAGGTGCCCGGGGGCAGGGGCAGCTTGATGGAGATTGCCCCGCTCTGGTTGGGTGCCACCGGGGTCCCCTCCTCATCCAGCACCTCCACCTGGTAGCCAGGCACCGCCAATGCCGGCGAGCCCGCCTTGATCGGCAGGGGGGCGATGCCCATGGGGTTGGCGCAGATAGACCAGCCGGTCTCGGTCTGCCACCAGTGATCCACCACCGGTACCTTGAGCATCTCCGCCGCCCAGTTCAGGGTATCGGGATCGCAGCGCTCACCGGCCAGGAACAGCGCCTGCAGCGAGCCGATGTCCACCCCCTGCAGCAGGCTGGCGTCGGCATCCACCCGTTTGATGGCGCGGATGGCGGTGGGGGCGGTAAAGAAGGACTTCACTTTGAACTTGTCGATGATACGCCAGAAGGCACCGGCATCCGGGGTGCCCACCGGCTTGCCCTCGTAGAGCAGGGTGGTGGCCCGGGCCAGCAGTGGCCCATAGACGATGTAGGAGTGGCCCACCACCCAACCCACGTCGGAGGCGGCCCAGAACACGTCGCCAGCGTCGATGTTGTAGATCGCCTTCATCGACCAGGCCAGGGCCACGGCGTGGCCGCCATTGTCCCGCACTACCCCCTTGGGCCGGCCGGTGGTACCCGAGGTGTAGAGAATGTAGAGGGGGTCATCGGCGGCCACCTCGACACAACCGGCGGGCTCGGCATTCGCCACCAGCGCCTGCCAGTCGTGGTCCCGGCCCGCCTTTAACTCCGCCTGGCACTGGGGCCGGGCAAAGATCACCGTGCCCTGAACCTGGTGCTGGGACTGCTCCAGCGCCGCATCCAGCAGCGGCTTATAGGGGATCACCCCGGAAGGCTCTATGCCGCAGGAAGCGGAGATCACCAGCTTGGGCTGGGCATCGTCGATGCGGCTGGCCAGCTCCGGCGGAGCAAATCCGCCGAACACCACCGAATGGATCGCCCCGAGCCGGGCACAGGCCAGCATCGCCACCGCAGTCTCGGGGATCATCGGCATGTAGATCACCACCCGGTCCCCCTTGCCGATGCCCAGTCCCTTGAGGGCCCCGGCAAAGGTGGCCACCTGCTGCTGCAGCTCGCCATAGCTGACGGCGCGCTCGCTGCCGGTCACCGGGCTGACGTACTGGATCGCCGTCTGCTCTCCGAATCCCGCCTCCACATGCCGGTCCACCGCGTTGTAGCAGGTGTTCAGGGTCGCCCCTGGAAACCAGCGATAGAAGGGGGCCTGGCTGTCGTCCAACACCCGTTCCACCGGCTTCATCCATGAAATTGTCTGGGCAGCCTGGCTCCAGAACCCCTGGGGATCCTGCCACGCCTGCTGCTGCATCTGTCTGACCTTATCTAACGGCATCTTCGCCTCCCTGGTCGAATTCTCAAGGCATCACCCTTGAATTTGTATCAGATGGCGACGGCTTGCCCCATTCGACCAAGGGCTAACACCCCGTTAACAACTTTACCTTTACGTAAACTTCCTATATGGTGAACTCAAGCAACTTTAGACCGGTACCAGCATGACTCAGAAACACGAAAAGAGCGGTGTCACCTACTCCATCAGCGATCTGGCCCGTGAGTTCGACATCACCACGCGCAGCATCCGCTTCTACGAGGACCAGGGCCTGCTCAGCCCTGCGCGCAGGGGGCAGACCCGCATCTACAGCCTGCAGGATAAGGTGCGGCTGAAGCTGATCCTCAGGGGCAAACGCCTGGGCTTCTCCCTGGCGGAAACCGGTCGCCTGTTTGATCTCTACGACGCCGACAAGAGCAGTGGCACCCAGCTGCAAACCATGCTGGAACTGATCGAGACCAAGAAGGCAGACCTTCAGCAACAGATGGACGATATCAAGGTGGTGATGATGGAACTCAGCTCCGCCGAACAGCAATGCAAGCAGGCACTGGAAGAGCTAACCGCAGAAAGTACATAACAAGCGGTCCCTCTTTTTGCGGCCGGAGCGCCGCCAGTCTTGCTGCCCACAAGGACCCAAGGGGAGAAGATATGAGCCTTTACCAAACCAATTTCAACTTTGGCTTGGACGATACGCTGGAGATGCTGCGAGACTCGGTACGGGATTTTGCCCAGGCCGAGATCGCCCCTCTGGCCAGTGACATAGACCAGAGCAACACCTTTCCCAGCCAGCTATGGCAGAAGATGGGCGAGATGGGGCTGCTGGGGATCACCGTTTCCGAGGAGTATGGCGGCGTCAACATGGGCTACCTGGCCCACGTCATCGCCATGGAGGAGATCTCCCGGGCCAGCGCCTCGGTCGGCCTCTCCTACGGTGCCCACTCCAACCTGTGCGTCAATCAAATTCACCGCAACGGCACCGAGGCGCAGAAGGCCAAGTACCTGCCCAAGCTGGTCAGCGGCGATCATGTGGGCGCCCTGGCGATGAGCGAGCCCAACGCCGGTTCCGACGTGGTCTCGATGAAGCTCACCGCCCGCCTCGAGGGTGACCACTATATTCTCAACGGCAACAAGATGTGGATCACCAACGGTCCAGACGCCGACACCTACGTCATCTACGCCAAAACCGACCTGAATACCGGCCCCAAGGGGATCACCGCCTTCATCGTCGAGCGCGGCACCCCGGGGTTCACCCAGGCCCAGAAGCTGGACAAGCTGGGGATGCGCGGCTCCAACACCTGTGAGCTGGTGTTCCAGGATGCACCTGTCCCGGTGGAGAACGTCCTCGGGGGAGTGGGGAAAGGGGTCAACGTGCTGATGAGCGGCCTCGACTACGAGCGGGTCGTCCTTTCCGGCGGTCCCCTGGGGATCATGGCCGCCTGCCTGGACCAGGTGGTGCCCTACATCCATCAACGCGAGCAGTTCGGCCAGGCGATCGGCCAGTTCCAGCTGGTGCAGGGCAAGGTGGCGGACATGTACACCCGCTCCAACGCTGCCCGCGCCTACGTCTACGCCGTCGCCCAGGCCTGCGACCGCCGGGAGACCACCCGCAAGGACGCCGCCGGTGCCATCCTCTACTCCGCCGAACTGGCCACCCAGCTCGCCCTGGACGCCATCCAGCTGCTGGGGGGCAACGGCTACATCAACGAGTACGCCACCGGCCGGCTGTTGCGTGACGCCAAGCTGTATGAGATCGGCGCCGGCACCTCGGAGATCCGCCGCTTCCTCATCGGCCGCGAACTGTTCAACGAAACCGCCTGATCCCATGGCGCGGGGCCCCTGGGCCCCGCCAGTTAAGGACTGACTACCGTGACCATACTCCGTTCCAGCATCAATCGGCAGGACGCGGGCTTTGTGGCCCGTCACCATGCCATGGCGGATCTGGTGGCCGACCTGAAGGCCACCCTGGACGCCATCCTTCCCGGGGGCAACGAGCGTGCCCGCAGTAAACACCTGGGTCAGGGCAAGCTGCTGCCCCGCCAGCGGGTCGAGCGACTGCTCGACCCCGGCGCCCCCTTCCTGGAGTTAAGCCAGTTAGCCGCCCACGGCTGCTACGAGGACGACGTCCCCGCCGCCGGGGTGATCGCCGGCATCGGCCGGGTCGCCGGGGTGGAATGCATGATCGTCGCCAACGACGCCACGGTAAAGGGAGGCACCTACTACCCCCTCACCGTCAAGAAGCACCTGCGGGCCCAGGAGATCGCCGAGAAGTGCCACCTGCCCTGCCTCTACCTGGTGGAGTCCGGCGGCGCCTTCCTGCCCCGCCAGGATGAGGTGTTCCCGGACAAGGACCACTTCGGCCGCATCTTCTACAACCAGGCCAACATGTCCGCCAAGGGGATCCCGCAGATCGCCGTGGTGCTGGGCCTGTGCACCGCCGGCGGCGCCTACATGCCCGCCATGGCCGATGAATCGATCATCGTCCGCGAACAGGGCACCATCTTCCTGGGTGGGCCGCCGCTGGTGAAGGCGGCCACCGGCGAGGAGGTCACCGCAGAGGAGCTTGGGGGCGGCGCCGTCCACACCCAGATCTCCGGGGTGGCCGACCACCTGGCTGAGAACGACGAACACGCCCTGCAGCTGGCCCGCCAGGCGGTAGCCCGCCTCAACCATAAGCGCCGCCAGTCCCTGGCAGACAGTGCCATCCTTCCGCCGCGCTACCCCGCCGATGAGCTCTACGGCATCGTCGGCAGCAACCTCAAACAGCCGTTCGAGGTGCGCGAGGTGATCGCCCGGCTGGTGGACGACTCCGACTTCGACGAGTTCAAGGCCGGCTACGGCGCCACCCTGGTGTGCGGCTTTGCCCGTCTCTATGGCCAACCGGTGGGGATCCTGGCCAACAACGGCATCCTCTTCTCCGAGTCCGCCCTCAAGGGCGCCCATTTCATCGAACTGTGCTGCCAGCGCAACATCCCGCTGCTGTTCCTGCAGAACATCACCGGCTTCATGGTGGGCAGGAAGTACGAACACGAGGGGATCGCCAAACATGGCGCCAAGCTGGTGACCGCGGTCTCTTGCGCCCGGGTGCCCAAGTTCACCGTGGTGATTGGCGGCAGCTACGGCGCCGGTAACTACGGCATGTGCGGCCGCGCCTACGACCCCACCATGATGTGGATGTGGCCCAACGCCCGCATCTCGGTGATGGGGGGCGAGCAGGCGGCCAACGTGCTGGCCCAGGTGCGCACCGACGCCCTGGCCCGCAAGGGGGAGAGCTGGAGCGAAGAGGCCCAGGCCAACTTCAAGCAGCCCATCGTCGAGCAGTATGAGCGACAGGGACACCCCTACTACGCCAGCGCCCGGCTGTGGGACGACGGCATCATCGATCCGGCCCAGACCCGGGAAGTGGTGGGCCTGGCCCTGACCGCCGCCATGAACGCCCCGGCCCAAGAGACCCGCTACGGCGTGTTCCGCATGTAAGGAGAGCCCATGGAATTTCAGTTTCTGACCCTGAGCCAGCAGGGGGGCGTCGCCCGCCTCACCCTGAACCGGCCAGACAAGCACAACGCCTTTGGCGACACCATGATCACCGAACTGAACCAGGCCCTGGCCCTGCTGGCCAAGGAGCCGCCGACGGTGCTGGTGCTCGCCGCCAACGGCAAGCACTTCTCCGCCGGCGCCGATCTGGCCTGGATGAAGAGCCAGGTGAACCTGGATGAGCAGAGCAACCTCCTTGATGCCCGTGAGCTGGCCCGGCTGATGCACAGCCTGGACCGCTTCCCCAGCCCCACCCTGGCGCTGGTAGACGGCGCCGCCTTCGGCGGAGCCCTGGGGCTGATCGCCTGCTGCGACGTCGCCCTGGCCTCCCGCCGCGCCCGCTTCTGCCTCTCCGAGGTGAAGCTGGGGTTGATCCCGGCGGTGATCTGCCCCTTCGTCGCCCGGACCATGGGCCAGCGACAGGCCCGCCGCTTTATGCTCAGCGCCGAGCAGTTCGACGCCGACACCGCCTTCCGTCTCGGCCTGGTGCACCAGGTATGCGACGACCTGGCCGCCGAGGGGGAGGCGATGATCGCCACCCTCACCGGCAACGGCCCCAAGGCGATGCAGGCCTGCAAGGCGCTGCTGCACACCATAGAACACCACCCCTTCGATGAGGCCCTGGCGCAGCTGACCGCCGAGGCCATAGCCCGCATCCGGGTGTCGAAGGAGGGGCAGGAGGGGCTGGGCGCCTTCTTCGACAAGCGCCCGCCCAGTTGGCAAGGAGAGAACTGATGCTGACCAAAGTACTGATTGCCAACCGAGGCGAGATTGCCTGCCGGGTGATCCGCACCTGCCGCACCCTGGGCATCGCCACGGTGGCGGTCTATTCGGAGGCCGATCGCGGCGCCCAGCACGTGCTGATGGCCGATGAGGCCCTGCTGCTCGGTCCGGCCCCCGCCACTGAGTCCTACCTCAAGGGCGAGGCCATCCTCGAGCTGGCCAGGGCCCATGGGGTGGATGGCATCCACCCGGGCTACGGTTTCCTGTCGGAGAATCCGCAGTTCGCCCGCGGCTGTGAGGCCGCCGGCATTCGCTTTATCGGCCCCGGCGCCGACGCCATCGACAAGATGGGATCCAAGAGCGCCGCCAAGGCGATCATGGCCGACGCCGGTGTGCCCATGCTGCCGGGCTACCACGGTGAGGATCAAAGCGATGCCTGCCTGACTGCCGAGGCCAGCAAGATCGGCTACCCGCTGCTGGTCAAAGCCGCCTTCGGCGGTGGCGGCAAGGGGATGCGCATTGTCAATGGCGCCGATGAACTGCCCCAGGCCCTGGCCACCGCCCGCCGGGAAGCGGCCTCCGCCTTTGGCAACGACACCCTGCTGCTGGAGCGCTATCTGGCCGCCCCTCGCCACGTGGAGGTGCAGGTGTTCGCCGACACCCAGGGCAATTGTATCTACCTGTCCGACAGAGACTGCTCCATCCAGCGTCGCCATCAGAAGGTGGTGGAGGAGGCCCCGGCGCCCGGACTGAGTGACGCCCTGCGCGCCGAGATGGGGCAGGCCGCCTGCCGGGCGGCCCAGGCCATCGATTACGTCGGCGCCGGCACCGTGGAGTTTCTGCTGGATGAGCAGGGGCGTTTCTACTTTATGGAGATGAATACCAGGCTGCAGGTGGAGCACCCGGTCACCGAGATGGTCACCGGCCAGGATCTGGTGGAGTGGCAGCTGCGGGTGGCCGCCGGCGATCCCCTGCCCCTGTCCCAGTCTCAGATAACGGTGAAAGGCCACAGCCTCGAGGTGCGCCTCTACGCCGAGGATCCCCAGAGGGAGTTCCTGCCCGCCACCGGTACCCTGACCCGGTTCCGGGTGCCCGACAGCCTGCGGCTGGACAGCGGCGTGATCACCGGCGACACCATCAGCGCCCATTACGACCCGATGATCGCCAAGCTGATCAGCTATGGCGAGGACCGCAACCAGGCGATCGCCCAGATGGTTCGCGGCCTGCGCCAGACCCAGCTGGCCGGGGTTACCAGCAACCTGGCGTTCCTGGCCCGCATCGTCGCCCATGAAGATTTCAGACGGGCGAAGCTGGACACCGGCTTCATCGAGCGCCATTACCACACCCTGACCAAGGCAGACGATCTTCGCCAGCGGGCCGCCATCGCTGCCGCCCTGGTGGCCAGCCGCCCGAAGCCGGGCCAGGTCCCCTGGCAGAGCGCCGTGGGATTCCGCCTCAACCAGGCGGCCCACCTGGGCCACCAGCTGGAGGATGAACATGGCGAGCGCTACACCCTGGAACTCAGGGGGCTGTGGCCAACCTTCCGGGTCCAGCTGGATGGCCAGGAGCACAGGGTGGTCGCCAGCCTGGACGATGAGCAGGTGCGCCTGGAGCTGGATGGCCACCTGTGCCACTGGCCCTACCAACGCTGCCACGAGGCGGTGACCCTATTCCTGCCCGATGGGCCGCTGCGCTTTACCCAGGTTCGCCATGGCAGCAGTGAAGAGGGGGAGGCCGGTGAAGATGCCCTCAAGGCACCGATGAACGGCACCATAGTGGCGCTGCTGTGCGACCTGGAGCAGCAGGTGGAAGCGGGACAATCCCTGCTGGTGATGGAGGCGATGAAGATGGAGTACACCATCACCGCCCCCTACGCCGGCAAGGTGACCGCCCTGCCCTTCTCTCCCGGTCAGCAGGTCAATGACGGCGCCGCCCTGGTGGCCCTGGAAGCCCTGGAGGAGTGATGACCCAAGCCAAGATCGTCGAGGTGGGGCCGCGGGACGGCCTGCAGAACGAAGCCGGCGTCACCCTGGAGCAACGCATTCAGTTAGTTGACGCCCTGTCGGAGACCGGATTGAAGGAGATCGAGGCCGGCAGCTTCGTCTCCCCCAGATGGGTTCCGCAGATGGCGGATGCCGATCGGCTGTTTGCCCGAATCCAGCGGAAGGCGGGGGTGCGCTACAGCGCGCTGACCCCCAACCTCAAGGGGCTGGAGTCGGCCCTGGCCGCCGGTGTCGACGGGGTGGCGGTGTTTGGTGCCGCCTCGGAGAGCTTCAGTCAACGCAACATCAACTGCTCGGTGGCCGAGTCCCTGGAGCGCTTCCAGCCGGTGATGGCCGCCGCCCGCGACGCCGATGTTCCGGTGCGCGGCTATGTCTCCTGTGTCCTGGGCTGCCCCTACGAGGGGGAGATTCCGGTAGCCAGGGTGGCCGAGGTGGCCCAAACCCTCTATCAGATGGGCTGCTACGAGATCTCCCTTGGCGACACCATCGGGGTGGGCACCCCGGCCAAGGCCCGGGCTATGGTGATGGCCGTGGCCGAGCGAGTGCCCATCTCCGCCCTGGCGCTGCACTTCCATGATACCTATGGCCAGGCGCTGGCCAATCTCCTGGCCTGCCTGGAGCTTGGGGTCACCACCTTCGACAGCGCCGTGGCGGGCCTGGGGGGCTGCCCCTATGCCGCCGGCGCCTCCGGCAACCTGGCCACGGAAGATTTGGTCTATATGTTGGAGGGGATGGGCGTGGAAACCGGCGTCAACCTGGACGCCCTGGTGCGGGCCGGGGAGCAGATCTGCCACGGCCTGAACAAATCACCCACCAGCCGGGTCGCCCAGGCCTGGTTGGCTAAGCGCAAGGAGACCCAGGGATGAGTAACCGCGACCCACTGTGGCAACCCTCAAAGGCGCGGCTCAGCGCCACTCAGATGGAACAGTTCCGCCTGGGGCTGAATGAGGATTTGGGACTGGACCTGGAGGATTACGACGACCTGCACCGCTGGAGCGTCACCCGACCCGGCCCCTTCTGGCGTGAGATCTGGCAGCGATTCAGGGTGATTGGCGATATGGGCGAGACCCTGCTCGCCGACGGTGACCGGATGCCCGGCGCCCGCTTCTTTCCCGACGCCAAGCTCAACTTCGCCGAGAACCTGCTGCGCTACCGTGACGACCGCATCGCACTGGTGTTCCGGGACGAGGCCGCCAACCGGGTGGCCCTCTCCTACAACGAGCTCTATCACGAGGTCGCCAAACTCGCCGCCCATCTGCGTGGTCTCGGCCTGACCCCCTGCGATCGCGTCGCCGCCTTTATGCCCAACCGCATCGAAACCGTGGTCACCATGCTGGCCGCCGCAGCCGTGGGAGCCACCTTCAGCTCCTGCTCACCCGATTTTGGCTTCAACGGCGTTTTGGACCGCTTCGGCCAGATCCGCCCCAAGGTGCTAGTGGGCGCCAGCGGTTACCGTTACAACGGCAAGGTGATCGACTGCAGTGAAAAACTGACCGAGATCGCCCGGGCCATCGACTCCCTGGAGCAGCTGATCGTGGTACCGGCCTTCGATGACACCGGCGGCGTGGACGCCCCCATGGCCATCGACTGGAGCGAGGCCCTATCGAATGAGGCGCGCAGCCTCAGCTTCGAGGCCCTGCCGTTCGATCACCCCCTGTACGTGCTCTACTCCTCCGGCACCACCGGCAAACCCAAGTGCATCGTCCACGGTGCCGGCGGCACCCTGCTGCAGCACCTGAAGGAGCACCGGCTGCACACGGACCTGGCCCGGGAGGATGTGCTGTTCTACTTCACCACCTGCGGCTGGATGATGTGGAACTGGCTGGTGAGTGGCCTGGCGGTGGGCGCCACCCTGGTGCTCTACGACGGCAGCCCCTTCGCCCCCGGTCCACAAGTACTGTGGCAACTGGCGGAACAGGAGGAGGTCAGTGTCTTCGGCACCAGCGCCAAGTACATCGCCGCCCTGGAGAAGGCCGAGTACTGTCCCGCCCGCCACCACAGGCTGGATAACCTCAAGGCCCTGCTCTCCACCGGTTCCCCACTGGCCCACGAAGGGTTCGACTTCATCTACCGCGAGATCAAACAGGATCTGTGCCTCAGTTCCATCTCCGGTGGCACCGACATCGTCTCCTGCTTCGCCCTGGGCAACCCGGCCAAACCGGTCTATCGTGGCCAGCTGCAGTGCCTGGGGCTGGGGATGGACGTGCAGGTGTTCGATGAGCTGGGTAACGCCATCCGGGGTCAGAAGGGGGAGCTGGTGTGCACCACACCCTTCCCCTCCATGCCGGTCGGCTTCTGGGATGACGAGGATGGCAGCCGCTACCGCGATGCCTACTTTGGCCGCTTCGACAACGTCTGGGCCCATGGCGACTACGCCGAAACCACCCCACAGGGGGGGCTGATCATCCATGGTCGCAGTGATGCCGTACTCAATCCCGGAGGGGTACGCATCGGCACCGCCGAGATCTACCGCCAGGTGGAAAAGGTGGCGCAGATACAGGAGAGTCTGGCCATCGGCCAACAGTGGCAAGATGATGTCAGGGTGGTGTTGTTCGTGGTTCTTAAAAGCGGATTACAGTTGGACGAAACATTGAAGCACACTATCTGCCGCACCATCAGGGCCAACACCACCCCTCGTCATGTGCCGGCAAAGATCATTCAGGTGTCCGATCTGCCCAAAACCCTCTCAGGCAAACTGGTGGAACTGGCGGTGCGCAAAGTGGTTCACGGGGAGGAGGTGAACAACACCGATGCCCTGGCCAATCCGGAATCCCTGAAACAGTTCATCAACATTCCAGAACTCTCCAGTTAACACCGCGGAACGCGACCATTACCGCCCCACAACAGGAATGGTCGCGTTTTTTCACTCCATTCAAAAACTTATACACTAAGTGAAGCTCAAAACGAGGGAAATCAGCGGGCAATGCAATCATAACTTAAAATACTTTTTTAATAAAAACGGGAAATAAAGCCCCTCTTAAATCAACCGCTTAACCTTGCAAATGAAAAGTGTGAACTGCCGCCAAAGTCGATCTATTGCGCAAAATCGTTAGCGCATGTTAGATTCCGCGCCCAGACAGTTATCAGAATTTGACTAAGATTCACTAACAAGACGAAATTAGTTTTCTTTACTTGGAAGGTGCCATGCCAGTTTTAATGCGGGACTTTGATTCCATCGATATACGGCTGCTGATCGTCTTCCGCGCCGTGGTGTTTACCGGCAGCCTGAGCAAAGCCGCTCGAAAGCTCTCCGTAACCCCCAGCGCCGTCAGCCAGTCTCTGTCCAAGCTGAGTAAGTACTTCAGCCACCCCCTGTTCACCCGTACCAGCAACGGCCTGGAGCCCACAGACTTTGCCATGGAGCTCTATGGCTACGTTAACTCCGCCTTGGACCTGCTGCAGGACGGCGTCGAGAGCCTGAGCGACTTTGACGCCGCCAACAGCAAGCGCCGCTTCCGCATCGCCGCCAACCACATCCTGGATCTGATTGTGCTGCACCCCCTGACCCGCCGGGTGGAGTCCTTTAACGGCCAGTTGAAGATCAGCGTCAACAACCTGGTCGAGGAGGAGTCCAAGATCATCGACAGCCTGCAGATCGACAACAACGACCTGTGCCTGGTGGCCCTGAAGGTGGATATGAAGTCCATCGTTCAGGAGAAGCTACTGGAGGAGGAGATGGTGGTTCTGGGCTGTCGCAACAACCCCCTGACCAAAGAGGTGATCGACATGGACACCTATCTGGCGCAGAGGCACGTGCGCTACGCCGTGGGCCAGATTGGTTACAAGATGGGTAACGCCCTAAACCTGGGCTATGTGGATGAGCGCGAGGTGTTCCTGGACACCAATAACCCCTTCAACGCCATGGTGATGGCCCAGGAGACCGACGCCCTGGTCACCGTCTCCCGCTGGCTGTGGGAGAAGTATGGTCATCAGTTTGAACTGGCCGAGGTCAAGACCTCCTTCGAGATCCCCAAGGTGCCCCTCTACCTGACCTACCTGAAGAAGATGGAAGACAGCAAGGCCAACCGCTGGCTGCGTGACCAGGTGAAAGAGACCCTCAGCAAGATTCGCTGATCTCTCCGCAGGAAAGGACTCCTGCCCTCCCCTCCAAACAAAAAAGCCGGCAGTCACCGGTGAACACCCTACACTAACCTCTCGCCCTTACCCGAACACTCACTCCAGCACTCTGCGGGCATGCTGCCAGTCGCAGCCGTCCCCTAAAAAAAAACAGCAGCCGAAGCTGCTGAGTCCTGACTGGGACGGTCACCCTCAATCCCAGGCCAACTCCCGGTAGTGGGTGCGGCACATGGAGACATAGCTGTCGTTGCCGCCAATATGCACCTGATCACCATTGCGCACCGGGTTGCCCTCACCGTCCATTCGCACCACCATATTAGCCTTGCGGCCACAGTGGCAGATGGTCTTCAGCTCCACCAACTTATCGGCCCAGGCCAGCAGGTAGTGGGAGCCTTCAAACAGCTCCCCCTGGAAGTCGGTCCGCAGGCCATAGCAGAGCACCGGGATATCCAGCTTGTCCACCAGGTAGGTCAGCTGACGAACCTGCGCCTTGGTGAGGAACTGGCACTCATCCACCAGCAGACAGTTGACCGGCTGCTGCGCGTTGCGCTCCTTTACCATCGCCAGCAGGTCATCCTCGCGACGGTAGATCAGGGCGTCGGAAGAGAGGCCGATGCGGGAGGTCACCTTGCCTAGCCCGTAACGGTCATCCAGGCCAGCCGTCATCACCAGCACCTCCATGCCCCGCTCACGGTAGTTGTAGGCGGACTGTAGCAGAGAAGTGGATTTGCCGGCATTCATTGCCGAGTAGTAGAAGTAGAGTTGAGCCAAAATTCTTCCCCCTGAAAAACTCCCGCCCAGTCTATCGAAAAGGCCGGATCTGAACCAGAGTTCGCCGGTGGAAACTGTGCGCAGGCTCGCCGCCGGTGCCAGAAAAAAGCCCCGCCAGGCGGGGCTGTGCGGCGTTACTCCAGGGCGGTCGCCGCCGCGGGTGCACACAGGCGCCTGAGCACCACCACCGCCAGCACCAATCCCAGGGTGGCAGCGGCAAACCCCATGGCCACGGAGCCGGTGATCCCCAGCACCAGGTAGCCGGCCAGGGAGATCACCGCCGTCAGCAGCGCGTAGGGCAGCTGGGTGGTGACGTGATCGATATGATGACAGCCCGCGCCGGTGGAGGAGAGAATGGTGGTATCGGAGATGGGCGAGCAGTGATCACCGAACACCGCACCGGCCAGGACCGAGGAGAGCATGGGCAGCATCAGGGCCAGATCCACCGCTTCCGCCATGTTGGCGGCGATGGGCAGCATGATGGCAAAGGTGCCCCAACTGGTACCGGTGGCGAAGGCTGCGAAGCCGCTGAGCACAAACAGCAGCGCCGGCAGGGACCAGGGTGGCAGGCTGCCCTGGGCCAGGGAGGCCATGAACTCGCCGGTATTCAGGTCGCTGATGATCCCTGCGATGGTCCAGGCAAACAGCAGGATGTAGATGGCAGGCAGCATCGACTTGGAGCCACTGATCACCGCCTTGGCCATGTAGGAGACCGGAACCCCCTGCATTAGGCTGAACAGCAGGGTAAAGATCACTCCTCCGAGGCCGGAGTAGAACAGGGACCAGGCCACGTCGGTGTTCTCGAAGGCGCCGATGACGCTGAACGCCTTGCCGTCGGCTGCCAGTGCCTGGTTGCCCGAGTAGAGCATTAGGCCCACGGTGATGGCGATCAGGAAGGCGATGGGCGCCACCAGGCCGGCCACCCGACCGTTGTCCGCCTCAGGCAGATCCAGCTCCTCGCCGGCAGGCACACCACGGGATTCGTCCCATAGCTGGCCGGCACGGGCGCGCTGTTCGGCACGGGCCAGGGCACCGAAGTCCAGGCCGAAGCAGACCACCGCCAGCAGCAGCAGGAAGGCGAAGATGGCATAGAAGTTCATCGGCACCATCTGGATAAAGGCGCTCAGATAGCCGATGTCGCTCATGCCATGGGTGGAAAGCAATCCGCCGATCAGGGCGATGATGTAGGCCCCCCAGGAGGAGATGGGCGAGATCACGCAGATGGGCGCCGAGGTGGAGTCGATGCAGTAGGCCAGCTTCTCCCGGGACACCTTGTAATGGTCTGTCACGGGACGAGCCACCGAGCCCACTACCAGGGTGTTGAAGTAGTCATCGATGAAGATCACCACCCCCAGCACCATGGTCATCAGCTTGGCATCGCGGCCGCTGCGAATCCGCTGCCTGGCCCAGGCGGCAAAGGCCCGGGTCGCCCCGGAAACGGAGATCAACGCGGTCATGATCCCCAGCAGCACCAGGAAGCCCAGGGTATGCAGGTTCCAGGCGGCGGGGGCACCCTCCTCCCACACCAGGGTCAGGGCTCGCGCAGACAGCTCAGTGACGGCGGCACCTGGGGCGAAGTCCACCAGCATCAGGGTGCCTAGGACAATGCCCAGCCCAAGAGAAAGCAACACCTTGCGGGTGATGATTGCCATCCCGATCGCAACCAGGGGAGGCAGAAGAGAGAGTGCCGAATCGGCGTAACTAATTAAGGCCATCGTTATCTTATCGTTTTGGATTAGCGATGGAGGCAACTGACACGACTGTGCGTCGAGGGAGGGATATGCAAAGAATAGAAACCCGCCGTCCTTTCAGTAGCGCTCCATAGTAAAAATTGCTCCGAGCTCCTCTCGGAATTTACTATGGCAGTGCTGCTCCTGTTAAAAGCAGCCCCAGCGGTCAGGGATGATGCCCGAACCACTTCGGCATCGACTCCTTTCCGACGGTGTCTTCGGGTATCAACCTCGACCGGCGTACTGATAGGCGATGCGCCTCTACCTAAATCGGTACTCGCATAAAGCGAAGGCGGCATTCTAACCGCAAGTGTCCCTCACTTGTCCGGCAGATGCCGCCATTATGTGAGCCAAGTCACATTTATAACAGTTCCGTGAGCTTAGGGATAGCCTCAAACAGGTCCGCTTCCAGGCCATAATCGGCAATCTGGAAGATGGGCGCGTCCGGATCCTTGTTGATCGCCACGATCACCTTGGACTCCTTCATCCCTGCCAGATGCTGAATGGCACCGGAGATGCCCACGGCAATGTAGAGCTCCGGAGCAACAATCTTGCCCGTCTGGCCTACCTGCAGGTCGTTGGCCACGAACCCGGCATCCACCGCCGCCCTGGAGGCCCCGATGGCAGCTCCCAGCTTGTCGGCCAGCTTCTCGATCAGCGCGAAGTTCTCACCACTGCCCAGCCCCCGGCCACCGGAGATCACCACCCGCGCCGCACCCAGTTCGGGACGCTCGGACACCACCAGCTCTTCACCGATGAACCGGCTCAAATCATTGGCCTGGGTATTGCCAAGGACGTGGATCTCGGCCGGCGCCTGATCGGCCACGGCATCGAAGGCACTGGTACGGATGGTCAGCAGCTTCTTGTCATCCAGGCTCTGCACCGTTGCCAGGGCGTTGCCGGCGTAGATGGGACGCACGAAGGTGTCGGCAGACACAATGGCAATCACGTCGGAGTGCTGAGCCACGTCCAGCAACGCCGCGACCCTGGGCAGCAGATCCTTACCCTTGGCACTGGCGGCCGCCAGGATGTGGCTGTACTCATCGGCGATCTCCACCACCAGATCGGCCAGGGGTTCGGCCAGTTGATGCTCGTAGCAATCACTGTCGGCCACCAGTACCTTAGTGACCCCCGCCAGCTTGGCTCCCTGCTCCGCCGCCGAGCCAACCCCCTGGCCCGCCACCAGCAGGTGAAGCTCCTGTCCCAGGGCGGAGGCTGCACCGACAACCTTGGCGCACTCCGGCCCCAGTCCCTGCTTATCTACTTCTGCAATAATAAGGATCGCCATTACACCACCTTCGCTTCATTCTTCAGCTTGTCCACCAGCTCTTCCACTGAGCCCACCATGATGCCGCCGCTACGCTCGGCTGGCGCCGCGACCTTAATAACCTTCTGATGAGGCTTGAGCTGCAGCTCGAAGTCGGCAACCGTCACCGTCTCCAGCGGCTTACGCTTGGCCTTCATGATATTGGGCAGGGAGGCGTACCTGGGTTCATTCAGGCGCAGGTCTGCGGAGACCACCGCCGGCAGCTTGATGCTCAGGGTCTGAATGCCACCGTCGATCTCACGGGCCACCTTAACCTGGTCTCCCTCTAGCTCCACGCAGGAAGCGAAGGTGGCCTGCCCCATTCCCGCCAGGGCGGCGGTCATCTGGGCAGTCTGGTTATTGTCGCCATCGATGGACTGCTTGCCGAACAGCACCAGGGAGGGCTGCTCCTTGTCGATGACCGCCTTCAGCACCTTGGCAATGGAGAGAGGCTCCAACGCCTCATCATGCTCCACCAGAATCCCCCGGTCGGCCCCGAGGGCCATGGCGGTCCTTAGCTGCTCCTGGGCCGCCTTGGGTCCAATGGAAACAACAATAATCTCTTCGGCGTGGCCCTTCTCCTTCAGCCTCACCGCTTCCTCCACTGCGATTTCGCAGAAGGGGTTGATCGCCATCTTCAGATTCGCCAACTCGACATCCGTCTCGTCGGCCTTCACCCTTACTTTAACGTAGGGGTCGACCACCCGCTTAATGGGAACCAGAATCTTCATAGTACGTCCTTTGTCTCGCGCCGGAATCGACTTTGCCTCACACTGCCTCCACTCTAATTACTGTTGACGTAAACGTCAACATGAAGGCTGATCGCCCCGACAGCGGACAGGCACCGCCCCCAACAATGGAGAGAAAAGAGTTTTTAAATCGACAATGAACTTAAACCAAGTAAAAAAGTCATCATTGAAGAATGCAAAATTCTATTTTATACCCAGATGAACCAGAATATTTTGCAGACAAGTATTATTTTGCATGCTAGTCTAAACACTGATCTATTAGCACACTCAAATTAGGTTGATTCAACGATGGCTGATTTCCTGGAAATTTTGACTCACGGTCGCCGCTTGAAGGCTCAAGTTAAAGAGCTGGAGCTGGATGAACTGAAAGACGTAATTGCCAAGCTGCAGAAGATTGCTGAAGAGCGTGAAGCCGAAGCTGAAGCTGAGGAAGCCGCTCAAGCAGAGCGTTTGGCTAAAATAGAAGCTATTCGCAAGCAGCTGGAAGAAGACGGTATTAGTGTCGATGAGCTGAATGCGCTGGAAGGAGCCACTCCTCGCCGCAAACGAGCCCCTCGCCCGCCTAAATATCAAATTGAAGTAGATGGCGAGATGATTACCTGGACCGGTCAAGGTCGTACTCCTAAAGCGATCAAGGAGAAGCTGGATCAAGGCCACTCCCTGGAAGAGTTCCTGATCGAACAGTAATCTGAGATTGCCGTTTAGAACGGTCGCCAATGGCGGCCGTTTTTTGTTGCCCTGGCCAGAGGCGGCCAGGCGCAGCACGCCCCCCCAGACAACGCTCCCTCCCCTGCAACCAGTTTATAAACATCTAATTATTATGAGTTAATTCTAAGGATGCCCCTGTACTCCGGCGCCCGGCCCGTGCCTTACTGACATCCAGGATTGGCAATTCAGCCCATAAATATCGATTCCCTGGCGCAATTCTAAACCAGGCATGACAATTCAATTTACAGCACTCGGCCAGGGTAAAGGAAGGCTGAACATGGGCTGAATATGTGAATCCTAATTACCCCCTGTGGCAAAATATAGACCACACTCCCCCCGGGGTTATGCTGATTGTGCGAGGCAATGAGCACCAAAATCAGAATGCGCTCGCGATCGTATGCCTTTGAAACCGCCCGGCTCAGTGAGAACTTAACCCCCGGCTCCACCTCGCTCCGATTAAGGCTATTTGGACCTGAGCTTAAGCTACAGATGAGTTATAAGTAACCAAATGTTAACCACGTCGGTGTGGCCGCAGAGAGAATACTTGATTGTTTGGCTATTTTTGTTCAGGCTCCCTACCGTATTTGAAGAGGCTGTCACTCACCTTAATCTGTATGGCGATATCTTTAGCTAAGACAACGCCAACAATTGATTAAAATTGCACCAGGCGCTCTGTTCTTTACTCTGCACTGGTTATAGAGTCCATGGATGATATCCCGATGCCGGGCCACTCCGACCAAATCGAGCAATGCCGCCCTGTGTTACACTAAGGCCACAATGGCGGTATAGAGAAAACGATGAGATTAGCCACTCCAATCACCCTGTTGCTGCTAAGCGGCTGCGGTGCCCATTTCGAATTCAACAGCAACCTGGATTCCCAGGCTGCCCAGAATTACTTCAAAGCTGGCAGCGTTACCCTCTACCAGGGAGAGGCACCGCCACCGGGGAGAGGACTGGGATGGCTGGAGGCCACCAGTTGCCAACAGCGCAGCACCGATCCCATTGCCACCGAGGCCGACGCCCGCACCCAGTTGCGTTATAACACCGCCGAGCTGGGTGGGAACGCCTTATGGATCAATCGCTGCGTTTCATTGCCAGGCAGCAGTCAATGTCTTACCGCCATCACCTGTTATGGCCAGGCCCTGGTGCACCATGAAGATTGAGATAGAACCCGTCGCCCTGTGCCGCTCCCCCTATAAGCAGAAGTTTGCCATCCCCCGCCAGCCCAGGCTGGTGCCGGCGGCCATCGGCCGGCTTGAACTTCAGGGCGAGTACAACAATCCGGATCTTTACCGGGGACTGGAGCAGTTCGATACCCTGTGGCTGATATTCGCCTTCCATGAGAATCTGGCCCAGGGATGGAAACCCACGGTGCGCCCACCCAGGCTGGGTGGCAACACCCGCATGGGGGTGTTTGCCACCCGGGCGACCTTCAGGCCCAACGGCCTGGGTTTGTCCGCGGTCAAGCTCAGGGGGGTTGGCTGTGATAAGGGCCAGCACTATATCGAGGTCGAAGGGATCGACCTGCTCGACGGCACCCCGGTCTACGACATCAAGCCCTATATCCCCTACTCCGATGCCCTGCCCGACGCCGCCGGAGGCTTCGCCCAGGAGCCTCCACCGCCCATGGCGATGGCGATCAGCCCCGAGGCCCAGGACGCCATGGCTTACGCCGAACGGCTCTGCCCCGGCTTCCGTGCACTGGCTACACAGGTGCTGGCCCAGGACCCCAGACCCGGCTACAAGAAGGAGGAGGGGGAGCGGGTCTACGGTGTTCAGTTGCACCAGTTCGACCTGCGCTGGCAGGTGAAGGAGGGGCGTAACCTGGTGGTGGACGTGGTGTCGCTGGAGACGACATGACCGAGCGCTACCGGGAGCAGCACAAACGGCGCCTAAACTGGATGCCCTGGCTCTACTACCGCCTGAAGCCCAAGCATCTGGAATGGGCCGCCCCCTGGCAACAGGCACTGCAGCGGGAGCTCTGCTCTGTCGAATGTGTCCAGTTCGGTGACCACTGTTTCATGGCCGAGGAGTGCGCCATCTTCGCCGAACCCGGCCGCGAGGTCCGCATCGGCCAGAGCTGTATGCTGGCAACTGGCAGCTTCATCCACGGCCCGGTCACCCTGGGGGACGAGGTCAGCATCAACCACGGTTGTAGCCTCGACGGTGGCCGGGCCGGGATCGTCATCGGAGATCAAAGCCGGCTGGCCAACAACGTCAGCATCTATGCCTTTAACCACGGCATGGAACTGGACCGCCCCCTCTATCAGCAGGGGGTCCGTTCCCAAGGGGTGGTGATCGGCCGGGACGTGTGGATCGGAGCCAGGGCCTGCATCGTCGACGGGGTCACCATCGGTGATCACGCGGTGGTGGGCATGGGGGCGGTGGTCACCCGGGATGTCCCCCCCTACGCCAAGGTCGCCGGCAATCCCGCCCGCATCATCGGTGACCGCCGCGATCCCTAGCTGACAGGACGGGTCCTAGCCCAGGCTCAGATCACCCCGCTCCTGGTTGTGGTAGGCCACCTGATTGCGCCCCTGACTCTTGGCCTTGTACAGGGCCTGGTCCGCCAGCTCGAAGAACTGCTCCGGGGTCTGGTCCACCTCGGGCACCACGGTGGCCACTCCCACACTGATGGTGACATAACCGCAGATGTCCGACCCCTCATGAGGGATGCCCAGGGCCTCCACCATCGCCCGTAAGCTGTCGGCGAACTTCACCGCCTTGCGGCCGGTTTCCGGCAGCACCGCGGCAAACTCCTCCCCCCCATAGCGTGCCAACAGATCCCGGGGACGATTCAGCTGGCTGGAGAGCACCCGGGCGATCTTCTTCAGTACCCGGTCGCCGGCCAGATGGCCATAGCGGTCGTTGTAGTTTTTAAACAGGTCCACATCGATAACGAACAGGGTGATGGGCTTGCCGGTACGGCGGGCACTCTCCCACTCCTGGCTGAGCCAGGTATCGAACTGGCGGCGGTTGGCCACCTGGGTCAGCCCATCGGTCAGGCTCTGCCGGGTCAACTGTTGATTCACCCGGTTCAGCTCCTCGGTGCGGGCCCGAACCATCGCCTCCACCTCATGGTTGCGCCGACGCATCTGCCACAGCAGTCCGCCCACCGCCAGCACCGCCACGGAGCCCCCCAGCCCCACCACATAGGGAGCCAGGCTGCGCTTGGCGGCGAAAAAGTTGCCGTTGGCCATGGTCACCAACTGCCAGCGGCGGCCGGCGAGATTGTCAAACACAAACTCCTTGGTGCGGTCGCCGATGTCCCTGGGGTGAACCGGTCCCCCCAGCAGCTGACGACGATGGTCTCCGGTGGTGTCCCAGATCTGAAACTCGATGTTAGCCCGATGCCCGTCCAGTACCAGATCGTGCAGCAGCCCCTCCAATTGGAACACTCCCAGCAGGTACCCCTTAAGCAGCTTTTTGCGACTGGCGTCGGTCAAGGGCTGACTATGATAGATGGGCATCACCGCCACCACCACCTTGCCAAAGGAGGCATCCAGGCTCATGGGAGAGAGCAGCAACTCCCCCCCCTCCATCGCCCTCCGGAGCACCTCCAAAAGCTCCGTATCCTGGCTGAGATCCATTCCGAGACGCGCCTCGTTGCCGCTGAAGGGACGCAGGTAGTAGACGGGGAAATACTCGGCGCGGCGCTTGGCCACCACCCGCTTCCCCCCATCCATCTCGGTGAACGAGTAGTCGGCGAAGCGGTCGCGCATCGCCCGTTCATACCGCTCTCGCTCCCCCTCTTCGACCCTGGGGACCCACTCCAACGCCTTCAGCTCCCGCTGACGTGCCAGGATACCGTCGGCCACCAGCTCGAACTCCTCGGCGGTCACGCTTGAGCTGCCCTGGTAGAGGGTGGAGAGGTAGTTCAGTACCGACAGGGAGGAGTCGATGCGCCACTTGATCTGCCGGGCTTGATTGCTGGCATAGTGGTCGAACTCCCGCTCCAGGGTAAACTGCTCCGCCTGGTAGAGGCGGAACGCCAGCCAGGTCATGGACAATACCCCGACCAGCACCAGGCTGGTAATACCCCATCGTTCGCTCTTCATCACCACTCCGTCGGACTTCAGGCCTTTAACAATTATTCCATACGAAACAACCGATAATCATCTTATATTACACCTGTGCGCCAGTGGGTGGCGGTTTCGGCTGCCGCGGCGCTCCACAAAGCTTGGCCCGAGTGACACCCGGGGGCCAGGACTGATAGACTATCGCCCTCATAATTTTTACGGACGTTATCGATGAGAACCAGTCGTTACCTGGTCTCCACCCTGAGAGAGACCCCCTCTGACGCCGAAGTGATCAGCCATCAGCTGATGCTGCGCGCCGGCATGATCCGCAAACTGGCTTCCGGGCTCTACACCTGGCTGCCCACCGGCCTCAAAGTGCTGAAGAAAGTTGAAAACATCGTGCGCGAAGAGATGAACCGCGCCGGTGCCGTTGAGACGCTGATGCCCATGGTCCAACCCGCCGACCTGTGGCAGGAGACCGGACGCTGGGACGACATGGGTCCCGAGCTGCTGCGCATCAAGGACCGTCACCAGCGTGACTTCGTCCTGGGGCCGACCCACGAGGAGGTGATCACCGACATCGTCCGTGACGAGGTGAAATCCTACAAGCAACTGCCGCTGAACCTCTACCAGATCCAGACCAAGTTCCGTGATGAAGTGCGTCCCCGTTTCGGCGTGATGCGCTCCCGCGAGTTTCTGATGAAGGACGCCTACTCCTTCCACCTGGATCAGCAAACCATGGACGAAACCTACCAGGCGATGTACCAGGCCTACTGTCGAATCCTCGAGCGCATGGGGCTGGCATTCCGCCCGGTACTGGCCGACACCGGCGCTATCGGCGGCAGTCTCAGCCACGAATTCCAGGTGCTGGCTCAGAGCGGCGAAGATGCCGTGGTGTTCTCCACTGAGGGAGACTACGCCGCCAACATCGAGAAGGCGGAAGCCCTGCCCCTGGGCGAGCGTGGCGAGCCCACCCAGGAGCTGACCCTGGTGGACACCCCGAACGCCAAGACCATCGATGAGCTGGTGGCCCAGTTCGACCTGACCATCGACAAGACCGTGAAGACCCTGATTGTCCGCGCCAGTGACCAGTGTGACGCGAAGCTGGTGGCCCTGATGGTTCGCGGCGACCACGAACTGAATGAGGTCAAGGCGGAAAAGCTGGCCGAAGTTGCCACCCCGCTGCAGTTTGCCACCGAGGAGGAGATCCGCGATGCCATCGGTGCCGGCCCCGGCTCCCTGGGGCCGGTTGGCCTGACACTGCCTTTGATCGTCGACCGCTCCGTTGCCACGCTGAACGACTTCGGCGCCGGCGCCAACATCGACGGCAAGCACCACTTCGGCATCAACTGGGAACGCGACGTGGCCCTGCCCCGCGTAGAGGATCTGCGTAACGTGGTCGAGGGTGACCTTAGCCCCTGTGGCAAGGGCACCCTGAAGATCGCCCGCGGCATCGAGGTGGGTCACATCTTCCAGCTGGGCACTAAGTACTCCGAGTCGATGAAAGCCACCGTTCTGGACGAACAGGGCAAGGCCCGTCCACTGATCATGGGCTGCTACGGCGTCGGTGTGTCCCGCATTGTGGCCGCCGCCATCGAACAGAATCACGACGACCGCGGCATCATCTGGCCAGCAGCCATCGCCCCCTTCCAGGTGGTGATCGTGCCCATGAACATGCACAAGTCTCACCGTGTTCAGGACGCGGCCGAAAAACTGTACGAGGAGCTGTCCGCCGCGGGGATCGACGTGCTGTTCGATGACCGTAAGGAGCGTCCCGGGGTGATGTTTGCCGACGCCGAACTGATGGGCATCCCCTACTCGGTGGTTATCGGCGAGCGTGGCATCGACGCCGGCGCCTTCGAACTGAAGATACGCGCCGACGGCAGCAAAGAGGATGTGGCCATGGACGCAGTCCTCGAGGCGATCCAGGCCAGACTGAAGGGCTAAGGCCTTGTAAAGAGAAAGGGTTGGCAGTGCCAACCCTTTTTTTATCTCGGTGACTTCAGCCGCCCCGGAGCACTGACCGCGCGCTCGATCCCCAATATCAGTTCGCGGAAGATCTTCTCCTTATCCAGCTCTACGGTGCACTTGCGGGCGCCGCACACCAGCTGCACCATGCCCGCGTGCAGGGTATGGAACAGAGTAAAGGCGGTCTCGACGGACATGTCCGGGTGCAGGGCCCCCCGCTCCGACGCCATCTTCAGCGCCTGATACATGTGCGAGTCCTCCTGGCAGTGCAGCTCATCCAGCTTGTCCGCCAGCTCGGGCACCTGCTCCGCCTGGTTGTAGAGCATCATCACCTGCTTGAGGGTGGACTCACTATTCATCTCCAGCCAGAAGGCGTGGCTGGCCTTCAACAGGCACTCCAGGGGATCGGCCCCCTCCTCGGTCATGGTGCGCCACAGCCGCTCCGCCTCCGGAGTAATGGAGCGCTCAAACAGGGCATGCAGCAGATCCGCCTTATCCTCAAAATGCCAGTAGATGGCGCCACGAGTCATCTGGGCATCGGCGGCGATCTGCGCCAGGGTGGTCTTGACCACCCCTTTCTCACTGAACAGCCTCATCGCCGAGTCCAGCAGCAACTGGCGGGTTTTCTCCGCCTCAGCCTTGGTTTTTCTCGCCATGATTCGGGTCTCCTGGGGCACTCCCCTCCCCTTCCGGGAAACAGCACCACTTCGAAAGGGTAAAGAATGGCGCAGATTATACCTACACTTAAGTTTGTATCAACGCGGTTATCCCGTGAACTATACTTAAGTCACCGCGATATAATGTAACTCAATGATTCTAGTAGAATCTTATGACGCTAGGCATTCGGGGGAGGCCGCCATTCCATGAGGCTGTCGCAACAGACACAGAACCGGGCACTGCAGCTGAGCGGCGGTGGCAGCCGGGCCGCCTATCAGGTGGGGGTGCTCAAGGCGATCGCCAGTTTCTATCCCCGCAACCACGGTCTGCCGTTTCCCATCCTCTGCGGCACCTCTGCCGGGGCCATCAACGCCACCACCCTGGGATGCCACGCCGGATCCTTCCACAAGGGGGTGCGCAAACTGGAGTGGATCTGGCGCAACTTCCACAGCCAGCAGGTGTACCGAGCCGACCTGTGGCCCGCCTCCCGCCATCTGCTTCGCCAACTATGGCACCGCAAGAACCCAGAGCTGCCTCCCAGCCTGCTGGACAACCGCCCCCTGAGGGGATTGCTGCAAAAGGTGCTGCCGCTGGAGAAGCTGCAGCGCCATATCGACAGCGGCCATTTACGGGCCCTGACCGTGGCCGCCTCCAGCTACACCCACCCCTGCTGCGTCAACTTCTACCAGGGACAGCCCAATCTGGCCCCCTGGCAGCGGTTCCGGCGCCGGGGCCAGACCACGGAGATCTCCCTGGATCATCTGATGGCCTCCTCGGCGATCCCGCTGGTGTTTCCCTCGGTGGCCATCGACGGTGAGCACTACGGTGACGGCGCCATCCACCAGCTCTCCCCCCTGAGCGCCCCCATCCACCTGGGGGCCGAACACATCTTCATCATCAACCTGGAGAGCCCCAGTGATGCCGGACCGGACCCCCAGCCACCCAACAGCGGCCGCATCTCAGGCCACCTGCTGGATGCGGTGTTCTCCGACGCCCTCAACTCCGATCTGGAGCGGGTGGCGAGAATCAACGCCTCGCTGGCGCTGATCCCGCCGGAGCGGCGGGTGATGCAGCCGCTGCGCACCGTGGAGACGATGACCATCAAACCATCGGAAAACCTGGATGCCATCGCCCTAAAACACTACCGGCGACTGCCCCGGGGCGCCCGGATGCTGCTGAAAGCGATGGGGGTAGACGACAAGCGGGAATCGAGCCTGCTCAGCTACCTGATGTTCGAGTCTGAGTACTGCCAGGAGCTGATCGAGCTAGGCTACCGGGACGCCGCTGCCCGGCAGCAACAGTTGAAAATCTTCTTTGAACTGGAGAAGCTCAAGGCCCCTCAAGCAGGGCCCGTTCCGCCAGCTCAACCTGATGGGGTGTCCCAAGCAGCAGCAACACATCCCCCCGCCGCAGACGGGTAGTGGGCACAAACTCCAGGGCGGCCCCGTCACGCTTGATACCATCGAGCTGCACCCGCCAGTGATTGAGGGGCAGCTCCACCACGAAGTGACCCACGGCCCAGGCGTTGTCCGAGAGGGTCACCGCGTGCAGCAGCTCCCTACCCTGAACAGGATCGGTGCCACCGAAGAAGCCATGCAGCATCCGGTAGCGGTCCCGCCGCTCGCGCTCGATGCGCAACAGGATTCTCGGCAACGGTACCCCCAACTGGTAGAGCACCTGGGACACCAGCATCAGGCTGCCCTCCAGGCTCTCGGGGATCACCTGGTCCGCCCCCGCCAGCTCCAGCGCCTCAAGGGTGGCGTCGTCCCGGGTGCGAACCAGAGTACGAATATGGGGCGCAATCAGCTTGATGCAGTCCAGCAGGTTGAAGATGTCCCGGCGGTTGTCAAAGGTGACCACCACCAGCCGGGCCCGGTGCAGTCCCACCTCCCTGAGAATCTCCTGACGGCGGCCGTCACCGAACACCACGGGTTCTCCGGCGGCCCGGGACTCCCGCACCCGGATGGGGTCCAGATCCACCGCCACGAAGGGCATCTTCTCCCGCTTGAGGAAGCGGGCGATGGTTTGCCCCACCCGGCCATACCCCAGCAACACCACATGATCCTGGGTGACCAACTCGGGGGCATCGGTCTCCCCCCCCAGCCACTGCTCCCGCCGCCCCAGAATCCGCTTGGCCAACACCAGGCAGTTGTCCACCATGAAGGGGGTCAGGGCCATGGAGAGCACCCCGGTCATCACCAGCAGGTTAGCCAGGTCCCGCTCCATCACCTGCCACTTCACCGCCAGGGCGATCAACACGAAGCTGAACTCCCCCACCTGGGCCAGACAGATCCCGGTGGCCAGGGCGTCCTTGGTCTTCTCCCCGGTCATGCCGGCCAGTATCCAGATGATCATCGCCTTGGTCAGCATCACCAGCGTCAACAACCCCAGCAGCAGCGGCAGCTGCGCCCACAGCAGGGAAAGATCCACCAACATCCCCACCGACACGAAGAACAGCCCCATTAACAGGTCCCGAAAGGGACGGATATCCGCCTCAAGCTGCTGACGGTACTGGCTCTCCCCCAACAGCATTCCCGCCAGGAAGGCCCCCAGGGTCATGGAGAGCCCGAGAGAGAGGGTGACAAAACCGGTGGCCAGGGCCACCGCCAGGGTGGTCAGAAGAAACAGCTCATCGGACCGGGAACGGGCCACTTCATCGAAGATCTTCGGCAACAGATAGCCACCCAGTCCCAGCAACAGCACGAAGGCGACAGCCCCCTTCAGCAGGGCCCAGGAGAGCTCCATGGCCAGGGCAACGCCGCCGCTGTCGGAGCCCAGCAACGGGATGATGATCAGCAGGGGGATCACCGCCAGATCCTGGAACAGCAGAATGCTGACCGAGAGCTCACCATGACGGCGGTTGATCCAGCCCCGCTCATCCAGTTGCTTGAGTACGATGGCGGTGGAGGAGAGGGCGATGACGCCACCACAGACGAAGGCGGTCCGGGGCTCCAGCCCGGCGCCCCAGGCCAGCAGGAAAGTACAGATGAGGGTGACGGCCACCTGGGCGCTGCCCAGGCCAAACACCCGGGCACGCATCGCCCACAACCGTGGAAGGGAGAACTCCAGGCCCAGGGAGAACATCAGGAACACAACGCCGATCTCGGCCACCAGGGCGATCTGACCGCTTTCGAGCCAGTTAAACCCCTGGCTGCCCGCCAGGCCGCCGGTCACCAGCCAGGCCAGGATCACCGGCAGCTTGAGCCGGCGGGTGATCACCAGTCCGGCAATGGCCGCCAGTGCCAGCAATAAGATGGGGGTCAGCCCGCCGTGGTCCATGGATTTCGCCTCTCCTCCTGACACTCTGATGGGTGGAGAGGCTCAGCAGGCCTACTCCTGTCGGATGGGAACCAGCCCCGGTCCCAGGGGCTCCAGCGCCTCCTGCTCCAGCCAGTAACCCAGGGCGGCCACCAGTTGGTTTCCAAAAAACAGCATGGGGATCTGTCCCCTAAGCCAGGGTGGCACACCCAGCTCCTGCCACACCTTCTTCAGGGGCCGGGAGCCGCTGCGATTTGCCGGACGGACCCGGCGTGTCCCCAGAAGATCATAGCGCACCAGCACCGACTCCCCGGCGCGGGGCGCCCGCAAACGCTCCCCCTGGAGGCGCTCCTCGAGGCACCAAAGTTCGCCGTTGGCCATCTGCTGGCGCACCCCGGGGATCATCATCTCCACCTCATCCGCCAGAGAGGGCGCCTGGTTCACCAGGAAGAGGGCATCTCGAAAGCGGCGCAACTGGCTCTCACCCAGCTTCAGGGTGGGCTGGGCATCCTCCCGGGCCAACCAGAACTGTTCCAGCTGTTGCAGTTGTGCCTGGGAGGGCATCAATTGATTATGCTTTCTTAACCAGTACCTTACCAGATTATTTCGCCTGGGCGCACTGAGGTCGGCCAGACCACTGATCCCCAGGCCACCGCCAGCCACCTGGTGCTGAGTCAGGTCTTCGGCAGCCAGTTCGTCGCACAGACTCTGCTGCTCACCGCATAACTGGGCGCTGCGATGAACCGAATGATGAAAGCTGGGCCAGCGGGCCTTCAGCAGGGGGAGGATCTCATGGCGCAGGAAGTTGCGGTCGAAACGCAGATCGGCATTGCTGTCGTCCTCGATGTGGGCCAGGCCCAGCTCGGCGGCGGCGGTCTCTACCTCCCGTCGGGAGTGGCCCAGCAGCGGCCTGAGCAGCGTCGCACCGGCAAAGGGCTGAACCCCCAGCATTCCGGCCAGCCCCAGCGGACCGCTGCCCCGTTTCAGGGCCAGCAGCAGGGTCTCCGCCTGGTCATCCTTGTGCTGGGCGGTCAGCAGCAGATCGCCAGGCAGCAGCAGCCGGTTCAGGGCGGCATAGCGCGCCTCGCGGGCGGCCGCTTCCAGGCTGATTCTCGGCCCCAGCTCCACCTCCACCCGGGTCACCGTCAGCGGCAGACCGTAGAGCTCGGCGCGACGGCGACAATGCTCCGCCCATTCATCCGCCGAGGCGGAGAGACCGTGATTGACGTGGATGAGCAGGAAGGGTCGGGAGGGAAATTCGGGACGGAGGCGACTGAGGATGCTGGCCAGCAGCTCCGAATCGATGCCGCCGCTGTAGCCAAGGACTACGCGGCGGGCACTGTCCAGATGGGCCACCAGGGCGGCCCGTACGCTGGACTCAAGCTGGGTTAACGACAATAACCGTACTCCATCAGGCGGTCGTAACGTTGTTCCAGCAGGGTATCCAGATCCAGTTTCTTCAACAAGGTCAGATCGCTCAGAATTTGATCTTTGAGGGTGGCCGACATCGCCTCCATATCTCGGTGGGCACCGCCACGGGGCTCGGCCACCACGGCATCCACCAGCTTGAGCTCGTGCAGACGCTCGGCGGTGATCCCCATCGCCTCCGCCGCCTTAGGGGCTTCCGCGGCGTCCTTCCACAGGATGGAGGCACAGCCTTCGGGGGAGATCACCGAGTAGGTGGAATACTGCAGCATGTTCACCCGGTCACCGACACCGATGGCCAGGGCGCCGCCGGAGCCCCCTTCGCCAATCACGGTGCAGATCACCGGTACCTTGAGGCCAGCCATCACCTTGAGATTGCGGGCAATGGCCTCACTCTGGCCCCGCTCCTCGGCGCCGACGCCGGGGTAGGCGCCCGGGGTGTCGATAAAGGTGATGATGGGCATCTTGAAGCGCTCCGCCATCTCCATCAGGCGCAGGGCCTTACGGTAGCCTTCGGGACGGGGCATGCCGAAGTTGCGGCGCACCTTCTCCTTGGTGTCCCGTCCCTTCTGGTGGCCAATCACCATCACCGGCATGCCATCCAGACGGGCGGTACCGCCGATGATGGCCGGATCGTCGGCAAAGGCTCGGTCACCGCACAGCTCATCAAACTCGGTAAAGATGCGATCGATGTAATCCTGAGTGTAGGGACGCTGGGGGTGGCGGGCCATCTGAGCGACCTGCCAGGCACCGAGATCGGCAAACACCTTGGTGATCAGCTCTTCACGCTTCTCCTCCAGCTTGTCGATCTCATCCTGCAGATCCATATCCAGGTTGCTGTTGCGGCTGACGTTCTTCAGTTCGTCAATCTTTGCCTGCAGTTCGGCAATGGGCTGTTCAAAATCCAAAAAATCCAGGCTCATACTCTGATCACCTAAAGGTGTCTGTCGACACTCGTCAATAAGTCATGGTCACTTTGCCCGGCCCGAACAGGGTCTCAAGCTGCAGCAGCAACTCGTCGTCGGGACGGACCTGCCAGTTCGGGCCCAGTTGCAGGGTCCCGCAGGCGTCGGGTCGGGTGTAGCGTATCTGTACCGGGCAACTGCCCTGATTGAAATCACCCAGGAGGGTTTTCACACGGTCCAGCTTGGTTTCGTCCAGGTCCCGGGCGTCGAGGTCAAGGGTCACCCCCTTGGCCCACTTCTCCCTAGCCTGGCTGATGTCCAGCACCTCTTTGGCAGACATTTTATTGCCGCCGCTGAAATCATCAAAGCTGACCTCTCCTTCAACGATCAAGATCTTATCCTTTACCAGCAGATCTTGGTACTTTTCCACCCCTTCTGCAAACAGCATCACCTCGAGGCGGCCGCTCTTGTCGTCGAGGGTAAGGATCCCCATCTTGGAGCCACGCTTGGTGATCATCACCCGGGCGGCGATCACCAGCCCGGCGACCCGGGTGCTCTTGCCTCGGCCGGTGGGCACCACGTCCTTGAGACGGCCGGAGGTCCAGCCCTTGAGCTCCTTGAGATACTGGTTGATGGGGTGGCCGGTGAGGTAGAGCCCCAGGGTGTCGCGCTCGCCATCCAGCCAGATCTTATCCGGGAAGGGGGGGACGTTGACAAAGGCATGCTCCGCCTGGCCCGGCTCCGGACACAGATCGCCAAACAGGTCCCCCATCCCCTGGGCGGCGTTGCGGGCGTTCTGACCGGCGGCCTTGACCGCCGAATCCAGGGTGGCCATCATCGCCGCCCGATGGGGCCCCAGGCTGTCCATGGCACCGGCCATAATCAGTTTCTCGATGGTGCGCTTGTTGACCCTCTTCAGATCCACCCGGTTGCAGAAATCAAACAGGTCGTGGAACACGCCGCCGGCCTCACGGGCTTCGAGGATCGCCTCCACCGGGCCTTCACCCACCCCCTTGATGGCACCGATACCATAGACGATCTGCTCCTGTTCGTTCACATTGAACTTGTACAGGCCCTGGTTGACGTCCGGCGGCAACACCGGCAACCCCATGCGGTTGCACTCGTCCACCAGAGTCACCACCTTGTCGGTGTTGTCCATATCGGCAGACATCACCGCCGCCATAAAGTAGGCGGGGTAGTGCTTCTTCATCCATAGGGTCTGGTAGGAGACCAGAGCGTAGGCGGCGGAGTGGGACTTGTTGAAGCCGTAACCGGCGAACTTCTCCACCAGGTCGAAGATCTTCATCGCCAGTTCACCATCGACACCGTTGTTCTCCGCTCCCTCACGGAAGGTGCCCCGCTGCTTGGCCATCTCCTCAGGCTTCTTCTTACCCATGGCCCGGCGCAGCATATCCGCGCCGCCCAGGGTGTAGCCCGCCAGCACCTGGGCGATCTGCATCACCTGCTCCTGGTAGAGGATGATACCGTAGGTGGGGTCAAGAATGGGTTTCAGGCTTTCGTGCTGGTATTGGGCGTCCGGGTAGGAGATCTCCTCTCGGCCATGCTTACGGTCGATGAAGTTGTCTACCATGCCCGATTGCAGCGGCCCCGGACGGAACAGGGCCACCAGGGCGATCATGTCTTCAAAGCAGTCCGGCTTCAGCCGGCTGATCAGCTCTTTCATCCCGCGGGATTCCAGCTGGAACACTGCGGTGGTCTCGGAGCGCTGCAGCATGTCGAAGCTGGGCTGATCATCCAGGGGAATCGATTCGATGCGCACCGGCTCCTTGCCCTGGGCCTCCAGGGCCGGATTGAGCATGTCAAGCGCCCACTGGATGATGGTCAGGGTCCGCAGGCCGAGGAAGTCGAACTTCACCAGGCCGGCGGTCTCCACGTCGTTCTTGTCGAACTGGGTCACCGGGTTGCCCCCGGTGTCGTCGCAGTAGAGGGGGGCGAAATCGGTGATGGTGGTGGGGGCGATCACCACCCCCCCAGCGTGCTTACCGGCGTTTCGGGTCACCCCCTCCAGTTTGCGGGCGATGTCGATGAGGTTCTTGACCTCCTCGTCCCGGTCATACAGCTCCGGCAGCGCCGGCTCCTCCTTGAACGCCTTGTCCAGGGTCATGCCAGGATCCGGCGGGATCAGCTTGGAGATGCGGTCAACGAAGCCGTAGGGATGGCCCAGTACCCGCCCCACATCGCGGATCACCGCCTTGGCCGCCATGGTACCGAAGGTGATGATCTGAGAGACGGCGTCACGGCCATACATCTGGGCGGTGTGTTCGATCACCTCATCCCGGCGGTCCATGCAGAAATCCACATCGAAATCGGGCATGGAGACCCGTTCCGGGTTGAGGAAGCGCTCGAACAGCAGGTCATACTCCAGGGGGTCCAGATCGGTGATCTTCAGGGCGTAGGCCACCAGGGAGCCGGCCCCGGAGCCCCGACCCGGCCCCACCGGAATGTTGTTGTCCTTGGACCACTGGATAAACTCCATCACAATGAGGAAGTAGCCGGGGAAGCCCATGGAGTTGATCACCTCCAGCTCCACCCTGAGGCGCTCATCGTATTCGGGGCGGCGCTCGGCCCGCTCGACGGGATCGGGGAACAGGAACTCCAGACGCTCCTCCAGCCCCTCCTCCGAGGCCTTGACCAGGAACTCCTCGATCTTCATGTCGCCGGTGGGAAAATCGGGCAGGAAATACTTGCCCAGGCGCACGGTGACGTTGCAGCGCTTGGCGATCTCCACGCTGTTCTGTAATGCCTCGGGGATGTCGGCAAACAGCTCCAGCATCTCCGCTTCGGTGCGGAAATACTGCTCGCGGGAGTAGAGTCGGGGTCGGCGGGCATCATCCAGGGTGTAGCCGTCATGAATGCACACCCGGATCTCGTGCTCGTCGAAATCCTCCGGATTGAGGAACACCACCTCGTTGGTGGCCACCACCGGCAGATCGGAGGTCAGCGCCAGTTCCACCGCCCGGTGCAAATAGGTCTCCTCGCCGGCGCGGCCGGTGCGCAGCAGCTCCAGGTAGTAACGATCGGGAAAGTGCGCCTTATAGAACTCAGTAAGCAGATCCACCACCTGCTGGTTGCCCTTGGTCAGGGCCTGACCGATGTCACCATCTTTGCCCCCGGAGAGCAGGATCAATCCCTCCGCATGCTCCGCCAACCAGGCACGGTCGAGCACCGGCCTGTGGTTCACATGGCCCCGCAGGTAGGCTTTGGAGATCAGCAGGGTGAGGTTTTTATACCCCTCGTCATTCATGGCGATGGCGGTGAGGCGACATTGCAGGTCGTCCAGCTCGGGACAGATCTGCCAGAAATCGGCGCCGATGATCGGCTTGATGCCGATCTTATGGGCGCCACCGTAGAACTTCACCAGGCCGCAGAGGTTGGTCTGATCGGTCAGGCCGATGGCCGGCATCTGCTGCTCCGCCGCCCTGGCTAGGATGGGGCCCACCTTCTGCAGGCCATCCACCATGGAAAAATCGGAGTGTACCCTCAGGTGGACATACTTGGGATCGGCCATGGTTTACTCCAGGCCCAGTGCACGGCGCACCGGTTTAAAACTGGTTCGGTGGTGTGGGGTCGCCCCCTGAGCGGCCAGTGTCTCCAGGTGAGCCGGCGTAGGGTAGCCCTTGTGACCGGCGAAACCGTACCCGGGATAGAGGCGATCCAACTCCTTCATCTCCCGGTCCCGAACCACCTTGGCCAGGATGGAGGCGGCACTGATGGCCGGCTCCTTGTCGTCCCCTTTCACCAGGGCTTCCGCCGTCAGGCCGCCAAAGTCAGGGCAACGGTTGCCATCCACCCGAACCAGGGTGGGAGTCAGGGTGAGACCGGCGACGGCGCGCTGCATCGCCAGCATGGTGGCGTGGAGGATATTCAGCCGGTCAATCTCCTCGACACTGGCTCGGCCCAGGTGCCAGGCCAGGGCCTTCTCCTGAATCTCTATGAAGAGCGCTTCGCGGCGCTTCTCAGACAACTTCTTGGAGTCACGCAAGCCCTCAATGGGATTGGCGGGATCCAGGATCACCGCGGCGGTGACCACGTCCCCCACCAGGGGGCCGCGGCCCACCTCATCCACGCCGGCAATCAGCTCATTCATTATCGGCTCCAATCAGGTTAAGGACCGCCTTGGCGGCCTGCTCCGACGCATCCAGGCGCAGCTCTTCATGCATCCGGGTAAAGGTGGCCAAAAGTTCGCTGTTGTCCCCGTCAAGGTAACCGCTGACCCGCTCGGCCAGGGCATCGGCGTTACAGGCGTCCTGAATCAGTTCAGGCACCAGATCCCGACCGGCCAGCAGGTTGGGCAGACTGTATCTGTCTATGTTCATCAATCTCTTGGCGATGCGGTAGGTCAGGGGGGCCAGCTTATAGGCCACCACCATCGGGCGTTTGACCAGCATCGCTTCCAGGGTGGCGGTGCCGGACGCCAACAGAATCACGTCGGAGGCGGCCATCACCGTGCGGGAGTGACCATCCACCAGCACCAGCTCGAGTTCAGGGGCCAGTTCCGCCTTCAGGGCATCAAACTGGCTGCGACGGGCCTCGTTGGCCAGGGGCACCACGATGGTGAGCTCAGGATGGTACGCCTTGAGCCTGGCGGCCGTCTCCAGGAAGGTGGGGCTCAGCCGCTTCATCTCACCGCCGCGGCTGCCGGGCAGCAGCGCCAGCACCTGTCCCTCCCGGGGCAGATTCAGGGCCTCTCTGGCTTCGCCCTGATCGCTGACCAGAGGAATCTCATCCGCCAAGGTATGTCCCACAAAGGTGCAGGGCACCTGATACCGATCGTAGAACGCCTTTTCGAAGGGCAGCAGGGACAGCACCAGGTTGGTGGCCTTCTCAATCTTGAAGATCCGCTTGGGTCGCCAGGCCCAGACAGACGGGCTTACATAATGCACCGTGGGGATGCCTGCGGCCTTCAGCGGCGCTTCGATGCGCAGGTTAAAGTCGGGGGCGTCCACGCCGATGTAGAGATCCGGACGGCGATCCATCAGGGTGGCAATCAGCTGTCTCTTGATCTTCAGCAGCCGAGGCAGGCTGCCAAGCACCTCCACCAGCCCCATCACCGCCAGGGCTTCCATGTCCGCCAGGTTCTCCATCCCCACTTCCTGCATGCGGGGACCGCCGACGCCAATAAACTGAGCGTCGGGGTGGCGTTTGCGAAGGGCCTTCATCAGGCCGGCACCTAAAATATCGCCGGAGAGTTCCCCGGCGACGATGGCTATGGTCAACTGGCTCAAGCCAAGCTCCTCAACGTACGATACCGCGGCTGGACTGCTCGACAAAGTCTGCCAGCATCCCCACCTCTGGGTGCTCGTCCGCCAGCTCCCTCAACTGGGGCATCGCCTCGGCGGTGGTGAGGCTGGAGCGGTAGAGTATCTTATACGCCTTGCGGATGGCGGCGATCGCCTCCTTGGAGAAACCGCGACGCTTGAGGCCCTCATTGTTGATGCCCCGGGGCACCGCGCTCTGGCCGGAGGCCATCACGTAGGGAGGGACATCCTGCAGCACCAGGGAGCAGCCTGCGGTAAAGGCGTGGGCGCCAATCTTCACAAACTGATGCACGCCGGTCATGCCGCCGAGGATGGCGTGGTCACCCACCTGTACGTGACCGGCGATGGAGGCGTTGTTGGCCATGATCACCTGGTCACCGACCAAGCAGTCGTGGGCCACATGGGTGTAGGCCATAAACAGGTTGTTGGAGCCGATCTTGGTCAGTCCCCGATCCTGGACCGTGCCGCGATGCACCGTACAGCACTCACGAAACACGTTGTTGTCGCCAATCTCCAGGCGGGTGGGCTCGCCAGCGTATTTCTTGTCCTGACACTCCTCACCGATGGAGGCAAACTGGAAAAACTTGTTGCCCTTGCCGATGCTGGTAGGTCCCTTGATCACCACATTGGAGCCGATCCAGGTGTCATCACCTATGATGACGTCGGCACCAATGTAGCTGAATGGACCTATGGTGACGTTATCGCCAATCTTGGCATCGGGGTGGATTACCGCCTGGGAATGGATCACGGGATCAAGCCTCTCTCTTGGCACACATCAGGTCTGCGGAGCAGACAACCTTACCGTCGACCTTGGCTTCGGCAGCATAGAAACCGATGCCACGCTTGGCTTTCTGGAAGTAGACGTGCAGATCCAGGGTATCGCCCGGCGTCACCTGGCGCTTGAAGCGCACATTATCGATGCCGGCGAACAGGTACAGCTCGTTTTCACCCTTACCATAAGTCTTGAACGCCAGAATGGCGGAGGCCTGGGCCAGGGCTTCCAGGATCAGCACACCGGGCATAATGGGGGCAGCCGGGAAGTGTCCTGGGAAGAAGGGCTCATTGTAGGTCACGTTCTTACGGGCGTGCAGAGACTCGCCGGGGACAAAATCGAGAACCCGGTCCACCAGCATAAAGGGGTGACGGTGTGGCAGAAACTGGAGGATCTCATTGACCTCCATGGTGTTCATTTGCTCAGACAAGGTGGACTCCAAACTTATTCACTATCTTGCTCTGGCTCAGCCAGCTGCTTCTCCAGCTGACGCAAGCGCTGATACATATCTTCCAACTGGCGCGAGCGCACCGAGTTGCGACGCCAGGACTTGTTGTCCTGAATAGGAGACCCGGACGAGTAAACCCCGGGCTTGTTCAGCCCCTTGGTCACCCGGGACATCCCGGTAACATGGACCCCATCGGCCAGCTCAATGTGGCCGGCAATACCGCTGTTGCCGCCGATGATGCAGTGGCGGCCAATCTTGGTGCTGCCCGCAACCACGGTGCAGCCCGCCAGGGCACTGTGGGCACCGATGACGTCGTTGTGGGCAATCTGACACAGGTTGTCGATGATCACCCCCTCCTCGATGATGGTGTCATCGATGGCCCCACGGTCGATGGAGGTATTGGATCCAATCTCGACCCGGTCACCGACGATCACGGTACCGACCTGAGGAATCTTGATCCACTGACCACGCTCGTTGGCGTAGCCAAAGCCGTCTGAGCCTATCACCGCACCTGAGTGGATGATGCACTCCTCACCCACCACCACGCCGTGGTACAGGGTGACATTGGCCCAGAGGCGAGTGGCACGGCCCACGCGGGCGCCGCGGCCCACCACGGTGCCGGCGCCAATCTGCACGCCATCACCGATCACCGCATCCGCTTCCACCACGGCGTTGGCGCCGATACAAACCCCTTCACCCAGTTGGGCACTGGGTTCGACCACCGCGGAGGGATGGATGCGGTCTGCGGCTGCCGGAGTAGTATCCAGGATCTGGGCGATTCGGGCGAAACAGACGTAGGGGTTGGCAGCAATCAGGGCGTTCCCCCGATAATTTTCCGCATCCTGCGCAGACAAAATCACCGCTCCAGCGGCGGTGTTGTCTAACTGCTTACGATACTTGCTGTTCGCCAGAAAACTGATCTGATCGGGGCCGGCATTTTCAAGGGTGGCCACCCGGGCCACCACCTTGCTGCCATCCCCCTTGACGGTGGCGCCAACCAGTTCGGCCAGCGCCACCAGGGTTTTGCTTGTCATAGTATTTAGTTGCCTTTACCTACGACTTCAACCACTTTGCTGGTCACATCGGCGGCATCGCTGACGTACACGGCGGCACCACGCTGCAGGATCACGTCAAACTGCTCCTTCTCAGCCAGGCCGTTGATCGCCAACTGCACCTGCTTCAGCAGCTTCTGTTGCTCCTCCTGCTGACGCTTCTGCATATCTTCCTGCAGGTTCCGCCCCTTGCGGTTGAAGTCGGCATTCAGGCTCTCCATCTGACGGCTCAGCTCGGTCTTCTGGGCATCGGTCATCAGCAGGGCGTCCTTCTGCTGCTTCTCTGCCAGGGCCTTCAGCTCCTCCTGCAGCTTGCGAACCGCCGCAACGCGCTCGGCAAACTCGGTCTCCAGGTTCTGCATCATCGCTTCGGCCTGCGGCAACTGGCTCATCACCTGACGCATGTCCACAACACCGATCTTCTGGGCCCAGGCGGAGGGAGCAACGGCAACCATCATCAGGGCAAGGGTCATTAACTTCTTCAAACTCAAATTCCTCTGTCTTTATTAGGCGGCGACCAAAGTCGCCGTTTCTTTAGAAAGTACGTCCAATATTGAAGGAGAATACTTCACTGTCATCCCCTTCGTACTCCTTCAGCGGCTTGGCCAGACTGAACACCATGGGGCCCATGGGGGACAGCCACTGCACCGACAAACCGGCGGAGGCGCGGATACGGCTCGGATCGGAGTAGTCCTGAATCTTGTCAAACTCAGGCTGAGGCAACGTCCGGTAGCTGTCGTAGGCGAACTCGGTATCCCATACGTTACCGGCGTCGACAAAGAAGCTGGTGCGCACGGAGTTCTTGTAGGACTCATCCAGGAAGGGAGTCGGTACGATCAGCTCGGCACTCAGGGTGGCGATGGCATTACCACCGATGGAGCGTCCACTGTTGACCGCTACGGTATCAGGATCCCCTGGCAAATTACAGCCTCCGAAGTTTCCGCCTGGCTGCGGGATACAGGGAGTGCCGTCACCGGTCAGGTAGAAGGCGCGCGGGCCAACGGAGTTGGTCTTGAAGCCGCGCAGCACGGTGGAACCGCCGGCGTAGAAGTTTTCCCAGAAGGGCAGGATGTTGTCCTGTCCCTGGTAGTCACCGTAGCCGTTACCGTAGCCCACCTTACCCCGGGTCAGGAACACCCAGTCGTGAGTACGGTTCAGCGGGAAGTAGAAGCTGGTGTCGAAGCTCACCTTGAAGTACTGGATGTCGGAGCCCGGAACCGTCATCTTGCCATACAGCTTCTGGTTATTACCGGAAGTGGGGAAGGTGCCGCGGTTCAGGGTGCTGCGGGTCCAGTTGGCGTTCAGCTCAAAGTTGTCGAATGCCAGGGTACTGCTGGAGTCGGTGGGATCGCCATAGATCTGATAGAACTTCAGCACCTGCTGGTAGGGCGACACCTCCGACAGCTCGTTGTGGCGGTAGAACAGGCCCAGGCCCAGACGATTGTATTCGTTGACCGGCCAGGAGAGATCCACCCCGGCGCCGTAGGAGTTGTTCTTATAGGACTCCAGGTAGTACTCGTCGGCATCAAACTCGGACCAGTAGATATTGACCCCGGCGCTCACCCCATCCTTGGTGAAGTAGGGATCGCGATAGGTGGCGTTGACACTCTTCTGGTAGGTGTTGTTGTTCAGGTTGATGGCCACGTTGTTGCCGGTGCCGAGGAAGTTGCTCTGAGACACGCCCAGTTGCAGGCTCAGCTTACTCTCGGTGCCATAGCCGACGCCGAAGTTGAAGGACCCTGAGGGCTGCTCCTTCACCTTGTAGTTGACGTCCACCAGGTCATCACTGCCCGGCACCGGGGTGGTTTCCACCTCGACGGTTTCGAAGAAGCCCAAGCGGTTGAGACGCTCCTTGGACAGCTCTACGGAGCGGCTGTTGAGCCAGGCCCCCTCCAACTGACGCATCTCCCGGCGCAAGACCTCATCCTTGGTGACGGTGTTGCCGGAGAAGCCCACGGAACGCACGTAGATCCGCTTGCCCGGATTGACGTTGATGTTCAGGGAGACCTCGTTGGTCTCATCGTCCACCTCGGGATAGGTGGTCACCTTGGGATAGGCATAGCCGTAACGCCCCAGGAACTTGCCAATCAGCTCCTCGGTGAAGGTCACCTCGCCGCCGTTGTACATCTCGCCGGACTCGATGGGAAGCAGCGCCTTCATCAGCGCCTCCTTGCCCAGCAGCTCGCCGGTGAGGTTCACCTCCTTGATGGTATACTGCTCACCTTCGTCGACGTTGACGGTCACGTAGAGGCCGGTCTTGTCCGGGGTCATGGCCACCTGGGTGGACTCAACCTTGAACTTCAGGTAGCCCCGGTCGTTATAGTAGGAGGTCAGGGTTTCCAGATCCCCTTCCAGCTTCTGCTTCTGATAGCGACGGTCACCGAAGAAGTCCCACCAGGCCACGTAGTCGGTCAGTTCAAACAGGCCGATCAGCTCATCATCGGGGAACACGGTGTTGCCCACGATGTTGATCTGGTGGATGTCGGCGGCATCCCCTTCGGTGAACTTCAGCTTCAGCTCCACCCGGTTGCGCGGCAGGGTGATCACCTGTGCCTGAACCTTGGCGTTGTATTTGCCGACGCTGTAGTAGAAATCCTGCAGGCTGCTCTCGATCTCGGTCAGGATGGTGCGATCCAGCGGCTCACCGGTCTTGATGCCGGAACCGTCCAGACTCTCCTGCAACTGCTCATCCTTGATGTCCTTGTTGCCCTCGAACACGATGTCGCTGATGGTGGGGCGCTCACGGACCTGCACCACCAGGGTGTTGCCGTCGCGGGCCACGGCGATGTCTTCAAAGTTATCGGAGGCATAGAGGGTGCGTATCGCCCGTTGCAGGCTCAGGGTATCCACCTGATCCCCCACCTTGATCGGCAGATTCAGCAACGCAGCCCCCAGAGCGACCCGCTGTAACCCCTCAACCTTAATATCGTCAACCACAAAGGCGTCAAAACTCGCAGCCTGCCCCTGTGCCGAAATGGCCGCACCGATGAACACCATCGATGCCATGATTTTATTCAGTCTCATAGACGAAGATTCTTATTATTCCTTGGGCTTACAGTCGTGCTACGTCATTGACGATAGCGATAATCATCAGCATCAGGACCAAGGCGGAACCGACGCGATACCCCACATCCTGAATCCGTTCAGGCACCGGCTTGCCGGTAACCAGCTCCACGGCGAAGTAAAGCAGGTGGCCCCCATCCAGTACCGGCAGAGGCAATAGATTGATGATCCCCAGATTGACGCTGATCAGCGCCAGGAACCCCAGGAAGTAGACCAGACCGAATCCGGCGGTACTGCCCGCCCCCTGTGCGATGGAGATGGGACCACTTAGGTTACTCACCGCAAGGTCCCCAGTAAACAGCTTACCAATTGTTTTTAACGTCAGTTCAACCAGCTGCCAGGTGCGCTCCAGGGAGGGACCCACGGCAGAAAACGGGCCGTAGCTCAGATCCACCTGGTACGCCTTAGGCCAGGGCTCCAGGGTTGGCGAGATCCCCACCTTGCCCACCAGCCGGCCGTCATCGGAGGTCACCTCATCGGGCACCACGGACAGGATCATGCTGTTGAAGTCGCGCTGGATGGTGAACGCCATCGCTTGGCCGGGATGGGCTTCCACCAGTTCAACCAGGGCCTCCCAGTCTGAGTAGGGCTCACCGTTGACCGCCATCAGCTTGTCGCCGACGCGAATGCCTGCCTCGTAAGCGGCGCCGTCTTCGGTCACCAGGCCAAGCAGATTACTCACCTGGGGCCGCCAGGGCATCATCCCCAGGCTGACAAACAGCGGCTCCTTATCCGGCTGCACCTGCCAGTTGGACAGGTCCAGGTCGACCGTACGGGTTCGCCCCTGCTCATCCAGGGTCAAGGTCATCTGCGGGTTACCGATGTACTCCACCATCGCCAGGTTGACCGCTTCCCAGTCCACCGTTTCCCGCTGACCCACCTTGGTGATGATCGACTCCGGGGAGATGGCCGCCTCGGCGGCGATGGTGTTGGGGGCGATCTCACCCACCACCGGACGCACCGTCGGCACGCCGATGAGGAACATCAGGTAGAAGGCGAAGATGGCGAAGACAAAGTTGGCCAGGGGGCCGGCTGCGACGATGGCGATGCGCTGCCAGACGCTCTTGGCGTCAAACGCCTGCGCCTTGAGGTGTTCGGGTACATTCTCGACCCGGCCATCGAGCATCTTGACGTAGCCCCCGAGGGGAATCATCGACAAGCTGTACTCGGTGCCGTCCTTGCCAAGACGACGCAGCAGCACCTTGCCGAAGCCGATGGAGAAGCGCTCCACCTTGACGCCACAGCGGCGGGCCACCCAGAAGTGGCCAAATTCATGGACGGCGATCAGGATTCCCAGGGCAACCAGGAAAGCACCGAGACTCCAAAAAAACTGAAACATTAAGCTCCTCTGGCGATCCAGCTGTCGGCCAGCACTCTGGCCTCCCTGTCCAGCTCACCGAGAGCTGACAGGGTCATCAAGGGGCTCAGGTCTGCCCGTTCCAGACAATGGGCATTGACCCGGGCGATGTCGGTAAACCTGATACGTCCCTTCAAAAACGCGGCCACCGCCTGTTCATTGGCGGCATTGAGAACCGTGGTCGCCTCCTGGCCGGCGTTGCAGGCATCCATCGCCAGCTTCAGGCAGGGGTAACGCTGGAAATCCGGCGCTTCGAAGGTTAATTGTCCGACCTTAAAGAAATCCAAAGGTTCCACGCCACTGTGGATTCGGGCCGGATAGGAAAGGCTGTGAGCGATGGGGGTACGCATGTCGGGCCGGCCCATCTGGGCCAGTACCGATCCATCCTGATATTGCACCATGGAGTGGATGACACTCTGGGGATGAATCACCACCTGGATCTGCTCAGGGGCGGCGTTGAACAACCAGCGCGCTTCGATGTACTCCAGCCCCTTGTTCATCATGGAGGCGGAGTCCACCGAGATCTTCTGTCCCATGCTCCAGTTCGGGTGGGCACAAGCCTCGGTCGGGGTAATGGCGTCAAAGCTGTTCAGGACTCGGGTGCGGAAAGGACCGCCGGACCCGGTCAACAGAAGGTGAGACACGCCGTTCCCCGCCAGGTCGCAGTGCCCCAGGGTATCCTGCACCTCTACCGGCAGGCTCTGGAAGAGGGCGTTGTGCTCGCTGTCCACCGGCAACAGGGTGGCACCGTGTTCACGGACCGCATCCATAAACAGCCGGCCCGAAACCACCAGGGCCTCCTTGTTGGCCAGCAGGATGCGCTTGCCTTTGCGAACCGCCGCCAGGGTGGAGTTCAGGCCGGCGGCACCGACGATGGCCGCCATCACCACATCGACACTGTCCAGCTCGGCCACCTCCACCAACGCCTGGTCACCGGCCAGCACCTGGGTGTTCACCTTGCCCTTGAGGGCGCGCTCCAGGGCCAGGGCAGCGTCGGGGTCCACCATCACCGCGTAGGCGGGAGCGAACTCCTCACACAGACTCTGCATCGCCTGCCAGTTGCCGTTGGCGGTCAGCACCTCAACGACATACTGCTCTGGGTGATGCCGCACCACATCCAGGGTACTGGTGCCGATGGAGCCGGTGGCTCCGAACAGGGCGAGTCTTTGCATGGTCAGATCCACCAGTAGAGATACAGCAGGGCAAACACCGGCATCGCCGCGGTGATGCTGTCGATGCGATCAAGGATACCACCGTGGCCCGGCAACAAGCGACCGCTGTCCTTGATGTTGGCGCTGCGTTTGAACATGCTCTCGGACAGATCGCCCAGGGCGGAGGAGAGGGCGGTCACAACCACCACCGCCAGCACAGGAATAAAACCGTTGTTGGGCAGATAGTTCCAGGCCGCCGCCGCCAGCAGGGCACACACCAGCAAGCCGCCGGCCAGACCTTCGATGGTCTTACCCGGGCTGACGTGACGGGCCAGTTTGTGCTTACCGAAGGAGCGACCGACGAAGTAGGCACCGGTATCCGCGCCCCAGACGATCAGCAGCACCGCCAGCACCAGGTAGGCACCGTAGTGGGGATCCTGCCCCTGGGCGGCGCTGCGCAGCACCAGCATGGCCACAAACGCGGGCAACAGGGTAAGCTGGCCAAACACCGCCTTGAGTACCATGGAGTGGTGCCAGAGCCGCACAGAGCGGACATAGGTGACCACCAGTCCCAGGGCGATCAGCCACCACAGCCCCCCCACCTGCAGCAGCCCCTCGGCCAGAGGGTGGAGCTCATCGCCCAACCACAACAGATCGGAGGGAACCATAAAGTAAAATGCGCCCATCAGCACGGCCATGGAGAGGGTGAAACTGGCTTGGATGAGGCGGTCCCCCGGCTGAATGAAGCTGCCCCACTCTTTGGAGGCCAATAGGATCACCAGGGCAATGGCCAAGGCGAACCCGTCCAAAGACAACAGGAAGATGGCGGCCAGTGCTGCCGGCAGCAGCAGCACGGCGGTTAAAACTCGTTGCTTAAGCAAAAAAAACCTCTTTGGGTTGAATTCTTGTTATTGAGCCGTGACCTGGGCGCTGGTCTGGCCGAAACGACGCTGTCGTCCGCAATACTCGTCGAGACAGGCCTCCAGGGCCCGTTCATCGAAATCGGGCCACAACACCGGGCTGAACACCAGTTCGGCGTAAGCCGCCTGCCACAGGATGAAGTTGCTGATTCGGTGCTCGCCCCCGGTACGCACCAGCAGATCCACCTCGGGCAGATCGGCCATGGTCAGATAGCGGCTGACGGTGCCCTCACAGATCTGCTCCAAATCCAGGTGCCCCTGCTTCACCTCCTCGGCCAGCCGCCGGGCCGCCTGCATCATGTCCCAACGGCCGCCGTAGTTGGCCGCCACGTTCAGCACCATGCCCTGGCAGTCGGCGGTCATCCTCTCCGCCTTGCGGATCCGCTGCTGCAGGTCCAGGCTGAAGCCGGAGACATCCCCCACCACCTTCAGGCGCACGTCGTTGCCCTTGAGCAACTTTACCTCACGGGACAGCACAGTCATAAACAGCCGCATCAATAATGCGACCTCACGCTCCGGGCGCCGCCAGTTTTCACTGGAAAACGCGAACAAGGTCAACGCCCTGATCCCGTGCTTGCGGCAGACGCGTACCGCTTCGCGAACCGCCTTGACTCCGGCACGGTGACCGGCGAACCTGGGGCGCCCCTTGGACTCGGCCCAACGGCCATTACCATCCATGATGATGGCAATGTGTCTCGGCAGAGACACGGCAGGCGCCGCTGGTGAGGAATCACGACTACTGAGCATGAAGGTGTTAATCCCGGCAATAGAAAACAGAAACGCCGCGTAGTATATCCAAACGCGGCGTCGATTCGCTAGCAAACAGGGACGTTTGCTTAGATCTCCATCAGCTCGGCTTCTTTCTCAGCCAGGACGGCGTCGACGGCCTTGACGAACTTGTCGGTCAACTTCTGGATCTCGTCTTCGGCGCGGCGAGCATCATCCTCACTGATCTCCTTCTCCTTTTCCAACTCCTTGATGTGGGAGTTGGCGTCGCGACGGATGTTGCGGATGGCCACCTTGCCGTGCTCGGCTTCGGCGCGTACCACGCGAACCAGATCCTTACGGCGCTCCTCGGTCAGCGGCGGCAGGGGGATACGGATGGTGGTCCCGGCTGAGTTGGGGTTCAGGCCCAGATCGGAGGCCATGATCGCCTTCTCAACCGCCTGGATCATGGTGCGGTCGAACACGGTGACCGCCAGGGTGCGGCTGTCCTCGGTGGAGACGTTGGCCACCTGCTTCAGGGGGGTGTCGGCACCATAGTAGGAAACGGTAATGGTGTCCAGCAGGCTGGGGTGAGCCCGGCCGGTACGGACCTTGGCCATCTGAGTGCGGCAGGCATCCACACTCTTCTCCATGCGCGCTTCGGCGTCTTGCTTAATGTCGTTAATCACGGTGAACTTCCTTACGGTGTCAACTCGATGCGTCGTTAAATTTAGTTGGTGATCAGGGTGCCGTTGGCTTCGCCCATCACCGCCCGGCGCAGGGCGCCCGGCTCATTCATGTTAAAGACCAGCAAAGGCAGGTCGTGGTCCCTAGCCAGAGTAAAGGCCGACAAGTCCATGACTTTCAGCTCTTTCTCCAAAACCTCTTTGTAGGTGATTTTATCATACTTCACGGCATCCGGATTGCTAACCGGATCGTCTGAGTAAACTCCATCCACCTTGGTGCCCTTGAGGACCACGTCCGCTTCAATCTCGATGCCACGCAGGCAGCAGGCGGAGTCGGTGGTGAAGAAGGGGTTGCCGGTGCCGGCGGAGAAGATCACCACCCGCCCCTGCTTCAGCAGGCTGATCGCCTCGGCCCAGCTGTAGTTATCACAAACGCCGTTGAGGGGGATGGCCGACATCAGTCGGGCGTTCACATAGGCACGGTGCAGAGCGTCGCGCATTGCCAGGCCATTCATCACGGTGGCCAGCATGCCCATGTGATCACCCACCACCCGGTTCATGCCCGCTTTTGCCAGGCCCTCACCGCGGAACAGGTTACCACCGCCAATCACCAAACCGACCTGCACACCCAGCTCAACCAGCTCTTTGATCTCCTGAGCCATACGGTCAAGAACCTTGGGATCGATGCCGAAGCCTTCATCGCCCTGAAGGGCTTCACCACTGAGTTTTAACAAGATGCGTCGGAATGCGGGTTTTGGATTGGTGCTCATCTTTTTCTCTATCCTGAATATTAAAAGACCGCGACAGGTGGCCGCGGTCTGCATCAACTAAGCGTTGGCCTTAGGCCTTCTTGGCAGCTTCGATCTGAGCCGCTACTTCAGCAGCGAAATCTTCCTCGGCCTTCTCGATGCCTTCACCCACTTCCAGGCGTACGAAGCTGGTCACATCGGCACCCTTGTCAGCCAGCAGCTTGCCACAGGTGATGGAAGGATCCTTAACGAAGGGCTGACCTGTCAGGGAGATCTCACCGGTGAACTTCTTCATGCGGCCTTCAACCATCTTCTCGGCGATCTCCTGAGGCTTGCCGGAGTTAACGGCAATCTCTACCTGGATAGCGCGCTCTTTGGCAACCACTTCGGCGTCAACGTCTTCAGGCTTCACGAACTGAGGGTTGGAAGCTGCAACGTGCATGGCGATGTCTTTGGCCAGCTCGGCGTCGCCACCGTTCAGGGCAGCCACTACGCCGATCTTGCCGCCGTGGATGTAGGCACCCAGGTTGGCGCCTTCAACCAGAACCACGCGACGAACGGCCATGTTCTCACCGATCTTGGCAACCAGGTTGGCACGGGTCTCTTCAACGGTGATGCCGTCGAGCTCAGCGGCGTTCAGGGCCTCAACGGAGTCGATCTTGCCGGCCAGGGCGACTTCGGCAACCTTGTTGGCGAAAGCCAGGAAGCTCTCGTCACGGGCAACGAAGTCAGTTTCGCAGTTAACTTCAACCATTGCGGCCAGGCCGTCGTCGCTCTTAACGATGATCACACCTTCAGCGGCGATACGACCGGCTTTCTTGGCGGCTTTAGCCTGACCAGACTTACGCATGTTCTCGATGGCCAGCTCGATGTCACCGTTGGTCTCAACCAGGGCTTTCTTACAGTCCATCATGCCAGCGCCGGTGCGCTCGCGCAGCTCTTTTACCAGGGCAGCGGTAATTGCCATGTCCAATTCCTCTATGACTTGCGTCTTTGAATGCTTAAAAAACAGGGGCCGCAATGGGCCCCTGTTAACCAATAACCTTTTGGTTAATAAGGGGCGAGTAAACTCACGCCTTATTATGCTTATTCAGCTTCTACGAAACCGTCTTGCTCAGCCTGAACAGCCAGGTCCTGGTTGCGACCTTCGGTTACGGCTTCGGCAACAGCGCCGGTGTACAGCTGGATAGCACGGATTGCATCGTCGTTACCGGGGATAACGTAATCGATGCCGTCTGGGTTGGAGTTGGTATCAACTACGGCAACCACGGGGATGCCCAGGTTGTTGGCTTCCTTGATGGCGATGTGCTCGTGCTCGGCGTCGATCACGAAGATGGCATCAGGCAGGCCGCCCATGTTCTTGATACCGCCCAGAGACTTCTCCAGCTTAACCATTTCGCGAGTACGCATCAGCGCCTCTTTCTTGGTCAGCTTCTCGAAGGTGCCGTCTTGGCTCTGAGCTTCCAGGTCCTTCAGACGCTTGATGGACTGACGAACGGTCTTCCAGTTGGTCAGCATGCCGCCCAACCAACGGTGGTCAACGTAGAACTGATCACACTTCAGAGCAGACTCTTTGATGCTCTGACCAGCAGCGCGCTTGGTACCAACGAACAGGATCTTGCCCTTCTTGGATGCAACGTTACCCAGGAAAGCCAGGGCGTCGTTCATCATAGGAACGGTAGATTCCAGGTTGATGATGTGAACCTTGTTACGAGCGCCGAAGATGAAAGGCTTCATCTTGGGGTTCCAGTAACGGGTTTGGTGACCGAAGTGCACACCGGCCTTCAGCATGTCGCGCATAGATACAGTTGCCATGAGATTCCTCAATATATATGGGGTTAAGCCTCCACGTATCCCATGACCCGACCCCTGGAGGGCACCCCGGACCATGTGCCGATACGTGTGTGGTTTAATAAAAATTTAACGATATAATGGCGCCATTGTCCGCTTGGGAGCCCAAACCTGGTGGTCAAGGGTCCGTTCACGACTCAACAGAGCCGGCGCGCTTTATACCATACTGAGCCGAAAAGCTCAACTTGGCCGGGCACCCACAGCCAGAAATTCGATAGAAAGAGTAGACTAATGAGCATCGTTATCAAAAACCCCGAACAGATCGAAAAGATGCGTGTGGCTGGTCGACTGGCCGCCGAGGTACTTGAGATGATCGAGCCCCACGTCAAGAAGGGGGTGACCACGGAAGAACTGAACACCCTCTGCCATAACTACATCACCGAGGTGCAGCAGGCGATCCCGGCTCCACTGGATTACCACGGTTTCCCCAAGTCTACCTGCATCTCCATCAACGAGGTGGTGTGTCACGGCATCCCCTCCCACAAGAAGCTGAAAGAGGGTGACATCGTCAATATCGACATTACGGTGATCAAGGACGGCTTCCATGGTGACACCTCGAGGATGTTCATCATTGGCCAGACCCCGCCACGCAACAAGAAGCTGGTGCAGGTGGCCCAGGATGCCCTCTACGCCGCCATCCGCCAGGTGCGTCCCGGCCTGTGCATGAGCGAAATCGGCGCCATCATCCAGCCCATCGCCGAGAAGGAGGGGTTCTCCGTGGTTCGCGATTACTGCGGCCACGGCATCGGCGAGAAGTTCCACGAAGAGCCGCAGATTCTCCACTACCGCAACCGTGCCAAGCTCACCCTGCAGGCGGGGATGTGTTTTACCATCGAGCCGATGATCAACGCCGGTGACTACCGCTGCAAGCTGAACAAGAAGGATGGCTGGACCGTCACCACCAAGGATGGCCAACCCTCCGCCCAGTGGGAGCACACCCTGCTGGTCACCGAGGATGGCGTCGAGGTGCTGACCCTGCGCAGCGACGAAGAGCTGGAGAGGATCATCTCTCACGCCTGATCACCGCCCACCGACCCGCCGCCGGTGCGGCGGGTCCCCAACCAGGATCCACACCGGCATGAACGCCCTGACCCTTCCCCAGCTGAAACAACAACTCGAACAACATCGACAGCTCCAGCAACAGAAGTTTGCCGAGGGTGAAGCCATCGGTGTGCTGCTGGCAGAACGCGCCGCCTTTGTCGATCAGGCCCTGACCCGGCTGTGGCAGGCGCTCAGCCTGGGCAGCTGCCCGGTGGCGCTGATCGCCGTGGGTGGCTATGGCCGCGGCGAGCTGCATCCCAACTCCGACATCGATCTGCTGGTGCTCACCAGCGACTGCTGTACCCAAACGACCCAGGAGGCGATCGGCACCCTGCTCACCACCCTGTGGGACGCCAAGCTGGATGTGGGCCATTCGGTACGCACGGTGGAGGAGACCTTCATCCAGGCCCAGGGTGACATCACCATCGCCACCAACCTGCTGGAGTCGAGGCTGATCTGCGGCGATGGAGAGCTGTTTCGCCAGTTGCAGGGCCGGTTGGAGGACCCCGAATTCTGGCCGGTCGACCAGTTCTACCTGGCCAAGCGCGAGGAGCAGCGCGTGCGCCACGGCAAATCCTCTGCCTTCGACCTGGAGCCCAACATCAAATCCTGTCCCGGCGGCCTGAGGGACATCCAGACCATCACCTGGGTGGCGATCCGCCACTTCAATGCCGGCTGCCTGGCCGAGCTGGTCTCCCATGGTTTCCTGGCCAGGGAGGAGCTGGAGGAGCTCAACACCTGCCGCGACTTCCTGTGGCGGCTGAGGTTTGCCCTGCACCTGGCCGCTGGCCGGGCCGAGGACAAGCTGCTGTTCGACCACCAGCCCAAGGTGGCCCAGCTGCTGGGCTACACCCAGGGCACCCAATTGCCGGTGGAGCAGATGATGAAGCGCTACTACCGCACCATCCGTGCGGTGCGGGAGCTCAATCAGATGCTGCTGCAGCTGTTCAAGCGGGAGGTGCTGCCTCAGTTGGCGGTGCAGCAGCCGATGGTACCGCTGGACGATGAGTTCAACTTGATGGGGCGCTACATCACGGTGCGCCACGAGGGGGTATTCGAGGAGCCGCACAAGATCCTGACCCTGTTCCACCATGCCGCCCAGGAGGAGGAGATCGAGGCGGTGGCCGCCCCCACCCTGAGGCTGCTGCGCAACGCCCGGCGCCGGCTGAAGCTGCCCCTGAGTGACCTGCCCCAGTGTCGGGAGCAGTTTATGGCGATCCTGCGCCATCCCAGAGGGATCAAGGCGATGTCGCTGATGCACCGCCATGGCATCCTCGCCAGCTACCTCAAGGCCTGGCAACAGATCGTCGGCCAGATGCAGTTCGACCTGTTCCACGCCTACACCGTGGATGAGCACACCCACAGATTGCTGTTATTTATCGAACGATTCTCCGATCCGGCCCACAAGGAGATCTTTCCCCTCGGCTCCCTGCTGATCGACCAGTTGCCCAAGAAGGGGCTGCTGGTGTTGGCGGCGATCTTCCACGACATCGCCAAGGGACGCGGCGGTGACCACAGCGAACTGGGGGCCGCAGATGCGCTGACGTTCTGTCAGATGCACAACCTCAATGACCACGACGGCCGGCTGGTGGCCTGGCTGGTGCGCAGCCACCTGCTGATGTCGGTGACCGCCCAGCGGCGGGACATCAACGACCCCGAGGTGGTGCAGGAGTTCGCCGAAAACGTCAGCGATCTGACCCGGCTCAGCTACCTCTACTGCCTGACGGTGGCCGACATCTGCGCCACCAACGACAATCTGTGGAACAGCTGGAAGGGGTCACTGCTGAGCCAGCTCTACCACAGTACCCGCAGCATGCTGCTCGGTGGCCTGGAGAAGCCGGTAGACACCCGAGGCAAGATACGTGAGAACCAGAACAAGGTGCTGCACCAGCTGGGCAAGATGGGGCTGGAGGAGGCAGACGTCACCCCGCTGTGGCAAAGGTTCAGCGCCGACTACTTCCTGCGTTTTACCCCGGCACAGGTGAACCACCACACCCAGGCACTGCTCAACCGCCATGACGATCAGCCCCTGGTGGAGATGGTGGAGCACGAAGCCAGCGGCGGCACCGAACTGTTCGTCTACTGCCGGGACCGGGCGGGGCTGTTCGCCACCCTGATGGCGGTTTTCGATGGCAAGAACATCACGGTGCACGATGCCCAGATCTTCACCTCTAGGGATGGCTTCGCCCTGGACAGCTTTATCATCCTCGAACAGGACGGCAGCGCCATCAGCCACCCATCACGGATCAACAGCCTGCGCAACGCCATCGTCCGGGCGCTACTGGCGCCAATGCCGGCAAAAGTGAGACAGCGACCATTGCCAAGGCGGATGCGACAGTTTAAGGTTCGTACAGAGGTGAACTTCCTTCCGGCCAAGCGCAAGCAGGGGTCGATGGTGGAGATCATCACCTTGGATTCTCCCGGCCTGCTGGCCCGAATCGGTCAGGTTGTGGATCAGTGTGGCCTCATAGTGCACTCCGCTAAAATTACGACCGTGGGTGAAAAGGCTGAAGATCTCTTCTTGCTTGCCACTCCTGACGGTGCCGCCCTGACCCCAGAACAGCAGAGCCACTTCCGGGAATCCTTAACCCAAGCATTAACCACCGAATAGCAGAGGATTAATTCGATGACCGAACTGCAACAACGCATTGAAGCCGCTTTCGAACGGCGCGCCGACATCACCCCAGCCAATGCCGACGCCGCCCTGGTTCAGGACGTAAAAACCGCCCTGGATCTGCTGGATAAAGGCCAGGCCCGCGTTGCTGAGAAACAGAACGGTCAGTGGGTGGTCAACGAATGGCTGAAAAAGGCGGTGCTGCTCTCCTTCCGCCTGTTTGACAACCAGGTGATGGAGGGCGGTGAGACCCGCTACTTCGACAAGGTGCCGATGAAGTTTGCCGGCTACGACGATGCCCGCTTCCGTCAGGAGAGCATCCGCGTGGTGCCACCGGCCACCGTTCGTCAGGGCGCCTTCATCGGTCGCAACACCGTGCTGATGCCCTCCTACGTCAATATCGGCGCCTATGTCGATGAAGGCACCATGGTGGACACCTGGGCCACCGTGGGCTCCTGTGCCCAGATCGGCAAGAACGTGCACCTGTCCGGCGGCGTCGGCATCGGCGGAGTCCTGGAGCCGCTGCAGGCCAGTCCCACCATCATCGAAGACAACTGCTTCATCGGTGCCCGCTCTGAAGTGGTCGAGGGGGTCATCGTCGAAGAGGGTTCGGTGATCTCCATGGGTGTCTACCTGGGCCAGAGCACCCGGATCTACGACCGTGAGACCGGCGAGGTTCACTACGGTCGAGTGCCGGCCGGTTCCGTGGTGGTGTCCGGTACCCTGCCCTCCTCCGACGGTTCCTGCAACCTGTACGCCGCCATCATCGTCAAGAAGGTGGATGCCAAAACCCGCTCCAAGGTAGGCATCAACGAACTGCTGCGCAGCGCCGAGTAAACCGCATCAACAAAAAAAGTCCGCCTCGGCGGACTTTTTTGTTTCAGAACAGACACAATTTTCCGCTGCTTTCCCCACGAAAAAGAATCACCTTCGCCAAGGTGCCCCTCCCAGCCCTCCTGGGGACACACCCCTTTACCCTTTGTCATCACTGAAACACATCTGAGCCACCATGCTTAATTTGACGTATGCACCAAACCGCTCGGCACTCGAAAGGAGAAATGGAATGAAAACTTTGACTCTCACCGCCGCCGCCCTGGGTTTGGCTCTTGCTCTTCCGGCTCAGGCAGCCATGACATCCGCCATGGAGCAGTCGCTGATCGCCACCTGTAAGGCCTCCCTGACCAACAGCCGTCTCACCTTCAACAACACCATGAAAGTCTACCGGGTAAACCCCTACCGGGTACTGGATAAGCTGGTGTGCAATGGTGATGACGTGGCGACCTTTGCCGAAATCCATGGCGCCAACAAAGTGGCCGACCTGATTCGCGATCGCTACTACGAAGGCCAGGTCACCATTCAGGATATCGCCCTCAACGGACAACGTCTGGAGGTCTGGTTTGACTAGATTCCTGGAATGATAGGGTAGAGGAAGAGCCACCCCTGGGGTGGCTCTTCTGCGCCGCCCGGCTAGGCACGCAGCAACAGTTCCTGCATCTCTCCCCTGAGCTTCTCTGCCTGGGGACCGAACACCACTTGGACACCGTCACCGATCACCACCACCCCCTTGGCACCCAGTTGTCTGAGTCTGGACTCCCGAACTCGGGCCGCCTGGTGAACACTCACCCTGAGCCGGGTCAGACAGGCATCGAGATCGCGAATGTTCTCCCCACCACCCAGGGCGCTGAGCACCTGTTCGGCGCTGATCGCCTCCCTGGCCTCATTTGGGGTCCTCCCCGGCGTGGGCAGATTGAATCGCAGAATTACAAAGGTGAACAGGAAGTAGTAAGCCACCGCATAGAGGCTGCCCAGCACCCAGAACCAGATGCCATTCCGGGACAAGTGATAAAACAGGCTGAAATCCAACAACCCCTGGGAGAACACCAGGCCATGATGAAAGTCCACGGCGATGACCAGCACGTAAGCCAGGCCGGTCAGCAGGGCGTGTACCAGGTAGAGCAGCGGGGCCACGAACAGGAAGGCAAACTCCACCGGTTCGGTGACGCCGGTGATGGCACAGGTCAGGCCTGCGGAGAACATCACCCCGGCAGTCTGGGTCCGGTGTGCCCCGTCGGCACAGCGCCAGATGGCCAGGGCGGCCGCCGGCAACCCCCACACCTTCACCAGGTAACCACCCGCCAGGTTGCCGGCATTGGGGTCTCCCGCCAGGAAACGCCCCACCTCTCCCTGAATCAGGTACCCCGCCGGAGAGGAGAAGCTGCCCACCTCGTAGAAGAAGGGCAGATTCCAGATATGGTGCAACCCGAGGGGAATCAGCAGCCGCTCCACCAGGCCATATACTCCCCAGGCCAGCATGGGCTGCTGGTAGACCACCCAGTGGGACACCTTCTCCAGCAGCAGGGTCATCCAGGGCCACAAGCTGGCCATCAGCACCCCCAGCAGGATCGCCGCCGGTACATTGGCCAGTGGAACCAACCGCCGACCGGCAAAAAAACCCAGGAATTCAGGCAATTCTGCACGATAACAGCGGCGGTAGACCATGGCGGTCACCGCCCCGCTGAGCACCCCCCCCAGGGCGCCGGTATTGAGGGTGGCGATCCCCAGGATGGTACTGGTCTCCCAACCGTACACCTGGGCCAGCACCGACATGGTGGCCAGCATCACGCCATAGCCGATCACCGCCGAGACCGAGGCGGATCCGTCCTGATAACAGAAGGAGAGGGCAATGGCGATGGCAAACAGCAGGGGCAGCAGGCTGAAGATCACCGAGCCGGTCTGCAACAGCAGGCTTTGCACCACCTCGGGAAAGATCCCCAGAGGGCTGGTGCCCAGCCCCAGCAGCAAACCGGCTGCGGGCAACACCGCCACCGGGACCATCAGGGCCTTGCCGACCCGTTGCAAACTGCGGAACCAGCTTCTGGTCATAACCCCTCGACTACGCCTCGGCCAGCGCCTCGGAGAGTTGTACCTGCCACGACACCACCCAGGGCAGAGCCACCTGCTCCGGCTCCATGGTTTCACAGGCATCGATCTGCAGCCGCTCGCCGACGCGCACCGCGGTCAGCTCGGCCAGCAGTTCATCAAACTGGCGACCGGCACCACAGAAGGTCTCCCCATAACTGGAGTCCCCCAGGGCAATGACGCCGTAACGGAGTTTGGGTAACAGGGGAAACTGCTCCTTCAGGGAGAGAAATAGTGGGAACAGGTTATCGGGAAGATCGCCACAGCCGGTAGTGGAGGTGATCACCAGCCAGGCATCACTGCCCTCCGCCAGCAGCTCCTGCGCGCTCTGTGCCTCGCTGACGGCAACCTGATGACCGTGATCTCGCAGAGCCTGGCACACCTGCTCCGCCGTGAACTCGGCTCCACCGTACACCGAGCCCACCAAAATGCTTATCCGGGCCATCGTTCTACATCCTGTTAATGACTTGATAAAATCCCAATTCCACCTTACTGTAAGGACCGAAAAGGCGCAACAAGTGCGCCCCCGGAGGCAGGATGCAGTATCGTCAGCGAGTCCGCCGTACTCACCATCGGATCCACATCAAGCGGCAACGCGTCCGCCGGCTGACCTATTTTACCCAGACCCACAGCGAACGCCTGTCGCCCCTGCCTCAATCCTCTCCCTGGGGCTCCAGAAGAAGATAGTCCTCCTGCGCCACCGGCCAATCAAACTCCTCAAACAGAGTCAACCATTCAGGTTCCAGTTGCGTCTCCAGCTCGATACGCTGTCCGGTCACCGGGTGATCGAAACAGAGCGCCTTGGCCAGCAGCCACAGGCGCTGAACCCCGAAGTGATCCCGGTAAAACTTGTTGTGACGGCCATCGCCATGGCTGGTGTCACCGATAATGGGATGGCGCAGGTGTGCCATATGCCGACGCAACTGGTGCTTACGACCGGTCAGGGGCTTCAGCGCCACCAGGGTATAGCGGCAGCTGTCATAACGTCCCACCGGATAGGGGAGCTCCACCCGCTGCAGGGGACGGTACTGGGTCCGCGCTTCTTGAGGCGCCTTATCAGCATCGGCCTGGGCATCGGCGATCTTATCCAGCTCCTCCTTAAGGGGATAATCCAGCTCTCCGGGCTCGTTGAGGTAGCCCCGCACCAGAGCCAGATACTCCTTATGGATGCCCCGCTCGGCAAACTGGGGCTGCATGACCCGGGCGATCTCCGCCGATTTGCCAAACAGCAGAATGCCGGAAGTGGGCCTGTCCAGGCGGTGGAGAGGGTAGACATGGCAACCGATCTGATCCCGAACCATCTGCATGGCGAATTCGGTCTCTCCCCTTGCCAACCAGCTGCGGTGCACCAACAATCCCGAGGGCTTATGAACCGCGACGAGCTGATCGTCTTCATACAAAATAGTGATCATGAGCTTATGCCGAACTAGGTAGTTGGAATCCGCTCGATATTGAGCGGCGGTCAAAGGTATCAGATTTCGGCGGCAGGGGGCCACCGTTAGTGCCCAGGCTCTCTCCCTGGTTCCCATCATGGTTGGTCGGCCGGACTCAGTCACAGCCCCAGGGACCACGGCCTGGTTTCAACTCTCCTTTACGGTCGCGTCGACGGGCGGACCCCAAATTAGAGCAATTACTCTATTTCTTGGTAAAAACTTGATTTAAGACAAGAAACGCTCCCCATGACAGGCGTATTTTAAATATGGAATCATCATCATCGATTTGTATCTTATGGATAACACTATCTGGATTATTGTATCCCGAGGAGTCACCCAACCACTTATCGACCAACACTTTTAAATTAACAATATCATGCCAGGCAAGCACAGCTCACCTGTTGAGTTTTGTCAGCAAGTCATGAAAAACAGGAGAAACTGATAATTCAGAGCGTCGCTCTGGACAAGTTTCTTGCGTCAAAAAATTCTTAAACAAACCCGCTTAGATAATGAATAAAGTGGAGAAATAAATTATGGGTTTCTTCTATGAAGTGCCTGGATTAATGGGCTGGGCCATCGGCCTGGGCGTCCTGATTGCGCTAATGGCCCTCAATGAATTCGGCCGAACCACCATGTGGGGTGGGCTGCTGCTCTATCTTATTCTGCCCATCGCCCTGACCATCTACGTCTGGCCCACCACCGCCGCACCAGGCAATGAGTATGGCACGGGCAACTGGTTCAACTGGGTGAAAACATACTCGGCCCTGGCCGGTTGCCTTGGCTTCATGGCCATACGTTATATACCCAGTCTGGCAAAAAACCGCTACGCTCTGGCGTTTCCAGCATTCATTCTGGCACTGAATATATTTGAAGCCTGCCTGAGAGACTTCCAGGTCTACAGTTATGGCGCCTGGGATGGGCAGATCATTGATAACCTATGGCTGATGTCTGGACCCTGGAATATCATGAATGGTATCGCCGGCTTACTAAATATCATCACCATCTGTGGCTGGACTGGCATTATTATTTCCAAAGAGAGTTCAAAAGACATGATCTGGCCTGACATGATCTGGCCCTGGATTATCGCCTATGACATCTGGAATTTTGCCTACACATACAATTGCATTACCGATCATTCCTTCTATTGCGGCGTCATTCTGCTCCTGTCCTGCACCATTCCCGCCTTCTTTATTAAGAAGGGTGCCTGGTTACAGCACCGCGCCGCCACGCTGGCTCTGTGGATCATGTTCGTCATGTCCGTGCCCTCGTTTGCCGATCGCATTGCACCGGTACCGGCCACCCGGGACCCCGACGCCTTCTTTGCCGCCAGCTTTGTCGCGCTGCTGGCCAACGTCGCTCTGGCAGTCTACCAGTTCAAGAAGATACGTAAGCACAAGCTGCACCCGCTGAAGGATGAACTCTTCTCAGACACCGCCCCCTACAAGCTGGTGATGGCACAGAACCGGTAATCTCGCCCCCTAAGGTCAGCCAGCGCCGAACGGGCTTCCCGTTCGGCGCTGGTCTCATTCAGGTGGCCATGACCCTTCGCTACCTCGGACCGCTGAGTAATCCATCGAGGTGAGTGATCGCCTCAACCAGCTCAGGCAGGTCATCGCCGAACATCTCCTGAGCCATCGGTGCCACAGACACCCGGGTTGGCAGAGGTTGCCCCTGATCGAGCATCCCCTGCAGTTTGGGCAGGTAGATAAACTGCAGCCACTGCTGCAGTGACAGGGTATCAATGGCGAAGGGCTGAGTGCTGGCCAACGCCTCGGGCGATACCGGCATCGTCTGCCACAACCCGGCCTCCTTCAGAGTCCGCTTCAATCGCTGTAACCCCAACTCGACGTCCCTCTCTCGGCTCATCTCTCACTCCCAGTAATCAAATGGGGCGGAATCATACCATCCCACCCCCCTTGGCCCTATAATAGCGCGCTCAAACGCATAACCCTCGTGCCCGATCCCAGAGAGAGCTCATGGACAACATCACCACTTTGCACCAGTTCCTCCAGGCCGCAGGCGTCCAGTACCAGGTGTTCGACCTGGGGCGCCGGGTCGTCCCCCTGGATCCCATCGAATTTGCCCAGGTGGAAGCCACCCACAGCCCCTACCCCTACCCACGTGGCGGGCACGCCTGGCTTGGAGTGCTGTTCTGGAATCCGGCACTGTCCCAGGACCATTACATCTGGTTCATTAAGCTGCCGCTGGATGAGCGCGGCCTGCTCAATCCGGCTGCCCGCAGTCAGTTCCTGCAGACCGTGGTGGATGCCCTGGGTGGAGACCCCACCGCTCCGATGACCGAAACGCAGCAACAGAAGCTGAAGAGCAACCCCTTTATCTTCCAGCCCAGCCAGGACAAGCTGGCGGTGTTTCACGCCCGCGTCAATGCCCAGCTGGCACGTCCCGCCTCCATCTATTACGAGCACTGCCAGAGCTACCTCAAGGGCCAGTTGGGTTGGGATAACTGGCAGCAGTTGGGCCTGCAGGGCCTGGCGGACAACCTGGCGCGCATCACCCAGACTCAACGGCAACAGGAGATGCCGGAAGCCATCGGCCAGATGCCTCCCGAGCCGCTGGCGGCGTTCGCATCGGTCGCTGAACACTTTCCCTGCTCCCCCGAGATGGCGCAAGCCTGGCTGTCCCTGATGGACAACGGCGACAACGATGCCATCAACCAGATGGCCCTGCGCGGACTGGCCGGCACGGAGCAGTGGCTGCCCCGAGCGATCGAGCTTGCCCTGCCGCAAGCATCGGCCGACACCCTGGTGGTGATCGCCGCCCGCTGTTGGTCAGCCCTGGCTACCCCCACCCTGCTGAAAGCCTATCTGACCCAGCTGGCAAAACTGGATAAAACTCTGTTCGTGGCCCTTTACTCCGATCTGGTTTCCATGCCAACGTTACGGCAACGGGTTTTGGGTGTCTTGAGGGATCCTGAGCGGGAACCGGCCCTGGCGGAAGCGATCGGCCACCTCATGCGCAACGTAAAGGCATAACGGGATGTTGAATCTAACCGATCTTATTCTTGGACTGGTGGTGTGCGGCATCGCCGCCATCTTCTGGCAGCTTAGGCAAATTTCTGAAATTGCAGAATTTCACGCCAAGAGAGTCTGTCAAAAGCGTCGACTGCAGTGGATCAGTACCGCCCGGGTCCAGGCTCGCCTGGGCTTCATTGCCGGTCAGGGACTGGGGTGGAACACCCGCTATCAGTGTGAGTTTTCCACCGACGGCATGAACCGGCTGTACGCGGTGCTGGTGATGAACGGCAGGAAACTGAAGGATGTCGAGATGCCGCTCTACCCGGAGCCTGAGTGGCAGGAGGCTCCCGAAAGCAAAGGTCGGATCGGTGGATGTGGCGGCGGAGGAGCCCCGACCTCCAACTGCTCCAGCGGCGGTTGCTCCAGCGGGTGCAAATAGCTGCCCGCCAGTCAGGAGACGCACGGCAGCTCCGGTTTATCAGGGGAGCAGACTGGGGGCCGAAAAATAGAACGGGGCGCACCGAGTGCGCCCCTAGATATTACACGCTAAGCAATCCCGCTATAATTCGTGCTCCCTGCACCATCCTTGCGTACTCTTCGCTTCCTGCGGCCTTCCCTGTGCTGATCCTTCAGCATCCCTGTACATGACTGTACTGTTTTCCTTAACACGATAACATCCTGTTATCGAACGCGTCTCCATCCTGGAGGTGTCCCGTACCGTCCCTGGGATTCTGCAATCCTGGCAGAGTGGCTTCCCGTTCATGTCTCACCATCCTAGTGATGTCTGTCCGGGTTGCCTAAACCGTCTTCTCGATGGCAACTCCCTGTCACGCATCTCCAAGCCGATTCAGAAGCCTGTTCCCTTGGCACACTTCAAAGTCTACTCAGATCACAGAAACAAACAAGATAGGGGGCCAAATCAATGCAAGGCGAATTATTCACCAGTCAACCAAGTTGCCAAAGCACTTATCTATTACAATCAATTGGTTGAGTTTTGATAACACATCAGGACGCCCCCTGAGACCCACCATTTTCCTACAGGCTTGTAAGAGATCTCGCACAAAATCCATCAAGGTGTTTGCGCGATCCCCTCCCCCCTGGCCGCATCGAAGTACATTAATTGGCCGGTCACATCCCCCAGAGCCACCTTTTCCATCGCCCTAAACCCCTTGCGAAGGAACAACTTCTCATGCTGCGGCTGAGAGACGAAAACCGCCAATCCCTGGGAGTCACTCTCGGAGAGCAGTTGCAGCAGCGAACTGAGCACCTGGCCTCCGATCCCCTGCTGCTGATGCTGAGGATGAACCGCAATCAGTTGCAGCAGCCAGTAATCATCACCGGGCAGCATCCTCTTCAGCTCATCTTCCCGCTCCATCCAGTGGCGGGTCGGGCTCCAACCGGTTCCCAGGGCCATCTTCAGCCGCCAGTACCAGTAACGGCTCTCGCCCTGGGGGTAGTCCTTGTCGACGATGCAGGCCACGGCCACCAGCACATCAGTCTGATAGAAACCCACCAGTTTCTGTTTGTGTTGCCACAGCTCGGCCAGCTCCTCTCTCAAAGCGGCTCTCAGCTTCTGGCCATACCCCTGGCGGCCAAAGGCCTGTTGAAAGAACAGGTCATCATGGTAGGCGTTATACAGTAACGAAGCGGCGACCCGCAGCTCTTCCGCTGTCAGGTAACTGGCCTCAATCTCGGCGTGTTGCCCTAGGCCCATCTCTTCTCTCCTGCGTTCAACTCTCTCTACACTCACCTTGATAACACAAGATCTTTTCCCAGTGTACCCCGCCCCGCGCTAAAACCGCCCACCGGGTCCGGGCTTTGAGACTACACTCAAGAGGTTTGAATCGATGGAGAGGATGCAGCAATGGACACCACCAAAGCCAATCTGAACACCCTGTTCGAGCAACTGGGCATGGCCAGTGACCCAGTTTCCATCTCCCACTTTATCCAGGGCTACCATCTGGACGCCGATACCCCTATTGAGGCGGCGGGTTTCTGGAGCCAGGCCCAGGCGGATTTCCTCAAGGAGGGCCGTTGCAGTGACGGCGAATGGAGCGAAATCATCGATCAACTGGACACCCTGCTTCACAAGAACTGACCCCTAAGAAAAAACGCCGGCGATGCCGACGTTCCTTTGCACATAGCCTGGGGCAGGCATCAGATGGCGTTGGTGTACGCCTTGCTGCCCCAGCCCACGACCTTGCCCCCCTCGAAGACCACCGGCGTGCACTCGTCCTTGGAGGTCTTGCCGTCCCCCTTGGTGCGGTGAGTCCTATAAAACAGCACCTGTACGCTCTTCTCATCGTCACGGTAAAACTCGTTGAACTCGGCGGTACCCATCAGGGCGACAACCTGATCAACGCTCATCCCCGGGCTCAACTGAGACAACTTCTCGCGATTGTGCTTCTCCACCTCCTCCCAGCTACTGCGGCTGTCGCCATCCCAGCTGTCTCCCTCCCAGCCGTCGCCACCCACGGCGACAACACATCCAGACAGGCTGAGGATCAGGGCAGCGGCAGCGGGCAGCATCAATTGGGTCTTCATTCTGGTTTCTCCTTGGCAAAAATCGATAACGCACCAAGGCCTGCAAGAGGTTTGCCACAAGTTAAATTAGTTAAAAATCAAATGCTTATATATATTGCTTGTGTTAAAATCAGCAAATACGCCACACTGTTGGTAAATCTCACTACTTTTTACCACCATGAACCAAGATATCCTGCTGGCCCTGGCCAAGCTTCACCATCAGGGACACGAGGTGACCCTGGCCCGCCTCAAGGGGGCCGCCACCGGCCGCCACCCAATGCCCGCCCTGATCCAGGCGATAAAAGCCTACCAGGCGGACCCACAGGCGGTGCTGGCCCAACTGCCACTGCCGGAAACGCCACCCAGCCCCGCCCCTCAGCAAGAGGACCGCCTGGCACAACTGGAGCGCCAGGTTGCCCTGCTCAGTGCCAGGCTGGAGGCCCTCGAGGCCAAACTCCGCTAACCTCCTGCCAACTCTCAGGGCGCGAAGCCGATCCTTGCCCCGGTCGTCCCGACCGCTATAATGCCGCCCTGATGATTTTGGAGCCGCCTATGTATCTGGTCGAACTTCGCTTTGAGTGCTTTGCCGACACCACCCTGTCCCAGGTGGAGTATGCCATCAACCAGTTGGTGGAGGCGTGGCGGGCCAATGGCCAGATTCTTGGGAAAGAGTTTCCGGTGATGCAGCACGACGCCGAGTTCCGGCTGCGGGCCCTGTGTCCCGAAGAGGAGAGCCTGCACCCCAGGTTTCACTCCGCCTGGGTGCAGCGGCGCCTCGACCTGCTGGCAGAGGCCAAGCTGACCCGCCCCCGCCTCAAAGTCCTGGGACGCGACATCAACAGTGAGGCCAGCTCTCCGGTGCTGCCCAGCAACTGGCAGCTACTCTACACCACCTATGTACACACCTGCTCACCCCTGCGGGATGGCGAAACCATGATGCCGGTGCCCCTGTACCGGTTGCCCGCCACCTTCAACGGCGATCACAAGGCGCTGATCAAGTGGCAGAGCGAGTGGCAGGCGTGCGACGAGCTGCAGATGGCCGGCAGCGGTGCGGTCGAGTTTGCCGCCCTGGATGAAATCACCCGCATCGACAGCGCCCTGTTTCGCCGCGGCTGGGATCTGCGCGGCCGCATCGAGCACCTTACCCAGGTGCCCACCTACTACTACCTGTACCGGGTCGGCGGCGGCTCCCTCGCCGAGGAGAAGGCGCGCCCCTGTCCCCGCTGCGGCAACAGCGAGTGGTATCTTGGAGAGTCCATTCACGACCTGTTCCACTTCGTCTGCCACGATTGCCGCCTGGTCTCCAACCTCTCCTGGGACCTGATCTAGCCCCCTTAGACTAAAGTCGGTAGGCAACTCTGCCCAGGGTCTGCATACTCAAACATCGGCCCTGTTCCGGGCCGCCATCCTCAGAGCTTTCGGCACCGCCGAAGCCCAAGCCGTATCAGGGCAGGTCGTCTCCGCCGTGCCGGGGCTCGCAACCGCGAAGGAGACGCACCATGATCTACCAAAAACCCGGCACCCCGGGCGCCCTGTTCAGCTTTAAACCCCGTTACCAGAACTACATCGGCGGCCAGTGGGTCGAACCGGTGGCAGGGCAGTACTTCGACAACACCAGCCCGGTGGACGGCTCCACCATCTGCGAGATCCCCCGCTCGGCTGCGGCTGACATTGAGCTGGCCCTGGACGCCGCCCACCGGGCGCAGCCGGTGTGGGGGGCGACCGCCGCCGCCGAGCGGGCCAACCTGCTGCTGAAGATCGCCGATCGCATCGAAGCCCACAGCGAAACCCTGGCCCTGGTGGAGACCTGGGACAACGGCAAACCGATCCGTGAAACCCTGGCCGCCGACCTGCCCCTGTGTGTGGACCACTTCCGCTACTTTGCCGGGGCTCTGCGCGCCCAGGAGGGCTCCATCGGCCAACTGGACAGCACCACCTGCGCCTATCACTTCCATGAGCCCATCGGCGTGGTAGGGCAGATTATCCCCTGGAACTTCCCGCTGCTGATGGCCGCCTGGAAGCTGGCTCCGGCCCTGGCCGCCGGTTGCTGCGTGGTGCTCAAACCCGCCGAGCAGACCCCAGCCAGCATCCTGGTGTTGTTGGAGACCATCGGCGACCTGCTGCCGCCCGGGGTGGTAAACGTGGTCAACGGCTATGGCGAGGAAGCGGGCCAGGCCCTGGCCAGCTCCAAACGGATCCGCAAGCTGGCCTTTACCGGCTCCACCCAGGTGGGACGCCACATCATGCACCAGGGGGCGGACAACCTGATCCCGGTGACCCTGGAACTGGGGGGCAAGTCCCCCAACCTCTATTTCGAGGACATCATGGAGCAGGAGGACGCGTTCATCGACAAGTGTGTCGAGGGGCTGCTGCTAGGCTTCTTTAACCAGGGCGAGGTGTGTACCTGCCCCTCCCGTGCGCTGGTGCAGGAGTCCATCTACGACCGCTTCATCGAGCGGGTGCTGGCGCGGGCTAAAGAGATCAGGCAGGGTAACCCCCTGGACACCGACACCCAGGTGGGCGCCCAGGCCTCCCAGGAGCAGTTCGACAAGATCATGAGCTACATGAAGGTGGCCCGCGAGGAGGGCGCCGAGTTCCTGCTCGGCGGCGACACCTTCACCCCCGCCGACGGCAACGGCGGCTTCTATGTGCAGCCAACCCTGATCAAGGGCCACAACGAGATGCGGGTGTTCCAGGAGGAGATCTTCGGTCCCACCCTGGGGATCACCACCTTCAAGGATGAAGCCGAAGCGATCGCCATCGCCAATGACACCAGCTACGGCCTGGGGGCGGGGGTATGGACCATGAACCAGAACCTGGCCATGCGCATGGGGCGTGCCATCGAAGCCGGCCGGGTGTGGGTCAACTGCTACCATCTCTACCCCGCCCACGCCGCCTTCGGCGGCTATAAGCAGTCGGGCATGGGCCGGGAGACCCACAAGGCCGCCCTGTCCAACTATCAGCAGACCAAGAACCTGCTGGTGAGCTACGATCCCAACCCGCTGGGATTCTTCTGACTGTGCTTGTTCTGAACGCCAGCAAAAAAAACGGCCTCGCAAGAGGCCGTTTTACTGTGCCCGGTGAAACCGGGTATCACTGCGCTTAAGGGTTAACAACCATCGACTTGGAGATACTAGTGCTATCAGGGTAGGTCACTTCTAACACCAGCTCTCCTCCGCCGTCGGTTGTATCCAGCTCGACGAAGTAGCCGCCAAGGCCACAACTCGTTCGGTTATCAATTCCGGTGTCGCTGTAGATAATGCCCGAGGTACTGATTTGGGTATAGGAGGTGCGCCCGGACGTCTGTAGGTCGCCGCCGGCGGTAAATTCAATCTTGGTACCGGCGGGCGCGGGATTTAATACTCCACTGGGGGCCTCATCCATGACACAGGCCAGTGCGATCGATACCCCTGTCAAGCTGCCTGCCTCCCATGCTTTATTGGTCTCATTGTTCCAACAGTCATACCAGCCAAAATCACCGTCGCCATCGTCATCTGAAAGATCGAAGTAGCAGAAGTACGCCTTCGGGTTGGCACCAGACATTGCAATAACGCCCGAAACATTCAGGTCCACCAGTTCCCGGCTGCAGTCGCCGTTGGTCAGGGGCGCCCCCCGACACAGCAGGCCGTTGTAGTGGCTATCGCCGCCATCCCACTGACCGTTGCCGTTTCGGTCGATAAACACCTCTCCAACATCATATTGACCGTTTTCATTAGCATCGATGTAGACCTCATGCTCATCGACACCGTCCCACTCGCCCTGGTCATAGAAGCCATTGCCATTGGCATCGTCGAAGGATTCCTCCCCCTCGATAAAAGCCGTTACAGTTACCCGGCCATCCTCAGGGCGAGGGTCCTGAGAAAACCAATCTACCGAGCAATGACCATCAGTGGTATGGCAATTGGCCTCGATCAAGCCCCCATCGGTAATAAATGAGATGGCCGTACCATCCGGCACCGGGTTATTGAAGTGATCGCCCGCCGACGCGGTAACTAGGACCCGCACGCCATTGTAGGGCCAGGCCTGGGGATTGAGCACCGAGAAGCTGAGATCGAAACTGTCCTTATCGGGCAGGCCGGTGCCAACCCGCAACTCCTGGGAGACCGCCACGATCAGCGGATCGCTGTCCACCACCTCGGCCTTCACCCGGAAGGGCCCAGGCAGGTTTTTGGAGGTCACCGTGACCGACACCATCCCCTGGTTGTCACTCCTGGCCTGCAGGGTATTCAGGGTAAAGCGCTCCTCACCGCTGGCCGGGGAGAGGGCCACATCCACCCCCTGCTTGGGCTGGCCGTTCTGATCCAGCACCTGGAACATCAGCGTGGTCGTGCGTACGCCCCCGGTCCCCTCCAGCTGCAGGTAGTCCGGGGTGGCCGAGAGATACTGGATACTGGCGATGGGCACCGCCGCCAGGGGCACGGTGACGCTGTCGGTGGCTGTGCTGCTGCCCAGGGTCAGGGTGGCGGTAATCTGGTCCTGCTGCTCACAGCCGGTGGAACGGTAAGTGGCCACCGCCTGTCCCTCCTGGGAAAGAACCTGTTCATCGATCTCCGCCTTGCCGCCAAGGGCACAGGTGGAAGAGAAGGTCACCGGCAGGGGATCCAGATAGGGCTGGCCGTTCACCGTCAGTGACGCGGTCACCGCCATGGTGGAGCCATCGGAGAGCACCTGGCCATCGGCCAGGCTGGTGGACACGGTCAGCCCCGCCTGAATGGCGTTGATCTGGGCATAGATCTGGGTAGTGGCGTCGGCGTAGCTGGCACTGATGGCCACCACCCCTTCATCGTCATCGGCCTGGATGCGAAGCAGGGCGCTGCCATCCTCACCGGTCAGCACCCGGCCATCGGCGGGGATCAGGCTGCCCTTGTCACTGTACACGTTAACCAGCTCCCCGTCGGAGCCGGAACCGTCGCGCCGGGCCATCACCCTCAGCACCGCCGCCTTCTGGGCATCGAAACCGCTACTTTGGCTACAGCCATCGAGGGTGTCGGCAAAGGGATCCGGACAATCCCACATAGTCATCTCGAGGGTATGGCTGGCGGCTGTGCTGTCACCACTGCCGGTGGCGCCACCGCCAGGCTGCCAGTTCTCGGGCCGCTCCGACGGGTCTTGCTGATCCAGGCTGCCATCGCCGCCGCAGCCCGTCATCAATCCTAGTGCGAAAAGAAAAGCAAAAATTTCCCGCAAACCTGCATATTTCATCAGAAGCATCCATACATTCCATGAGAGTGCTTTTTTCTATAGTCCAAGATTGCTGGATAATCAAACCATCGTCAGTTCAATGTCTTGATATTGACGCCTTATTGCCTGAAGTTGCGCCAATATTAAAGTTTACTGGGAATTTATAGGCCTTTGAAAAAATAACGCATCAAAAACACCAAAAAATGCAATAATTATGCCTCGTTTCCCCCTTCAGCCAGCCATAACTCCTTGCCGAGGGACGCCGGCATCCGTTTCTGGTGCGGACCTTGAGCTGGTCAATCGAAACAGTCGCCCAGGGGGAAAAGCACGCCCCAAAAGGCGCAAAAGGCAGGATATGGCCAAAGAACAACCCTGCCCCAGGGCTCTGCTGGCTGGGCGGTCTCTTCCCAAACAGAGGATGACTGACAGACGCAGCCGATCAGCTGCGGCCAGTCAGGTGTCCCAGCATGGTCTTGACCCGCTGCCAGAAGCCGGGACGTGGCGACGCCTCCGCCATCGGCTCCGGCAGCACCACCCTGGGCGACAGGCTCTGCAGCAGTGCCTCCAGAGAGTCCGCCACCCGGGTCTCCGGCTCCATGCCGGGCAGTTCCAGCCAGATGGAACCGTCGCCGTTGTCCAGCACCAGCATCAGGTCGGAGTCGGCCATCACCCCGATAAACCAGGTCGGCGGCTGCTTCAGCTTCTGCTTCATCATGGCATGACCGATGAGGTTCTCCTGCAGAAACTCGAAATCCTCCTCGTTCCACGGCTGCAGCAGTTCCCCGGCGCCGAAGGGGGCATCGAAGCCGGGATTGCCCGCATAGTAGTGGCCGTAGAAGGCTGCCAGGCTGGGATGCAGGGTCAGTTCCAGGGCCCGGGCCAGGTTGGCAAAATCGAAGGGCGCGCGCGCCGCCGGCTGCCACAGTTGCCCCCGGGGGTGATCACCGGCGCCGGCGGGGCCGGACTCGGGGCGATCGGTCACCGGCAGATGGCCGTGGGTCTGGCGCCAGGCGCGGGCGTGGCGGTCGAAAAACTGGCCAAGGGGCGAGCTGAGGTTCATGGTGTTGGCCTCTGTGGGTTAGAATAGCGGGATATTGTGCCACGTTTCGGAATCACTATGACAGATCACCACGATCCCTATCAGGGCGCCGAGGCCCTCGAGGGACTGACCCTGGGCCACCAGACCCAGTACCAGGATCACTACGCCCCCGAGCTGCTGCAGGGGGTGCCCCGACAGCTCAACCGCGACGCCATCGGCCTGGGCGACGAACTGCCGTTCGACGGCGCCGACGTCTGGACCGGCTTCGAGCTTTCCTGGCTCAACGCCAGGGGCAAACCTATGGTGGCCATCGCCCATTTCGCCCTACCGGTCACCTCCGGCAACCTGGTGGAGTCCAAGTCGTTCAAACTCTACCTCAACAGCTTCAACCAGACCAAATTCAACAGCGTCGAGGCGGTGCAACAGGCCCTGGCCAAAGATCTCAGTCAGTGTGCCCAGGGAGAAGTGAGCGTTCGCATACTGCTGCCGGCGGAGTTCGAGCAGGAGCGGGTGGCGGAGTTCGACGGCGAGCTGATCGACGATCTGGACATCGCCATCGACGACTACCGGTTCAACCCGGACTACCTCGAGGGCGCCGCCAGCGGTGAGGTGGTGGAGGAGACCCTGCGCTCCAATCTGCTCAAGTCCAACTGCCTGATCACCTCCCAACCGGACTGGGGCAGCGTACAGATCCGCTACCGGGGCAAGGCGATCGACCGGGAGAAGCTGCTGCGCTACCTCATCAGCTTCCGTCGCCACAACGAGTTCCATGAGCAGTGCGTCGAACGGATCTTCATGGATCTCAAGCGCTACTGCGGCTGTGAACGGTTGACCGTCTACGCCCGCTACACCCGCCGTGGCGGCCTCGACATCAACCCCTTCCGCAGCGACTTCGAGCCGCTGCCCGCCAACGTCCGTCTGGCCCGCCAGTAATAGCCCCACAAAGGCAATGGCTACTTTGTAATCAAAATTTGCATCCGGAGGCGGCCATTCTGTAGAATGCCCGCCGCCTTGAGGAGCTATAGGAACACCATGTTTAAGCCAGAACTGCTGTCCCCCGCGGGAACTTTGAAAAATATGCGCTACGCCTTCGCCTACGGTGCCGACGCGGTCTACGCCGGTCAGCCCCGTTACAGCCTGCGGGTGCGCAACAATGACTTCAACCTGGACAACCTGGCCACCGGCATCGAAGAGGCCCACCAGCTGGGCAAGAAGCTGTATGTGGTGTCCAACATCGCCCCTCACAACTCCAAACTGAAGACCTACCTGCGCGACATCGCGCCGGTGATCCAGATGAAGCCGGATGCGCTGATCATGTCCGATCCCGGGCTGATCATGATGGTGAAAGACGCCTTCCCCGAGCAGAGCATTCACCTGTCGGTGCAGGCCAACGCCATCAACTGGGCCAGCGTCAAGTTCTGGGAGCGCCAGGGAATCGATCGGGTGATCCTCTCCCGGGAGCTCTCCCTGGACGAGATCGAAGAGATCCGCCAGCAGTGCCCCGAGATGGAGCTGGAGGTGTTTGTCCACGGCGCCCTGTGCATGGCCTACTCCGGCCGCTGCCTGCTCTCCGGCTACATCAACAAGCGGGACCCCAACCAGGGCACCTGCACCAACGCCTGCCGCTGGAACTACAACGTCCATGAAGCCAAGGAGACCGAATCCGGCGACGTGGTGGCGGTCAATCCCGCCGACAGCGGCGTGCAGATGGTGGAGCCCACCCTGGGCCAGGGCCCCACCAGCGACCAGGTGGTGCTGCTGCAGGAGGCCAACCGTCCCGGCGAATACATGCCCGCCTTCGAGGATGAACACGGCACCTACATCATGAACTCCAAGGATCTGCGCGCCATCCAGCATGTGGAGCGCCTGGCGACGATGGGAGTGCACTCCCTGAAGATCGAGGGCCGGACCAAGAGCTTCTACTATGTGGCCCGCACCGCCCAGCTCTACCGCAAGGCCATTGATGACGCCGCCGCGGGCCGCCCCTTCGACCCCAACCTGATGCTCTCTCTGGAATCCCTGGCCCACCGCGGCTACACCGAGGGCTTCCTGCGCCGTCACACTCACGACGAGTACCAGAACTACGACTACGGCTACTCCGTGTCGGAGAAGCAGCAGTTCGTGGGCGAACTGACCGGAGAGCGCAACGGCCAAGGCCTGGCGGAGGTGCTGGTGAAAAACCGCTTCGAGGCGGGCAACAGCGTCGAGCTGATGACCCCGGCGGGTAACCTCAACTTCAACCTGGCGCACATCGAGAACCACAAGGGCGAACAGGTGGAGATTGCCCCGGGCAATGGCCACACCGTCTACCTGCCCCTGCCCGAAGAGCTGGACCTGTCCCATGCCATCCTGATGCGCAACCTGGATGAGGGCCAGACCACCCGCAACCCGGTCAAGCCGGCCTAAGGGGCGGACACCGTCAGAAAGAAGGCGCCCTAGGGCGCCTTTTTGTTGCCAGGCTAAACTTATGGTAAAGTCGCCGCCCTTAGCGACAATCGACCGACAGCGACATGGCCCTGATTATTCTCGACAGCTGCATCAACTGCGACATGTGTGAACCTGAGTGCCCCAACCAGGCGATCAGCATGGGTGAGGAGATCTATGAGATCGATCCTGACCGCTGCACCGAGTGCGTCGGCCACTACGACAAGCCCACCTGCGTCAGTGTCTGCCCCATCGACTGCATCGACCCGGACCCCGAACACCGGGAAGATGACGCCACCCTGATGGCTAAATATCTGATCCTGACAGGAAAGGCATAGTTCTCAGCCGGGCCACGGCCGCCTGCAAGGGCTCGGGCACCGGAGGCAACAGGCTGACCCTGCCCAACAGCGCCTTCAACTCCATCGCCAGTTCCGTCTCCCCGCGCATCTCCAGCTGCCGCTGGAAGAACAGCCCATCGGCATCCCCCTCACCACAGGCGAGGATGGCAAAGGCCCGCAAGTTACCCAACAGCTCGGCTGGCTCACTGCCGTCGGCCCAGGCCACCTGCCAGCGTCCCTGCGCCAGCCCAAGTGCCAGGGCCCAGGGCGCGCCGGTCACCGCGATGGCGATGCGCCGCCCTTCGAGAAAATCGAGATCCCCCTGGCGAACCAGGTCACCGAATCTATGGTTAAGCAGCGGGGTGAGCGCCAGGGCGATCGGCGCCACCGGGGGCTTGGGCAGGCTCATGGGCGTATGAAATCCGTTCACAGATCAAAAAATCATTGTAATCAGGACTTTTGTCACAATCAGTGTTCAGGATCAAAGTCTGGTCAGATGGTTTGGGTAGAGTGTCACGACGCGATATTGGAACCTGGAACACGGACAATGGAACTGCTTGCCCCTGTGGCCAACCTGGCCGCACTGGACAACGCCCTGGACGCCGGCGCCGACGCCGTCTATGTCGGTCTCAAGAACGACACCAATGCCCGCCGCTTCGCCGGCATCAACTTCACCCCTGCCGAGCTGGAGGAGGCTTCCCGCCGCTGCCGGAATCGGCACAAGGCGCTGATGGTGGCCATCAACACCTTTCCCCAGCCCGGCCAGGAGAGCCGCTGGCAGGACGCTGTCGCCGTGGCCGCAGAGGCCGGCGTCAAGGCGCTGATCATGGCCGATCCCGGCCTGCTGGCCTATGCCCGGAAACACTATCCCGATGTGGAGCGCCACCTGTCGGTGCAGGCCAGTGCCGCCAACCTGCCCACGCTCAGGCTGTTTTACCGGGAGTTTGGCATCACCCGGGCGGTACTGCCACGGGTGCTGGACATAGAGACCGTGGAAGCGATCTGCGCCGCCAGCCCGGTGGAGATCGAGGTGTTTGCCGGCGGCAGCCTGTGCGTCATGGCTGAGGGACGCTGCCAGCTCTCCCACTACGTCAGTGGCCACTCCCCCAATTCCGGTGGCGCCTGCTCCCCCGGCAGCCTGGTGAGCTGGGGCGAACGCAACGGCCAGCGGGAGGTGCGCCTGGACGGCCACCTGCTGGACCAGGTCCAGCCCGGGGAGGCCGGCGGCTATCCCACGGTCTGCAAGGGCCAGTACCTGGTGGAGGGCAAGCCCCTCTACCCCATCTCCCGCCCCTGCTCGCTGTCCACCCTGCCGCTGCTGGCCCGCTTCGGCCGCGCCGGCGTGGCGGCCCTAAAGCTGGAGGGGCGTCAACGCAGCCCCTACTACACCCGCCAGGTCACCCGGCTGTGGCGCGAGGCCATCGATCGCTGGCGGGCGGATCCCGACCACTACCGCAGTGAGCCCGGCTGGCAACAGAGGCTGAAACCCCTGGCGGAGGGAGGCCTGATCACCGCAGGCGCCTACCTGAGCAGCTGGCACTGAGGGGGATAACTATGCAACTGTCACTGACTCTCAACTGCTGGCCCCTCACCCGCCAGCAGCAGCAGACGCAACTGGATCAGCTGGATCAGGCGCCGGTGCAGCGCATCGTCGTCGGGGAGACCGTGTGTGAGAAGCGGGACCGCCCCGCCCTGCGCACCCTGCTGGAGACGGCGGAGCTGGCGCAAGCCCGCGGCATCCAGGTGGTGCTGGCCAGCCTCAACCTGGTCAACGGCCCCCGGGAACTGAAGCTGGTGGAACAGGTGTGCACTCAGCAGAGCCTGATGGTGGAGGCCAACGATCTCACCGCCGCCGCCCTGCTCAGCGATCTGGGCCGGCCGTTCTGGGCCGGCGCCAACCTCAATCTCTACAACAGGGATAGCCTGGCCTGGGCTGCCCGGCTCGGCGCCACCGGCTATCAGCCGCCCATTGACATGAGCGAACAGAATATGACGCTGCTGCTTGAGGCGGGGGATGATCTGGGCCTGGAGGGAGAGATCCTCGGCTTTGGCTGGCCGCAGCTGGCGGTGTCCGCCCGCTGCGCCAGTGCCCGCATCCATGGTCGCAACAAGGCGCACTGTGACAAGGTGTGTCAGCAGCATCCGGTGCCGATGGCCAGCACCCTGGAGCAGGAACCGCTACTGTGGCTCAACGGACCGCAGAACCACGGCGTCAGGCCGGTGGATCGGCTGGACAGTGTCGAGGCGTGGCGCCGGGCCGGAGCCCACTGGCTAAGGGTGATTCCTGGCCCCTGGCAGCAGGGTCAGTGGCTGGCGAGCCTGACCGGGCTCAGGCATCCGCAAGGGGCGAGTCGTCTGCGTCGCGAAATACCAGTACCAGGGCATAGAACAGCCACAGGGTAACACACAGCAGCAGCAGCCAGCCGGTCAGGGCGGGCCACCAGATGACCGGGCGCATCTCACCGAACAGGCCGTAGGGGTAGCGGTCCTGCAACACCAGCAGGGCATCCTGGCGCAGCAACAGGCTGGTGGCCAAAGAGGCCGCCGCCACCGCCGGGATCACCCCCCATCGCGGTGGCTTGTCCATCAGGATCGAGCGGCAGTAGACCAGGGCACAGAGGATGGTCATTCCGTAGAACGCCATCATCGCCTTGGAGTGCAGATTGCCGACATTGACCGGGAACAGGCCGCAGCCGGACAGACACAGGCTGAGCAGCACCCCACACACCAGCAATGGCGACCTGAAATGTTTGTTAATCAGCCAATTAGAGAAGATAAACGACAGACTTAACGCCAAGCCGCCGAAGAACAGCCCACCGTTCACCATCACCGCCAACGGCGAGGTATCACCGTAGCGGCCCAGCTCCGACAGACTGTGATTGAGGAAACTGAAGTGTTCACCCGCTTCGCCCCGAAACGCCAGGGCCGCCACCAGGGAGGGCACCACCAGCAACGCCAGGGCGGCAATGCCGATGCGATTGGTGAGACGGACCAAAGGACGATGCTGATATTTCATGGATTTTTCCGCAAAGACAACCGGGCTAGTTTAGCTACACTAACCCGGCATGGAAAGGGTTATCCGCGGATGTGGTAGTCTCCTTCGACCAACCACTTATACGTGGTCAACGCCTCCAGCCCCATGGGACCTCGGGCATGCAGCTTCTGGGTACTGACCGCCACCTCGGCGCCCAGGCCAAACTGGCTGCCGTCGGTGAAGCGGGTGCTGGCGTTGATGTACACCGCCGCCGAATTGATGCTGGCGGCAAAGTAACGGGCGTTGGCCATGTCCTGGGTAAGGATCGACTCAGAGTGCTCGCTGGAATGGTCACGGATATGGTCGATGGCGTCATCCACATCGGCCACCACCTTGATGCCCAGGGTCAGCGACAGCCACTCCCGATCGAAATCCCCCTCTTCGGCCGCCTCCAGCTCCACCAGCTTCTGGCTGGCCTGGCACCCCTTGAGGGTCACCCCTTGGGGCGCCAGCCGGGCCTTAACCTTGGGCAGCAGCGCCGCCGCCACCGCCTGGTGTACCAGCAGAGTATCCAGGGCGTTGCACACGGTGGGGCGCTGCACCTTGGCGTTCTCGATCACCTCCAGGGCCCGGCTCAGATCGGCGCTCTGATCCACAAACAGGTGGCAGATGCCGATGCCGCCGGTGATCACCGGAATGGTGGCCTGCTCCTTACACAGCTGATGCAAGCCGGCCCCACCCCGGGGAATGATCATATCCACATGGCTGTCCAGCTTCAGCAGCTGGGCCACTAGGGCCCGGTCCGGATCGGCGATCAGGCCAATGGCGGCCTTAGGCAGGTCATGAATCTTCAGGGCCCGGTGGATCACCGCCACCAGCGCCAGGTTGGAGCGCAGGGTCTCCTTGCCGCCCCGCAGGATGGCGGCATTGCCGGTCTTCAGGGCCAGCACGGCCACGTCGATGGTGACATTGGGGCGCGCCTCGTAGATCACCCCCAGCACCCCAAGGGGGATGCGGCGACGGCTCAGGCGCATGCCGTTGGCCAGCAGCTTGGAGTCCAGGTCTTCTCCCACCGGGTCCGGCAGACCGATGACGGTGTGGATATCCTCGCGGATCCCGGCCAGGCGCTCCGGCGTCAGCAGCAGCCGATCCAGCATCGCGCCGCTGAGCCCCTGTGCTTCTGCCTCCTTCACATCCTCAGCGTTGGCTTCCAGGATGGTGGCCTCGTGAACCTGAAGCTGGTCGATGATGGTCTGCAGCAGGGCATCCTTCTGCGCCCGGCCCAGGCCCAGCAGGGCAAAGCTGGCTCGACGGGCGTCTCGGCCCATTAGTTGTAGATCTGTCGTCATAGAATCACCAAGTCATTTCGGTGCACCGCCACGGTGCCGTAACTGAATCCCAGATGTTGCTCAATCTGCTCTGAGTGACAGCCGATGATCCGCGTCAGGCTGGCGTGATCGTAACGCACTATGCCGCGGCCGATGGGATGCCCCTCGGGATCGCAGATGGACACCGCCGCCCCTCGATCGAACCGTCCCTTGATGGCGGTAATCCCCTTGGGCAGCAGGCTGGATCCCTGCTCCACCAAGGCGCGCACCGCCCCGGCATCAACGGTGATGCTGCCGCTGGCCGTCGGGGCCGCCAGCAGCCACTGCTTACGGGCATCCAGGGGCGCCTCATCGGCGCAGAAGCGGGTGCCCACCGACTCGCCTCGCACCAGTCGTTCGATCACCCCCTCGCTGTGACCCGCGGCGATGGCCACCGGGATGCCAGCCCGCTGGGCCACGTCCGCTGCCTGCAGCTTGGTGGCCATGCCTCCGGTGCCCAGGTTGGTGCCACTGCCGCCGGCCAGCTTGCGCAGCTCATCGGTAATGCGGTTCACCTCGCTGATCAGCTCCGCTTCCGGGTTGGTGCGGGGATCCGCGGTAAATAGGCCGCTCTGATCGGTGAGCAGGATCAGCTTATCGGCATCCGCCAGCATCGCCACCAGGGCCGAAAGGTTGTCGTTGTCCCCCACCTTGATCTCGGCGGTGGCCACGGCGTCGTTCTCATTCACCACCGGGATGATGCCGAAATCCAGCAGCGCATGCAGGGTATCGCGGGCATTGAGGTAGCGCTCGCGGTCGTTGAGGTCGGCCCGGGTCAGCAGCATCTGACCTACGTGCATGCCGAACAGGTTGAACAGGTGCTCCCAGGTCTGCATCAGATGACTCTGCCCCACCGCCGCCAGCATCTGCTTGCTGGCGACGCTGGCGGGCAGAGCCGGCTGCCCCAGATGCTCGCGGCCGGCGGCGATGGCGCCGGAGGTCACCAGGATGATTTCACAGCCACTGCGCTTGAGACGGGCCATCTGCCGGACCAGCTCCACCATATGGGCACGATCCAGGCTGTTGCCACCGGAGGTCAGCACGCTGGTGCCCAGCTTGACCACCACGCGTTTGTAGGGAACGGAGAGAGAAGACATCGGAATCACTGATAAAAATACATCCCTCCTTTATAACCCAGGCCAATTCAAAGCACATCTTAAAAACGACAAAAGGCGCCCCCAAAGGGGACGCCTATCACGATATGTTGCTTTTTTATACTGGCTTTTTATAGCACTGCGTATTTCACGATGAAGGCCAGGGCCAGCACCAGGATCGCCGGGTTCAACTGCTTCACTCGACCGGTCATCAGCTTCAGCGCCGCGTAGCTGATGAAGCCGGCGGCGATACCGTGGGAGATGGAGTAGCTGAGCAGCATCACCAGGGTGGTCAGCACCACGGGGGCCGCTTCGGTCAGGTCTTCCCAGTCCACACCCACCAGGCCGGACATCATCAGGATCGCCACGTACAGCAGCGCCCCGGTGGTGGCGTAGGCGGGTACCATTCCCGCCAGGGGAGAGAACAGCAGGCAGGCGATAAACAGTACGCCGACCACCACGGCAGTCAGGCCAGTGCGGCCACCGGAGGCCACACCGGCGGTGCTCTCCACATAGCTGGTGGTGGTGGAGGTGCCCAGCATGGCACCGGCAATGGTGGCGGTGGAGTCGGCGAACAGCGCCTTGGACAGGCGGGGCAGGCGGCCACGGTCATCCAGTAGGTTACCGCGCTGAGCCACGGCAATCAGGGTGCCAGAGGTATCAAACAGGTCGACAAACAGGAAGGCAAACACGATGGAGATCATGCCCACATCCAGGGCACCGGCCAGATCCATCTGCATCAGGGTCGGGGCGATGGAGGGGGGCGCGGCGATCACCCCGGTAAACTCCTGCTTGCCGGTCAATACCGCCACGGCGCTGACCACCAGGATGCTGATCAGCACCGCCGCCTTATTGCGAAAGTGCACCAGGGTGATCACCAGCAGGAAGCTGAACATCGCCATGATGCTCTCGAACTTGGTGACGTCCCCCAGGGAGACCAGGGTGGCCGGATTATCGACGATGATACCGGCACCTTGCAGGCCGATGAACGCAAGAAACAGTCCGATGCCGGCGGCGATACCAAGACGCAACGACATGGGAATGGCGTTGACGATCCACTCACGCACCTTGAACAGCGACAGCAGCAGGAAGCAGATACCGGAGAGGAATACCGCCCCCAGGGCGGTTTGCCAGGCGTAGCCCATCTGGCCCACCACCACGAAGGTGAAGAAGGCGTTCAACCCCATGCCGGGCGCCAGGGCGATCGGGTAGTTGGCAACAAACCCCATGATAAAGCAGCCGATGGCGGCCGCCAGACAGGTCGCAACGAACACTGCCCCGGAGTCCATGCCGGCCATCTCCAGCATGGAGGGATTCACGAAGATAATATAAGCCATAGCCAGGAAGGTCGTCAGGCCAGCGATCACCTCTTGGCGCACACTGGTCCCATGAGCCTTCAGCTTGAAGAGCTTTTCCATCATAGGATGTCCTAATTTTTAATTTTTTAATATTTTGGGTACAGAATTTCTGCCTGGAGCAGATGCGGCGCAATTATGCGGATTTCGTCTCCCCTCAGCAAGGGACGGGAGTAAAAGGAACCTGAAACTGTTGCGATAATGCTCAGGAATGTGATCCCGGTGAGCAGAACCTGCACACATCCGGCTAGCGGGTTTGGGCGGAGAAAAGCCCCAAAAGAGATAAAAAAACGCCGGCAACAGGGTTGCCGGCGCAAAAGGATGACAAATGTTCGGCCTTACCGTCCCGGCCAAAGGGGCCGGCGACACAGATGAGGTCAAATAACTGAATAAATTACAATAGGTTGATGCTTAGCGAGCGAAGTAGATCGCCGCGGCATTCCAGCTGGCGCTAGCCCAGCTGCCAATCAGATTTACAGAGTAATCGACTGGGGCTTTCATAAGGCATTCTCCTCAATTCGTTGTTGGCACAAATACTGTGCAATTCCTTGGCACAACGACTCGATTCCCTGGAGAGCATGCTGCCTCAGCGCTTTGAGGCGTGGGCGGCTCCGCCGCCTTGGGGAGCGCTTAACCGGCGTAGTAGATGGCGGTAGCGTTCCAGTCAGTTGCAGACCAGGTGCCGTACAGGCGGACTTGGTATTCAAACTGGGTATTCATAGGGTGTTCTCCTAAATTTGCTTACACTGATTGTCAAAATTAGTGGTGCGGTTCCCTGGCACAGCACTCGGTTCCTTGGAGACGCTTTGCCTCATCGAGGCGATGGCGGCTTGGCCGCCGAACGTTACCTGTTACCAGCGAAGTAGATGCTGGTGGCATTCCACTGGCCCTGGGACCAGGAGCCGTAAAGGGTAACATCGTAACCGAATGGGTAGTTCATAATCTTTTCTCCGATAAAGTTGCTAACACCTAGTACAAGTGGTGCGGTTCCCTGGCACAGCAGTCTCGGTTCCTTGGAGAAACTCTCGTCCCAAGGTTGGGACGATGAAGACCAACTCGGTCTTTACTAGGGGGAGTTGCCTCCCGACGCTTGCTATAATACCAATCTGTAATTTTATTACAAGCTTTTCTGTGAGTCTTTTTAAAAAAACGGCCATTTTTGTAAGTTTATTACATGATAACCAAATGATATGGCCCTGGATGCGGCGCATCAGATCACCTTTCGTTAGGAATTTGCGACAGGCGACACGGGACTGGCCCAGGGCGCAGAGCCGGATCACGGTTACGGGGCCCGTTTCACGCCTGGGGAGCAGTAGAGAGAACCGGGAGGCCGGGCAGCCCCCCGATGTCGGGCGCCTACAGCTCCTCCATCATCGCCAGCAGGGTGGCCACCGGCCGGGCAGTCGGCTTGCCATAGAGGGGATCCCGCTTCTCCACCGCGGCGGCGGCGATGTCCACGTGCAGGTAGGGGATGGGCAGGTCACTGGCCAGCTGGTGTCTATCCAGCCCCGAGGCCTTGAGCAGAAACGCCTGGGGAAACTGGTGGCCGCGGCTGATGTTCACCGACGCCCCGTTATTGGAGGAGAGCAGGTCCTCGGACTCACTGCGGGGCGCCACCTGGGCGAAGTCCTCGCGGCGCAGGGTGGAGAGCTCCACCGGTTCGCCCCAGCGCTCGCCGATCTGCTGCATCAGTTGCCCCTGCTGAGAGACACGGGCCACGCTGTTTTCCACCACCCCGGTATAGGGGCCGTAGGCCCGCACCACATGACCGGTGAGGGTGGCCAGGGAGAACACCCTGGGGGCCGGCGACCCCTGGGCCGCCTCCCGAAGATGGGACAGCAGATCCGCCAGCACCAGCCTGCCTTCGGCATCGGTATTGCCGATGCGCACCCGGATACCGGCATGGCTAGTGATGATCTCATCGGGGACGAAGGCATCACTGCCGGCGGCATTGCGCACCAGTCCCAGCTCGGCGACCACCCGGATCCCCTGGGGCCTGAGCATCGCCACCGCCTTCATAAAGCCGGCGGCGGCGGCGGCGCCCCCCTTGTCACGGCTCATGCCGGCCATGGCCCCGCCCACCTTGAGATCGGCGCCACCGGTATCGAAGGTCACCCCCTTGCCGGCAATCAACCAGGTCTGATGGATCTCACCCTCGGGGTTGTAATCGATTCGAACCACCCGGGCGGCATGACGGGCAATGTTGAAGCTGGCCCGGGAGACGGCGCTCAGCAGCGGATACTCCCGCTCCAGTTGCTGGCGATCGTCGATCACCGACAGCTCCACCGGCTCCTCGGCAAACAGGCTGACACAGTAATCGGCAAAGGCCGGGGGTGCCATCTGCTCGGGATCGCCGCCACAGAGATCCCGCGCCGCCACCCGCCCCGCTTCCAGGGCATTGAGACGGACCACATCCTGGCCATTCATCAGACCGATGCGCACCCGGGGCTGCGACTCCACGTCCGGATTGAGATAGAGGCCCTGGGCAACGCCCAGGGCGGCCACCTCGGCGGCGTTCAGGTAACGGGGATCGCCCGCAGGCAGGTCCAGCAGCAGCAGCATGGCACGGGCGCCGGCACGAAACGCCATCTTGGCCCCCTCCTCGGCGGCTTCATAGACCCGCCGCACATCCTCGTAGTCGTCACTGAGGTCGCCGGTGGGAGCCAACAGCAGCCGCCCTCCCGCCAGGCCTGGGGCCAGCAGTAGGGTGGCTTCCTTGCCGGTGCGCTGATCCACCGAGGCGGCGTGGCTGACCAGCTGCGCCAGCTCCGGATGGCTCTCCAGGGCAAACTCCTGGCTGACCACCAACACCGCGTCCCAACCGCCCTCACCAAAAAGGGCGTCCTCGGCGGAGGTAAAAAATTCCACTTGTGCCATGATGTTCTCTTCCTTTTACACGGGGAAATCCTTGTCCGGCCACTATAGCACGTTGCCATGGCGGGGCTGTGGTAGACTGGCGGGACACTAGTAACAGGCGAATACAGGAGTACCCGCTCGTGCAGCCAATCAGCTCCCTCAGCCCACAGCCCCTGTGGCGCTGGTTTGAAACCATCTGCTCCATCCCCCACCCCTCCAAACAGGAGATCGCCCTTCGCGATCATATCCAGGCCTGGGCCGAGGCCCGCGGCCTGGAGACTCAACTGGACCAGGTGGGCAACCTCATCATCCGCAAGCACGCCACCGCCGGCATGGAGACCCGCAAAGGGGTGATCCTGCAGGCCCACCTGGATATGGTGCCGCAGAAGAACGCCGACACCGACCACGACTTCGGCACCGATCCCATTCGTGCCCACATCGATGGCGATTGGGTGACCGCCGACGGCACCACCCTGGGGGCCGACAACGGCATCGGCATGGCGTCCGCCCTGGCGGTACTGGAAGCGGATGACCTGGAGCATGGTCCCATCGAGGTGCTGCTGACCATCGACGAGGAGGCCGGCATGACCGGCGCCTTTGGCCTGGAAGCCGGTGTACTGACCGGGGAGATCCTGATCAACACCGACTCCGAGGAGGAGGGCGAAGTGTATATGGGCTGCGCCGGCGGCGTCGATGCCGCTTTGACCCTGACGGTGGCCCGCGAGGCCCTGCCGGAGGAGATGGCCACGGTGGAGATCGCCCTGACCGGCCTCAAGGGCGGCCACTCCGGCTGTGATATTCACCTGGGACGGGGCAACGCCAACAAGCTGCTGGCCCGTTTCCTGTTTGGCCATGGTGACGAGCTCGGCCTGCGCCTGTCGGCGCTGCGCGGCGGCTCCCTGAGAAACGCCATCCCCAGAGAAGCCTGGATGACCGTCAGCCTGCCCCAGGCCAACCTGGCCCGGCTGGAGCAACGCATCAGCGAGTTTCGCGCCCTACTGGAGAATGAACTGGCCGCGGTCGAGCCCGGCCTCTCCCTGACCCTGAGCAGCGCCGACGCGCCCGCCGAGGTGTTCGCTGCCGCCGATCAGCAGACGCTGGTGGCACTGATGCATGCCGCCCCAAACGGGGTGATCCGCATGAGCGACGAGTTCGACGGCGTTGTGGAAACCTCCCTCAACATGGGGGTGGTAACCACCCAGCAGTCCGGGGTGGAGATCCTCTGCCTGATCCGCTCCACCATCGACAGTGGCCGCTCAATGGTGGAGAACATGCTGTCCGCCCTGGCGCAGCTGGCAGGCGCCGAACTGAGCCTGTCGGGCGCCTACCCCGGCTGGCAACCCGATGCCGCCTCGCCCATCATGCAGGTCGTGCGTGAAACCTATCAGCGGAAGTTCGGCTCCCTGCCCAACATCATGGTGATCCACGCCGGCCTGGAGTGCGGCCTGTTCAAGAAGCCCTACCCCAAGTTGGACATGGTCTCTATCGGCCCGACCATCCGCTTCCCCCACTCCCCCGATGAGAAGGTGGAGATCGCCACCGTGGAGAAGTATTGGCAGTTGCTGACCGAAGTGTTGAAGGCGATACCCAACCGCTAAGATGCACAGAAAAGCCGTCCTGATGGACGGCTTTTTTGTGCCCGGCGCAGGGATCAAATCAGCTTCTTCTTTCTGACCGTCGGCTTGTTGTACTCCAGCACCAGATGTTCCACCTGGCGATGCGGCTCGGCGCGGCAGCTGGCTTTAAGCGCCTCATGGCGCTGCAACTCGCAGGCATTGACGATGGCGGCCCCCTTATCCTTGCCGAAGCGCCGCCTCAGGTAGCTCATGGCATTCTCTTCGGCGTAGGCCAGCAGGGCGGCCACCCTCTTGGCGTCGCCCTTCTCATCGTAGTAGTTCACGGTGCGACAAAAAGTCTTGTCCCCCACATAGAGGCTGAAATAGTCGGCGTCCCGCAGGGGTTTGTGTTGATAGAAGCCATAGCCAAGGCCATAGCAGACGCCCGCGACCAGGATCATCAGACCGGCGGCCAGGCACAGTTGTTTGGCAAAGGTTCTCATCCTTAACCTCCTTCCTTGCGCCGGCGGATTGCTGGTCACCGGCTGATGGCAAAGGCTGAGGGGCCAGCTTGGCCGATAGGGAATCAGACTCTGCCCGGAACCAGGCTCGCGGTGTCGATGGGATTCGTTGGAGTGGACACGCCTGGTTGTCCGCTTCGTCAACGCCTCTGGTGATTGGGCGGGCATTTTACAGAAGCTCAATGTCAGCTTAGTTGGTTGCTTAAGCAACGGTTTTGATGAGGATCAAACAAGACATCGATCACAGAGGCAGAGGCAGTTGCCGAAGAGTTTTCCCCTCCGCCAGCTCCACGGAGATCCCCACCAACCGTACCCGACGCCCCCCTCCCCGCCGGAAGGCGATCCCCATCAGCGCCAGAAACAGCTTGGGATCCAGCTGCTGGCTCTGCTGGCTGACCGTGGTCAGCTCGAAATCGGCAAACTTCAGCTTCACCGTCTGCCCCTTGATTCCTCGCTGAGCGGCGGCCAGGCGACGCTCGAGCTCAGGCAGCAGGGCGTCCAGTTGCGCCTCGCAGGCGGCCAGATCTGGCAGGTCCCGGGCCAGGGTGGTTTCCACACCGATCGACTTGCGGATACGGCTGGGCTCCACCGGCCGTTCATCGATGCCCCGACAGCGACGCCACAGCACCGGACCAAACTTGCCCAGCATCACCTCCAACTCCGCCTCAGACAGCCCCAGTACGTCCTCCCCCTTGAGCAGACCGCGGCGTGCCAGGCGCTCGGCTGTCTTGGGACCGACGCCGGGGATCTTCTTCAGGGACAGACGAGCGGCAAACTCGGCGGTGCGCTCAGGCGGGATCACCATCTGGCCGTTGGGCTTGTTCTCGTCGGAGGCCACCTTGGCCAGAAACTTGTTGGGGGCGATGCCGGCGGAGGCGGTCAGGCCGGTGGCCTCGAATATTTCGGCCCGAATCGCCTCGGCCATAAGGGTAGCGCTGCCCTGACAGTGGGACTTGCCGGTGACATCGAGAAAGGCTTCATCCAGGGAGAGGGGCTCCACCAGCTCGGTGTAATGGCGGAAGATGGCGTGGATCTGCTGGGACACCGCCTTGTAGACCGGCATCCTGTGGGGCACCAGTACCAGCTCCGGGCACAGTTGCTGGGCCCGGTGGGTCGGCATGGCGGAGCGCACTCCGAAGGCGCGTGCGGCATAGTTGCAGGTGGCGATCACCCCGCGGCCGGAGGCCTGGCCGCCCACGGCGATCGGCTTGTCCCGCAACTGAGGGTTGTCCCGCATCTCCACCGCGGCAAAGAAGCAGTCCATGTCGATGTGAATGATCTTGCGCTGCACCCGCATACCAATACTGTATATATAAACAGTTTAATCATACCACCCCGGAACCGAAAGCCCAACGATCAAAAGAGGCGCCAGAAGGCGCCTCCCATCACAGTGGTGGACCGGACCTAGACCCGATAGCTGTTCAGCCCCTGGGCCAGCTGCCTTCCCCCCTCCACCAGCTCCTCCAGGCTGCGCTCCAGCTGGTCGCCCCGCGAGACCGCCTCATCGGAGAGGCTGTTGACCCGGGTCACGGTGGCGGCGATCTCCTCGGCCACCCCGGCCTGCTGGGCGATGGCCTGGGTCATCTCCTGCACCTGCTGCTGAATCCCGGCCACCGCCTGGCCGGCCTGATCCAGGGTATCGACAACCTGATCGCTGCGTTGCTGGCTCTGTTGCAACTGCTCACAGCTTTGGGTCATCGCCTGCTCCGCCTCGATGCTGGCCTGCTGCAGACCGACGATGATCGACTGGATGTTGGCGGTGGAATCCTGGGTCTTGGACGCCAGGGTGCGCACCTCATCAGCCACCACGGCGAAGCCCCGCCCCTGCTCGCCGGCCCGGGCCGCTTCGATGGCGGCGTTCAGCGCCAGCAGGTTAGTCTGATCGGCGATGGTGCCAATGACATTGAGCACTTCGCCAATCTGGTCGGCGTTTTGCCTCAGTCGTGACACCAGCTCACTGGACTCCTGCATCTGTCCGGCCAGCTCGGCCAGGGATGCCTTACCCTCCCCCATGGCCAGACCCGCCTGGCCCATCTGCCGATGCACCTGCTCGGCATGACGGGCCACCTGCTCCGCCTGGCTGGCCATCTCGGCGCTGGTCTGCGCCATCTGACTGGTGGCAGTGGAGGCCTGCTCCACCTCCCCCTTCTGGGCCGACATGGAGGAGAGGGTTTCCTGCCAGACGTCGGTGGCCAGGGTGCTGCTGCGCGACACCGATTCGGTCAGGCCCATGCTTTGATTCACCAGCTGGTGGACCCGATCGGCAAACTGGTTAAACGCCCGGCCCAATTGGCCCAGCTCATCCTGGCGATTGAGCTTGATGCGCTGGCTAAGATCGCCGTCCCCCTGGGCAATCGCCTCCATCGCCGCCACCAGGCGCCGGATCTGCGACTTGAAGGGCAGCAGCAGCAGCCACACCATCGCAGAGACCAGCAGGGTCAGCATCACCGACACGGTGCCGGTGGCCCAGGCCTCTTCGGTCACCTGGGCACTGACCACATCGGCGGGTAACAACAGCCCCAGTTTCCAGTGCACCTGGGGAAACTCGCTGTCCACCGGCTGCCACAGCACCAGTTGCTGCTGGCCCTGGAGTCGCACCTCGCCCTGCCCCTGGGCGCTGGCCAGCAGTTCTCGGGCCAGTAGGGCAAACCCCTCGGAGTCACTGAACTGGCGATCAACCTCACTCAGCAGCGACCCGGGGGGAAACGCCTCGGAGAACAGGGGAAAGAACACCAGCTTGCCGTCACCGGTCACCAGGAATGGCTGCCCCTGCCCCTCGTAGGTCACCTGGGAAAGCAGGGTTTCCCCGATGGTGGAGATAAGGATATCCATACCACCGATCCCCAGGAAGCGACCGTCGGCGTCATACACCGTCTGCTTCACCGTGGCCGACACCGAACCATCGTTGGCGTCCACCGCCGGCTCGGTCACGTAGAGCCTGTCTTTGGCCAGCGCCTCACCCCACCAGGGGCGTTTGCTGGTGTAGTAGCTGGGGTCGTCCGAGTAGCGGCCGTTGAGGTCGAAGTACTCATGGGTGGCTTCACTGCCGAAGAAGAGGCTCTTGATGGTGCTGTCTTTATCTGAGAAGTGACGGAAGTATCGGGTCACCTCAGGATAGTCGTCGAAGGGACTCAGCTCACCGCCCCGGTCGTCGTAGGCGGCGAAGAAACGCTGAACCTGGGGGCTGGCAAACACCGAATGGACGATGGCGCCCTTGGCTTCGAAGAAGGCAGCGATCTTACCGGCCTTGTCGGACACCAACTGGCTGACCTCGTGGCTTACCTGTTGCCGAGTCGCCTCACGGGTCTGGCTGACCTGGTAGATGGTCATCAGCGTGAGAATCAGAAAGAGGGCACCACCGATGGATCCCACCAGCTGCCGGGTTAAAGAGGCTCTGAACCAGTCCATAGTCTTCCCTGAAATTGTTGTTTTCACACAGGTATTTCGCCTATCGGCAAAATTACCCAAACTGAAGATGATACAAGCTCTCGAGAGGGGCACCAGTTTCGAACCAGCAAACACTCAGTTTCACCGACTGGATGCACCCACAGCAGCAGCAATCACCAGAACGGCTCCCGGCCCCCTCCTTTCAAACCATGTTCAGCATACTGACAGAAAATAAATTTCAGCGAAACATTCCAGCAAAGTATTATAAATCTTTGTAAATAAGCAAAAATTATAGAATCCACTCGTGAGAAAAAACGCCTTGCCCATAAGCTCGGTTCGCACGCCGGGACCGGGGGGGAGAAAGCCGGCCTGACCCGGCCGTCGGCGAGACAAAAAAAACGGGCTCCCCATGACAGGGGAGCCCGCTGAGACTGGCTGGAGAGGGCGATCAGAGGATCCGTTGCTGCTCCATCAGCTTCTGACGACGGGCCTCATCGGCCATCCTCTTCTTGCGTCGGTCGCAGGGCTCTGGGCAGTCACAGGCCTTGTCGACACCGACAGCTCCGAGGCCACCGCAGGAACCGCTGATGGTCTTACGTTTGACGATGTAGCCGATGGCCATCAGTCCCACCAGGGACACCATCACCAAGAAGGTAGCGATAAAGGTGTTCATGACTGTGTCTCCTTGCGCTCCAGATACTGCTTAAAGGCGGGGCTGTAGTGCACTCGGAACTGACCCTGGGAGCGCTCGATAAGCATCACCGCCAGGTCCTGTGCCTCGGCAAGGGCCAGTCCCCTGTCGACGCCCAACACCATCATCGCCGTGGCCAGGCCATCGGCGGTCATGCAGCTGTCGGTAAGCACCGTCGCCGACACCACATGATGCTTCACCGGTCGGCCGGTGGCCGGATCGATGATGTGGGAGAACTGTTCGCCGTCCTCCTCGAAGAAGTTGCGATAGTCCCCGGAGGTGGCCACCGCCATGTTGCCGGGTTCAATCACATTGAAGACGTCACGACCCATGGCATCCGGCTGCTCGATGGCCACCCGCCAGGGCTGACCTCCGGGCTTCACCCCCTTCACCCTGAGCTCGCCGCCCACCTCCACCAGGTAGTTGTGGATGCCACGGGCCTCCAGGACCTGGGCTACCACATCGACACCATAACCTTTGGCAATGGCGGAGAGGTCCACCTTGAGATCGGACTCTGACTTGAACAGCCAGCGCCCCTTGATGGACAGCTTGTCATCCCCGGTGCTGCCCTTGATGCGGGCGATCTCTGCCTCGTCGGGAGCATGTTCGATGCGGCCGTCCGGGCCGAACCCCCACAGGTTGACCAGTGGGCCCACGGTCACGTCCAGGGCACCGTCGGTCAACCGGGTCAGCCGCTTGGCCTCCTGCAACACGGTGGCGAACTCGGCACTGATCTCCATGCCGCCCACCCGTCCCAAGCGGTTGAAACGGCTCACCTCCGAGTTGCGCTTCCAGGTCGACATGGAGCGGTTTACCTGGCCGAGGCGCAGGTCAATCTCGCCCTGGAGCAACAGGGGATCGTGCTGCTTGGGCGCATCCACCCAGCTGACATGATAGGTGGTGCCCATGGTGTGACCGGACACGGACTCCACCTGGGGAGCCTGAGTGCAGCCGGAGAGAAATATGGCCAGCCCGACAAGGGCCAGCCACAGGGTTTTGGGGGCTCGATACAGCATGAAGCCTCTCAGGTTAGCCGCCGAAGTCATCCAACAGGATGTTTTCGTCTTCCACACCCAGGTCCTTGAGCATGTTGATCACCGCGGCGTTCATCACCGGCGGTCCACACATGTAGAATTCGCAATCCTCGGGTGCTTCGTGGTTCTTCAGGTAGTTCTCGTAGAGTACGTTGTGAATGAACCCGGTGTAACCGTCCCAGTTGTCCTCGGGCTGAGGATCGGACAGGGCCACGTGCCACTGGAAGTTGTCATTCTCCGCCGCCAGGCCGTCGAAGTCCTCGACATAGAACATTTCGCGCTTGGAGCGGGCACCGTACCAGAAGCTGATCTTACGATCGGAGCCCAGACGCTTCAACTGATCGAAGATGTGGGAACGCATCGGCGCCATACCGGCTCCCCCACCGATGAACACCATCTCGTTCTTGGTCTCCTTGGCGAAGAACTCGCCGAAGGGGCCGGAGATGGTCACCTTGTCACCGGGCTTCAGGCTCCAGATGTAGGAGGACATCTTGCCCGGAGGCAGGGTCAGGTTGTTTGGCGGAGGCGTGGCGATACGCACGTTCAGCATGATGATGCCCTCCTCCTCCGGATAGTTGGCCATGGAGTAAGCGCGGACGGTCTCCTCATCCACCTTGGACTCCAGCTTGAAGAAACCGAAGCGCTCCCAGTCGGAGCGGTACTCTTCCGGAATGTCGAAGTCCGCGTACTTCACGTGGTGGGCAGGGGCTTCAATCTGGATGTAACCACCGGCACGGAAAGGCACCACCTCGCCGGCAGGGATCTTCAGCTTCAGCTCCTTGATAAAAGTGGCCTTGTTATCATTGGAGATAACCTCGCACTCCCACTTCTTGATACCGAACACCTCTTCGGGCAGTTCGATATCCATATCCCGTTTCACCGCCACCTGGCAGGCGAGACGACAGCCCTCCTTGGCCTCCTTCTTGGAGATATGGTCCAGCTCGGTGGGCAGGATCTCACCGCCCCCCTCATGCACCGTCACCCGGCACTGGCCGCAGGAACCACCGCCACCACAGGCGGAGGAGATGAAGATGCCGTTGCCGGCCAAGGCGCCCAGCAGCTTGTCGCCGGCCCCTGTGGTGATGCTCTTATCGGCATCGTCATTGATCTTAATCGTCACGTCACCGGCGGCGACCAGCTTGGATTTGGCGAACAGAATCACCAGCACCAACACCAGTACAATCGCGGTAAACATGGTTACGCCGAGTACAATTTCCATCGACACGTCCTTTTACTTCAACTCTCGGCGCCGCTTACAGCGACACTCCGGAAAATGACATAAAGCCCAGGGCCATCAGGCCGGCGGTCACGAAGGTGATGCCCAGACCGCGCAGTCCATCGGGTACGTCGGAGTACTTCATCTTTTCGCGGATACCCGCCAGCAGCACGATGGCCATGGCCCAACCCACACCGGCCCCCAGGCCGAACACAACGGACTCGATGTGGCCGTATTCACGGTTGGCCATGAAGGAGACGGCCCCGAAGATGGCACAGTTCACCGTAATCAGGGGCAGGAAGATCCCCAAGGCGTTGTAGAGCGGTGGGAAGAACTTATCCAGGATCATCTCCAGGATCTGCACCAGGGCCGCAATCACGCCGATAAAGGTGATGAAGTTGAGGAAGCTCAAATCCGAGTTGGGCATACCCACCCAGGAGAGAGCACCCGGCTTGAGAATGAACTGGAAGATGAGCTGGTTAAAGGGTACCGCCAGAGTCAGTACCACGATAACGGCCACGCCCAGGCCCATGGCGGTCTTGACCTTCTTGGATACCGCCAGGAAGGTACACATCCCCAGGAAGAAGGAGAGCGCCATGTTTTCGATGAAGATCGCCCGAACCAGCAGGCTGATGTAATGTTCCATAACCCTTCCTTACTCCTTAGGTTCAACCTGTTCCGGACGGGCGGTCCGGATACCCCAGATGATAAAGCCAATCAGGAAGAAGGCGCTGGGGGGCAGCAGCAGCAGACCATTGGGCACGTACCAGCCGCCGTCGGTAACCTTGGCGAGGACCTCCACACCAAACAGGGTACCGGAGCCAAACAGTTCTCGAACAAAGCCGATGGCCAACAACACGGCGGAGTAGCCCAGGCCGTTGCCGATGCCGTCCAGGAAGCTGGGCAGCGGTGGACTCTTCATGGCGTAGGCTTCAGCACGCCCCATCACGATGCAGTTGGTGATGATCAGGCCAACGAATACAGTTAGCTGCTTGGCCACGTCATAGGCGTAGGCTTTGAGCACCTGGTCCACCACGATCACCAGGGAAGCGATAACGGTCATCTGCACGATGATCCGCACGCTGTTGGGGATGTGGTTGCGCATCAGCGAGATGAACAGGTTGGAGAAGGCAGTCACCGCGGTCAGGGCGATCGACATCACCAGGGCGGTCTCCATCTTGGAGGTGATCGCCAGGGCCGAACAGATCCCCAGAACGTTCAGGGCAATGGGGTTATTGGCGAGTACCGGACCGAGGACAATGTCCTTCATTGATTTCTCAGCCATTACAGGACTCCTCCTTGACGGGCATTGGCGATGAAGGGACCGAAGCCCTCGTCGCCCAGCCAGAACATCAGGGTGTTCTGGACGCCGTTACTGGTCAGGGTCGCACCGGAGAGCGCGTCCACATCGTGTTGCTTGTCGGTGGCCATCTTGGCCACGCGGATCTTCAGGTCACCCTGGTTATCAAACAGTTTCTTGCCGACCCACAGCGCCTTCCACTTGGGGTTCTGAACCTCACCACCCAGGCCCGGGGTTTCGCCGCTGTCGGAGAAGTCGTAGTAGACCATCGCCTTGACGGTGTTCATGTCCGGCTCCAGGGCCAGGAAGGCGTACATGGTGGACCACAGGCCGTAGCCGTGCACCGGCAGGATCACGCTGTCCAGCTCACCGGCATCGTTCTTCACCAGATACACCTTGGCCAGGCTGGCGCGGCGCTTGATGGAGGCGATGTCGTTTTGAGGCACCACGGAGGTGGCGGTGTCTCGGGCGGCCTTGCGCTGATCGTAGGCGTCTGCGTCGATACTGCCGTCAAACTGACCGGTAGCCAGATCCACCACCTTGGCTTCGATGTACTGGTCGTACACCGAGGCCACGTCGCCGTTCACCCTGTCCATCAGGTTGGCGGCTTCAAGGATGTATTTCTGGGTATCCTGGGCCTTGTTCTTCTCTTGCAGGGGCTTGAGGGCCACCGCGGCGCTGGATACCACCAGGGAGCAGACCAGACACAGGCCAATCACGACTCCCAGAGTCTTGCCAAAACTGTCGTTACTCTTAGCCATTACGCGCCAGCCTCCGCTTGATGTTAGATTGAACCACGAAGTGGTCGAACAAAGGTGCCCACAGGTTGGCAAACAGGATGGCCAACATCATCCCCTCGGGGAAGGCGGGGTTCACCACGCGGATCAGCACCACCATCGCGCCGATGAGGATGCCGTAGGCCCACTTGCCACGCTCGGTGAAGGAGGCGGAAACCGGGTCGGTCGCCATGAAGAACATGCCGAAGGCGAAGCCACCCAGAACCAGGTGCCAGGTCCAGGGCATGGCCATGATGGGGTTGGTATCGCTGCCGGCCAGGTTCAGCAGGGAGGCCATGGCGATCATGCCCACCATGGTGCCGGCGACGATGCGCCAGGAGGCGATGCGGGCATAGATGATGATCAGGCCGCCGATGGCCAGCGCCAGGGTAGAGGTCTCACCCATGGAGCCGCCGATAAAGCCGTAGAAGGAGTCCCACCAGGCGGGATCGCTGAAGGCGTCGAACCAGCTGTAGTCGGCGAAGCTCTTGGCACCGGAGGCCGCCTGGCTCAGGTAGGTGGCGCCGGTGTAGCCGTCGACCGCGCGCCAGATGGAATCACCGGACATGTTCAGCGGGTAGGCGAAAAACAGGAAGGCACGACCAGCCAGGGCTGGGTTGATGAAGTTACGACCGGTGCCGCCAAACAGCTCCTTGGCCACCACCACACCGAAGGTGATCCCCAGGGCCACCTGCCACAGGGGGATGGTGGCGGGCAGGGTCAAGGCAAACAGCACCGAGGTCACGAAGAAGCCCTCGTTGATCTCGTGCTTGCGTACGCTGGCGAACACCACTTCCCAGAAGCCGCCCACGGCGAAGGTGGTGGCATACACGGGCAGGAAGAAGCAGGCGCCGTAGAGCATCAGGCCGCCGATGCCGGTGGCGGAGGTCAGTTCACCACCCAGCAGCTGGAACAGACCCACCTGCCACATGTCAGGCAGTGCGAAGCCCTCGGTCATCGCCAACTGAGCCTGCAGGCCGACGTTGTACATACCAAAGAACATCGCCGGGAAGGTACACAGCCACACGGTGATCATGATCCGCTTCAGATCGATGTTGTCACGAACGTGGGTCCCCCCCTTGGTGGTCTTACCCGGGGTGTAGAGAATGGTGGCCACCGCCTCGTACAGGGCGTACCACTTCTCATACTTGCCGCCCTTTTCAAACTGCGGCTCGATTTGTTCAATAAAGTTCTTCAGACCCATCAGCCTTCCCTCTCGATGATCTCAAGACAACGACGCAGCTCAACTCCGTAGTCGTACTTGCCGGGGCACACAAAGGTGCACAGCGCCAGATCCTCTTCATCCAGTTCCAACGCACCCAGTTGCTGGGCGTTGTCGGTATCGTTGGAGATCAGGTCGCGCAGCAGGATGGTGGGCAGGATATCCAGTGGCATCACCCGCTCGTAGCTGCCCAGGGGCACCATGGCGCGGTCGGAGCCTCCGGTGGAGGTGGTCATGCTAAACAGCTTGCCTGGGCTCAGGTGCGACAGGAAGGCACGGGTCAGGGAGAACTGGTTGGCACCGGGCTTAAGCCAGCCAAACAGCTCCTTCTCGTCCCCCTCCTCCAGCACGCTCACCTGGTTGTGGAAGCGACCCAGGAAGCCGTGGGCACCGGAAGCGGTGTGGCCACTGAGCACTGAACCGGAGATCACCCGGCTGTGGGTGCTGTTGATTTCGCCCTCGGTCAGTTGGACCAGGCTGGCGCCCATCAGGGTGCGCACCAGGCGCGGCTTGGTGACCCGGGGCCCCGCCAGGGAGATCACTCGGCCGGCATCCAGCTCTCCGCTGGTGAACAGCTTGCCGATGGCGATGATGTCCTGATAGCCGATGTGCCAGACGGTGCGTGACAGACTTGCAGGCAGCAGGTGGTGAATGTGGGTGCCCGCCAGGCCGGCAGGGTGAGGGCCCTTGAACCGGCTCACCTGCAGATGGTCGGATTCTGGCACCTCCAGCCGGGACTCGCCGGTGTTCAGGTAGACCTTGCCGTCGGTCAGCTTACCGACGATGGCCAGCCCCTGACAGAACGCCTCGTACGCCTCCTCAATCACCACCATGGGATCGGCAGCCAGGGGATTGGTGTCGATGGCGGTCACGAAGATACCGGCTGGCTGGCTGTCCAGCGCCGGTGCCTTGCTGAAGGGGCGGGTACGGAAGGCGGTCCACAGGCCGCTGTTGACCAGGTTTTCCTGAACCCGCTCACGGCTGATGGCGGCCAGCTCGTCGCTGGAGTAGGAAGCGAAGCGAACGCTGTCATCGCCTTCAATGTCGATCACCACGGATTGCAGTACCCGCTTGGCGCCCCGGTTAATGGCGCTGACGGTACCGCTGGCGGGTGCGGTGAACTTGACTCCAGGGTTTTTCTTGTCCTCGAACAGTACCTGGCCTCGCTTGACGCGTTCCCCCTCCTTGATCTTCATGGTGGGGCGCATACCGTGGTACTCTTCACCCAGGAGCGCAACCTGAGAGACCTTGGGTCCATCACAGATTGCCTGCTCCGGTCTCCCCTCTATGGGGAGATCCAATCCTTTCTTTATTGTAATCATACTCATTTGCACTGCTGTCTGGGACTTCGCCCCCAAAGCCCGATATCCGGGGCCCAGGAGACCATTCATGTTGACTTCGATAGCAATTCACCAGCCAGACATGAACCGCCGCATAAAAATGACTATTAGTGAGATCCATGTCACGCTGTCTCGGGGCGAATCATACCCCAAACACATCGTTACTGCTACGAAAATAACCATTGAATGGATCGATTGCTGTAATTAATGGCTTTCTATTAACAAAAATCGCTTAAACAGCCGGAAAGGAGGTGAAATCCCTTACTAACCAAGTTCACCTCTCACATATTCCTTGTGATTTCCAGTCCCTCATTTCCAATATTCACAGTGAAATCGTCGGTGGCTTTTTATACCGACCCGAGGCCGACTTGAGTTGGCGCCCCGGTATCCTGTAGAGTCGGGCCACCTTCCTTACATCCATCACACAGGGTTAACAGGTGCAACAGCTGGACAAATATAAAGAGAACGACCTGAGAGAGGTCAAACAACTGGGGCTTTGGGCCTCCATCGCCGGGCTGGGATACATCTTCTGGCTGGTGGGCGGCATGGAGATCGTGGAACGACTGGCCTACTACGGGGTTAAGGCCACCGCCGGCATCTACGCCAGCGATCCCGCCTCCAAGGGGGGGCTGGGGATCACCATGACCGACTACGGCATCATCATGTTCATCTTCGCCCTGACCCAGACCACGGTGCCCATCGTCACCGGCGGCCTCTCCGATCGTCTCGGCTACAAGGAAACCATCGCCCTCTCCACCGTCATCAAGATCGCCGCCTACCTGATCATGGCGTTCTTCCCCAGTTTCCTCGGTTTTACCCTGGGCGCCATGACCCTGGCCTTCGGCACCGGCATCTTCAAGCCGGGAATCCAAGGCACCATGGTGAAGGCGGTGCCGCGAGAGTCCACCACCATGGCTTGGGGCATCTTCTACCAGTTGGTGAACATCGGCGGATTCCTCGGTCCCCTGGTGGCAGTGCAACTGCGTCAGCTCTCCTGGGATCACCTGTTCTTCGCCTGCGCCGCCATCATCTCCCTGAACTTCCTGTTCCTGCTGATGTACACCGAGCCGGACAAGCAGGAGCGTCTGCAGCGCAAGGCGGCGGTAAAAGCGGGTCAGATCAAGCAGCAGGCATTGTGGAAAGACTCCCTCAACGAGATCCGCAAACCACTGGTGTTTGGGTACATGTTTGCCTTCTCCGGCTTCTGGTTCATGTTCAACGCCATGTTTGACGTGCTGCCGGTCCATATCAAGGAGTGGGTGGACACCTCCACCATCGTCACCGACCTGTTCGGCGCCGGCGGCACCCAGAACCCCTTCTGGATCGGCCTGCTGGGGCTGAATCACGAAGGCACCCGGGTGATGCCCGACTTTATGATGAGCGTCAACTCCATCATGATCGCCACCTGCTGCTTCCTGGTGGCGGCCGGTACCGCCCGCTTCCGCATCATGAGCTCGATGCTGGCCGGTGCCCTGTTCTGCACCGGCGCCATGCTGGTGGTGGGCTTCACCCCGGGCGCCTGGTTTATGATCGTGGCCATCGTGGTGTTCAGCCTGGGGGAGATGCTGCTCAGCCCCAAGAAGGGCGAATTTATGGGCAACATCGCCCCGGCGGACAAGAAGGCGATGTATCTGGGCTTCGTGATGCTGCCCCAGGGGATCGGCTGGACCCTTGAGGGCTTTATCGCCCCCTGGCTGTACGACATCTTCGCCTCCAAGGACCGCATATCCCGGGACTACCTGGCGGAGCTGGGCATGGCCGCCGACACCATCAAGGGGATCCCCCAGGGTGAGGCGTTCGACCGGCTGGTGGCCTTTGCCAACACCACCCCGGAGCTGATGACCCAGACCCTGTACCAGGCCAACGACATCGGCATGGCCTGGTACATCATCGCCACCGTGGGCGCCATCTCTGCGGTGGGTATCTACATCTACGCCAAGCTGGTGTTCCGCCTGCAAAGGGCCAGTGCCGCAGCGGCTTAATCACTGCATCGTGACTCGAAAAAGGGGAGCCATTCGGCTCCCCTTTTCGTCGGTACTCTAGATGGTCGCTATAGCTTGGCCAACTGCTCGGCGCTGAGGGTCAGTTCATCGTTCCTGTTGACGCCGATGCCCCGCTTGAGGATATCTTCGGCAATCGCCTTGGCCTGATCCAACGAGTGCATCTCACAGGTGCCGCACTGGTACTCGTTGAGCTCGGGGATCTGCGCCTGGCTCTCCACCGCCAGCACATCCTGCATACTCGCCCGCCAGGCTTCGGCCACCTGCTGCTCCGAGGGAGAGCCGATCAGGCTCATGTAGAAGCCGGTGCGACAGCCCATGGGCGAGATGTCGATGATCTCCTGCTCCCCCTGGTTGAGATGATCCCGCATGAAGCCGGCAAACAGGTGCTCCAGGGTATGAATTCCCCGCTCTGAGAGGATCTCCACGTTAGGGAGGCAGAACCTCAGGTCAAACACCGTAATGGAGTCCCCCTTGGGAGTGGCCATGGTTTTGGCCACCCGCACCGCCGGTGCTTCCATCCGGGTATGGTCAACGATAAAGCTGTCGAGCAATGGCATGAGCATACTTCCTTCTATACGTCTATACGGCTAAACCATACCCCCTGAATCCGCCAAGATCAATCCCGGTAGAGGGAGTCCCTGGCCTCATTGTAGGCCTCCTCACTGACCTTGTGGTAACGGCGCACGCCCCGGTAGAAGGTCATGTAACTGTCGTAGACCCGCTTCATCTGCGGATCGGTGGCCGCCTGTTCGGTGATCACCTGCTCGGCGGTGTTGCGCAAGGCATCGAGCACCTCATCGGGAAACTTACGCAGCTTGATGCCATGATCATTCACCAGGGCGTCCAGGGCCTCGATATTGCGCATGGTGTACTCATCCAGCATATCCTGGTTCACCCCCTCGGCGGCGTTAGTCAAGATCGCCTGAAGATCCGAAGGCAGGGCGTCGAACGCCTGCTGATTGATAAGGAACTCCAGGTTGGTGCCCGGCTCATGCCAGCCGGGGTAGTAGTAGTAGGACGCGGCCTTATGCAGGCCGAAGGCCAGGTCGTTATAGGGCCCGACCCACTCGGTGGCATCGATGGCGCCGGTCTGCAGGGCGGTGAACAGCTCCCGACCGGGCAGGGTCACCGGCACACCACCGAGGCGGGAGATCACCTCCCCCCCCAATCCGGGCAGACGCATCTTCAGCCCCTTGAAGTCCTCCAGAGAGCGGATCTCCTTGTTGAACCATCCTCCCATCTGCACCCCGGTATTGCCGCCAGGCAGGGGCTTGATGCCAAAGGGGGCGTACAGCTCACTCCACAGCGCCAGCCCACCGCCATAGCGAAGCCAGCTGTTCATCTCCTGGGCGTTCATGCCGAAGGGGATGGTGGTAAAAAACTGGGCGGCCGGCACCTTGCCTTTCCAGTAGTAGGCGGCGCTGTGGCCCATCTCGGCGGTGCCTTGGCTGACGGCATCGAACACCTCGAAGGCGGGCACCAGGTCCCCGGCACCGTAGACGGTGATGGTCAGCCGGCCGCCGGACATCTGGTTTACCCGCTCGGCAAACCGCTCCGGGGCCATGCCAAGCCCGGGAAAGTTCTTGGGCCAGGAGGTCACCAGCTTCCACTGGTAGTACTGCTGGGGGGCCTGGGCCTGGATATCGCTGTTCTGTTGCTGGCCACAGGCAACCAGCGACAGAAGCAGGACCACTAACGCGACTAGACGCATATCTTTCCTCCCGGATGGACGCCCCTGATCGGGCATAGCCATAGATGTTTATGTTTAATTATTAACCATATATCTGAGACGGCAACCAAGTTGCCAGAGATGGCCACAGGGCAAGCAGCGTCATCATCAGCAACTGAAGCATAATAAAGGGCCACACCCCCCGGTAGAGAGTGAGGCTGTCCAGCCCCGACGGCGCCACCCCCCTCAGGTAGAACAGGGCAAACCCGAACGGCGGGGTCAGAAACGAGGTCTGCAGGTTCAGGGCCAGCATGATCCCCAGCCAGACCGGATCCACCCCCATCAGCAACAGCGTGGGCGCCACCAGGGGCACCACCACGAAGGTGATCTCGATGAAGTCCAGGATGAACCCCAGCAGAAACACCAGAAGCATCACCAGTAGGGTGGCGCCGATCACCCCGCCCGGCAGTGAGGAGAGCAACCCATGGATCAGCGGCTCGCCCCCAAGACCACGAAACACCAGGGAGAACAGGGAGGCCCCCACCAGGATCATAAACACCATGGCGGTGATCCGGACGGTCTCCATCAACGACGTTTGCAGGGTCTCCAGGTTCAGAGAGCGACGGGCAGCGGCCAGAACCAGGGCGCCACCGGCCCCTACGGCCGCGGCCTCGGTAGGAGTGGCCAGACCCAGAAGAATCGACCCCAGCACCAGGACGATCAACAGCAGCGGCGGCACCAGGGCCATCAGCAACTGCCGGATCAGCGCGCCCTCGGGGTTGACGGCATCGGTCAGCCGGTCAAACCGTTGCGGGTGACGACGGGCCAGCCACAGGGTATAGAGGATGTACAGGCTCACCAGCATCAGGCCAGGGATCAGGGCTCCGGCGAACAGATCCCCCACCGACACCGTCCTGGGAGTGAAGATCCCCGACTTCAACTGGGCCTGCTGAAACGCCGATGACAGCACGTCCCCCAGCAGCACCAGGGCGATGGAGGGGGGAATGATCTGCCCCAGGGTACCGGTGGCACAGATGGCTCCGGCACTGAAGGCGGGGTCGTATCCCCTCTTGAGCATGGCCGGCAGGGAGATCAGCCCCATGGTGACCACCGTGGCCCCGACGATGCCGGTACTGGCCGCCAGCAGGGTCCCCACCAGCATCACCGAGATCGCCAGCCCCGCCCGCACCCGGCCAAACAGCTGTCCCATGGCATCCAGCAACTGCTCCGCCAGCCGGGAGCGCTCCAGGATCACCCCCATCAGCACGAACAGAGGCACCGCCAGCAGGGTCTGGTTATTGAGGATGCCGTACAGCCGATTGGGCAGAGCGGTGACGAACGCCCAGTCAAACAGCCCGGCGGCAGATCCGAGCAGGGCAAACCACAACGCCGTCCCCGCCAGGGCGAAGGCAACCGGAACCCCGGTCATCAAGACCAGGCAGACAGAGGCGAACAGCAGCAGGGCGATCATGGCCCCTCCCCAAGACACATCAGGTTGCGCAGCAACTCGGCCACGCCCTGCAACCCCAGGGTCAAGCAGAGCAGCAGCAGCAGGCTTTTCTGCAGGTACACCAGGGGCAGACCGCCGGCCTCGGCGGAACCCTCCATCCCTCCCCAGGAGGCCAGCACATAGTCCCAGCTCAGATAGGCAATAAGGCCTACGGATGGCAGGACAAACAGGGCCAGGGCGATCACATTGACCCCGGCCTGCCGTCGCGGACTCATCTCACGGTAGAAGATGTCGACCCTGACGTGGCCGTCACGCTTGAGGGTAAAGGCCGCCCCCAGGGCAAAGGCGCTCCCGTGAAGGTAGAGGACCGACTCCTGCAGGGCGATGGAGCCCAGTGCCAGCCCATAACGCAGCAGCACCACGGTCATGGCACACAGCAGCATCAGCAGGGTCAGCCAGCCACAGAGCCGGCCCAGGGCCTCACACAGGCGGTCATTCAGTTCGACAAAGGCTTGCACCGAGACTCCGTTATCCTGTTGCCCACCCACGGTGGTCTTTACATTTTGATAACAGATTCGGTGGAGAAAAGCGAACCTCTCGGAGGGCCGAGGGGGGAAACAGAAACGCCGCCAGATGGCGGCGTCCCGGGATCAGCTCAGGGAGCCGGTGCAGCCGGGCGTCCGCGGCGCCTGGGTCCGCTCCCGCCACTCTGCCGGGGTATAGGTGTGCAGGGCCAGGGCGTGCAGCCCGGCATCAAACTCCGCCTGCAGCAATTCATTGACGCTACGGTGGCGGGCAAGCAACCGTTTCCCTTCAAACTGCTCGCTGACCACCACCAGCTTGAAGTGGGTCTCGGCATCCTTGGGGGTGCGGTGCATATGGCTTTCGTTGATCACTTCCAGGTGGCTGGGAGCGAGGGCCTGGCTCACCTTGGTTTCGATGGCCTGTTGAATCGACATCGCTGGACTCCTTGCTGTGTTGAGGCTCCCTTATACCGCCGAGCCCGTGGGAACTCAACCCCTGGACCAGTAGCCCGGGGTAATGCGTCGGAAGGTCAAACTGATGCGCTCACCGTGGACTGCGGCACGGGCGGGAAGCTGATGCTTGCATCGACGCTGGGCTTCGGGCAGCAGTTGCAGCAGACTGCCATGAGGCATGACAAACTCCTGCTGCTGGCCCTCGCCACACCGCAGCTGGAGGGGCCTGGCCGCCCCGAGGGAGAGAATGGCCACCTGGGGCTCGGCCCCCATCTCGGGCTCGTTGTCACTGTGCCAGCCCATCTTGTCCCCGCCATCCCGGTAGCGGTTGGCCAGGACGGTGTTGTAGCGGACGCCGCAATGCTGCGAGACCGACAACATCAGGGCATCGAGCCAGGGAGAAAGAGGCTCGGGGTCCAGCAGGGTGCCGGAGTAGCGGTACTGGCACCCCGGCTCGCCCAGCCAGCACTGCTGTCTGGGGATCAGGTGCTCCTTGCCGAACACCCTGACCCTGGGTTGCTGCCAGTGCAGATTCCGGCAGCGGCCAAGCAGCTGGTCCGCCTGCTCCTCAGAGAGGAAGTGACTCCAGTAGCGGGCCAGTTCCACGCCGCCCTTGTGCAACCGCTGGGGCAGCAGGTAATCATCCAGAGTCATCATTGGCAGCGGTTCAGCGGGCCAGGGCCAGGCGGACGGGCGCCCGGCGGCCGCACAGGGCCCCGGCACCTGGAAGCTCGGTGGCCATCACATCGGAAAGGGGCCTCAGGGTCGCTCCCAGCAGGCCATAGAGCAGTGCCCCCTGGCCACCACCGGCGCCCGTGCCGGGCTCGGCCTTCACCTCGACACCGGTTCGGTGGCGGATCAGGTCGGCGAAGTGGGACAGGTGGGCGTCCAGTTGCAGCATGGTCTCTTCACAGGCCCCACGCTGGAAACCGTAGAGCCGGGCCGCGCCCCGGGGGCCGCACAGGGGATTGAGGTTGAGGCAGGCCACCTCAAGGGTCACCTCGGCCAGGCGCCCATCCAGGCCGGCCGGTTCAATGGATGTCAGCCCGGCCAGGCCGGCCCCACCCTGGGCGGCTGCCTCGCCGAAGATGTTGTCCAGTCGGGCACCCAGCGCCTGGGCCAGTCCCAGGCCGCCGTCGATGGCGGCACTGGCCCCCAGACCGATGATGATCCGGCTGGCTCCGGCATCCAGTGCGGCCAGAATCAGCTCCCCGGAGCCGCGACTGGTGGTCTCCATCGGACGCCGCGGATCGCTGCCCAGCAACCTGACGCCGTTGGCCTCATCGGTATCGATGACCGCCGTAGTGCCATCTCCCAGCAGGCCAAACCGCGCCTGGCGGGGACGCCCCAGGGGACCGGCTACCGTGCAGCCTTGATAGCGGCCACCTGTAGCAGCCACAAGGGCAAGGATCCCACCCTCCGCGACTTCGGCCAGGGGCGAGTGCTTTTGCTCGGTGCACAGCGACAGGGGGGGGCGTCGTTGGTCGATGGCATCCTTAACCTCCTCGTTGAGGCTCACCTTGAGGTGGGAGTCTTGGGTAGTGGCAACATTCATCGATTCGGTCCTCTTCACCAGGCGCAGGAGATCACAGAGAGCCACAACCTCGGTTACACCTGGATCACAGTCGTTCAACAAAGATACTATGACACAGCGGCGACGCCGCTTCTTTGGACGATTGACCGAATCTGAAACGAAAAACTCTCGGATTTCTTGTGCGAACGCACAAAAAACAGGGTCTCGAGGGGAAACTGACCCGGGTTACCGGGTCATTGGCTGAGCAGCGCCAGGTAGAGGCGGGTGCGATCCGCCAGACGATTCAGATCCAACCCGGTCAGGGTGCTGATCTTATCCAGCCGGTATCTCAGGGTGTTGCGGTGGATATGCAGGGCATCGCAGGTACGCCCCTGGTCGCAGTCCAGTTCAAAATAGCGGGTGAGGGTGCGCAGCAGCGCGCCGTTGCCATCGGCACCGATCAGCTGCTCCAGCGGCTGAAGCAGTTGCTTGCGGCGCCAGGGGTCCGACTGCAGCCCGCCGACCAGGACGGGCAATACGTTATCCTGGTAGAACAGAACTTCGCCTATACTGCCCGGGGCATCCAGGGTCGCCTTGGCGGTGTCGTAGGATTGGGCCAGTCCCCTAAGCCCCGGAAAGTACTCGCCCAGGGCAATGCGGATATCGAAGGCGGCCTCGCCGCGGATGCGGTTCAGCAGCTTGTCCACCCGGCGTCGCTCCCGCTCCAGCGACCAGCCGTCATCGGTAAGCTGTACCGGTTTGAGCACCACCACCTCGTTGTCGGTCACCGAGGAGATGGCCACCAGGTTGTTTCGTTCCGGGTACTCCAGCAGTTGCACCAATCGCTGAAGATGCTGATGAGAGGGGGTATCCCTATCCTTGGAAAACACCTTGATGATGGCGGCAATGCGCGGCTGGGTCAGATCCAGCTCCAGACGGTGGGCCAGGGACAGCAACTGGGACTCGTTGAGATCGGCGCCATGGATCAAGCTAAGCACCAACTCGTCCCGGTGGCGTTTGCTCCACTGGATCTGGTCCATCAGGGCGGCCTGCTCCACCACCATCTCGGCGGTCATCTTCACCAGTTCGCCGTAGCTGCGCACCTGCTCCGGTTTGCCGGAGATCCCCACCACCCCGATGGGCTTGCCCTGGAACAGGATGGGCAGGTTGATCCCCGGCAGCACTCCCTTGAGCCGGGCGGCCATGGCATCGTCGATCTCCAACACCCGGTTGTCGCCCATGGCCAGGATCGACCCTTCATGCTTCTGATTGAGGCGCTTGGGATCCCCGGAGCCGATGATCCAGCCGTGCTCATCCATCACCACCACGGAGAACTGGATAATTTTCATGGAGCGTTCAACGATCTGCCGGGCTATGGATTCGGTCAGTCTCATCATTTGGCCAAGTGCATAAATCCTGGGGGCAGTGTGCCACGAGGCGGGCGTGTCGGCAATCTCGGCGAAGCCAACGGCGGTTTGGCCCCATGCCCATCTTCTGCGACAATAGCGCCATCTTTAGCTTTGTCTCCTTACCATGTCTGAAATCCTGACCCTGGAGTCCCTCGACCTGCGGCTCCGACGTTTCCCCGAAACCCAGCAGAGTGAGCTGATCGCCTGGGATGCCGCCGACGAACTGCTGATGCTTAACGCCCTGCCCGAAGTGAGGGGCCGGCTGCTGATCATCAACGATCACTTCGGTGCTTTGGGGTGCGCCGCCGCCAGGCTCAATCCCATCTGGGTGAACGACTCGTTTGTGGCCCACCAGGCGCTGAAGCAGAACCTGGATCTCAACGCCCTGCCCCGGCCGGCACACTGCCTGGCGGACCTGGACCAGCTCACCGAACCGGTGGACCAGGTGTGGATCAAGCTGCCACGCAACCTGCGCTACCTGGAACATCTGCTGGACTGGCTCAATGGCCACCTGCCCCAGGGGACCCCGGTGGTGATCGCCGCCCGCCTCAAGGAGATGCCCTCCACCCTCAAGGCGCTCACCGAGCACTATCTGGATGAGATCCAGCCCTCGCGCATCCGCAAGAAGGCCAGGCTGCTCAGCGGTGTCACCAGCAACCGCCGGGCCAGTGAGCCGCTGGTGCTGACCTGGCAGGCGCCGGCCACCGAGTTCCTGCTGGAGAATCATCCCAATACCTTTGCCGGGCAGAAGCTGGACGTGGCCGCCCACCTGATGCTGACCCACATCCCCCATGGGCACCGGCGCATCATCGATCTCGGCTGTGGCAACGGCATCCTCGCCCTGGCTGCGGCCAAGGCCAATCCGGATGCCCATATCCTGGCGGTGGATGAGTCCTGGCATGGGGTAACCAGTTGCCGGGCCAACCTGGCCAGAGTCCTGCCGGCGGAGCGGTTCGAGGTTCACTGGGACGACTGCCTCACCGAAGTGGCGCCGGCCAGCGCCGACCTGGTGTTGTGCAATCCGCCCTTCCATCAGCAGCAGGCGGTCACCGACCACATCGCCTGGCAGATGTTCCGCGATGCCAAGCGCGCCCTGGCCAAGGGGGGCAGGCTGAGGGTGATCGGCAACCGCCACCTGGGTTATCACATCAAGCTTAACCGTCTGTTTGGCAAGGTGGAGACCGTGGCAGCCAATGCCAAATTTGTTATCCTCGATGCCATCAAATGATCTCTGGCCAAGGAGAAAGCCATCCATGAAACCCCTGCTGCCCCTGTTGGGCGCCCTGCTGCTGGCAGGCTGCGCCTCCGCCCCCAACACCCTGATCCTCGCCCCCTCTGCGCCCATGGTGCAGGCGGGCAGCCAGCAGGGCGCACTGGCCCTGACCAGCGTCGACCACCGGCCGGAGCAGTTCCTGGTGGAGGTGCGCAAGGATGACGGTGCCGCCGAGCTGCTCAGTCCGGCCGAGCCCCCACGCCAGCTGCTGGAGCAGGGCATCCGCGACGGCCTGTCCAGGCTCGGTTATCGCATCGATCCCGCGGCCACGGTCACCCTCTCCCTCTCGCTGGATAAGCTGGTGATGAAGATAGACCAGGGCACCTTCGGCCATGACGCCAGCACCAGCCTGATCGCCACGGTGATCGTCGACAACCGCGGCCGCACCCTGACCAAGGAGTACCGGGTACGCAGCAGCTTCTCCGGCCCGCTGAAACCCGAGATGGCCCGCATCGAACGGGAGATGAACGATCGCCTGAGCCAGCTGATGAGTGACATCGTCAACGACCCGGAACTGCACACCCACCTCAACCTGGAGTAAGCAAGGATGCGCACCCTCACCGCCCTGCTGTTTTCACTGATGCTGGCCCCCGCCTGGGCCATGGACATCCAGAGCGATAACCTGTTCCCCCGGGTGAAGATGGAGACCAGCCTCGGCACCCTCATTGTCGAGCTGGACCGCACCCGCGCCCCACTCTCCGTGGACAACTTCCTGCGCTATGTGGTCAAGGGCGCCTACGACAACACCAGCTTTCACCGGGTGGTGGCCGAGTTCGTGGTCCAGGGGGGCGGCTACACCGCCTCCGGTGATCCCATCGACGAGGGGGAGACGCTGTTCAACGAGTCCGGCAACGGCCTCTCCAACCAGTACGGCACCATCGCCATGGCCAGGGAGAAGGCGCCCCACACCGCCACCAACCAGTTCTACTTCAACCTCGCCGACAACAGCCGGCTGGATCCGTCGCGGCGCCGCTGGGGCTACGCGGTGTTCGGCATGGTCACCGAGGGCCTGGAGGTGTTGGATGCCATGGGGCAGGTGCCGGTCGAATACGATCCGGACATGGGCGCCGACAGCAAACCGGTGAAACCTCTGCTGCTGATCAAGGCCACGCTGATGCTGGAACAGTAACCCTTGATCGATCGCCTCAAGGCGCGTTTCGGCGCCTTCTCCGTCTACCTGCACCGCCGGGTGCTGCTGCTGCTGGCCCTGGGGTTCTCCTCCGGCCTGCCGCTGATGCTGGTGTTCGGCTCCCTCTCCTTCTGGCTGCGAGAGGCGGGCATCGACCGCACCACCATCGGCTTCCTCAGTTGGGTGGCCATGGCCTACAGCATCAAGTTCCTGTGGGCCCCCCTGGTGGACCGGTTGCCGCTTCCGCTGCTGACCCGAGCCCTGGGGCGGCGCCGCGGCTGGATGCTGCTGGCGCAGCTGGGGCTGATCGCCGGCCTGGGGGGCATGGCCAGTTCCGATCCCGATACCAGCCTCACCGCCCTGGTGGGCTTTGCCCTGATGGTGGCATTTTGCTCCGCCACCCAGGACATCGTGGTGGACGCCTTTCGCATCGAAAGTGCCCCGGAGGAGATGCAAGGCGCCCTGGCCGCCGCCTACCAGGCCGGTTACCGGCTGGGGATGATGCTGGCCACCGCCGGTGCCCTGGCCATCGCCGCCTGGGCCGGCGGCGACAGTGGCTACAACCCGGTCGGCTGGCAAACCGCCTACCTGTGCATGGCCGCCGCCATGACCGTCGGGGTGGTGGCCACCCTGCTGGCCAGGGAGCCTCGGCTGAACGGCGAGCGCCTGGCCCTGGAGTCCCTGCCCACCCTGGCACGGCTGCGACACCTGCCCGCCCCCCTGCAGACGCTGCTGATGTGGGGCTACACCGCCATCCTCTGCCCCTTCAAGGAGTTCTTCGATCGTTTCGGCACGCGGGCACTGCTGATCCTGGCGCTGATCGCCAGCTATCGCATCGCCGATGTGGTGATGGGGGTGATGGCCAATGTGTTCTACGTAGACATGGGCTTCAGCAAGGGGGAGATCGCCACCATCACCAAGGTGTACGGGGTGATCATGACCATGGTGGGCGCCGCCGCCGGCGGGGTGCTGATCGCCCGCTACGGCACCATGAGGATCCTCTTCGCCGGCGCCGCCTCCGTGGCCCTGACCAACCTGCTGTTTGCCCTGCAGGCCAGCGTCGGCCACGACACCACCCTGCTGACCCTGGTGATCGCCGCCGACAGCTTCAGCGCCGGGGTGGCCACCGCCGCCTTCATCACCTACCTCTCCAGCCTGACCAATGTGGCCTTCTCCGCCACCCAGTACGCCCTGCTCTCCTCGATGATGCTGCTGCTGCCCAAGTTCCTGGCGGGCTTCTCCGGCGCCCTGGTGGACGCCGTCGGCTATGAAACCTTCTTCCTGATCTGCTGCCTCTCCGGACTGCCGGTGCTAGCACTGATAGCGGTGGCTCGGCGCTGATGCAGTCGATATTTGAACTATGTGGAGTTAGGCGCTCCCGGTGATCCCCTCTTCCGTGAGTCGCGAAGAATCCTCGACTTCCCTACTGTTTCTTCTCATTCTCAGCCAGCCATCGCCGCAACAGAGAGGCAAGCTGTTGACGTTCATCACTACTCAGTGGCGACAATAACCGATCTTCATTGGCAACATGATCGGTAAACGCCTTGTCGATCAGTGCCTTACCTTCTGGTGTAAGCGATACCACACAACTGCGCCTATCGCTGTCGCTGCTGGTTCGAGTAACAAAGCCCTTCTGCACTAACTTCTCCAAGCGCGTACTCATGGCGCCAGAAGAGAGCATCAGGGTCCGGTATAGCTCGGTAGGAGTCATGGGGCCGCAGGAGCGCCGAATGGAAGCGAGAATGTCAAACTCAATAGAGTCAATATTATGATTTTTAAATACTTTAATTAAATCAAGCTCCATCAGTCGACAGCAGCGACTGATGCGACCCACAACACCAATGGGTGAACAATCCAGGTCGGCTCGCTCCTTTTTCCATTGTTCAAGCAACCTGTCAACATGATCTGAAGGCATCGTTTTCTCCCAGCCAATTTAGTTTACAGAAAAGATACTTGATCGAATGGTAGATATCCACTAATCTCCAGACCACAAACCTTTTATGAAAGATACTTTTACAAATGGCAAAATATGGAGCCAAGGATGTACACCTCCCTAAAAAACCTGTTACTGACGGCCCTTGCCCCTATCATTTGGGGCAGCACCTACATCATCACCAGTGAAGTACTTCCCGATAACATGCCGCTCACCGCAGCCGCAGCACGCGCCCTGCCCGCAGGAATCCTGTTGTTGGCCCTGTTTGGCAAGCTGCCCTCAGGAGGTTGGTGGACACGACTCATGTTGCTAGGTGTGCTCAATATTGGTGGCTTCTTCTACTTTCTGTTTCTCACAGCCTATCTCCTCCCTGGAGGCATAGCCGCACTGGTGATGTCCTGCCAGCCACTCATTGTTATGGCGTTGGGAACCCAGCTACTGGGCACCACCTATGATAGAAATCAACTTCTTGCCACGGTGATAGGTATGGTGGGAATCACTTTGCTGTTGATTCACTCGACCATTGAACTGAATACACTAGGGGTATTGGCAGGGCTGACCGGTACCAGTGTGATGGCCTTGGGTGTTGTTCTCACCAAAAAGTGGGGACGACCCGATGGCATGGTGAATAGCCCCCACTTCCATAGACACCCCAAAGCCTTACAATAAGGCTCCCATTTGGAGGTGTTATGTCCAGCCAGCGTTACCCAGAAGAGTTCAAGAAAGAAGCCGTCAAACAGGTCACGGATCG
>NZ_SWCI01000036.1 GCF_005116715.1 Ferrimonas sediminicola | reverse complement strand
ATGACCACGGTGTGGTTCATGACTGGGGTGAAGTCGTAACAAGGTAGCCCTAGGGGAACCTGGGGCTGGATCACCTCCTTACGAAACAGATACGGTTTTGCGTTGAGTGTTCACACAGATTGTCTGAAATCATCACGGTGGTGGTGATTTTGGCGTTTTTGCTTTTGGCGAAAACACGCTCTTTAACAATTTGGACAAGCTGATAATTTCTCGAGATATTTGCAATTTTTGCAAGTGCCTTGATATCTGGCGATAGATTAACGTATTGGTTGTTTAATCGATTAATACAAACCCAAAAAGACCGTTTCGCGACGGAATTTTGGTTTCAGTCTAGGCGAGATTTGAGTGAGCGAGGGCGTGTAGTTCATCTACATAACCGAGTGAGCGAAAAGCTCAACAACGACTGGGAGCAAAAGAACAAGCGAAACCCATTGGGGTTGTATGGTTAAGCGACTAAGCGTACACGGTGGATGCCTTGGCAGTCAGAGGCGATGAAGGACGTACTAACTTGCGATAAGCGGTGATAAGGCAGTAAGAGCCATTTGAGTCACCGATTTCCGAATGGGGAAACCCGGCCGCATAAGCGGTCACTGTGCACTGAATACATAGGTGTACAGAGCGAACCAGGGGAACTGAAACATCTAAGTACCCTGAGGAAAAGAAATCAATTGAGATTCCCTAAGTAGCGGCGAGCGAACGGGGATTAGCCCTTAAGCACAGAGGGTGTTAGTGGAAGCTTCTGGAAAGTAGCGCGATACAGGGTGATAGCCCCGTACACGAAAACTAACTTTGTGTGAAATCGAGTAGGACGGGACACGTGATATCTTGTCTGAACATGGGGGGACCATCCTCCAAGGCTAAATACTCCTGACTGACCGATAGT
>NZ_SWCI01000035.1 GCF_005116715.1 Ferrimonas sediminicola | reverse complement strand
CGGTTAATACCCGTTAGCTGTGACGTTACTCGCAGAAGAAGCACCGGCTAACTCCGTGCCAGCAGCCGCGGTAATACGGAGGGTGCGAGCGTTAATCGGAATTACTGGGCGTAAAGCGCATGCAGGCGGTCTGTTAAGCGAGATGTGAAAGCCCCGGGCTTAACCTGGGAACTGCATTTCGAACTGGCAGACTAGAGTCTTGTAGAGGGAGGTAGAATTTCAGGTGTAGCGGTGAAATGCGTAGAGATCTGAAGGAATACCAGTGGCGAAGGCGGCCTCCTGGACAAAGACTGACGCTCAGATGCGAAAGCGTGGGGAGCAAACAGGATTAGATACCCTGGTAGTCCACGCCGTAAACGATGTCTATTAGGAGTCTGTGCCCTTGAGGCGTGGGTTCCAAAGCTAACGCATTAAATAGACCGCCTGGGGAGTACGGCCGCAAGGTTAAAACTCAAATGAATTGACGGGGGCCCGCACAAGCGGTGGAGCATGTGGTTTAATTCGATGCAACGCGAAGAACCTTACCATCCCTTGACATCCACGGAAGCTTGGAGAGATCTGAGTGTGCCTTCGGGAACCGTGAGACAGGTGCTGCATGGCTGTCGTCAGCTCGTGTTGTGAAATGTTGGGTTAAGTCCCGCAACGAGCGCAACCCTTGTCCTTAGTTGCCAGCGCGTAATGGCGGGAACTCTAGGGAGACTGCCGGTGATAAACCGGAGGAAGGTGGGGACGACGTCAAGTCATCATGGCCCTTACGGGATGGGCTACACACGTGCTACAATGGTCGGTACAAAGGGTTGCGAGCTAGCGATAGTGAGCCAATCCCATAAAGCCGGTCGTAGTCCGGATTGGAGTCTGCAACTCGACTCCATGAAGTCGGAATCGCTAGTAATCGTGAATCAGAATGTCACGGTGAATACGTTCCCGGGCCTTGTACACACCGCCCGTCACACCATGGGAGTGGGCTGCACCAGAAGTCATTAGCTTAACCTTCGGGAGGGCGATGACCACGGTGTGGTTCATGACTGGGGTGAAGTCGTAACAAGGTAGCCCTAGGGGAACCTGGGGCTGGATCACCTCCTTACGAAACAGATACGGTTTTGCGTTGAGTGTTCACACAGATTGTCTGA
>NZ_SWCI01000034.1 GCF_005116715.1 Ferrimonas sediminicola | reverse complement strand
TGTGGTGGTTTAATGATCCCGGACACCGCTTTAGGTGGTAAAGTCGCCACCGTAACAAGAGGTGTTCAATGACAAGAAAGCGTCGCTCATTCACTGCGGAGTTCAAACTGGAAGCCGCATGCCTGGTACTCGACCAGGGCTACTCCGTCTCTGAGGCCAGTCGATCACTCGATGTTGGAGAGACGGTGATCCGCAACTGGGTTCGCCAGCTCCAAGCTGAGAGAGGCGGCCAGACTCCGAGCAACAAGGCTCTTACCCCGGAGCAGCAGAAAATTCAGGAGCTTGAGGCCCGCATTAACCGACTTGAGCGAGAAAAGGCGGTGCTAAAAAAGGCCACAGCTCTCTTAATGGCGGACGAATTCGAACGTACGCTCTGATAGACCAGTTGAGAGAGCAGGAATCCACAGAACTGGTCTGTTCCGCCTTCGATATCTCCACATCCTGTTTCTATGACTACAAGGCTCGAAAACGCTGCGTTGACTCTGAGCGTATCAAGTTTCGTAGCGAGCTACGCCGCTTGTTCAAGGAAAGCCGCGGCTCAGCTGGTAGTCGTGCACTGATGTCGATGATGCAGGAATTGGGGCACAAGATTGGTCGCTTCAAAGTACGTAGCTTGATGAAGGAGGCAGGGCTGGTGTCCAAGCAGCCTGGTTCTCATGCCTATAAAACGGCTCAAGTGGAGCGACCGGACATCCCTAATCGGCTTGATCGGGAGTTCGATGTTGCCGAACCCAATCAAGTTTGGTGCGGCGATATTACTTATATCTGGGCCGCTGGTCGTTGGCATTATTTGGCTGCAATCATCGACCTTCACACACGTCGAACTGTGGGCTGGGCCATGTCGGAAAGACCTGATGCCGATTTGGCCGTAAAGGCACTGGAGATGGCATACCAGCAACGCGGTTGCCCAGATGGTGTGATGTTCCACTCTGACCAGGGAAGCCAATATGCCAGCCGAAAGTTCAGGCAGCGCCTTTGGCGCTATCGAATGACTCAGAGCATGAGCCGCCGTGGCAATTGCTGGGACAATGCTCCCATGGAGAGACTGTTCCGGAGCTTGAAGACAGAATGGATCCCATCAACTGGTTACATGACGGCTCGCGAAGCCAAGCGAGACGTCGCCGCATACTTGATGGACTACTACAACTGGCAGCGCCCTCACCAACACAATGATGGGGTGCCGCCTGCGGAAGCCGAGAATCGGGCTAAACAGGTGTCCGGATTTAGTTGACCACTACA
>NZ_SWCI01000033.1 GCF_005116715.1 Ferrimonas sediminicola | reverse complement strand
TGATCCTGCCCCGATAAAGTGGACACGGGTTTGTTATACCGCCAGTTTCTCAAACTGCTGTGGACTTTGGTAGCCCAAGCTTGAGTGTAATCGACGGCGGTTATAGAACTGGTCAATGTAGTTAGCCAGTTCGTCTCTCAATTTCCAATGATCTCGGAACCGTGCTCCCTGGAACATTTCGCCTTTCAATGTATGGAAAAATGACTCCACCTCGGCATTGTCGGTACAGCAACCGGCGCGGTTCAAGCTGTGCCTGATGCCATGGCGCTTGTAGTAACCCTGTAGGTTTTCGTTGAGGTACTCAATACCCCGGTCGGAATGGAACAGCAGACCCGCTTTCGGCCGCCGGGTTCGTAGCGCTTTGACCAACGCACCTTCGGTTAATTTTGACGTCCGGTTATCGCTAAATGACCAACCAACAATCTTTCTGGAGTACAGGTCGATAATGACCGCCAAGTAGTACCATTTCCGCCCGTGCTTTAAGTAGGTCACGTCACCAGACCACTGCTGATTGACAGCAGTTGGGGCGTCACTAGTCAGCCTCAAGTTCTCCGTCGCCTTCAGGGTTTGCCGTCGTTTATTCATTTGGCGATAAACCCTCACAGAGCGCGCCCTAAGGCCAAGTTCATGCATCAGCCTGGCCACTCGTTTCCGAGCCACGCTAATGCCCTGCTGCTTCAATTGAGCGTGAATTCTCGGGCTACCGTAACGCTCCTTAGACAAACGGAAAAGCCGCTGTATCTCTGCCCCCAGAGCCTGGTCACTTTGGGCCCGTTGACTGGGCTGGCGCTTCTTCCAGGCGTAGAAGCCTGACCGAGACACACCAACAAACTGGCACAGTTTCGACAGTCGGATTGTCCCTTGATAGCGCGCTATGAACCGGAACGATTCCTCTGTTCCTCGGCTTGAAACCGTTGCCACTTTTTTAGCAGGTCATTCTCCAACTCCAACTCAGCGAGACGCCGCTTGAGTTGGCTGATTTCATCGCTTTTGGAAAGCTGCTCTGGCTGTTTCTTGGTCTTCTTACTCATGCCCCATTTGCCATCTCGGTACTCTTTGCGCCAACGAGACAACATGAACGGATGAATGTCCAGAGCTTGGGCCACTTCCTTCACTGAACGATGAGGAAGATGTGACCAGGTCACCGCTTTTACCTTGAACTCCACACTGTACTGTTGAGTTCGTTTTCCTGTCTTGTAGGCAGGCATTCTGACACCTCAATCTATCGATTTTGGTGTCCACTAAAACGGGTCAACTTCA
>NZ_SWCI01000032.1 GCF_005116715.1 Ferrimonas sediminicola | reverse complement strand
TGTAGTGGCATAGTGAATTTGGCCACCTGATAAGAGGTGATTTACCATCACCTCAGAAGTTTACAGGTGACACTATGACCAAACGTAAAAGACGTTCTTTCGACCCCGAATTTAAACTGGAATGTGCCCAACTGGTTGTTGACCAGGGCTGCACCATCAAATCAACGACAGAAGCTATGGGCGTCAGCAAATCCACTCTGGAGAGCTGGGTTCGCCAGCTTCGTGCAGAGAGGGTCGGGAGTAGCCCTAAAGCAACGCCTTTGACACCCGAGCAACGCAAAATCCGTGAGCTGGAAAAGAAGATCAAACGCATTGAAGAAGAAAAGGAAATCCTAAAAAAGGCTACCGCTCTCTTGATGTCAGACTCCCTGAACAATTCTCGCTAATCGAGAAACTCAAGACGAGCCATACCGTTAAGCTGCTCTGCGAAGTGTTCGGGATTCATCGCAGCAGCTACCGATACTGGGTGGGTCGACCCCGTAGCTTATCGACTGAGCGAATTAAGCTGCGTAGCGAAGTCCGCCGGGCTTATGAGCTAAGCAACGGGTCAGCCGGTGCGAGAACCATTGCGGATATAGTTACGGCTCGCGGTACGCCGTTGAGTCGCTATCGAGCTGCCAATCTTATGAAAGACCTTGAGTTGGTGAGTTGCCAGCTTCCCGGTCATTCGTATCGAAAAACGACCCAGGAGCACCCGGCTGCCCCAAATCTGCTTAATCGTCAGTTTGCCGTCACAGAGCCAAATCAGGTCTTCACTGGTGATGTTACCTATATTTGGACAGGTCAGCGCTGGGCTTATCTGGCAGTGGTTCTTGACCTGTTTGCTCGAAAGCCAGTTGGCTGGGCCATGTCACTGTCGCCTGACAGTGAACTCACTAGCAAGGCACTGGCGATGGCCTTTGAATCACGAGGGCGACCAAAAGGATTGATGTTCCACTCAGATCAGGGCTGTCACTACACCAGCAGGAAGTTCCGGCAGTTACTCTGGCGCCACCAAATAACTCAGAGCATGAGTCGACGAGGGAACTGTTGGGATAATAGTCCGATGGAGCGGTTCTTCCGCAGCCTGAAAACTGAATGGGTACCAACAACCGGGTATCGAAATTTTGCCGAAGCTCAACGCTCAATCACGGATTACATTGTGAGCTATTACAGCAATCACAGACCCCACCAATACAACGGTGGACTGACTCCGAATGAATCAGAACGACAGTTCTGGTTTGCTCATAAAACCGTGGCCAGTTTTACTTGACCACTACA
>NZ_SWCI01000031.1 GCF_005116715.1 Ferrimonas sediminicola | reverse complement strand
GCACAAGCTGTTTCTCGTTTGCATTCTCGCAAGCGCTTTCTATCTGGGATTTCAAAACCCATTGGGTGTTGTATGGTTAAGCCTCACGGGTCATTAGTACAGGTTAGCTCAACGCCTCACAACGCTTACACACCCTGCCTATCAACGTCCTAGTCTTGGACGGCCCTTTAGAGACTTCGAGAGTCTAGTGAGAACTCATCTTGAGGCTCGCTTCCCGCTTAGATGCTTTCAGCGGTTATCGATTCCGAACTTAGCTACCCGGCAATGCCACTGGCGTGACAACCGGAACACCAGAGGTTCGTCCACTCCGGTCCTCTCGTACTAGGAGCAGCCCCTCTCAATTCTCAAACGCCCACGGCAGATAGGGACCGAACTGTCTCACGACGTTCTGAACCCAGCTCGCGTACCACTTTAAATGGCGAACAGCCATACCCTTGGGACCGACTTCAGCCCCAGGATGTGATGAGCCGACATCGAGGTGCCAAACACCGCCGTCGATATGAACTCTTGGGCGGTATCAGCCTGTTATCCCCGGAGTACCTTTTATCCGTTGAGCGATGGCCCTTCCATGCAGAACCACCGGATCACTATGACCTACTTTCGTACCTGCTCGACGTGTCTGTCTCGCAGTTAAGCTGGCTTATGCCATTGCACTAACCGTATGATGTCCGACCATACTTAGCCAACCTTCGTGCTCCTCCGTTACTCTTTGGGAGGAGACCGCCCCAGTCAAACTACCCACCAGGCACTGTCCCTAACCCCGATTCAGGGGCCCAGGTTAGAACATCAACACTACAAGGGTGGTATTTCAAGGTCGGCTCCACAGCCACTAGCGTGACTGCTTCAAAGCCTCCCACCTATCCTACACATGTAGGGTCAATGTTCAGTGCCAAGCTGTAGTAAAGGTTCACGGGGTCTTTCCGTCTAGCCGCGGGTATACGGCATCTTCACCGCAAATTCAATTTCACTGAGTCTCGGGTGGAGACAGCGTGGCCATCATTACGCCATTCGTGCAGGTCGGAACTTACCCGACAAGGAATTTCGCTACCTTAGGACCGTTATAGTTACGGCCGCCGTTTACCGGGGCTTCGATCAAGAGCTTCTTCCGAAGAATAACCCCATCAATTAACCTTCCGGCACCGGGCAGGCGTCACACCGTATACGTCCACTTACGTGTTTGCACAGTGCTGTGTTTTTGATAAACAGTTGCAGCCACCTGGTATCTGCGACCGCCGATAGCTTAGGGAGCAAGTCCCATCACCGTCAGCGGCGTACCTTCTCCCGAAGTTACGGTACCATTTTGCCTAGTTCCTTCACCCGAGTTCTCTCAAGCGCCTTGGTATTCTCTACCTGACCACCAGTGTTGGTTTGGGGTACGATTCCTTCTTACCTGAAGCTTAGAAGTTTTTCCTGGAAGCATGGCATCAACCACTTCAGTGCCGTAGCACCTCGTCATCAGCTCTCAGCGTATGTGTACCCGGATTTGCCTAAGTACACCGCCTACAACCTTAAACGCACATCCGATAGTGCGCTGGCCTAGCCTTCTCCGTCACTCCATCGCAGTAAGAAGAAGTACGGGAATATTAACCCGTTTCCCATCGACTACGCCTTTCGGCCTCGCCTTAGGGGTCGACTCACCCTGCCCCGATTAACGTTGGACAGGAACCCTTGGTCTTCCGGCGAGCGGGTTTTTCACCCGCTTTAACGTTACTCATGTCAGCATTCGCACTTCTGATACGTCCAGCATGCCTCTCGACACACCTTCAACCGCTTACAGAACGCTCCTCTACCATGCACA
>NZ_SWCI01000030.1 GCF_005116715.1 Ferrimonas sediminicola | reverse complement strand
CTCCGGCGCACGCCGGAGCCCAGTGTCTTGGCTCGCAGGGGCTTTGAGTGCTGTGGGGACCTTGGGTGACCTTCCGTTGCTGCTTAAAGCCACTGGACCCTGGCGTTCACCAGGGAGACGATGGTGCATGTGCAATGGAGAGAGTGTTTTAACCTATGGCCGCAGTTGCGTGCCGAACCCTCCTCGGAAAACCAAACAAGAAATCCCCCGTAAAAAGGAGGATAATATGCGCGCAGTCAATCAGTTGGATATAGGAAGTCTGGAATGCGGCGATACGGGTCGGTGGTCCATTACAAAAGCGTGAATTTCGGTGTGCTCAAGTCGCTGTTCCCCTACCTGCTGGAGTTCCGGGTGATCCTGGGGCTGTCGCTGGCCTGCCTGGTGGCGGCCAAGGTCGCCAGTGTGGGTCTGCCCTTCATCCTCAAGCACATTGTCGACAACCTCGATGGGGTGGGGGAGATGGCCAATGTCACCGCCATCCCCCTGGCGCTGCTGCTGGCCTATGGCCTGGTGCGTTTCTCCAACGTGCTCTTCGGTGAGCTCAGAGATACCCTGTTCGGCCGCATCACCGAGCGGGCCATGCGCCGGGTCGGCCTGAAGGTGTTCCGTCACCTGCACAACCTGGATCTGGCGTTCCACCTGGAGCGCCGCACCGGCGGTGTCTCCCGGGACATCGAGCGGGGTACCAGCGGCATCAGCTTCCTGATGCGTTTCATGGTGTTCAACATCGTGCCCACCCTGCTGGAGATCGCCCTGGTGGTGGGGCTGCTGTGGTGGAACTATCACGTGGGCTTTGCCCTAATCGTGCTGCTGGCGGTGGTGGCCTACATCGGTTTCTCGGTGGTGGCCACCGAGTGGCGCACCGATTTCGTCCGTCAGGTGAACGAGGCCGAGTCCCAGAGCAGCACCCGGGCGGTGGACAGCCTGCTCAACTTCGAAACGGTGAAGTACTTCACCAACGAGGAGCACGAGAGTCGCCATTACGACCAGGAGCTGGCGCAGTGGGAGAACGCCCGCCGTCGCAACCGCCTCTCCCTGTTTGCCCTCAACGGTGGTCAGGCGCTGATCATCGCCCTGGCGATGACCGCCGCCATGGTGCTGGCGGCATCCGACGTGGTCGACGGCGCCATGACCCTGGGTGACTTTGTGCTGATCAACAGCTTCATGATGCAGATCTTTATGCCGCTGAATTTCCTTGGCTTTGTTTACCGGGAGATGAAGGGCTCTCTGGCCAACATCGAGAGGATGTTCGACCTGCTGGGCCGCAAGCCGCTGGTGGAGGACAAGCCCGGTGCCGGGCGGCTGGCAGTGACCGACGGGGCCATCGAGTTTGACGATGTCCATTTCCACTACCACCCTGAGCGCCCCATCCTCAAGGGGGTCAGTTTCCGGGTGGAGCCCAGGCAGAAGGTGGCGATCGTCGGCAGCAGCGGCGCCGGCAAGTCCACCCTGTTTAAGCTGCTGTTCCGCTTCTATGAGGTCAGTGGCGGGGCGATTCGCATCGATGGTCAGGCCATCGACTCGGTGACCCAGAGTTCGCTGCGCCGCAATATTGGTGTGGTGCCCCAGGACACGGTGCTGTTTAACACCTCCATCTTCGAGAACATCCGTTATGGCAAGGTGGACGCCGATGACGAGGAGGTGTGGCGGGCGATCAGGCTGGCCCATCTGGACCAGTTTATTACCCGCCTGCCCGAGGGCGAGCAGACCCTGGTGGGGGAGCGCGGCCTGAAGCTCTCCGGCGGCGAAAAGCAGCGGGTGGCCATCGCCCGGGCCATCCTCAAGCATCCGCCGATCATGGTGTTCGATGAGGCCACCTCCTCTTTGGACAGCCATTCGGAGCAGCATATCCTCACCGCCCTGTCGGAGATCGCTCGGGAGCAGACCACCCTGGTGATTGCCCACCGGCTCTCCACCGTGGTGGATGCCGACAAGATCCTGGTGTTGGATCAGGGTGAGATCGTCGAGCAGGGCAGCCATCAGCAGCTGCTGACCAAAGGGGGGCGCTACGCTGCCCTGTGGCGGGTGCAGCAGCAGGAACGCAGTACCGACTGACCTGTTTCATTGCAGCGTCACTCCGGCGAACGCCGGAGCCCAGCGTCTTAGAGCCCACCGCCTGAGTCTCTGCCGACATGCCTCGGGTGAACGTAGAGGGATGACAAAGCCACTGGACCCTGGCGTCCGCCAGGGAGACGAGGGTGCGAGCGGGATTGGGAGCACCCTGTT
>NZ_SWCI01000029.1 GCF_005116715.1 Ferrimonas sediminicola | reverse complement strand
AGTCACTCAGTGCAACATTGATATATGAGATATCAATCCTGCGCGAGTGCCCACACAGATTGTCTGACTAATTGTTAAAGAGCGTGTCTCTCATCGAGACAGGAGGCGCATTCTACGCGACTCTCCGCCGCCGTCAACCCCAACTTCGAGGTTTTCAGCGGTTAACCTTGACTCGGCTCAGCCGATTCGCCGTCAACAGGAAGCGAATTATAAGGGGAGAATTTCATGGCGCAAGAGGAAAAACGATCTTTTTGACGGATCGAGATCCAAACGCTTAAACCCACTGCAATCCCACACTTTACTCACAGCGTTATCCACTGGAAACGCTCATCCTGGCGGCCCGAATCACAGAGTGTAGATCAGTGTCGTCCATCTGCAACCAACCCCAGCATCGCCAACAACAGAGACCGACACCTGACCGACGCCAAGACAACGATGATAGCAGTGGGCGTCATCCCCGCGAACTTAGCTACCCAGTGGCTTTGCCTGGACCGAGTAAAAAGACCCTAAATCCTGGCTTGAGCCAGGAAGACAATGGCGCCTGTGGGACGGAACGCGCTTCGTTGCCACTGCCGTTGGGTGGGTATCGGCGACAACAACGACACGTTCGGCACGCTCAGTGTCAGTTGATGGCTATACCGCTTCGCCTGGCACAGTCACGCCGACGAACGCCGGTATCCAGTGATGTGATGGACGCCCCCTACGATACGACGTCAAATGCGCCAGAATTAAGTTGCGACACATAGTTCAGAGAGGAGCATCCATCATGTCTATTAATGCCATTGGAATTGATTTAGCCAAGAGTGTTTTTCAGGTATGCGCTCTGCTGGAGGATGGCTCAATCCTTTGGAACCGCAAGGTCAAAAGAGAAAAGCTGCTTCACACACTCCTTGAATTTCCAACGGGTACACTGGTGGCCATGGAGTTTTGTGCTCGCTCTCACTATTGGGGAAGGCGGCTTCAGCAGGCTGGTTACCAGCTGACGCTCATCCCTGCACAACATGTGAAACCAATGGTGTCTGCTCAAAAGAACAATGCCAACGATGCACTGGCCATTTGCGATGGCGGCCTTCCGGCCTAAGCTGCATCCAGTGCCCGTAAAGACCATAAAGCAGCAAGACATTAAGGCTCTTCGCTGCGTCCGGCAGAGAATGGTCGAATACAGAACCGCGCTTGCCTGTCAGATACGTGGCTTGGCAGGAGAATGTGGCGTTAACTTCAGTACCGGGATAAAGCTGTTAAGAAGCCAGTTGCCGGCATCCGTTGAGGATGGCGATAACGGGTTGAGCTTTGTCATGCGGGGGCTATTGTTGCAGATGGAGCGGGAGCTCAAAGCTCTGGATAAGGAAATCAAAGCCATAGAGCAGGAGATTCATCATCTGTGCAAACAGCCACCTCGCTATCAGCTTTTGCAGGGCATTCCGGGGTTCGGCCCCATTGTCGCGGCAGCTTTCGTCAGTGAAGTGGGTGACGGCCAGCAATTTTCCAACGGCCGTCAATTGGCGGCTTGGTGTTGCTTGGTTCCAAAACAGCACAGCGCTGGAGGCAAAACCCGGTTGAGCAGCATCACCAAGGCAGGAAACAAGCAACTGCGGGTGCTGTTGCTTCACGGGGCAAGCGCAAGGCGATAGTGGCACTGGCCAATAAGCTGGCCCGGATTGCCTGGAGCATGACAGTCAGCGGCAACCAATTCGAGTTGACCCACGCTTTCGCAGTTTCCAAATAACCACTACAAGAATGTCGTTCCAGCGTGTAGGTGGCCAGGTTCGGACCACATTGTGGCGCTACCTCTCGAAGGTAAAACAGACGCCGGATATACGTCCGCAAACCGATCTCATCAATGTCTTGCAACTGCAGGGGCGTCCATATATGTCTTTTCCAAGCATGATCACAAAGCCACTGGGCCCCGGAATTCGCTGGGGTGACGATGGTGCCTGTGGGTAAGGGAGCGCTTCGTAGCATCTCACCGCGGGATCTGCAGGTTCGCAATGGGAATTTCAGGCTAGATCGGTGACTGCGCCAACCTGCTCAGCCCCCCTCACCACGCTCATGCCTTGAAGCCTTTTGTCAGGACAACCAGCACGCTCAGTGCCAGTTCATGACAAGACGGCTTCCCCTGGCACCGTCATGCCGGCGCACGCCGGTACCCAGGGTCTTTTTCAAGCATGAGCACAAAGCCACTGGGCCCCGGCCTTCGCCGGGGTGACGATGGTGCCTGTGAGACGTCCTTTATGAGCTATCTGGAAGCTCTGTGGAGCAGAAACGAAAAAAGCCCATAGCGTTAGCTACGGGCTTTTTCGATTTGTTGGCGGAGTGGGTTTCGAGCGACCGAAGCGAAGCTTCGCAGCACGAGAAACGCGAGGCAGGCCGCCGAGCCGAGGGATTCACCAGGGA